>NZ_JAIVAJ010000004.1 GCF_020171725.1 Halobacillus litoralis | reverse complement strand
CTTCAATCGCTTGATTCTTAAACTCATTGCCACGATCTGTGTGGAATAACTCTAGGTCTTCGAGGTTGCCTTGTATGGACGCAAAAGCTTCTTGGACAAGGGAGGCGTCCTTTCTAGGGCCTGAACTATAGCCGATGATCTCACGGTTGTATAGGTCTAAAATTGTACAGATGTAGTTCCATTTGGTTCCTACACGTACATAAGTTAAATCGCTGACTACGACCTTCCGAGCTTCATCCTGCTCGAATTGACGATTCAACGTATTTCCTTGGTCGGACTCATTTGAAGTACTCTTCATAGGTTTGAATTGCGCAACCGTGTACTTGGACACTAGCCCCTGCTCTTTCATAATGCGACCAATACGGCGCCTGGATACTTTCCAGCTCTGCTTTTGAAGTTCATGTTTGATTTTTCGCGTACCATAACTTCGACGACTTCCATGGAAGACCTCTATGATCAGCTTCGTCAGTTCCTCTTCTTCAGACGTATCTTTTTCTTTTGCTTCATAATAGTACGTACTTTTCGGTAATTGAAGGACGGCACACATTGCTGATACCGAGTATTTATGACAGTTGTTCCGAATCACATCTACTTTCGTCCCATGATCAGCGCCGCTTGCTTTAAAATATCATTCTCCATGGAAAGACGTTGATTTTCTTTACGCAGCTTCATCAACTCTTCTTCCTCTGGTGAACGATTATCAGCCTCTTTAAAGGAACCTGAGTTTTTGTACTGATTAATCCAACGATCCAAAGAAGATGAAGTAAGCTCATACTCTTGAATGAGTTCTCTGCGTGGCTTACCGCTTTCGTGAAGTTTTACCATCTGCGTTTTGAATTCTTCTGTAAATGTACGACGATTTCGTCTAGTCATAATCCGCTCTCCTCGAGTTTAATTTGAGTAAAGTTTATCGGACCTTAACGAAACTGTCCAACTAAGTGTAGCCTATCTAACTTCCCTTTTATCCCCTGCTCTTCTGCCACAGGCTTCAGCTCCAGCGTCTCCTCTATTCCGGACGTCACAAAACGGAGCAGCACCACTCCCCCTGACAATGAAATCTCATCCTGGTCGTTCAGGACCTGTTTCTCGTCTGGCGCAAGCAAAAGGCCGTTCAACGATGTGCCATGGCGGCTGCCCGCATCCTCTATATAGAATTGGTCGTGCCTTTTGGTAATCACGGCGTGCCTTCTTGAAATAAAGGCATTCTCAAAGGCAAGCTCCGGGGTGTACCCTTCTGTCGACCTTCCGATGACGATGTCCTTTGTAAGTGGAAGGATTCTCCCCTTCTCCGCAAGGTCTCCTGTCAAAACCATCAATCTACTCATGTCTGATCCCCTTTGTGATGTTTCTATCATTCTTCTGCTATTGTAAATCTACACGAATTCCGTATGCTTAAGTTGAGTGTAACGAAACTCCAAAGGTTGAGCAATTTTTGTTAGAAAAGGTGATGACATGAAGAAACTTATACTAGGCATTGTGATTGCCGTGGTGGCGCTGGTTATGGCAGCCTATGGTACATATGAATGGATGAACGCGCGCGGTTTTCAGGCGTTCGGGGAGCTGACGAGAAAGGTCGAGGCAGAGGACAAGGTCGTCGCACTCACCTTCGACGATGGACCCACTGACAAGGTGGAAGAGCTTCTCCCCCTTCTTGAGGAATACGACGCGAAGGCGACGTTTTTTTTAATCGGAAAAGATATGGAGGAACATATGGATGAGGCGGAGGCGATTGTCGAAGCGGGGCATCAGGTCGGCAACCACACGTACACGCACGATTACATGGTGTTCAAGCGATATTCGTTTTACAAATCGGAAGTGGACAAGACGAATGCGTTGATCCGGGAAGCGGGCTATGAGGGCGAGATCGACTTCCGCCCGCCTTACGGGAAAAAGTTGATCGGGCTGCCGTACTATTTGAAGCAGCAGGAGATGGAGACGATCATGTGGAATCTTGAGCCTGACACGTTTTATTCAGCTCCTGAGGAGAAGGTGGACTATGTGGTGGATGGAGTGACGCCGGGGTCGATCATTCTGACGCACCCGATGTATGATGATTCGGACGACGCGCTTAAGGCGGTGGAGGGCATTCTGAAATCTCTTACGGAGATGGGCTATACGTTTGTGACAGTGGATGAGCTGCAGGGGGCGTAGGGACCGCCCCTCGCTCTTCATATCTTCACAGCATCCACGATCACGGATGTGAACCCGAGTGTTCCGTTCTGGTTGCGGTGGTCGAAACGTCTGGAGCGGTAGATGAAGCCGTCTGTTTCGTCCCATTCCTCATAGATGAACGTCCCATCTTCCCGGCAGTATTCAAGCAGACGCACGTGAAAGCCCGCTTCTTCAAACATGGCACGTAACGTCTTGTATGTATGGACGATTTTATGGCTCGCTGCCGGGTGATCTGCAGGTCCAGGACCTCCGACTTGTACGCCTTCCTGGTACGCTTCATCTGGAAAATAACCATCCGGTACCGCACAGCGGATGTAGCCACCGGGCTTGAGGTGCTCATAGCAGATCCGCGCTGCCTCTCTTCCCTCTTCATAGGTCAAATGCTCCCACACATGCTCGGCTAAAACCGCATCAATCGAGCCTTCATCAAACCTGCGATTCCAGTCTTCCTTTTTCAAAAGGTTGAGTTCGGACTCCTGTGTTTCGATCCATCCCGGGTTATTCGAATGCTCCCCGGCTCCGATTACGACTCTCGTTCTTTCCATAATTTGTCGTCCCCCTCCCTTCAAAGCATAATTCATTCACATTCCGATGACTAGGATTGTGTTAAAATGGATAAATCAAATCTAGTAGGTAGGAGTGAAGTTCTTGGATAAGAAAGATATCGCGAATATCCGGAAACAGTTCAAAGTCGATAACGATCTTCTGAAGATTTCTGATATATTCAACGTGTACATTATGAAGGATTCGACGGACGTCTATCATTTCCAGCATCAGCCGTTCGACCTGCTTGACCGCGATCAGCAGGAGCTGTTTATGAACAATTTCAAAAAAGTACTCACAGGTCAGCTGGATGAGAAGCTGTTCGAGCTGAAGTTCAGCCGTGACGTGGAGGATCCCGCTCAGCTCACGCTACATAAAGCGCTTCTCAGTAACGACAATGAAGAATGGATGGCATACATGCTGAAGCTCGTCGAGCGCATGATCGACGACCACCCGTACGAGAAGGATATCGTCGTGACGTTCATTACGGCCGAGTACCGGAAGCCAATGAAGAAATCGAACCCGGATGCGGAGGAAAGCAGCCGCGATTCGGTCTATTCCAACCCGTTCATCCTCTGCAGCGTCAACCAGACCGAGGAGCCGAAAAAAGAAATCCAGTTCGACTATATCGAAAAGGAATTCAAATACAACATTCAGGTCGACCCGGTCATCGACTTGAAAAAACCGCTGACCGGCTTTTTGTTCCCGACGATTACCGACGGGGCGGCGGATGTGAACCACGTGCTGTACTCGACCGGCAAAGCGAACGAGCCGGATCCGCATTTCATTGAAGACGTGTTGAATGCGGAGGAAGCGATGACGGCTGAAACCGACAAGGCGGTCTTCGAGGAAGTCGTTCGTGAAGTGGTCGGCGGTCAGATCAACCCGTCTACCTTATCGAAAGTGTATGGTGAAATCCACCGATCTGTTGAAGAAAATGAAGACGATGAGCCGCCGAAGCTCGATTATAAAGACGTCGAGCGCGTCCTCACAGATAGTGGGCAGAAAGTCGAGCAGGAGCAGGTGAAAGTCGCGTTCCAGCGCTTTGCACAAGACGACCGTTATGAGCTGAAGGCAAGCAATATCGTGCCGAAATACAACTCGAAATCAATCAAAATCCAGACGAAGGTCGCGAACATTTCCATCAGTCCGCAAGACTTGGAATTCGTGCGTCAAGTCAACTACAAAGGCAAGCGTGCGTTGATGATCGAGATTGATGAAGATGCGGAGATCGATGGCTTCAAGATGATTCCTGAGGCGTTTGGGCAGGAAGATAAAGAAGAAGAAACAGACGAGTAAATCCCAGGGTGGCAGAACGGTTCGTGTTGCCACCCTTTCCTCTGTTCCGATCCCATCCTATAGGAGTTGAAAAACCATGTTGATGTCAATGTTGTTATTTCTTATGGCCGGGCTTGCGGAAATCGGCGGAGGCTACTTGATCTGGCTGTGGCTTCGGGAGGGAAAGCCGTTCTTGTATGGACTTTCAGGCGGATTCGCCCTCGCCCTTTACGGCGTCATCGCAACCTTCCAGACCTTCCCCTCCTTCGGTCGTGTCTATGCCGCATACGGAGGAGTCTTCATCATTTTGTCTGTGCTCTGGGGCTGGGGCGTTGACCGGAAAACACCGGACTTGTATGACTGGATCGGAGCAGGCATCTGTTTAATCGGTGTAGCGGTGATGCTTTTTGCGCCTCGTCAAGGTTGAATAGAGCTTATATTTACATACAACACAAATTTCATCTGTTGATAACACTCCGTTTTGTCTATTCCACAATATGCCCCAAAACTTCCATCGTCCTCCCACCATTTTTTTCTAATGTATGAAGCTGATAAAAAGACAAATAATACTCTTGAAAGGTGGGTGGATCCAATGACAAAGCGCAACAAGAAGAATGACGCACAGCAGAAGAGCTACGAGCCGAAACAACGTGCTGAAGGTGAATTCGCACAAGAATTCGGAAGTGCTCAAGCAAACGAGCAGCACAAGCAGGAAGCGAAAAAAGCTCGCAAAGCAAACAAAAACGAAAAGTAATACCAACGAGAACACCTCTATATTAGGGGTGTTCTTTTTCATAAGGAGGAATAACGATGGAAAGAGATGATTCACTCGCCTATGCGACGGTAGCGCTCAAGGAACTCGGATACGACAACGCCGATATCGAGTCGATTACGAATAAAATGCTCGAAGTCATTCGCAGGATGCCGGATGAAAAAGCAGAACAGATGGCCGACAAAATCTTGTTTGACGGACCACCCGAAACGGGAATATAGAAAACGGACTATTTTTTGAGGAGGAGTGAATGCTATGAACCAAGAACAATTTGACAAAGTCAAAAATGGAGATGGATTTATTGCAGCCCTCGACCAAAGTGGTGGCAGTACGCCAAAAGCCTTGGCCGCATATGGGATCGAAGAGGATTCCTACACAAGTGAAGATGAAATGTTCGACCTTGTTCACGAAATGAGGACGCGGATCATCACATCCCCTGCCTTCAATTCCGACCAGATTCTCGGCGCCATCCTTTTCGAACAGACGATGGACCGTCACATTGATGGCAAGTACACAGCCGATTATCTAGCTGAAAAAGGGATCGTGCCTTTCCTGAAGGTGGATAAAGGGCTCGATGAGCAGGCGAACGGCGTCCAGCTGATGAAGCCGAACCACGATTTGGATGAGACACTCCGCCGTGCGAACGACCGGAACATTTTCGGAACCAAAATGCGCTCTGTGATCCACGAAGCGAATGAAGACGGCATCAAAGCGGTCGTCGACCAGCAGTTTGATGTCGGCAAAAAGATCATCGAGGCAGACCTCGTGCCGATCATCGAACCGGAAGTGAACATTCATAGTGAGGATAAAGAGAAATCAGAGGGCATTTTGCATGAGGAGATTCTGAAGCATTTGGATGAGCTGTCTGAGGATCAAAATGTCATGCTGAAGCTGTCGATTCCGACGAAAGCGAACCAGTATAAGCAGCTGATTGATCACCCACGCGTCGTTCGAGTTGTTGCACTGTCAGGCGGCTACGCCCGTGATGATGCGAACTCCCGCTTGAAAGAAAACGACGGCTTGATCGCAAGCTTCTCCCGAGCACTTGTCGATGATTTGAACGTGAACCAGTCGGATAAAGAGTTCAACCAGACGCTACAGAATGCCGTAGAGACGATTTACAATGCGTCGGTTACGAAGAAATAAAAAAAGAGACTTGGACGGAATGCCGTCCAAGTCTCTTTTTGTGGAGAAACGGTTGTGAATCAGAGACGCGGTCTCTAGTCGGTTTTAGAAGGAATGTCAGCCTTTCTGAACGGGAATCCAGATCTCACTGCGGAACGAATCAGATGATGTGTCCTTGCTTTCATTCCACAAAATCTCCGGTCCTTCCACCTGTTGATAGCTCGAAGCCGGGAACCACTCGGAATAAATCCGGCCCCACACTTGCTGAAGCGTCTCAGGAAACGGTCCGACCGCTTCGAAAACCGCCCACTGTGATGCTTCGACGTCGAGCTTTGCGAAGGAATCGGGTACTTCCTTTGTTGTCGCAACGCCGATATAGTGGTCGAGTTCCCCCTTCTCTTCCATTCTTCCTTCTGAAAAATGGGTCGAGGCGCTGATCATGCCTTGAGGCTCCGTATCAGCCAGGGCCTTCAGCTCAGCGATGGTGTTTTCGTCAAGACTCTTCCACATCGCGGCAATCTCGTCATTCACCCCTTCGAACTGAATCTGGACCCTTTTCTTCAACCCTGCAATTTGAAAGGCTTCTTTTTCTACAATACGATAATCCATTTCATTTCCTCCCTTAATGGTAAGCTGGAAGGTCATTTTCGGATATGCCTTCAGGGATGCTCCCTGCTTTTTGGCTTCCGCCGGCGTAATGCCGTGCAGCGCATGGAAGGCTCTAGCAAAAGAGTCCGGCGACTGGTAGCCGTATTTAAGGGCTACATCCACGACTTTTTCTGTCCCCTTCTGCAACTCAAAGGCTGCGAGCGTCAGACGTCTTCTGCGCACATATTCGGATAGGGGAATGCCTGCCAGAGCGGAAAAGATGCGCTTGAAATGAAATTCAGAGCTGTAGGCCCGGCGTGCGGCTTCCCCGAAATCGATGGTCTGATCAAGATTCTCTTCCATGTACGTGACGGCACGGTTTAAGTGTTCAATATCCACCCCGATGACCTCCTTCTTCTATAGCGTACCAAGGGTGAAGGGCGATTTCCCGACTTGTGGTGCTCCGTAATGTCGGATATGTAAGAACAAAGGCGCTGGAGCCGGACGTTACTTATTCGACATGTGTTATCCACTGAAACTAAATTTTGTTATTTCCCAAGTAATTGAAAAGCCGTCATGAGAAGCTGCTACACGACGGTTCCTTATACATATTGTGACCGAAAACGTCCATACACACACTCTCGTGGATTTAGCAGTTAAACGTGATTTCGAATACATCTTCTGCTCTTCGGAGAACTAGTCGCCATTTTGGAACAGGATGGATCCTTAGCAAGGAGATGACCTTCCGTCACATGTTTCACGTGAAGTTTCGTGTCGAATTATTTTGTCGAATGGAAGTAAATTCCATCTATTACTGGATCGGGCAGACGAGACAGTAGGGAAGCTTCTTTTCTTTCTCAAGCTTGTGATAATAACAGCACGTCTTCCGCATCACCTGCTCCGTCAACGCCTCGCATGGCGCCAAGTATTCAGCGAGCGGATTTTTCTCCAGTTGAAAAACATCCCCGTCGAGGTCTCGAATCTCTGCGGCGGCTTCACGGACAGCACCGGCTTCGTCCGGGTGCTTCTGGACGGCTTTTCTCAAATAGGAATTCATCCGGACCGCTACATTTTCCCATAAGATGATGTGCGGCAGACGCGTTGCTTTATGGAGCGAGGTGACGACGGGCGTCAGGTGCTCAGCGAAGACCGCACGCCAGCCGCACTCAGCATAAGAGACGCGGCTGTCATCGACGACGAGGTTCAGCTCATTTGTGAAAGTGCAGGCGTGAAGTGGGACGATGCGGGCTTTTTCACCGAAGACGATCGAGTCCATCACTTCATCCAAGTAGATTTTCGCATAGCGCTTGATGACCATGGAGGCGGCGATCTTCGTGTTCGGTGCTTTGATCCGCTGTTGCTGGTGCTTCAGAAATTCGTCTGGTGCTTCGAGTAAATCGACCATGGTCGTCATTCGCTCATCCCCTCTCGATTCCGATACAGTAAATAGATGAAAAATGGTGCGCCGATGCCTGCGGTGAAGACGCCGACCGGGATGTCGGATGGCAGGAAGGCGGTGCGCGCGATGATGTCTGCGACGAGTACGATAAGCGCGCCGATCAAGGCGGACCCGAATACGAGAATGCCGAATGAACGCTGCAGCATCAGCCTCGCGATGTGCGGGGCGATCAGCCCGACGAAGGCGACGCCTCCCGCGAATGCAACCGCAGCGCCTGCTAGTCCTACACTTAAGACAAGCAGGAGTACACGGTAAAATTGAACACGGACGCCCATTCCGCGAGCGACGTCATCGCCAAGCTGCTTTACGTTGACGATCCCTGTGAAAAATAACGACACGATGATCAGCGCGATGACGACGGGGGCGACGATTTTCACTTCATCCCAGTTCGTGCCGTACAGGCTTCCCGTCATCCAAAGGTACAGCCTCGTCGCAAGCGCGGCTTCACTCGAGACCATGAACATCGTCACGACGGCGTTTGTGAGCGCGGATATCCCGATTCCGATGAGGATCAGCCGCATCGGTGTGACCCCGTCCTTCCATGATAAAAGGTAAATGAGCATGGTGATGACGGCAGCGCCTGTGACGGACGCGACCGGCATCCACTGTATACTCACCTCGCCCATGAAATAAACGATGAAGATCACCGTCCCGACCGAGGCGCCTCCCGTAACGCCGACGATGTCCGGTGACCCGAGCGGGTTGCGGATCATCCCTTGAAGGATCAGACCGGACACGCCGAGACTCGCCCCGACGAACAGACCGAGCCAGACCCGAGGCATCCTCAGTTCGTTCAGGACAAAGGCGGACTCACTTTCGCCGAACACTTCTGTGACGACTGTTGACAGCGGAATCCAGCTGCTTCCTGACGACAGACTGACGAGAAAGACGCCGAACACGGCGGCAAAAAGCAGGCTCAGCACCCAAAGGGACCGCTTATGCACTTGGATGGAAACTGAACCCGATTTCGTGCGGATCGTAAAGTGATCAGTCACGTTTCTTCACCCCTTTTCTTGCGACATAAATGAAGAATGGCGTCCCGAACAGGGCCGTCATGACCCCGATCGGCATTTCCTGCGGGGCGATGATCAGGCGTGCGGCGACGTCTGATAATAGAAGAAGCGTGGCGCCGAACAGCCCACTGAGCGGCAGGACCCACTGGTAATTCGGTCCGGCTACGCCTTTTGCGAGATGAGGCACTACAAGTCCGAGAAACCCGATCGACCCGGCGATGGCGACCGATCCGCCCGAGAGCAGGACGATGACAGCGCCGGCAATCAGCTTCAACAGCAGTGTGTTCTGGCCCAAATTTTTTGCCACATCATCCCCTGACATTAAGATGTTCAGCGGCTTGCCCATAAAGAACGCCACGATGATGCTTACGACGATGAACGGCAGGACGGGCAGGAGCATGTCGAGGTCGCGGCCGGCAACGGAGCCGGAGAGCCAGAACAAGACGCTCTGCATCCGCTGCTCATCGAGGACGAGCATGCCTTGGGTGAACGAGACGAACAGCGCCGTGATGGCGGCACCGGCAAGGACGAGCCGAACCGGCGACAGCCCGTCGTCCCCGAGCGAGCCGAGGAAGTAGACGAACACCGAGGCGACGAACGCTCCGATGAATCCGATCCACATGTAGTGCGTCAGCGACTCGACCGAAAGGAAGGTCGCGGCGAATACGATGAAAAAAAGAGCGCCGGCGTTGACCCCGAAGATGTCGGGTGCGGCCATCGGGTTGCGGGTGAGCGCCTGCATGAGCGTCCCGGCAATCGCAAGACTCGCCCCGATCGTGATCGCAACGAGCGTCCTCGTCAGCCTCGAGGTGCGGACGATAATGTGCTCGGTGCTTTCCGGGTCATAGGCAAACAGTGCGTTCCACACGTCCGTGAACGATACGGCCGCTTTTCCGAACGCGAGGCTTGCGAGTGCGGCAAGCAGGAATACAAGGATCGATCCAGCGAGAATCGTCCATCTTATGTACGGTTTCGTTGAAAAAGAAAACATCATATCTCTCTCCATAGAAACAAAGATAGGAGACGGACTCCTATCTTTGCATCAAGTCTTATTGTTCAAGCTCCAGACGATTGTACAGGTCATCCAGCATCAGGTTCGCAGCGCGGATTCCTCCGGCCATGTTCCAGATGACTTGGTCGACTTCGTACACTTGATCGTTTTTGACAGCATCAAGGTTCTGCCATAGCGGGTGGCTCGTCCAGTCGTTGTAGGTTTCTTTCACCGCTTCGTCTTCATCCATGAAAATGTAGAACACGTCGGCGTTCATTTCGGTAATGCTTTCTTTGTCCGTCAGCTGAATGCCCCAGACGTCTTCCTGGTGCGCTTCCGGACGGGTGAAGCCAGCGTCGTTCAGCACTTGACCGGCGAACCCTTGGAAGTAAATGCGGGCATGGTCGCTTCGGAAGTTCAAGACCGCGACGTTCATCGGCCAATCTTCTCCCATCTTCTCAGCTGCTTTTGCCTGGAAGTCCTCGACGCGGTCGTTCCAGTCGGTCAGAATCTGATCGGCTTGGTCCTGTTTGTTCAGCGCCTCGCCCATCACTTCCACCGTATTTTTATATTCGAAAAGCTTGTCGATCGCGATCGTCGGTGCGATCTGGTTCAGTTGCTCGTAAATATCTTCGTGACGCGTCTTCGAAGCAATGATCACATCCGGCTCAAGCGCTGCGATCTCCTCCAAGTTCGGCTGTGTCTCTTGGCCGACAATCGGCGTTCCTTCCAAATCATCGCGAAGGTATTCGTAGATCGGCTTCTCCATCCAAGACTCCACGATTCCGGCAGGCTCAACGTCCATCGCAGTCGCTACGTCCGTCGCCCCTTGGAAAAGCGTGACGACTTTTTCCGGTGTCCCTTCAATCGTCGTCGTTCCCATCGAGTGCTCGACTTCACGAGCCCCGCTCGCTTCGTCAGTATTTTCCGTTTCCTCCGTCTCGTCGGATGACCCTTCAGCATCCGTCGATTCGTCAGAACCACTATTGCCACACGCGGCAAGCAGCATCGCAAGCCCTAAGACAAGCGCCGCCAGCCACCATTTTGATGTTGTTTTCATCTTTATGTAACTCCCTTCCATGATAGTGAGAATCATTTTCATCTGTATATAAGATTACTGTAGTTGAGAATGAGTGTCAATACCAATTAGACAGTTTTGTCAAAAGTCTGAGAATGGTGTGGCTTTTGATATAGTTGCAGCGGTTCAATCTCGTATTCTCTTTTTATATTGGGACTGACAGGGCTTCGTGTGAGGCTTCGTTGTCCTGATTGTTTTTTATTGGGACTGGCATCCTCTTCCTGCGGCGCTTTCTTGTCCCGATAATCTCTTATTGGGACTACCTCCTCCTGTCCGCGGCGCTTCCCTGTCCCGATTACCCTTTATTGGGACTAGCACCCTCTTACCGCGACGCCTCCCTGTCCTAATAACCTTTTATTCGGACTATCTCCTCTCTCGGCAGCCTTTCTCTGTCCGAATCTCTCTAACTCTTAAAATCCCCCCGCTGAAATTGGTTGTGAGGCAGACTCTCAAAGCACTTTTGACTGGATTTCTTTTTCAAAAAGGTCATGTGCTTCCTCCTCTCTTCAGTTTCGACTCGCTGATTTTTGAAAAGTTGTCGCTCGCTCTCAACCCTTTTCACAAAAAACTTAACTGGTATAGACAACTATATGTATTGATGATATGATAACCTCAGTAAAACGTTTTCATTTACATTTATAGAAGGAGGCCATCATGGTGCTGAACTTTTTGCAACGTATTGGTAAATCATTGATGTTTCCGATTGCGACCTTGCCGGCTGCGGCATTGCTCGTTCGTCTCGGGATGGAGGATATGCTCAATATCCCTTTCATGTCGGCGGCTGGAAACGGAATTCTTGGTAACTTGGAGATTATTTTCGCCATCGGGATTGCGATGGGATTCTCGAAGGATGGGAGCGGGGCGGCTGCTTTGTCTGGTGCGATTGGGTACCTCGTGTTATTTGAGGGGATCCAGGCGATCAACGAAGACGTCAAGATGGGCGTCTTTGCGGGAATCATTGCGGGGCTTGTCGCCGGGATGCTGTATAACCGGTATCACGACGTCAAGTTTCCGGACTTCCTTTCGTTCTTTGGAGGAAAACGGTTCGTACCGATCATCACGTCTGGTGCGATGGTTGTGCTCGCTTTTATCTTCGGGCATCTGTGGGTATATCCACAATATGTCATCGATTCGGTAACGGAATGGGTGCTGAACTCGGGCGCTGCTGGTGTCGGGGTGTACGGGGTGCTGAACCGTCTGTTGATTCCGATCGGTCTTCACCACGTCATCAACACGCTGATCTGGTTCGACTTCGGAACGTTCACGACGGCGTCTGAAGAGGTCGTCCGCGGTGAGATCAACCGCTTCCTGAACGGCGACCCGGCGGCCGGGCACTTCCTGGCTGGATTCTTCCCGATCATGATGTTCGGACTTCCGGCTGCGTGTCTTGCGATGTATGCCGCTGCGAAAAAAGAGCGTAAAGCGGCGGTTGGCGGGATGTTCTTAAGTATCGGTCTGACGTCCTTCCTGACAGGGGTCACAGAGCCGATCGAATTCTCATTCATGTTCCTGTCCCCTCTTCTTTACGCGGTTCACGCGGTGTTGACAGGGGTGGCGATGGTGCTTGCGTTCGTGTTCGATGTCCGGCATGGATTCGGATTCTCGGCGGGGCTGATCGACTATTTATTGAACTTCACGATTGCCGAAAATCCACTGATGCTGATTGTAATTGGTTTGATTATGGCGGCTCTCTACTTCGTTATCTTCTACTTCCTGATCATCAAGCTCGACTTGAAGACGCCGGGACGCGAGGATGAGGACGAGCTGGACCAAATGGATGAGACGGCGGTTTCCGGTGATTACGACGCCAAAGCCTATCATTATTTGAAAGCCCTCGGCGGACCGGACAACATCCAATCGCTTGATTATTGCACGACCCGCCTCAGACTGCAGATGGATGATCGTGATGCGATTGATGAAAAAGCGATTAAGCAGAACGGTGCGCGTGGTGTAATGAAAGTCGGTAAGACGAATCTGCAGGTCATCGTCGGGACTTCCGTCGAGTTTGTCGCGGAAGCGATGCGCAAACGGATGGAGCAGAACAACATGACCGCACCAGACGCGGTGCATGAACCGAAGCAGCAGGAGTCAGCAGGCGTGAGGTCTGTAGACAAAGCGTCGTTCGTCCTCCCTGCGACGGGTGAGGTGATTCCACTGTCTGAGGTGCCTGATCAGGTTTTTGCCCAAGGAATGATGGGACAGGGCTTTGCGATTGATCCGACGGATGGTGTGATTCATTCGCCGGTGGATGGTGAGGTGCTGAATGTGTTCCCGACGAAGCATGCGGTCGGGCTGAAGACGGCGGATGGCCTCGAGATTCTCATTCATATCGGGCTTGATACGGTGAAGCTTGATGGACAAGGGTTCGAGTCGCTTGTGAGTGACGGTCAGGCGGTTGAAAAAGGGACGCCGCTGATCCGGGTTGATCTTGATTTCGTCAAAGAGAATGCGCCGTCTGTTGTGACGCCTGTGATCTTTACGAATCTTGAGAACGAGCAGGTTCACCTGCATCAAACCGGGCATCACGAGCACGGGACGACCGGCATCGTGACGGTTGAATAAAAGGAGGCAGAGAGTATGTGGATTTCAAATGTACGGATTGTGACCGAGGAACGTGTCATGGAAAATGGTTCGGTTGAAATCGAAGATGGGCGCATTCGCCGGATTTCCGATCGGACCGCGCAGGAGCCGGAGATCGACGGAGGGGGCCACACCCTCCTCCCCGGCTTCATCGATGTCCATATCCACGGCGCTGCGGGGCATGATGTGATGGACGCGACGACCGAAGCGCTCGACGGCATGACGGCGAAGCTCCCGGAGGAAGGCACGACAAGCTTCCTCGCCACGACGATGACGCAGTCGCCTGAGAACATTTCGAAGGCGGTCCGGAACGTCGGGGCGTACGAAGCGTCGGGCGGTGCTGAGGTTCTCGGCATCCATTTGGAGGGGCCGTTCATCTCAAGCGGGAAAGCCGGCGCCCAGCCGACAGCCCATATCCTGCCTCCTTCGGTCGAGATGTTCGAGACGTGGCAGAACGAGAGTCGTGATCGCATCAAGCTCGTCACCCTTGCACCGGAGACGGAAGGAGCTCTTGATTTTATTGAAAAAATCAGCCGCACCGGCGTCGTCTGTTCGCTCGGTCATTCGGAAGCCTCCCTTGAAACGGCCAATGCGGCGGCAGACCGGGGAGCCCGCCACGTCACCCACCTGTTCAATCAAATGAGCGGGCTCCACCACAGGGAGCCTGGGCTCGTCGGGGCGGCCTTTCTGAATCCGTCCTTGATGGTCGAGATGATCGTCGACCACATCCACGTCCATCCGGATGCCGTGCGACTCGCCTATCAAACGATCGGCAGTGAACGTACGATGCTGATCACGGATGCGATGCGCGCGAAGTGTCTTGCTGACGGGGCGTACGACCTCGGCGGTCAGGACGTGACGGTGAAGAACCAGGAAGCGAGACTGGAGGACGGGACGCTTGCCGGGAGCATATTGAAGCTGAATGAAGCGGTGCGGAAGATGCGCCCGCTCGCCTCCTGGCAGGAGCTTGCCCGGATCACGTCCGGCAACGCAGCCCGCCAGCTCGGCGTGTTCGACCGGAAAGGCAGCATTGAAGAAGGCAAAGACGCAGACCTTGTGCTGCTTGATGAAGACGGAAGCGTCGTGCTCACGTTGTGCATGGGAGAAGTCGCCTATCAGAGAGGAGAATCATCATGAACATCATCGTAACGGAGACGAAAGAACAGCTCAGCGAACAGGCGTGCTCGATTTTCGAAGCCCAGGTGAAGGCAGATCCGGAATCTGTGCTCGGGCTTGCGACGGGCAGCACGCCGCTCGGCACGTATGAGAAGCTGATTGAAGGTTATAAGAAGGGAAACGCCGACTATCAAAGGGTGAAGACGCTCAACTTGGACGAGTATGTCGGACTCGGTCCGGATCATCCTGAGAGCTACCGGACCTTTATGGAGGAGAACTTGTTCGGGCATTTGAACATCGACGCGGCGAACACGTACATTCCGGACGGGACGGCGGATGATCTTGAGAAAGAGTGCCTGCGTTATGAAGAAGTGATTGAGAAAGTCGGCCCACCTGACATACAATTGTTAGGGATAGGAGAAAACGGTCACATCGGTTTCAATGAACCCGGCAGCTCGTTCGACACCCCGACCCATATCGTTGAACTCGCCGCTTCGACGCGAGAGGCGAACGCACGCTTCTTCCCCTCGATTGAGGACGTGCCGAAGCAGGCCGTGACGATGGGCATACGATCTATTTTAAAAAGTAAACGGATCGTGCTGATTGCCTCCGGTGAAAGGAAAGCACGGGCGATCGAGCGACTGCTGGCGGGCGAGATCGATGAAGCGTTTCCGGCTTCTGCGCTTAAGAATCACGATGATGTGACGCTGATTGTGGACCGGAATGCGTACCAATTTGTTGATGGGAAAGGATGAGCCACTGGTGGTAGATAAACGTTCGCCCATGCCGATGTATTATCAGATCGAAGAGGATTTGAAGCAGCGGATGGACACTGGGGAGTTTCGGGCAGGCGAGATGATTCCGTCTGAGCGCGAGCTTTCCGAGCATTATGATGTAAGCCGTATGACGGTTCGTCAGGCGATGACGAACATGGTCAATGACGGGTATTTATACCGCGAGAAAGGGAAAGGTACGTTTGTCGCGGAGCAGAAGATCGAACAGCCTCTGCAGGGCATGACGAGTTTCACGGAGGATATGAAGCAGCGTGGCATGGAGGCGAGCAGTCGTCTGATTGCGTTTGAGCGGCAGCCGGCGACGAAGGAGATCGCAGGTAAGCTTGCGCTCGGTGAAGACGCGGATGTCTTCCTCGTCCAGCGGATCCGTTATGCGGACAAGAAGCCGATGGCGGTGGAAACGACCTACCTCCCCGCCTCCCTTCTGCCTGAGCTGACGGAGGAGATCGTGCAGGGGTCGCTTTATGAATATGTAGAAAATGAGCTGAACCGCACGATTGAAAAAGCGACGCAGATGATCGAAGCGACGGTCGCAGACGATCATCAGTCCAAGCTTCTCGACGTGCCGGAGCACTCGGCTGTTCTCTTGATCGAGCGGAACAGTGTGCTGACGGACGGTACGCCGTTTGAAGTCGTGAAATCCGCCTACCGCGCGGACCGCTACAAGTTCATCAGCGACATTTACCGCTGAGTCGGGTGGAACAGCGGGGACGGTTCTCGTGTTTCATTTTGAAACACGAGAACCGTCCCCAAAAAAGAGGTGACAACCAAGATGAGCTATTTATCGAAGGCAGTGGAGACGTTGAACATTATAGAGTCTGAAGAAGGGCCGGTGATTACCGCGGTTGGCAGGCAGCTGGCGGATGTGATCGAAGGTGGCGGCATCCTTCATACGTTCGGCTGCGGGCATTCCGGCCTTCTTGCGCAGGATGCTTATTATCGTGCCGGCGGACTCGTTCCGGTAAGGCCGATTACGATTGAACCGCTTATGCTGCACGAAGGGGCGAGGCGTTCGAGTGAGCTCGAGCGTACGCCGGATTTTGTCACGCCTTATTTGGAAAAAGAACCGGTGCGGGATGGCGATATGGTGCTTGTCATTTCTGTATCCGGACGCAATCCGGCTCCGGTTGATACGGCGCGCTTCTTTAAGAAGAAGGGCATCAAGGTGATCGCACTCACCTCGCTCGCCTACTCGGACACGCAGCCATCCCGCCACGTGAGCGGACAGCGGCTTGAGGATGTGGCGGACTGGACGATCGACCTGCATGTTCCGGTCGGGGATGCGGCAATGTCGGCCGAGGGGCTGGATCAGGCTTTCTCCCCGCTATCGTCCGTGGCAGGAACGGCGGCCCTCCACGCCCTATTTTCCAAAACGATTGAGGACCTTCACGGGCGCGGGGTGGATGTGCCGATTTTTAAGAGTGGGAATATTGATGGGTCGGATGCGCATAATGAGAAGATGATTGAGCGTTATGGGCGGATTGGATTCTGAAATGAAAGAGACTCTCGTGGATGAGAGTCTCTTTTTTTATGTCTTCTATCATCTTCGTGGTTCTTGTAGCCTTTGTATGCATCTTACTTTCTCTTTGGGACTATTAACCTTGCTAACTGGTCGCTCGTTGTCCTATTTATCCTTTATTGGGACTACCTCCTCTGCTGTCTGGCTGCTCGTTGTCCCTTTTATCTTTTATTGGGACTACCTCCTCTGCTTGAAGCCGTTCACTATCCCATTTATCCACGCTCACAATGTTCAGCTCTGGCAAAGGACTTCTTTTTCCAATATCTCAAGCCTTCGCTCCAGGAAATCGATGTATTCCGGGATGCAGTCGACGGTGGTGTAGGGTGAGATTGAGAAAAATTTCTGGACGTAGATGGCGGGTCGTTCGCCTCCGCCCTGGACGGTGACGTATCGTTGTCTGGATGTGTTGCCGAAGTAGATTTCGTCGCGTTTCTGGCCGAGCACTTCGGCAAAGCGGCTGTTGAGTTTGTTGATGTCTTCGACTTCCTGGCGGGTGAGGCGGCCTTGTTTTTCTTCTTCCCACTGGGACTCGCCTGGGTAGAGGCGGAAGGTCGTGATCGGTGAGACGTCGTTGGTGACGGCGATGTTCGGAAGCCGGCTCTTCAGTGCCCTGCGGAAGGCGAGGTTCACTTCAATGTATTGGGCGAGTAAGCGTTGATAGCCTTCGATTCCAAGTCCGATCAGCGATGCATAAATCGGCAGGGAGCTGCCCATCCTTGAGCATTCGAGTGTGTAGCTTGTGTGATAGCTGCCGTAGCCGCGGTTGCCGACGTATGGGGTTTCCTCTTCGTTCAGGTCGACGTATTGGAAAACGGATGCGTCTTTCACAAGGAACAAGCTCGATATGTAAGGCGTCTGCCCGAGCTTGTGAAAATCGAAGACGAGACTATCGGCAAGCTTAAGCGATCGGAACTTCTCTTGAAAATGGGATAGCTCCTTTACGACGTCGCGCTTGAACTGAAGCGGATTGTCCACGAGTGGATAGTCGTTGAAGAAGGTGTACATTCCCCCCATGGCAGAATCGGCGTGAAGGTAAATCGGGTCAAGGTTGTGTGATTCTTCGACTTCGCGGCATATCTCCTTTACTCGTTTCACGTCGTCGATGCCGAACGTGTCGGTTGTGCCGGTACTGGCAAGCACGTAGATGGGGACTCCCCCATTCGAAATGACTTCCTTCATTTTTTTCATCAAATCCTCAGGGTCCATCGCGTGGTCGTCGCCGGTTTTGACGCGGATCAAATGGTTCGTTCCGATGCCTGCTGCTTGCATCGATTTGAACAGGCTGTAATGCGAAAGCTCTGAGCAGAAGGCATACAGGTTCTGCGGCACGCCTTCTTCGTTTGAATCCGGGAACTGGCGGGCGATGGCGAGCCGGAGTGATTGGAAAACAGCCCCTTGTCCACCCCACGTCGTGAAGCCTCCGCTTTTTTCAGGATCATATCCGATGATTTTTGAAAGCATGCTCGTCACTTTGACTTCAGCTCGTGCTGCGGCGGTACCTTCGACGTCCCAAAGATTGTTGCCGTTGACGAGCGTCATCATCACCTGGCCGAGCAGGCTCGGAATGTTCGGCAGTGGTGACGCATTGGCCACATATCGGTGATTCCCAAACCGATGTCCTTCTGCGAGCTCGATCAGCTCCTCGATTACTTTTTTCACAGAAGAGGATTCGATTGGCAGGTCGGATGGCTTGTACATGTCTTCTTCTGCCGGCAGGTCACCAAGCGTCAGACGTTCCGGGTCCTTCAGCTCATCGATCCTGGTCAGAAGCTCTTCCAAATATCCCACGAACTGTTCTCTCTCTTGTTCGTTTCCATCTACACTTGGGTAGAAAGATGTGATTGGTTTCATTTTCTTACCCCTTTCTATTTTTTCCCTTCGAGACTATCGTAAACGATTCGATGAAAAAGGAACAGAATAATACAACGTATGCGAATTTTCTTCAAATTTGTCTTATATTGTCGATAGATTAAATGTATACCAAAAAAGTGAGGTGCTTGTATGGAAGGATTGGTTGTCGATAGGAAGAAGTACAAGATGGTCGTTCAGGAGCGGGAGAAGGCTGTGAAGATCCAGGTTTACGGCTTGATCCGGTCCGAGGATGCGACCCAGTATATGACGGATTTCGAATATACGATCGGTCAGGTTTCAAAGCGTGATTATACGCTTGTGGTGGATGCCACATATCAGACGACGGTGCCGTCATCGGTGCTGGAGCAGCTAGACCAGACGCTCGTCTTTTACACGACGCTCGGGTTCAAGAACGTACAGATTGTAAATCCGAATTCGAAAATCGCCCAGGTGCAGCTTCGCAATGCACTGGAGCGGATCGACTTCAGCGGAAGCGTCATTTCATAAGAGGAGGAATTCATTTTGCAAACAAATACAGCTTATACGTACCACACACTAAGAAGCGATGAACCAGAATTACTCGACCAAACCGCAGCCTGCCTCGCGCGTTCGTTCGTTGGAATCGATGTCAACGGCCAGTGGATTCAGGAACCGATGGTCGGACTACTGGACCTGCCGTATGACGACTTTTTCGCCTTTACAAAAGAATACCTTGAAGCGACGGTCGACCAAGGCTACTGCATGACGGCGCTTGACGAAAATGGAAATGTTGTCGGCGTGATGGCCGGGGATACGAGTGCGCCGGAAATCATCGGCGAAGACGTTTTCGAAGGGGACTTCAAGGATATGAATGTTATCCTGCACGTGCTCGAGGACGTCGATCAGCAATTCATCCGCGACTTCAAGCTGAAGAACGGACGGGACATCGAGGACGGCGAAGCGCTCCACTTTTTCATGCTGGGTGTAACGGCGCCTGACAACCGCAAGGAAATCATCCATCAACTGATCGGCCAGCTGATTGAGAAAGCCGAGCAGGAAGAACTTTCTTTCATCTACTTAGAAGCCACCAACAAAAAATCGATCCACATCTCAGAAAAATACCACCAGTTCGAGCCCTACCACAATATCGACGGAAAGCCGGTCTTCCACTCCTATAAGGATAACGACCGATTGAACGGCATACCTGAATCCATCGCAGAAGGCACCACCCTTTTGTACAGAAAATTATAAGGAGGCGACAGGATGATACTCTATATTTCGATTGCGTTGAATGTCGTATTTCTTGCGACGACCATCCTCTATATGGTCAAGTCCAGCCGTTTGAAAAAACTGCTGCTTTCGAATGAAGCGGCGATGGCAGAGGTCGCAGCAGCGGAAGCAGCGGCTGCCGTTGCTGTGCCTGAACATAATGAAGTGACCGATGAACGGGTCGGATCTCTCGTAGAAAAAGGAGAAGATGCGGTCGAGCAGGCGGACATCGTGCGTGCGGCGATCGATGAAGTCGGACGCGGCATCCGCAAACAGCTCGCCTCAACAGAGGAAAGCTCGGCGGCGCTTGAAGAAATGAACGCCTCGATTGCCGACTTGTCCCACCAGTCTTCGGACATTTCCGAACAGTCGAAGCTTGCGCTTGAGCTGACGGAAGAAGGAAATGAGCGGGTCAAGACGTCGATGGCGAAAATGAAGGAATTGAACAGCACGGTCAACGACTCTTACAGCGTTGTGAAGGAACTCGGAACGAAATCGAAGGAAATCGGCTCGATTGCACGTGTCATCACGGATATTTCCGAGCAGATCAACCTTCTCTCCTTGAATGCCGCGATTGAAGCGGCCCGCGCCGGGGAGCACGGAAAAGGATTTGCGGTCGTAGCAGATGAAGTGCGTAAACTAGCAGAGCAGACGCGCAATTCCTCCGACCAAGTCTCCTCCATTGTGCGCGGCACACAGGAAGAAACCGATTCGGCCGTCGCTTCTATGGAAAAAGGCCTGCAGGAATCAGAAGAAACGAACGCCTCGATTGAAGAGCTCGGCGGACTGTTCCAACAGATGCTCGAGTCGAACCAGATCATTGCCAAAAACAACGAAGACACATCTGCTTCCACGCACGAAATGTCAGCGGGTATTCAGCAGATTGTCTCGTCCGTCGAACACGTAACCTTCATTTCACAGGAATCGGTGGAGATGTTCGATGAGCTGATGGAGATCAGCGACAACGAAATCGCAACGATCGCCAGTCTCACGAAGGATATTGCATCAATCGGAGATAGATAGGTGGAACACGGGGACGGTTCTCACTGTTTCGCGTGGTGAAACATGAGGGACGGTTCTCCTTGTTCCAATTTCACAGAAAAAGGAAAGAGACTTGGGCTGGTTGAGCTCAAGTCTCTTTTTTCGTTGGCGTCGAGGAGGCTGAAATGGTAGTGAAGCACTTTGTCACGACCGTTTTGATTGATGCCGGACGTTAAAAGAGTCGAGATGCGGGCTCTCACGTCCTTTTTCAGTCAGAAGAGCGCAGAAAAGAGTGCAGAGACTGATGCTCTCGACCGTTTTAGAAGATGAAACACGGAGAACCGTCCCCTCGTTCCACCGCTCAGAGATACACCTTCCAGTGGTTCCGCTTGGCGAGGCAGCGGAGACCTTCGTCGAAGAACCAGAACAACAGCGAGGCTACGACAGCCACAACGCCAATCCCCCAGCTGACTGCATCGAGCGGTTGGTGACCGCTGACCACACCGAACGGAAGATAAGCGTCCCCCAGCACGATGTTCAGTGGAATAAACGCCGCTCCGAGCATCACGTGGAAGGCGAGCGCGATTTTTTTACGATGACGACACTTCATGGTGCTCCATTCCGACAGGATCGATGCCGGCAATCCGTACGTCATGACAACAATGAAGACACCCCACAATAGGAAGGAAAAATACATCACGCCTTCCATCCAAGTCGCGCTCAAGTAAAGGAAGACGGGTACAAAAAGCAGGCTCGTGGCAAGGACGGTCGGAAACACAGCGCCCGCTTTCCTGAACAGTGTGCCTAAGATGCTTCCCATACCGAATCCCCCCTCCGTCTTTCCCCTATTATTCCATAAATCTCGCTTCCACGCCTTCCTTTTGAAACCTTTTACTGGTAAATTCGTATATGTACTATACATATCAGGTTGGAGTGATCCCATGGAACAACTGGAACTGAAACGCTTAAGAAAAAAGCAAATGCTGCACGTAAACTTATCCTTCATTCCGATGGCGATCCTATTCGCATTGACGGTGCTTCTGGAATTAAGCGCCAAGCCATTCTTCCTTATCTTGCTGGCCGTCATTGTCGTGATCAGCGCAATTGAATGCTATCTTTATTTCACTAAGCGCTATGCGTTTACAGAAGATATGAGAAAGCTCGCGGAATATGAGCAGAAAAAAGTCGGGGAGCTCGCTTACCGCAAGGAACGCAGGGGGAATGTAATTGCCTCGGTATTTGTCATCTTGACCATGATCTTTAATTACGTGATAGCGGTACCGAATATGGGAGCGATTTTCGCCGTTCCATTCATTTGGGTAGCTATCGTTTTGGCCCCCATCATACTAGGACTTCTCAACTGGTCTACCGCTTCACGCGCGAAGCGGATCGATGCTGGAGAACCGTTGCGGAACGTACGCCGGGGCAACTGGAAGAAAGGCCTGCTCGCAGCCCTGCTCGTCGTCATCGCCTCGCTCATCACCACCTATTTCATGATCATCATGATCTGACGAAAGGAGGCTCGCGGATGGAACAGAACGAACTGACCCGCCTTAGGAAAAAACAACTCATTCTCTTGAATGTTTATGCCATCATAGTCTTTCTCTCCAGCTGGCTGCTCATTTATCAAGTCAGCGGCCGCACGATCTATGCCCTGCTCGCTCTTTTTTGTGCCGGCTTCATCGCCACCGAAACGTACGGACTTTCTACAGGCCGCTACTTGATTTCGAAGGATATGAAAAAGCTGATCACGTATGAGAAAGCACAGATCGGTGAACGGAGGTGGGAAAAAGAGAAACGAACGGCGATCATCACGCAGGTTTTCGTGCTGTTACTTGTCGCCTTTCAGTATTTCATGACGGAAAAAGGAGAACCATTTTTCCCGACTGAAGTGGGCTGGCTGTTTGGACCCTTTGCCCTCTTTCTTGTTCTTATCATGAACGCAGGAACGATTTCGCGGATGAAGAGAGTCGATGCTGGTCAGACGAATTTCACGAAAAAAACACGGATGACCGTCCTACTCACCGGCATTCTTCTCGTTCTCACATCGATAACGATTTCGTTTTTCGTCATCTTTGCAGCTTAAGTAATAAAAGGAGTGAACGCACATGGAAAAGCAGGAACTCAGCAGGCTACGTAAAAAAAGGATTCTTCTTTATAATTTGTACGCATTCATGATCATGGTAGTCGGCCTCATACTGTTGACCCAGGCAAGCGAAAAGCTGGTCTTTCTCACATTCAGCATCTGGTTTACAGTGGCAGGTGTGCTGGAGCTGGTGAAATACAAAACCGGTCGGTACGCCTGGACAGAGGATATGAATGCACTTGTCCTTTATGAAAAAGAAGCGATGGATAGAGGAGCATTCAAGGCAGAGCGGTTCACGCAATACTTTTCCCAATTGGTTGTTGCCTTCCTCGGCTGGACTCAATATTTCATGGCCGATAACAGACCTTTTGTAATAGAACCTCTCTATATGTGGATCATCATAAGCTTCGCGGTCATTGTGATCGCCACGCTGAACATCGGGAGAATTCTACGTGACCAAAAAATCGATCAGGGCAAAGGCACCTTTCAGGAGATCCGCCGCATCAATTGGATCATGTCGCTCTCATCGCTTGCAGCCGGCATCTTCGTCCTACTTGTGATTTCATTCGCCTTTAACTTGAATTGGAACATTGGGGACGGTTCTTCCGTTTCACAGCCAGAACGCTGACGAAAGAAGGTTTCACTTTGACTCTACTTTTTATGATTTTAGTCCTGGCAGGAATTTATGCGATTTTTGATGCGCTCAGAAAGATCAACCAGAACATACTCGACCAGACAGAAGAGATTAGAAAAATGCGCGAGGAAAAGCAACAGGAGGTGTAAAGATGGAACAGCATGAACGCAGAAAGTTACGGACGAAACAGATTCTTTTTCTAAACTTTTTGATATTCAGTATCATCGGCGCCGCACTGCTGCTTCTCTACTACACAACCGATACCGTTTTCTACAGTGTTTTTGCCCTCCTCTTACTCACGATTTCAATTTCCGAGTGGCAGAAGTTCAGAACCGGACGCTATGCGTGGACGCCTGACATGAGAAAGCTCATCCTCTATGAGAAGGATGTCATGGACGATCCATCCTTCGAAAAAGAAAGAAAATCAAAATTCAAAACCCCCCTCCTGCTTTCGTTGGTGGTCCTCGTAATTGCATTTTCCTCCAACAACGAACCGATGATCTTCGATGAGGCATTGCTTTGGATTGTCGTCTGTACGGTTGTCCCTGTCATCATTCTGTTGAACATTGGTATTGTGAGGCGGGCACGAAAGGTGGATAACGGGAACGGGTACTTCCAAGAGATCCAGAAAATCCATTGGACGGGTGCGTTGGTCTATTTCTCATATACGATTGTGTTGAGTCTGATGTTGGTTTTGATTTGAGGATAACGTATCCTATTTGAAAACCGTCGTGAGAATGGCTCTCTCGACTGTTTCAGAATCAAAAAGCTGTAAAAAGTGTCGTGACGAGCAGACTCTGGACCGTTTTTAGGTTCGATGACCTGAGAAACGTTTGTGAGAACGGTTCTCTCGCCCGTTTTCGACCTCATAGCAAAAAAGAAAAGGAAGCACGGGACAAGTCCCGTGCTTCCTTTTCTATGTTATGTATGCCCTTCATCTGATCTTGCCTGGTTCATCTGCATACCACTCCACCCAGCCGCAGTCCCCGCAGACGAATGGATTGATGCGTGTGTTTTTCTTGTTTGAGAACAGCTTATCCCCATCAGCGTTCTTGACTAGAATCCCTCTCATCCCCTGATCGACATAACATTTCACCATGTCCCCTTCACACTTCTCACATATTCGATGATTCATTCGATCCATCTCCTTTTCTTATTTCTAAAGGGTCGACGCAAAGGTGAACAGCGAGATCAATAAGAAAGCGACCCCTACGTTCCTTTTGTTCTCACGGTCAAGCACGTTTTCTAAACCGATAAGAAAAACATGGCCGCCACAATCATCATAACCTCATCGACTAAAAGAAATGCCCCTCCTGAAAAGAGGTGAAAAAGGATGGCGCTTAGTCCAATCACAGTCACGGCAATATTGAAGTTCTGGAACCCCTTCATTCGATTTCCCCCTCCCCTATCCTACGACTCAGGCAAAGAAACGTTTCGGGAAGATGAATAAAGCATAAGAAAGGTGGCGTAGATCATTTGAACACGTCACCTTTCTTATGCCAATTACGTTTTCACGACATAAAGAAAATTTTAACATAAATTCCCTTTGGAAAGTGTCAAATTCACTTGGGAAAGTCCGTTATAAATTTGTAGGTTAGGCCATTGATTTCAAGGTATCTTTCCCAAGTCCCATTTAGAAGGAAAAATATAGAATTAATCGAATTCAGTCTATACACTCATATGAAAAGGAGGGAATGACAAGTTCGACACAAGTCTTTTCATAATGAATTCACCTTCGTCCTAACAACTTGATAATAGGCTTGCCTGTTTTAAATGAAGGAAGGTCATCCAAGGAACAAACACGAGGGAATACCTCATCAGTTTGTTCACAGAAAGAAACGATCGTGTTCAGACTCCTCTTAATTCCAACGTTTTAAGAAAAGTCTGCTTAGGAGGTGAAATAAATAAGGAGTTGATAATGGAATGAATTTCAAAAGTGACAAAAGAAACCTTTTCATTAGTTTAATTTTAGGATCTGCACTTCTTTTTGGCCTAAGTGTTTTTATCAACTTAGTTCCTTCCAACCCTTTGTTGGGAAAGAATGCTATGTCTCAATTGGCACCTCAAGGATTTGCATTCTATAGCAAAAGTCCTTCAGATGATGTCTTAATGATTCATGAGAGTTCACCACAGATTAACTTACCAAATGCCTCCCCGCATAATATATTTGGTCTGAGTCGTCATGGTCGCTCTCAAATGATTGAATTGGGCTCTATCGAAACAGATTTTCCGAACTCTGAATGGGAACCGTGTAAAAGCGAAGAAGAGTGTGTTGAAATAGCCAATGAACAAGACCCCACCATTATTGATGAAGAATTTAAGCATTTGGAACATGGTGAATATATTCTTTACTATAGAGAGCCCCTCAACTGGTATTGGAGAGAATACGAGGAAACGAGTTCATTCAATGCCAGAGTGATAAAGGTGAAAATCATATGAAGCACTTTCAAAATCAGGTCAAGGATATGAAGCTCTTCAACAATTCTTATGCGATTGCACGTACTATATTGGCCATCAGCACCTTTATCACAATAGGGTTTAATTCAATGGCTGTTCTAGCCCCTCTTGAAAGTCAAGCATCTTCAGAGTATCTGGTTCCATCATTCTTTGTTCTTGGTGAGGCTATAGGGATGAATCCCGAAATAGTCAGATACCTCATCATTTTGTTGATGGTACCAATTATGCTTGGGTATTACCCTCGTGTATCTGGTGTACTACATTGGTATATTTGTTACAGCATTCATACATATGCCATTGTACTTGATGGTGGGGATCAAATCGTTACAACGCTCACTTTTCTGCTTATCCCTTTAACACTATTGGATCATCGCACCAACCATTGGAAGCCGTTCAAACAAAAATCTTTTTATAGAAATCTCAGCTTTTTAGCCTTCACTTATGTTATCAAAATACAAGTCATGCTCATCTACTTGCATGCAGCTATTGGTAGGATAAAAAACGATGAATGGGGCGAAGGAACGGCACTCTACTATTTCCTGACTGATCCTATGCTGGGGATAGCGAATTATCAAGAGTTCTTTATGGTCCCTATATTGGAAAGCGGACTTGTTGTCATACTCACTTGGTCCGTCACACTATTCGAATTGTTGTTGGCCTCGGCATTGTTTTGGAAAGATCGATTTAAAAAATACATTCTGGTTGCAGGTATTGTCTTTCATTTAGGGATATTGCTGACTATAGGCATAGTAACCTTCTCAATTACTATGTGGGCAGCTCTGCTACTCTACTTATACCCTGTCCAAGAAGACATACCATTAATAAGGAGGAAATTAAAGTATGAAAAACAACAAAAAATGGCTAGCTAGTATTTTGGTAATCCCGTTCATTTTGGCATCCACGATTTTTTCCAACAGCATGTCTCCCGTTCAGGCAGATTCAGATTTCTCTGGAATTGAATACATGCAGGGAATTGTTTTTGGTTATGGCCCTGTTGGAGATGTCTTATTCGCTGAAGAAGACTCAAGAGAACCAACTGAAGAAGAGCTCGAAATCATTCAGGAGTTTTCCAGTTATATCGAGTCCGAGCATTCTGATTCCGTAGAGGATTTGAAGAACTCGATTCTTGCAAAAGACCCTAATGCAACAATGGAGAGTTTAAAAGTGGTTTCAGAACATTTAAATCAATTCGTTGAAGATCGAGGCGATGAACTAGCCACTACTGGTGAAGTAAATGCTCAGTGTGGTGTTGTAGCTGTTTGCGGAGCTGCTGTTGTCCTCATCGCTCACCAGTACGTAGGTGTGACATATGCTGCAGTAGGCGGAGCAGTAGTCTATTTGGCAGGCGGAACATGGGGTCCTGGAATTGATTCAGTCGAAGAACCTGAGAGAGCTGTTGCGTACACATTAGATAAACTATCTTAGTAGAGGGAGATCATCATGTTAATATTCCTTACGGGTTTAGGGTGTTTAGCAGCAAGCATCGTTTTATGGAAAGCTAGTCCAGACAACATCAACAGTGTCTACGGATATCGAACGAAAAGGTCTAAGAAGAATAAGAAGTTATGGGACTTTGCCCAAAAATATTCTGCAAAGGTCTTATGTGCAGTGGCAACCTTTAATATTGTGTTGGGTTTTGCACTGATGTTCGTCACTTATAGCAAAGAATACTATTTGTTTTATGAGTTAGGCTGGAGTGTTCTTTCATTCCTCCCCGTTTTTCTTCTGACGGAAAGGAAATTAATCAAGATAGAACGATCTCAAGCAACCTAACAACAAAAACGCAAGTTCCTATTGTTCACTCTTCATAATTTCCAAGACTAAAAAAAGAAGGGGCTTCCCTTCTTTTTTTGTTAGTCAATGCATTTTAATCTAATGGTTCGATCTAAAAGGAGGTCATGATTTGCAACATTTAACGGTCTATTATGATGGTAATTGCCCTCTTTGTAAAAATACAGTTATGAAATGGAGGAAGTTGGATAAGCGACGAAGGATTGATTTTGTATCTTTCAGAGACCCACATATAAATAAAGCTCTTCCTTTTAAGGTTGAGGTATTAGAACAAGAAATGTGTTCCTACAGCTCATTGAGCCAATCCTATTACTGGGGCTTACAAACATTCA
This sequence comes from Halobacillus litoralis, assembly GCF_020171725.1. Classification (GTDB taxonomy): domain Bacteria; phylum Bacillota; class Bacilli; order Bacillales; family Halobacillaceae; genus Halobacillus; species Halobacillus litoralis_F. The sequence goes on along the minus strand of NZ_JAIVAJ010000004.1, from coordinate 222,414 downwards.
TTCAAGTTCATAAAAATATCCCCCTTCTTCATTGGACAGTACCTCTATTGTTAATGGCTGAAAAGCTAAGATTGGGTGATCATGTGTACCGTTTTATAGCAAGCAAGAGGAAGATCCAAACAAATCAAGGCACATGCAATGATTCATGCTCTATAAAGTGATTTTGTGTGGAAACATTGGGGACGGTTCTCTTGTTTCATAAAAAAATAGACTTGAGCACATCAGGCTCAAGTCTATTTTTTATGGAATGGTAGTGAGACGTAACTGTCACGACCTTTTTTCACTCTGCGGACACATGAAATGGTTGCGAGAAGGTCTTATCAAGACCATTCTCAGCATCTTAAAGAGTCAAAACGGTTGTGAAAGACTATCTCTCGATTCATTCCATCCCGTGAAACAGCAAGAACCGTCCCTACTGTTTCACGGGATGAAACAGCGAGAACCGTCCCCTTGTTTCAGCGCTCCCTAAAGGAAGCACGAGAACGGCTCAGCTGCTCTTGAGCTTTGTTCTCGTGCTTCTTCAGTTCTTCCAATTGATTCAACAAATCATCGAGTTCCTGAGATATTTCTACGACGCGTTCGTAATCGAAGGATTGACGGTAGGCTTCGTATAATTTCTTCCGGAGAAAGTCGATTTCCCGTTCTAAGTATTCTTTAGACATTCTTTTCCTCCCTGAGGTGTTCCATTTAGTTTATATCCTATCGAAAGGAACACTAAACAGGGAAAATCTAGCTGCTTGATACACATACTTTGTTGCGGCCGGTCTTTTTCGCTTCATATAGGGCATCGTCGGCATCTTTCAACAGCATCGGCGGACTCTTCGTTGTTTCGTTAAAGCAGGCGAGTCCGATGGAGACGGTGATGTTGATGATTTCACCTGTCGTCAGCAGAAATAGGTGCTGCTCCACGTTTTTTCGGATTCGTTCACTGATCTGTCTGCCGCGGTCAGTCGGGCAATCGAGCAAGATCACAGTGAATTCCTCTCCCCCGTTCCGACTGACGACATCGAAGGAGCGCACGGTATTTTTCAAAATGTTGCCGAGCTCGATCAGCACTCGATCGCCTTCTTTATGTCCGTACGTATCGTTGACGCGTTTGAAGTGATCGATGTCGATAAACAAAAGCGACAGGTTCTCTTTCTTTTCCTGGGCTTGTCGGCTGACGTCGTTGAAGACCATGTCGAACTTTCTGACGTTGTTGAGGCCGGTCAGGGCATCGGTCACCGCTTCTGATTTATATTTTTCCAACACTCTCTGACTCTCTCGTACGTATTCCACGACATAGAATGACGTGAAGCCTGCTATGTAGGACATGCCCCAGTACGACGGGATCAGTACCCATAGAAGGTCAGAAGCGCTGATCAAATAACAGATGATGATGGTGAAAATGACGTTTGATGCCGTCAGGGCGATGAACACCTTCAGGCTCCTTCTCACATTCACCCGTCTTGAAAGCAGCGTCGCTACCGTAATAAATACGATCATGAGTAAGGCAAGCATCGAGGACGTATTTACCCCGATCAGAAAACGGCCGAGTCCGATCAGCCCCATCGTGATAAGGGCCGGAATACTGCCGCCGTAATAGGCGACGAGGATCAGCGGGATGTGCCTGAGATCCACGATTGATTCTCCGAACTGCATGCTGTACTGCATCAAAATATTGCTGAGCACACCTGCCAGGATCCCTGCCGTCACTTTTTTCTGAAGGGAAGAGGATGACAGGAGTGGGGATGATCGTGTCAATTGGGTATAAAGGAATAAGCTTGTTATTAGAATGGCTACATTTGAAATGAGTTCTTTGATTATCACATGGACCACCTCTTGAGAATTATGCATCGGTCCATTTTATTATACCAACGCAGGTATCATATACCACTATTAAATGATTCTTAATCCTCAAAAGCCGCTCGAATCTTCTTCCTCTGCATCTTGTTTATTTTTTTGTTCCTGTCGGTTCAATTGAATGGAGATCATGATCAGCACCGCCAAAATCATTCCGAGGAATACACCTGGTCCCAAGGCACTGTAAAACAACCAGCCAAGCACCGCACTGAGGCCTAACGTTAATAACATATAAATTGGTAATCTTCCATAAAACAGCCCTCCTCTCCTCCACCCTATCATAGCGTTCGAGTCGTGGACCAGAATGTGTGGTATATAATGGATAGAAGGAGGAATGTTGATGACGTATTATCTTCTGCAGGCGGTGCGGGTCATTGGTTTCATTTTGATGGCTTATGGGCTGAGTATCCAAATGGAAAACACGTACAGCATAACTCTGAATGCGATGGGCCTAGGACTTGGATTTCTGGTCGTGACGACGATTGCGCTGGAAGTGTTTTTTGTCGAGAGGAAAAAAGAGTGAAGACCGTTAGACGTTCATCAATAAAAAGCCGAACCTCATGGCGTGTTCGATTTCGTCCGTGAAGCCCCGCAAGTATACGTCTCGTATGGTTTGGTCTTGAGTCATGAGGTAGAGGTTCCGGTATGATTCATACGCTTCCAACTCATCACGGTAGGCGGTTTGAAGGCCTTCCTTGAAGTTCTTGAACGGAACGGGTTGAATGGTGTATTCAGGCGGCGCGCCGGTGATTCGTGTGTACAAATTCGTAAACTCTTGAAGGTGGACCTTTTCATCTTCTAACGCATGGACCACATCTTCTTCGGCTGCTTTTGTCGGAGCCTCTTTAGCAAGCCTTGTATAAAACTCAATGGCCGTGGCTTCCGCTTCAATGCTTTTCACAATTTCATTAAGTAGCTTCTGTGAAGTGCCACCATTGCGCTGCTGAACATATGGATAAACGCTCGAAAAGTAATGAGGGTGATAATAATACAAAAAGAAAACCTCCCCGATTTTTGTTCCGCTCCATCTTATGCCCTTCGTGTCGAAATGTTTACGCGAGTGGTAAAATAAGGAGCATAGATGCGTGTTTACAGGAAGGAGTTGAATCTATGAAACCTGAGAAAAAAATTCTTCTTATCGGCTTTGTAGCTGCGTTCTTCGGATTGATGCTCTGGGACGGCGTCAAAGCTTTGTGGCGTATGCTGTTTTAATCAACAGATGGAAGCACCGAGGATGGTGACGGCCCCTGTATCATCGCGGACTGAAGTCGTTCCCTGCTCACAATTGGCATCATTCACCCACTCGACAACAAAACGGTTCCCTTTGTGAGTGATGGATGTGATCTCGACATGACCGATGTCCTTTTGATGGTGTTCGATGACGATTTGTTCGGCCTGCTGTTCTTCGAGTTCCTCTCTATCGCTGCAGCCGATAAACGCCGCTATACATAGAACGAGGAGCCCTACTAAACGATGTTTTTTCTTATTCACCTGGAACATATCCCACCACCTCATTTGCTTTCGGCTCTACTAGAACCACCGGAGTACTGACGACCACATTTTCCTTATCCTCGAACCTGATAGAGAGAACTTCTTCCCCATGAAAAGATTCATCCATAAGCACGTAGTCTTCATCCACCACCACTTCAGTCACTTCGGCATGGTCACCGTTTCCTTTCGCTGTCTGATCCCATCCTTTGCTTTCAATGAACAGCCAGGCGGTGTCTATGGATTCTTGGTATGTAGTGCTCTGTTGTTCTGTTGAGCATCCGCTTATCAGACAGGCCGACAAAATGGCAGCACCTATAAAAGTGTATCTCATTCCCTCATCCTCCCTTCTGTCATTGGACGCTCAACTTTAACAGAAGTTACAGTCGTTCGTGCGATTCATTCCACGGGGACAACCTCCAGGGAATTACCATCTCCTTCATAAACCGCAGCAAAATAACCCGTCTCCTCGTCCACCTTCAATGTTCTCTCCCTGTCGGTCCCGGTCATTCTCATTTCCTCAATCGACGAATCAAAAGCCTGCCCGATCAACACGGCAACCTCTTCACCATCTGTTTCGATATTGAAACCAGACGCCGTATAGGATAAGTCCCCTTCTTTTTGAAAATCGGAGTACGGGTGGCTTCGATACCAGCCGTATCGTTCATTATGCTCGACAATTCGCGCTGTCCCGACTCCTCCCATGTGTTCATAGAAAGCAAAAGTTTCTCCCTTGAACTCCTCTACTGCCAAAAGCTTCCCTTCTCCTTCATGGGTCAATCCTGCTTTGATGGCTTCTTCTTTTGTGCTCTGCCAATCGATCGCGGATTCCGGGGTGCAGGCTGTCAATAAGATTGCCAGTACCACACTTGCCGGGCCAATTATCCTCTTCAAGATACACTCCCCCTTTCCAACCTCAGTTTACCATATGTTGTTAAATCCGACTGTGGGTTGCGATGGGGCAGTTTTTTCCACCTTCCTCGTAATCTGAAAAGGAATACGCCCATCTTCAAAAATCGCAAAATCTGTAGCGATATCCTTTAAATACAGAGGACCACTAGTGCGGTACTCACTTTCCTCCAAAACAGACCATGCCTTCCGAGCATTCCGGACGATGTTCTGCTCGTCTGTAACGAAATAGACTCCCGCATATGTCCCCGCGACTTTGCTGTCATTCGCCTCCTCGCGACTACGGACGCTCTGGAACTTATTCATTTCCATCCTCCCACTTGCTTCCCCATCCACGTTCATCATGATTCCAAAATGATAGCCGTCTAATAAGAAGTTCGTCACGATTCCTTCCGGCGATGGTGAGCGGTCCACAAATAAGAGTTCTTCCTCGCAGTCTTTTAGAAAAACATGATGGTGACCGACTTCTTGGTAGTGCTCCAGCTCAAGAATCTTTTCGTTCAAACTCTCCTCCACCTTCACTAACTCCTGGATCTTTTCTCCGATCTTACGTTTCTGCTTATGAAGCGTATCAATCCCTTTCGGAACGTTGTCCGCAGAAAGTTGCCGCTTGATTTCCTGCAAGGTGAACCCTACACTCTGCAGCGCTTTGATCTTACTTAATTGATCGATCTGATCATAGCTGTAGCAGCGATAGCCGTTCTCTTTTACAATCATAGGTTTGAGCAGATCAATCTGGTCATAGTAAAACAAGGTTTTTTTATTGATGTTGCAGATGTTGGCGATTTCTCCTGTAGTAAATGTACGTTTTTCCATAGTTCCTCCTTGAGTGTCCAGTAGGTGGATACTTTATCTTTATAGTAGCAGGAAGAAGGAACAACACCAAGCTGACAGTCAGAAGGAGACGGTCTTTTATGGGATTACAACAAAAAAATGAATCGCATATCCATCAAAAGAGAATCATGTTTCTCACTTGTACCATCCTCGCCTTTGCGGTGATGAACGGGACCATGTTTAATGTGGCTATTCCCGATATATCGGAATCGTTTCAATTAACCCCGGCACAGGTCAGCTGGGTCGTCACGAGTTTTACGACCGTTTTTGCCATTGGGACGTTGATTTATGGGAAGCTTGCGGACCTTTATCCGATTCGAAGGCTTTATACGATCGGTTTGAGTCTGTTTTCATTAGGGGCTTTGATTGGGTTTATGGCTCCGAATTTCGAAACGCTGATTGTGGCGAGGATTTTCCAAGCGCTGGGGGCTGCCTCGGTCCCTCCTCTATCATTCATCGTGCCTGCACGCATTTTACAAAATGGGAGAGGGAAAATGTATGGCTACCTCGCTTCAACGATTGCATTCGCTTCAGGAATCGGTCCGATTGTCGGGGGCGTAATCGGGGGAACGCTGCATTGGCGGTATATTTTTCTACTCTCTGTCTTGAGCGCTTTCTCAATTCCCCTTTTCAGAAAATGGTTTCCTCATGAAGCCAAACAACCTGGCAGAATCGATTTGGTCGGCGCTGCTCTTGTGGCTTTGTCCGTAACGAGTTTATTATTTATCATCACAACCGTGAGCGGGATATCATTCCTGTGCTTCGTTGGATGTATGGCCCTGTTGATATGGCGGCTCAAATCTACCCGTGACCCATTCATTGATCCCACGATGTTAAGAATGAAGAAGTACACGGTGACCATGACGACAAGCTTTTTAGGCACATCCATCGTGTTCGGACTGATTTTTTTACTCCCTATTATGTTGCGGGATCTTTATGATTTATCCATCTTAGAGATCGGATTCATCCTTTTTCCTGGCGCCCTTGTTTCAGGGCTGATGGGACAGTGGACAGGAAAAGTCATCGCTTTACGAGGAGGGCATTCCATTGTCAGGTATGGGCTCTTATTCATTTCGGCTGGAGCACTTTTCCTATCCACGTTTGCTGGAGAGAACACGCTCCTCATTACCATCGGCCTTTTCATTGCCTACCTCGGCTTCCCTTTACTCCAAAGTGGTACAGCCGATTTAATCAGCACAAACTTGTCCGAAAAACAAAACGGAGTGGGGATGGGGCTGTTCAATCTACTAAACTTCCTGGCAGGGGCTTTCAGCAGCGCGTTGTTTGGCAAGCTGCTTGAAAGGGATTCTGTTTCCTTTTCCATGAATCCCTTTACAGGCGTCGGAGAAAGCTTGATTTACAGCAACATCTTCATGGTCTTCACCATGACAGGGCTGGTATCGTTCGTGCTTTTTTCCATTTTCTACGGGCTGCGTGATCAGTCTTAACTAAAAGAAGAGTGGTTTCGATTCTACCGAAACCACCCTTCTTATTAATTCTGTGCCTCATGTTCGTCCCCTTGAACCTCTGCCTGGTGTTCGACCAAGTTTGATAACCCTTTTGAAACAGATTTGATGATGAGGATGTAGGTCACAAGCAATGCGATATCTCCTATGTAAGATAAAAACCATACCACAAGCTCACTATCTCCGACTAGAAGAGAGTTGTTCACGATGGTTGTAATAAAGAAAAGGCTGTAATAATAAGGAATCACTTTCCCGACCTTTCGGCCTTCTTCATAGGTGGGTTCATCTTCTTTAAAGTAATCCGCCATCGTTGAGTAGACGTTCCATAGTCCATAAAGGTTGTAGATGGGAATCAAGATCTGTGCTAATGCGCGCCCGGGAGAAATACGATAAGACGAGTCCAATGACTGAAGATCTTTATGTACGCGATAGATCCACACTAAGAATAGAATGGAATAAGTCAAGATAACGAGTGTGATCACGAGCCCTATCACACCTTCATACGTGACGAAAGCCTCTCCCGGTGCGACGATTATACTCAAAATAATGACGTTGATCATCAGAAGGCAGGTGAATCCGATATCCGACCACAGCAAGTATTTCAATGGATTTTCCAAAGGTTTCGATTGTAATTTCATAACATCATCCTTTCCTCACTTTTTGTTCTTTCCTATGCTTCCTTTACAACCAGAATGGATGCCGTCCCTTCATCGATACTCCTTTATCCCGTTCTCAAACGCCTTCGCATCACCATGATTCACCCCGTGCAACGCTTCCTGCAGAGCGAAGGTACTTTTATAAAACCGCACCCGCTCCAGCACATGCTCCCCTTGTGGATAATCACGCAGGCACCTTTTCACAAAGTCTTCCCCGTACCCCGACAGTAATCCAGCGAAGTCGTACGCCGGGTCACCGATCTCCGTTTCACCAAAATCAATGACCCCAGAAACGCTCTGACAAGAGGGATTCCACAAGATATTAGAAGGCCCGAAGTCTCCATGGATCAGGGTGGTACGGAAATTCAAGAGTTCTTCATCCGCTAGGAAATTCTCAAACTTTTTCGAGACATCCTGCTTTGACTTTTCATTCATGTGGGGGAAAAGCTTCTGTTGAAAATCAACGTACAGTTGCCGGGTCGACCGTTTGATCTCTTCTGTCGTCTGCTTCGGGATATCGAGTTCGTCCACAGGCTGGTCGTGCATCTCTTTCAAAAACCCGACTAGTTCAGAAGCAAGCTCCTGCTGCTTATCCCCATTCATCCGCTTCAAGTCGCCAGACCATAATGGCGTCCCGGGAATAAGTGGATAACCTGTGAATACTTCGCCTGCCTCATCGTTCAAATGTTTGTAGAGTGGTTCTGGGATGGGCAGGTAGACGCGCCGTTTTAAATGGTCGAGCACCTTCGCCTCTTTCCTCAGCTTCCTCACCCCTGCCTCGTACTTGGGAAATCTGAAAACGAGGGCATCATTGACGATGAACACGTCATTGTTCTGCCCGATATCATTTGCTTCAACTTGGTTGATTTCGAGATTCGGATAATGCTTCTGGATTTTCTCTTTACTACTGTGCTTCATTTTCGTCCCCTTGAACTTCTGCTTGATGCTCGACCAAATTTGATAACCCTCTTGAAACAAACTTGATGATGAGGATGTACGTAACCACAAGCGCGATATCGCCTATGTAAGACAGGAATAATACAATACTATTCACAAAGTTCCTTATAATATAATCGTTCACAAAGGTCGTAATGAGGAAAAGCGCATAATAAAAAGGAATGACTTTCCCAAGGTTTTTACCCGCTTCAGACGTGAAAGGCTCTTTTTTAAAGAAATTCGCCATCGCTGAATAAACATTCCATAGTCCGTACAAGTTGAAAATCGGAATCAACACCCGGGCCAATGCGCCACCCGGGGAAGTAGGGTAAGACCTGTCCAATGATTGGAGATCCTTATGTACCCTGTAGATCCACCCTAAAAATAGAATGGTATAGGCCAATACAGTGAGCGTTAACACCAGCCCTACAATATTCTCATAGGTCGCGAATCCATCCCCTGGTTCAATGAAGTTCAGCAGGACCACATCAATCATCAGAAGTACCGTTAACCCGATATCAATCAGCAGCAAGATCTGCATTGGCTTTTCTGGTTCTTTCGATTGTAATTTCATAACATCACCCTTTCCTCAGCCGACCGGCTCTTTTTTTTTCTCATCTTTCCGCTCCTCCCATGCTTCCTTCACAATCATGAACGAAAAGAAGACAATTACAAAAATCGAACCCGTTTTCATCGCAAAATCAAGTAGTCCGAACACGATGTTACCGACTTGACCTCCAAACTGATCCAGGAAGCTGAAAATGGGAATAGAAACGTTGTAAATCGACCATCCTGCAAGAACAGCCGCTAGTTTTTTCAATAGAGTGTGCATCTTGCCACCACCTTTTGACAGTAGGTATTGTATCTTATATAATCTTTCAATCTAAGCTCTATAATAGAAAGGTGATGAATCGACATGGAATTGACCAGCACGGACCTGCATGAAGCGAAACGGCAGATCGACTCGACCGTCCACAAATTAAGAGAAACAGTCAAAACCTTTGAGGCAAAAGACAATCCCGACCGTTACAAATCGCAGATCACCTTAGCGAAGAGAAGAATCGAAGCGTTTGAAATCTCGGTTTATCTCATCGAACAGGAATTACTGAAACAAGAGTAGAAGAGCTGACGAATCCAGTTCTTCTTTTTATCGCCGAAGAAAAACACCCGGATAATCCACAACGAACCCATCCTCATCGACTGTAATTATCGTTCGATAATCCCGGCACCTGTATTGAAAAAGTCTGTTGCCATCATCCGCATTTCCTTCATAGGTGTAGTGCTGCGCCAAGTTCAACAGCTCGAAATTCGAAGCATCGATATACAAGACATCCAATTTTCTTTCCTGCCCATTCTCCCATGTAAACCGGTTGATGTGAAGGGAGTTGGAAAAGGGAGTGATGGAAAGGTCAACATCAACCGCTCCCGACATTTCACGTAGCTCCTTGTCTCGTCGATACCATTTTCCTTCCTTACAATAGAGAAACAGCTGTGCATGTTGTTCGTGATTGGTGACTTCTACGGTCTTGGTCGTCCACTCCTCATCGGTGACCACTTGATATGAAAACTTCCGGACATCTCCGTCTGTTGCAAGAAGGACGACGCCTTCTGCAACTAGACTGGAATCAACATTTTTGATTTTCAAAGATTCAGAGCCAGGCTTCTCCAGGTTCGACCATTGAACATGTTTATTCATGTTTTCCTCCTATTGGGGACGGTTCTCCTGTTTCACTTTGATATGAAACAAGAGAACCGTCCCTTCATTTCACTGTGATCCTCTCGGCGGTTTCTTCGTCGGAACCCGTGGATTTCAACCAGATTTCCACATCATCTTTTATCCGCAATTCATCGAGTGACTCTTTTGCCCCATCAACCTTCGTCTCTTCGTCTACCACGATTTCATAGACAGGATAGGAGGCGTCGGGGTCTGTGACAGGTGGAACAACGGTAAGAAGGTTTTCATCGATGTCCTGAATCAGAACATCATCATAATCTGGTTCCTCTTCTTCTGGCGCTTCAACTTCTCCGACGTTTGTTTGCTCCTCAGCCACGCTGCAACTGACGAGGAGAAACAACGAACACAACAAGACAAACCACTTCACAGCATCGTCCCTCTCCTTTCATATGTCGAAGTTCTGGAACAATGGGGACGGTTCTTTTGTTTCGAAACAAGAGAACCGTCCCCATTGTTTCAATCTCTAAACGACAGCCCCTCTTCTGCCAAAGCCGACCGTAGCTTTGGTATAGAGGATGGTCCTACGCCGTGAAAGGCCAGCACTTCCTTTTCGCTATACGTCGATAAAACCTCAAGCGTGGTGATGCCGTTGTTCTCCATCGCCCTTCTGGCTGGTGCCGACAGGATGGAGAGAAATCCACTTTTCGGTTTCCGTTCTTGTTCGCATGTAGGACATGTCGGGCAATCACTGCTTTTATAGTATGTATGGCCATTTTCACAAACCTTTTTGTTGGACATCTCTTCACCCCGTCATTGATTTAATCGTTCCGCTGATTCTTTTCCTTCAACGATTGAACCAGCTTGAACGCTAGCCAGGCGGCAACACCGGCCAGCAGGATGTACAAAATGATATTGAATATAGATACGATCGGTCCGAGGCTGAATACGCCTCCTTCATCCATATGAATACTCCTCTCTGTGTGAAACAATGGGGACGGTTCTCCTGTTTCGAAACGGGAGAACCGTCCCCATCGTTTCCTCTCGCAGCTACCATTTATTCCTTATTTTATCATAGAATTTCCTGCCCGATAAAAAAACCACCGCTCCCATTGACTGTTGGAACGGTGGAATCGAATCTTCTCTACTTGTAATACCCTTCAAGCATTTCATCCATCACACAGTTTGTGCGAAGTGCCGTCCTGCCTGTGCTCGGGCATGTCCCGGTTCCAGTCAATTCATTGACGATCGACTGGATGTGCGGATGCTGAATGTGCTTCGGATGGTCGATGTTGAAGGTTTTTTCAACGGATTCGGTCAAAAGAGTGATCGGCTTTTGATCAAAGGAGGAAAACACGATTTCGCCTTCTGTTCCGACAATGCGGTTCAAGTCTTCATTTTTATAAGAAGAAAAATTCCACACGCCGGTTCCGACTGCACCGCTTCCGAACCTCCACGTTCCGCTGACGGTATCTTCTGCTGGATAAGAACCTGCCAGATTGTGCGCAGATCCTTTCACGTCCTGTAGAGGTCCAAGCAGGTATTCGAACAAATCCAAGGTGTGTGAGCCGACGTCGTAAAACAGCCCCGCTCCACTTTTCTCAGGTAACACCCTCCATGGCCAGCTGCCGTCTTCTTCTTTCGCAATCAACTGCTGCGTCTGTTGGATCGAAGCGAACCGAACTTCTCCGATCTCTCCGTCTTCAATCAGTTCCTTCACCTTCAAGAAACGCGGCAGAGACCTTCTGTAGTAGGCGACAAACAACGGAACGCCGTGCTTTTCGCACGCCTCGACCATCTCTTCACATTCTCCTGAGCGGTCCGCCATCGGTTTCTCGACATAGACCGGTTTGCCCGCTTCGGCTGCAAGAAGCGTGTATTCCTTGTGCGACGAAGGCGGAGTCGCGATATAAACGGCGTCCACTTCGTCATCGTGAATCAAGTCCTCCGCCTTGTCGTACCACTTCGGAACGCCGTGCCGCTCTGCGTAATCTTTCGCTTTCTCGCCATTCCTTCTCATCACAGCAACGAGCGAGCTGTTTTCTGCCTGTTGAAAGGCGGGCCCGCTTTTCACTTCTGTGACATCCCCGCACCCGATAATTCCCCATCGTACTGTTTTCATAGAATGGCCTCCTTGTTATGTAAAAATGATGTGTCTGATTTTAGTTGAAAAAGAGAGCGTTGATGATCAGTAGAAACGAAGCCCCGAACGACGACAACAGAAACACCTTTGCTGGAAAAGGAAGGCTTCCTCCTCCCGACTTTGGATGCCCTTCAATCGTTTGTTTGTGGTCCATCCCATCGTTGAACGGTTTATCCTGGTCACTCATGATGACAACTCCCCTCTATAACCCATTCAACAAACACTCTTTCTCTCCTTTTTTCGACGTGGTAGGAATGGTTGTTTTTCTAAACATGAGAAAAAATTACTATAAAATGATTTCGCGTGTACTGATTATGGTATATAATACCTATAAATATAAAATACCGTCTATACTTTCAATGTGAAGGAGAATGTTTATGATTGTGAAAGAGCTTATTTCAAACTTAGCCATCCTCACTTCTTTATTGTTTTTATACACAATATCAACGTACTCTACTCCTTTACGCAGCTCATCCTCTGTTCAACAAAAATGTTTGACCGGAGCCTTAGCCGGTGTACTCAGTAACATCCTGATGCAGTACAGCATGCATTTTGAATCTGTCATCGTGGATCTTAGGCATATCCCTGTCATTCTTGTCGCTTACTATGGGGGACCCATCCCGGGCTTCGCAGCTATGACGCTGACCATCATCGGCCGTTTATTCTTTGGTATAAATACTGAATCCATGTTAGCTCTTGTTTTCATTGTCGCCACGACGGTGTTCACCTTGTTGATCAAACGGTTCAGACTTCCCCAGAAACAAAAAGTCTTTCTAGCCGTGACCTTCTCGAACATCACGTATTGTGTGATGATCTCTTTCCTTTCTGTAAGCACGCTTACGCTTGCCACGCTGATGATTTCCTATATGACCATTTCCTACACAGCCGGATTCCTGTCCTTTTACATCATCGAATATGTACGAAGAAGCCAGAGAATGTTCCGAACTTATCAAAATGAAGCTTCCAAAGATGGCTTAACAGGGCTTAATAATGTGAGACAGTTCGATCAGATTTTCAACCTGATCAGTCTGGATGCGGAGCATCGAGACGAAAAGCTGTCTTTGGCTTACATCGACATCGACCACTTCAAAGACGTCAACGATACGTATGGTCACCGGGAAGGAGACCAAATTCTGAAGCAGCTGAGCGATATCCTAAAGAATTCCGTCCGATCGATTGATGTGATCAGTCGAAATGGTGGCGAGGAATTTACCGCGATTCTAGTAGACTGTTCAAAGGAACGCGGCATCCTGGTCAGTGAGAAAATCCGGAAAAACGTCGAGAAGCACCCTTTTGTATTAACAAACGGAGCAACCATTAAAATTACCGTCTCTGTCGGCATCGCGTGTTACCGGGACACGACCTTCACACGGGAGGGGTTGATTGAGGACGCTGATAAAGCGCTGTACGAAGCGAAACGATCTGGGAGAAACAAAGTCGTCGTCTATCAATCGAATCATCTTCACGTAAACAAAAAAAGACCCTGGTAGAAGGTTCCCATCCCTCGTTTCTCCTGATAGAATCAATGACGAGGAGGGAACGATATGGAAAAAATAGCAATGAACGCTCTCATTTTCTTCGCAGTAGGGGTCGTGCTCACGCTTCTGATCGGAGAAGGTCCTGCCTTTTCAGTCGGAATCGTGATCCTATTCCTGCTTTCCGTGATCATCGCTCTGTTAATCAAGATCGTTCAACAATTGGAGAAAACTAAAAAAGACCCTGAATAGAGTCTTTCACGTGCGGTGCTCATTTTTTTACAGTCCGAAGAGAACCGCACCAGGCTTCACTCAACTTCTCTAGTGAAGTCATGCTTCAGTTCACCGTTCTTCCAGTCATACCATCCCCAAAATTTCGTGTCTTTTCCTTCCACCGTATACGCTACTGTAATCCGTTGGCCCGCCTCAGTTTTGCCAAGACTTTCAATAAATAAAACCGTAAACGAATCCGTCTCCTTCCGCTCCGTGATCTCTTCGTGAACGGCCCGCTCCAACCTTTTATCCTGAATGTACGATGTCAGCGTCAATGTGATGGCGATAAGAAACAATACAACCGCTAAAAGCGCCCATTTTTTATAGGGCTGCTGGTTGGATAACACGTTATTCATCTACCATCTTCCTCTTGTTTTCAGGCTGCTTCAACCAGTAGCGAATGCCTTTACCTGCAAGAGGTTCATCGTTGTATCGCGGGATGACACGGAAATGGCTGTGTATGAAATGGGGACGGTTTTATCGTTTGTGCTTTTCTGAGCAAACGATAAAATCGTCCCCATGTATATGATGCACAAACCACTGTCTACCTTATGTTCTCTTGAAGCTCCGCATAGAGCTCCCATTCGCGAAACGTTTTTCGAAAAAGGCTCTGAATATCACGCAACCGTGTTTCTTCACAGCCCTTTTTACTCACCAAATCGCATAACGCGATCATATCCATCATTTTAGCTTGCTGAAGCCATTCCGCCGGGAGTTCCCCTCCGTGTTTAAGGTAACTTGAAATGAACGGACGCAGAAATGGGGAGTTTTCCACATCCTCATAGCGAAGCAAGTTTCCGATGTCATGTAACGGAGAGTGACAGAACGAAAACTCCCAATCTAAGATGCCCGTCACTTCCACCCCTTCACCCACGGTTTTGACGAGAATGTTCAAGGGGTTGAAATCGCTATGTACCAAAGAACGCTGCTCCCCGATTCGATTCAACAAATAAGCCCGCTCATCAGCGAATCGTCTGACTTCCTCGACCATTTCTGAACCTATGTTTTCCTCTACATAGCCCTCACCAATGATATCCCCTAATACACTCCTGAAAGAATCCGCTCCTAGAGTCAAAAACTCCTTCACATTCAGCTCTTCATCAAAGAACCCTGGTGCAGAGAACTGAATGGAATGCATCTCGGCCAGCCACTTCCCGACTTCTTGTCCGGCATCCGATAATTTATCGTGATCCCCTTCGTTGAACAACTCGGATAGTTGAAAACCCTCCACCCAATTCAATACGAGAAAAGGGTACTCTATCTGTGACAAGGTAAAATCGTGGTATAGTACTTCCGGAACAGGCAGGTTGCTTTGGACACGTTCCAGAATCCGCTTTTCGATAGGACCTTTAGTGCCGCCCGCATTGTAGATTCGTAATACGACATCATCCCCATCCGTAAGAGAGAGTTTGATATTCGAGTTACTGAGTCCTCCACCGATCGGTTCAACCCCCGTAATCCCTCTGTCACGCAAGAAGGAATGCAGCATGTCCGATAATGTTTGATCATTCGGGACGATGACCTGAGTCGAGCGTTTCCATCCTTTTTTCAATTCCACCACTCCTCATTTATTCAGTACTTTTCGAAAAGGATATAAACTTCAGTATACCTGTCCTCTTTTCAAAAGCAGTAACGTGGGGGTCGGTTTGTTTGTGCTTTAATGAGCAAACGCGAGTACCGTCCCCAAGTATGTAGTTCAGCTCGACCACTTGCCAGACTTGCATCCTGAGAAGGGGTTCCTAAATAGGCTGTGTCCCATACCTTTTTTGGTATAATTGGAATTGCCTAAAACGATGCCTTCTTTGATATTTTTATTTGATTCAGCAAGTTCTGCTTTACTGATCGTTTTTTTCTCATATACAAGATTTCCATTTTCGATACTTGCTTCACCAGTCGCTAACATCGCGTCTTGGCAAGGGGAACCGTCATACTTAGTTTCAACTTTAGTTGTGACTGATTTTGGCATTTCTGTACCGCGAAAACTGATAACGACTTGACCACTCTTTTCACTTTTTAATACATAACCAAAGAGACCTGTATTTTCATCCTCTATCGTATCAATAGAACGCCATATATCTTTTCCATAATTTTTTATTTCTGTATGTATCTTCTTTACATCGTCGAAATAAGTTCGTTCAGAAATCTCAGTCGCTTCAGTATCTCTAATTTATTCATTAACTTCACTCCAAATATCTAATGAGGTGATTTTTTGTATTCTCGACTCATCTTGATCATTTCCATTATTATACTATCAGGTGGTTGCAGTGTGAACTCTAACAGTGAAAACTATAGCGAAGAAACAATTGAAAAGGCGAAAGCCAGCGTAGAAAGTTACATTATAAATAATTATCAAAATATCGAAAGCGTAGAGTTTAAAGATTCTCCTTCTGCACCGATGGGTAGACTTGTTCTTGAAGGCACCGTTAATAAAAAAGCTACATTTAATATCGGAGTGAATGATGATTTTACAGTAGGAAGCATTGGAATGGGGGAAGGCTTTCCAGAGCCTAAAGAAGAATGTAAAGAGCATTCATGTGACTATGAAGTAAGTAACTAAACTTCCGCAACCCATTGAAAGTTAAATAAATGTTGAGTTTTCAAGGTTCATAGCCTTCTTTCCTTAGGCAACGGGATCCAATTGAAGCCGTTTCTTCAAGAAAACCGGCAACTGCTTAAAAAACTTGTCCAAAAACTATCATCATTTTATTATTTTTCATCAGTATCCAGTTACAACGATTAATTGAAGGAAGAGAAAGAGGAGAGTCATGACAGAATGACTCTCCTCTTTCTAATTACTATTCTTAGGATCATGTGGGTTGTACTTGAAGATGCTGTTCATCAGTGAGATCAGTGCCAGCAATATGACCAGGGACCATATCGGATGATCAATGACAAAACCTACAACCACCTTCACCACTTCTTGCCATAACACCTCTAACATTTCACTCCCACTTTCTTTTCAATCTTTACTTCATTTTCACGCGAATATCTTTCACTAACCTGTAGTTCACACCTGCCAAAACAACGCTGATCAACGTCAGAATGAGAACGGAAACGATAACCGATTGCGAAAGCACCTCAAGCGTAAGTCCGAACACCATGACCGTTTCCCCTGTCACGATGCCCTCGATGAAGAGCAGGATCAGCGAAATGCCGGTGGCAAGCATCCCGACCAACCAATTGTACCGGTAGAAGGCGTGGCCGATGAACCAGCCAAGCAAGTAATAGAACCAAGAGGTGACAAGAAACATCAGGATAAAGCCAATCCAATACCCCGCACTTTGCGGTTCCACGTAAGTTGGATAACTCATCCCCACCATGGAAAGCACCCCTTTTTCCACAAAGGTAAGAAGGAAGGTAATGATTCCAATCCCTGCAGTCGTCAGCAATGAGGCAACTACCCCTCCGATAAAATAGGTCCTTCTTGTAAGGCCGTGCTCTGTGTAGTAACGGAGAAAAGTATAGACCGTCAGTATGCCGACAATGAGCATGAAGATATCACCTGCGTCATTCATGAAGTAAGCGAAGTGGTCGATGACGCCGGTATTTTCACCTCCGGCATCAAATATCCAAAAGATCGCACGTATTGTCAGCATCGAGATGAATAACCAGGTCGACCATTTCAACCATTCTTTCACGAGTTCCTGTACAACGGTTTTATCAAAGTGTTGGCGCATCATGCTTCCTCCTTCGTAAGATACGTGAACAATTGTTGGAGAGAGATGGGATCCAGTTCAAGGTCCTTCGACTGAGCCGCCGCCCATTCTTTCTCTGACAATTCCCCGTAGATGGTGGCAGCCTTTGTGCCTCCGAGTGTTTCGACATGCAGAACCTTTTTATCCGCTGTGAATGCGTCAACTGCCTCGTGATCCCCGATCACCTTCATGCCGCGGCTCGTAAACGTTTCATAGTCTTCGTCGACGATCAGCTTCCCGCGATCGATCAGAAGCACATGATCGAATAAATGCTCCATTTCTGAGACCAGATGAGTGGACAGGATAAACGTGCGGTCGCTTCTCTCATGCTCCTTCAACAGCTCCTCATAGAACATTTCCCTCGAAGGCGCATCCAGCCCTAAATACACTTCATCAAAAATCGTCACCGGCGTACGGTTCGCAAGGCCGAGCATGACATGAAAGGCCGACACCATCCCACTCGAATACTTGCTGAGCGATTGGTTCAAGTCAATGTTGAACTTCTTGATCAGCTCTTCCGCATACGTTTTGTCAAAATAAGGACGGTGCTTATTCACAGCCTTGTAATACTTCGACGCCTTTTCAATCACTTCATCTTTATATACACGGTCGTAACCGAAGTGGACTCTTTTTCTATAACGAGGGTGCTCGAACAGCTCCTCCCCGTCATAGGTGATTGTGCCGGATGTAGGAGTTTTATAAGAAGCAATCAGCGATAATAAGGAGGTTTTGCCGGCTCCATTCCTGCCGATCAGTCCATACATTTTCCCCGGTTCAAGCACTGTCGAGATGTTTTCAAGCGATTGTTTCTTCCCGTATTTCAATGAGACGTTCTGGATTTCAATTTTATTCTCCATCATGCAGCCCCTCCTTTGTTTTCTTGATTAAATCGAACAATTCTTCCTCTGAAAGATTCAGCTTCTCCGCTTCCAGAATCATATTTTTCAAATAGACCGCGGCAAAGTTCTCTTTTCTTTTCTGAAGCAGCTTCTCTTGAGCACCCTCTGCGACAAACATGCCGATTCCCCTTTTCTTATAAAGGATTTCTTCCTCCACCAACTGGTTCATCCCCTTGGCCACCGTGACATGATTTACTTTGTAAAAGTTGACGAGTTGAGTCGTCGAGGGAGCCTGCTCCCCTTCCTTCAGCGAGCCGCGGACAATCTGATCCTCCACCTTTTCTCTGATCTGGATAAAGATCGGCTTATCCGATTTGAAATGTTGAGCCATTCCATCAACACCTTTACGTTTGTTATATGGTTATATAGTACACTATATAACCATATGGATGCAACTACTTTTTTTCCACAAAAAAAGCCACCGCTATGGGTGACTTTGAAACAAGGGAAACGAGGGGACGGTTCTCTTGTTTCTGGAACAAAGGGACGGTTCTCCTGTTCCAAAACAAAAGAACCGTCCCTCTCAAGACTGCGTATAAATCATTACAAAATGAAGCACCGCTTCCATCTCAGCCGGATTGATGTAGGCATGGTCCTGGTCTGCTTGGAACTTGATCGAATCATAGAGACCAAGCTCATACACATCATCCTGCACTTTCACTTGAACACGACCTTCCATGACGGTCACGTACTCCACAACCCCCGGCTGGTGGGCACCGGCGTGGTATTCACTTTTCGGTTCGAGAAAAGCCCGGTGCGTCTCGATCGATCCGTGCCCGCGCATCGTGAACATCGGTTCAAGGGCCAATGCCTCGTCCGCGCTCAGCACCTTCTGTCCCCCGTGCTTCCTTGAAATCGCCACTTCTTCTTTTTCCGCCAATAAAAACGAAATCGGAATCGAGAGCCCGTTGGCGATTTTCCAGATGATCGATAAGGAAGGGTTCGCTTCCCCTCTTTCGATTTTGCCAAGCGTGAGCGAACTAACATCCGTCCACTCGGCCAGCTCATTCAATGAGAGTTCTTTCTCTTTTCTAATGGCACGCAGGGTAGCCCCGACGCGCTTCGAATACTTTTCCGGATTGTTCATTTCTCCACTCATCCTCCTGAAAAAAAGATTGCATCCTCCGACTCCTTAGGTATATTATAATATACAACATATAAACTATGATATATAAAAAGGGGATTTTTTAATGAAGGAGATTGCGCTAGGTGTACTGTCGTCGATGTTTTTTGCGGTTACGTTCGTGTTGAATCGTTCGATGGAACTGGACGGGGGAAGCTGGATGTGGAGCGCTTCGCTGAGGTTTCTGTTCATGGTACCCTTCTTAATCCTGATCGTATGGTTCCGTAAGAACGTACGACAGGTCTTCATCGAGTTGAAAAAAGATCCGCTTCCATGGCTCGCGTGGAGCTTCGTCGGCTTCGTGCTGTTCTATGCACCGCTGACCTATGCGGCGGCTTACGGACCCGGCTGGCTCGTATCCGGCACGTGGCAGTTCACGATTGTCGCCGGACTCCTTCTCCCTCCCTTGTTCAAAGAAAACCAGCAGACGGGACGGGGTGTCGTGACGACGCGGAAGAAAATCCAGAAGAAATCACTCGCCATTTCCCTCATTATACTCACAGGTGTCCTGCTGATCCAACAGCAGAAAGCAGGCGAGCTCACTCTGCTGGAGATCATCATCGGAGTCGGACCCGTCGTCATCGCCGCCTTTGCCTACCCGCTCGGCAACCGCAAAATGATGGAAGTATGCAGCGGGAAGCTCGATACGTTCCAACGCATTCTCGGCATGACGCTGGCAAGTCTCCCTTTCTGGGTTATCCTCAGCGGAGCCGCCTTCATCGATGACGGTCTCCCGAGCGCGAGCCAGACCGTCCAATCCCTGATTGTCGCCGTCTGTTCAGGCGTCATCGCGACGACCCTGTTCTTCATCGCCACTAACCGCGTGAAGGATAACCAAGGCAAGCTCGGCGCTGTCGAAGCGACGCAGTCGATGCAGGTACTGTTCGTCATTGCAGGCGAAGCGTATCTATTATCCAGCCCGCTCCCATCAGGCATTGCCGTTGCCGGCGTGAGCTGCATCATCATCGGAATCATCGTGCACACCTTCCATGTGAAAAAAATAGCAGCAGCCCCCGCCTTGAAACAGTCAGGCTGAAGAAAAGTTAGAGCTTTTCATCGTTCTTTTTCTTATCGACAAATGTCTTGTATAAATTCGCGGACTTATTTTCCTTCAGGCTGTTTTGATAAAAATCAATTTTTTTATTGAGCAATTCCAAGTTTTTCCGGAAGGTGTCCAATTGCTTCTTCACTTTCTCCCTATGGTTGGTCAGGATTTCAATCATTTCGGCTGTCCCTTCCTCTCCTGACTCCCATAGTTGTGTGTAATTCTTCAAATCCTCGAGAGACATGCCCGTTTCTTTCATGTGGATAATGAATTCCACCCACAATTTGTTGTGCTCTGTATAGCGACGGATATTGTTCTCTCCCCGCTCCGGTACGACCAATCCCTCTTTTTCATAATACCTCAGCGTATGTTCACTGACTCCGATTTCCTTTGAAAGTTCGCCGATCCGATATGTCACTGGCGATCACCCTTCCTGTATGTTATTAGATATACTTTACTACTTAGAGTTTACTCCAAGTCAAGGTCGTGATGCTTGCCTTAGAGTGAACTATAGGGGGTAGAATAAAAAAAGCAGACAATGAAGGAGGCGAAGAGAATGAATACATCTGAATTTCTGACGAGCCTGCGAAAAGGCGAAACGGTCGAGGGAGGTTCTGAAGCCCACCAGGTGATGCACAGACTGTCCCAGAAAGCCTTGCAAATCACCGCACAACTAAACGGGTCGTACCACCCTCCCGAAGAACTGCGCGAACTTTTTTCCAAACTAATCGGCAAGCCCGTCGACAGCAGCTTTATGCTGTTTCCTCCTTTCACAACGGATTGCGGTAAGAACATTGAAGTCGGAAAAAACGTCTTCATCAATTCAGGTTGCCGTTTCCAAGACCAAGGAGGCATCACAATCGGAGATGGCTCACTCATCGGACATAATGTCGTGCTGGCAACACTCAACCATGACATGAACCCTGAGAAACGGAGCACATTACATCCCGCTCGCATTACCATCGGCACAAACGTCTGGATTGGTGCCAATGCAACAGTCCTGCCAGGTGTGACCATCGGGGACGGAGAGGTCATTGCTGCCGGAGCAGTCGTGACAAAAGACGTAGAATCAAACGTCGTTGCCGGAGGAGTTCCAGCGAAGCCACTGAAAACCATCGATTCCAGCGAATGACCCAGCAGACAGGTGCCCTCCTTGCACCTGTCTTTTTGATTTTAAAAAAAGAGACCGATGCCTCGGTCCCTTTACACTGCATAATCTATGTTTTTCAGCCTCGCTTAGTCCAGCTTCCCACCAAACACTGGCATCACGCTTGCCTCTCCATAGTCTTTGATGGTTTCGATGTTCTTGAGAAAGTCCATGTCCTCTTCCGAAATCGTAAAGTCAACATCGGCATTGTTTTTCATATGCTTCGGATTGGCAGTCTTCGGAAGGGGAAGCATACCGAGCTGCAGCACGTAGCGGATGCTTAGCTGTGGAACAGAAACACCGTACTTCTCTGCCAGTTGCACGACTTGATCGTTCTTCAACAATTCTCCGTGCGCGATAGGAGAATAAGCTTCCACAAGAATATCCTGATCCTGCGTATATTGAACCAAATCGAAGGGTGTATTGCTGATATGCGCGAGAATCTGGTTCACCATCGGTTTGACAGTGCTCGCTTCAAGAATGTTCTCGACATCTTCTTTCTGGAAGTTCGATAGCCCGATAGCGCGTAGTTTACCTGCCTCATACGCTTCCTCAAGCGCCTTCCATGCCTCACGGTTCCCCTCAAAGTAACGGTCTTCCCCAGCGAAATCCTTCCAAGGCTGCGGACTGTGAATGATCATCATATCGATATAATCGAGCCCCATCGTCTTCAAAGATTGATTGATCGCGGACACGGCTTCATCATAGGACTTTATCTCCGCCGCCAGTTTCGTCGTAATAAACAGCTCTTCGCGATCAACGCCCGACTTGCGAATACCCTCACCGACACCATCCTCATTTTGATAAGCCTGAGCCGTGTCGATATGACGATAACCGATTTCCACAGCATCCGCTACAGCCTGGGCTGCATCATCATTTTCAATCATCCATGTTCCAAGACCAATCTTCGGAATCTCAACCCCATTTGCCAAACGATACGTTTCTTTCAACATCATAAAGAACCTCTCCTTTTAGAGTGAATACTTACTGCACATCCTGTGCTACACAATCCATGCCATGGATTTACAAGCAGTATAGATCCTCGAGTTCACTCTAAGGCAACATAAACGCTCAAAAAAAGAGGAACGGTTTCTCTGGTTCAGCTGAATCAGAAAAATCGCCCCTTCTCATTGTGGTATATGGAAACGAGGGGACGGTTCTCACTGTTTCAAATGAGCCGTCCCCTCCCATCATGATGTATGTATCTACTTCTCATTGGAATCCTCTAATTTTTTCTCAGCTTCCTTCGTATCGATCCATTGGGAATTCTCTTCTTGTATGCCATGGTGCTTCATGAGCGCCTGGAGTTTACTATTGATCGAAATAAGCATGAACGTCAGGAAAACCGCAAAGACAAACGCAATCAGACCTACTACCATCCTTCTCCCTCCTCTCTCCTACCATAACAAATCTGCCATCAAGTTCATCCACAAAATCGCGGGCGGGTTATGAAAACCGCGCTCCAATCCGGAAAATCGCGCCCGAATCCGAAAAGTCGCGCCCGAACCCAGAAAGTCGCGCCCGAATCCGGAAAATCGCGCCCGAACCCAGGAAGGTCGCGCCCAAACCCGGAAAGTCGCGCCCAAACCCGGAAAGTCGCGCCCAAATCCGGAAAGTCGCGCCCGAATCCGGAAGGTCGCGCCCGAATCCAGAAGGTCGCTCCCCTAATAACCATCCACTTCCTTCAAGAAACCCTCGACCACCCGCAGGAATCGTTCCTCCTCTTCGACATGAGCATAATGAGCCGAATGCTGGAATTCAACATGCCGGCTGTCCTGGATTCCTTTTTTAAAAAGAGCGGCCTGACCAACCGAAATTCCGTCGAACGCTCCACTGATGATCAGCGTAGGGCAGGTGATTCCACTCAACCTGTCCGTCATCGAATAGTCGGTCATCTCCTTATTTTTCTCCGGGTCCCAGATCAGCTGATTCGTGGTGACATCTTTATCATCCAGGGCTTGCTTGAGGTATTCCGGGTACTCTACTCGGCAGTAAAAGAGGTTGTTCCATTCTTTCAAATACTTATTGCGCTCCTCCTCTGACAGCTCAGAACCCGCCTTCACTTTATCGACCATTTTGGTTAATCGATCAGGAAGATGCTCCTCCTGAAAGGTTGCTCTGGATTTCAGACAAGCCTGCCAGTCAGCCACGCCACTGTGTATAATCAGACTCTTCGTCTGTTCGGGGTACTCGAGAGCAATGTTCAGTCCGAGAATCGTCCCCCAGGAGTGACCGAGAAGGTGGAACTCCTCTATGCCAAGCTCTGTTATGACATCATGAAACTGTTTAATAAAATCATTCATATAGAGCGACGGAAATTGATCTGACCGTGTCGACCTCCCGCTACCAATCTGATCATACCCAACGACTTCCCGGTCATGAGCTAAATCAAATAACGGGGCTAACGCTTTGTAAGGTAGGCCAGGCCCACCTGCGAGTAAGATAAGCGGGACAGAATCCTGTACGGCGGGACGCTGAATCTCGTAATATGTATGAAAACCATCACTCTCCAACACGCCTCTTTCTCTAACCATATTCACACCTCCTGAATGAAACGAAGGGACGGTTCTCTTGTTTCACACTGAAACAAGAGAACCGTCCCCATGTACCAAGCTACCCACCGAACGAATAACCGAACAAAAAGAACAGCATCGCACTTAGGAACAGAACACTGATGATCAATGTGAGAATCGGAACCATTCGATTCTCTCTTTCCTTCTTCAGGCTGATGACTCCGATGATCAATCCGAGGACGCTCGTGATGGAACTGACCGTGATAAACTGGACGATTGCTCCCAATCCGTTGACTGACATCATGAAGACGAACCAGACGATTTGAAGAAGAAAGATGACGAGCATGGATCCTGACAGTTTGCCTTGAATCGATTGCGGCATAACCACCCTCCATTCATTTCCATTTTTCTATGTCTCGATTGTATCTTATATTTGAATGATATTCCAAACGAAAGAGGGGTATTTCTTTTGGTAGTGATATACTATTGAAAAGATAAGAAATGGAGATGGATGCGATGGCTGATATAAAGACCTTGATTTCAGATCAATTCTTAGCAAATGCGAACGACCGGAGTTGGTACATATCCTTTTCAGAATCCGTTGAGGGATTGTCTGAGAATGAAGCCTTTTGGAAACCGGACAATTCGAGTCATAGTGTCGCGGAAATTGTCCAACACTTGATTTACTGGAATGAAGCCTGGCAGGTCAGGTACAGAAAACAGCAGGTAAGCGCAGTCGATTCGATTCCGAATGATGAAACCTTTCACACAGGCAGCGAGAAGTCCTTCTCTGAGCTCAAAGATACTCTGTTGCGCGTTCTGTTGGAATGGCAGGATCTTCTCACACCTGAACAGCTTGAGTTAAAGGTCCAGGGATTTCCCGTCGACGCCGAATGGTGGGCTATATTATCAAACGCCACGACCCATAACGCTTATCATATCGGTCAGATCATGTACATTCGCAAAATGCAAAAGGCTCGTAACGTCTAGCCTCTCTTTTCGAAAACGATTATTTTTCACCTCTGCAGAACCTCCATCAGCCCGTCATCTATCGGCCTGTACCTCGAGATCTTCCCTTCCTCATTCACATTGATTCTGCCGCTGACTTGTGTGTTTTCTTCCGTTCCGTCCTTCTCATAACGGATTTCGACTGTAAAATCATAAGCCCCGTCTGTCGCTTCCACGTCTTTTACAATCACTTGTTCCACTTCGAATTGATAGGCATCAGCCTCCCCGAACACATGAGGAGCCATAGCAAATGCCCCGATGAAGTCCTCATATTCTTGATCTGTAAAATACGGATGGTAGGTGGCTTCTAAATATTGTTCAAGTTCATTTGGTTCTTCTGGCCTTTTCGTTTCTCCAAGTCCGATGACTGTCACATGATCAGGATCATTAAGCAACTCCATCATCTTCTGATCAGGTCCAGTGAACTGTTGGGTTAACATGGCTTCAATCGTTTCGACGTCCTTCTCCTGTGCTGAGTTGGCAGCTGTGCATCCGACCAAAATCGCACTCAGACCGAGAAGGAGAAGGGCAATGGGAGCTATTATTTTTGTCAAAATGAGAACGCCTCCTTTTTTACCTTATACGTAGGAAACGATGATAAAGTTTCGAATCAAATTCTTTGTTTAAAAGTCCTACAGAAAAGGTATGGTATAACGTTAGGACTAGGAAAGGATGATGGTATGAATGCCCAAATGATGAAACACAGTAAAGCTTCAGTGAAAAAACTGGACAACTTCGACGAAGCCGCGGATACATTACTACATATGATTGCGAAATTTGCAGGTGTGAACACGGTTTTCATTGCGAAGAATGATAACTGCACCAACGAGATTGTGAAAGTGTTGAATGAAAAAGACGAACTACTACATACAGGTGACAAGCTCCCATTCGAGGATACGTTCTGCAGCTTGAGCGTCGATCACGGCCATCGTGTTCTAATGATTGAGGACATTAATGAGAGCGAATTGACGAAGGAACTCGATGTGACGAAGGGCCTTGGATCCGGTAGTTTCATCGGCATTCCGATCAACTATGAAAACGGAGAAAACTACGGAACGATCTGCGGGCTGGATACGCAGGCGTTGAACTTTTCCGAGGAGCATGTGGAGCTGTTTGAAACCGCGAGCGCGCTCCTTTCTTACGTCCTCGAACTGGACGCTGCCCGAAATGAGATCACGAACCTTTCCGTCCCGCTCGTCCCGATCACAGACGGAGTCGGAATCCTGCCGATCATCGGCAGCATCACAGAGGAACGGATGAAGGGCATTACGGAAAAGGTGTTACTGAGAAGCCAGGAGCTTGCCTTCGACTATATCGTGATCGATTTGTCGGGGATCAAAAAGGTGAACGAATTCGTCATCCATTCCTTCTCTCAACTGACCGACATGCTGAACCTGCTCGGCATTACGCCTTTGATTACAGGCATCCGCCCGGAGGTCGCGATTCAGACGACGAACTCGCCTGCCTTGTTCAAGGATGTAACGACGACGTTGAACTTGGAAAGTGCTTTGGAGTATATCGGATTTGCATTGGAGAAGAAGTAAAAAAAGGAGAAGATCGGCGCTTTTATAACGTTGGTCTTCTCCTTTTTATTGAGTCCAAGACTCGTTTTTCATTCCTTCCTTTTGAGAAGTCTCTTAAATCCGAAAAGGTTTTTTTGTAAAAAACTTCTTTATAGAGTAATAAGTATCGAACCCAACAGAAAGGGAGAGATAACACGAAAGTCATAAATGGCGCCATCTTCATCGTCGCATTTGTCACCCTCATCCTATCCTTCACCCCCTACAGCATAGGTACTGCGTTTCCATTACTCCTTGCGTCCTACGTGATTATATTTACAGGCACCGACTTTTTAAAGAATGGCGAAAAGATATACGGATCGCTAGTCATCCTATTTGGTCTTATGATGGGGATTGATTCAATGATCTCTCTCTTACAGTGACACGCAAAGCCGGACCAAAACAAAAAAGTAGTGCTCCCCTCGCCAGCACTACTTCCTCCTGGAACGAAGGGGACGGTTCTCTTGTTTCGGTGTAGCGCGCAAGTGGGCGCAAGTGGGGACGGTTCTCTTGTTTCATGCACAGCGGAACGAGGGTGGAACGAGGGGACGGTTCTCCTGTTTCAAGCTGTTAGCGTGAGAAACCATCATTCAATCCAAAAAAAAGTGTGCTCATAAATTTCATGAACACAGTGTTTGATCAACTCCGCAATATCTTTTCCATCGCTTTTCCCCTGGCCAGTTCATCAATCAGTTTGTCCAGATAACGGATTTCCTGCATCATCGGCTCTTCAATCTCTTCCACACGGACACCACAGATGACGCCTTTAATCAGGCTGCGAGAAGGGTTCATCTCCGGAGCTTCCGCAAAGAACGTCTCAAAGTCCGTCTTGTTCTCAATCTGATCTTCGAGCTTATCCTGACTGTATCCCGTCAACCAACGGATGATCTCATCCACTTCATCCTTCGTGCGTCCTTTTTTCTCCGCTTTATTAATGTAATGAGGGTAAACGCTCGCAAAACTCATCGTATAAATTCTGTGCTTCGTCATCACAACACGACCTTTCTCATTCTATTAGATCCATCCCACAAAATCCGTCTGAAATAATGAAAAGCTTAAAATCAAAATAAACAAGATTTCACTAACCGTTACTTTATAAGCATTCGTATTTTGTGCATACTTCCATTCCATCACAGCTCTTCCTATGTAAGAAACGAGAATATAGACAAATGAAATGGTCCACGGCTGGAAAAACCAATATAGTTCTAATGGATTTCTAGTCATGGTCACAGCAAACCCTGACAATATGCTTACGATGGCAGCCAATCTGATCATCCATTCGACCTTTTTATGTTTTTCATTCACATAGTAATATGAAAAGAACTTCGGCCGCTTCACATTCAACCATCTGCTCATCAGAATCGCAAACGAAAACCACAGCACCAAGACACCCGCCAGCAGCACCATCAACCTCAACAGAAAAACAGCATCTAGACCATACCAAGGCATCCCGTCATCCCCTTTCACGTTTAGTCTCAAATTCTTAACCCTTTTCTTAACCTTATTATCATTATGATGGAAAATCACTACCAAATCCACTACTATTCATGACGACACATTGAGCATCAGCCCCCTGTCTGCACAAAAAAAGCCGGCATGCGCCGACTTTCATCTATTTATGAATGAAACGAAGGGGACGGTTCTCTTGTTTCGGTGTGAAACAAGAGAACCGTCCCCAAAAATCACTCTTACTTACCCTTCAGCAATGAAAGAACCTTCGCTGCCTGCGCGCGATTTGCGTCCGCTTTCGGGCTGAACTTGTCGTGGTTTCCGATCATGAAGCCGAGTTCATGAACTGCCTGCACGTCGTCGATGAACGAACGGCTGATTTTCTTACTGTCCTGATACTCCACTTCTGCAGTGGCCTCGAACTCTGTATCATGCTTGACGTTATACGCTTCAAGGAGGATGTGGGCCATTTGCTCTCTTGTGATCATTTCGTCCGGCTTGAAGGACGTTTCCGTGTATCCGTCGATGATGCCGTTCTCATAGGCTGCTGCAATGGCTGCGTCTGAGCGGTCGGATACGTCGGTAAATGGTGATGCTTCTTCATTTTCGAGACCGAGCAGACGGACGATCATTTCCGTGAACTGTCCACGTGTCACGGCATCTTCCGGTCCGAACTCACCGTCTCCGTAACCGTTGATGATCCCGTCAGCGGCCAGGTCGTAAATGTGGGAAGCTGCCCAATAATCTTCCGGCACATCGTCAAAAACGATCTCCTCTTCTACCGGGTCCTCTGCCTGATCATCGCTTGCCAAGTCGATCGAATAGACAGCGAAACCGTCATCGCGTGTCGAGACATACTCGACCGCCTCGTTCTCCTCTGCATACTTCTGTGCTTTCGGTGATGATACGAACGTCAATTTCGGTTCACCGTCGACCGGTGCGAACGACCAGTTATCATTCGCCTGCGGGTTGATCGAGTCGCTGTCCTGGATGTAGTTCACGAGCACTTGGCGGTTCTCGTCCGGAGAGTTGATGACTACATTGTCGCCATCCGGATTCGCGAACTTCGATGTTGCACGGTAGTTGTTCGTCGCAACGAGGAACTCCTGCTCAAGATCGATCGGCTCGCCTTCGAACATAACGTTCTCAATACGATGGCTGTCGTTGATTTTCTCGCCATCGTTGTTGTAACGTGGAGCTTCTGTCACGTCGATTTCATACGTCAATCCATCGATGACGTCAAAATTGTAGCTGCGGAAGTCCCGATTGACGAGCTCCTGCTCTTCACTGGAGTCCGCATCGATTTGGTTGAACTGTCCGGCGCTCCACTCGAGCCATTCGATGACCTGTTCGCCGTTGATCCTCACAGCTTTCACAGTGTTTGGATACTTGTACAGCGATGTCGTATCTTTGATCGCGAGTCCGCCTGCTGGAATGTCCGTGAAGTCTCCTACTCCGTCACGCCCCGCTTTGAACGGTGCGGCAGCAGACAAGACAGGAAGCCCGTCCAGTTCTGTACCTTGAATGTACTTCTCGACGTATGCCTTTTGTGCATCATTTACGATCTGAACGGTCGGATCGTCCTGGACTTGGGCGAAGTAGCTGTAAAGCGGCACTTCCGTTTCACCGACAGGTGTCGCAACGTAATCCTTCGTCCCCTCGTGATCGTCCTCGACCGCATCTACGATATCCTGATCCGCATCAACAAGGGCTTCCCCGTTTTCATGATCATAGATCGGCGTGGTGGAGGAGGACCCCTCTGTCACCGTCCATGCTCCGTCCCTTTTTTCCAATTGAAGATCGATCATGCCGAGGTCCGAGCCCCAGAATCCGGCTTGTGTTGTGGCTACGCCGTTGATGGTTCCTTGATCGAGATTGATGTTGTATTTGCCGTCAAGCTCGGCATAGTCTTCGCTCGGGAAGGTCTGGTGCGAGTGGCCGAACAGCAGGGCGTCGAAGCCTTCGACGGTCGAAAGCTGATACGTTGCGTTCTCGGCGCCTTCGACATACTCTTCCTTCGAGCCGAGTCCGGAGTGCGCGATACCGACGACGACGTCCGCTCCTTCTTCCTTCATCTGCGGCACGAATTTCTCAGCGGTCGCCTTCAGGTCACGGGTCTCGACTTTGCCTTCGAGGTTATCCTTGTCCCACGTCATAATTTGCGGAGGGACGAATCCGATGACGCCGACCTTGATCGTGTGCTCGTCACCGTCTTCATCGGTCACGGCCTTATCGAGGATGACGTACGGATCGAAGTAGTTCTCGTTGTTAGTTGGATCGTCATCTTCATCCGCCTTGTAGACGTTGGCGTTGACATAAGGGAATTCCGAGCCCTCGACGGCCTTCTTCAGGTAAGTCAGGCCATAATTGAATTCGTGGTTGCCGTAGTTCCCGGCGTCATAGTCTAATAGATTCATCGCTTTGAAAACTGGATGGACGTTACCTTCTTCATCGAGGACGTTCTCATTCACGATGTAATCCGCCATCGGGTTCCCCTGAATCAAGTCGCCGTTGTCGAAAAGCATCGAGTTCTCGGCATTCTTCCTCGCCTCGTTGATCAGCGTCGCCACTTTGACGAGCCCGACTGTCTCGTCGTGCTGGTCGCTGAAATAATCGTAGTTCATCACATGGCTATGTAGATCGGTCGTTTCCATCAACTGCAGATTGACGATGTCGTTGTCGTTTTCTGCCGCGAATGTTGCCGAGGGTGCCACGCTTGTGAGTGTCATGCCGAGAGCGATTGTCGCTGTTGTCCACTTCCATTGATTACGTCGTGCCATTCAATCTCCTCCAATTTTTATATTGTATACGCTTTCGATTTTACATGAATTGGATTGGATGTGGCAAGAGATGGAACAAGGGTGGAACAAGGGGACGGTTCTCTTGTTTCGGTGTGAAACAACAGGGACGGTTCTCCTGTTCCAGCTTTCATGGAACAAGATGAATAGTTGAATAAGTAACGTCTCCTCATTACAGTTTTTCACCCAATCACTTAACGATCTAGATGCATCTAATAAAGAGTAGACCATTTGATTTTATTGCTTTCGTCTATTACAGGTCAAAAAACAAATTTATAATAGGGAGAAATGGCTATGCCTAAATTAGTCGCTCTTGACGATGGTCATGGTATTCATACTGCTGGTAAACGAACCCCCATTATCCCTGAACTAGGAAGATCAATTAGGGAAAACGAGTTCAATCGAGCTGTAGTAAGATTGTTGAAAAAAGAGCTTGAAAGATCTGGATTTGATACGTTGCTGGTAGCTTCGACAGATGAGGACGTGTCTTTGAAAAATAGAGTAGATCTCGCGAACACACGAAGAGCCGATATCTATGTTTCCATTCATTACAATGCATTTGACGGTTCCTTCTCAGGAAGCAACCCTAGCGGAATCGAAATTTATGTCTATCCAGGTACTTTGAACAAAGAGTCAGGTAAACTCGCTAATGCCGTAGGCAAGTACCTTAGACAAGGTACAAAACAAAACTGGAGAGGAATTAAAGAAGCAAATTTCTATGTCTTACGCGAAAGTATGATGCCTGCCATCCTTACAGAGAATGGATATATGGACAATAAGAACGAAGCGCTCCTCATGGTTGACGAAAATTTCCAACTAGAAGTTGCAATTGAGCACGCAAAAGGAATTTGTGAATATTTCAATGTCTCCTACGTATCAGCTGCCGATAATAAAAGTGAAACAGGATTCACTGACGTTTCCCCTAACGCTTCTTATGCTGAAGCTGCCAAGAGAGCCAAAGATTTAGGCATTTTAAAAGGATACCCTGATGGAAGATTCCTTCCTGATCAAACTCTTACTAGAAAAGAATTTGTGTTAGCCCTTATGAGATTGTATGATAAGCTTCGATGATTCTAAAGGGGACGGTTCTCCTGTTCCAACTTCACGGAACAAGAGAACCGTCCCCCTAAAACGTGATCGCCCAGCTTCCTTCGCGCATGACAGGTTCTACCATTCCATCCTCCAGGACACCATCAATATCAAGCTCCGCCGATCCCATCATAAAATCGACGTGCGATAAGCTGTCATTGACACCATGACGGTCGAGTTCCTTCTCATCCATGTCCGAACCGCCTGACACGTTGTTCGGATACGCTTTTCCTAAAGCCAAGTGGCACGAGGCATTCTCATCGAACAGCGTATTGTAAAAAATCAATCCGGATTGCGAAATCGGCGACTCGTGCGGTACAAGCGCGAGTTCCCCAAGCCGCTTCGACCCTTCATCCGTTTCCAGCAGATGCTTCAGCGTCTCTTCCCCTTCTTCCGCCGCAAAGTCCACGACCTGCCCGTCCTTGAAGGTCAGCGAGAACCGATCAATCATGTTCCCGTTGTACACGAGCGGCTTCGTGCTTGAGACTCTGCCGTTGACACCATACTTATGCGGCGCCGTGAAGACTTCTTCTGTCGGCATGTTCGGGTTGAACGGAATATCTTCGTTTCCGGATGCAATCGGTCTGCGGCCACCCTTCCAAATGTGGTTCTCCGGCAGCTCCACAATCAAATCCGTCCCCGGCGCTTTGTAGATCAACTTGCTGTACTGTTTTTCATTCAAGTACGTACGAGCCATTGTCAACGTCTCGTTATGCTCATCCCATGCCTTTACAGGATTCTCGCGATCGACACGGACGATGCTGAAAATCTGTTCCCAAAGCTTCTCGACAGCCTCTTCTTCGCTATCCTCAGGGAAAATCTTCTGTGCCCAGGCAGGCGTCGGAATGCTGATGATCGACCACGGAATACGGTCACTCATCATATACTTACGGAAGCTCATCATCGCTTCCGCCCTCGCTTTATTCGCTCCGGCAACCTTCCCTGCATCAATTCCCTTCAACAGATCCGGGTTGCTCGACATGATCGACAGCACCGCAGCTCCGTCCTCGGCAAACTCCGTAAACTGCTTCTGCTGCCACTCCGGAACGACCGAGAGCGTATCCTGATCGGCGTGCTCATATTTCATCCGCGTTAACGCATCGTCCGCCCACAAAATATGAACATCCTTCGCCCCCATCGTATAGGCTTTCTCCGCAAGGATCCGGACGAATGGCGCTCCTTCAATCGGGGCATTCAACACCAGCTTCTGATCCTCCTGCAGGTTCACCCCTACCTTCAGCGCCAACTCTGCATATTTCTCCAGTTTTTCTCGATTCGGAAACTTCATATTTGACCCTTCCTTTCGGTTATATGTATCCGCCTTCATTATTACAGATTTACCCCGCCTTGTATAATTCCTGGATCAGGTGTGAGACAATGACCGATAGAGTCGTAATTTTCCGGAAACTATTTTTCAACGACAAAATACAAGGAGTCTTTGTTTGATCCCTTACAGTAATTTAAGTTTGTACAACACCCTCTCTCTGTACAATTGGATGGTCACGAACATACATAACGGCCATTTATCTTCATCCATGCTGAGAGAATCTCATCTCCTAGAAGAAGCAGCAGACCGCAAAGGGTTCAGGATGTCCCATTACGCAGGACGCAGCCTAGTCGTCGTTCACCTGAATAAACATAGAAGCTCCACCGCCCTTGCACTGGTCTCAATCGACAAGTAGGGGACGGTTCTCTTGTTTCAGAAAAAAATGAAGTCCACCTCTCATATTGAGGCGGACTTCCTTTTGTTTATGCACCGAATTTGTTATCTGCTTCAGGGTTTCGATCCGCTTCCTTCTTCCGAAAAGCAATGTAAATAAACAAGCTTACTAGACTTATAATCAGATAGCTGATCGACACACCGACCTCATCTCTGATCAAAACATTTAACAGAACGTCCCCACCATCGATCGCAAGAACTTCTTTTGCGTAAGGGATACTAGACAGGCTCTTAAAGATTGCTAAACATCCAAAGACAACAGTAAACCATAAAGAGATGACAAACCGGCCGCCGAACGGCTTCTTTTGAACCACATCCTTGATGGCGAAAAAAACCATGACGGCAACGATAATCGCTGAGATCGCGGAGTATATGTAGAAGTTTGTTATGAAGTGAATGGGTAACGCTCCTTTATTACAGAATTTTACCAACTAAGTTTATCATACAACCCGAAATATGGAAATTAACCCCACTTGACCATTTCCGTGCTTCTTTCTTTGATTTATATGAACTCTGCTTTTACTCTTCAAAGATGACGATATTCCCCACGTATTGTGCAGTTCCGCTATCTGAAACAAGGTCTACAACCATGACATACTCCCCTTCTTCCTCAGGCATGGAAAATTCCCTATCCTTTACCTGCAAATCCGTTTCAGATTCGTCTTGCCACACGTAAGCACTAAGGTCTTCAACCATGAAATCCTGGCTATCAAATAGTATGCTGGCTTGTTCACCAGCCTCAAAATAGACGGGTTCTTGGTCTTTCGCAAGCGAAATTATGTCTTCTGTCTCTTTCGTGTACGTTTTATCTGAATTCCAATTGATATTTGCCTCTTCTAATTCCAGCGTTCTTGACCCGTACGTATCCGAAACCGATACACTAGGAGGGGTGAAATCATAATTCTCACCGATACACCCCGACAACAAAAAGACGAAAAAAAGTATAGATGCCCTTAACATTCGTTTCATTTCACATACACCTCCCATTAAAAAGTGGAACGAGGGGACGGTTCTCTTGTTTCATGAAAGATGAAACAAGAGAACCGTCCCTCACTTGACCACATTCCTTTTCGCTTTGTTACCACCTAGAAAAAGACCATCAAATAATTGACGTGCCACCACATACACCAATCCGCCTTTGGCAACGGCTAATAAATCCAGCCATCTCCCATCCTGATACCGTTCAGGCTCAATAAACAGCATCGTTGACTGCAGTCCACTAATCATAAATGCCGGAACTAGAAAGAACACCCATGGGTTTAGTATCCACTTCCATTTGAAATCTGTTTGGAAGAAACCGTGCATCAACTCACCAGCCCCTGCAAGAGGAGCGATATATAACGTAAGCCACCAAATGTCATTCAAGCTAATCCCACTATCATATTCTGGGCGATAGTATTCCATGGCAAGATGAGAAAACAGACAGAAGCTTGCAACCGTCCACATCACACCCCATGCGAAACGAACCACCCTATAGGTTGGGAAAAAAGTCCGCTTGAACTCCTGGTTCAGCTTACCTCCATCCCCAAACGAATCTATGGCGTAACGCACCGCATCTTCTTCTCGATACCCATGAATGAGAAGCTCTTTCACATGCTCCTCGAGGTGCACAGCCATCTCTTCTCGTAACTCTTCCCTTTCCTCATCAGGCAGGTCCTTGGTGATCTTCTCAATATACTTGTCGATCTCCTTCATCAGAATTCCCCCGCTGTATTTTGGATTAACGAATGGATCTGCTTCCAATCCTTCAGCTTGCCTGCCAACACCGTCCGTCCTGTATCCGTAATGGAGTAATACTTCCTCCGCCCACCAGCAGATTCCGAACTCCAATACGAGGTCACACATTCCTTTTTCTCCAGTCGTTTCAACGCCGGATACAATGTCCCCTCGTTCATGTGGTAGGCATCCTCACTCAGGGTCCTGAGCTTCTTGGTCATTTCGTAGCCATAGCAGTCGGCTTGTGCGAGGATGGAAAGCAACAGAATTTCGATGCTTCCTTTCATTAACTCTCTGTCCATTGTGTTACCTCCAAATATTAGTAATTACATTGTATAACTATGTACATTGTAATGCAAGGTTATTTTTCCTAACAAATGTAAAAAAAGAGAGCCCTCCCCAAGCATTGGGCGGACTCTCCTACTACTTCAAGATTCATTCCATAAATGTCCATTCCGATACGCGTAAACAATCGCCTCTTCCTTTGATCCCGGCGAGTAGCGGTCTGGAATCTCATCCCACGTTCTCTTCCCTTTCACATAATCCATTACATACGGATTGGCTTCCTCTGCCATTCTTTCAAGCGGGGCATCGATTTCTTCTGATGTTTTCGAAAAAAGCAGCAACGTCGAATAGAGGAACCAGGCGTTCTCTCCGTGATAGCGATTGAGAAGCTTGGTCGCATCATTCCAATTCTCGTTTGCGATATAGACTGGGAACAACTGCTCACGAATGCCTTGATTGTCATCTTCATTCCATTCCAGCAGTTCTTCATAGAGCTTGATCGCAAGCAGGTATTCTTCACGCTTCACATACGCTTGGGCCAAGGCTTCCTGTGCCCGCATGTAAGGACGGGCGAAGACATTCTTCCATAATTCATCGGTATCCTCATCTTCTATTTGCCGAAGTCCGATTTGACGCGCTTCATGAAGGATATAGAGCTCCTCTTCCTCATTCTGTGGCAGCGAAGCCTTCAAGACGAGCGCATCGATACATGACGGGTCGTACGTCAGCGCCAGCTCTGCGAGGAGTCTCCTCTCTTCGAGTGTCTCCGCTTCATAACCATCATAGGCAAAAAGTTGAGCCTTCTCCTCCGCCGTTTCAGGGTGGAACGCAGTATTCTGGTTCGCCTTGAGAATGTGCTCAAGCTCCGCTTCTGTTTCGAACGTATGCCTGAACAGCGTCACCTGCATCTCATAACTGCCGCGCTCCGCCACGACGTTCCAGCTCGGAAACGTTAGATAATTCACGTCAGGGGCAGTGTCCTGCGTCAACTCGACCATCTCGAAAAATGTATCCTCCACTTCGGTAAACCGCTTCGACAATGAACCTGCACTGACCCCGTACTTCGCTGCGATCTCCTTTTGCGAAAGAGGTCGGAGAGGCGAGTCCACAATCGGTGATTCCCTGTAAAAGTATTCGAGGGCGGCGGCGAATACGGCGGGCTTGCGGATGGTCGGGTTCGTACGCTTGCAGTGCTCGCGCCACAGCGTGTGCAGGAGGCCATATTCTTCATGCTGCTGGGCTTCTGCGCCGATGGTTTCATCGAGGACGTCCAGCACTTCTTTCTCTTCCGGCGTGCCGTCCCAGTAGCCGATTCCCGCCATCCCGTCTTGATCGAAATCAATGAAGGAGCGGATGAAGCGGTCGAGGTGCTGACCGAAGAATGTGGAGACGGATTCACTCGATTCCGCTTTGTGATGCTCGTCTTTCACGTAATTCGTAAAGGCCTGGTAGAGCCCTTCCCCGACGCTCAGTGCGACGGGCACGAACTGGTGCGTCTGCCCCCACTTCATAAGGATGCCGAAATAATACCCCGGCTCATTCTCAATCGGCTCCCCGTCCAGTTCCAAGGTCACAACATAGCGCTCCCCTGACCATCCTTCCTCAAGCTCTGCGACCGATTCGCTTTTAATGGCCGTGATCTTGAAAAGCCCCGGAACCGCATGAGGCCACTCGAGAAGCGATTCCCTTGTAAGCGGGCGCTTAACAGAACGCACCACACGATCGACGAATTCCTGCATGATCGAGCGACCATCGTCGTTAGTGGTAAAAATCGTTTTGTGCGCGACGTTCATCAGTTCCTTCAGCTCCGCATAGTTTCCGGACGACTGCACCGAAGGGATCAGATGCGGGTAATAGTCTAAGAGGTAATCATGGTAACGTTGATAGAGCTGATTGAGCTCCTCTTGGACAATCGAATCCGAGATTTCGATTACATTCTTCTTTCCGCAACATTTCTTGTATTTTTTCCCGCTGCCACAAGGGCACGGGTCATTTCTTCCGACTTTCATTTTGATCACGCTACCTTTCTATCTCTAGTATATCGTGATTTAATAGAAAAGAAACGTGTGAATGGACATCGATTTGGATGTCTCTTCACACGTTTTTTCAAAATGGTAAGTCCTCGTCATCAGTTGGTGGTTCGTAATAAGCTCCTTCCTCTAGAGGATTGTATCACCATGCACCAGCAGCTTTTCATGTTATAATTTTACAAATGCTACATAAAAATATAGCCGTTATCTGCACGAGGGAAGGAATTGAAATCAAACATATCATCGCCTTAATCGGTAGTGCGTTACTCATCACCATACTCAGCGCCTGCACACTTGCTGAGGATGTACTCGAAATCGGCGAACCCACGATAGAAAGCGCTGATAACGAAAAAGGATTTACCATCAGAGGATCCACTATAAACGAGCAGGAATATTATGTGAAAATCATCAGGGAAGTGAAGGTAATATTCGAAAATCACGAAACGACTGATAAGCCACCAGCCATTACCAACGAAGAACCGGATATTTACTTCCACATCCGAAACCAAAAGCAATACACCTTTTCGTTCGCAACCTTGGTCTGGATGAACTCTGACGGGACCTCGGTTCTAGAGGACGGACCAGGGTTTATTGAGCTCAATGTCGAAGAGACGGAACGCTTAAGGACGATTTTGGAATAGTAAATGAATGATGAATCTATTATTTGTATTAGTGGGTATTGCACCAACCTAACGTACATAACCTTCCCAGAGTTGCATTAAATCTAGTGTAGTTCCTTGTCTATCATCTGTTTTCAAATATGATTCGGTGATTTCATCATACGAAAAAGGGTGGGCAAAAATTTGCCCACCCAACAGATGTTCTCTTTTATTAGGAGATGAAAGGAATTGATGAAAATGGCACTTCTCTCCCACGCCATGCTACATTCTATAAATCCGATCGATACTACAAGCTATCGTTCCGATCCTTGTCTAATTTTTTCATTTCCAATTCAATCTTCTTTTCTTCCAATTGAAGTTCCTGCTTCTTTACATCATTATCTAACTTTTTCACGTAAGCATAATACATCAAAGATAAGCCAACGACAATCGTCATGTAAAAAAATAAACCCATAGTATCCCTCCATAAAATCTCCGTACTCATTCCAAGCTCATCCTGCTTTGTAATGTTATCTAAAATCGTGCGCTACCGACTTGGAGTGATTGCTACAAATATATCAAATGAATTCACTATTTAGAAGATAAAAAAGTGCCCAAAACGTCCCATACCCAAATAAAAAAACCGCACAAAGGCGGTTTCCTTATCGAATCAGGCAGCCTGACCCACTCTATCTTCTTTCCGAATCACTCCCATCAACCCAGCGGCAATCAAAAAGATCGCTGGAATGACGCCGAACAGGCTGATTGCGATGACGAGACCGACAGCGCTAATCAGCATGAGCCAGCCGGCGAGTTTGGGCTTGAATTTAACAAGAATACCGCCCGCGACTGCGAGGATGCTGAAGATAAAGGCGGTTGTTCCGAGGGCGCTCAGTTCGCTTGAGCCGTTGATCGATTCGTCGATGGCTCCGACGAAGAGCGCGAAAAAAGCCGCACCGAAGCCGAATAATCCCCCCACGATGCCCAGTACCATCTCTGTTGTTCTGCTCATGTTTTTCCACCTTTCGTAATGTATGACCAAGCTCTACATAAGCTTATGGGGGAAAGTCTGAGTTCAGAACACTCGTTTCACCGCCTCACCCACTAAACCGCCCGAACTCCTTCTCAAACCCAATGAAGCGTGGGGAGGGATCTGGTGCTTCTGAACTTCGAAGCATTAGATTCCTCCCCGTGCTTCCTCTACTTTCTCATCTCCTCCACAAATCCCATATACCAATACCCCATCTCATCCTGCTTACACAACGCCTCACGCGACTCCACCAGCCCATCCCCATCAAATCGACAGCCCAACACACGCTCCACACCCTCATCACCCACATAACGATAAACCATCAACACATCCGATGCCTGCACTTCATTTTTTTGTAAAATTAAATCATTCAACGTATCAATGCGGTCTGCATCCCCGACATTCTGAATCCCGATCACATGCTGCGGAAGGTAGCCCTCCTCCGTCTTTGAGAACAATTTCTCAATCGTGTCCTCATCCTTGGACCAGACATTCTCCCGCTCCAAGTGGAGG
This sequence comes from Halobacillus litoralis, assembly GCF_020171725.1. Classification (GTDB taxonomy): domain Bacteria; phylum Bacillota; class Bacilli; order Bacillales; family Halobacillaceae; genus Halobacillus; species Halobacillus litoralis_F. Next base: position 182,502 of record NZ_JAIVAJ010000004.1, on the reverse strand, counting down.
ACTAATTCTATGTAATTCGCTTCATCAACACGCGCATCATACTTCCACCAAGCCAGATCCATCGGACGCGAACGCCCCCTCTCAAGATCGGGTTTCGCATCTTCAACAAAGGACTCGAATCCGAGCATCTCACCCAGGCTGGCAAAATAGTCGATCTCACGCTTCGTAAACATGGTGCGGTTGTGCATCGAATTCAGATTGATTTTCCGGTAATTACGTACGTATCCTTCAAAGAGTTGCATTAGATCTAGTGTAGTTCGTTTTCTATCATCTGTTTTCAAAAGACTACCTCCCTTTTGTACCTTGTCATTCTATCTTTTCTTAGCTGAGTTGAAGGATCTCGTTCAATCGTATTGTTGATACATGCGCTCCACCTCTTCCCGCACCCACTCCACAAGCCGGTCCGGTGACAATACCTTCGCTTTACTTCCCCATTGCATAATCCAGACCATGAGTCCCGTGCTCATCTTAGCGTTGGTAGATAAGTCAAAGTGGTTCTCATCAGCCTGTTTGATGGCCGCATCAATACCAAAGCGATCGATGACGACGTTGAGCAGGGATTTGTGGAACCGGATTTTGATACGGGTGTCTTCGCCCGAGAACATGTGGAAGCTTTGGTCCACATAGTTTTGCAAATCAAACGTGTCTTTCTTAAAGGACTCGCGTGAGACGGAAATGTTGCGCATGCGGTCGACACGGTAATGACGCATCTCTCCCGTGCCGCGGAAGTAGCCGATCAAATAATAGTAGTCCTGCTGCCAAATAAGGGCATAGGGTTCAACTTCATAGATTTGACCGTCTCGATGTAACTCGAACTCTTTATTCATGTTGTAAGTGCCGTATTGATAGTTCAGGACTTTCCGCTCTGATATCGCAGTATGTACATGATCGATGTTGATTTTGATTTGTTCATAGGGGTCGCTTGATGTCTGGTGGAATAGGATGGGATCTGGCAGTGTCTTGGCAATATGCCGGCTCGTCAGCTCACGCAGGCGCTTGATGAGTTCTTTCTTGTCTTTTTGCGGAATGAATCGTGCAGAGAGGACGGCGTCATTCATGAACCGAAGTTGATACGTTTCAAAAACGCGGTCCTGATAGCTGTACATCATCCTGTTATGTTCACCGGCGTTTTCAATGACTTCAAACCCGATTTCACCGAGCGTATCCATATCGCGTTTAATTGTTCGTTTATCGAAGTTGACATCCGGCCCGAAGATGAAGCGGAGCTTTTCGATGATGTCTTTCATACTCAGTTGATTCCATTCATCCGTCTCCTGCGACAAGAGCTCCTGGAGCTTCAAGATGCGAGTGCTATTGTTCAGTTCCATTGTATTCCTCCTTATCAATTGTTTTATAATGTAAATTCTACCATCGATCGTGTTTAATGATGAGTCGATATGAAAAAAATGTGAATTAAAAAGGAGGCAGGTGCGCCTCCTTTTTCTATGCAGCGGCTTCTGTCTGCTTCTTCTCTTTTCTGATCAAACCCATAAGCCCTGCTGCAATCAGAAACAATGCAGGAACAACGCCAAAGAGGCTGATTGAAATCAGGATTGCCACACCTGATATAAGCATGAGCCAGCCACCCAATTTAGGTTTGAATTTGACGAGGATTCCTCCAGTTATGGCGAGGATGCTGAAGACGAAGGCACTCGTTCCCAGTCCGCTCAGTTCACTCGTTCCATTGAATGACTCATCGACCGCTCCCATGAACAATGCAAAGAACGCTCCACCGAATCCGAATAATCCACCCAGTATCCCAAGTACCATTTCGGTTGTTCTACTCATGACTCATTCCACCTCTCTATTTTTAATTAAAATGTCCGTTTGTACGCTTTCACTTTGACTTCAGACGCCTTGCCTCGAACCTCTTTCGGCAGTTCTGGATAATTGAGTTCGAATCCCGCTTTTCCATCTTGATTGAGACTGACCATAATGCTGCCGTTCAGCGTACCAAGAAAATTCCCCTGTGCGTCATAAAGACCCGCAGCAAGACGAATATCATCCGCCATTTCCTCGTTCGGGTTGATGACCGTGCCCGTCACAGTGTAGACGTTCGAGTACTCATCTTTTCCTTCCGTCAATTTGACCCCTTCTGTCTCGAGCATCATGGGCTGTTCGTTCGTTGGGCTGAAGTCTACATTGGCACTTGCCCCTGTCACTGCTTCTGGATCACTGACACTTTCGAGGACCGTATTTTCCCCAATATAAGCGGTCTCCCCAGGCATCACAATGTCTGGTACGGCCAAGACCATCGGCATCGTACCGAGGATTGTGCCATCGCTACCTTCAAAGTTCACCTGAATATCACCAATCATGGCAGGCTTGTCGCCCGTGTTCGTGATCACAGCGGAGTAACTTGCATAGACGTTGTCGATACTGTCCTTCCAAGCACCAAATGCATCCGACTGTATTTCAACCACCGCCTCAGCTGCTTCCTGCTCTTCCACCTGCTCCTCCGTTTGTTGTTCTCCTTCTGCCCCGTTGCTACTACTGCTCATCGTCGACTCTTCCGCGCACGCCGTCAGTACACTCAATCCAATGATGACGGGAATCAAACTTTTCAGTACCATCTTCTGCATGATCCATCTCTCCTTTATGATTCGGTGATTTCATCATACGAAAAAGGGTGGGCAAAAATTTGCCCACCCAACAGATGTTCTCTTTTTTAGGAGATGAAAGGAATTGATGAAAATGGCACTTCTCTCCCACGCCATGCTACATTCTATAAATCCGATCGATACTAAAAGCTATCGTTCCGATCCTTGTCTAATTTTTTCATTTCTAATTCAATCTTCTTTTCTTCCAATTGAAGTTCTTTCTTCTTTACATCATTATCTAACTTTTTCACGTAAGCATAATACATCAAAGATAAGCCAACAACAATCGTAATATAGAAAAACAACCCCATATGAACCCTCCCATAATCTGCTTATCACTACTACTATAGTCTTTATAATGATAAACTACTAGTGCTAAAAACCTTCCATTTCCACCCATATATCTATATAATTATGTAATAAGACATATGTAAAAAGGTGATGCTAATGAATCTAAACGAAATTCATGATCTTATAAATTGCTTAAAAAGAATCCTACATCAAAACAGTACGATTCCAATACCGAATCAAGGCTCTAAAGAAAAAATTGAATTGACCAGCACTAAATATTCCTTTGTTGTAGACTTAAATAGAAGTGGCCACAAAAAGCCCAAATGCACCTTCCAACTTCGCGCTCAACACTACCGTGACACTCCATTGCTTAGACTCGATCTCATCGGACGAGCTCACTCGAATCCCCCTGGAGATTACCCACTTGCCAATGAACGCATTCCCTGCCCACATATACATATCATACACCCAGATTACGGGGATAAAATCGCATATCCTCTAGATGATTCATATGCTAAGATGTATTTAAAAGATGAGTCTTTAGAGGATTTAGCCTACGTTTTGAAGCAATTTTTAAAAAGATGCAATGTGGGGAATATTGATGAATATGAATACCAATACCATTTGGATTTGTTCTAAGGAAGGAGTGAGCGAATGGCAACGGATCTTAACCGTCTAAAAAACGAAATGCAGAAAGAATATGTAAAATGGGCAAACCAAAGCATTGAATGGGTTGAAGAAAAAGATTTTATTGAAATTACTACACCGTTTGTCGATATGCACCACGACGTGATCAGCCTTTTTGTTTCCAAAGAAAACGGCTCTTTTAGAATCTCAGATGATGGATATATTGTAGATGAGTTAGAAGACTTAGGAGTGGATTTAGCCTCATCTCAAAGAAGAAAAGAATATTTCACCATGCTCACGAAAACATTCGGCGTCAAATTCCATTCAAAAACCAAAGAGCTCTACATTGATTTTGATGAACTCAGTGAATATCCTGCTATGCAGCAAAGGCTGGTTCAATGTCTCATTAAAGCATCAGACATGCTTCTTTCCACACGAAACCAAGTGCTTAATTTTTTCACAGAAGATATTTCAGCATTCTTCGAAGAAGCCGAGATTCCATATGAAAACCAAGTCAGTTATATGGGGCGTTCAGGAAACCACGTGAACTTCGACTTTGTCGTACCTAAATTCAAGAAGCAAACTCCTAAGCTCATTAAAGCTGTGAACAACCCGACCAGCGAACAATACAAAGAGCCTCTGCTGTCTTTCATTGATGTGCAAACCACGAAGTCTGATTATGGGTTTTACGTTCTCGCCAATGATTTAAATGTGAACGTATCTGACAAGTTCAAGACGTCACTTGAGAACTACAACATCCACGTTTTGCCATGGTCTGAAAAAGAGGAATGGATTCAAAAATTGAAAACGAGCTAAAAGCACCTTTGACTATCAAACGATAGAAAAAGGTGCTTTCTATTTCAAAGGAGCTTCAACCCCTTACTCCTTATACCGAATCGCGTGCTCCTCACACCATTCCCGCGCCAACTGCTTATACGCTTCATTCTTGAAATCATTCCACTCATCTTCAATCTCAAGATCTGAAATCTTACTCTTTAACCGCCCAAAAGCTCCACGCCCCTGGATCGCTTTCAACAAGACCTTACCTTCCTTCTCGCCCCTGGAATAACAGAAATTTCCCATGACCTCATATTCATCAATATCAGACTCACCCGGCAACATCGCAAATCGGTCGCCACCTTGCACAATACGTTCAGCACGCTTTGCTTCTTCCTGCTGCCAATCCTTTAGATGATCATAAGGCTCCATATCCTCCGCTTGTTGGTATGCGTCGAATGAGACTCCAACGATCTTGTACGTTTCTTTGTCGAGGAAAGCCATCGAATCCTCCATCGCTATTTCCATTTCGTCTACGATTGCCTGCAATTTGATCTCCATACATCTCACCTTTTTTCCACCATTGTACCGCAAATGAATACAAGTTGTCCTCACAGTTTATGAGGGGGAAACGGAGGGGACGGTTCTCTTGTTTCCAGAAATGGAACAAGAGAACCGCCCCTCCCTTCAACTACCCACTAAACCGCCCGAACTCCTTCTCAAACCCCAGCACCACCGTCCCCGTCGGACCGTTTCGCTGTTTGCGGAGGATGACTTCGACGAGGTTGCTGCCTTCCTGCGTGTAGTAGTCGTCGCGGTAGAGGAAGCTGATGACGTCGGCGTCCTGTTCGATGTTGCCGGATTCGCGCAGGTCGGACATCATTGGGCGTTTGTCCTGGCGTTGTTCGACGCCTCGAGAGAGCTGGGAGAGCAGGATGATCGGCACTTGGAGCTCACGCGCGAGGAGCTTCAGTTCTCGGGTGATGGCGCCGACTTCGAGGTCGCGGCGTTCATAGCGCCCTTTGACGTTGATGAGTTGGAGGTAGTCGATGATGATGAGGTGCTTCTCATCCGGGCACTTCCGGACGCTCTCGCGGATCTTCGCGGTGATGCTGTGGATCGCCTGCTCTCGTTCGTGGATGCGCAGCTGCCAGTCGGCGATTTCCCCGATGGCGTAGAAGGAGCGCTTGTAGTCTTCTGTGGAAAAACACATCGAGCGCCACTTCTGTCCGTCGATCCGGGCTTCTGAGGAGATCATCCGCTGCAGGAGGTGCTTTCCGCCCATCTCCAGTGAAAAAAGATCGGCGCTGCCTCCGGTTTTGCAGTGGTTCATGGCGAGGTTGAGCGCGAAGGCGGTCTTGCCCATCGAAGGGCGGGCGGCGACGATGATCAGGTCGCCGGGCTGACTGCCGCCGGTCATCTTGTCGTAGTCGGTAAACCCTGTCGCAAAGCCCGTCTGCCCGGGGGATGACGTCATGTCGGAGGCGATTTCCTGAAGCTGTTCCTGGATTGTCAGCTCGTCTGTTTCAACCGCCGCTCCCGTCTCGTTCAAGGCAGCCTTCAACTGCTCCAGCGCCCCCTCGTCCTGCTTCCGCGCATAACCGAGCGCCGACTCCTTGATCCGGTCGACCGCATACGCCTCGACAAGCACCTTCTCATAAACGTGGAGATTCTCCGTCGTCGGCACAGACTGGCTGAGCTCAAGCAGATAACTCACCCCGCCGACCTGCTCGATTCCCTCACCAAGCGCCGCCGTCACCGTGACGAGGTCGACCGGCGTACCCGCTTCGCGCATCCTCCACATCACGGCGAAAATCTGCCTGTGATGAGCCGACGAGAAATGATGTGCAGCAAGCGTAGTCCCGTCGATCCGCGCCCCATCGACGAGGAAAATACCCAGTATCGCCTGTTCGGCCTGTGCATTAGGATTCATCGGTCTTCCCCTTCGCGAGCGCATTCAATTTTTTTAGAAAAATAGAGCGGACTTCATCCGAGACGTCTGCCGCTTCCGCTTCCCAGGCTTTCATCTGGTCGAGGTGCTTGTTCGCTTCGGGCTCGTATACGGCGATCTCTGCGATGGTGGGCGGGAATGGGCTTTTGACGGCGAAGTCTGAGAGCTTGTTCATGACGCCGCTGTAGTCCATTTCAAGCAGCTTCGGGATGAGCATCTTGGCAACGCGTTCGGTGATTTCGAATTTGCGGGGATAGAGCTCGGTGATGGTCTCGAGCACTTCGATGGCTTCGTTCTTGTTCATGCCTGCACCTCCTTCCTGAGCTTATCGAACAGGTTCTCCTTCGGCGGTTTCCTGTCTGGTTTCCGGGTGTCGTGGATCGAGCGGACACCTTCGCGCTGCCACTGCTTGAGTATCGCTTCGGCATAGCGGAAGAACGGTTTGTTGTTCTGGACCGACCGCTTCAGTGCCTCGATCACGAGGTCCTCTGACAACTCGTCACACCACTGGGTCACCTGCTCGGCAATGTATGGCGACAGCGAGCCGATATTGGATTCATAAAACGTATGAGCATTCGAAGGTCGCGCGTCATCATCTGTTTCGTTTTCTTTCGTTTCGTTTTGTTTACTTAATGTGTTCCAACTGCCGTTCGAGTTGCCGTTCGGTTTGTCGTTCGAACTGCCGATTGGGGTGTCGTTCTGCTCTTCTTCGTACAGGGGAATGATCTGATACAGAGGAGCCTGATTTCCTTCTCGTGAGGTGAACGTGATGTAGCCTTTTTCGACCAATTCCTTGCGCGCTTTCCGGGCGCTCGATTCACTGATGCCGGTTTTCATACAGAGGACGGTCATGGAGACGCAGAATTCTTCCTTCCAGCGGGATTTGTTGTTGACGTGCATCAGTCCGTGCCAAAGGTTGATGGCGTGGGCGGACAGAGGATTGAATTCCTGGTGGTCGTAAAAGGAGTTGATCGCTTTGATATAGTTCATGTGAATTCCTTCTTTCGGGGTATTTGGACAATAAAAAAAGTCCTTTACTCTTATAATCGTTAAAAACAGCCATTTGGGTGTCACAAAACCGGAAAGTTTTTTTATTTTTTTTGCGGGGTGGTGGAAAGTGTTGATGTGGCGGGAAACAGTGGGGAAACAGTGGGGACGGTTCTCTTGTTCCAAAATTGAAGCAAGAGCCTTCCCCCTTTTCACGAAAGAAATTTTTCTAATAGCTATAACCGTTTCATTATGCTATACTAGTCTAGCGATGAGCTGAATTGCATAAGACGAGATTGACGCGCCTTTATGGCAATGCACTAATGTGGAGTGCTGTCTCTCGCCGCAATACGCAAAGACGTCCTTTATAGGGCGTCTTTTTTTATGGTGAAACGAAGGGGACGGTTCTCTTGTTTCATAACCGAAACAAGAGAACCGTCCCCTTTTGTTTTAATAGTGGATGGGAGAGCCTGGTCCTAAATCAATGCCCGTCATCATCCAGACAATTAACATGAGTGTCCAAGATACAAGGAAAAAGATCGTATAAGGGAACATAACTGAGATGAGAGTCCCGATTCCCATTTTTTTATCGTACTTTTGAGCGAATGCAATAATGATAGCAAAGTACGTCATGAGAGGCGTTATGATATTTGTCGTAGAATCTGCTACACGATAGGTCATCTGTGTTAATTCAGGGGAATAACCCAACTCCATCATGATCGGTACAAATATCGGAGCCATCATGGCCCATTTTGCAGACGCACTGCCTATGAACAAGTTAATGGTAGCGGCCACTAAAATAAAGCTGATGATTAATGGAATCCCTGATAGGTTGGCCGATTCTAATAATTCCGCGCCATACACACCGATGACGAGTCCCATATTCGTTTCTGAAAAGTAAGCTACAAACTGTCCGGCAGTAAAAGCAAGGACAATAAACATCCCCATGGAAGCCATTGTCTCTGAAAGCTGGTTTGCCACATCTTTGTCATTTTTAATCGCTTTGACGGCGATGCCATAAAACAACCCAGGAATAAAGAAGAGAATGGTGATGATTGGCACCAGAGAACTCATAAACGGAGATTGGATAATCCCGCCATCTTCTCCCCTTAGAGGCGCTCCAGGTGGAAGAATCAATAGAGCCACAAGCACGGTTGATACAGCGAGAGAAATCCCCGCCCATTTCAAACCTTTCTTTTCTGTAGCATCCAATCCCTTTAAATCTTCACGGAATTCACCTTTGTATTGTCCCAAACGGGGTTCGACAATCTTCTCTGTGACCAATCCCCCTACAAGTGTCAGCAGGAATACAGAAACAAAGATGAAATAGTAGTTCATCGCTATGTTCATACCCTCCGCATAGGCAGGATCAATGATTGCAGCAGCATCGATTGTTAACTCACCTAATAAGGGGTCTGTCGCAGATAAAAACAAGTTTGCGCTGAAACCTGCAGAAACACCCGCAAATGCAGCTGCAAGCCCCGCTAATGGGTGACGCCCAAGTGCTGCAAAAATGACAGCCCCAAGTGGAGGTAATACGACATAACCAGCGTCAGAAGCAACACTGGACATGATCCCTGCAAATACAAGGCCATAAGTGATCAATGGTTTTGGAACGGACTGCACAAAACCACGTAAGCATGCACTAATCAGTCCTGTTCTTTCGGCTACTCCTATCCCAAGCATTGTCACTAGAACGACCCCTAAAGGAGCAAATCCAATAAAGTTATCCGTCATACTGGCGAAAATATATTCAATACCTTCTGCACTGAGCAGGTTGTTTATTTCAACGATTTTCCCCTCTTCCCCAGGGTGCTCTACACTCAGCCCAAAACTGGAAATGATAGCAGAAAGCAGTATAACAAGTAGTGCCAAGATCGCAAATAGTGTAATGGGATGGGGCAGCTTATTCCCTACATATTCAATGGCATCCAATCCTTTTTGAAACATTCCTTTACGTTTTTCCACCAATCCAATTGCCTCCTCACATGTTGTAAAAGTAAAAACAGCAATGAATATTCATGGCTCATGCGTTATTGTCGATTGCTGTCGTTTTTTTAGTATAAATCATTATCGATTCAAATGAAGGCGTTTCCAAAAATACATAAAATTTCTTTTATTCTGAAAAAACAAGGGATTTATGAAACAGAAGGGACGGTTCTCTTGTTTCATAATCGAAACAAGAGAACCGTCCCCTTTGTTACGCGCTTTTCAATGATTTTTTCAAAATGTTCCTTCCAGCCAACAATGCAAAATATAATGAAATGGCGACGAGTAATATTAAATAAACGTCTCGACCAGCCAGGTAAGTAGAAGGGTGAAGGCCTTTTATAAGGAAGTGCGCCAACACATAGGAGATCGGCAATAAAATCACTTTTTCCAGTCCACTTCTTATTTTTTCGTTCTTACGGAATAGGATCCATCCGATTCCACAAATCAGTGAAAATGCTATAGCGAACAACAGGTAGTAGCTTAAAACGAGTCTAGGTAACGTCACCACAGAACCATCCGTTACTGAATCTCCATAAATTAAGGTGTCTTCACTTCCATCGGTATTGTAATAATAGATGGCATCGACCGTTTCTCCATTCGGGTTTAAGACCGTATTTTCCAGGTTGCTTTGGCTTATATTCTGGTCCCAGATTGTTTCCCATGTCGTGATATCATAGACAGAACCTGAATCGTCTTCTTTTGGATATTCGGTTACATTGTATCCAGCGACTTCTTCACTGAAATTCAAAAGGACAGTGCCGTCATCCTTTTCAATGATTGAAACCGCATCTTCATTATAAGGAATGTAGGCTGGCGTTGTCAGATAAGCGATGGTGACCACTGCCAAAACCAAGGTGACCATGACTGAAAAAAGAATCGTCTGCAGCTTTTTCCTTCGCAATGTCTGTTGTATGTTTCTTAAGGGAGCGATATCGGTATCGACCGGCGGTGCTTCAACCGTCCTCATTTCTTCAAGTTGTTTTTTACAGTTTTCACAATAAACGATGTGTTCTTCAACTAGATCTCTCGTGTCTTGACTTGCCATATCCTCGGCATATAACGGCAGTAAATCCCTGATCACATGACAGCTGATTTTCATCGATAATCCCCCAATCGCGCTTTGATCTTTTCTCTAGCGCGGTGATAAGTAACACAAGCCCAGTTATCACTTTTAGCATACAGTTTGCCAATCTGCTTGAACGACAGTTCTCCAAATACACGGAGCGAAAAGACTTTCTTGTATGGCTCTTTTAAATGCTGGATCACTTCATGTATCTTCACAGACGCTTCTGAAGTGGCGATTTCCTGTTCGACATCGTCTCCACTCGCTGGCTCTTGAACCGAGTCAAGATCTACAAAGCTTTTTTTCTTGCGCAAATGAGAGTAATAACTGTTTTTGGCAATTTGGCATAACCAAACACGGATGTCACTATCCCCTTTGAAACTATCCAACGATGATAATGCCTTCATAAACGTTTCCGACGTGATATCTTCAGCGATATTCTTATCGCCCGATAAACTATAGACATACAGAAATACATCTTTGAAGTATGTGTGATAAATATCCTCAAGCTGTGTCACTCTCTCACCTCCTCACCTATAAGACGCGATTCACCCAGATATCTTACAAAAATTTTAAAAAGAACCGAACAAAGTAGGTCCGGTTCTTTTTCCTTCTTCCAATGAAACAGAGGGGACGGTTCTCTTGTTCCACAACTGGAACAAGAGAACCGTCCCCTTTTTCAAAAGCTGCCGTATCGACAACTCTTTGTTCAATATTTGCCCCCTTATCCTGAATAAGAAAAGAGCACATTTAATTAAAAGGATTCGTTATCCCCTTACTAATAAAGTATTCAACATTACCTTTAATCTCTGAAATAGTAGCCTCTTCATCCATATCGTAATTTTCCAATGAACCTTTTTTCTCTACTACATCCTCTTTTAAATTAATGAACAGCTGCAATAATACTTTTTCATTTCTTAGGTCTACTATATTCACTTCACCATAGTTGTTCGGAACATCAATCTTCACATAATCATATTTAATCACTAATCCTAATGGGGAAAATGTAGTCCAATCTTCTTCCATCTTTCACCCTCCCAACGAAACTACATAAATTTTACATTCAACATAAAGAGTAGCAATCCTCTTACCAAATTACAATCCATGCTTGAAATTACCTCGAAACTGAGTCTTCCACAAACCTGCCCAAATCTTGAACACTTGTCTTCGAGATAAATGTATAAATATAACCACCGAAATGCTAATCATTCAACTTATCCGCAATATCCCATAACAACCCCACAATAACCCCAAGTAAAATCGAGATTCCGTACAGGTGCGTCAGATCCATGTCGGCGATATAGCCGAGGCCGAGGTTGATTCCCCAACCCGCTGCGCCACCGCCTATGACACTGATCTGGGTCAGCCCGGCGCTTCGTTTCTTTTCATTCTTCATTTGTATGTAACCCTCCGTTTTATAAAAGTCCTATGATATTGAGAAAAATCATGCCGAAGAATGGGGAAAGCCAGGTTAGGAAAATGGAGAAGAAGAGGATTCCAAAGGCTGGATCCTTTTCGTGACCTCCCTTATGCATGAGTAACACGCACAATCCGGACGCTATGAGCCACCCGGGAATAAAAGCGAAAAACTCTGGAGCGACAATCCCTGTATCTTCCGGCATTTCTGATATAAAACCTGTCGCAAACCAGTACGCAAAGAACACAATTACGATTCCACTGAGGACGATGTTGGTCCAAAACACGGCTCTTATGATCTTCACTTTCATCCGCTCCTTTACGAGTTCCCCCAGGCTTCACCATGTTCGATGACTTGTTCAAACGGTAATCCGAGATATGTATAAGTCACGTTAACCTTTTCTATCGGCTGGTCATGTTCGATACCGATGGAATAGTACTTTTCAGGCGTCCGCGGAATCGTTTGTCCTTGATACGCTTCAAACTGGACATCTTGCACACCTTCCGCTCGATTCTCCCAATCCGCAACATTGGGATAAGCGTTGGCCGTACTTGTAAGAAGACGGACCTCCTTCGGTCGATCCCCTTCATTCACGGTGATGTCGCGCAGCGTCAAGTTGGTATAGCCAACGTTATCGATGGTGGCGACGATGATCGTCGGATGATCTCCATTGAAAGAATGGCCGAAGCTCTCAAGTGGCTTGTTGATCGTTATGAGACCGAAAAACAGAAAAGCGACCGCCACGAGTGCGAGCGCGATTTTCGTATATCGATGCTTCATTTTTTTTAAAAGCAATACTGCGAGGGTGACAGCCCCCAACAGGATGAGTATGCCTGTCATTGAGAATGTGTGAAGCATAGGCTCCCTCCTTTTCTTCCTCTTATACGGTTGGATGACGGTGTACGTTTCACCTTGTAAAAGGAATCGGATTCAGGATTCATTAATCAATCCAAACACAATATGATCGACATACTCTCCATAGAGCAATTCAGATTTCTCCAGACACCCTTCCTTCTTGAATCCCAACCTGGTTGGAATCGCTAGGCTTTTATCGTTCCCCGTTGCCGCCCTTATTTCAATCCGCTTCAGCTTCAGTTCGTGGAAGCAATAGTCGATGACGGCTTGGCATGCCTGTGTCATCAGACCTTTTCCTTGAAAAGCGTCGCCCAGCCAGTACCCGATCGAGGTGGAACGATTGGACCAGTCAATTTTATGCAAGCCTACGACGCCTGCGAGTTCCCCTTTGTACCAGATGCCCGCCTGAAAGCCGTCGTTGCTGCTGAACTGCTTCAGCGTCCCTTCAATGAATCCTTTTGAATCTTCCGCTGTCTTCGTATAATCAATCCAAGGCAGCCATTTGCGCAAGCTTTCTCTTGAGGAATCCGTCAGCTGGAACAGCTCCTCTGCGTGTCTGACTTCAAGTAAACGAAGTTCTGTTTCCTGGTTGATTGTATAAGTAAACATTCAATCTTCTCCTCTCGTAACCCTTTAGTATTCTATTTTTTCAGGCGACATGGTCTCCATCATTTTCTTTAGAAAAGGAATCGTCTGCCCGTCCTCCTCCACCATTTCTTCGATCCAGTTGATCTCGGATTTCAATAAAGAGACGATGTTCTGAACGGCGTTTTTATGATTAGACGGGGTGATCTCCTCACAAATGGACCCGATCTTCTGCTTTTTTTCCTCAGGCAGATGCGTATGTACAGCCTTCAACCCGAGTCGGGAACGGTCCCTGGCATACCCGTACAGCATGACATTCGATAGATGCAGCATCACATGACGCAGCATCTCCGGTGACCAAGTCGGATTCCCCCGCTCCATCGATTTCTTATATTGGAACAAAAACCACGCGACATCGATGACATGGTCTTTGAATTCCGCTTCTGAAAGCGTGAGTTTGTCGGTTTTCTGATACCGATCCATCACGTTATCAGGGTCATACAGCACGGTAAAGTAATCTTTATTCTGAAACGTCTCTTCCGTCACCGTGAAAAGGTCCACGTGGAGCCAGTCCTCATAAACGGCGATGATTTGCGGCGCAATAATGAAGATATCATCGTAAAACATGATGTCCTTGTAGGCCTCAAGGTGACCTCTTCGACGGGAAAGAAACGCTTCCTCCTCTTCCTTCTTCACGAGACAATACAAGTCGATATCGGAATGTTCATCGTGTTCGTTCCTGCCCATCGATCCCTTCAAGAATATACTTCGCACTCCAGGGTCTTGTTTCAATTGATCTACTAATTTCTTCACAGCCTGTTCCTGACGCATACTGCCCACCTCACCTTTATTAAAAATAAATATTACGCCATCATAACGCTGAATGACATAATTTTCAATGTTTTTCTTCAAATTTCTAAAAGGTGCAATGATTTCAGGACTAATGTGGATATTTATGTTAAAGTGTTGCTGAGTTTAGAAAGCGGGATGTTAGAGGGGGAATCATAATGGAATCAAAACCACTACCTTATATCATGTATTGGATCATCTTCGGCATAGGTATTCTGTCTTTCGCTATGCCTGTATTCCAGGAGTATGGAATCGTGACAACGATCATCGTAACGGTTATATGCAGTTTCTTCTGCCTTGTCATAGCAGCGGTAGTCAGGAAGCGCAATTTCATGTATTTAAGCGGCCTGCTGTTCGTGAGTCCTTGGTTGGTTTCATGGGCTGCGGCTTTCGTTAGGTCTATTTCTTAGATGGAGCAAGCTTTGAGAAGAGCCGGAAAATGAATCCATAAAAAAGCGGCACCTTGGGTGAAAATCAAGGTGCCGCTTCTTAAGCAAATCACATTTTATCGTAAAACTGATCAAGTCGCTCCATCGCTAGTTTATATGCTTTCTTTTTATCCCTTGGACCAATTGCGATGATTTCCATACGAATCGGCTGGTGATCAACTGGACGATAGATAATCCGGATATTCAGGGATTTAGATTTTATTTTTGCAAATCCATTTAATTGACCATGAAGAGACTCCGCAACCCCTTCTGGTTTGAAGAGTGGACCGTTTTTCGCCCGCCGCAGGATCTCAAGTAAAATAGACTGCCGCTTTCCTTTGTTAACGGACTTTAAATCCTTTTTAACTTCTTCTGTAAATTTAACTTCGACATTGTACTTATCGAGTATGATCCTCTGCAAATCTTCCAACGTCTTCATTTATTTGTCTTCTTCCAGCGCTTTCAAAAGAGCATCTACATCAATATCGTCATCCTCGAACACATCAGATAACGATAAATCCGCTGCATCATTTACACGTTCACTGGCTTCCTCAAGTGCGACTTGGTCAAAGGCCCGCTCCACTTCTTCTTTTAACGTAAGCAGATGCTCAAAATATTCAAGATCAGCAATGACAGCCTGGGCGTCTTTCTTCTTTCCATTCTGCACGATAAAAACTTCATCGGTAACTTCCCCTGAGTAAAGCTCCAATATTTCTGAGAGTTTTTTTTGGCGGGTCATTTCGGTCACACTATAAACATTGTTGCGGATGAAATCCAACATGTTCGTGTTGATCAACGGATGTTGCTTTTCCGACATCACTTTAGCCTCCATATTTTCAGTCCTTTCTGTATTATATGTCAGCATCCTTTATCTTTATACTCATTATACAAAGATTATGTGTGATAAACAACACATTTAAAAGCACAAAACATACCCATCATAGGCGGTACTCAACCTCTAAACTCATAATTGATTATGTATAAAACAGAGATGCTCCCAATAGCAGCACGGTAAGTATGAGGGGGATTTTTTTCATTGATCATATCCCCTTTCTATTGAGCCTATTTTCAGGTTGAGAAAATTGTGATTGAATTTAAATCGGGAGGGAACGTAGATGTCCAAAAAGAATTACGCAATGCGAAACTCAGAACACGATAAAAGGAAGAAACCCCGCGGATACATGGAAGCCTCCGTTTTAACAAACATCATTTTCTTTTCGATCCTATCCATTTGCGCCTTTCTCTTTCTGTTATTCTTCAAATGAAAGGCCACCCCTTTCATTTGAAGACATGTATCTAGCTGCTTTTCCCAAAGACTAAGTTACGTTCTTGTCTCCTGCCTTTTTTGAAGCCATGAAAACACTAATGATATCACCGCACAGATCACCCCGGTTAACACTAAGCCAATACCCATCCAAAGTTGAAAAGGCCCGCTCCCGAATTGACTGAACGGGTACGGACCTTTGATGATCCATACGTAGCGATCATCGTCACCATGTATAAACCAGTACAAACCGACAGGGCTGAGGAAGAATAGGAGAGACAGCCCCAGAAACAATGATGATAATAGCTTATATAAGACTCTCAAATTTCTCATCCTTCCATGTCACAATTCTATATTTAAGTTAAACTCACAATGATTCCAATCAGACCTGCAATTACAAAAGCCCAACTCCCAATGCGATTCGTCCATATGAAAAAAGTTGAAGGACCATCCGCATCGTCCGATTTCCAACTCTCAAAGATCAGCCACACCGTGTAGGGTGAAAAGATCCCCCATGCACCTACAGCTATAAATAGAAGACTTATGAAAATAATCCCCTCACCCTTTCCGTGCATTTTTCATAAAATCGTTTCGGTTATTCAAACGAGGAAGCGACACGGATCAATTTATCTTTGGACACTTCACCAGCTGTCGTTAATTCGTAAACGACTTCCTCGTCCTTCCACATGATCAATTTCACGGTTTCTCCATTCTCCATCTGCTGTTCCCCATACTCGCCTGTGAAGTCAGCATGATCAATGGGCTCTGTCTCGAATCGTTGCTCGATGTCATTTCCGTTGAACGTCATCAATTCGAGGACCTGCTGATCACTTTCCCCAATGAATCTGAAATCAAGCACAACATCCTCTGTCTGATCTCCAAGAGCTCCAGTGAAGTCTGTCTTCACCACTTCATATGGTAGCTCAGTTGGAAGCTTCGGTTGATACGGGGCATCGCTCACCTCTTCTTGAAGAGCCGAGGAATCAAACGAGTGCAGACCGTCCGCCTCCCCTTCACTCATACAACCCGACAACAGCAAAACAGCCGACAAAACCATAGTCAACAAATACTTCATTTCCGAATCTCCTCCCTTCCTATACATACGTTTACAAAAAAGGAACGTTTCACTTGGAGGGGACGGTTCTCTTGTTCCTAAACTGGAACATGAGAACCGTCCCTCCGTACCAGAAAAAAACGCCCGCCCTAAGCTTTAGGGCAGGCGCATCGTTATTCCTCGATCTTTTTTACATCAAACTCCAACCGGTCCAAATCCCATACGTCTTCTTCGTAACCTTTGGTGACCTCGACCTGTACTCGCTGCCCTTCCTCATAATCATTTGGATTGGCCACTCGAATCGTTTGCGAGTCATATTTTCTTATAAATCCATGCGTATCGTCATCATTTACACTAGACCACACATTAATATTGATGTCCATTTCTGCATTTTGTTGATTAATTTCAGTGATTTCCCCTTGAATAAAGGCTCCTTCATTAACCTGGATAAACCATAAGTATGCGAAGTAAGCGATGGCTAACGCCGGAATAATGAAGATGCGTTTTCGTTTTAACATTCTGTAATCCTCCTGTATGTACTTTCACTTCGAAGCGGAACGGTCTTTTTTTCATATGTATAGCACAACGACAATGAAGTATCCGATGAGTAAAGTTGTAGAAGCAATCATGATGATTCTTCCCCATACTTTGCTGTTATGGACGTAGTCTTCGTACCCTAAGATAAACCAATAGACTATAAGACTTGGAAGCAACAAAAAGTCTGGTACATCTACTATATCTAAGGCACTGTCGAGGATTAAGTAAGACAGACTCAACAATAGCATGATCTGCGCTGATCGTTTGACGACTTTCTCCAAGCAACCACTCCCTCATCCACACACTACCATAAGTTTCTATTTTTATGGAAGGACCTGTCTGCTGATTAATCCATCTCCTTGTCTATGTATCTACTTACGAACGAATTTGTAATTCACCGCAACAGGTGTAATCAGCATGCCTAATGTGAATACAATCAGTCCGATTCCCATCGTGGTCAGCGTGTTTTCGAACGGGGTCAGGGTTAAGCCGAAAATGAGCATGGGTACAACGCTCAAGCTCGTTACGGCGAATCTCGAGGGCCAGGTGATTTTATGTACACAGCCACAGTTCTTGCATTCGAGCTCAGCGTATAGAAAATTCCTTCTGAGAAGGCCCGACCAGGAAAATTCCGTTTTACAGCATTCGCAACTCGCCATTCAAGCGACACCACCTCTCTAAATCTCTACTAGTACCATACGATTGAGGATGGATTTCGTTTCAGTATGAGGTTAATATCCGTTAAATGCAGCCGATACGGCAATGCTCCAAACGATAAGCAGAAAATGATAGCTAGAATCGGCATGACAAAGATGGATAGAAATAAAAATACAACCATGGTTGCACCTCCTTTTTTCCGCGCGAAAAGAGAACTTACGTGAAAGGGTAAGTTCTCTCTTTGCCAAGTATGGAACGCATACAAATGAATCTCACAATAACCCTTTTAACTTCTCAGTGATACGCTCTATTCCTATATGTGAAGTATCAAGAACCACATCCGATCCTTTCACTAATAACGGCAAGACATTTTCATAACTATGTATAACCTCATTCCGCTCATCTGCACTCTTCCCATAATGATTAGACGTTCTTCTATCCAGTCGATCCATCATGATGTTCAGCTCAGCCTTCAGCAGCACGACGTGATCAAAGTGTTTATAGAACTTCCCTTGATTCGAATAACAACCGGATAAAAATAAATCCGTTCCCTGATGCCTCTCTAGCAATTCATTGATCTTTTCTTCATCCAAAACTCTTTCTGCTGACCCATCCGTTTCAATCGTTGTGTAGCCATAATCCGTGTCGACCACAGCGTATCCATCACGTTCTAATCGTTTCAGCACACTCGATTTCCCTACCCCGGATAAGCCTGTAATGAATATAATCGACATTCTGAAGCCTCCTTTCTATCGGTATCCATCCTATAGTTTCCTAGAATAACTCCCTCCATGGCTATAAAGTATAGCCATGACACTCAATGTTTTGATTGAGCATTCAGTTACCGTCATCCAAATAAAGACGGAAGCAAAATCAATCCGACAAAAATAATCAATGCGTTTATGACCAACAGAAGAACCGTCAGCCCGACCAGCAGCAGGATCGTCTTCCCCCACGAGCCGTTATGATGGATGCGATAAGATACGCAGATGAAAAGAACGGCGATAAAGGCCAGGGCTCCTGCGATATAGAAATTAAGGCCGTGGTGTTCCGGGGTGAATAAATTGTATCCAAGGAAATACATGAGTGCGGCGGCTAGGAGGAATAGAATACTAGTCTTTGAGTATTTGTTTAAGGTCATGGATATCTCCTCTTCAGATTTTTGAACTGGAAGCAGTAGATCTGTGCCCTCGCTTCCACACGATTGTGATACACTCATGTTATCATAATTTTCCAACTTCACACATCCAATGACTTGACGAAAAACTCGATTCAAAGAAGGAGAGAATGTCTTGATTGATGAACTAAAAAGGACCATCCAGAACTCCACAGAAGAAGAAGTAAAATCCCTGCTCTTTCAAATGCTCTTCCGCATTCACACGCTTGACGAAGTGGAGGCGTATTCAGACGAGCAGTTTGTTTCAGACATGAAACGAAGTTACGCTGACTTTCTTCATTACAAACAAAAAGTCGATGAGTCAGCTCAATATGAAGTCGTGCACCTTGCATTCGGTGATTCGGCTGCCGGATGTTTGAAAAAAGCCTTAGAAGAGATGGGATTACAGAACGAGGAAAAAGTCATCAACGTTGCAGATCGCTTTTCTATCGGACCTGTTTGGAACCTGCACGAAGCGAACGGCCTCCGCAACAGGCACGAATGGCTGAAGGAACATATCAATTTGGACGATGAAACGATCGATCAGTATCCACACACATTCCATCAAACCGTATCCGAAATCAGGGACATTCCACAGGACACGCCCATCATCATCTGGACGGGGGAAAATGTTCAGGAACAGACCGCATTGAGATTTGTTTTACATGCCTTACAAGAAAAACCGAATGACATCTTTATAGAAAATATAACGGAAGATTACAACAAGCTGTTCGCTGTGCCTGAAGATGAACCTTATCCCATACATACAGGACAGGTTTCTCCTGACAAATTAAGAATAATCTACGAGAAAAACAAAGAGATCTCTGCACTCACGAAAGACGAACGACATCTGCTCGAAAACGAATGGGAAGCGTTATCGGCAGGTGAAGAAGTGCTGCGGATATGGAAACAGGAGGAGCTTCATCATGTTGGGGAAGATTATTATGATGATTTGATTATGGATACGCTTCGCAACATCCATCATGAGAAAAAGAACCATGAGTTTATCAAATCCGCCCGGCTCATTGGCGAAGTCATGGGGCAGGTCCACCAAGTATTCGGTGACCAGTTCTTCGAGTATCGAGTGAGACACCTCATTGTGAATGGCCACTTGGAAATAAAAGGTGTTCCGAACGCGATGAGGAACTATAGTGTGAGGATTAAAACATGAGGTAAAACATGAGGGACGGTTCTCTTGTTTCAAAGATGAAACAAGAGAACCGTCCCTCTGTGTCATTTCAATTCCGTGTACACTACAAGCCGGTCTTGGTGACCGCCTTGATTTTGTATATAATCCCCTGTGCACGTGATCAGATTCAGCGTCTTCCTTGCCGTGTAGCCAAAAATGTCCTCGACGGGTGCGTCATTCTGCGGGAACACTTGGCGGTCGGTGACGACGAAGGTGAGCTGCTTTCCGTCTTCTCCTGTCACCATCACCTCATCCCCTTTTTCAAGTTCTGTAAGGCGGTTGAAGACAGCCGAACCTTGTGAGAGGCCGACGTGTCCTGCGATGACGGCACTCCCTTTGGCTCCGGGCTTTGCGCCAGGCTCGAACCAGGCGGTATTCTGAGCTTCTTTCGGCACGCCCATCTGTCCGTTTGCGAGCGTCCCGACTTTTTCAACAAACGCATCGACTCCGATTGAAGGGATCTGCACACGCTCAGGTGTTACACTGACGTCCTCTTCTTTGATGATCGGGTCAGCATAGCTGCCTTGTTTTTTCTTCTGAAGCCCTTGTGGTTCTTCTTGCGGTTCTTCCTGCTGCGTTTCTTCAGATGGCTCGCCTTCTGCTGTTGAAGAAGGCTCTGGGTTCGAACTACATGCGGCAAGAACCAAGGATAGGAATAGAAGGATCATCGTCCATCTCATAGAAATCCCCTCCGATGTTGAAAAAAGAGAGGGAACCCCCTCTCTTTAGTTCTTATTGTTCTGATTTACGAATGAATAGAGTCGTTGTTGCCAGTAGAGCCAGGATGGATGCGAAAATCCAGATGTTGTTGGAATCAGCTGTTCCACCAAGTCCTGTGTCCGGCATTTCAGACGGCATATCTTGTGCGAACTTGTCCGGGAACTGGTCTACGAAGCCTGAAGACAGGGCTTTTGATGCGCCGAACATGTGCGCGTACGCCATACGCAGGTTCTCATACGTTGCGGTGTAATCTTCTTCTGCATAGCTGTCAAATGTGCCGACCAACTGATTGACGTGCTCCTGAAGGTTACCTGCCAGTACGTCTGCATCCAAGCGTCCTTCTGTTGCCGTTTCAAGGAACTGGGAGAAGTCTGCGCGATACTGCGTCAGAGCTTGTAGCGCTTCTTCTTTCATCGCTTCATCTTCAGCGGCTGTTCCTTCTACATAAGAAACGAAGTTGCCGATGTGGCCGGACCACATTTCTTTGAACTGCGCTCCTGCTTCTTCACCATAAATGGAAGCAATCGCTGCGGATAGGTCATCTGTGTTGTTGGAAAGGGCTTGGACCGATGCGTCAAAGTCTTCGGATCCGTCGATTCCGTTCTGCATCGCCATTGCAGCAAGTCCTGCGTGTTCACTCATCAGGTGGTTCAAGTTGGAACGAAGGTCAGCGGCCGGTGTCACAGCTTTCGTGTTGTTAAACTTGTCCGGGAACTGATTGACGATCGCGCTTGAAAGTCCTTTACTCACGCCGTACATATGATGGATCGCTTCACGCTCGTATTCGTAGGCTTTCTCATAATCTCCCGCTACATAGCTGTCAAAAGCACCAATCAGTTGGTTGACGTGCATCTGCAATCCTTCAGCTAGTGCGTCTGCTTCAAGGCGCTCTCCTGTTGCGGTTTCAAGGAACTGGGAGAAGTCCTGACGATATTGGTTCAATTCATCAAGTGCTGCCTGCTTCATTTCTTCATCGTCATTGGCTGTTCCATTCACGTAACTGACGAAGAATCCGATATGATCAGACCACATTTTCTTGAACTGCTCGCCCGCTTCGTCTCCGTAAACAGAAGCGATCGCTGCGGATAGATCTTCTGTGTTCGCAGAAAGCGCTCCAGCGGAAGCTTCGAAATCAGCCGCTCCTTCTGCTCCTTTTCTCATCGTTTCGACGGCAAGGTAAGCGTGCTCACTCAGCAAGTTATCCAGTGTGGATCGGAGCTCGACAGCCTCGGTTTCAACCGTTGGCTTCATATGATCCTCGGCACTGACACTCAAAGTCGTCGGGATCAGTAAAGATACACTCAAAGGTACAGCTAGAAATGCATTACGTACGTTCTTGTTCATTTTCATTTGAAAATCTCTCCTTCGTTGTTGATGTATTTGCTAAGCTATCGAAGGAGAAATCGATTTGGATCACTTTTTTTCAAAAAAAAATTTTATTTTGTTGTGTAATAACCATGAAAAAAGCGCGGTATAGGCAGCATACCGCGCTTTTTAAAAGTTTGTTGTTAATAGAAAAAAAGAACTTCTCAAATCAAGAAACCTCTTAAATTACGAGGAGAATAGCTCTTCCTTAATCCATGAGCAGTTAAGACGGGAACCCAAGAATCGCTTTTTTCTCAAGATATTCTTCAATTCCATAATCGCCCCACTCACGACCAATACCCGATTGCTTATATCCGCCAAACGGTGCATTGAAATCATGAGAGGCATCATTTATCTTGATGCGTCCAGCACGGATGGATGTTGCAACTTTTCTAAGTGTTTCTGGATCTTTACCATAGACGTAACCGGCTAATCCATAGACAACATCATTTCCTATTTCAATCGCCTGATCGATGGTTTCATACGTAATAATACACATTACAGGGCCAAAGATCTCCTCTTGTGCGATCACCATATCATTCGATACATCCGTGAAGATCGTCGGTTTCGCGTAATACCCTTTATCTAACCCCTCTGGAAGTCCTGTACCACCGGCAATTAGATCGGCTCCTTCTTCCATCCCTTTTTCAATATAGGACTGAACAGTGTCCCACTGCTTCTTGGATACAAGGGGTCCAACGTAATTTCCTTCACGAGGATGACCTACCGGGAATTCAGGAAGCACTTCTAATACCGCTTGTTCAAATTCTTCCTTCTTAGAAGCTGGAACAATCATTCGGGTCGCTGCAGAGCAGACCTGCCCAGTATTCGTGGCGATATTACTTACTGCATTTCGCGCAGCATCCTTCATATCCGCATCTTCAAGAACAATCAATGGAGATTTACCACCTAGTTCGAGTGCAACGTTTTTAATCGTTTCAGAAGCATTTTTCATGACTTTCGTTCCAACGCCAGCTGAACCTGTGAATGACACAAAGTCAATATCAGGGTGTGAGCTGATGCCATCACCAATGGTTTCGCCTGTACCGTTCACGAGGTTGAATGCGCCCTTAGGCACGCCTACTTCATCAAAAATCTCCGCTAACATGATGGCAGCGAATGGCGTCATCTCAGAAGGTTTCAAAACAACCGGGCTACCGGCTGCAAAAGCGCTGGCAATTTTCGTTGAAGATTGATTTGTCGGGAAGTTCCATGGTGTGATCAAACCACTCACCCCAACGGATTCCTTGACGACTGTATGGTCACCGCGGTGTTCCATAAATTCAATATTTTTAAGAGATTCAGCCGCTTGGGCAAAATGATTATACCCCATGCTATAGTGAACCTTCTCCGAAATTTCAAGAGGTGCACCTAACTCGTCCGTCATGACTTCGATAAATTCGTCTTTGCGTCGTGCATAGGCTTCAGCTATGTTCTCAAGCATTTCAATCCGCTCTTCTTTAGAAGTTTGAGAGAAACTCGGGAAAGCATCGCGGGCTGCTTGAACCGCTTTATTCAAGTCTTCCTTCGTTCCTAAGCTGATTTGACCCATTGGTTCTTCCGTTGCAGGGTTAATGACGTCGTAGGTGTCATTGCCCGTTGATTCAACCCATTCACCGTTAATGTAATGTTTCAAGTTCGTACGCATATATTGAAATTCTCCTTTGTAAAAAGTTGTATGGTTTTGTTTGTTTAGTCATGTATTACCGCTTATGTTCTAAACAAAACATTTCAGCTAATAAAGGAGTTTTTTGAGGTGGTTTCCGTTTGCGCTTACATTAAGGAGAAAGCATGGGAACACTCGAAATAAGATTTGTTCAGATGTGCATCAAAAAAAGCACCTGAGAAAGTTGTGAAAGTGCCTGTTTGTAATTTTTTCAGGAGGGCGAAAGGACGCTTATAATTTAAGAGAATAGTAAGCTACATCGGCAACTCTGCCATGTAAATGCGATTCAGGCAACACCGCTACCAAAGTAAATCCGAGTTTTTCAATTAACTTTTTTGACGGCATATTTTTATCATCTATAGTAGCAGATAAACGTTTAAGGTTTAATGTGCTTTTACAATGCTCCATGACCGCGGAGACCGCTTCATACGCAAAACCGCTTCCCCAGTGCTCCCTCATGAAGCGATAACCAATTTCGCCAAGATAACCTTCTGCTATTTGTGGAATCATTACATCACCGATGAACTCATCCGTATCTTTTAATGCGACCGTCCATTTTGTTTCAGTACGATTCCTGACCATTTCTATCATCGAGTGTTCATCACGAGGGGGATTGATTCCAAGAAATTCTCTTACTTCTTCATTGTTAAACATTTTAAGCATGTTGGGAATGTCTTTATCCGCTCTCGGACGTAAAACCAATCGTTCTGTTTGAATGTTCGGTGCTTCTTTTATTGCCATGATATTCTTCAGCCTTTCGTGCATTATGTAAGTAATCTATTGTAATCCCCTTATGAAATTTAATTATAAGGAGATTAAGATTATATGAGTTACTTCAAAACTCAGTTGCAAGACCTTTACTTTAATAGAAACTGAAGGATATCCACATGCAGCCTCTCATGAAAACCTTCACGATCGAATCCCTCAGGGTCCTGTGAAGGCGGAAAGGACGCGCTTTTCATTGCTTCAGGAAAAGGCGTTAAAAACGAGAAGTGACCCCCGTTTTCGACCACCTTGTGTTCTATCATTTCAGGATGCTTCACCCCTTGGCGTAATAGTTCAGCGTGAAAAGAAGGCGTGACCTCATCTTTCTCGCCGGTCATCACGAAGATGGGGAGATGGACGTGATCCAGTGCCCCCTTTTCCCTGAACCAACCGAGCGCGGGTGCCAGCAGAATCAATTTCTTAATCCGCTTCTCTTTTTCCACATCGACCACTACTGGACTTCCACCCTCCGTTTCCCCCGGAAGAGATGTCGGGATTCCTCCCGCTGCTGCCACAGCCGTGTATCCGCCCATGGAGTGTCCGATCATCGAGATGTCGTCCTGCTTGATATGATCCCGGAACGAATGGTCCTCCATAAACCAGTCGATCGCTTGCGTGATGTGTTTCGGCCGGCTTTCAAGAAGTTCCATCGAATCCTTGAACCGATTGTCATGAATATTATTGAATGGATGTTCCGGCATGGCGACGATGAATCCGCTCGCTGCCAACGCCTTCGCAAGACCTCTGTAAACAAGCGGCGTCCCGCCCGTGCCATGAGAAACGATAACGAGTGGGTATGTACCGTTTGACAGATCAGCTCCTGTTGCCACATGCATTGGATACGGCCCGATTCTCTCTTCTTTTTCAGGTTCATCTGTGGGGTAGAAAACAAACATGGGGAATGTCACGTCTAAATGATCATCCCTTACCTCCACCTTCCGAAAGCCTGTGAAATGTTCTTTTTCCATAATGGGCACCCCTCCTTTTCTTAACGATTCGCCGGCCACGAACCCTGCAGTTTTCTAATTTGGATGATTTGACCTGTGTGGTAAGCGTCATGGAGGAAAATATCCAACAGCTTCTCATCCAGCGACTCCTTCTCCAGTTGATCGTCCGTTAGCTGGCTCAGCGCTTCACGCAGCTGGTTGTGCGCCTTCCCGGCACGTTCCACGACCTGATGCCATTCCTCATCTTCGTCTGACTGTGGAACATAATGGAACGTTTCGTCTCCATCTAAATTTTGCGTCCAATCACGCCCCTCGAGCTTTGCGGTGAGTCGTTCCTTATAATAGATGAGGTGACTGGCATTTTCCCAAATCGATTTCGTCGCTTCTCCTTCCGGCTTCCACTTCGCCTGCTCCGCTGTAATTCCTTCCATGGAAGGTTTAAAAGGCGCAAACCAGCTTTCTTGATCGAATGTTGAATCTAAAGCATGCATGAGTAAGTCCACTTTTTTCAAAATACATCTCCTCCTCAACGTACGTTTCTTGTCTTATTCTACATTCGCTAAAGGATGATGCTTCTCCTTCACAGCAAAAAAGCACGGGGGACATCTTTTCGTCCTCCGTGCTCGAATTATTTAGATCACCGCTGAGCGACCAGCATCCGTCCCTGCTGCACATCATCCATCAGAAAGCTCGGTTCCCCGACACTGTATAGATGAAGGTGGTGCATCGCTCTCGTGCACGCTGTATAGAACAGCCTGCGCAGATGCTCTTCTCCATATACTTCTTCGGAAGCATTGTAGATGATGACCGAATCGAATTCGATTCCTTTTGCGAGATACGCCGGGATCACCACGACGCCCTGCTGGTACTCTTCTGTGTTTTTCCTCACGAGTGTGAGGTCTTCCATGCTGCTGCGGAGCGATTCATAGGCGGCGGCACTCTCCGTCGCGGACTTGCAGATGATGGCGACCGTTTGGGATCCACTTGCCTGCAGCTCTTCTACTCTCTGGCGGATTGACCTGTGAAGGGTCCGCTTATCCTCCACCACGTTCATCGTCGGCTGCTCGCCTTCGCGTTCGAACGCCTTGATCTGCTTCCCTTCCGGAACAAGCTCGCGCGTGAACTCGATGATCTCTTTCGTCGATCGATAGCTGCGGTCGAGTTCGATCAGCTCCGTCTCATCCGGTCCATACAAGCTCGAGAGGTCGTTGAAATCGGATAGATCATGGGAGTGGGCGAAGATCGCCTGGTTGAAATCGCCGAGCACCGTCATTCTCGCCGCCGGGAACAGCCGCTTGATAAACTCGAACTGAAAAATCGAATAGTCCTGCGCCTCGTCAATCAGCACATACTTAATCGACGTATTGGACTGGAAGCCTTGGATCAGTTCCTTTAAAAGCAGGTACGGCGTCGCATCTTCGTTATGCAATTCATCCCGCTCCAGCATTTCTTTTGTCAAAATACGAATGTCTTCCCACTCAGGTGGCAGCTCCTCACGATTCCATAACACATCGTCCATCGAGGCGTCGAACAGCTGGTTGTATAGCTTCTTCACGTGGATGAATTCGAGCGATTCGATTTTTTTCCGTAACGACTTCATACGGCTGCGCACGATATAACGGGCGAGCATACGGTTCTCTTTGTCATAGTACTCGAAGGAATCTTCCTCTAAATTGTTGAAGACTTTCTGAAGTTCGTCTTTGCTGAGCAGTTCGATTTCCTCCTGCACCCACGCCTTCTTCCGCTCTTCCTTTTCCACCTGATCGATCTTCTTCAATAACCATTCCTTCAGCTTCTCGATTCGATTAAGGAACCGCATAGACGTATGCTCCTGATAGAAGAAGTCGGTGATCTCCTTCGATGTCGCTACTGACTTTCCACGGAACTTGATGCCTCTGAACATCATACCGGAGGACTCCAAGGCTTCGCGGTATCGCCTCATCCCTTCAAAAAAGGTCGCGGATGACTTGAATCGGATGCTCGCTTTTCTCGTGTCATAACGACGTCCGGGCTCTGCTTCAAGCAAAAATTCCAGCTGGTCATACGGATCCTCCACTTTGAACGAGTCCCGCAACCGGTAGTTCAAATAATCCTGGAAGGTTTCCTGCTCCATGTTCTCCTCCCCGAGCTCCGGCAGCACGTGGGATACGTAGTTGCTGAACATGTTGTTCGGAGTGAACAGAATGATCTGGTCCGCCTTCAGCGTGTCGCGGTATTTATAGAGGAAATACGCAATCCGCTGGAGGGCAGCCGACGTCTTGCCGCTTCCCGCAGCACCCTGCACGACCAGTAATTTACCGCCGACGTTCCTTATAATATGGTTCTGATCCCGCTGAATGGTCGCGACGATGCTCTGCATATGCTTGTTCGTCCCCTGCCCCAATACGGATTGGAGGATTTCGTCTCCAATGGTCAGGCTCGTATCGAACATCGACTCGATCACACCATTCCGGATCGTGTACTGCCACTTTTTATCTAAATGGCCTTCAATCGTTCCACCCGGGGTCTCATATTCGGCCGGGCCGGGAGGATAGTCGTAGTAGACGCTCGAAATCGGCGCGCGCCAGTCGTAAATCAGGATGTTCTCATTCGCTTCGTCGGTGACCGTCGCCACCCCGATATGAATGCGCTCCGCCTCATCCGCCCCCTCTTCCCGGAAATCGATCCGTCCGAAATACGGGGATTCCTCGATCCGCTTCAGCTTCTTCAGCCGGTCGTAGGCATGCCAGTGCGTGCCTTGGATGACAGACAAATCCTGTGCCTGCTGACGCATCCCGATGATCGTCTCCAAATAATCATCGAACGTATCCATATTCACCTTCAGGTCATCCCAGAAGTGCTTCCGGATCTGAATGACTTCTTCCTTTCGCTTGGCCGAATCGGCTTCAACGTCATGGATCTGCTTCTGGATTGTCTCCATAACCTCATTCAAATACTGCTGCTCGTTCCGAATTTGTTCGTCCAGCTCGACCACTCCTCTATATTTGTATCTTTTTCTATGTTTTTCATCTTGGTTCCTGGTCCGGTAACGACCCTTTTTTCAAGACTTGCGAAGGTGCCGTTTGACATGGACCCGCCTTAGTGATATGATTGTAGTGTAAGATGGTCACACGTTTATCATACATAATTAAACAGGCGTCTCTTGATGATAGCACGACGCCTTATAGGTTGCAAGATGAAAATCTGGAATAGGTCCAGGTTATTTTTTTGTTCAGAAAAGGTGAGCCTGTTTTCAGGTTCATCTTTATTTTTTCCGGGATAAAAGGGAAGCTATTTCCAAGTCCCTAAGCCTATGATACGTTTAGAGGATGTAGTGTTTTTTTGAGAACTATATTTTTGTAACAAGGGGCTAGATGATGCGACCATTAGAGATGATTTATTATTTAGTAAAAGCTGTATTATATATTTTGTTGGCCATTGTTCTATTTGCAAACATGTTTGAATACCAACCACTTAGTCCACTGGCGCGAACTCTCATTATAAGTATTGTTTTATTTGAAGCCATTATGATGATTAGAAAAGTGGATAATAGAAATCAGAATAGTGAACAATGAGTTTTTTTAACGAGCAAACTTTCACACAGGCTGTCGTTCCGTACGACAGCCTGTTTTTATTCGTTGAGTGTAAAGACCCGTTTGTAAATAATTGGTTTGCTGATAAAATAGATATAGCGCAATCCAATATCTACAAGGGGGATTCCAATTGAGCAAAAAGGCGTTTCATATCTACAACATCACGGCTCTTCTCATCCTGTCAGCCTTTAACCTTCTAGTGCTCTTTGCCTTCGGTATGGGAGAAGGTGGCATGGGCATTTCAGCGTGGCTTCCGATCACACTTTCGTTTGTGATCTGGGGTGGTTTGTACTTCGTTCAATTTGTCCGTTCCAATGAGATTTGGAGAATGTCCTGGTTCTTCGTGATGGTCGTGTCGCTATTTTTCTGGCAGACAGGGCTGGGGGCAAGTTTCGGTCGGATGTTTGGGTGAAATGTAGGGGACGGTTCTCTTGTTCCATAGCTGGAACAAGAGAACCGTCCCCTATGTCCATGACATTAAAGCGGAAGATGCATGGCTCTTTTCGGATTGTGAACATCCAGCCACTTCTCTGTTTCCGCCTCCATCCACTGACCAAATCCGTTCAGAAATTCGAGGATATCTCCTGAGTCTGATAGCGGATTAATGGAATACCACAACGCTGTTTTCATCTCCTGTTCTTTTTCAGGATAATGCTTGGCAAATAGCGTGTAGGCAGGAAAAAGATCTCTTGTGTATGCTTTTTCCTGATCAATCACAAGCACTCCCCCGGCCCTCACGATGATCCGCATAATCCATGAACAGACATCCTTGATATCTTCCACGTCATCATTGTCCGTTACCTCACCCTTCGCGTAATCCATTAATGAAGAAAAGTGGATGAGGTGTTCGTTCGCCAGCGAGACGTCTGGTTTATAATCGGGGAGCTGCGGAATCAAGTTCTCGCCATACACGCACAGGCCGTAAGTCTTCAGAATGAACGGAATCATCGAGCAGTGCTCCGTCTCCTCCACCTCACTTATGGGGCTGAACCCTAAATCGACTCCATTAATGAAGGAGAATTTTTGATCGATAAACTGTTCAGTCTCCTCCACCCAGTCTAAATCAAGTTCCTCCGGGTCCTTATAGGTCACGGCTATGAAGTCGACGTCCGACACCCCTTCCATATCCAACCCTTTCGGCACCGAACCTCGGAGGTACAGGCTGTGAATGTCATTTGGTAAAGCAGCCAGACATCGATCCGTCAAAAGTTGAATCGCTTCCTGGAATCTTGCGTTGATTTTGCCGGAGTCGGATTCGTTGATGATATAGCCGTGGTCGTCGAGCGTGCATAATGATCCTATTTCTTTGATTTCAGTCATTGAATTCCTCGTTTCTTGTTATGTTTTCTTAGAGTAACGCCTGTTCATACGATTCGACACATCATTCATTATATTAGGATAATAAATGAAATTGTGTTATGTTGTCCAAATGGTTCCTGAATCGAACCTTATATCCTGCAGGGTTCCAAATATAGAATAAGTGAGGAAGCATGCATGTTCACATTCAGTGATATCCCGATGTTTTTTGTGAATTTCTTTTTGATATTACCTTTGGTCACCCTCATCCATGAAGCCGGGCATGTGCTGACGGCACGATTGTTCGGTGGAAAGATCAAGTTTTGTATAGGGACGGGTAAAACCCTTTTCAATATCGGCTCACTCGAAGTAAAGAAGAAATACTTCATGGAAGGCTGGTGCCAGTACGACTCGTTAACCTATAACAAAACGTGGGCCCACGTTGCCATTTATTTAGCGGGCAGCGGCTTTAATCTGATCGTCATCCTCTTGTTGAACTTTCTAATCACAACTGAATTCCTGCCTGCCACATTGTTCTTTTACCAATATGCCTACTTTTCCATCTACTTCATCTTCTTTTCTTTGTTTCCTTACAGAAATGATGATGGAAAACCAAGTGATGGGATGGCCGTTTATGATGTCCTACGTTACGGGAAGGCTGAGGATCCTATTGATTGACTGGACAAGACGAATAGCCAACTCATTGGTTGGCTATTTTTCATTTGCAAATTTAATATGGTTAAACCCCATGTACAGGATGGCTAAAAGTGAAAATAATACACCATAAAACCATACCGAGGAAGCCCAGAGCTGTCTGAAAGAAGCATGTAAATCAGCCCCGCCTTCTTCTGGAGGTAACAGGGAGTAGGTTGATAACTGGAAATAAAACATGCATGAACAAAACGCTAGAATCATCCCACTGATCATGAGACTGACTTTTTTATTCATAATAGCCCCTTTCTTTTACTCCATGTAGAGACTACCACATTTTTCAAATCAGCTGAAGTTTCCAGAAAAGATTTATGAAACATTTATTGCAATGATATGTATTTGTGTGTAACGATAATCGAAGCCCTCGTTTAAAGGAGGAAAACGATGATGCCTTTTCTACTCATCGCCGTGCCGATTCTATCCATGATTTTCATGTACCAGACGTACCGCATCATCATACTTGTGGTGCACCCTTCTGTGGAAACACAGAACAAACTGGAGAACAAAATCTTTTATAACAGCATTTTGTTCGGAGTGTTAGTGCTTACCTGTCTATTCTGTATAGCGGCGGAACCTATTTTTCAATCTTCTTCTCCAAGCGGTTCACCTTTTTAAACAAAACGACCAGTGAAATGACCACACCGATGGGAACCCCCCAAGTCAGCAGCATGCCTATGATCATCACGATTGTTGCTGATAAGTCCATCCTTTTTCCTCCTGCCCCTTACTTATTCCGTTCCTCCATCAGTTGATCGACCTTTTCTTCCAGCCGGCTTAATCGATTCGATTTCCTCTTCGACAGCACGACCGCTAATGCGATGCCTCCAACGATTCCGCCTACGATGACCGCAAGAATAATGAACATCATGACTTGCGCAATCATATCGCCTACCATGAATTGATTCGATAATAGATACATTGTGACCTCCTATTGTTATGCCAAAACCAAGTTTATGAAGGAACGACTTTCTCCAATCGCTTCTTCGTAATCATCCAGTGCGATGTGTTCCAAATGATTTGCTGCTGATCGATAAGGAAAATCTGTGGTGATTTATGTTGGACATCGGTGTCCTTCGCTATTTTCTCCGATACCGTTCTGTTTTCAATCACCTTCACCATATAGCAGTCCACTCGCCCTTCCTTTTGAAAAGCCTTCAGCTGCTTGAATGCTCTCGCACTGATCATACAGGAGGTGCTGTGCTTAAAGACTAAAACCGGCGAATCCATCGAACGCTTCCAAACATCCCGCCATTCTTCCAGCGATGTCAGTTCCTGAATATTCTCCACGTTCATCCCTCCTCATCTATTTATGAATCTAACGCTCACTTCTACTCCCTAACTTTGAACCAAACACGACACCTAGAATGATACCGATGGGCAGAAACACCGCCAGTTGATCTAAAGTGATCCCTAGACTCGTGCCGATGGCTGCACCCAGAGCAATTCCGATTCCACGGTATTTTGATTTGTTCATCGTTCCTTCTCCCGTCTGTCCTTTTTCGAAAAGGGGCTTTAGGTTACATACGATTGTAGACGCAAATCGTTTCATGAATCTGTCTTACTATAAAAAAAGCTGACTACATCACACAGTCAGCTTCTCTCTATTATTCAGCTATTTGAGCCTTCAGTGCCTTAATGCCTCCCGTATGTAAACCTTCATGGTACAACGTGAAATTCAGAATCTCCCCAACGGTCGGAAGTCCAAGGAAAGCTTGAGCCGCTTCATCGTCCAGCTGCCCCGCAAGCACATTCTTTAACACACCTGGCTGTTCTTCCAGCGCTTTTTTCAACTCATCCAATGAAGGGACCTCGCCTTCCCAATCGGCTGGATTCGTTCTTGGTGCAAACAGCTCGAGATAGCGCTGCGGCGTTTCAACCGGCTTGCCACCGAACCTTGTCATCAGCGAATTCTGCACGACGTAAATATGACCGAGGTTCCAGCGGATCGTATTGTTGAATCCTTCCGGCTGAAGATCAGCCTGCTCTTCTGTGACACCTTCGATTTCTTTCAATGTCGATGTACGGACTAATTGTATTTGTTGAAAAATTTGTTCTTCATTCATGTCATCATCTCCTCGTCTATCATTCTAGCTGTTCTCTTTTGCATGCTCAACATTTTCACAAAAAATGCCTGCCCTAAAAAGGACAAGCAAACATTAAAAAATACGTTCAAGCGATATTCGAAACCCTTCAAGTACGGTAGACTCAATCATTCCTTCGTCTTTCGCTATATTGGCCTGCTGGTACTGTCGTTCGTCATCCAGCGTATAGATTTGCACAACGTTCAGCATCGGATTAATGATCCAATACTCCTTCACCCCATATTGCATATAGAGGTTCAGTTTCGTAACTAAATCATGGGACTGATTGGATGGACTCAAAATCTCGACGATGAACAAAGGAACGCCCGTGAAGCGGTTCTCCCCTATGTCTTTCTCACAAATCACACTCAGATCAGGAATCACGATATGCGTCCCTTCTACATGGCCATCTTTCAGTTCGATGTCATACGGAGCATTGAACACTTCACAGTCCGTCCCTTCAAGGTGTTGATAGAGAGCAACTGTCATTTTAGCTGAAATGCGCTGGTGTTTCGTCGAAGGAGAAGGCAAGGAGAAAACGAAACCGTCCAGGTACTCCAGTCGTTCATCGCTCTCATCCCGGATCTTCTTGTATTCCGAGAAACTGACTTTGTTTGGTTGAGATGGACTCATGATGAACCCTTCCTCCTCCTTTGGAATTGTAATACCATATTCCAAATGACTGGCTCTCCAACTTAAAAAGGGAACCTCTTCTTATTCCTTCTCAAGCACAACAAGTGAAGATACCATCGGCACCAACCCAACTGGACTTTGAGATACAACCTTCCATCCCTCTTGAAGCAGCTGATTCAACTCATCTACGTTGTTCTTTTTATCGGACTGATAATGAACGGTGATCGCCTTCTGCATCGTGCACCTCCTTAAGATTACATTCAAGCTTATGTTAGTCAAAGCTTACCATAGGATTCCCTCCATGACGATGTTCAAGGAATCAATGAATTCACAAAAAAAGAACCACAAGCCCCACAGCCCGTTAAAGCTGCACACTTGCGGTTCCCTCACATCTTATTTAGTCCCGAACAACTGAACATAATAATCATACGCCATTCCATTCTCATTCGAACGGTAATGCCCGATTCCGATCCGCTCCTGGTCGCTCAAAATATTCGCACGGTGACCGGGGCTGTTCATCCAGCCTTCGACGACCGCTTCAGCCGATTGATAGCCGGCCGCAATATTTTCCCCGACACTTCTATAGGCAGGGTTCGCTTCTCTCACCATGTCAAACGGCGATCCGTAGACAGGAGAGTTGTGGGCGAAATAATCGTTCTCGTAAAAGTCCTTCGCTTTCTTGTTCGCCAGCGCCTCAAGCTCCGCGTCACGGACGAAAGGCTCAAGCCCCTCTGCTTTGCGCTCTTTATTCGTCAGCTCAAAAATGTCCGTGATCATCTGCTCCGATGATCCGGTCTCATCCGGCGTTTCCTCAGGCTCGTCCACCTGCTCAGCCGGGATTTCGAACGCTTTTTCCACTTGGTCTACAAGATGCTTGCCACTCACAGCATGGACACTTTCGGTGATGATCAATCGGTAGCTCCCGGGAGCGTATGCCTCTGTGTTTACAACTTTCAACACGTCGCTTTCTACCAGTGCAAGCTCGACCGTATCGATTCGCTCATTGTCCTCATTCAAGACGAAAACGGTCTGTTCATTGAACGAGCTTTCGTACATGTCGGTATTGAAGGTGACGGTCCATTCCTTATCGGCCGCCACTTCCTCCGCTGAAACAGCAGGCGCAAACAGCAGAAGCGCTGCGCACATGGTGAGTAAAGTTCCTATGTATTTCATGTTGATTCCTCCTCTATTTTCTCTAGTATACTATAAGCCTCTCCGCTCACATAAAAAGAAAACCAGACTGAAGTCAGCCTGGTTTAATCTGATTCATGTATGAGTTGAAGAAACTGCATGTTCCTTCAAAAACGACCGGACAAGCTCAAGGTAGTCCGCATTCTCTTCCAGTTGCGGAGAATGTCCGCTATTTTCAAAGATGACCAGTTTAGCGTGAGGCACCTCTTCTGCAATCGTCTCCGAGCAGACGACAGGCGTCACCCAGTCATGCCGCCCGACTGTGACCAGCGTCGGCACCTTGATTGTGGACAGCTGATCGATAAGGTCGAATCCAGGCTTGTTGTAACGGAACGCGTAATTATGCGTCTCATGGCGGTAATAGATTTGATCCAAGCGCTTCTTCACAGCTTCCTCATCGTACTCGACGGTGTAGAGAGGCTGAATCAAAGTGAAGAGTTCCTTCAAGTCTTCATCTGAATGCACTTTCCCTTCAAACAGACGATTCATATTCTCTTCCGTAATGCCCGGTATGCTACTGTCAAGCGCCTTGTCGATCGACAGACGATCGAACTCACTGCTTGCGGCTGTGTCCCTGAGGAGGACGTGAGTGACACTATCTGGATAGCGGATGGCATATTCGAGCGTAAGGAATCCGCCATAAGAGCCTCCAAGAATTTTGATCGGTGCTCCGACGAGCTCTTGCCTCAAAGCCTCGATATCTGCCGTCCACTGTTCATGGGTGAAAGGCGGATTTCCACCCGACCTCCCCGATCCCCTCATATCCATGAAGACCAGCTTATATTGGTCACCGAGTTCCATGAAGGCTTTGATGTCGCCGCGACAGTCTCCAAGTCCCGGGGCCCCGTGGATGAAGAAGATCACCTCACCGTCAGGATTGCCAAGCACTTCGTAATAGAGCTCATTATCATTGATTTCAATGTACAAAATGATTCCTCCTATTTATTTTTTCGCAAATCGAGGATCCAAAGCATCTCTCAATCCATCACCGAGGAAGTTATAAGCGAGTACGACGATGGTAATCGCTACACCCGGAAGTACACCTAAAATCGGCGCTGTCCAAATATACTGTTGGGAATTTTGCAACATGTTCCCCCACGTCGGTGTCGGAGGTTGGATGCCTAGTCCGAGATAACTGATCGCACTCTCCGTCAGGATCGCCCAAGCAATAGCAAGCGTTCCGGAAACGATGATGGACGGGAGAATCTGAGGAACGACGTACTTCAGAAGAATCCGTCTAGCCGATGCTCCTGCCGCATTCGCGGCTTCCACAAATTCATACTCCTTCCACTTCAACGTCTCCCCGTAAACGACACGTGCGATTTCCACCCAGCCGGTCAGAGCAATGACGACTACGACCATCACCGGTGTCGTTCCAAGAACAGTCAGAGCGACAAGGACGAAGAAGAAGTTCGGAATCGCCATCATCGCTTCTGTGATCCGCATCAGAATCGATTCAACGACTTTGCCGAAGAACCCGGCACAAGCCCCGATAATCGTCCCGATGATCAGTGAAAACAACATCGCACAAAGTCCGACGAGCAGCGTCACACGCCCACCGTGAAGCATGCGCGCGAAGACATCGCGTCCTAAATCATCGGTTCCAAATGGGTGCTGCAGCGTCCACGGCGCCAAAGCTCCCACGTCCGTCAGTTCATCCGGTGAAAGTGGCCAAAGGACGGGACCGACGAACACGACGAAATGAACGATGAGTAAAAACCAAAGCGAGAAAAAAGCTACTTTGTTCTGCTTCAGTCTCGTAAGTAAAACAAACCGGCGCTTCTCTTCTTGCGGTTCTGCTTGATTCACATCTTCTTTCAAAGAAGCTCCTAACATTCTGTCCCCTCCTATGCCAAATTTTTCACGCGTGGATCCACTTGAGAATAAACAACATCCACGACCAGATTACTGACGATGACAACCAGTGTGATGACGACGGTAATGCCCATAATCAACGGATAATCCCGTCCGTTCGCCGCTTCGATGATCAACGTGCCTATTCCAGTCCAGCCGAAGATCGCCTCTGTAATGACGGCCCCGCTCAACAATCGAGGGATCAACACCCCGATGATGCTGATAATTGGAATCAGAGCGTTCCTCAACGAATGTACATAGAGCACGACGAATTCCTTCGCCCCTTTTGAACGTGCTGTTCGGATATAGTTCTGCGAGATGACCTCAAGCATCGAGGACCTTGTGAACCGGACGATGTTCGGAAGCACGGTCGTAGATAAAATCAAGACCGGCATTGCGAGGTGAGAGAGCCACCCTCCGAACTCGAAATCCGCCCCTCTTGGCCCGACACCTGATGAAGGAAGCCATCCAAGTTCCACAGAGAACAGTAGAATCAGCATGAGGCCTAGCCAGAAAGAAGGGACAGAAAGCCCGATGACACTAGAGAAGTTGATGACGTGATCGGTCGCCTTCCCTCTTTTCAAGGCGGACATCACGCCGAGTATGATGCCGGCAGCAACTGAGAAAATGATGGTGAAAACCGTCAATTCAATCGTATACGGCAGTCGATCGGCAATACGCTGCACAACGGCTTCACTCGAGTTAAACGAAGTCCCGAGGTCCCCTTGAAGCGCACTCCCCACCCATTCGAAATAGCGGATGATGACCGGCTCATCCAATCCGAGCCGTTCAATCATCGCCTGACGTTCTTCAGGTGAAGCGTCCATCCGCATGACTCCGTTC
This sequence comes from Halobacillus litoralis, assembly GCF_020171725.1. Classification (GTDB taxonomy): domain Bacteria; phylum Bacillota; class Bacilli; order Bacillales; family Halobacillaceae; genus Halobacillus; species Halobacillus litoralis_F. Next base: position 144,579 of record NZ_JAIVAJ010000004.1, on the reverse strand, counting down.
GGACCGCCTGGTGCGAGATTGATGAGGAAGAATGTAATCACGGTCACGATGAACAGCAGAATGATGCTTTGTCCAAAGCGGTTAAGTAAAAATCGAACCACGCAGATTCTCCTCCTTTTCTAATAGATAGGAAGTGCGCGAAAACCCCCGCGCACTTCACAGATCTGACCTTTATTCCTCCATGTACCACTCTTGAATGTAATGAAGTGTATCACCAAAGGCGAGTTCAGGTACGCCGCTGATATTCGAGCGTTTCACCTGCACTTCCTGTGGGTACCAGAGGAACATGTAAGGAAGTTCTTCTGCCATTAACTTCTGAGCTTCCGTATAAATCTCTTTCCGTTCCTCGACACTGCTAGTTTCCGCTCCTGCTTCTAGAAGACGATCCATTTCATCGCTTCGGTAAGCTGGAATGTTGTTACCTTGATCGGCAAAGTCAGAGTGCATATACGCCTTCAAATCCGGATCAGGCGGGTAACGCCACCAGTTCAAGGTCATCGCATAGTCACGCTGAATGACGACTTTATCGATCATCGTGTTCCAATCCATCGTGTTCAGCTCGACGTCCAGACCGACATCGATCAAGTATTGCTGGACAAGCTGAGCGATGGCTTCCAAGTCACCCTGGATTCCGATATCGAAGACGATTTCGAAATTCTCGCCGTCTTTATCGACAAATCCATCTCCGTCTGTGTCTTCCCATCCGGCTTCAGCCAAAAGCTGTTTCGCCTGTTCTGGGTCATATGGATACTGCTTCACATCATCCGTGTAATACTCGCTCAAGGCAGGTGTGATTCCGGCATTGGCAATCGTTCCGTACCCTTGAAGAACCGTATCGATGATGTTCTCACGATCCATCGCATACTCCATCGCCTGTCTCACTTTCACATCCTGGAACCGCTCCTGCTGCTGGTTGACGATCAGCCAGAAGAATCGGTTCGTATCGCGTCCGTTGACGTCCACTCCATCCGCACTCTCAATCCGTTCCACCGCTGACGTATCATCCAACGCAAAGATCGAAAGCTCTCCACTCAAGAGCTGCGCAACGTGCGTGTTCGCATCCGGAAGTATTTTGTACTCGACTTCATCCAGTTTGGCGGTATCGCCGAAGTAGTCATCGTTGCGTTCAAGCACAACACTTTGACCAGATGTGTAAGACTTGATCTTGAATGGTCCTGTTCCAACCGGATTCTCCTTGTTGAAGCTCGTCAAGTTCCATGGATCCTGCCCTTGGAAAATGTGCTCCGGAATAACCTCTGTATTGAAGCTCAAATAGGCAGGGAGTGCAGCCACAGGACTGCTCAAGTTGAACTGAACGGTGTACTCATCTACCGCTTCAACGCTCTCCACTTGACCGAAGTAAGAAGCACTGTTGGCTCCGAGTTCTTCATTCAACGTAATTTCATTGAAGGTAAAGGCAACATCTTCCGCCGTGAAGTCTTCTCCATCATGCCATTTCACATCCTGACGCAGATTGAACGTCCATGTCAGACCGTCCTCTGAAGTTTCCCACGATTCTGCAAGGTCAGGAGCCGGTACAAGGTCTTTCCCAGGCTTCGTCAATCCGTCAAAAATAACACGGTTGATGACGTTCGATTCTGCATAAGCATTAGGATGCCAAGGATTGAAGGTCGGATCAGCTACAATCGGAATGGAAATGGAGCCGCCTTCTGTTGATTCACCCGAAGACTCAGGTTCTGCCCCTTCCGCTTCCTCTGAAGCTTCATCCCCACCATAGGCACATGCTGCAAGGAACATCGTCATAACAACTATCGTTACAAAGAGCCACCATTTTCGTCTCATATTTTATCGTTCCTCTCTCGTTATTTTGCCCATGTCTCTTTCAGGACGCGTAAAATGTTCCCTCCTGCAACCTTCTGGATATCTTCTCTGCTGTAGCCTTTCGCAACGAGCCAGCGAATGATATTCGGGAAGCATTCTGCCGGGTTCTCAAGACCTTTCACGTACTCGACTCTCTCCATTGAAGACTTCTGAGCGCTCTTGATCGACAGCTGTCCGGCAAGCGTGTTGTGCAGTCCGACGTGATCCCCGAATAATGTATCTGGTCCAAAGGCGACGTGATCGATGCCTACAAGGTTTGCGGTATATTCAAAATGCTCCATAAAGGAATCGATATTATGATGCGGATGGTTGTCCGATACCGTCGAATGAGGTGCAGCTTCGATACCAATGACGCCGCCCTTTTCCGCACAGGCCTGAATGACGCTGTCCGGCTTCATACGCTTCGTATCCCATACGCCTCTTGCTCCAGCGTGGTTAATCGTAACAGGCTTCGTGCTTGTCTCAATCGTATCCAGCGCTGTTTGGTCCCCGGCGTGCGATACATCGACTGTAATGCCGAGTTTATTCATCCGCTCGACCGCCTGCTTTCCAAATACCGATAAACCTGCGTCATTCGGTTCGCGTAATCCTGACCCCAGCATGTTGGATTCCGAGTAACAAACGCCCATCGTACGAATGCCGAATCCATAGAGCACATCTAGACGATCCAGTTCATTTTCGATCATCGAAGCCGATTCCAGCGCGCCGACAAAAGCGATCTTCCCTTCCTTCTTCGCACGTGTCAGATCTTCGATTCTTTCTGCTTTAATGATCATATCCTGATGGGCGATATCGCTGTAGCGTATACCCAAATCATGGATGACATCTGACCACTTCCAACCTGCCATCGAGGTGATCATCGCCGTGCCATCCATAAAGTTCTCGAAGATGACATCAAGCCCGGAATGGCTCAACGCTTCAAATGCCGTGAAATCACGCCCCTGGCGCCGGAACTCGTAAAACTGATTTAAATCCTCCGGGGCAATGAAGGTATGCTCGTGCATCGAAATCATCAGGTCCTCTTCCAGGATGGATTGAACATAGGCTTCCTGGTCATTCGAAACTGGGTAAGAGAAACTTGGTACACGTTCGATTTCCTCAGCCAACTTATACTCTTTGAAGTCTTTACCTGCTTCTAAATATTGAAATGATTTATAGCCATCATAGACTTTTTTATTTCCTTTTTTGATTACCTCAGACAAAGGTGATTCCCCTTTCTAATTCGAATGGCTTATGCCATAATAAGGTTATTGGTATTTTTTTCAGGTTGTTCCTTACGTTGTTTAATTGCATCTTTCAACGTCTGCCCTTTCTCAAGTGGGTAATGGCAAGCCGTGAAATGGCCGTTTCGCGTTTCCTGCCATGCAGGAGCTTCCTGACTACATCGTTCGGTGGCAAGTGGGCACCTCGTCCTGAAATTGCAACCAGAAGGTGGGGAAGCTGGTGAAGGCACCTCACCTTTCAAAACGATGCGTTCTTTTCTAGCTTCCGGATCTGCCTCCGGAACCGTAGAGAGCAAGGCCGCTGTATATGGATGAGCGGGTTCATTGAAAATAGAATCCGTATCCGATAGTTCAACCAGTTTTCCTAAGTACATCACACCGACACGATCTGAAATATGACGGACGACATTCAATCCATGAGCGATAAAGAGCAGTGTCAATCCCATTTCTTTCTTCAACTCAATCAATAGGTTGATGACTTGGGACTGGACGGATACATCAAGAGCAGAGACGGGTTCATCAGCCACAATGAATTCCGGCTGAAGAGCAAGAGCTCTCGCAATGCCGACCCGCTGACGCTGTCCTCCAGAGAACTCGTGTGGGTAACTGTGATACCGCTGTGGATCGAGCCCTACAAGCTCCAACAATTCCTTCACTTTCTTTTCCTTTTCTTTCCCTCTCGCAATGCCATGGATTTCATACATTTCACCTATGATTTGACCGATTGTAAAGCGCGGATTCAACGAGCCAAATGGATCCTGGTAAATGATCTGCATATCCTTTCTGAGGGCACGCATCTCTTTTTTTGTGTAGTCGAGAATATTCTTCTGGTCGTACACCACTTCTCCTGAAGTCGGATCCTGCAGCCTTAAAATATTCCGGCCGAGCGTTGACTTCCCACACCCGGATTCTCCGACAAGCCCCAAGGTTTCCCCTTTGTAAATCTCGAACGATACATCATCAACGGCCTTCAGCGTCTGCTTCTTCCTCCCTAAGGCCCCACCTCCTTTAATCTCAAAGTATTTCTTCAAATTCTTGATCTCAAGCAACGGCTCGTGATTCGATTCATGTGGATTCAACGGGATCCTCCTTCCTTTCAGAAGCTTCTCTTTGCGATGCCAAAAATTCTTCTACGTGCCAACAGGCCACTTGACGACTGCATTTTCTTTCGAGAGGCGGCTCTTCCTCGTGACACTTCTTAGTCGCAAGCGGACAGCGTGGAGCGAACCGACACCCTTCCGGCATTTGATTTAAGCCTGGAATCGTCCCTTCTATAGTAGGAAGCAGTTCGCCTCTTGCCCCGCTCATCTTCGGAATCGACTCCAGCAACCCCTTCGTATACGGGTGATGCGGCTGGTCGAATAGGTCCTCTGTCTTCGCGATTTCCATCACCTTACCGGCATACATGATGATGATCCGGTGTGAAAGCTCTGCGGCGACGCCGATGTCGTGGGTAATCAACATAATCGACATTTCTTCTTCGTCTCTCAACTTCCGGAGCAGCTCGAGAATCTGAGCTTCAATCGTGACATCAAGCGCCGTCGTCGGCTCATCAGCAATCAGAAGCTTCGGCTTTGAAGCCAATGCAATGGCAATCATCACCCGCTGCCGCATGCCCCCGGAAAGTTCGTGAGGGTATTGCTTCAACCTTGTCTTCGGCTCTGACAACCCGACCATCGTAAGAAGTTCCTCTGCCCTGTCCATCGCCTGCTTTTTAGAGAGGGGCTGGTGATAGCGGATGGCTTCGACAATCTGCTGGCCTACCGTGAAGACGGGATTCAAAGCTGTCAGAGGTTCTTGGAAGATCATTGAAATCTCAGCCCCTCTGAGCTTCCTCATTTCTTCATTGGACTTCGTCGTCAACTCTTCTCCCATGTATTCAATCGATCCACTGACGATTTCACCATTTTCAAACTCGACAAGACGCATTACCGACATCGACGTTACACTCTTCCCGCTCCCGGATTCTCCCACGATGCAGACGGTCTCCCCTTTTTCGATATCAAAGGACACCCCATCCACAGCACGTACAAACCCTTCCTTTCCCCTGTATCCAGTCACGAGACGATCAACCTTTAACATGGATCCACCTCCTATTAATGAAGACTCTCTAGTAAAAAGTTCCGTCTGGTAGGAAAACAAACCTTACTCAAAATCGAATCGAGCTCCGGGCGATGGCGTTCGAGGTTTGGCAGTATTTCTTGAGCCACTTCCTCCGTTAGACGATAGCTCGGACCGGCAATCGACAATGACCCAAGCACCTTATGCCCGTAATCAAACAACGGAATTGAAACAGCCGCAACATCACTGATTGTTTCTCCAGCTGAGTAGGCCCACCTGTTCCGATCAATCTCCTCCAGCCTTTGCAGCAACGCATCCGCGGAGGGAACTAAATCTGGATGAGTCTCCGCTCCCTGACGAACAATCCGTCTCTGCACGTCTTTCGGTAAATGACAAAGGATGACCTTATGAGAGGCTCCTATGTATAGCGGCGATCTACGACCGACAGACCCTGCAAATCTCACCTGTTGACTACTCTCGACAATCTTTGAAAATACTCCTTCTTCGTTATCTAAAAGAGTCATGACGACACTCTCTCCTGTTTCGGATGCAATCTTATGCATAATCGGGTGGATGATTTCTGATATTTGGAAGTGCTGCTCTACGACGTTACTTAGCTCCAGCAACTTGATTCCAAGCTCGTACTTCTGCGTATCCACACTACGGTACACGTAGCCTCTCTCCTCAAGCGTCGTCAGCATTCTGTGAACGATCGTATGACTCATATCCAGTTCACGCGACAACTCTCTAAGCCCCCATTTCGGATGCTTCAAGGTGAACATGTCCAATACTTGGAGGGCTTTGTCGACGGTTTTCGAACTCATTTGCTGCCACCACCTTCTAAGTGGTTCGATAATAGAACCAATATTCTGAATTTTGTGATTAGTATTTATATTAGCATAGAATCATAATTATGCAATAGCGTATTTGACATTTTTCGATTTGTATGCAGGATATTCAGTTGATAGATGGCTGTTTGGAAGCGCTATGAAAAAATTCATAAAAAAAGAGGCCTCCTTTTCGAAGACCCCACCACTTTATGATTCTGATCTCTCATCAGTCATAAAAGAAGACACTAAGAAAATGCTGACCCTTACGTTGCGAACCACTTTCCCTCCAGCGCTTTCACATAACGTTCCGCGGACTGCTGAACGACTTTTGAAGCATCGTTTCGCACCACTTTATGAAAAGCATTGTAAAGGATATTGAAGGATAAGCCGGCAGTCTTCTGCGCCATCTCTTCCACCTTACTCGCTGGTAACGGAATCAAGTTCGGATAACTATACATGAAGCTCACCCAATTCCGGTCCTGAACCACTTGGATGATGTCCCCCGTAAGCAGTGTACCGCGCCCCTCATTCCCGTTTTTCCAATGGAGCACAGCCCCACCTTTGAAATGACCTCCAAGACGATGCAGCGTCACACCTTCCTTCAACTGTTTTTCTTCCCCTTTCCAAAAATGGATGCGCTCACTCGGTTCCATCACCCATTCCCGATCATCCGCATGAATATAGATCGGTGCATCAAACACCTCCGCCCAGTCAGATTGCCTGGAATAATAGTGAGGATGCGAAAGCGCAATGGCATCAATGCCACCCAAAGACTGAATAAATTCAACCGTTTCGTCATCGAGGTAAGTTAGGCAGTCCCAAAGAGTTATGAAGCCATCCTCGACCACAAGATACGCCGTTTGACCGATGCCGATTTCCGGTGTCGTCGTGATGCTGTATAGCCCTTCCTCTTCTTGCTTAATAACATTTCGATATCTTCCACTGCTTATCAATTCATCATGAGTCGTCCAGGATTGACCATCCGGATTCACATATTGTCGTTCTTCCTCACAAATCGGACACGCTTTCGGTTCTTCTGAGCTCGCCGGGTATTGCACCCCGCACGTCGTACATACATATTTTTTCATTGGTTACTCCCCTTTTTTAGATCTACTATAAAGATACAGGGAGTTTGAACGGCCGCCATCGGCCAGGGAACGGAGAGCAGCTATGACTTTGGGAGTACGAAATTGAAATCCCCCTATGATGATCGTAATCATTCATTAAGGAAGACAACGCTCGAAAACATTGTTCCGTTCTGGAGGTTCAGTTCGACCATATAAGAGACTCGATCGCCTGTCAGGTTATACTCTTGAAGCACATCCACTAGTTCTTCCTCTAACCCGAACGCCTCCTTGGAGTCAGGCTTCGTAAAAGTTGTCTGAACCACAATGGATTTCCGCTCTTCGTCAAACTGGACGGACTTCACTTTTTCTTCATTTGAGAAATGTTTTTGTATGTAGTCTATAATTCCGACTGCTTCTTGCGGGCTTGGTATCGTATCTTCTATTGCCTCTACATTGGATTGGGGTGAATCTAGAACGAACAAGAAAAGGAACGACAGCATAAGCACTCCAACGAATATCATTGTTTTCAATGGATGACACCTCCGATATTCGGAGTATATGCTGCCTTTTCCGTCACATGTGTAAGGCCTTACGAACGCGGTTCCAGCGTGAAGTTCTCCTCCTGATCGTCCCACTCAATCGTTACCGTCACCTCATCCTCTCTTTCCGTCGTGTCACACCCCGAACAGCCAGATGATGGAGTGATGACGCCGTCTTCTGACAACGGTGCCGTGCCGTTTCCACTCCCGGACCCTGCATCATAGGAATAATCAATGGTCTCAGGCGGCTCTCCATCTCCGACATAGGCGATGCGCAGCTCTGTGGATTCTTCATTTTCCCCGGTCACCTCCACGTTGTACTGCACCGACCACGTCTCACTTCTATCCTGGAACGTGATGATGTCCTGATTCGAACAAGCACTGACCATGAACAACAAGACCAATGAAGCCAACCATTTCTTCACAGCAACCCCTCCTCCTTTTTTATACGAAAAGGGACTGGGAAATGTTTCAAATCAGGAAATCTGGGGACGGTTCTCTTGTTCCACAGCAGAGTCTCAGTAAAAAAATGAGCCTTTTTTTTGAAGATATGACACCTTTTCGTGATTCGCTTCGATTATAGAAGTGAAAGGAGGTGATCGCAATGGCCGTAAACGCAGAACTAATGGACAGCCGCCTCGTACTTACATTCGAGGACGGAGTCGATGAAGTCGGAAACCCAGTCTACCGCACGAAGTCGTTCAACAACGTGAAGACGACAGCAACAGAAGAGCAGCTTCACGGAGTGGCAACTGCGCTGGAACCCCTTCAGCAGCGCGTCTTGTTCTCCATCGAACGAGATGACGAATTCTTGATCTACGAATCTTAATTTAGAAAGGAGGAGCTCGAATGAAAAAGCTTGAATTGAAATTTCTCAACGAAGATGGCAAGACGGTGACGATCTCGCTTGAACAGCCGGTCGAACCTGCCGATCCCGCCTTAATCAATGCGGCGATGGACGCCATCATCACTCAGAACTGCTTCAACTCGACAGGCGGAAATCTCGTCGCTAAGAAAGAAGCACGCATCGTCGAACGTAACGTCTTCGGTATCGAAATCTAAACGAAAAGCCGCTATGGTGCTATCATAGCGGCTTTTTCTACCATAAAAAAAAGAGAGGTGTGTACGATGGATATGTGGTTTGCTTTTGTCACCGATGTCGGCTTCCCGATTGCGGTCACCTTCTACCTGCTGCACCGTATCGAGGGCAAGCTGGATCTGATGATCGAAACCCTTCATCAAATACCGGATAAGTGGAAATGAATCGTGCGTTAGGTGTGAAAGCGTCGTGAGAAATTGTCTCACGACGCTTTTGGTCTGTGGTGAGGAGGAAAATCGACGTGAGAGTGGTTCTCTCAACATTTTCAGAGAAAAACTCATGAAGAAACGGTCTAGACGAAGGGTGTCTAGACCGTTTCTCGTGCTGAGAGTCAAAATTCATCCCCTTACGAGATCCTCTTTACTGTTGAGGTTTGAAAAGCGCTCAGCCCATTATCCTTGAGATAGATTCCTTGACTTTTTTATCGTCAAGAGAATTAAACATTCTGTGAGTCAAATGGGATATATTTATCACTCCCCTTTCTCCTCCATGGAAAGTCTCTATTCCGCTGCAAACGTAACAATTACACAAAGATTCTTCTTGCATACACCCACAACGCTAGGAAAGATATGTATAATCGGTAGAGGAATATGAACATTTGTTACCATCTTAGGAGGGATTATCTTGAGGCAATACGGAAGCATCAAATGGTTCGGCGGGTTTCGTCGAAATGACCGAGGAGAGCGGATTGAAAATCATTTCGGCTTTATTCAGAGACCGGATCAAGAAGACCTTTACATACATAAAAACGATCTCCTCACGTCGCCCGAGACACTGCGTGAAGGAATCATAGTAACATTCGAAATCGGAGAAAACAGAGGAAAAGAAAAAGCGGAGAGGCTGAATATTCTTGACGATGAAGAAGACAAGGACGTGTTGACGTCTGTGTTCTTTGACCCTGCCCCCACCTTTTTCGAATCTGCTTTGGCAAAGCTTGCCCCCCTTTTAACAAAGGAGAAGGGCGCCGAGCTTGCCCATGAGAAATTGACACAACTTAAGCATCATGAAGTGGGCGTTAAAAGATTGATGAAGCGCTTGCCGAGTGAATGGGTGGTACACGATAAGAGGTTATGGAGCTATTTAGATCCGGGAGAAGTGTTTGATGAAATCATCGCTGTGTGGGATGAATCCACGGACTGGCATGAGGAGCTCGCAACGATCGCTCAGGAGAAGCTTTTCACGACGAAGGATTTCGACCGGATTCCGATTTCTTTATATGAAGTCGAAGATATCCGGCGACATTTCTCCCCGATGCTTCAAATTCAAGGATTACTTGCGCTGATTCGTAAACGCCGAAAGCCTGTCACGTACAAGAAGATAATCAGAGGTCTGATACGAGAAGCGGACAACCCTCTGAATATGTGGAAGCTTCTCCCGACCGATTTGTTAAAAGAAGAACCTTTTTGGCCACATGCTCCGAAAGAACTCATGATTCCGCTTCTTCGAGATGAGCATTTGACAGACGAAGTCATAAGCCAGTGTGAAGGATGGGTGGAGGAAGCAGACGGTGATGTCGGCAAGAGTATGCTCGTCTCCCGTCTGCCGCAATCCTTTCAGAAGAACCCGTCCTTTTTCCTTTACGTCCCTGGGCCACATCAAGTGGAGCTCATGTGGGAACGTCTATTGTTGAACCCACTTGATGTGTGGGAGGAACTGTCTTACGAGGGAAAAGCTTTTGCGATTTATCGTCACGCAAAAGAACACCGGCAAATGGACTCAATTAACGAAATCGGCCGGCGGGAGTCGAGCAAGATTTTGAAGGCGATGCTCCTTTTCCTTTATGCGGCATCTGAATCTCGGGCTGTTGGACGGAATCTATTCAAGCGCGCCCATGCGTACATCCAAGAGGATATTTTAGATATGGCTCAAGACATGTCACGTGATGTGAACGTCTCCCCCCTTCTCCCTTCTTGCTCAGAAAGGGTCGTGAAGCATTGTGAAGGGGTTTATTGGGATGCAACAGACTATGAAACGAATGAAAAAGTGACCAAGATCTTTTGCCCGCGAACAAAGTCAGAATGCCCTGCTTGGTCGAAGGTGACGAGAAGAGGCGCCATCCTGCGCGCGGATCAGACGAAGGACTACAGAGACTGGTCCCTTCATGAGTTGCTCTCCTATAGCAGTGTCACGCCTGAGTTACCTGACTTACAAGATCCATCCGAATACGTTAATAAGCTTAGCGGCTGGGTGAACCGCATCCGTGAAATCCGGGAGCGTTTGAAGTGTAGTGGATGCAAGACATATATGACGAACAACTTTACGTATGCTAAAGAGCTGGCGCGCTACAGAAGCACGGTCGTAAACTGTTCCTCTTCTGAAAAAGGCCCCCATGATACCAATGTATATTTGAATCACTGTTGGGGCTGTAATGAGGTGATCGATAGCCGTGAGAGTCCTGTGCGCATCGATGGCTACTATATCTGCCAAGGGTGTGGAAGTGGTCCTCAAAAGCATAAGACCTACCGCCAAGGGACTCGCTGTCCGAAATGTGCGGGGCATGACATGCAACAGACATCGAGCGACGGTCGAACCTATCAATGCCAAGACTGCTCACACATTATCCGCATTCCCCCTTGGTTCAGATTAACAGGATCATCAGAATAGTTCTTTACCATTAAATCCATATAGGAAGCCAAAACCGCAGAGATCAACCTCATCTCTGCGGTTTCTTATGAGAAATAGCAAATAACGCTGTTTGGAGCACACCTCAGCCATGTCGTGATGAATGAGAAATGATATAAAGTCTATCGATATGCCGGATCTTCTATTCTTTTAAGTTCCTTCCCCCTCCCCTTCCAAACAGTCGAATAATGTCAACTCTAGTATTCCGTTATTTTTTCACCTATTATTTTACATAGGAACACAACTTTTGGAGGGAGAATGATGGACTATGAATGAGGCATGGTTGAAGATCCAACAGCAGGTAAAGCAGGACTTTTTCACTTTTATCGAAAAAGAAGAGCTTACAGAACTTGCACAGATATCAGGGAAGGTGCCCGGATTTTCCAAAAAGCGGGTTTCCCAAGCTCCTGAACCGTTATTAAGAAAAGCCGTGACGGAGATGGTGGAGTCCATTACAGACTTGGAACACTTCTTCCAGACATTTTCGCTCGAGATGAAAGATGAGCTGGAAGATGCAGATTATGCGACGTTCCTATTGAAGACATCGCTGAACGATGAACTTTCCCCAGTTAAGAAATTGATGCTGCTCGCCGTCTGGTTCCCAGAACAATATGAAGAGACGAGGGGGAAAGCGATAGAGAATATCGAAAACGGAAAGGACGTTTTTCACGGGATGCAGGAATTCTCCTTGGAGGATCTCTTAAATGTATACAACAAAAAATTTGAAGAGGATTTCGTGGAATCGCTCGAGCTATTCATAGAAGGGGATGCGACGCTGCCGGAATCGATCGATTTCGCAGACTACTTTGAAGAACAATATGACGACGTAACAAACGGACACGCACTCCGCCTAATTCAGCAGTACGATTGGGAAGACGAGACGTTATCAGCAGAAGAAACGGCCCTCCTTTATAAGCTCGCCTTGACAGAAAGTCTGACAATCGCTAAAAAACAGAAAAGCGCCCAAACCGCTGAATTGAAGCTCGCTCTCGATGAGCAGGCGGCCGCTGTTTCGAAGGAGAAAAAGGTGGCGAAGCGGAAAGAGATCCTGATAGAGAAGCTGAAGGAAAAAGACGAAGAAACGAAGGTCTTAAAAGAAGAACATGACAAGGCATATAGGGAGCTGGAAAAGAAATACTCTGTGATTGAAGAAGAACGCAACCGTTTCGAGCGCGAACGGGACACATTACAAGAAGAACGTGACCAATTCGAACATCGTGAGAAACAAGCAAAAAGCGACAAGCTCACCTTCATCGACGAGGAAGATCCATTCCATTTGATAACGTCTAATTCGGATTCTTTCACCTCCTTCATCCCGGATCGAAAGGTGCTGTCATTCAACCCTGACCGTCCCTTCGCTGAACAGTTCAAGTCACTACCTCAGTCGAAGCTCGTCATCATTGACTCGAACCAGCTGACCTCGAAACAGATGCTCAAAATCCGGTCCTTCTTGCACACAAAAAAACTGAGCCACAAGTTCGTCAGCGGCTCACCTGAGAAAATGTTCCGATCGATGATTTATTACTTGGAGGGAGATGGAAGCGATGAACAGTAAGTGGACACATCAAGTGAAGAAGCAGTTGAAGGACAGTGTATTTCTAGGGAGAATCGCTACTGATGCCGAAATCAGGAGCCAGACGCCATTCCATGCACCTGTCTGGTTGAGCGAGCGAAGTGACAAGCTCACCTTCTACATCAAGTGTCTCTCACCCCTTCCGGACGAAATCACAAGCCCGTTAGGCAGAATCCACCCTTACTTAGAAGGCACGACCAACAGTACACAGAACCGACGGATGTTGAACGATGAACTCGGACTCGACCGCATCCCTTATCCGGAAGTGAAAGACAAAGTGGAAGAGTTCTTCGAAGGAAAGCTCATCCTTTTCACCGTCACCCTCAAAAATGACCGCCTCTATGTTGATTTGCAGAAAGTCGAACCAGGCGACGCAGCGGACAAATATTTCATTATCCCTGCCCCAGACCTTAAAGCTCAAGAGACGCGTGAGGATTTGGAGGCGAAGCTGACAACCGAAAGAAGACCGATCACCTTGAAGAAATACCCGAACCTGTTCGACGCTCCTACGATGATGATCTTCGGAGAACGGCTTTATCAAGTCGATTTAAGCAGCAAAAGCAACTCGACGACATATTTCCAAGCAGAGGACACCGACCCGGACTTCGTCGACCTCGAACCTGAATTCCATGACCTCGTCGACGTCATCTACGACCATCACCTATTCTTCTTCTCGAAGGAGAATTACCGGACGATGCAGGATAAGCTCGCAAGAGGACGGACACATATTTCAGAGAAAAAGGAAGAGCCCGTGCTTAGTCTGATGCTTGAACGTGAACCGGACGAACAACCTGAACCCCCTACGCTCCCTGTTTCAACAGAAGACGAGTTTGGCTTTTTGGAACGTTTGAAATGGACAGCTAAACAGCAGGAGAAGATGATGTACAGAGATGAGGATTTATATGCCTTCCATATGAGTGTAAAGACGAATCCACTCACGATCCTCGGCGGCATGTCCGGAACTGGGAAGTCAAGACTCGCACGGATATACGGAAAAACACTCGGCCTAAAGGAAGACGAGAACTTGTTATTCCTTCCGATTTCACCCGCTTACCAGGAACCGAACGATCTGCTCGGTTATTTCAACCCGGTGACAAATCGCTTCCATGAGAGTGAAACCGGACTCATCCGCCTACTTCAGCACGCCGAAGACCACCCTGAACAGTTACATATGGTCATTTTTGACGAAATGAATTTGGCGCAAGTCGAGCATTGGTTCAGTCCGTTCCTTTCGCTTCTCGAGGTTAAAAATTCGAATGAGCGCCATTTAAAAGTTTTCAACAGCGAGGAGGAAGTGGCGTCGGATGCTTACCGTCCGAGAATCAAACTCGGGGACAACTTGATCTTCATCGGGACCGTCAACTTCGATGAGACGACACAAGCGTTCTCAGACCGGCTTCTCGATCGGACGAACATCATCAGCCCGAAGAAGCCGAGCTTCAAGGAAGCTGCTCTCTTCTATCAGGAAACGAAAGCGCATCACGTCGTATCCCCGGGGGAGACTCAAGTCTCAACAGAATCCTTCCGCTCGGAGTGGAAGGTGCCGGATGCTGAGACCGGGCTCGATTCCCTGACAGAATTTGAACTCCACACCTTGGACGAACTGCACCACCTCATCTCAGCAAACGATCCGCAAAAAGGGGTGTCCTTCCGTGTGGCGCTTGCGATTAGCGAATACCTGCAAAATGTTCCGAAAGACCGTAACGGCGAGGTCGTGATGGACCGGAAGCGACTATTCGACTTGCAAATCAATCAGCGGATCCTAACAAAAATCAAAGGGATGGATACGTTCGTCCGTCCGCTCGTCGGCGAGATGATGAATACGGGCATAGAGCTGGAATACGAAGACGGCGACCTCTCCCGTCTGTTCAAATCGCCTGAAGCCCAGTTCGCCTCATCGTTCGAAGAATCACTCAGAACGCTTGAAAATAAAGCAAAAGAGCTGATGATGTATGGCTTTACAAACTGATAGATCCATTGTAAAGGTCTGTGATCTCGGAGTTCATATCGTGGTTTCTTCAGGAAGTGAGTCCATCTCTTTGACCACACTCAGTCGGACGAAAGCCGAAGCGGCCTTGCGTGAGACGATGGTCGATATCTATGAGTACCAACCTTTGAGAGTCCAGGTTACGGGCCTGGAAGCAGAAATCCGCTTCCCGAGTCCCGCAGGTGAGGCCATTTGTTATTCCTTTACTTATAAAGACCCGTACTCTCGGATCTACCCATCCGATAATCTGCCAGCTTATCCGTGGTCGATCGGTCATTTCATCTATGAAGTAGAGATCAGTGGCAGCATCTATTATGGTGCCGCGAATGTCCTTCCCCACCGCTTGAGTAAAGAACAGTTTGCCCAAATTGCCAATTTGATTGAATCAGAACTTCCAGGGCTTACCGTAAATCATCAGCAAGAAATGGAGAGAATCGGCACCCCCGTCCTCGATACGAGCGACCGCGCCCTTCTCAAGTGGCTCGAAAACGCCTACTCACCGCTGTCGTTCGCACTCGATGAAATGGAAAAGGAACAGGACGCTTCGCTCAGCCGTCATTACCGGATCGAACAGACACCAAAGCGCATCGACCGGCGCAGTCTCGAGTGGAAGCACTCCCCTAAAGGGATGAAACACCCGAACAAATTCTACAACAGGAAGCATCAGGTCGATGTCAACACTCCGGAGAACCAGTATGTGAAGCACCAGCTGAAGCAATTGCTCTCCCACATCGACCGACTGATCCTGAACCTTTTTCAAGAAAAGGACAGGATGGATTCGTTGTGTCATGGGTATGCCCGTGATATTGAGGAGATCGGGAGTAGTGAAGGGAATCCGCTGCTCCGGAATCATCTGTTCGGGAAGAAGGAAAGTTTGCGTTCCCTTGAAGGGAAGCGGTCTCGTGTGATCTATGAGATCGAGCAGGTGCAGCCTTACAAGGAGCGGCTGGAGTCGAGGCTCGGGAGACCGTATTGGCGGCAGGTGGATGCGTGTCATCCTCGCGTTCCGGTGCGGCTCATCGGTCGTGGTTACCGGTCATTTCTGATGATTTGGAAAGACGGGCCTGCACAATTGGAATCAGGTGCTGGGCGTCTTGATAGGTCTTGGCCGGTACTTCATCCGACGTCAAAGTTGTATGAGTATTATGTGCTGTTGAAGATGGTCGAGCCATTCGTTAGTCGGGGCTATCATGTGAAGGATGATTCACTCGTACGCCAGCTTAGGGATGGGTATCTTCATGCGGAGTTTCACGCTGGGACAACAATCGTGCTCGAGAACGACGGCAGGGAGATTCACCTTGTGTATGACGAGGAGGTCGAATACAGGTCAAAGGAGGCGATCTCGAATGAGACGTACTTTTTCTCAAAGTTCGGGAAGAGACGTCCGGATATCCGGATCGACCATTACGAGAAGGTTCGTAATGAGCTTCATTACCGTTCGTCTGTCGTGATGGAAGTGAAATATAGCCCCCTCCGTAATATTTACGCACCTAACGGAAATACGAAAGCAGCAGATCAGATGAATGAGTATATCGGAATTAAATACTACTGTCCGTACAGGCGAGATTACTTCAGCCGGATTCGCGAGGTAATTTGTCTATACCCTGGGGATCATACGGAAGCAGTGAAGTTGAACACAGAAGCAGGTAAGTTCATTCAATTTTATCCTACTGTAGATGAGGTTGTGGGATTGAAAGAAGTCGACACCGTTATTGACGAGTGGCTTCTGGAAACGTAGCAGTTATGCGAAAGTGTACTTTTCCTCGATGATCGAAACCCTTCATCAAATACCGGATAAGTGGAAATAGCGAAAACAGAAAGCGTTGACGGCAGATGCCTCAACGCTTTCCGTTTTTTCTACTATGAACCGATCTGCACGACCGTCCTTCCTCTTGTCTGGCTTCTCAAAATTTCAGAGAGTTTGTCAGGAAGTTCGGACATCGTAATCGTTTCCGTCATCTCTTCCAATAATGTTTCAGGCTTAAGATCGCTTGCCAACCGCTCCCAGAGCTTCACCCTCTTTTCCTGTGGGTAGTAAACCGAGTCGATACCGAGTAGGTTTACACTGCGCAGAATGAATGGGAAAACGGTGGTCGGGACTTTTACGCCTGCGGTCAGTCCACTAACCGCTACGTTTCCGTCATACTGGGTGTTACTGAGGATGGCGGCGAGTGTCTCTCCTCCGACTGGATCCACAGCTCCTGCCCATTTCTGCTTACCAAGGGACCGAATTTTCTCAGGCGTCACATCTTCTCTAGAAAGCACTTCCGATGCCCCCAATTGGGTGAGGTAGTTTTCCTCTGGCTTCCCTGTACTGGCTGCCACTTCATATCCTTTTTGCGCCAACATGGCGACGGCCATACTTCCAACGCCGCCTGTCGCACCAGAGACAAGAACTTTGCCTTGAGACGGCTCCTGACCATTCCGTTCCATTTTGTCGATGGAAAGGGCAGCCGTAAATCCGGCGGTTCCAAAGGTCATCGCTTCTTTCATCGTCAGCCCTTCTGGAAGAGGCACAATCCATTCACCCGGCACGCGTGCATATTCACTGTATCCCCCATAATGGCTGACACCCAACTCGTAGCTGGTCACAATGACGTGATCCCCTTCGTTGTAGCGGTCGTCTTCGGACTGAACGACTTCTCCGGCGAGATCGATACCGGGTACGAATGGGTATTCCTTCACGATGTTGCCGCCTTTGATCGACGCAAGACCATCTTTATAGTTCACACTGGAGTAATGGACTTTGATGGTCACATCCCCGTCCGGAAGGTCATCGAAGGTAAGTGTCTGCAAGCTCGCTTCCACACCGTCTCCTTTTTCATCTACGACAAGTGCTTGGAATTGCTCTGGTAATTTCATTTCGTTACACCCTTTCTTATGCATTCTACTTGTATGGTACTAAAATTATACTGACCGGTCAAAATATTTATATCCAGCCCTATTTTTTGTATAATGGATACGTTAGGAGAGATTCGATATGGCAGGAAAAGCAGAAGAACGGAAACAACAATTGATCAAAGCCGCGTTTGAAGCAGCGACCGATAAAGGATACGAGCACGTGACCCTGCAGGACATCGCCGATTATGCCGAGGTGAGCAAAGGGGTGCCGAACTACTATTTCAAGAATAAAGGCGACGTGTTTGCGCATCTATTCGAATGGCTGACAGAGCGGATTTTTGAAAATGAGAGCGCAGCGGTCGATCAGGTCGAGACGGCTCCGGAGAAGTTACAGGCCTATCTCGATCAGGTGTTCATCAGTCCCGAAGAGAACCGCACCTTTTACCAGCTGTACCTGGATTTCTTAGCGCGCATCAAGCAGGATCCTGCTTATCAAAAAATCAACGCCGCGTTCTATGAACACTGTTTCTCCATCGGGCGCATGATTGTCGAACAAGGAGTCAGAGATGGTGATTTCCACGTCCATGATGTGGAACAGACCGCGGTGATGATTCGTGCGATGATCGATGGTACACTGCTGCAGTGGTTGACCAGACAGGAAGAAGACTTGCATGGTTGGTACCGCACGTCTTGTCATCAGGGGATTTTGAGGCTGGTAGGAGCTCAATAGAATAGAAGAAAAAACACCAAAAAACCGTTTCGACCAGGGTCAAAACGGTTTTTTAGCATACTAAAATCCATCAAAAACCGCCCAGCACAATACTCTGAACGGCTCCCAAGACTAAGTATAATCACGCAATCCATCGCCTGCGCACTCTCTCTTAAACTCCTCCAAATACTCATTTTTCACCTGCCAGCGTTTGATCGTATCTCCCCATCCCGCTACAACCGATCCGACCAATCCCCCGATTGCAAACTCCATGCCAAGCCCGCTCAAATACTGAAAGAACAGGATGCTGACTGTGAGATTGACCACTCGTTTCGCCATATACAACGTTTTCCGCTGACTCCACCGTACCTCCCACTTCCGCCACAAGGATTCGTTGCTCTCTCTGCTCTTCACGTAATCCCAGAGCGTTGAGATGGCAGAGAGGAGAAGCAGGGCATACATGAATTGCGGAACCGACCCCGTAATCCATTCGAATCCTATGGCCACTGCACTGACGCCCATCAGCCCATACAAGCCGTTCTTGATCCCTTTGCGATAGATGGATTTTTGATCGATCGTCTCTTCTTCAAGCATTTCCTCATAGGTCATCTTCATCTTCCTCATTTAAGTGTTGGTCTTTCTACGATACCAAAAAATAGAAGTTCATGCATGGAGAGTCTCCGTGAAAGGGTTGTACGAGAGAAGCTTCTTTTTGCAATAAAAAAAGAAAAACCGCTCTGAGAGCTTACTCAGAACGGTTTTCAAGCTCGAACTCTAACCTATCCACAAAATCACAATCAACATCACCGTAAACACGGACCAGAGAAAGTGATGGTAGTAGGCTTTCGATGGTTTATCGGTATTGAACTCTTCCACTCCACGCAGCAGCGTTTTCGCAAGCAGAATGAAGGCGACGGGTAGAATCTGTGTCGTTTTCGTTTCGAAGTATAGGAAACCGAACAGAATGGCCCCGAAGGCAAGCAGCGTCAATCCACTGTCGATCACGGTGTAGATTTTCTTCCGCTCTTTACTCACTCGTTTCGGTTTGATGCCTAGTTGCTTTTTGATGTACAGCTCGCTGATCAGGAATGTAATGATGGCGAGGATGGCCGTCAGCACTAGTGTTGTATCCATGAAGTATCTCCTCCCGGAAGGTAGTCATCCTCTCCTATTTTTACATAATTCGAGCTTGATGGCGAGCCGTTTTCTACTTTACGTTCGGGTGGACGGTCTGCTGCTCGAACTGCTCGATCTCTGAGCGCAAGGCTTGGATGTGGCGCTCCAGGTCGGCAGACGATTCGACGTCGTGGATGTCAGTGAGGACGTTCCACAATTCGTTGAAGCCGCCTCTCCATGCATTCATATCTCCGACGGGCAGAAAAGAGAGCTGCTGCAGTGTCGTATAGTAATGGCCGCGGATCGAATCGAGGACCGCGCCGGAGGTTACGTGGAGAATGTCATAGTTCAACTCTCCTTCAGCCTGCGCCTCTTCAAGCGACGCGATGTGACCGTCCACACTTTCCACTAACGCCTGCCTCGAAAATTTCACCTCTTCGTACTGCTGATCGTACAGCGTACTGTATTTCTGATAGAGCAATCCCGACGCAAGTAGAAGTCCGGCGATCACAATCGCTCCCGTTATGTATATCATTTTTCTCATGTTGGTATCTCCTTCGCTGTTTTTTTCCTAACCCATCCTATCATAGATCGACGGTGAATAAATTGAATCTTTCGAATGATTTGTGTAAAATTAAATTGTGTAAAACCGTATAAAGGAGAGTCGCAATGAATACAATCTATGATTTCACCGTGAAGAAACCAAACGGAGAAAACCTGTCCTTAGACGCCTACAAGGGCAAAGCGCTCGTCATCGTCAATACGGCTAGCAAATGCGGGCTGAAAGGTCAATTCCAGGAGCTGCAGGACTTGTATGAAAAGTATCAGGACGAGGGTCTAGAGATTCTCGGTTTTCCGAGCAGCCAGTTCAACAACCAGGAATTCGAGGATATTGAACAAACCACCGAATTCTGTCAACTGAACTACGGCGTCTCCTTCCCGATGTTCGCCAAAATCGATGTCAACGGCGCAAAAGAAGACCCTCTTTTCACGCACTTAAAGGCGGAACAGAAAGGTCTTCTTGCGAGTGATATTAAATGGAACTTCACCAAATTCCTGATCGACCGCGAAGGGAACGTCATCAAACGCTACGCCCCGACGACCAACCCGAGCAAAATGGAAAAGGACTTGAAGGAAGTTTTGTAGGGGGAAGATCATCCCCCTTTCTTCCATCCTGTATTTGTTCTACCGGGATGATGCGGCCGTCTCTTCTTTATAGATGAGCTTCTGCAAGTCATTCGTGTATAGAATCGCATTGAAAGGTTGAAAAGCAACTTGTTGTCCAGTCTTTGCGTATTCCTCCTCCGGGATTTCTTTAAAGAAACCGTTATGATGCTTTTTCTCCATCTTTTTGATTTCTCGCTTCAATTCCTCGTAGTCATACTCAAACAAGACATAGCCTGGTGCTTGAAGCACTTGGTTCGGGAAAGCTCCCTCAAGCTGATCTCGTTCTTTTTCATCCATGTCATCCAGAGACAAGACGGTGACGCTATCAGCCTCCTCCATGTTATCGAACACCTGGCTGGCAAGCTGATCCACTTCTTCCTGGTCGTTCTGGTCATCAACTAAAACAAAGACTGCATAGCCATACTTTGGTCCGGGCAATCGCTCCTTTTTAGGTAAACCGTACTCCGGATTCAGCCGTTTTATGGCTTCTAAGTTTTGGTGAATGAACCAGTAGCGTTGAACAAACGTACTCATAAAAGCAGTGAAGATGGCCATCAAAGAAATGATGAAAATGTAAAGGACCATTTTAAACGAGTCACCCACAAGCAAGGAAAGAAGGACTTGCCCCATAACATATCCGATTCCAGACGCTCTTACAATACGTTTCGCGCTTGCTTCAGACATCTGACTACGGTTTGGGTCATAATACGAGCCTTCAAATAGATACTCCCTATTGACTTTCCACATCACTATTAACAAAAAAGAAAACAATAAGAGCCCCGTGATGAAGTAGCCGGGATGTGTGGCACCTATGTGCATATAGATCAATTTCTGCGTAACGAGAAAATAAATGTACGTCAAAGCAAAGCCGGAAAACCCGAGATACAAATGATGCAACTTCTCCAATCGATATGGCGCGATGAACTGAGGAATCCCCCATACGAGCACCATGAAAGAAGGCACAGCCGCTGCATAGAAATACCCTTTAGAGAAAGGCACTCCAAGGAGTGGAAGGATGCCCATCAGGCCAAGCAGCAAGACGACAATCAAGAATACAAACTGCCGGTTAAAACGGGGACCGAGCAAACGTAAATACAAATGCGTCTTCTCTGAGATTTCCTGATCGTTTTTCATAACTTTGGCTCCTTTCTATTCGTCTGTGATTACAAGACCTAATACCCCATCCCCTCAAAGAACTGCACGAGAATGGCGTGGATCATGACGAAGATGAGGATGACCGCGGCGAAGAGAGATTTACGCAGTATCCAGTGGAACTTATAAAGTTTGTCGTACAGGAAGTAGCCAGCTCCGAAGAGGATGGCGATGATGATGTTATACAGCTTCTTCCCGATGCCATCCGGCTTGTGGAAGGTGATCTTCTCATAGAAGTTCATCATATGGCTGCCGATCAAGAGAATGATCGAGCCGAAGACGAGTTGGGTTGCGAGGATGGATACGCCTGTGTAAACGAGAAATTCTTTCATGATCCCCTGCTCCTTTCATAGTTCAATAGAAAACGAACTTCAATGTACCGTACATAGCATAGTAGATGATCCCTCCGACGATCATCAGGGCGATGAAAGCTAGCAGATGGACTGCTTTTCTCACAAACCCATTCGAAAACTCCTGCTCAGCCTTCCGGTAGGTGTAGATGGCAAAGCCTGCAAAACCATACATGATCAAATTCTGCCCTTTCTCTAAGAAGTTACTAGGTTCCGGGTAAATGCCCCATTCGTTATATTCGATGATGACCCATCCAACGATAACAGTCACAAGACTGACGGCTGCCTGAAAGCCGATCGCTGCAAGGACTACATATCGTATCGCCTCCACTATTAAATACCGATTCATGATAACCCTCCCACTCATAAACAACCGGATCCGTGCCATGTGCTATTCCTT
The DNA here is from genome assembly GCF_020171725.1 of Halobacillus litoralis. GTDB lineage: Bacteria > Bacillota > Bacilli > Bacillales > Halobacillaceae > Halobacillus > Halobacillus litoralis_F. The sequence goes on along the minus strand of NZ_JAIVAJ010000004.1, from coordinate 122,001 downwards.
CTTTTTAAGAAACAGAACATCATCACCTGACTACGAACTCCAAGGCAGATACTATGATTTGATAAAGAACAATAGAAGCAACGGTCTGCATCAGAAGTGCGACAAACATAAGTAGCTTCCTTTTGAACCACCCATATTTCATCAGCCTTCTATTTATATAAAACCCACTTCCAATCAGCCCGATCATGATGATATTCGTCACCCTTTGAAAAAGAGTTTCCGGAGGTTCGAATATCCCCCACTCGAAATAATCGGTCATGACGGAACCCAGTAGTAGAATAGAAAACCCATACAGTACTTGAATCGATAATATATACATCACAACCATGATAAAGTATTCGATGATGACGGCACTTTCCATACTTGACTTCCTTTACCTTTTAGAATGATCATTCAATAGAAAACGAACTTCATCGTCTCATAGACCGTAAAGTACACAATCAGCGTTACGACACTAAGCTGGATCAGACCAACAAAGTGAAACAGCTTTTTCGCAAACCAGTTGTCATAGGTCTCCTCCGCCTTGTCGTACGTGTATATGGCGAACCCGTGGAAACCCTTCATGATGAAATTCTGGATCTTATCAAATACGTTTTCCGGTTCAGTGTAGATGCCCCACTTGAAATAGTCGATGATGCCCCAGCCCAACAACGCGTTCAATAGACTACTTGCCAATTGGGGGAGAAAAAAGAAAAGTATCGCATAGCGTGTACATTCGACCAGATAGATGATATCGATACTCCCACCTCCAGACTGCCGTCCCGCCCCCACGGCTTCCTTCCCCTTATCAGGGTCGTCCTCCGCTCCTGGAACGGGCCATTCTTTTCCTTCTTTATTTGATTCTCATCTGCCCAGACAACTGCACATCCTGGGCTTCCAGACCTTGTACAGACGTTTTCACCGCCTCATTGTTCATGTTGAGGACTTCCTTGTACATCTCGCCAATTTCTGTAAGCTCTTGATTGATGCGTTCGAGCTGGTCCCTTACGTCGAGGACATTTTCACCGTTCAGCTGCTGCAAAAGCTCCGTGTCGAACGATTGAGAAGACTGCTCGATTTCGTTGATCGACTCCTCAACGTCCAGATAGCGGACCCGAATCTCTTTACTCATCTACGCTCCCTCCTCTTTCGCCATCCGTCTCCGTTCAGCTGCAATCTGCTGGTCCAGGCTGTGTATTTCATAACGGATCCTCGAGATTTCACTTTCGATTCGATCGAGCGCCCGGTTCATCTGCGTATGGGAAATATCGCGGTAAGCGTCCGTCATGTCTTCCCGGACGTCGTTGAACGTGTTCGCCCGCTCTCCGTGCCACGTGATCGGCGATAGCTCCGGTTGTTTAACGCTCGTTCTCTGCTGGATCATCTCGTCCTGTAGCTGTCCAAGTTCACGCTGGCAGGCTTGAAGCTCTGCCAGCTCCCTCTCTTTCTGATTTTGATCCATTCGTAAACCGAATAATCGGGACATCCTCTACACTCCTATCTGGTCACGTTTTTCTTCACACAGCGGAATCTGAACCATCCGCTCCCGGCCGTTCAACACATGGTAGCCATACCCCGGCTGTACCTGCGGCTCCTTCCGCTCGAACGGAAGCTGGAACAAGCTTTGGTCCGACTTCTTCATCAAAAGCACCGCCTGACGAATCTGCTTCAGCTCACCCGTCAGCGTGTCGAATCCTTTCGTGAATTCCGGCAGATTGCCAGAGACGATGACGCGGAATCCGAGATGGCTGTATTGTTTGATCAGTCCTGAGATCTTGCCTTGCAGGACGCTGTCTGTCGTTTCATTGAAGCGGGAGAGGCTGTCGATGACGAGGTAGATCGGACGGAATCCGTTCCCCGCTCCGCCTCGCTCCATATCCTCAAGAAAAGCACCCTCGCGCTCCTTCAATTTCGCTTCGACATCGGCCGTCCACTCCGCGATCCGGTCCTTCGTATCTAGGCCGACCACGCCCTCTTTCTGCTTATAAGAAAACAACCCACGGTCGATGCCGTCGAATACCGCAATCTGTTCGTACCGCTGATCCAGCATCTGTTCGAGCATCACCTTCAGGACATTCGTCTTCCCGTTCCGCGCCTGCCCCGTGACAAGACAATGCTCAGACAGGTCGACCTGGACCGGCTCGACGGAATCCTCATCCAGCCCGATTGCAATGCTTCCCGAATTCAGCGCTCCCGTCACATATTCTTCGACAAACAAATCGTACCCGAGACGCGACGGCAGCATCGGGATCGGATCCGGCGTCACGCTTTCTTCATACCGCTCCTTCAGCACCTGCACCTGACGCTTCACCCCATCCAGCACCTCGGCGTCATCATCCCCGCGCGCCGGCAGATACACCTGCGTCAAATACGTCGCCTCATTGTGCACAAGCGCCCGGCCCGGAATCGCCTCCAGCTCATAAGGCGTGCGTCCGACAAGCGAATACTTCTCCGTCGGGTCGATCAAGTAATGGATCACCTTCGTTTTCAAATTGTTTAAAAGGGGCTGACGGACGGCATTGACCCGGGTCGCCGAAAGAATGACGGTGATGCCGAGCGTCTGCCCGTCACGCGCCAATTGGATGAACGGATTCTCAAGCTCGGTCCGCTCTTCCTTGACTAAGTCGAAATTGTCCACGACCACCGTAATGTGCGCAAGAGGATCCTGCGCAAGCTCATTGTAGAGGGAGATCGTACTGACCTCCTCCTCAAGAAACAGCTGTTTCCGACGGTCGATCTCCTCCTTCATCATCGTAGTGAACTTCTCCATCTTACGGTCATCGTCATAGCGGAAGTAATCAGCCGTATGCGGCAGATTCTTCAGCGGCAGAAGGGCCCCGTTACCGAAGTCGAACACATAGTAATGGCGCGCTTCAGGGCTTTCCGCCTCAGCCATGTCTAACAGCAGCGTCATCAACGTATGGGACTTGCCGTAGCCGGAGGACCCGAAGATGCCGATGTTGCCGTCGCGTCCGATATGATAGCGATACGGCTCCTGAAGCTGACGGTCGGGTTCGTCCTTTTGGCCGATCGCGACTTGTTTTTCCCCATGCTCGACAGGCGTGCGTTCGATCCGTTCCGCAAGCGGCGGCAGCCACGGACTCGGCAGGCGCTCGATGCCCATCTCGCTCTGCGTGCGGTAGATCGCTTCGACGGTCGCATCGATTTCCGTTTTCTTCTCGCGATACGTCGGTTCGTCCTCTGTTTCGACGTCTGTGAGTCCAATCAGGCCGAGATCTGTAACGAGCTGGACCTGGTCTTCCCCGTCGTACGTATCCTGTTGATGCGGTGCACCGCTCCAGGCGGACTGGAACAATTCATACACTTCGTTGTTGCCGACCTGCAAATAGCCGCGGCCTGTCGTCTGGATGTCGGCAGCGTCACTGTTCTTGATGATTTCCTTACTATCGTTCGCATCCTGAACTTGGAGGGCAATCCGGAAACGGGAGTTACTCCAAATCTGATCATCGATCACCCCGCCCGGCTTCTGGGTCGCGAGAATGAGATGCACGCCGAGACTCCGCCCGATCCGAGCGGCACTGACGAGCTCAGCGATGAACTCCGGCTCTTCGTTCTTCAACTCAGCGAACTCATCGGAAATGATGAACAAGTGCGGCATCGGCTCCTCTGCTTCGCCTTCTTTGTACAGCGCCGTGTAGGCGTTGATATGATTGACTTTATAGCGCTCGAACAGCGTCTGCCTACGCTTCAGCTCACTCTTGATGGAAGCGAGCGCACGGGATGAGAAGTTCGCACTTTCTTCGATATTCGTAATCGTTCCGAGCAAGTGCGGTACATTTTCAAACGGCTGGGCCATCCCGCCGCCCTTGTAATCGATCAATAGAAAGGCGACTTCGTGCGGGTGGTAGTGGACGGCAAGCGACAGGATATACGTCTGCAACAGCTCACTCTTCCCTGACCCGGTCGTGCCGGCTAAGAGACCGTGTGGCCCGTGCGCCTTCTCATGCAGGTTGAGTTCGACAACGTCGGTTCTCCCCTTCAGCCCGATCGGCGCGGCGAGTGATTTCTGAGAGGAGTTCGTCGTCCAATACTCGGCAATCTGCAGATCGTCCGCATCGTGCCCGATCAAGTCGAGGAAGGTGACCTTCTCGGGAATCGAATTGCTGATTCCTGTCGCGTGGTTGAGTGAATGAAGTGTCCTTGCAAATGCCTCATGCGTGTTCGTCTCATGACAATCGAGGCGGAAGGCTTTATGCACCGCCTGCCCTTCTTGAATCGACACTTCTCCTTCGTGCTCGGTGATGTACTGAACAAGCGTGTGCACCTGGTTCGACAGCATCTCGCGCGTCTCCGCAGCGAATAAGAACGAGACGTCAAGCTCGCTCGTGTCCTGTTCGACATACTCCATAAAGACGTGATCCGAGATCAGATTCGGGTTCGCGATGACGAAGACGAAATGTGGACGGAACGACACATTCTCCTTATCCTCCTCCATATCCCGCTCACGGATCATCGAATACAACGACGGCAGCAGCTGATCGCGCGTCTGTTCATTGTAAATCATGCCCTTCGCGAACGAATTCGGCAGCTGTATGTGGGGTAGCCACCTCATCCACTTCCAGTCGTCGTAATCCTTCTCATCGAAGATCAAGACGATGCGCAAGTCCTGATAGCTGTGGAAAAAGGCGAGCTGGCCGATCAGCTGGTGGATCTGCTTGTGTACAATCCGCTTCTTGCCGACGAGCCCGACCGGGTTTCGGGTGAGTCCGGTCGTAAGCGGGACGTCCTCTACGTGACGGTACACGTTCATGATTTCCTGCGACTGCTCGATCAGGTCATCGATTTCACGGTTCGCGAAGTCGGCGGATCCGACGGACACTTCGTAAGAGGACGGAAGTGTTGCGGTTCCGAGGCGCAGATCGAGAAAGTCGGCGTGCTCAGGCGTGCGCTCCCAAATCCGGTTGCTGATTTCCTCGGTATAGCGCTTCATCTGTTCGAATGACGGATAATGATAGCGGAGGACGTGCTGCTGCTTCTCCTTCAGTCCCTGCAGCTCTTCCCGCTTCTGTCTCATGTAATTCGTATAGACACGCTGGCGCTTTTCTTCGCGCTCTTTCCGCTTCTTCTTCTCACGGAAGTACTGCATCGTGGACGTGATCAAGGTCGTCGTGAACATCATGACCGAGATGATGATGAACAGCCCGCGTGGAATCAGCAGGGCAACCGTTCCCATCACCACAAGCATGACGAGCGGGGGCAGGATAATGAGCCAAAGCGACCGGCCGTGGTCCTCGCCCTCCTGACCTGGGAAGGAAAACTGAACTTTTTCCCCGGGGAGGTCGTACATCATCCGCGGTGTGCGGCGGTAATCGGGGTATTGCTTCTTCATCTCGGAGAACGGGAGCTTCGATGGGGTCAGGGCACTCTTGACGTGCTTGTGACTGCCCACCTGCACCATGTCTTCCTCGACGAAGGTGAGGGTCGTATATGAAAAAAAGACCACGTCTCCGGTCTCGAGCGTCGTCTTTCCTGTGATGCGGCGCCCGTTGATGTAAAGGGTCTCATCCCGCGGGTCGACCATCCAGCGGTTTCGCTGCTTGATGAGGTCGAGGGTATGGTCTCCGATCTCAAGCTCACCGCCTGCGCCGACCGACAAAGCGGTGCGGTCCGCTGTATAGTAGAGCTGTGTGTCGAACGGATCAGCCGGGCGGGTCACGGTGACAGGACCGTGCGTCCACTCTCCGGCCCCGTCCAGTTGGAATTCAAACGATCCGTCAAGCGACGGGAATACGAAGTCATCCGCCGCACGGTTTCCGGCCGTCACCGTCTCTTTATCTGTTTCGCTTGATACATACGTATCGTTGTAAAACGCATAAAGTCGCGTCATGGTCATCTCCCCTTAAGCTCCTTGTTGTTCTTCCTGCTGCTTGCGCTGTTCTTCCAGCTGATCTTCCTTCTCACGCTCATATTCTTCGATTTCCGCCTGGATGCGCTCAAGCTCCTGCTCCTTTTCTTCAGCAGGCAAGTTCGCTCCTTTGATCTGATCCAAGTGCTCGATCAGGGAGAAGAGGATGAGGTCGAGATCCTCGAACGACTTCGCAAGCGTCACGGCCTCCTGGTATTCTTCACGTCCCATGTGGATCCAGTAGTGCAGATACTGTTCGTCTGTCTCAAGCGTGATGCTCCGCTCCGGCAGCCACATTTCGTCCTGGATGTAGGCGCGGGCGAGCTGATACGTCGAGGCTGCCGATAAGTTTTCGGCCTTGTAGTCAGACAGCGAGGCGATCACCTGCTCGTAGTCCTGTTGAAGGAACGCTTCGTGGCTGTCGAGCAGTGCCGCCTGCTTCGGCTGTACGAAAAAGAAGGCGTACACGATGACCGCAATCAGCGGAACCGTGACGGCGATGCTCGCACGAAGTCGGTTGCGGCGCTTCCTCCACTTCGACTCCGGCTCTTTGACGAGCTCGGATTCCCGTCTCTCAAGATCGGCAATATTTCTCCTGACAATCGCCTTCAGCGTGTCCAAATCCTCCGAAAGCAGAATCGCCTTCACCTCGTCTGCCACTGACATCGTCTCGCGGAACTTCAAGTAGTAGACGAAGCTCTCCGAAAGGTCGATCATCTCTGCGACCGCCGCTTTCAACTCTTCAAAAACCCGGTCTGAGTCAGGTTCATAAGGCGGCAGACTCTCCTTCACTCCGTAGTGAATGAAGTGCGGCGTCATGCCGGGGTCGACAAGGATGTTCTCCGGGCAGATGAGAAGGTTCAGTCGTGTAAAACGATGATGCTCGACCATCTTGATCAGCTGATCGGCGAACATCCAGCGGCTGTATTCCGATTTGTGCTTCACGGATGCGTAAGGCAGATAGTGATCGGGCGCTTCCACGGTCAACTCGACTTCGTCTTCGGTCGAGTCGATGCTCTTTTTCATCGTGGGATCGATATCATATAAAACGTGAATCTCGCGCTCATCCTGCATCCTCAGCCGAGCCTTCTGATAGACGACACGATACGTCTCGTCATCGCGGCTGATGTCTGCTCCTGTGATTTGTCTGAAGTACGTCGGTTGTGTGTCCATCATCGGTCTCGACTCCTTTAGTTAAAGTATTTCGATCCGGTCGCCTGACGTGATGCCGCCTGCTTCGAGCGTATCGGATCCGTTACAGACGATCCGCTTGTTCCGGACCTTCACCCATCCCCCGTCACGCGGCAGCTGCTTGATTTCCTGGACTTGAAAGGCGAGGTCGATGAGACGGCTGATTGTCGTATGATCGGACAGACGAAGGTCGATTTCGTCTTGGTTGTAGTGGTGTAAATCGATGGTGATTTGGATGTACATGATTCGTTTACTCCCATCCTGGTTGTTTGACGGCTTTTTCTCTCGCCTTTGGGTACACCTTCATCCTGATGAAATAAGCGACCAGCAATCCTGGAATGGGGGCGACCAACCCGAGGAATCCGTTCGGGTGTACGAAAATACCAATACCGATGTAAAAGACTCCGAACGCCAATAACACGCTGTACATGAAGACGAACAGAAGATTGAAATAGATGAGGCCGAATAATTTCGGCTTCGCTCCCTCTGTACGTCTTGCGTTCCAAAGCGTCCGGATTTCTTTCACGGACTGTCTGACTGGATCTAAGATGTTCTTCACGCGTTCTCCCCCTTGCATTTACTTCGATTCTCTTGTTGAAGAGACCCAAAGGAAATACAAGGGGAAAAGCATCTGCACGATACTTTTCCCACCTGTCCTTATCCGCGGATTTGACCTGCGATATTCTGGTCGGTCTCTTCCAGCGTGTTCGCGGAATTGTTGAGCTGTTGGGATACTTCGGCAAGAAGCGTGCTCATTTTTTCGAAAGATGGGCGAAGCTCTTGGTACTGCGCTGCGAAAGCTTCACTTGAAGCCCCTTCCCAAATCTCTTGAAGCTGTCCACTCATGCCGTCGAGACGGCCGATCAAATCTTGGACATTCGCACTCTCGTTGTTGTACTGTCTCGCAAACTCTCTTAACTCATCAGGGGTCAGACGGATATTCCCTGCCATTTACACCACTCCTTTTCCAATTTGCTTCCATGGTACCCTTGGTAAATTTTTCAGTCAACGATAATACAAAATTCGGTAAAATCTATCTAAATTCTGTAAAGGAAATGAAACCTGAACTTCGTAAACTAGTACGATAGCACGGGTCTCGAATAGGGGAACAAGACTCATTCCATACCCTCAGTTGTATATTCCAGGTTATGTTCCTCCGAGAGCTCCTGCATGCCTTTCGTATAGCCTTCGATTTGCTTCTGCCCTTCCATCATGAGCTGATTCGCTTCATTCACCAGCGTCTGGTCCTGCGTATCAATCGCCTCGAGGGCCTTCTCGAACCCTTCGAGCTGAGACTCGGCGCCTTGGACATATTGTTCATGCAGATCCTGAAGCTCTTCCTCCTGCAGCTCAATCGCCTTCAGCTTGTCGACGACTTCAGTGTAGGGCGGAATCACATCCGTCTCGAGCGCCGTTTTCAGCGTGGCATCGTCGGTGTAATTCGCGCCTGTGACCGCGTTCATCGAATCGATCGCCCCCGCCTCCATGTCCCCTACTTCCTGAAGATCATCATTCACATAGCTCAGAAATTCACTTTGGAAATCAGATGTAAAAAGATCCGATGTCAGAAGAGAGCAACCGCTCAGCATCACCAGAACGAAGACAACCCCCACCACTCTCTTCACCATCCCACCCCCTCCCGATTTACATATTTGGTAATTAAATCCCCCTCCCACAAAATTCCAAACCACTTTTAGGTCACGTTTCACCCTTCTATATAGGAAAGACGTACGAATTTCCATGGAAATCTAGTAAATGGAAGAAATTGAATCCCTTGTCTTTTATACTATTGAAGAATGGAAAATGATTTTATAAGAGGAGACAGCAAATGAAGATCACATACAGCATGTTGACAATCATCTTGACCGGCTCGTTATGCCTCTTAGTAGGGTGTTCGGCATGGACGGCATCAGAAGAAAACGAGGAGCTCCCAGACTATATCCCTGTTCAGGATTACACCGGCCAAGGCTACGACCTCCCGAATGGTGACAAAACAGATCAGATTGCTGAGGAGCATGCGGAGGAAATTGAGACAGCGGTCGTGCGTTTTTTCAAAGAGGAATACAAGACAGATGTGGAAGTCCACAACATGGTGGGAGCTGAAGACGGGGTGTCTGTTTTTGTGGAATCCAACGGAAAGCCTCACTTCTATTCGTTTGCGATCGTTCCCATTGATACACGGAATCAGGAGGTTTTGACTGATGAGGTATGGTCGCAGGAAGGACAGGTTGAGATTGCGATTATGAGCAGCTTGTACTCCTGGATTCACGAAGAGAAATTCAACCGCTTCGAATCGTACTTAGAAGATATCGTTCAACGCTATCCCGTCACAGGGGTGAACGAAGAGGCGAACGAGAACGTCGGAGGTGGATATTTCATGACGCGCTATTTCTCTATTGCGGCACACGGGGATGAACTCGAGCGCCTACTGGAAATCTACTTGAATAACCCCGAAGAATCGATTGAATTCTATAAAAACAAGTTGAATCAAGAACAACTAGACCCAAATACGATCGACATTACCGTAAGACTATATATGAACGAAGACGGCGTCGAACCGGACAGTAGCCTTTTCAACAGGATTGTGAAAAACATCGAAGGAAATGCCGGGCTTCCTCTCGGGAATTACGCGGTTTACTTATTCGACAACACCATTGATCCAACCCGTTTTTCTAATACGAAGGACAATGCTTTAGAGAAATCTGATCCTACCCCCATCATCAAATCCCCTTAGGAGGTGACACACAAGTTGAAAAGCATATTCATCTTAGTAAGCTCACTAATCTTAGCAGGCTGTTCAGCATGGACGGCATCAGAAGAAAATGAAAAGACCAGAGACTATATCCCTGTCCAGGATTACACAGGCCAAGGCTACGACCTCCCGAATGGTGACAAAACAGACCAGATTGCCGAGGAGCATGCGGAGGAAATTGAGACAGCTGTCGTGCGTTTTTTCAAAGAAGAATATAAGACAGATGTGGAAGTCCACAACATGGTGGGGGCTGAAGGCGAGGTGTCTGTTTTTGTTGAGTCAAAAGGAAAGCCTCACTTCTATTCGTTTGCGATCGTTCCGATTGATACACGGAATCAAGAGGTTTTGACTGATGAGGTATGGTCGCAGGAATACCAAGTGGAAGAGGCTATTATGAGCGGGTTATACGCGTGGATTAAAGAAGATGAGTTCGACAAATTGAATGACTATATCGCCTCCCTTACAACAGAATATCCAATAACCGGACTTCAGAAGGAAGCATTGGAGAACGTCGGTGCAGGGTATTACATGACGAGGTATTACAACGTTCCAGTAGGTGGTGGAAAGCTTGAACATTTGCTTAAAGCCTATCTTACAAACCCTGAAAGGACGAAAGAAGAATGGACAAGGCTGCTTGGAACAGAGCCCATCGACCCGAATATGGTCACCATCACGCTACAGCTTTATATGGAGAAACCAAATATCCCTCCTGATAACGTGATATTCAATAAGATCGTTGAAGATATAGAAAATATGACGGGTATCCCGGCAGGAACATACGGAATTTACCTGCATGACAATGAAATCAACCAAAGCAGCGGACAGAATAATAAGCCGAACACATTAGAAAAATCCCTTCCTGACCCCATTATAAAAAATTGAACACCCCTTCTTTTGGACTATGAACAAAGCTACCACTATTTAGAATCCTGTCGAACACGATGGGACGTCTTAAGTATCTTTGACAAGAATCTCATAGGTAGCAGGAAGGAAATTGATTTCAGACCTAATAAATGGAAGATTTTCTGCGTTTTGTCTCTTATAATAGTGGTGATTGAACGTTGATTCTTATCAGAGGAGCTGACACATGAAGATCACATACAGAATTCTGACAGGCATCTTAGTAGGCTCATTATTTCTCTTAGGAGGTTGTTCAGCATTGACACAGTCAGAAGACTCACAAAATACAAACCCTGAAAATACCCAAACAGAAGAAACGAATGAAAGCAGCGACTATATCCCTGTTCAAGACTATACAGGTCAGGGATACGATCTCCCGAATGGAGAAAAGGCGGATAATATTGCAGAAAATCACTCAGAAGAGATTGAAAAAGCAGTTGTAGACTATTTCAAAGAAGAGTACAAGACGGATGTAGAAGTTCATAACATGGTAGGCGCTGAAGATGGAGTGTCTGTGTTTGTGGAATCAAAAGGAAAACCTCATTTCTATTCGTTTGCGATTGTTCCAATTGATTCAAGTAACCAAGAGGTTTTGACAGATGAGGTGTGGTCTCAAGAATATCAAGTAGAGCAAGCCATTATGAGTGGACTTTACGCGTGGATCAAAGAAGAAGAATTTACGGCTCTAGATCAATATTTCAAGAAGTTTCAAAAGAATCATCCAGTCGTCGGTAAGAACATCGCTGCCCTGGAAAATGTAGGTGGTAGTTATTACATGACTCCTTATTACCACGTACCCATTGCAGGAGGAAAGCTAGAGGAATTGCTGAATCAATACCTCACAGACTCAAACCTTTCAAAAGAAGAATGGTCCGAACTCTTAGGCGAAGAAGGAATCAATCCTGATATGGTCAACATTACCATTCAATTACACATGGACGAAAGCAATGTTGAACCAGATGAAGAAATATTCAATGAAATGGTAAACGACATTAAAAGTATGGAAGGCATTCCAGCAGGGACGTACAGTGTTCTTTTGCATGATAATCAAATAAGAAAGAGCAGTGGTCAAAATAACAAACCCAATTCCCTACAAAAATCTTTCCCTGATCCAATAATCAAAAAATAAAACGAATAGGAGGTACTTATTATTTTGAAGAATAAGCCAAACTGGTTTAATGATCGAGATCTGGTAGAACTAGCCGGGTACAATGCTTATAAGAGTTACGGCCGGACCGAAACAATTATTGTAAACAACAACAAATATATGATAAAAGATAAGGTAAACATTAGTGAATCAGGATTAGATGCTTATACTATTAGTAATGTCGAAATGGATTCTGAGGATTCTGTGGAATCTGACATCCCTACCGAATACGCAATTATTTATGCAGGAACAAACAAAGAGCAATTTCAGGATCTTTCAACAGATGCACAGTTAATTGGGAGCAACGTACCCCAACAGCTATCAGATGCTAAAAACTATTTCGATCGTATGGAAAAAAGGTTTGGAAAAATATCGTATGTTGCTGGAAATTCCTTAGGAGGGGCACTTACAAACGCTATTGCAGTTGAAGAAAAAAGTGTACATGCTGTCACCTTGAATCCAGCCATCTTACCAAAGGATTTAGTGGACCAAACCCAAGAACATACGAACATTACCAACTACTTTTCTAAATACGATGTTCTGACTGGTGTAGAAGAATCTATCAATCTGGATTACCGAATTCCAGGTAAAGTCTATCGAATATCTTCTGGCGTGCCACATTCAGATCATTTACTGAGTTCTAACCATACAGGCTATCTGTCGAAGGAAATGTCTCAGCAGTTTATTAGGGTCGGAGAAAAAGGCGAACCCGGCTACGGTAAAATCTACATCGGATCAGACGAACACATCGTCACAAGCGTCTGGACCGGCGTCCCGCTTTATGGGGGACAGACCGACATCATCGATATCAATTCCACTCAGCTGACCGAGTTATCAGAAGCTGTCCAAGGGCTGGTCACCGAGAGACTCTCCCTTGCTTCGAGTTACCTCGGTCACTCCATCGACATCGTCGACCACGAGGCGTCTCTTTTTCACACCCGCCTTGAAAAATTGAAGCAGGTGTTCACCGAGATGGTGGACGGCATTTCGTTCCATCCTGCCCTAAGGGGGCTCACGGTGAACGGCAATGCCGCTTTTTTCGAGCAGGAGCTGATTGCGAGTAAACTAGATGAGGCCGAGCAGCGTTACAGAGGGCTGAACACCATCCTCAACTCCCCTCCCTTCGAAATTGCGGAATTCGTATTCGATGTCGACATCAGCGTGGAGAGCATCTTCGCTTACTTGAAGGAGCTCGTCTACAATCTCGGCACCTTGTTGGAAGAGGCAGTGGGACAGTTCCTTCATATTAAACAACAGATCTTCCCTCAGTTATTCGAAGGAGGCACCGATGCGTTCTACGATGCCGTCGTCGGTGAACTGGATGCCCACTATGAGGTGATTCAACAAAATAAAGAGAAGATGATGACCCAGATCAGCCAGTACGGCACGCAGGTCCTTCAAGTCGGCGAGAATTTCGAAGCGCGTGACCGGTCGGTTGGTCAATCCATCCAAACCGGAGCGACGGCTGTTCGTGACGTCGAAGCCCTGCAAAAGACAGAAGCGTTCGATATGACGGAATCGGATTACTTAGGTATCGGGCTCTTGATTCGTGAACAGGCACGTGACTCGGCGTTCGACCTGTTGAAGCAGTCCGTCCATGTGCGCATCTTACCTTTATTGACGACCGTGGATGGCGTGCTCGGAATGATGGAACAAAGCATCTCCACAGCAAAGCAAACCATCCGGATGATTACCGTCCAGGCAACGAATTCTCTGCCGATGAAGCTGATCGGATTGTTCAATGATTTCGACGATAAAGTACGCGCCTATGTCAATGATGCGTTGCAGCCTTTAGACGAAATGGAAGATATGGTCGAGGGACTTCAAGAAGGGGTGACCAAATTAGCGGCCCATCTGCCGGAGCTGTTAGAACGGTTCCAGCCTTATATCGAGACTGCTCTTTTTGAAGGCAGTCAATATGAGAACGTACGACTCTACAATGTGAGTGCAACCGTCCTTCTCGAGGAAATGATTCAATTGTTCGATGATATCGTCCGCCAACTGTCTGCACAGAAGGCGAACGCCATCGACACACTCGCAGACACATCCCGATTTGTCTCGAACAACTTAGCGATGCTCCGCTCCCAAATCGACCGCGGCACGATGTAACGGCCGGCGATGCGATTTGGGCTTTTCTTTTTTACAGCGCGTTTTTCACATGATCCGCGAAGGTCACAGCATCGATTACGTTCCGGCCGCCGCCTTGGACGAAGTCCGGCTTTCCGCCACCTTTTCCATCGATCAATGGCATGACCTCTTTCGCTACTTCATTCATATTCCGATCAAGCTCCTGTCCATGAGCGAGAATGAACTGCAGCTGTTCATCCTGTTCACTGACCAAAATGACGTAGGAATCCCTCTTCTGTTCGACGATCGCTTTGCCGAGCGCCTGGAGGTCCTTCATCGGACGGTTCTCAAAAACGTGCTGGATCACCTGCCCTCCCAGTGCTTCCGCGGCAAGCTCACGCGCTTCATACGTCAGAAGCTTCTCTTCCAAATCACGGATTCTCTTCTCTTTTTCTTTCCCCGCTGTCAAAAGCTGTTCGATTTCATCCGCGACCTCAGGCTCAGGTCTTGAGACCAGCCGCTTCACGTCGCCGAGCACCTGATGCTTCGCGCCGAGTTCCTTCAGCACACGGTGACCGCACACAAATTCAAGGCGGACCTGTTTTTTATTTTTCGTCCAGCCGAGGAACTTCACGGCCAGCACTTCGCTCGTCGAAGCAGGATGCGTACCGCCGCACCCGCTGTAATCGACTTCCGGAATGATGACGAGACGCACGTCTCCTTCAACGGACAGGGGCTTACGCAAAGGATAGTCTCCCGCCTTCTCGACCGACATCCATTCAGGTTCAATCGGAAGACCCTTCATGATGATCTCCTGGACCTTGTCCTCTGCCTGCTGAAGCACCTCATCGGAAAGCTCCTCTGCATCGAGGTCGATCGTAACGGTCTCTTTTCCTAAATGGAAACTCGTCGTCGGAAGATTGAACGTATCGTGAAAAACAGCCGAAACGATATGCTGTCCGCTATGCTGCTGCATATGATCGAAGCGGCGCTCCCAGTCGACCGACCCTTCCACCGTATCGCCTTGAAGCGGCTCTTCTATGTAATGCCGGATCTCCCCGTCCACTTCCTCTACATCCGTCACCTTAACCCCCGAAAGCGTTCCGGTGTCATGCGGCTGCCCGCCACCTGTCGGGTAGAAAGCGGTCTCCTGAAGCACCGCATAAAGCCCCTGCTTGTCCTCCTCCTGCTTCAAAACGGTCGTCTCAAACTGTGTTCTATAGGGATCTTCATAAAATAATTTTGTTGTCATCGTGTCTTCCTCCTCAAAGCTTACGGTTCGCTTCCTCTATTGTACTGCACATCCTGCCGCTTTGCGAAATAACGGTCGTGACGATGCCGCTCTCAACCTTTTCCCTCCACGCCAACCGAAAAAACCGCCCAGAGACACTTTCTCTGAACGGTTTCAACGATTCCATCCCAGCTAGTCTTGCATCTGCACATCGCCGCCTGCCTCGGTGTTCACTTGTTTATCAATAATCTCCCTGATTGAAGGAAGCATTCGAACTTCCAACTCAAGCTCCTCGCAGAGACCCACGATGCTGGAGATTTCTTTTTTCGGCGCAGAGGGGATGGCAATGATGACGACTTCGATCCTGAACCTGTGCACGATCCATTCGAGGTCCTCGACCTTGCCGAGTACTGGAATGCTCTGGATCTTCATGCCCTGCTTATCCTTATCATCATCGAGGTAGAGCACTGGAAACAATGGATTTTCCGATTCAACTTTCAACTCATTCAGCACGATTTGACCGGCTTCCCCTGCTCCGATAATCAAGGCTTTCTTCCCTCTTTTGACAAGTGGGTACGAACGATCCTCCACAAGCTCAAACAACAGACGAGGGATAAAGATTCCCAGAACAGCTCCGAATCCTGCGAAAAGAAGTGCTTCCCATGCGACTTGGTACACACCGATCAGCTCAAGCAGAATGCATGTGACAACAACAAAGATTATCGAGTACAACATCGCTACGAAAAGCCCAAACAACGTCTTCGTTTGCTTATAGCCATGATATTTCTGAGACCACTTCGTCGAGCACATAGCGCCCGTGAACGAAACGGCAAAAAGTAAAGCCAGCCTAACACTCTGTTCAAACGGAAATCCAGCAAAGCTCATCACGACAAGGACACCAATAACCACCCAAACAAAATAAACGAGAAAGATAGAAACGAAGTGCTTTTTCACCCGATTCACACCACACCTTCTCCTCATCTCCGTTGAGGTCAACTTTCCTACAAACTAGATCCCAGCCTGGTCGAACGTCACGTACAGCCACACATGAGATTTCCCTACTATTCTCATTAAAAGCGCTGTACTGTTTTTATATGCATGACCCTGCCTGAAGTTAAGGGCGGTATGGAAAATAGGCTGATAGAGAAGTGTGGATGTACGCGCATGGGATCGTCCTGAAGGCGCTTAGAACACGGCGAATGCGCATAGGATCGCTACAAACGCGCATTGGCACACGACGAGCGCGCATAGCCTACTTCTTCCTATAAAAAAAGCAGAACCCGCACTGGGATTCCACTTCAATTCACACGTCGAACTGTTTCAGCTTTCTCACCACCGCGTTTGAGAACGAATGAGGCTGGTAGGTGCCGAGCAGGTGGACGGCCTTGGCTTTTCCGTTTTCGATGATGTCTTTCTTAAGAAGCGGTGCGATGTAGGTGTCGAAGTACGGTTCATCGACCATCTCCGGCATCTTCCGGCGATCCTTCAGCTTATGCAGGTTGCAGACGCGGTTCCAGTAGGCACCAGCGAGCGTCTTGTTCTGCCGTTCCTTCTCCTGCTGACGCTCACTTTCTTCAAGCTCCACCCACAGGTCTTCCTGCACCTTCCTCTCACCAAGCTTCAGTAAGTAGGAAACATCTGCGGACTCAACCCTTGCCTTCAATGCCTCCTCCAGTTCAGAAAAAAGTTCGTTCCCTTCTAGCTCTAGAAGAATGTCATCAACATATTGATCCGTCACCACGATGTCGGCTATGGCCTCCCGCTTCTGTTCCTGCATCCATTCTGTCAAAAGCGCATCCATCTCTTCTGCATACGTTTCATGGACCATGCCCATCCCATCGAGCGGCGAGGAGAAGCTGACGCCTGTGTACTCCTCTTCCGTGAAGCTTGCGAGCGACTGGTAATCCGTCGGCTCAAGCCACTCCCCGCTGTCAGAGAGGCCCTCCCCTGATTTATAATCCACTCTCGTTTTCGTCAAAAAGATTTTGGAAATCCAGATGGCGGTTTCTTCTATAAAAGAAGGCGCCTGTTCCTCGATGTACGCAGCTATGGCCTCCAGTTGATGACGTCTGATTGATATCCTCTCCTTTCGTCGAAGCTTACACCACCATCGTCAAGAGCGAAATGGCGATGCCGATCAGTCCAAGTACAATGCTATACGGCAGGTTTCTAAGCACAATCTGATACGGATTCATCCGAAGCGCGACCGATGTAATCGTCACGATCAAACCATACGGCGCCGACGGTACAGTCGCAATCGCGCACGTCGAAAGCAGAATCGTCAGCGTCACAGGTGAGAAGCTTCCGATTAAGAGCTCCCCCACGCCTCCGAAGATTCCCATCGTCGCAATCGGGTGTACCCCGAGGAGCGTCATGACGAGAAATGCCGATTGAATGAACAGCATGATGTAAATTGGACTCCCCTCCAAGGCAATCAGCGGATCCTGCAGATAGCTCAAGTACGGAGAAGCATTCAAGGCTTCGGTCAAAAAGGAGAGCGTGAGCAAGAGTACGATGAAGTTGCTCAAGTGATTCGTACTCGTCTTCCATGCCGGCCAGCCGATTTTGAAGAAGCTCCTCCTCCTCTTGATCAGCAGCGTCCAAAGAAGCGCGAACGGGAAGATCGACACGGTCACAGAAAAGAGAAAGTCAAGCTCGATCACGTTGCCTAAGAAAACCACTACGCACAGAAAGAGAACGAGTGCTGCGATGAACTGGACGAGTTTGCCGGTCTTCTGACCCCGTTCTACTTTTACCGATAAATCGATGTCATGCTTGCGGAACAGGAATCGTCCGATCAGGGAGTCGACGGTCAGGCCGAGGATGGCGATGAGCAGCATCCACGGGAGGACTTGTATGTAGTCGGCACCTGTGATGAAGATCGATGTCGCAAGCAGGACTTCAAGCGGGCTCCACAACAGGGCGAGCGAGTAGCCGCGCAGGGTGGTCATCAGGATGAAGCTGTTCTTGACCTTCGTCTGGATGTCCTTCAGCTGTTCGCGCAGGAGGTCCTGCGAAATGGTCGCAGACGACAAGTTGAGAAAAGCGGCGAGGGAGACCATCGTCGCCTCTGAGCGCATGTACAAGGTCCCGAGTCCGTCGACGTTGCGTCCGAGCAGGGTTTTCAACAGTTTGTTGTACCTTCCTGCCTTCACGGCGCTGTTCATCCACGGCAGCATGGAGACGAGAAACAGAATGCCGACGTTGCCTGCGAAGAAAGCGGGAATGCTTGAAATGTCGGCGTCACTCGATAGGAAGAAAAAGGTCCCCGCTGCGATCAAGATGATGCCGAGTGTCCGGAAGACGCGGTCAGCACGCGGGAAGCTGATCGCGGTCATGATGATACCGAGAACACCGATGATGGTATAGAGTACGCTGTTCTGCCAAAAGACGTGAACGACGTTTAGTAGAAAGACGAATGAGTAAAAAATGTATAAATGGTTGGCAATGGCGCGCACAAATGGTCATCCCTTTCATAGTTTCGAATAGGGTCATCATATACCATTACACGGGGTCAATCCAACCATTTAGAAAAGACTTACAAAAGAATTTTTCAAATGATCATAGAATGAATGAGACGAAGATGGGACTTTTAAGCCTGACGTAGGATTGGGACAATGACCACTCAGTTCGCGGGTGGAGCTGTCCTATAAATAGAGATATGGGACGCTGAAACGCCTGTCTCGTGCAATGGCTGTCCCATAAAAGTGGATATGGGACTCCGAAACGCTTGACTCGTGGAGGTGCTGTCCCATTTAGAGATATATGGGACACAAAATCGCCTTACTGGTGCAGTGGCTGTCTCAATACCAGAAATATGAGACAGAAAATCCACTGACCTTGGCCATGCTTGTCCCAAATCTATCTAACGACCATTTCATCAAGGAAACGTTTCAAAACAAATAAGAGCTCACACCCTCAATCCCCAACCTTAAAGACGACACCAATTGTTTTCGAACCTTGAAAAAGCATGTCCTCATCATACCAGAGTGCCGTAAACAGGAAATGATGCGTGCCTTCTTTATATAATTCAATCGCAGAATCATTCAGCCGCTCCTCTATGAAAATCGAATCCACAAGTCTCTTATACTCAATCAGTTCAGGCTCCTCTCCTTCCACAGTAATCTCAAGAAAATCACCAGAACTTACTGGAACGGGCTCCAAGTCCTCCGTCATTTCCTCGACTTCTAAATCAATGACAGGCTCTGATAGAAAGGATTCATCTTCACTGCAATCCTCAGCCCAACACTCTTCGATAACTTGAAAAGGAACTTCTTCACCATCCAAGGTAAGGACGAAATTCGGTTTCTCCTCGAGCGGTGTTGCCTTCTTCGGTGCTGAAATCACTTCATCACTCATGACTTCCGTCAACGTGCCCCACTCGACTTCTTTTTGATACTCCTCCCCGCCAGATTCATAGGTGATTTGCAGATTGTACGTTTGGTTGGTCGCATCATCCGGTGCCGTCCACTGCATGATCAGCGTCTGCTCGTTCTGAACCGGATAGCCTTCCACCTCGGTCCGCTCCCCAATCTCCTGGCGACTGTAGATTCCCGTCCGCTTCGTGCTTTCCCCGATATAAAACGCCGGCTGGAAAGCAGCGTCAACCGAAGGCTCTCCCTCTGCCACGGGAACCATCGATTTCAATGTCAGCTCCTCTTCCCCCTCCCATTCAAAAGGAACCACAATCGTATAGGTCTCGTTCGGCGCCATTTGACTCGGATAATAGTTTCCCAATGTGAATTCAGGCTCCGGCGTATTGGGCTGACAGCCGATAAGAGCCAGGATCAAAATGAATACGGTCATCATCTTGTTCATCATTTCCTCTCCTTTATGTAAAAGGTTTTTCTATCTAGCATCTTCTTTCCTATTTTCATCAAGCAAAAGGAAAGTTCTTCCTTTCAGTATAACAAATATCACATACAAAAAAGTGCCACCCCGCTCACAGGGCAGCACGCTTGTTTTCTACATTATTGCTACTATTTTTGCCTACGTTTCCAAGACAGCAATGGAACGGAGAGCAAAATTCATTGTGGTACTCTACTACCTCACCCACACAGAAGACCCGTTCTTCCCATTCTTCTTCACCTGATACATCGAACGATCCGCCTTCGATATCAGAGACTCCACCGTCTCCCCATGCTCAGGATAAAGACTGATCCCCAAACTGTATCGAATCGGAATCGCTTCCTGTCCATGCCGGAACGGGCGCTCGTCGGCGGCTTCCCTCAAGCTGCGTTCGAACCGCTCCACCTCCTGCTTGGACTGGGCGGGAAGGACCGCATAGAACTCATCCCCTCCCACACGGGCAACTGTTCCCTTCTTTCCAATATGCGTTTCAAGAAACCGTGCCACATGAATGAGGAAATCGTCCCCAGTCTGGTGTCCGTATGTGTCATTGATGCTCTTGAAGCCGTCCAGATCCAGGATAAGAAACGCGACCGTATCGGACTCCGACAATTCCTTCTCGGCCGACTCGTAAAAGGAGCGGCGGTTCGGCAGTTCGGTCAAGGCATCGTTGTAAGCAAGGAAGCGAATCGTCTCCTCAGCTTCCTTCATCACCTGGATGTCGCGTATGATCAGCATCAGATACACACGCTGATCGATAAGCAGAAAGTCGCCATCCATCAAGACGTGACGTGGGCTGCCAGAAGTTGTCCGGAGCATCGTTTCGAAGCTTGAGAATTTCTTCCCAGTAAGAAAACTCCGGTTCAAATGCTCAATGGTTTCTTCCTTTTTATCGATACTTAAATGATCGAGAAAATCTTTCCCCTGCACGCGAGGCAGTTCGAGGAGCTTCTTCGTCGCCGGGTTGGCGCTGTCGATTTTATAACGAGCATCGAGCAGCAGGATCGACGATGGGTTCAGGTCATACAAAATGGAAAAACGGTGGCTGTAGGATGCCAGGAAGTCGAAGCGTTTCATCCCGACACCGAGCGCCAGTGTCCAGATCATCCCTCCGTAAATATATGGATAAGGGGGAATCGACCCTTGCAGCTGCACATAGCCGAAGATGATGTCCCACACAAGGACAAAGCTGGCAATCACCGCAAGCAGTCGAATGATCCTTCTCCGAACCGATAGCTGCAGACGGCGATGGACGACGAGAAGCAGGATGACGACAAGGAAATGAAAGACGTTTCCGACCGTCATCGTAATCAAGTAAGACGCATTGAATTCCGGATAAATGAAATACCCGACTTTTTCAAAAGAAGCACTGTTGGTCACGTTCGTCTGGAAGAGAACCGTAAATAGAATGATCACAACCGGCAGGTAGAACACCCACGGATAGACCCACTTCGGCATCCGCTCACCCAATTTCGTAACCTTGAAGATGAAATGAAGAGAAAACGAGAATAAGAGAAGTCCCGCATTTCCGAATAGATAAGTGATGAAGAATGGACTATACGATACGTCCACGAGATGACGCATGAATTCAGAGAAAAAGAGAATCCCATAACATCCGATATACCCGCTCAGCAAGAGATGCTCCGTGTTTTTCATGTTTCTGCCAAGAATGTCCAGAGCCAGGTGAAAAAGTAAACCTGCGGGCAGCAGATACAGCAGAATATAGATCACCAGTGCCCCCATCTTCGTTCCACCCCTTTTTTCCGACGGAATCTTTACATACCCTTTATTTCGCTAAAACTTGACAAAATCCTTCAAAAATATCCCCTTATGTCCGAAAAGCCTGCTCCTATGATTCAAAACCGTGCGCCACGGGAATCTACTGATTAGAAGGAGGATTCCCAATGATCCATAATGAACGATTCATAGAAGACTACACGATCGACGCCGAAGACGCAGAGCTCGGCAAAGTCGATGCGTTTTTATTCGATGACGAAAAGTGGGCGGTGCGCTATCTCGCTGCCGATACGAGAAAGTGGCTTCCCGGGCGGAAGGTGCTCATCTCCCCCATTTCCATTGAAAAAATCAACCACGATGCGAATCACATCTCCGTCCATTTGACGAAAGAGCAGGTGAAGGAGAGTCCGGATATCGACACCGATCAGCCCGTTTCCCGTGAACAGGAAGCGAGGATGAACTTGTTCTTCGGCTGGGGCAACTACTGGGGAGAGCCCGGCATTTGGGGCCCCGGCTTCTACCCATCAGAAGTCGTCCAGCAGGAAATGATCGAAATGACCGAAGAGCAGTCCGAGGAATCCCACGTCCGGAAGACATCTGAAATCGAGGGCTATCACGTCAGAGCGAAAGACGGCGTGACTGGAAAAGTGGAGAGTTTCCTCATTGATGACGAAACGTGGAAGATCCGGTATGTCATCGTGAAAATGGAGGATGCCGACAAGAAAGTCCTCCTCCCTTCCGAACAGATCGTGAATGTGAGCTGGGCCGAGCAGACGATCCAGACGGCCGCCATCAAAGAAGCGTTCAACCAGGC
Source organism: Halobacillus litoralis (assembly GCF_020171725.1). GTDB lineage: Bacteria > Bacillota > Bacilli > Bacillales > Halobacillaceae > Halobacillus > Halobacillus litoralis_F. Next base: position 99,469 of record NZ_JAIVAJ010000004.1, on the reverse strand, counting down.
ACCGGCGTATCATCCGGACGTCTCGCTCACGCCAGATTATGAAGAACAAATCAAAAAAGCGTATCGCAATTAAATCCCCGCCGCATCGGACCCTTGAGTCCAATGCGGCTTTTCTTTTTCATAAAAACGGTTGACAATTTGTGCGCACTTCTATATATTTTGCATCAAGGAAACTTTTTGACGGTTAACTAAAAAAGTAAGAAACATTCAAACCCTTCTCCCATATCGTAAGAGGAGAATTATTTTTTAATCTAAAAGTTGGTCAAAGGAAAAACATGTGCTTTTTATCAACATTCACAAAGGAGGAATCAGGATGAAACAGACAGCGATATCCGTTCAGGATCTCTACGTCTCCTATTTCGGAACGGAGGCTGTAAGCGGTGTGACGCTTGATATCGAATCCGGCAATCTCGTCGGAATCGTCGGCCCGAACGGGGCTGGGAAGTCGACGTTCATCAAGTCGGTACTCGGTTTGATTCCGAGAGATAAAGGACTCGTCAACATACTCGGGGCACCTGTCAAAGAGGTGCAGAAACAGATTGCCTACGTCCCTCAGCGGAATCACATCGACTGGGATTTCCCGATTACGGTGCTTGACGCCGTTCTTCTCGGCACGTATCCGAAATTGAAGTGGTTCAGACGCCCTCGTAAAAAAGAGAAGCAGTGGGCAATGGAATGTCTGCGCCGTGTCGGGATGGAAGACTTCAGCCGCAGGCAGATCGGCGAACTATCGGGTGGTCAGCAACAGCGCGTGTTTCTGGCACGGGCCCTCGCGCAGGAAGCGGATGTCTTTTTTCTCGATGAACCGTTCGTCGGAGTCGATGTGTCGAGTGAGGAAACAATCGTGAAGATTTTGAAGGAATTGTGCCGGCACGGGAAGACGGTCGTCGTCGTGCACCACGACTTGAGCAAGGCGCAGGAGTATTTCGATCAGCTGATTCTTTTGAACAAAGAGTTGGTCGGGTTCGGAGCGGTGCAGGATGTTTTCCAACCGGACGTCATGCAGCGCGCTTATCAGACGCCGTTTGCCTTCATGAATGAAATGGGGGTGTAGAGGATGGAATTTATTCAAGCCGTCATGGAATATGGCTTTTTACAAAAAGCGCTGCTCACCTCCACGATGGTCGGCATCATCTGCGGAGTGATCGGCTGCTTCATTATCCTGCGCGGGATGGCGCTGATGGGTGATGCGATTTCGCACGCCGTCCTGCCCGGAGTGGCGATTTCGTATATGCTCGGAATCAACTTTTTCTTCGGGGCCGTATTCAGCGGTGTACTCACGGCGATTGCCATCGGGTTCGTCAGCCAGAACAGCCGGATCAAGCACGATACGTCGATCGGCATCATGTTCACGGCCGCCTTCGCAGCCGGAATCATCGTCATTACGATGCTGAAAAGCAGTACCGACTTGTATCACATCCTGTTCGGGAACGTCCTCGCTGTCCGTTCATCGGATATGTGGATTACGCTCGGAATCGGACTGTTCGTCATCGCACTCGTCTATCTTTTCTATAAAGAATTGCTGGTCACGTCATTCGACGAAACGATGGCGGCGGCATACGGTCTACCGGTGCGCATCATTCACTATTTCCTTATGACGCTGCTGACGATGGTCACGGTCGCTTCGCTGCAGACGGTCGGGATTGTCCTCGTCGTCGCGATGCTGATCACACCGGCTGCGACCGCTTATTTACTTACAGACCGGCTGGCGGTCATGGTCTTTCTCGCGGCTGGCATCGGCGCCGTGTCCTCAATCGTCGGGCTGTACTTCAGCTTCACGTACAACCTGGCTTCAGGAGCCACCATCGTCATGGCCGCGACGTCTCTGTTTATCGTAGCCTTCCTGTTTTCACCGAAACACGGATGGCTGTTCAAACTCGCAAAAACGCGCCGACAACGCGCGTCACTACAATAAAGGAGAGATTTAATCATGAAGAAACTTTGGTTTATGCTGGTGACGATACTCGCCATCGGTTTACTTACAGCTTGCAGTTCAGAAGAAGCAGAGGGGAATGCGGAAGAGTCGGATAGCGGCAAACTGCAGGTCGTGACGACGTATTCCATCGTCTATGACATCGTAAAGAACGTCGGAGGTGACCAGGTCGACATTCACAGTCTCGCCCCGATCGGGTCCAACCCTCACGAATACGAACCACTTCCGGAAGATGTGAAAAAAGCGACCGACGCTGACGCTGTCTTCTACAACGGCTTAAACTTGGAAGCAGGCAACGCGTGGTTCGACCGCTTAATGGAAACCGCAGGTAAAGACGGAGAAGATGCGCCCGTTTTCCTCATGAGTGAAGGAGTCGAGGAAATGTATTTGACCTCTGAAGGGAACGAAGGCGAAGCTGACCCTCACGCATGGCTCGACATCCGTAACGGCATCCAATATGCCGAGAATGCAAGAGACGGCCTGATCGAAGCCGATCCGGAAAACAAAGACGTTTATGAAGAAAATGCCGAAGCCTACATCGCCGAGTTGCAAGAGCTGCATGACAGAGCAGTATCCGAATACAACAAAATCCCTGAAGAAGAGCGCGTCCTCGTCACGAGTGAAGGTGCATTCAAATACTTCAGCGAAGCCTACGGGTTCCAAGCCGAATACATCTGGGAAATCAACCAGGAGAACCAGGGAACCCCTGAACAGATCACCCGTATCGTAGACATCATCAACGAAAAACAAATCACAGGGCTATTTGTTGAAACAAGTATCGACCCACGCAGCATGGAAGCCGTATCAGAAGAAACCGGCGTCCCGATCCGCGGCGACGTCTTCACCGACTCCCTGGCAGCACCGGGTGAAGAAGGTGATACGTACATCTCCATGATGGAATCGAACATCGAAACCATTCAGGAGGGTCTGAGCCAGTAAAAGAAAAAGCCTGATTCCCAGTGGGAGTCAGGCTTTTGTTTATTTTGTACCGATATACGCACCCGTGTCAGCGTTCAGTTTGACATACTCGACGGTTTCAACCCCTTCGACAGGAACCAAGTATACCAGCACATCCCCATTCTTGATCGCAAGCTCCGGTTCACCGCTTACGGTCAGATTCGGATGAACATGCTGCTTAGCTTCTTCTGGTGTCAGTTCCGGCGTCACATTTTGAATCCGGTCGTCGTCATACCACTCTGTGAACACCATTTTTGAAAGCCCATTCCCTGAGGACGTCTCGTCGTAGGTCACGGCAATAAAGCTCGACCGATCAACGAGCCCTTCGATTTCACGGTAGACCTTCACCATCGTTCGCCCTTGTTCACTCCAATCGATCTCCCCGGAAAAGTTCATATCCGGCTCAAAAGGCTGCACAGCTTCAACCGCATCTTTCACCATAGCTTCTCCCGTAACGTCTCTATCTTCAAGCAGTTTATGATTGATAGTCGTAAATTCGAGCAGCACGCCCCCCTGCTTCGCCATCCACGCTTGGTAAGGGCTGCCTTCTTGGATGAGCGTCACGTATTTCCCATAAACCGTAGAGTAATGCTGACCGCTGCCTGTCTGCCTGAGCGACTCTCCTTCTCTCCAGAACGGCGCCATTCTTTCTTTGGCTGCCGCACGGACCTCTTCATCAGACAGAATCGGCTCCGGTTCTGAAGGGGCTTCTGCGGGAACGTTCGGCGCTTCTTTGTATTGAGCGTATTGGGGGTCAAGTTCTTTCAGTGTGGCCTGTTCGCCCCAGGTTGTGACCAGCCTTACAACTCTTTCTTGGAGGACTTCCTTCTGCAGGCTCCCTTTACTTCCCATTAACACCGCCGTTATGTCCTTAAAAGCTGTTTCCGCTTCGACAGCCTTAAGGTGCAGCATTCGGATGGCTTCCCACTCATGAGCATCCAAGCCGCTTCCATCCCACTTCTCTAACAGATAGTCACTGTATTGATTAAAAGGTACTTCTAGTCGCGTTACTTCGTTCCCTGACTGAACATCTATCATACTGATAAAATCAAGTGTCGTCCGGTACTCATAGAGACCGTGTCCAGACATTTCCTGTAGTGCCGAGTGAACCTCTTCAAGGTTTGTTGAAGTCAGGATCGTCTCCGTGTACTCATTTAATCTGTGAAACTTCATTTCTTCATCAACAGCTAACTCTACATACATCTCTTTTTTCTCTTCGACGGCCTGGGCTTGCTGGGAGTAAAATTGATACCCCACAACGATTAAACCAACAGCCAACACGGCCGTCATCAACTTCCAAATATGCTTCTTCATCGAATCCCCTTCATCAAGTTTCGTGCTTGGCCACAGACTAAAAAGCGCATGTCTACTCCCTCTTTCTCTTATTCGACAATCTCCATGACCTCCGCAACATGAACAGCTTCATAGAACCCCCGTACTTCTTCATAAAGTTCCGGGTTTTTCTCTTCTAAAATATACCCGTTCTCCACCGGCTCCACCTGTTCATATAAAAAAAGCGCCTCTCCGGACTCTGCCACAGCAAACTCGGCAAAGGCCACGTCCGACCCTTCTCTGAACAGCCGCGCCCGGATCGATGAGCCGTGCAGGTCGTTGTTTGCACTCACCCAGCGCCCTTCTGCTTCCATTAACGGCAAGTCCCGAATCGTTGTCATGAATGAATCGATGATCTCCGTATTCACTGTCTCCACGGCCTCTCGGTTTTCCTCAATCGAAATCTTCCACACTTCCTCTTGAATCGAAAACTCTTCCGCAATCGTCAACTCCGACTGGCAGCCTGCGATAAAAAGCAGGAGCGCCATCCCGATCCACTTTTTCATCCACGCACTCCCCCTTCTCCAAATGTCATAACCTACCAATACCTTAACACAGATGCAAAAAAATCGGACCCCCGCATAAGAGCGAAAAGGTCCGTTTCTGATTTTATCTGAATCTCTGAATCAACGTCCGCACTTCCGGCACTCGGAAAAGGACAAGCAGCACCACATAAACAACAGCCGCTGCCAAAACCGTGACGATCAGCGCAGCATTCAGCGGCATCACCGTCGTCATCTGGCTGTACACCCACATCGCGGCTGCACCCATCACAAGGGAAGCCACCACAATTTTCACCGTGGAAACGGCCACCCGCTTGAGACGGAGCTGTCCGACCTTCATCCTCAGACGAAGGAGCAGGAGGAAGGTCGCTAAGAAGGCGGCGATGCTCGTGGCGAGCGCCAGGCCGCCGACTCCGAGTGATGGGACGAACAGCAGGCTCAAAATGATGTTCACAATCATCGAGACCGCCGTATTGAACATCGGCGTCTTCGTATCCTGCTGGGCATAGAAGGCTTGCGAAAGCACAACCCGCAGACCCACCGCGACCATTCCAAGCGAATAGTAAAAGTACACAGATGACGTCAGCTCGACCGCCTCCTCCCCGAACGCGCCGCGCTCGAACAACAGCCGGACGATCGGTTCAGCAAAAAGCATCGCACCGACTGTAGCCGGAACAACGAGCATGATGACCGCCGTCATCGAATCGTTGACCGCTTTTTTCATGCCGTCGATGTTTTGTTTAGAAGCCATCTTCGTAATCATCGGATACATGACCGTCGTGATTGAGACGACGAAAACGCCGTGGATGATGCCGTTCAACGACTGCGCATAATTCATCGCCGACACACCCCCGACGATGACATCAGAGGCAAGCGTCCGGTCGACGAGACGGTTCATTTGCGTCGCCGCGGTCCCGAGCATGACCGGCACGGCGATGACGAGCATTCGTTTCAAGTGCTTGTTCCGAACATCGAGCGACCACCTGAACCGGAACTGATGCCGGTAGGAAAAAATCGATAGAATGACGAACTGCACCCCGAGCGCGACCACATACCCCGCCGCAAGCAGCACAGGGCGGTCGAAAACGAAGCTCAAATAGATTGAGAGAATCACGACAAGACTCATCGGAATCCCGATCAAGTTCGGGATCGCGAACTGCTTTTGATAATTCAAATACGCACTCAACACGCGGATCAGAATCGTGAAGTAGATGCCGAACAAGCTCCACCTCGTGAATAGAACCGCCGTCCTCAAGACATCGCCTTCAAATCCTTTGGCGAATACCTGCACCAGCGGCTCTGCCCATACCCATCCCGCCACAAGTAAGAGCGTGGAAGCGATCATGAGCACCGTGATCAATTGATTGGTAAAACGTTTGGCCGGAACGGATCCTTCCTCTTCCTCAATCCGGCTGTACATCGGAATGTACCCCGTCGAAATTCCCGCTGCGACGATGCCGAAGAGCACCGTCGGAATCGTAATCGCCACGACGTAGGCATCACTGATGCCACTCGTTCCGTAGAAATACGACAGGGTGACGTCGCGCAGAAATCCGATGATTTTCGAAAGAACCGTTAAGACCATTAATGTAACAACAGCTTTTTTCATGATGTACCCCAATGCCTGACAAAATTTATTCTTCGTGTATGAACATGCTCTGCCTGTAGCGGAGCATGCGCGTGTTCCATTTCGGCGAAACCTCAACCGGTTCGCCTAACACTTCATATTGTAAAAAGAGTTCTGGGAAATTCACATTCGCCCCGAGCGACATCACTTGGCTGCCGCAGAACCTCGGGTTGAGATCGGTCAATTTTTTCCCCATGAATTGAAGGTTGAGAAACCCGCTGACGACGAGCGATTCAGAAATCTCGGTCGCTGCTTCGATCAATTCTTCGTGTTTCTCTACAATGCCATCGAGGACGATGCCGTTCGAGACGCCGGTTCTCCTCCTTGGGACGGCAGTTATCACCTGGCCTTCGTGGATGTAGACGTCGACGCTGTATTCTGGTTCATCTATGTATTCCATTGCAATCCGGCGGCTCGATTCGTCGATATCGATGTAATCTTCAAGGTTGATCGCTTTTTGCATGCCTCTTTGATAAGCCTTGAGATAATCGCCGCGATCCATCAAAACCGAGTAGCCGAGGGACCCGTGTCCGTTCACTTTTTTAGCGACCATGTATGGATGATTCGGGAAATGATGTTCTTTGATGTGTAGAAGTTCTTCTTTGGTGTTGAATCCATAATAGTGTGGGATATAGTCGTGAAGATGGTGCGTTTCCATGAGCTGATAGACGCTCTCTTTGTTCAGAAGTTCAGCGCCGTGATGGCCGGTTGGCAGAGCGACTGGGATGGTGAGTTGGTGTCTGAATTGCTGATAGATTTCCGCTTCCTCGTGCAGACAGGGGAAAATGGCGTCGATCTCGTCTCTCTCTATGATGTCGAGAATGGCCGATTGATAGTTTTCCCTCTCCGATAGTGGTGGAATGAGCCGGACTTCATCACAGAACTGATTTCCAGTCGTCAGCTCCCGGCGGTCCGCTCCGATCAGCCGTACATCATGCCGCTTTTTCAAGCCCTGCAGGATGCCCTGAGCGATCGGCCCACCGATTCCTGTTACAAGCACATTCAATTTTTCCATATGTATGCTCCCCGTATGTTTGTTAAAAACGTTTACAACCAGTATATCGTTCATCCAAGCCTGAAGCAAAGGGGAATCGCCCCCTCTACTTCTCATACTTCACGTGCATCAGAATCCCCTGCTCGTAATTCCCGAACTTCGGACCGAACAAGTTCAAGCCTCCCGAATTGACCGCGTCTTCCTTGATGCCAAGCTTGAATGAAATGTACGGTTTCCCGTCAATCATCAGGTCACCAAGGCTCAGGCCGTTGTCAATTTTGTTTCCATCGATAAAACAGCCCTGATCCGTCACCTTCCACTGCTTCAAAAGACCGTACTGCGTGTAGTTCGTCCTCCACCAATCCGGTGTCAACAACCCGCGCTCACCACCGAAGTCGCTCGGCGATGTCCACGTCCCGACATCAAAGCCGTTGATCCACGCGGTAATGTCAGACGGCCACTCCATCTTATGATTCGGCGCCTCCGAACAAAGCTCGGCACTGAATTCAATCTCCTTCGCCTGATAGCCGTAGGGAATCCGGTTCGGGAAACGATACTCGACATACCCGTCCCGGAAAAACAATAGCTGCGCCCGCTTCCGCTCCGGCTCATAGAATGAACGGGGATCGTCCTGCATACCGATGTAGCCGTCTTCAGCGACCAGCCCGCAGTTCGGCACGACATGACAATCGAGATAATCCCCGATCGGCATCTCGAACTTCAGCTCATAATCATTCGAGGTCCCGTCATCAGAAAAGAGATCCATCACGACCCGGTCATAATTGATCGCACTCACCTTCTGCGTCCCCCGCCCCGGAACAAGCTCGGTCACAATCAGCCCGACCTCCTCGAGCTTATTGACGTGAGAGGCCGTCGTCGAAAACGGAAGACCGAGCTTCCCCTTCAACTCGTTCACATTGTGAGGCTTCTCACTCAAGATTTTCAGAATATCGATCCGCGTCTGATTCGCCAACGCCTTGCTGATCGACAGCATATTATCAAACGATAACTGTAAACTTTTCATTCCAACACCGCCGTTTTTTCTAGTCTTTTTCCATTATATCAGAAAAGCCAGCCTCCCCTCACAACCCTTCCCCCGACAAAAAAGCCTCTCCCGGCAAAAGGAGAGGCTACTATTTAATAGGAAGGATTCTCTTCCAACTTACGCTGTTCAAGCTTCTCGACGACATCCTGATACTCATCCTCCGTATAATTGTAGAAATACATCACAATCAGACGGATCAGGGAGCCGAGTGCCGGAAGCAGGGCGACAACGAAGAACAGAGCGTCGGTCGTCGCAACGGACTGAGCCTGGTTCGGAGCGTAGTTGATCCACGTCAGGATCACACCCGTCAGACCACCCGCCACTGCAACAGACAGCTTGCCGGTGAACGTCTGACCCGAGAAGGTCACGGCTTCGTTCCGTTTTCCTGTCTTCAGCTCGGTATATTCAATCGTCTCAGCAAGCATCGCAGAAATCAGTGGACCGGTTGCCGTGTACAACAGCATCGTAATCGCGATGAAGACGAAGGAGACGATGACGCTTGAGTACCCAACCGAGAACCAGACGATCCGTACGACGATATCCGCCGCCACAATCGTCATCAGCAGATGTTTTTTCTTAAAGCGTTTGGCAAGGCTCGGAATGACGAAGAATCCGATACAGCTCGCCAGACTGATGATTCCGAAGATCGACATCAAGGAAGCGTTTCCAAGATTGTACGTAAAAAAGAATACGTTGAGCGCCTGCGTTATGTTCATGAAGACATTACAGAAGAAGACGACAAGGATCGCAAACATCGGCTTGTTGGCACGAACCGCGCGAGCGGCATCCTTCAATGTCACTTTCGTCTTCGGCGGAGCGACACGTTCTTTCGTGTTCTTGAACCCATTCAACATGATCGGAAGCGCCACGACCATCAAGACAGCCGTCGCAAGAAAGTATCCCTGACCGAGATCCCCCTGCCCAAGCCACTCAGCAAGCGGGACGAACACGACCGGCGACAATCCGATTCCGGCAAAAACGCCCATGTTCGCAAACGTAATCAGCTTCGTCCGCTGCTGCGCGTCCTGACTCATCACCGTCGACAACGACCAGTACGGCACATCCGAAACCGTGTAAATCATTCCCCAAAGAATGTACGTACCACCCGCAAACAAGATCTTAGCCGTCATGCTCAGTCCATCAAGCGGTATAAAACAAACAACAGTAATAATAGCAATTAAAAACGGCATGTACTTCAAATAAGGCCGGAACTTCCCGTGCTTAGAGTGAAGCGTATCCATCACAGACGCCATCATCGGATCATTGATCGCATCCCACGTCCGCGCGATCAGAAAGATCATACTCGCCGCCGCTGCCGAAATCCCGAGAATATCCGTGTAGAAAAACAAAATGTACGAGCCGACGAGTCCGAAGCTGATACACTGCCCGAACCCGTAGCCGAAATACGACGCAAACTCCTTGTTGCTGATATCCTCCCGCTTATCCACTTCCTGTGTCACCATCTTTTTTGCTGTTGCCATCCTCTTCTCCTCCTTTGATTCATTCGAAAATAAACCCGTCAGACTGCTTGGCCATAATGGCTTTTATTTTTTCAGGAGCGAACTTGTACTCGTGATTGTGGTCGAGCAGCCCATTCACTTCCTGTTCGACATCAGTGAGCTGCGTATAGCAGAAGCCCTGCACGTAAGGCGTCTCCTCAATGACACTCGTCAACGCCTTCAAACGGTTCAACACTTCCTCCTCCGACTCAGGCCGCTTCCCATAGCCCCAGTCCGAGCCCCCGCTCGATCCGTAGGCGATGCCGCCATACTCACTCACCATCACCGGTTCACCGCGGTAACGATAGCCTTTCGCGTAATTCTGCTTCCGGCTGGTCTTCGAAGGACTGCCATCGACGAACGACGCTTTGTCCCGATAACTCTCCCGCATCGAATCCGCATCCGCATTGTAGTCGTGAATCGTCAGAATATCCGTCATCGTATGCTCCCAGCCGTCATTCCCAACGACCAGCCTCGTCGGATCCAGCGCCTTCGCCTGATAGTATAAAGCGTTTACAAAGTCCTGCTGATCCTTCCGATGATACACCTCATTCACACCCCACGACTCATTCATCAACGTGTAGACGATGACAGAAGGATGATTGACATGCTTCTCGATCATCTCCCTCGACTCATCCATCATCCGCTTCATCGAACGCTTCGAGAACTTGAAGAAACTCGGCATCTCCGCCCACATCACAAGCCCAAGCTTGTCACACAAATACATATAACGGCGGTCCGCAATCGTCTGGTGGCGACGCACCCCATTGAAGCCCATCTCCTTCACCTTTTCAAGATCCGCCTTCATCTCATCGAACGACGCCGTCATCAACGCATCCCCGTAATAGCCCTGATCAAGAATCAACTTCTGATAGAACGTTTCCCGGTTGAGCAGCATCCGTCCATCTTCCACCTCGATTTTCCTCATCCCGAAGTAACTCTCCACCCGGTCGTGCACCGTATCCTGATCCTTCACCGTGAAGCGCACATCATACAAATTCGGCTCATCCGGCGACCAGTAGAACACCCGGAAATCCGCCTGATCCGACTCGACATCCAGCATCATCTCCGCCGTCCTCTGATGCGCCTTCAACCACACACCACCCGTCGTGATCCATTCCCCTTGGAAAAATACTTCCGCCTCTACGTACACGGGGTGATCGTGTCTTTTGACTTGCGCTTCGATCTGAATCGCCGAATCCTCGACCTGCGGCGTCATCCTCACATCCTCCAGATAAACCGTCCATACTTCCTCCATCCAAACCGACTGCCAAATCCCCGTCGTCCTCGTGTACCAGCACAAGAAATTCTCAGCCTTCCATGACTGCTTCCCAATCGGCTGCTCCACATCATTCTCATCCTCGACCCGAACCGTAATCCTGTTCTCCCCGTCTGTTAAAAAGGAATGAATCTCCATCTGGAACGGCGTATGCCCACCTTCATGTGAACCCGCGAACTGCCCGTTCACCCAAACCTTCGCCAAATAGTCGACCGCTTCAAAGTGAAGGTGCACATCCTTCTCCGTAAGCTCCCATTCAAACGTGCGCTCATACCAGACAATAGAATGCAGCTCTTTATTTTCCACCGTCGATTGCGCGCTCTGGTACACATACGGCACCTTGATCTCATCCTTCAAGAAACCACCGTGCTGCCACCCTTCCGACTCGCCGCGATTTTCCGGATCAAATCCAAACGCCCACGCCCCGTTCAAATCGATCCACTCGCTGCGTTTGAACTGCGGCCTCGGATAATCCACCGACGTACTCCCTTTTCTCTCAAGCAACCGTTCTGTCGCCATCATGCGCTCCACCTCATTTATGTCGAATTCCTGAATCCCTTTTCAGAAAGGGCTTTCATTTAAGTTAACTCTATTATTACATGAATAAACGTTTTATTACAAGTAAAATTGTTATAAAAGTTAAAAAATAAAGGGAGGATGCTTTTAACGTCCTCCCAATACCATCATACCCATCTCTCACTACACTTTCTCACTCTCTCTAAAACCGACTTGAGACCGATAACCTCAACCCTTTCATTACAAATAAACAAATAACAAAAAAGACCCCTAAGCAGCCTTCCAGCCTCTCAGGAGTCCTTTTATTCAATAACTACTGCCTCTCACAACAAGATCCGTATCCAAATACACCGTCTTCGCAACCTGACGACCTTCCATCCGCTGCTTCAATAGATCGACCGCTTCCCGGCCCATCATTTCCGTGTACACCTTCACCGTACTCAGCGCAGGGAACACATACTTCGAAACGCTGATATCGTTCACGCCGATGACCTGCACGCGACCCGGCACCGAAACACCCGCTTCATTCAGCGCGCGCAGGCAGCCGACGGCGAGCGAATCATTTCCGACGAAGAAGGCTTGCGGGAGCCTTTCCCCATGCTCATCAATCGCCTTCTTCATCAGCTCATAGCCATCCTCGACAGAAAACGGTCCACGGTACATCCACTTCTCTTCAAGCGCACCCTTTTCACGCATGTAAGACAGGAACGTTTCTTCACGCGGATCCCGAATCGGCGAGGCGTCATCCTTGTGACGTTCCTGGCCACCAATGTAGCCGATCTGCGTCAGCCCCTGCCCCATGAAATGGTCCAGTACGCTCCGCGTCACGCGGCTGAAGTCCACGACCACCCGGTCCACTTTGCGCTTCGTCGGCTCATAATCATCGACGTAGACGACGTGAGGCGCGAGCTGCTCGAACTCGTCACGCTGCTTCTCACTGAACTTGCCGATCGCAATCAGCCCGTCCACCTTCTCTTTTTTCAACGGTTGGAAATTGTCCTGGAAATACCGCACGACCTGCACCCCGTCATCCTGGCAGCGCTCTTCCGCCCCCATCCGGATTGACATATAGTACAAGTCCTCGAGCTCCTCCTTCTCCGTGTACCAGTGGACGATGGCGAACGTCTTCACCTTCGTCCGCTTCGCCGCCCGTTTCTTATAAGAAAGCGATTCGGCCGCTTCGAATATCTTCAGCTTCGTGTCATCACTCACAGACAATGTCTCGTCATAGTTCAGGACGCGCGAGACGGTCGCAATCGATACGTCCACTTTGTTCGCAATATCTTTGATCGTTGCCATGCCCAAACGAACTCCTTTCTCTTCTTCCATTAGACCAAAGGCGCAGGCGCCCTGGGAGACCCGAAACGCATAAGCAAAACGGCCGGAGGGAGACGATTTTCCCTCCCGCAGGACGGGTTGCTTATGACACGAGGGGCTGGGCGCTGGAGCCGGACGTGGCTTACCATGTCATATAGCTGCAACCTCAGAAAATCTTATATCCTCTTCTTCCATTATAAAAGAACTCAGCAACGGTCCGCCATTGCTGAGCCCCTTTTTTTACAACGTATCGATGAATCGCTTGAACGCGGCCTGACCGTCTTCGTCCTGCTTGAACACACCGGCGTGCGTGAGCACCTGCTTGAACTTCTCGCCGACCGCTTCCTCGACGAACGCCGTCACATCTCCTCCGGCATACGCCGCTTTCAAATCATCCGCCCACTCTTGATGGTTCTCCGTGACCTCCGCCTCTTCGCCCGCAACGAATTTCTCCACTTCCTTCAATTCGCTTTTCAAACGAGCCGGCAGCACCGCAAGCCCCATCACTTCGATGAGCCCGATGTTCTCCTTCTTAATGTGGTGCACCTCTTCATGAGGGTGGAAGATCCCCATCGGGTGCTCCTCACTCGTCCGGTTATTCCGCAGCACGAGGTCGACTTCAAAGGCCTCCCCGCGACGGCGCGCAATCGGCGTCACCGTATTGTGCGGCTCATCACCAGAGTACGCATGCACAGACGCCTCCGGATCACTGTACTCACGCCAAACCGAAAGCACCTGATCCGACAACGCCGCAAGCTCCTCGCGATTCTGCCCGCGAAGCCTGACCACAGACATCGGCCACTTCAGCACAGAAGCCTCCACATCAGGATGCCCATCAAGCGGGAAGGTGAACGCATCCTCCGCCTTCGCCATCGCAAACTCATAGCGCCCCGCCTGATAATGGTCATGCGACAGAATCGAACCCCCGACAATCGGTAGATCCGCATTCGAGCCGATGAAATAGTGCGGGAACTGATCTGTGAACTCGAGCAGCTGATCGAACGTCTTCCGGTCGATCGTCATCGGCACATGCTTTTCAGACAGAACAATGCTGTGCTCGTTGTAATACACATACGGCGAATACTGCAGCATCCAGTTCTCACCGCCAAGATCGAGCCGCACTAACCTGTGGTTCGAGCGCGCCGGGTGACCGATCCGACCCGGGTAGCCCTCATTCTCGACACAAAGCAGACACTTCGGATAATCCGCGTCCGTTTTTTTCATCTCACGTTCCTTCGCAATCTGCTTCGGATCCTTCTCCGGCTTCGACAAGTTGATTGTAATGTCCAAATCCCCATACTCTGTATCCGCCTTGAACGATACATTCTGAGCAATCCGCTTCGTCTGGATGTAGTTACTCTTCTGACTCATCTCGTAAAAATAATCCGTCGCCGCCACCGGGTCCTGCTCATACTTCTGTTTGAACGTCCGGTTCACGTCGCTCGGACGCGGCAGAAAATGATTCATCAAATCCGCCTGGAACTGCTCCTTCTCATCCAATACATCATCAATCAAACGCTGTCCTGCCGCATAATCAACGAGCACCTCCAATAAATCCGGAATCGACCGGTCCAATCCGTTGTCCCCGTCCGGCGTAAACGTATCAAGGTCAAGCTGCCCGAGCACCTGATTACGCGTATAAATGACGTCCGTTTCCTCAATCAATTCCGCCGCCAAAGCCTTGTCGACGAGCTGCTGTACCGTATCATAGATGTTCATCCCTCTGCCTCCTTGTCGTCATAGCCTTTCGGGTACTTCTGGTGCCAGCGCCACGCGTCCTCGATGATCGTATGCACGTCCGTACGCTTCGGATTCCAACCCAATACCTTCTGCGCTTTATCAGAAGACGCAATCAACTTACTCGGATCCCCCGCACGACGATCCCCCATCTCAGCAGGAATCTCATGCCCGGTCACCTCACGCGCCGTATCGATCATCTCTTTGACAGAAAAGCCGCGGCTGCTGCCTAAGTTGAACACATCACTCTCGCCACCATCCGCCAAATAATCGACCGCCAGAATATGCGCATCTATCAAATCCTCGACATGGATGTAATCACGGATACACGTCCCGTCCGGCGTATCATAATCATCCCCGAACACCGTAATATGATCGCGCTGCCCAAGCGCCACCTGAAGAATGATCGGAATCAAATGCGTCTCCGGACGATGGTCCTCGCCGATCTCCGTCGTCGAACGAGCCCCCGCCACATTGAAGTAACGAAGCGACACATACTTCATCCCGAACGCCTTGTCACACCACTTCATCATCTTCTCCATCGTAAGCTTCGTCTCACCATACGTATTCTCAGGTTTCGTCGGCATCTCCTCCGTAATCGGCACCACATCCGGCTCCCCGTACGTCGCCGCCGTCGAAGAAAATACGATATTCTTCACATCGAACTCCTTCATCACCTCAAGCAGCACCTGCGTCCCGTACACATTGTTATCAAAGTACTCCAGCGGCTTCTCCATCGACTCTCCCACCAACGAATTCGCAGCAAAGTGAATCACCGCCTCCACCTTTTCCTTTTGAAAAACAGAGCGTAGAAAGGCCCGGTCACGAATGTCCCCTTCATAGAATGGAACCTCCGGGGCTACTGCGCCGCGATGCCCCGTCGACAGACGATCCACAACGACGACGTCGCGCCCTCTGTCCACGAGCTGCCATACCGCATGGGACCCAATATAACCCGCTCCACCGACAACTAATACACTCACACGATCACCTCATCCGCACTTAGTTCTCTCGCTCCGTCTCCAATATCCGCTACATAAAACGTCGCTTCATACCCGATCTTCTCTTCGTACGTCTTTCCAACCTGGTCGATAAACGCTTCCACTTCATCCGTCTTCACAATCGCAATCGCACAGCCGCCGAACCCAGCCCCCGTCATGCGGGCACCGAGGACACCACGCTGCTCCCATGCCGCTTCCACTAACGTATCGAGCTCTTTTCCAGTCACTTCATAGTCATCTCGAAGCGAGACATGCGAAGCGTTCATCAGCTCACCGAAGCGTTCCAACTCACCATTTTTCAGCGCCTTCAATGCCTTCACTGTGCGCTCATTCTCATAAACGGCGTGCTTCGCTCTTTTTTGAACCGTTTCACTTTCAATCAGATGCTTGTTCGCTTCAAACGCTTCCTCTGTCAGCTCACCGAGCGTTTCGATGGAAAGCTCCTTCTGAAGCTGTTCCACGGCCAGGTCACACTCACCCCTGCGCTCATTGTATTTCGAATCTGCCAGCTCACGACGCTTATTCGTATTCATGATGATCACCTGCTCACGCTCGAGCTCAAGCGGCGCGTATTCATACTGCAGGGTGTTGCAGTCGAGCAGAATCCCCGCTCCTTTTTTCCCCATACCGATGGCGAACTGGTCCATAATGCCACTATTGACGCCCATGAACTCATTCTCCACCTTCTGACCGATCTTCACCATTTCGACGCGGTCCAGATTCCAGTCGAATAACGATTCAAGCATGACACCCGTCACGATCTCGATCGACGCAGATGAAGACAAGCCCGCACCGTTCGGAATGTTGCCGTAATACACGACGTCAAAGCCGCTGCCTGACGTGCGTGCCTCAGACTGAAGGTAACGGATCATCCCCTTCGGATAATTCGCCCAGTCATGCGCCTTGTCGAAATCAAGTTCATCCAGCGAAAAGGACACGACACCTTTATCTTCAAAGTTCATCGAATAAAGGTTCACTGTACGATCATCACGCTTCGCAGCCAGCGCATACGTCCCGTACGTAATCGTCGCTGGAAACACGTGGCCGCCATTGTAGTCCGTGTGCTCCCCGATCAAATTGATTCTTCCCGGTGCAAAAAACAACCGTGTCTCCTTGTCCCCAAACAACCGCTCAAATGTCTCTTTCATCTTTACCCCTCCTGGAATGATGGATCTATATAGTCTTATTTTAAGTTTTCAGAAATCGCTTTCAAATCTATAGTAAAACGTATAGGTAAAATAATCAATAGTTTTACTTAAATTTTTACTAAGTGTTTTATCTTTTATTACATTATTAGTTGTAATAAAAAGCGATTCTGTGCCATAATGATACAAACGTTTTCAAAACAAGAGAGGATGGAAAACAAAATGAAGGACACGGTTATGAAGGATTGGAAAGAAGTAACGCTCCATAACGCCAACGGCTTATCTTTCAGCGTGCTGAACTACGGAGGGATTTTGACCGCCCTGAACGTCCCTGACCGAAACGGAACGCTTGAGAATGTCGTACTGGCTCACAAGAACTATGAAGACTATATCGGCGATCCGAACTACCTCGGCGCACTGATCGGCCGCGTTGCAGGCAGAGTGGATGGGTCATCGTTCGATTTGAACGGCGAAACTTACCAGGTCCACGCCAATGAAGGGGAAAACTCTCTGCACGGAGGTAAAGACGGCCTCCATAACAAACTGTGGGAGATGGCCGAATATAAAGAAGAAGACCGCTCCGGCGTCGTGCTGACATGCGAAAGCGACCACTTAGAAGGCGGCTATCCAGGTCATGTCACCTTCCAAGTAACCTATGAACTGAATAACGACAACCAATTTAGAATCTACTATCACGCCAAAAGCAACGCCGATACGGTCCTGACACTGACCAATCACAGCTACTTCAACTTGAGCGGCGATACGAAACGCACCGTCGAAGATCACACCATCCGCATCGAAAGCGACCGCTATGTCGAGCTCGATGAACAGCTGATTCCAACTGGCAGCATCCACCCTGTAGAGGGGACGCCCTTCGATTTACAAAAAGATACGCAGCTCGGCCCACGCTTTTCATCCGATGATCCACAGATCAAGCTCGCTGGAGGCGGATTCGATCATACCCTGCTTTTCAAAGAAGGTACGGATGAAAAAATCGTTCTTCAGGAACCAGAAAGCGGGCGCACGATGACCGTCCAAACCGACCAACCCGGCGTCGTCTTTTACACCGGGAATAACTTAGGAGCAGGCGAGGCCCTCACTCACGGCACCGCTCGGAAGCACGACGGCCTATGCCTGGAAACCCAGTCCTCCCCCGCTTCCCTGCACCATAAAGGATTTCCGAGTATCAAGTTAAAAGCAGAAGAAGACTACAACCGCTTTACGACATTCTCCTTTTAATTTGAAAAAGCCGCAGGGAACCAAGTTCCTCGCGGCTTTTTTCGTTTTATGGGACTAGCAGACTTCCTCACACAGCACATCCAGTCCCAATTATCTCGAATCGGGACTGGCACTCCCCAGGCAGGCTCGTTCGTTGTCCCAATAAGTGGAAATCGGGACGCACACGCCTACACACTCTCTCTCCGCTGTCCCATAAAAACTTTATCGGGACAGTGACACCCCCACTCAAGCTGTTCACAGTCCCATTTAGACTTTATTGGGACTAGCTTCCCCCTACTCAAGCTGCCCACAGTCCCATAAAAAAATAATCAGGACGCGCACTCACGCGCCCCGACGTTCGCTGTCCCAATCAAGCTAAATAAAAAAACAGAACTCCCTCAAAGGAAGTTCTGTTCCGATTCCATCAGCGGAGGAATAACGCATAGACTATGAACCCGGCAATCAAGACGAGGATCAGGAGCACCGTCCCTTTCCAGTCCAGACCACCGACCAAGTCCGCTAGATTGCTGCTATGCCCACTGCTTGATGGATTCTTCAATTCTTTCTGTCTCAGTTTCTCTCTTTTTTCCTCAGGCGTTTCGTGATCCCGACTCATACGGACGCCTCCTGTAAAAAAGATTAGTAGCGGAGATCCTCTTCATACGCCTGCTTAGCAAGGCGGATGTTGGACACCGCAAGCTGTGCAAAGGTCACTTCACCATCAGGATTGAACTGGTTGTGGTTGCCCTGAAGCAATCCAAGGGCATCAGCGAGTGCGACGTACCCGACATTTTCAGCCTCTACTTCAGACGCATCTTTGAAATCCAGGTCGTAGATGTCACTGTATTCAGCGGCGCGGTCAAGGTTCAAGGCGCGCACATACCAAACCGCAAGCTCTTCACGCGTCAGCTTTTCATCGAGAGGGAACGAATCATTTTCTTCCGTCAGAACCCCCATTTCCGCTGCGCGTTCCACGATTTCGTAAAGGGGATGATCCGCACCGATATTATCAAACGTCTTCGGCATTTTGCGCTCTTCCGGATAATGGTCATTATAGAAATGAGTCAGCGATTTCATGATGACCTCGATCCCTTGTCCTTTTGTAATGGCAGAGTCTGCATCAAAGGTTTCCGGGTCTTCGACGTTCAGAATGTCCGCACCGATCAAGTAGTTCAACTCTTTTTCAGCCCACGGGTGACTGATGGTCGTCTGCTGCTCTTTTTCCTGAGGACGTTCGTTCTTCCATTCGCCGTCCTTCGCATCGAAGTAGCTCCCCACTTCTTCATGATAGAACGGGCGATACAGAAGGTCGTAATGATTGTCTTCTGTGCTGCGGTCCTGCACGTAGCTCAGTTCAACCATCAATTCATCAATGAAGGATTCTTTCGCCTCTTCTTTCGGCACAACATCCTCTAGTGACGGCCATTCTTCCAACTTGACCGTTCGGGCATCCAGATGAACAAGCGAACCGTCTTTTGCGACTCTCACACTCATGGAATCCCCGCTTACCAATACCCCGTTTTTCACTCGCGGGAAGGAGACATGGTAGGCTTCATCAAAGTCTTCCAAGAAAGGTCCTTCGACGGGCATCGCATACTGGTGCAGCATGGACGGAGCATACTCCTTCAAATAACCGACCGCTTTCTCAACGGCTTCTTCAGAAGTGATCTCTTCGTCTGTTTCTTCCCTGTCCATCGGAAGGTCATGCTTCACATCACGGTAAGAGCGCAGGTCACCCGTTTCGGCATCAAACTCAATGCTCGTACCGCGTCCACCGCGATCATACTGATACATATAACGGACGTCATAGATCTTCTCTCCATCACGCTCGTGCTCACGTACAGATTCAATGACCAGCTCGATGTCTTCAGAATCGACAGCAAGCAGCTCCTGTGCCTGTTCTTTCGCCGCTTCTTTTGAAAAGTCTTCCGCAGTAGGTTCCAATGGCTCATCGACAACCATCGTGATTTCTTTTTCTTCAGGCAGCTCTTCGACGAACTCATCGTTCTTCTTCCAATCTCCTGAAATCGCATCGACACCGCGGATATCCATAGTAGATTGGTAGACAAGCTTCGCGCTTCTTTCACCTGTTTCCTGGTCACGTTGAATGTCATAACGCAGACCAAGCTTCAAATTTTCTTTGATTTGATTTACTACCTCTTCTTCAGAAAGCACTTTACTCACGTCATCATATGTAGGCGTTCCTTGTTGAGCTGCGCGACGGGAGAACTGGACGACTTCACCGTTCCCAATCACTTCTATGTGAACGTACTGATCGGAGACAGGCACATCATCCTTCATTTTGTTAAAAGAAAAATTATACCGGACCGGCTCTGTCAGGGCCTGGTTGCGGTATGGATAATAGTTCTGCTCATCTTCCAGCTCATATCCACTTTCCCCAAGCTTCTCCTCAAGAAACTCGATAGCGGCCTCTTCTGCTTCTTTCTTCGAGATCGCTTCCGGGAATAATACGTGAGATTCCTTCGGTGGCTGATAATAGAAATGATCGATCTTCAACTCTTCCCCTACGAAGCTGATCGATCCATGAAGAAAGTCTCCATCGACTTGCTTGTTGAAGTCAAGACCATAACGGACGACATCCTCTTCAGGGTACAAATGCCTGCCCTCTAGGCGGAACTCCGCATCCTTGAACGTCTCATAACGCTCCGGGAACATCTCTTTGAAACGCTCGACCAAGTCTTCCTTCGTTACGTCCTTCTCAGCAGACAGAATCTCAATCTTCACATCCTCCTGCTTCTCTCCCTCAGACGTCTCGGCACTCACGCCCGGCACAAGCACGCCTAACGAGAGGAGCGTCGATAACGTCACCACTCCTGTTCTTTTCACATACTTCATATCTCTACCCCCTGTAAAAATTTCAATCAGTACCACCTTAACACTAATTATGGAAAAATTGAACAACTTATCCTTGTACAGAAAAAAACCGGAGGAAAAACCCCCGGCTTGTACCTTAATAACGATATCGGAATTCTTTGTCATAGGCTTCATGAGCAAGACGGATGTTCGACACCGCAAGCTCTGCGTATGTCACATCATCATCCGGGTTGAACTGTTCGTCCGTCGCCGGCAAAATCTCTAGCGCATCCGCCAGCGCAACATGACCGACATGCTCCTCATCGATGTCAGAAACATCTTTGAAATCAAGCTCATAGATGTCACTGAATGCTGCTGCTTTATCCAGGCCGAGCGCACGCACGTACCAGACGGCAAGCTGTTCTCTCGTCAATGCACCATCGACATCGAACGTCTCTTTTTCACCATCTATGACACCAAGTTGCACCGCACGTTCGACGACTTGATAGAGCGGGTGGTCCGGCGTAATGTTTTCAAACGCCTGTGGCATCTCGCGGTCCTCAGGAATGTGGCCCTGATAGAAACGGGTCAACGACTTCATGATGACCTCCAGAGCTTGTCCTTTGGTCACGGCTTGATCGGCATCGAATGCTTCCGCATCTTCCACCTTCAAGATGCCGTTCTGGATCAGGAAGTTCAGCTCCTGTTCAGCGGTCGGGTGGGACACGGTCACGTCCGCCCCTTCATTCCCGAAGCGCTGCTCCCATTTCCCTGTTTTCGCATTCATGAAGGCGGCCTTTTTCTCCGTGTACTCTGGGAAGTACAGCAGGTCATACTCGGCTCCTTCTGATTCCTGGTCCAACACGTAACGAAGGTCGACGTTCAAGTTCTCTTTATACGTTTCAAGCGCTTCTTCTTTCGAAATGACGTCTTCCTTAGATGGCCACTCGTCTACTTGGACTCCTCTGATGTTCAGCCCCTGCAGCCCACCATCTCCATAGACAGAAACCGAAATTTGATCGCCATCCACAAGCAGCCCATTCACGACACGCGGGAACGTGATATGGTACACGTTACGGTCCTTCTGATACGAAATTTCATCCATCGGAAGGGCATAATCATCAAGATAGGAAGGAGAATATTCTTTCAAGTACTCCACCGCTTTGTCCACGGCTTCTTCCTTGGAAAGTTCTTTCTCGGTCTCTTCTTTTTGTCCAGTCCGCTCCAGTACATCCCGTTTCATATCGTGATACTGCAAGACCGCTCCCGTGTCGGCATCGAACTCAAGCGTCGTGCCGGAGCCCCCGTTCTTGAACTCGTACATATAATGGATGCTGATGACATCTTTTCCGAATTCATTCTTACGTTGATCATAGGAATTAATCGCGAGTGAAATCTCATCGGAATCTACAGCTACAAGTTCCTTCGCCCGTTTTCTCGCTTCTTCTTCCGTGAAATCACTGGACACAGGCTCCAACGCCTCATCAGAGATGTATTCGATTTCATCCTTCACAGCATCTTCATCGCTGCCTTCCCATTCACCGGAAATCGCATCTAAACCACGGTAACCTTTCGTAGATTGATAGACGAGTTTCGTCGTCGTTTCGCCCGCCTCATAATCTGTAAAAACGTTGTAGCGAAGATCGAGTGCCAGGCTCTCTTTGATTTTTTCAGTAATCTCAGATTCAGACAGCGCCTTGCTTACATCCGGAAACGACGGCTTCTCCTCGACTTCTCTCGGCACTTGGAACTGGACGATCTCCCCGTTCCCAAGCACTTCAACTCGAATCCGCTTGTTCGTCACAGGTACATCATCTTTCGTTTTCACATAAGAAAAACTATAGCGGATCGGTTCCGTCAACGTATCGTTATTCATGGACGGATACAGCATTTCCTCTGGGTCCAGCTCATAACCCTCTACATCGAGCTTCTCCTCGATGAAGGACGTCGCAAGCTCCCGCGCTTCCTCTTTCGAGACTTCAGCCGGGAACAGCGCTGCCGCTTCGTTCAACGGTTCAGAATGGAAACGCTCGATTTCCAAGTCCTCCCCCACAAACGTCATTCCGCCATAAACACTTTGACCCTCAACAGTTGTATGAAAGTCAAGCGAATAGCGGGTTTGCTCCTGATCAGGATAGCGATGCCCTGGACTCAGATGGAAGTCCTTCTCCGTCACAAAATCAAATCGATCCGGGAAAAATTCTCTGAACCTTTCAATCAGTTCATCCTTGGAAACAATCTTCTCCGCGGACAGAATTTCCACCTTCGCCCCCTGGTCCTGCTGGTTCGGATCAGTCGTATCCGCGCTCACCGCAGGAGCCAGCACACCGAGAGATAACAGTGTCGACAACGTCAGTGCACTCGTCCTCTTCACATTTCTTACCATACTATGTACCTCCTTAAATTTACATTCGTTACCACTCTATCACTATTATTGGAAAAGTTAAACAGTTATGAATGTCTTATTCCTTATAGAAAAGAAGGATCTATTTTCCTGTTTCATACAGGCGTTTGAAGGGTATGTACATATGATTTCAGAAAAATTTTATCCCCTCCAGCATCTTCTCACTTCCATTTTCCGAGCTTATTTATTATAATTATAATCTAAGATACATTATAATTATTTCACAAATATCGAAGGGAGCATTTTATCTATGGACAAGAATGAAATGCAACATAGCCAAGCTGAAGGTTGCCCCGTCTCTCACGGTTCACATGGCAGTAACAAAGAAACGAGCGCCATCACTCCGATCAAAGTCGGAACGAAGAACAAAGACTGGTGGCCGAATCAGCTCAATTTAGATATCCTTCACCAACACGATAAAAAGACCAATCCGATGACAGAGGATTTCGATTACAGAGAAGAATTCCAGAAGCTGGACTTCGAAGCGGTCAAACAAGATTTGAAAGACTTGATGAAGGACAGCCAAGACTGGTGGCCGGCAGATTACGGGCACTATGGTCCCCTCTTCATCCGTATGTCCTGGCACGCGGCCGGTACATACCGTACCGCGGACGGCCGCGGAGGCGGTTCATCAGGTCAGCAGCGATTCGCTCCTCTGAACAGCTGGCCGGACAACGGGAACTTGGACAAAGCCCGCCGTCTCCTATGGCCGATCAAACAAAAATATGGCAACAAACTTTCCTGGGCCGACCTGCTTGTCCTTGCAGGGAACGTCGCGCTTGATGATATGGGTCTTGAGACCATCGGATTCGGAGGCGGACGTGAAGACGTCTGGCACCCGGAAGAGGATACGTATTGGGGGAATGAAACAGAATGGCTCGATAACGAGCGTTACTCCGGTGACCGTGAACTCGAACAGCCATTAGCTGCCGTGCAGATGGGTCTCATTTACGTGAACCCGGAAGGCCCGGACGGCAACCCTGATCCTCTTGCAAGTGGACGAGACATCCGCGAAACGTTCGCCCGCATGGGAATGAACGATGAAGAGACCGTAGCCCTGACGGCTGGTGGACACACATTCGGTAAAGCCCACGGCGCCGGTGACGCAGAAGCTCATGTCGGTGCAGCTCCTGAAGCCGCTGACATCGAGGACCAAGGCTTCGGCTGGAAGAGCACACACGGAAGCGGGAAAGGCCGCGACACGATCACAAGTGGTGTGGATGGTGCCTGGACGCCGACTCCGACGAAATGGGACATGACGTACTTCGATCTTTTATTCGGGTACGAATGGGAGCTGACGAAGAGCCCGGCCGGCGCCCACCAATGGAAGCCGGTTAATCCGACCGACGAGCACCTGGCACCCGATGCAGAAGATTCTTCTATTAAAGTGAACACGATGATGACGACTGCCGACATGGCGATGCGAGAAGATCCAGTCTATGAAGAGATTTCCCGCCGCTTCCACCAACGCCCGGACGAATTCGAAGATGCCTTCGCCCGCGCTTGGTTCAAGCTCCTTCACCGTGACATGGGACCGAAATCACGCTACCTCGGACCAGACGTTCCGGAAGAAGACTTCATCTGGCAGGATCCGATTCCAGAAGTCGACTATCACTTGACTGATTCTGAAATCGAAGACTTGAAAGCTCAAATCCTAGATTCAGAACTGACGATCAGTGAACTTGTCAAAACTGCCTGGGCTTCGGCGAGTACGTACCGCCAGTCCGACAAACGCGGCGGCGCAAACGGCGGACGTATCCGTCTATCGCCTCAGCGCAACTGGGAAGTGAACGAGCCGGAAGAACTCGAGAAGGTTCTATCGGTCTATGAAAAAATTCAGAGCGCACACGAGAAGAACGTCAGTCTCGCAGACTTGATCGTGCTCGGCGGTTCTGCAGCCGTTGAAAAGGCAGCAAAAGACGCTGGCGTCGACGTTACCGTTCCGTTCACACAAGGCCGCGGTGACGCACCGGAAGACCTGACCGACCAAGAGAGCTTCGAAGTGCTCGAACCGATGGCAGACGGCTTCCGTAACTACGAGAAGAAACGTTACACGTTAAGCCCGGAAGAGATCCTCGTCGATAAATCGCAGCTGCTGGGTCTTTCAGCACCTGAAATGACGGTTCTTCTAGGTGGTATGCGTGTCCTTGGCGCCAACTACAACAACTCGAAACACGGCGTCTTCACAGACCAAGTCGGCACGCTTTCGAACGACTTCTTCGTCAACCTGCTCGACATGAACGTGAAATGGGAACCCGTCGACTACAACGAGTACGAAGGCCGCGACCGTCAATCCGGCGAACTCCTTCGCACCGCATCACGCGTCGACCTTGTATTCGGTTCCAACTCCATTCTTCGCGCCTATGCCGAAGTGTACGCACAAGCAGACAACCAAGAGAAATTCGTGCGCGACTTCGTAGACACATGGGTGAAAGTCATGGACGCTGACCGCTTTGATGCAAAATAAAGGATTGACCCGGAAGCACCCCGAGCGGGTGCTTCTTTTTTTGCACACAAAATCCAGCTCCAAAGTTGACACAACATGCCCCCAGTCGTATATTTAGACTTAACAAACACTCGAAATATGTCGAAATAAAAACAAACCAGTAAACTGGGGTGTGATTCGATGCAACTGAACTATATAACGATTATGTTTTTTCTATATATCCTCCTTGGAGCAGGCATCGGCATCGTGTTCAGCATGGCCCTTCCCGCCTTCATTCCCGTTCCCGACAACCTGCTCACGCTCTTCACAGCAAGCTCCATTCTGGCAGGCGTCTGTCTCGGTCTTCTCAATTTCGCCTTATTTTTCTTCTTCACACGCACCATCCTGTCCTACTTCCACCGCATTTTCCGTTCGATCGAAGAAGGAGATTTCAGCGTGCGCTCGCATTTGAAGAGCAGCGGATACCTGTCCATTTTTTCAAGCAGCGTGAACCGGACCCTCTCGTCCCTCGAGGAAACCCAGACCGCCGTATCGACAGACGTGCTAACCGGTGTCTCCAATCGATCCGCATTCCAGAAGTTCATGCTCGACCTTAAGAAAAAAGAAGCCCATTACCACCTGTATTTCCTAGACCTCGACGGTTTTAAAAAAATCAACGACACGTACGGTCATGCAGCGGGCGACGAGGTCCTGCGCCACTTCGCACGGTCAGTGGGCGCCACCCTGACTCAAGACGACGGCTTCTTCCGGTACGGCGGAGACGAATTCATCGTCATCCAGCGCGATGAGCAAGGTCAGGACGATATCACAAGACTGTGCCGCGCCTTCAAGCAAGCCTTGGAAACCCCGTGCAACTTCGAAGGGCAGTCGATTCACATCGATATGAGCGTCGGCGTCACGTCATTCCGGTCAGACGCAAAGAACCTATCTACCATATTAGATTCAGCCGACTCCGCCATGTACCGCGCAAAGAAATATTCAGGATACTCCTACACCCGCGCCTGAACAAAAAAATGCCCCTTACAGCACCACTGTAAAGGGCATTTTCTAATACCATTTTTCCAAACGCTTATAATCCTCCGTCTTCGAAATCGCCACATCATGCTTCACAGCGAAATCGAGAAGCCGTTCATACAATGCCGTGTCTTCAGAAACAGCAAGCCGGATCGTAAAGCCTTTCTTTCGCTTGATGAACGCCGCTCTCCTCGACCAGCCGACACGCTTGAACCTCACGTCTTCCATCTCCTCCGGCCCGATCCGTCTCGTCAGCACATCACGCCCAAACCACTTCACCACATACAAGACATGATTGTCCTCAATAGAAAAGTAAAACCGAATCCACGCAAAAGGAAGAGCAAGCAATAGCACGATCGTGTACAAAACGAGGGAATCCCACAGGACCTCCATTAAAATATTGGCCACAACTGAAGCTATCGCTATAAGAGAATAAATCAGCACCCTCGGTCTCAACGCATACATAAAGCCCCTCCATTCCACAAAACTTTCTCTCTCCTGTACGGACAGCCCCGACCACAAGTTTCATAATGACTGGAATTTTCCTTTTTTATAAAAAAAAAGCACCTGACCCCCTCAAGGATCAGGTACTCTCTCATTTATTCTCCCCCACTCTCAGCCTCTGCGTTTTCCGCATCAGGTTGAGCAGGTTCAGCTGGCTGCTGCTCCAGCACTTGTGAGTCTTGTAACGTCGTTTGGATTTCTTCCATAATACGACCGGCTTCCTGGTAGTTGCCTTCTGCCATCTGCTGTTCATACTGCTCAAACAGATCAGCAAGCTGCTGAAGCACTTGACTCGATTCCACTACTTCTCCGCCGGTATCCGGTGTCTCTTCCACACCGTCATCTGTCGGTGCTTCTGTTTCCGCTTCCGGATCGATACGGGACAAGAGGACTTCAAGCGCGCGGTCGAAGGTCGGCTCCATCACAATCTGGTTCTGATAGGCGACGATGACCTGCTTCACTTCAGGCAGTGACGTCGCGTTCGAGGACTTGATGTAGATCGGTTCTACATAAAGGACGGTATCCTCGATCGGCATCACGAGCAGGTTTCCTCGAATGACTTCGGATCCACCCTGTGACCAGAGGTTCAACTGCTGGGAAATGGTGCTGTCCTGGTTGATCCGGTTCTCGATCTGCTGTGGTCCGTAGACGGTTTCCTGCTTCGGAAATTCGTAGACGACCATATCGCCGTAATTCTCTCCGTCGTTTCGAACGCCCATCCAGGCGATCATGTTTTGACGGTTACGCGGCGTGAACGGCGTCATCAGAACGAATTCCTCTTCCTCCGCTTCCGGAAGGCGCATCGTCACGTAGTACGGCTCCATCGTGATGTCTTCGTTGAAGTATTTTTCCGTCGGGATTTCCCAGTAGTCCTCACGGTTGTAGAACACTTCAAGGTTCGTCATATGATACGTCTGATACATCTGGGATTGGACTTTGAACAGGTCGATCGGATAACGGAAGTGACTTCTCACATCATCCGGAATCTCCGCTGTAAATAAGTCCGGGAACATGTTTTGATACGTCTGCATCAACGGCTCATCCGGCTCTGCTGCGTAGAACGTCGTCTCCCCTGTGTAAGCGTCGACGGTGACTTTGACAGCGTTTCGGATGTAGCTGGTATTGCCGGAGTACGGCTCAGAGTATGGATAGTTCTCCTCCGTCACATACGCATCAATCATCCATGCCATCGTTCCATCATCGCGGACGAAAATGTACGGATCTTCATCATACGTCAGGAACGGCGCAATCCGCTGGACACGATCCATAATGTTACGTGTCTGCAAGAGCTGACTGTCTCCTGTCACTTGATCAGATACGAACATTCGGAACGACGCTTCATCCAGTGCGAATAGGACGCGGTTCAAGCCGGAAAGCTTAATCCCTGTGTCCGCCTCGAAACGGTTGGATACGTTCTCATCACCTGAAGGGTAGTCGAACTCCTCGACGCCACTGTCGACGATGACCGAATTATAGTCTTCTTCCCCGAAATACACCTGCGGACGGCTGATCTCAAGCTGTCCTTGTGGCGGAAGGTTCTGCACCATATATTCCGGCTGCCCCTGCGGCGTGATTTCGTGAACATTACTCATCGCAACACCATATCCGTGCGTGTAACGAAGATTCTGGTTCACCCACGTCTGCGCCTGAGACGGCAGGTCAGACGTATTCAGTTCACGTGCTCCAAGAAACACTTGCGTATATTCTCCGTCAATCATATAACGGTCGATATCGATATCATTGAACTCATAATACGTACGGAACGTCTGAAGCTGGTTGTAGACATCCAGAATCGGACGACTGTCGTTGATCCGGACGTTGTCGAACGTTCCACTGTTTCGCTCGACCATCGCCTGGTTCAGCGTGTCAGCTCCCGGGTGCTGGTCTTCCGTAATATCTTCCAATCCATAAGCCACCCTCGTCATGTTGAGGTTTTCCTCTAAGTAAGGACGCTCACGCGAGAATTCACTCGGCGACACGACGAAGTTCTGTACAATCATAGAAGCTCCCTGCGCAAGGATTCCGACTGCAATATACAGTACGATCGGCGCAATCATGCCTTTCCAGTTGCCTCGGAACAACGAAACGATGATCCAGATCGTCCCGAAAAGCGCGACACCCGCCATCACATACGATGCCGGATTGTTAATGACCGCATCCGTATAACTCAACCCGTGCACGACACTATCCTGGAACGCATTCACCTGATTCGTCAAAAGCGAATGGAACGGCTCAAGAACGTGCTGCGCGGCAAGCAGGACACCGATGATCGCAAGCGTCACACCCATATGAACCTGCGCACCGCGGCTCTTGCTGTACATGCTGTAAACGGAATAGAATGCGACTTCCATCACGAAGAAAAAGATCGCAAGACCCACAACGATCGACAGGGCCATTTCAATGAACGGAAGCACGAACATGTAGAACGACACGTCGCGTCCGAAGTGCGGATCCGTAACGCCGAACGGTTCATAGTTCAAGAACTTCAGCCACGGCTCCCAGCCTACTCCCTGAACGAGAGCACTCCCGATCAGACCTGCGAACAGGGCGATCGCAAGCAGCATCAGGCGGCTCTGCTTTTTATTATGGATGAATCCCGGCAGCTGTTCAGCTGAGAAGTATCCGACATAAACGGACCTGATCCACCCGAACATGATATAGGTGAACACCGAGAACAAAATGAATCCGACGCCTCCGAGCATCAGCTTACTTGTCAGAATCGTCATGAAGGATTCCTGGAACCCGACAGACCCCATCCAAATGTAATCAATAAACCAGCCGAAGGATATCGAAACTAAAATAAGTAATACGATCAAAATCATGGCGAACTTGCCAAACCATCCACCGAACTTTTTCCACTTCCGCTTCTGCGCAGAAGAAAAACCGGTGACATTGTTGAATTGATTATCCAACCCTACCTCCCCCTTCTTGTTTCTTCCTTAGTTACGTTTCTACATCGTCATTTGTTTCAAATATTTTATATTACCATAATTATACAACGCAGTCACGCATGTCTCTTAAGTCTATTTTGTTTTTCTCCTGTGAACTTTGTTGTAAAATTAATAAAGATGCTCCTTGTGAAATAAGCTACATAACAAAGAAACACCCAACATCCGCCTCCATTCATTATAGCACCCAAGCAACTCTAATAGCTGAATCTTCATGATACCGACACAATTTATGATAAAAAGGGGAACGACTACCTCATGTTTTTTGATTCGTTCGGAACCGATTCGATTCTACTACTTACTGCACTGCTCTTTTTCAGCGGCATATTCGCCGCTACTTTCTCAAACCGATGGGGACTCCCATCATTGATTCTCTTCATGCTGCTCGGCATGCTCGTCGGAAGTGACGGGCTCGGCATCATCTATTTCGACAACGCCGGAACCGCGCAGATCATCGGCGTGTTCGCACTCGTGATCATCCTGTTCGAAGGAGGACTCCATACGAAATGGGGGACAGTCCGCTCTGTTGCGTGGCCTTCGCTTTCCCTGGCCACCATCGGCGTATTCATCACCTCCATACTCGTTGGTGCTGCCGCCTATTGGCTGTTGGAGCTGAGCCTACTCGAAGGACTCCTGCTCGGCGCGATTGTCGGCTCAACAGATGCGGCTGCCGTATTCGCCGCATTAAAAGAACGAAACATCAAAGCGAAGATGGGAGCGACGCTCGAGGCCGAGTCCGGGACGAACGATCCGATGGCCATCTTCCTGACGCTTTCGTTCATCGACTTGATCATGATGCCGGACAAGTCGATCTGGACCCTCATTCCGATGTTCTTTCTGCAGATGGGACTCGGCGTACTTCTCGGCATCCTGTTCGGAAGGCTCGCCTCCTTCTCGATCAACCGGATCAAGCTCGGGTCAAGCGCGCTGTACCCGATCATGTCCGTCGCCTTCGCTCTCTTGATCTACGGGGTGACCGCCTTTGTCGGGGGAAGTGGCTTCCTTGCCGTCTACATCGCGGCGCTCGTCATCGGAAACCGCGAGCTCACCTACCGTTATTCGATTTTCCAGTTCAACGAAGGATTCGCCTGGATGGCTCAAATCCTGATGTTCATCATCTTAGGACTGCTCGTATTTCCTGAGCAATTATTTTCAGCCGATGTCGTCATCGACGGCGTGATTCTCTCTGCCCTGCTCATTCTCGTCGCAAGGCCGGCCGCCGTCTTCCTGTCGCTCATCAACATGAACTATACCGTTAAAGAAAAAATATTCATCTCATGGGCCGGGCTCCGCGGCGCCGTGCCGATCGTACTCGCTACGTTTCCTGTCGTCAACGGACTTGAAAACAACCAAACCGTATTCAACATCGTCTTCTTCATCGTGCTAACATCCGCCCTCGTCCAAGGGTCGACCATTTCTGTCGTCGCGAAAAAATTGAAGCTGATCGGACCGAAAAAAGATATTCCCCACCATTCGGTCGAACTGATCTCGATGGGCAAAACCGCCGCCGAAATGATCCAGTTCCAGACGAACGGGGAATCAGAAGTCGTCGGCAAGCGCCTGAAGGAAATCTCCCTCCCCAACAAGGCCAACGTGACCGCCGTCATCCGGGACGACCAAGTCATTACGCCGTACGGAGAGACGAAAATCAAAGCAGGTGATTTTCTTTATATACTTGTAGAATCGAAATATAAAGATCAGCTGACGAAAGAACTGGAACGAAAGCAGAAAAAAGAGGCTGTCGAATCGAAATGATCCGACAGCCTCTTTTGTCTCTAAAAAAAATCATCTGTTCTGGACAGGTGGACCACTTCTCAACGCCCCTCTGTCCCAATTGAATTTTATTGGAACTTTCCACTCTATTATCTGGTCCGTCTCAGTCCCATTAGACCTTTATTGGGACAGGCAACTCTGCTTCACAAGCACACCTTGTCCCATTAAAAACTTATCGGGACTGGCAGCTCTACTATCCAGGCGGTGACTGTCCCATTAAAGGTTTATTAGGACTACCAGCTCTGCCATCCAGGCGGCTACTGTCCCATTAAAGGTTTATTCGGACTAGCAGCTCTACCATCCAGGCGCCAACTGTCCCATTAAAGATTTATTGAGACAATCACCTCTACTCCAAAGCCACTCCCTGTCCCAATCAAAGACCAACAGCCTTCAGATTACAAAAGAACGAAATAAAGCATAAACAGACCGCCGAGTGTGTACATGATCGGGTGGACCTGCTTCCACTCTTTTTTCGCAATCATCGCAAACGGATATAAGATGAAGCCAAGCGCAATTCCGGTTGCGACACTGAACGTGAGCGGCATCATAATGACGGTGACGAAAGCCGGTACGACGATTTCGAAACGGCTCCAGTCGATTTCCTTCACTTCCGTCGCCATCAAAGCGCCGACGATGATCAGCGCTGGTGCCGTCACGGCCGGTGTGATGACGCCGAGCACCGGTGAGAAGAACAAGGCGACAAAGAAACAAGCGGAAATGACGACGCTCGTAAATCCTGTACGTCCTCCTACAGCAACGCCGGCTGAAGACTCGACGAACGAAGCGGTCGTCGACGTTCCGAAGATCGCACCAAGCACGCCTGAAGATGAATCCGCAAGCAGTGCACGACCGGCGTTCGGAATTTTGTTGTCCTTCATAATCCCGGCCTGACTCGCTACAGCAATCAAAGCCCCTGCCGTATCAAAGAATGCGACAAATAAGAAGGTGAAAATAACAGCTAGAATCTCCCAAGTGAAAATATCACCAAGATGCTGGAACACGACGCCGAACGTCGGTTCAAGGCTCGGAACCTGTCCGACAATGGAATTCGGTACATCGACCAAGCCGACGATCATTCCGAGAATACTGGTCAACACAATGCCGTAAAAAATCCCTCCACGTACACCGCGGATCAGCATCATCAAAGTAAGGACAAACCCGAACGCTGCCAGTGCGGTATTTGGCGAAGTCAAATTACCAATCGACACGAACGTCTCTTCATTTTTCACAACGAACCCGGCATTCTGAAGCCCGATAAACGCAATGAAAAAGCCGATTCCTCCAGCGATCGCATGCTTCAGATCCTTCGGTATGACGTTGATGATTTTTTCACGGATCTTAAACAGGCTCAATATAACGAAGATGATTCCCGCAATGAACACACCCGTCAGCGCGATCTGCCATTCGATACCCATTCCGATCACAACCGAGAAGGTGAAGAACGAGTTCAGTCCCATACTCGGCGCTATGCCGACAGGGAAGTTCGCAAGCAGGCCGATCAACAGCGAACCGACAATCGCCGATAGAGCCGTTGCGGTGAAGAGCGCTCCCTTATCGATACCGGCCTGGCTTAAAATGATCGGGTTGACGACTAATATATAGGCCATCGAAAGAAACGTCGTAATGCCGGCAAGCGTTTCTTTTCTAAAATTGGTTTCACGCTCTGTGAAGTTGAAGAACTCTCTCATGTTGCTGCCTCCTAGA
This sequence comes from Halobacillus litoralis, assembly GCF_020171725.1. Taxonomy (GTDB): domain Bacteria; phylum Bacillota; class Bacilli; order Bacillales; family Halobacillaceae; genus Halobacillus; species Halobacillus litoralis_F. Next base: position 65,759 of record NZ_JAIVAJ010000004.1, on the reverse strand, counting down.
ATACAAAAAAGCACCGGCAGACTACCGGTGCTTGCACATAGGGAAAGAAAGAAATGAATTTCATACAATCCCTTGTAGACTAGCTATTTCCGGTAGCTGGTAGATACGTTCAGGCCTTATTCCTGAGCTTATACAAGGTGTTTCTGTTATAAATTATAGGAAGAATCGTATCAGTCATACGCCCAATGGGTCAATGGCTTTGACGAATGTTCGGGAATTCTGAATTTTTGCGTGGAACATCGGGGACGGTTCTCCTGTTTCAAAAAGTGGAACATTGGGGACGGTTCTCCCGTTCCAATAAGGAAGATTCCCCCACAAAAAAACAGAGCCTCAACGGCCCTGCTTACACGTCCGCCACCACAGCTCGTAACGCTTCCTCGGAAAACTCATCCTTCACACCGGGGACTTCCATAAAGTACGCCACAATCTCATCATCACTCAGCCCGACGCCTTTTTTCAAACCACCGATGATCGTGCTCAAATACTCGACCGACGGCTTCTTCACTTCATCCGGCGCAATCGGATAAGGACTCGTGAACGTGAAGACCGGATAACCGTCCTCATCGCCGAGATAGAGAATGTTGCCATACCACGATTCCTGGACTTTCTCCGATCCTTTTTCCATAACCTCTTCAAAGTCCATCTCGAACTCATCGAGCCCGTTCTCCTGCGCCACCACATCGAGGAACTGCTCCCTCGTGATCAAGTACATATTGCTGTACGTTTCATAAGAGTCATCCTCTTCACCAGCAATAAACCCGACGCCTCCCCCGTTCCAGCGCGCCGCTTCTTTGGCAAAATAAAGCTGGTGATTCATCACAAACGGCTTCTCATTCCGCGGAAGCGTCGCATCACGACAGCCCCGCTCCGTATCATTGGACAACTCCGGCTTCCCGCCCCGGATATAACATAGAAAACGATCAACATTGATATTCGACCCAAAACTCGCGTACCATACCAGATTCTGCTCCTTCATAAGCCACGCTCCTCACAAATAGATTCTGAATCGAAGTGTAATACACACCAGCCCGCTTCGCAAAGAATCCACCCCATCATTTTGTTTGACTTCGAGATAATATCATGCGATAAACAAGGTAGCCACATTATTCCAAGCTGAAAAGAGGGTATTCAATTGTCTGATAAACCGAAAGAAATCAGCCAGGACGGATCGTTCAAGCGACAGACGAACCGATTCACAACACCTTTTGGAAAAAAAGAAGAGCACCTGCCTGTGGAAGCGGGACGATACCGACTTCTCTGGTCCCCCGCCTGTCCGTGGGCGCATCGTGCCGTCATCGTGCGGAAGGTACTGGGCCTTGAAGATGCGATCAGCCTCGGGTCGACGAGTCCGATGCGTCCGAACATCGACCGCGTCGACTGGGAGTTCTCATTAGATGAAAAGAATCTCGATCCCGAGCTCGGCATCCAGTACGTCAGCGAAGTCTACTATAAAGCCGATCCCGATTACAGCGGCCGCCCGACGGTACCCGTCATGGTCGATACGACGACCAACAAAGCCGTCAACAACGATTATTTCAACCTGACCAACTACTATGAAGTGGAATGGTCCGATCACCATAAAGACAATGCGCCCGACCTCTATCCAGAAGAGCTCCGCGAGGAAATCGACGAATGGAGCGACGCCATTTTCCACGACATCAACAACGGCGTATACAAATGCGGATTCGCCCATTCTCAGGAAGCTTATGAAGCGGCGTTTGACACCTTGTTTGCCCGCCTCGATGAACTGGAAGAGCGATTGTCCAATCAGCGTTTCATGCACGGTGACTTCATCACAGACACCGACGTCCGCCTGTACACGACGCTTGCGAGGTTCGACGCCGCTTACTACAACGGCTTCAACACGAACCGCAACCTGATCCGCGAAATGCCGAACCTATGGGGCTATGCCCGCGACCTCTATCAGACAGAAGGATTCGGTGACACGACGGACTTTGATTCGATCAAGCGTCACTACCACGTGTCGATCACGATCAACCCGGATAAAGCAGAGACGAATATTTTGCCAAAAGGTCCAGACCTTGCGCCGTGGGAAGAATCTCACGACCGTGAACGTCTGAGCTCAAGCACCGATAAGTTTCGCAGATAAGGAGAGGAAAACAGATGCAGATTCGAGAAGCCACCCAGGAAGAACTTCCTTTCATCCGAAAGCAGCGCGTGGAAGCCTACAGCGACCACGCCGCTTCCCTTCCGGATGAGCACTGGCAGGCGTTGAAAAAAGCCATTTCATCAGAAGCCGACCAGCAGCCCGGCGTCGAGCTGTACGTCGCAGAGCTTGACGGAAACATCGTAGGAAGCGTCGCCCTTTTCCCCGCCAAAACGGATGCCTACGAAGGCTACGTCGACGCCGTCGCCTACCCGGAACTCCGCGTGCTCGCCGTAAGCAGTGAAGCCCGCGGCAAAGGCGTCGGCCAAGCGCTGGTCCAAACCTGCATCGACCGCGCCAAAGCCCAAGGCTACGATGCCATCGGCCTTCACACAGGCGAATTTATGGAGCAAGCAATGGCGCTTTACGAAAAGCACGGCTTCAAACGCCAGCCCGAACACGATTTCGAACCCGCCAATGACGGGATTATTGTGAAGGCGTTTAAGAAGGAGCTGTAGAAGAATACAAACAAGCGCCTGACCTCTGCGGTCAGGCGCTTGTTTCATCGTGGTTCTTTTATTATTTCACTCGAACTTTGATATCCCCTTCAATGTAGCTTGGATACTGACTCACTTGGAACGTCAATGGCGATTCATACGTATTGTCATCCAAGTAAAACTGATAAACAGACTCTGTGTTTTCTGAGCCCGCCGATGCTGCCTGACTTCCGCTAAAGAATGTCTCCCCAGTCGCATCCTGATACTCACCGCTCAATACGTAAAACACCTCCTGCTCCATTCCGCTCGTATCCACACCAAAGTTCAATGCGACAGCACCCTTTTCACCATCCCCGATGGATTCAGTCTGGATATCGCGTAATGAAAGCCGATCATCCGGTGCTTCCAACAGCTTCTCATTGTCCAGATCTACTTTGACCGTCGTATTCCCCTTGTCTAATGCCATCAATTTCTCCGCAACAATATACAATTTCTCATTATCCTTGAAATAATCACTCGTAAAGCTGATGGTTCTTTTATTTCCATCACTAATGGATCTCGAATAAGTTCCGACTTCTTCTCCATGCTCGTTCTCCAACCGAATAGAATCCATATGAAAAATCTCTTTCGTATTGTCCTCGTTGACCTCCAGGTAGAGCACCTGACTCGTCGGATAGGAAATAAATTTTTCAAAATAAATCTCCTGCCCTTCGATCGCAGCTGACTGTTTGATCTCATATACTTCACTCGCTTGGATTTTATCTTGATCGATGGCGAACGTCACCTCGTAAGGATCATCCAGTTTCTTTCCGTTAAGAATACCTTCTCTGACATGCTCTTCCAGCGCAAAGCGAAGCGTCATCTCATTCGTGAACTCCTGATCTTGATTGAAAGTGAAGTCCAACCTTGCTGAACCCTTCCCGTTTTCTAATGTGAGTGGGCTGCTGCCAAGACCGTACCCCTCCAACTTTTCACCCTCGCTGTTCGTCAGCGTCACACCGTCTAACCCAAGAGCTTCAATATCTCCCTGAACCTCTACCGAATAAAATAAAATCAACCTCCGCTGATCCGCAATCAAATGATCGATCGTAAACGTCACATCATTCTCCGTATCACTCTCATCAATCACCTGCACATACTTATTGTCCACCGCGTCCTTCAAGCCCGGGTCATATTCAACGAGCTCCACAAGCTTCTTCACTCCAGGAATGTTGCTTGCGGCAGGACCGAAGCTCGGGATGAAATTCACGGACAAAACGAACAGGATCAAAAGCGCGGCTGCAGACAATCCGCTGTTTTTCACTAGATCCCACCGCCTCCTCTGCCGTTTTCCCCGCTCCATTCCGAGATGGATTTGCTGATCGAGTCCTTTTGGCAGCGGCTGATTGCTGGTCTGCTTCAATTCTTGTTCTACGTCATGCTTTGTAGTCATGCGCATTCACCCCTCCCCGTTTCATGTAAGCCCTTAGTTCCTTCAAAGCGCGGTTCAGATAGGTCTTCACCGTGCCGACTGGCATTCCGAGACTTTCCGAAATCTCCGTCACCGTCAAATCCTGCTGATACTTCATGATGACGATCGTCTGATATTTCTTGCTCAACGACTGGACCGCCTGAGATAAAACAAGCGACCCCGAAGGATCAAACGACTCAGACAGCCCCTCAAGCACTTGCTCATCTTGGGAGAACCGCTTATTTTTCTTGATTTCGTTCAGGCAGTAATTGATTGTGATCCGCGTCAACCACGCCTTGATCGCTGAAATTTTTCTAACTTTATGTACGTTCTTATAGGCTCGAAACGTCACTTCCTGAACCGCTTCGCGCGCCAGGTCCTCATTTTTAAAATAAGTGAGCGCCGTATAATACACCGTCCCTTTATGCTCCTGCATCATCGAAAGGAACGCGGACTCCTCCCGCTTCTTCACTTTTTTAAACGTCTGCTGGTCCAAACTACCACCTCCATCAACCCTTTCTATATATAATGACAATCGAACCCGCCGAACGGTTTCAAAAAAATATACCTGAGCTCCACCCGCAGGCAGAACTCAGGTATAAAGTTAAGGCGCCACGACCTCCACCTTCATCCGGTCCGGATCCTCAAAATAAACCGCATAATAATCCGGACCACTCGCAAATGGATGCTGGTCTTCATATAAAATGTTGATGCCCTTTTCCCGAAGCATCTCGGTGAGTTCATCTACCCGTTCCCTTGAAGACGCGTGGAAAGCTAAATGGTTCAGCCCCGGCCGGCACCGGTGGTAAGGAACATCCAAATACTTCTCCTCCGCCTGGACGAAAACCAAATACGTTTCCCCAAGCTTGAAGCTCTGCCCCTGATCCCACTTTTGAAAAGATTCATAGCCTAACTCTTTCAGAAACCACTCCCAAAATGAACAAGATTTTTCTAAATCAGATACATAGATTTCAACATGGTGCAGTAAACCTTCTGCCATCATCATTCTCCTTTCAAAATTAAACGAGATAAACGACCAGCCATACCACGAAGAGACCCGCCCACATAAACGTTCTTTTCTTCCGCAGTCCGTTTCTATTCGTCACCAGAAAATAACCACACCCGATAACGAACATCCAGAGTCCGATATCCCTCGATCGATCAAAGCCTAATATAGAACCCCCTATAATATAGAAGACAATCCCCAAAGGAAGCAGCGCCTCCATGATCAAATGGAGTGGTCTCTTTTTCTGCTTATCCGTCAATCTCCTGTAATCAACGACGGCCGCTATGGATAGAGTGGTGACTAAAATGATTGCTAGAACAATAGGTATCACAGATTCGATTGGCCGATCCCTCCTTCCTATAGGATTTGAATGTTGAACAGACGCAGTGTCCAGACAATCACGACTGAAAGAATGGAGGTGAAAAGCGCGAACCGGACATCCGTCCACGTCCACAGCTTACCTTCCTTGTCTAATGCGTTATGTAAAAAAGCAACGACTGAAAATACAGAGAAAAAGAAGATCAAATCTTTTAGAACTTCCATAGACTCCTCCTATTCTAGCTCTCTTTTGAAATAAAACAGCGTTCCGTTCACACCCGTCATCTCCCAGCCTTGTTCGCCCAAAGCATTCAACTTTTCTTCAAAGTCTTCCAACCGAACTTGATTCTGCTTCAAGGAAACCTGAATATCCTCGACTTTATATTCAAATCGTTTCACATTCATCACCTCCCCTTCTATTGGGACTCCTGCTCTCCTTTCACAGGGCGGCCTGTCCCGATTTTTCTTTATTGAGACAAGCTGGCTCCGCATCACTAAGCTCGCTGTCCCGATTCTTTCTTATTGAGACAAGCTGGCTCCGCTTCACTAAGCTGGCTGTCCCGATTCTCTCTTATTGGGACATGCTGACTCCGCTCCACTAGGTTCGTTGTCTCAATTCTCTCTTATTGGGACAAGCTGACTCCGCTCCACTAGGTTCGTTGTCTCAATTCTCTCTTATTGGGACAAGCTGACTCCGCTCCACTAGGCTGACTGTCCTGATTCTCAATTATTGAGACTCACCGGCTCCTCTCATAAAGCTGGCTGTCCCAATCCTCCTCAAAATCAAATCGGTGGCTCGACCCCTCCGCCATCTTTGAAGGTCGTGCTGTCACGGTCTACTTCATAGCGGAGGTACTACTTCCCACTGTCGTAATCATCGGACCATTCTTCGGTAAAGGTCACGAGGTAGGTTTCTTCGCCGAGCTTTTCGACCGATGTCGTCCGCTCAAAGACCAAGCCCTCCTCTTCGCCAGTTTCTGTTCCGATATGATTAGGGAAGTCTGCGGTCCGCGTGCCTTGACCGGACGTGGCTCGTTCCACGGCATCTTCTGCTTCGAATGCTGGCTCAGGTGGGGATGCCAGCTCCAGTCCAGCAACAGAGACCAGAATAAGGACGAGTGGAACCGCACAGATTACCGCGACCATCTTCCGCTTCATTTTTCTCAAAAAGATCAAACGGTCAATAGCGGCATAGACGACAGCGAACAGAAATGCGATCAACCCGAAGGACCATGAATCGACTACCAGCACGCTGAGTGCTCCGAACAGGCCATGGATAAGGATGAAAACCAGCGATGGTAATGTTCTCACTCGGTGGTGGAGAAGTTCGATGAGTCCTGATGCGAGGGTTCCGTATAAGAACACAACGGCACCTATGTAAAGGGAGAGTCCGAACGTCCATGTCAGTAAGGATTCTCCAGAAACATTACCGTCGAAATCGTACACAAACCAAGCTCCTATGAGACTACCGATCAACGTCACAAAAAAAGCGGCAGCTCCTTTTCTGATAAGAAAGTCCATGTTTCACCTCAGCCTATTACTCTATTATACAATTACATCATCCTTCCAATATTGTACAATATCAGTAGAGGTGGTCAAAGATGTGGAATATCTCACAACAAGCCAAAGATGATTTTTTAATAAAAGTGATGCTTCCGATACCGGAATCAAGTGAAGAGTGGGAGGAACTTTTAGAGGAGGACGACGATGCTTTAAACAGCTTGCGGGATGAGTTGAAGGAAGGAAAGCCTCTTCTCAAACAAACGCTGCCTGAGAGGTTCCATCCCTACCTTGAGGAAGGATCGCTCGTCGAACCGAGTTTACCAGATTCCGTGAGGGAGGATTACCTTTCGTTTCAGAGAGACGCAGAGAACGAGTTCAACGAAGTCCTCCAAGCGGCCGAGGAACAGACAGAGAAAGCGCTGCCCTTTTTATCCGAAAAAGCCCGTGACGTATTCTCGGACAGTCTTCATGATGCGGTCATTGAAGAGGTTAACTACGAAACGGACGCCCTTCACATGGTTTTGAATATGGAGTCTGGATTTTCAGAAAAAAATACCATCACGCTCTCGTTTCTAGGCATCCAATCCCAGCAGGCTGCGCAACCACTCCAAGTGGGACAGTGGCTGCTGTACCACGAACTGCAGAAAACGGAGGACGGATTCGCCTTTCGCGGGCTTTTTGACTGCCCTGAAGTGGAATGGACGGTCACCATAAAAGGTTTGGAAGCAAGCTACACTTGAGAAAAAAACCGCTCGAACTTAGGAGCGTATTATGAAAAAAGCACTGATGATTGTCGACGTTCAGAACTACATGTTCCAAGAAGCCGTACATAACGGAGAACAGCTTCTTGAGAACCTGAAAAGCCTGATTACCCGGGCACGAAGCACGAATACCCCGATTTTCTATATCCAGCATAACGCACCAGCCGGGGCCCCGTTGGAACGTGGCACGGAAAACTGGGAGATTCACGCGGATATCGCGCCCACCGATCAAGACACCATCATCGAGAAGCACACACCCGACGCCTTTTTCGAAACGCCGCTGGATGACGAATTGAAAAAACAAGGCGTAGAACACATTATCCTCACCGGCATCCAGACCGAAATCTGCGTCGATACGACCTGCCGCAGAGCCTTCAGCATGGATTACAAGGTGACGCTCGCTGTCGATACGCACGGCACATGGGATTCACACAATCTCACGGCTAAGCAGATCATCCAGCATCACAACGACGCACTAAGGTGGTTTGCGGATACGGTCCTTGCCGAAGAAATCGCCTTTTAAAAACGGTGGGGACGGTTCTCTTGTTCCAATATGTTATGATTTGACATATACATAGCCCTATTTCAAATCGAAAGGAGCCTATCTATCATCTTTTTTATAATCATTTTACTGCTGGTCATGGTCTTCTATCTATCGAAGCAGATCGATCAGAACAACAAACTCATTGAACTGAATGAAGAGCTGCTCGTTGAACTGAAACATCAGAAAAGGGATGCTGATGAAAAAGAAGAAGCACGCGAACCTTGAACGGGATCGCGTGCTTCATTTTTATATTGGACAAGATACGTCCCTGTCGTTCCAATCACTATGAAACACGAGAACCGTCCCTCTTGTCTCACCTCTCATACTAGCTAGAGCGAAATCACTTCTCCTGTATGAGCATCCACACAGAGCTTACAGTCCAACAGCGCACACAGCTTATAAATCCCCGTCTTCTGATCCAGCACATACCTCGGCAGCAGCTCGAAGTGGTCTTTCAGTCGGTCGAAGGCCTGCTCTTTCGTGTATTGCGGCTCGAGGGCAGGAGTAAATTCTTTCGTTATTTCCTGAAAAACAGCTGAATCTAAGTAGTTGAGCACATCCTCCCCGTCCTCGGAGAGCATCACCTTCAGCTTTCCTTCGAACAAACCAGTCCCCTCGCTGTTCTGTTTCAGAAGAGCCATCAAATGTCCGTGCTCCCGTTCCAGTGTTTTCAACGTCCACTTCCCACTGTCCTCAGGATACTCGGTGCGAAGAAAACGTAATACCGCTGCCTCTGCCTGGGCGGCTTGTTCTGACGTAATCGGCTCCAGTCCAGGGTGCGACTCTCTTTTTTCCGCCTGCTCCATCGTCACTTCTTCAGAAAGGTTGAGCCCTGTTCCCTCAAACGGTTCACCAGGCGACGGTGTATAAGTCATCACCTTCTCTATCCCCGCTTTCAAGTTTTCCAAAGGGAATGGGATCGTCATTTTGCCGTCATTCGTGATATAAATCTCTTCTATGGCAAAAACAGAGACGTTGCGTTTTTCTTCTACAATGGGGTAATCGATTTGTTTAAGCTGTTTCATGACGATTTCCTTAACGTCCTCGAGCTTTAAGGTAAACCTCTCTTCTTCAACCTGCTCAGGCGTAGTCAAAAGTCCGAACTGTGAAAAGAAAAGGAGCCTTCCTTCCGAATCAAGACGAACCCTGATGTCTGCCCCTGGGGTCGTCGAAATACCATCTACCACGTTCATAAAACGGTATTCTCCGTCATCTCCTCTGCGAAGTTCCGTAGCGGAAAGCGATATGCCCAATTCTCTTTCCACCCAGCTTCTCACTTCCTGCTCATTTTGAAGCTTTATAGAATCTGCATAAAGCACCCCACCGACAGCTATGAATGAGAGCAACTCTCCTGTATGGGCATCCACCTCAATCGATGCCGTACCATCAGGATTATTGTCCTCATCGATATGCTCAATCCCTGACGGAAACCACTCCATCGTATATGTAAATTGTGTCAGCTGATCGGTCGTTATTCTTCTGAAAAAATGAGACCTACCCAGCGTATAATCAGTCAATCCGAATTTTTCTTTCACATCCATTTGCCATTTCTCTATTTTCTCTTTCACAACGGCACCTCTTCTTTCTCCCCCAGATTGGATATTCTGCTTTCTATTCTTCTATCGGAAGTATGGTATATTATGTATAATAACTGAAATATTTCGATTCGTGAAATAAATGGAGGTGCCGCTATGATTAGAGAGGAAGAACAAATGAATCGCACCCTGAAAGTTAAAAACCACCGTTCACATACTAGAATCCATAACTCAGAAAACGCTCGCCCCTCCTATACGAACCAATCGCCTCTTTCACATAACCGATCATCGGATCCGGCAGAGCATCCAACGCATGCCAGCTCAGCTCTGAACATTTATGCGGCTCCATGTTTTGTATAGCTCCGCTCCATTTTTCTACAACGGCAAAATAGTCAATCCGCTCTTCTTCAGACTTCCGGTGCATCACACTTGTCAGCTCCACGTCCTCAAGCCCTATCTCCACACCCGCTTCTTCGCGCGCCTCGCGCTGAGCCGCTTCCCGGACTTCTTCATCGCCATCCAAGTGACCCGCCACCACACTGTATTTTCCGTCCTCATATCCGGTATTCGACCTTTTCAATAAAAGGATCTGATCTTCCTGCACAAAAAAGATATGTATCGCAACCGGCATCGCAAATCTCGTACTCATAGTATCACCTCATCATTTTTATAAAACTCTTCGAAAACCTTTGACCAGCATTTTTAACAGGGAGAGCTTCCACGGAGACACCTCGAGCGTCTCCTTTACAAACCCACCCTCTAAAGCGTCTTTAATCTGTTTCTTACGATGAGGAATCATAAGAATAGGAAGCCTGTCAGGTGAGAACCATTCCACTTTTTCCGTTTCCGGTCCATCTGAGATTGCTTGTCCCCCGACAATTCCGGCTTTGAAAACGTGCTGCCGGTCATCGTCTTGAGGAAGATTATATTCACCCGTTTTATGCAAAATGGAAATGAGGTACCCTGTCTCTTCCTCCGTTTCCCGAATCGCACACTCTTCCAATGACTCTCCTTCTTCCCATGTTCCACCCGGCAGATCCCAGACAGGATAGTCTTTTCGTTTCACAAGCAGGACCTGCCCCTTCTCATTCAGAACGACGGCAAAACATCCACAACTTCCACTCACGCTATCCTTCCTTTCACGTTTACCCGGCACGTTGCAGCATAATATAGTTCTTCGTTTTCATCATTTTCACATCATTTACATCACCAAAAGCCTCAAGCAGGTCATAGGCATGATGCACTTTGAACACCACAAAGCGGACCTTTCTGCCTCCTTCCCGATAAACCGTAGCCGCTTTCTCATTCATCCCTGATCGGAAAAATTTGATACTGGAGATGTCCTCAGCTTTGATCTCTTTTTCAAATAACGTCTTTTTCAAAAAAGAGATACGATAATAGAGCGAATGCGCCTGGATCTCGCAGGAAAAGCGAACCAGCGAAATCATCACCGTCCCGATCAAGACGCCAGCGATGACGGCCACTTGCAAAGCCAGTGAAGCCTCGCCCCATCCAAAGGTAATGAAAAGAAATGGACCTAAGATCGAAGCCACCAAATACAGCCGCTTCGGATGAATCGTGTACAGCACAAACCTTCCTCCTTTTTATCGACCTTTTCTTCACCTACTGGACTCATCATGTAGATAAAAACTAGATCATCGACGTTTCTTCCCTCTTAATCTCTCAAAACGTCGATTATATGAATATATACGACCTTTCACACGACTCTAGAGCTCAGAACGTCGATAAAAACCATATTATCGACGTTTCGAACTTCTCAACCTCTCAAAACGTCGATTATATCAATATATTCGACCTTTCAACCGACTCCAGAGCTCAGAACGTCGATTAAACTCCCACAACCCAGAAACAGGAAAACCCATTTCCTTACATACGCATTTCATCACCAGTCCGTTTCACTTTTTCCCTCATCAAAAGAATCCGTTATAAGCACAAGCTGCTCCACGGCATCCCTATATTCATAGAAAGCAACACTGAAATCATAAAGGTTTTCTTTTCGATAAGGCTCGATTTCTGAGAACTGCTTGGAGAGAGCGTACAGATGCTCACGGAGCCGGTCGTCCTCCACCAGCTTACCGGCCTGCCTCACCTGAATGTAGCTTTGAGCAATTTTTTCAGCGAGCTCGGAGTTTTCATCTTCTTGAAGCTTTTGCAGTTGAAGGTCCGTCGGAGAAAATAAAGATGCGAGTTGATCTTGGGTAGGAAATACGATTTCTCGTTCTGCGTTCATCGAAACTCTAGCCTCTAACAAAAGCGCGGCAGCATAGGACTTCTTTTCTTCAGACGGAACTAAATCGAGATCAATCGCCGCCGACTTCCGGTTCGCAAATAGTCCTTCTTTTGGCTTGATTCCCGAAAAATAATCGTCATAAAAGGTAAGCGGATCGACTTCACCAGAAGCAGTCTCCTCCTCTTCAACAGGTGGGGTGTCCTCTGGTGACGTCCATAGAAATGCGACAAGTAAAACCAGCAGTGCGATGATAGATAAGTAGATTTTATGCACCCGAGTCCTCCTTCGATGGAATGGAAATATATACAACAAAGATAACATATTTTGCTCTCTCCAACAGAAAAGCGGAAACCCTGACACAGGATTTCCGCTCGCACCACACTCTATCGATTTCTCTGTACGATTTCCTTCAAGCTTGTACCAAATGATCATGACCGCAACTCTACACAAATTACCATAATATCCCATATGAACACTCAGCCATTGCTAGTCCCATAAGACCTAATAGAACAACAGTAGACAACGTGATTTGTAATCTTAAAGAGAACCCTGCTTACTTAAATACGAATGGCTTCACAAGGAAAGCAAACCTTTTCCATTCAAATTCAACTTGATCTCTTCCGCAAAAGGAATCCCTTCCCCAATCACAAACCGCCAATCCTGCTCCATCAAAAATTCTTCCCTCTCCAACTGCTCTCTCCGGTCCACCAAATCCTCAAGCGACCTTTCCGCTGGATCGAGGCCGCTTTTCGCCAGCTGATTCCGGTAATGCCTGATGAACTCTTTTTCCGTGCAGTCATTCACAGTCATAAAATGCTTCTTCAACTTCTTCATGACCCGCTCTTTCCGTTTCCTGTCCTTGATTCTAAGAACGGCATGATGGAAGTGCTTCAGGTCATGGCAGGCTTTACACAGTGACTGAATTTCGGTCAAAATCAAGAGGAAATTCTCTTCATCATACGCCCACACCTCATGCGCGTGGAGCTTCTCTTCCCCGCTCGTCCCACATAGCTCACATTGCCCCCCGCTTTTCAGATGAACCTCCCCGCGAACGCGGTTCCACAATGAACGTGGAATCGCGTCCCGTACAGTTTTCATCTGAGCATAGAAGGGCTTGCTTATCTCAATTGTCAGCTTCACTTCCGTCTTCCCTCCGCATCTATTTTCTTCCTCTAGTTTACAACAGATGCTGCCTTGTGGCACATTGTTACGAAATCTGTCACAGCTCTAAAGATGAATTCCACGGTCAAATTTACTATACTAAGAAGGAATAACTTCATAGAGATGGAGGATGACTGTGACAACGAAGAAAGAATTCAACTACGTACCCTGGGTTGTCGGCTTATCGATTGCGATCAACGCCATCGTCGTCGCCCTTTTGTTCATACCTAAATTCGAACCTCAGACCGGTTTCGATGTAACGATCCTACCGCTGTTGAACGCCGTACTCAATTCCTTTACGTTCGTGTTCCTATTAGCGGCTTTGTATATGATTTTGAAAAAAAACATTACGTGGCATAAGCGCTTCATCTATGCGGCTTTCACCACAACGGCCTTATTTCTCGTATCCTACTTGACCTACCACTCGATGGCGTCCTCGACGTCGTACGGTGGAGACGGCATCATGCAGACGATCTACTACTTCATTCTCATCACACACATCGTGCTCGCTGCCGTCATTGTACCCCTTGCGCTGTTAACCTTTGCACGCGGGATTACGATGAAAGTCGAGAAGCACCGTAAAATTGCCCGCTGGACAATGCCGCTCTGGCTCTATGTCAGCTTGACGGGTGTGCTCGTGTACTTGATGATTTCGCCATACTACTAACCTCGCTGAAGCGCGGGGACGGATCTGATGCTTCCAAATGAAGAAGCAGTAGATCCGTCCCCGCGCTTCTTTTTTATGTGGTTCCCTCATGCTGGTGGGTAGACAAGCATACATTGGAATGAACCAGAAAACCAATGAGAACTCACAAGCATAGAGAGGGGCCCCTATATGATCTACATCATCTTCTTCCTGGCCGCAGCACTTGTCGTCTCGGCAGCCGTTTTTCTCAGTCAGGCGGGCGATGTCATCAGCCGCAAGTCTTCGCTCAGCGATGCCGTCGTCGGCACGTTCCTCATTGCCGGCGCCACGTCCCTACCCGAGCTGACAACAAGCCTGACCGCCATCTATATCGATAACCCGGACCTTGCCGTTGGCAACATGCTCGGCAGCAATGTATTCAACCTGCTGATTCTCGCGATGGTCGACGTCGTGTACCGGAAACACCGCTTCTACCAGCGCATCAATCCAAAAGAAAGCATCCCGCCAGCATTGGTCGGACTCTGCTTTCTTTTGATTATTCTGCTTGCCCTGTTGTCTCCGGTTTCCATTCCCTTCTCAGGCATCGGAATCGAGATGTTCATCATCGTCATGCTGTATATCGTCTACATCCGGTACATGACGAACCGTGAACAGGAAGAGGAGGAGCTTCCCGCCAAAGACATGAGCCTCGGCGGTGCCGTTACACTATTCTCTGTGGCTGCCATCGTCGTTTTTTTATCTGGAAGCATCCTTTCCCTCGCAGGGGACCGCATCACAGAAGTATCCGGACTGGACTCAAGCTTCATCGGAGGATTCTTGATCGCCGTATCCACCTCCCTCCCCGAGCTTGTGACCGTCCTTGCCGCATTCAAGCTCGCCAACTACAACATGGCGATCGGCTCGATTCTAGGCAGCAACCTATTCAACATCAACCTGCTCGTTCTAACCGATATCCTATACCGAAAAGGACCGATCTTAGAATCGATCCAGGAAAATCATCTCTACATTGTACTGCTCGGCGTTTCGATGACCCTGTTCGTCATTTACCTCCTGCTGAGACGGGTCCACCTTCACCACCGCTCGTCTGGTCAATGGCGGTACATGCTGCCTTCGCTGATGATGATTGTGATGTATCTCGTCATTTCTTATTTCCTTTTCCAAGCCTAAAAGACTTCCTCAACCAGGAAGTCTTTTTTAATCATTTTGTTAGAAAAAGGAATATCTTCCACCCCATCCTGCCACCCTATAACAAAGGAGTGTGTGCACGATGACAGAACAGCAATTGCAAGACGTGTTTGAGACCTATGGATTCGGTGACATGTTCGAAAGGTTCCGTACCCCACTGTACGTGACGGGCCTGCTTGATGAGGTGGACGAAAGCTTGCTTGAGGACTTCTTCGATCATATGGAGTTGTCACCAGATGTGTTCTTCGATGAATTCCGCTTCTGGTTTCAATACTTCTCCGTCGCCCAGCAGTACTCGTACGAGGAATATTGAAATGGACGGTGACGGATTTCACAAAGAACACTTCGCGAAGCCGTCACCGTCCATTATTCAAGAGCCGACATCGTCCATAGTCATGACTTTTGATAAAACTTGTAGATCATAAAAAACCCGAGACAAGCAAAAAGACCTCCAACCAAAAGAATCAACGTAATGATGATGCCACCGCTCATAACTCCCCTCCTCCATCCTTTAAAATCATTCCCCTCCCTCTTCTACGAGTCCACTCGTATTATCGTTTCAAAAAATTACCATTAATTATCAAAAAAAGAACCCCACACGATGGAGGTTCTGTACCAATTTCACCAAAGAGCACCCACACGTTACGAAAACTCCAGAATCCGTCTCAACTCCCGGTCATCTTCATAACGCCCAAGCAGCTCTTCCCGCTTCTCCAGCCATTCCCCTTGCGAACCTTGGAAAATCGGCTTCTTCTCCGCAAACAACAAAAACTCATCACTCAGTGCCTTCAACTCATACCAGTCATGACTGATATACACGAGCGTCCGCCCTTCCTTGTGAAGCTGCTTCAGCCACGCCAGGATATCCTCCTTCGCAGCCAGGTCCACCCCCGCGGTCGGTTCATCCAGCAGACAGATCTTCGGATTCCGCATCAACCCGATGCACAGGTTCACCTTCCGCTTCCAGCCGCCCGAAAGCCGATCGATGCGCTGGTCGTACACCTCATCAAGCCGGAGCATCCCGACCATCTTCTCAAGGAAATCCTCATCCACCTTGTTCTTCTCAAGCCTCCGCCAAAACGCAATCTGCTCTTTCACGGTCAAGTCTTCATACAACGCAATATCCTGCGGCACATAGCCGATTTCAGAACGGACCTGTCGCACGACCTTTTCATACGGTTTCCCGTCAAACAAGACCTTCCCACTCGTCGGCCTGTCGAGAGAGGCGACCAGCTTCAAGAACGTCGACTTCCCAGCCCCGTTCGGCCCGACGATCCCGACCGCGCTCCCCTCACGAATCGTCAGCGAGAACGGCTCGAGCACTTCTTTCCGCCTATATTTTTTCGAAACCTGGTCAAACTCAATCATCTTCATCCCCCTTTCTCAAGCAGGCAGTGCGGCCACAGCCCCGTAAAGCCCGTATCCGATACCGTCAGCATGAACGACGCAAGCGCAACAAGCACCAACACCGGCACCACCCAGCGCTTCCGGCCCGCACCCATAAACAAACACCACGTCACAAACAACGTCACCGCCATCACAACGACACCACGGCCAAGCCAAGCAAGCACAAGCTCACGTTCCGTACCCGTTATGTAAAATAAACCAGAGGTGCCGAGCAGAAAACTGCCTGCCCCGACGATCCCGAAGAGGAGGAAGTGACTGATGAAGTAGTTGACCTTCGTCTGCTGGACGAGCTCGATTCGCTGCAATCGTCCTTCCCGCTCATCGTCCTGCACCGCCCGAAGGAAGAAGATCGCGAGCACCCATCCATAGAGGAAGAACACTTGCATGATCAGCACCTGCCACGACTCGAGCTTCGGTGCTTCCACGGCCTGATTCTCAGGCGAACGCTCAGAAAAGCTCATTTGAAAGAGCGGCTCCGGCTCCCAGTACTGTTCGGAATAATCAAATGCCTCCTCGAACGAGCCACCCTCCTGTTCGACCCTGAGACCGGCCCTCGCACTCATCGCAAGGCGCATCACTTCAGCGCCGACCGCTTCCTTCGCATACACATCAAACAGCGATTCGTCAGCCCGGATCCACGTGATCACGTCGTCCACATCACCCTCATTCAGCGCAGACTCAAGACCATCTTCCAGCACAAACGCCGCTTCCATGCTCCCTTTTCTCACCGCTTCCTCTGCTTCTGATTCATCCATCACCGTAAAACGAATCCGCTCACTGTTCCCGATACGCTCGAGGATCGTTTCAGAGTAGCCGCTGTCGTCCTGATCGACGATGGCGACCGGAACCGCGGTTTCGTCCGCCGTGTTCTTCAACAAAGGATAGAGAATCACGGTCGCAAGCAGCGGAAACGTAAACAGCAGGACGTACAAGAACGGGCGCTTCTTCCATTTATTCAGATGTAAGAATAGATATGTAAGCATCCCGTTTCTCCTTCCCTAACGCAATCAAAATCGACAAGCTGGTAAGACCCACGCCCCAAAGCGCAAGTCCAAATAGGTGTCCCCGCTCGTCCTCATCCAGCATCCCCGCACGCAAACCGTCGTACGTGAGCTGATACGGACTCCACTCAACCGACAGCCATTCCGGCAGATAAAGGCTCGGAACCCACGCTCCCGCACTAAGCAGTCCGACAATCGTCACGACGAAAAAGAACAGGAACCGGAGTCCCGGCGGCACCTGCATCGAATACAGGAAGCCGGCAAACGCCGACACCCAGACCGCCGTGAAGAGGAGGCTGAGATGAAGGGTCAGCGATGACGTGAAGGCAGCGTCGGTCCGGCCGACCACCCAAACGAGCAGCTCAAGCACTGCCAACGTCATCAGTCCCCACTTGAGCTGCTTGACCACTGTCCAATGCACGAAGGTCACATCGACCATTCTCCACCGCATGACCATCGATCCGTCTGCTTTTTTTCCATCAAGCATTTGATACATCACGAGGAATAAGAAGAGGAACGTGATCAGGGCGGCGAGGTAGGCGTGCTTCTCCCACCCGATGCTCGCGCCTGTGGTCACGGTTTCTTCAGAAAATAGGTCGCCGCGGTCGAGGGCGAAGAGGGTGTAGGTGATGATCGTCTCCTGCAGGCGGCTGCTGCGCTCGTCTTGGGGGAGGTCCCGAATATGTAAGTCGTAGACGGTGTTGACGGCGCTTTGTGAAGCGGATATGTAGTTGGCGCCGCTGTCTAAGAGCACTTCGAGCATCGTCGCATCGAGTGGATCGTCCGCGCTTGTCATCACATCGATCGGGTCATTCTCTCCGTTCATCAAGCTTGCCGTGAAGCCTTCCGGAATCGTCATGACACCGGCGAGCTCGCCATTTTCAAAAGCCGCTTCCGCTTGTTCTTCATCCATCGGAATGAGGTTCAGCGCCTGGCTCAGCCGTTCTTCTGCTGACAGCTGATTGATGAGGGCGTTCGTCTGGAACGTATCGTCCTCGTCGACGACCGCTGCCTCAACAGGCTCTCTGCCTTCCTCCACAAAGCCTTGAAGCACGAGGAATACAAGTCCGAGGATCACGAGGGGAAGAATAATGGATAAAAAAAGAGGGGCAGGCCGTTTGGCAGCTGCCCTCATCTCATAACGCCATAAGGAGAAACCATTCATACGACCCGCCTCCTTTCTTTTGTGTTCATCGGATTAGAATCCACCAAGGCCACCGAGGCCGCCCATCATCGAGCTGATGTGCTGTTGGAAGTTCATTTGAATTTCTGTTCCGATGTTGTTCATCTCTTCTTCTGATACGTCCATCAGCTGAACCGTGTTGTCTTCCGCTAATGCAGGGAATTCAAGGTCATCCGTGAACGTCAGCGCGTTCTCGAAGTTGAACTCAAGATCCGCTGAGATCGTGCCCATATTCGGGTCATCCATACCGAGCGTCAAGCCGAAGTCTGTCGTCTGCGTCACTTGATCGTCGCCGTCTTTCTCAGAAGCCGTGTTCAAGAATCCGGAAATGGATGGAACAGGCTGCTGGGCGAAGGTTTCGCCGTCAAGCTGAAGCTCGAAGTCCGTGTTCATGCTGTTCTGCTGATATACCGTGTTCAGTAAAAGGTCTGCGTTGAAGCTCTCCTGCTCGAAGTCACCCGCCATACCGATTGTGTAATCGACATGAAGCGCATCTTCCTTCGCTTCGCCTTTTTCTTCGTAATTAACAGTGATGCTTTCTTCTTTGCTTTCAGGTGAGATATTCACTTGGAATGTGGACGTGTACACGTCGTCACTTTCCTTCATGTAGCTATTGGCCATCTCAAACGCCACGGCCTCTTCTTCTTCTGGAGCGAAGTCCATGCTCCACGTCTGGTGCGCGACAAGATCATCCTTCAAGTAAGCTTCGCCTGTAATGCCACCAGGAATCTTCAGCTGGTCGATGTTCTCAATCGCTTTGTCCAGCTCGGCCTGCATATCTTCAACGCCGGCTACACCTTCAACGTTTCCTTGCATCGCAGCCTGCTGCTCCAGCTGCTGTTGGATGCGCTCATCGTTCTTGATTTTTTCAAGAAGCGTCGCAACCATCTGTCTTGCTTCTTCTTCGCTGATTTCGATTGTTACTTTATCGTAGGTTTCCCCTTCGAACTCTCCTTCAGAAAGAGAGAACTGCTCCTGCTTCATTTCTTTTCCTAAAGCGATCGCGTAGTCCTTCAACATTTCTTCCGCTTCTTCTTGAGTAAGCTGTGACTGGGCATACTCGACGAAGTTCGGCACTTCCTCAAGGCCCTCAGAAGGCTGACCGAATTTCTCCATCACCGCTCCAAGCTGCTCATTGCCAAGCGCGAAATACTGGTCATATACGAACGGAGCCTGAGCGGCAAACGTATCTTCATTTTGATAGAAATTCCCGTTCGCAAGGCTGTTGCCCTGCATTTGAACGTCCATCGCTCCGTAAATCTCATTGGATTCCGGATTATATTTGCTGTCCATATCGATTTGTACTTGAGACAGAATGCCCTGCACCATCGCGACTTGTGGAAGCATCTGCTGGATTTGATCGCCCTGGACATTTGCATCCATCGTCAATGTCCCCTCAGATTTATACGCTTCCTCCAATTGACGCTCTGCCAGTTCCGTCTGGCCTTCTGTGTATTCAGACAAGCGCTCCGTCTGATCATTAATCGTGTTGTTCAAAGCATCGACATACATCACCATCGGATTCGTCTCTTTCAATACAGCGTATCCTGTACCTCCGAGCGCCGCAACGCCAACAACGATCAATGTGATAAGAAGCCATTTGTTCATGCCTTTTTTCTTCGGTTGTTCACTCATAGATCTCTCCCTTTCTATTTATCTTTCTGTCTACCTATACGTAGGTGGCACACAAAAAAGTTTCAAAAAATCTCCAATTCTTTTAAAAAACCTTTTCCATTATACAACGATGTTTGGGAATTTCCTACAGGTTTATGACGGAATTGTTGCGAAAATGGTTCGATTGTCCCCCGTTGAACAGAAGAGTGGTTTTTATGTAAAGAAAAAGTCACTCTTCAACTCTCCAAATGCGCAAAAAGACATGCAATCTAAAAGGCTCTATCCAGTCAAAAAGCCATTGATCCTTCTATGCAACATGGAAAATCTGAAAATCCACCCCGTCCCCAAAACTGGTTCAGGCGTGGATTTCTCTTTACATCACCCTTTCATGCAGCCCTTTCTCATGCTCAGCTTTCTTTTTCCTAGGTCTCCCGCTCAGCGTCCAATATGTCCACATTCTCAACCCCTTTTCGAACATTCCTGTCCTGAACTGCTTCAACCACATATAGCTGATGACGGCCTGCAGACTGTAGATGACGAGCGCAAGACTGAAACCTAAAAGGACAGAGCCTTTCCCAAATAGTCCAAGCCCATACCCATAAAACAGTGTGGTGCAGACAAGGGTTTGAGCCAAATAGTTGGACAAGGACAGTTTCCCTACTGCTTCAAAACCTTTGAATGCCCATGCATTTGTATTTTCCAGGAAAAAGCTGAAGAGAAAGATATACCCCAAAGCCAGAATTCCTCCGCCTAATGAGTAGGCGATGCCACTCCCATTAAACTCTGGTAAGAACACAATCATTCCTTTCAGTACAAGACCTACCGTACTGAATCGTAAGCCTCGTTTTAACCAGAGCTTTTTATGATGATGGATATTTCTGAACCATTCAGCCTTTGCAGCATACATCCCGATAAGGAAAAACGGGAGTGTGAACAGAGGGGCCAGGACAAGTAGGATGAGATAAGCCTCGTCTGGCAGGATCAATGGGTCTTCATTCATACGTTGATCAAGAATCTCCCCGTAAGTTCCACTCCCATACACGTCAATGGTTTGGAGCACATATTCATTCATTCTTTCAATCTCTTGGTCTGTGACCGCCAACTCATTACTTCCATAGCCTAATAAGCTTGTTAAGACTAAAAGAGTCACTCCCCAGATCATCAAAGTCTTTTTCTTACGGTTCATAAATAGAAGCAGTAGAAATCCTGTCATCCCATAAGCCAGAAGGATATCCCCTTCCCATAAAAAAGCTCCATGAAGGAACCCGAGCAGAACCAACAGAACAAAACGCCTTGAAAAATGACGCTTCACCTTTAGATCCCGACGTTCCAGACTCTCCTTCATCCTGATCATGCCATACCCAAATAGAAAAGCGAAAATCGGCATAAAACTTGTTTCAACAAACACCTTCAAGATGTTATGAGCCACATGGTCGAACTGAGAAACATCGTACAAATCAAGCTCATCTTTTCCATACAAGCCAAATTGAAAAATCAGCATGTTGGCTATAAGGATCCCTAATAAACTGAAACCTCTTAATGCATCGACTACCCTTACTCGTTCATTCACTTTATTACCCCCGGTTCACTATGTATTCTTTCAAATTCCAAATTCCAGAACATGGATACAGTTTCTATACTAAACATTCATATCTCTTTTATCTCTACCAGAACCTTACTTTTTTCGGCTGTTCATTAAGGTTGTCGTAAGGTTGATATGATAGGATGATTCCGGGGTGAAAAATATGGAAAATATGAGAATTCTAATTGTAGATGATGAACGATCCATTGTGGAAATGTTGGAGAAGATGCTGATGAAAGAAGGGTTTACCTCTGTCATGAAAGCATACTCGGCAGAGGAAGCTCTTACTAAGATACACGCTTATACGTTTGATTTTATTGTTTTGGATGTCATGCTTCCTGATGGGAATGGATTCGACCTCGGCCCGAAGATCAGAGAAAAGAGCAGCGCCCACATTTTATATTTGACAGCCAAGACGTCTGACTTTGATGTGTTAACTGGATTTGCCGTAGGTGGGGACGATTATGTAACGAAACCCTTTAATCCACTGGAAATTGTGGCCAGACTCAAAGCCGTACAAAGAAGAATGCCAGCATCGCGAATCGAAGACAAACCCTTTACGTCCACTCATGATTTCGGGCACTTTAAAGTCAATGAAATCTCGAAAGAACTCATCGTTCGGGACCAGACGGTAAGCTGCCCGGCTTTAGTCTACCGGCTGCTGTTATTTCTATGTAAACACCCGAACCAGGTGTTCACTAAATCCGAATTATTTGATGCCGTATGGGGGATGGATCATATCGTAGATGACAACACCATTATGGTTCACATTAGAAGAATCCGAGAAAGAATAGAACCCGATCCCAGCCGTCCCCAATTCCTGATCACCATACGCGGGCTTGGCTATAAGCTGGTGAAGGCGGCAAGAGAATGAGAGCCATTAAACGAAGGATCGCTTTCCATTTCTCCATACAAATCATTTTTATTATCGCCTTTGTCATCACGGTATTTCTGGTCGCCTTGTTCTTAATCATTGATCTCATTATGAACGAAGAAATAGACCAGGATTATCCCGAAGGTGCTTTGAGCGCAATTGCCACAGAAGCCTCCATAGATAATGGCCAAGTGGACCTGCCATCCAGTTGGAACGAAGAGCTTAAGGATAAAAGAATGTGGCTGCAAATCATTAACGAGCAAGGGGAAGCCATTCACAGTATCAATCAGCCGGATGACCTACCTAACCGATATCGCTTTAAGGAAGTACTTGAGTTATCCGAAGAGGAGTCATGGCATGGCTATGACGTTGCGACTTACCACGAGTCTCTTTTCTTTGATGGTCCCTATTTATTCGTGATGGGTTACCACTTTCTTGAGAAGAACTTACTGACAGAATGGATCAACCTCTACAATGAAGACGGAACGATTCCGAACCGAAAGCCACTTGCACTGGACGAGTCTCTTCAGGAGCTAGACGGGTACCTTCACATTGTGAACAAAGACGGCGAAGTCCTTCAGACATTCGGGGACGCGCCTTCGAATAAGAACCAATACGAGCCGATTGAATTGGTCACTCGGGAGGTCGAACACCAGAATTATGATACTCATGCTACTTTCGAGGAAACCTCCCAAGACACAATATGGATTCTACATACAAAAAAGCAGCAGGAAAACACGGAAATACCAACCATAAAAAGGATCCTTTTCACCCTTATTCTGATTGGAAGTGTTGTCCTCCTCACTCTTATCCTCTTGTCAGTATGGCAGGGGATTCGATACGGCCAGCCGCTTCTCCTCTTTATAAGCTGGCTAGAGAGAATGAGACATGGAGAGTACGAAGAAGTGTTCACACCTAAGGAACGAAAGAAATTATTTACGAAGAAACACAAGATCCGCTTCCGATTCAGATTGTACAAAGAAGTGATACAGGGAGTATATGAAATGGCCGCTCAATTGAACCGGACAGAGAAAGAGCGCTCCCTCCTCGACCAAAAGCGTGAGGAATGGATGAGTGGCATTTCCCATGATTTAAGAACGCCCCTATCCACTATCCAGGGTTACGGGCATATGCTCGAAAGCGCCCAGTACGACTGGACAAAGGAAGAGCTTCAAGAGATGGGCCATACCATCCGGGAAAAAGGGGATTATATGCTGGACCTCATTCAGGACTTCTCCCTTATTTCCCAACTGAAGCAGAAAGATGTGCCTGTGCACTTTGAAACACTGAACCTCAGTGAGCTGATTTCATCTCATGTGAGAAGGGAGCAGCAACCTGTTGAGTACCAAGTCAATGAGCAGCCTGTACTCATTGAGGGAAACTCAAAGTGGATCCAGCGTTTACTGGATAACTTGATTCATAATGCGATTAAACATAATCCTGCACCAATCAACGTCACAGTCTCTGTCCATGCATCTGATCATAACGCCATATTGCGTGTTCGGGATAACGGCAAAGGAATGGATGAACAAACTCAAAAGAACTTGTTCACACGCTATTACAGAGGGACGAACACAGAAGATCATGTTGATGGAAGTGGATTGGGCATGAGCATATCGAAGGCGATTGTACAGGCTCACAATGGGGAGATCGACGTAGAGTCTCACCAAGGAAAAGGCACGGTTATTGACGTGACATTCCCTCTTTCCTCTATTGAATAAGAAAAAAAGAAGCGCGAGGACGGATCTACTGCTTCCAATGAAAGAAGCAAAAGATCCGTCCCCGCGCTTCACGCACTTATTTGTCAGGCATTCACAATGTCATGAATCTGTTCTTTATTCAGCGACTCACTCTTATCAAACTCCACCCACTTCGTCACCATCCTCGAATACGTAGGCATGGTCGCGAAGTCAGCATCGTACCCGTCTTCGTGCTGCAGCTCACGGAACAGCCCCAGCTCCTCGAGTACAAACGTTGCAAAAGCATATTCCTTTTCTTCCTGTTCCTGATCGAAGCCTTTGAACGCAAGCCCGCTTTCGTCGACCTCTGCTTTCTCTCCATCGGCCAGGCTGTCATAGGACTGGTGCAACGCGCGGTACATGGAGAGGACTTTTACGATTTCCTCTGATTCTTCTTCCGGAAATTCTTCTTTCAAAGAACCGAAGATTTCAGCGTAATACTGCTCATAACCACCCTCAAGGATATGGATCTTCGTTTCATAGTGTTCCTTGTTCTCAGCATCCACCTTACTTAGGATTTGATACTGGTTTACCAGGTTTAACCGTTCATAATGAGACAAACGCAATCCGATCACTCCTTGAGTCAATTTACAGTCATTGTAACACGAGGGATATATTGTACAAGGAATCCCCTTTTCCCGATGCGCCTCCGTCGTAAGAATTCCTCTGCTGCCTTCAGGATTCTTTTAACATATGGCGAATCATGACCGGGGCGAATAGAGAAAGAAGAAGAATCCCTAATGTTACCCACCATCCTAATGATTGAAAGGTTTCTTCAGGAAAGATAAAGGTGTAGCCCATATAGGTCAGGAACAATATTCCTTGAAGCAGCTTCAGCGCTTTCGCATCTGCTTCATTCTTCTCGGCTACAAGTCTTTCATCTGTTTCTGCAACCATTTTCTGCGGGTCTTTATTTATTTTTATAAGCTTCAAATACGAAGCAAGCGCTGCACTTAGAGGAATAATGGATAAAGCTAACAAGGCTTTGTCATTTCCAAAAGAGGTGTTCATCAGTTCAACAGTGGTCCAAGTGATCAAAAGGGCTAAGCTGGCAAACAGGGATACACCGATGATTAACTTTGTTTCCTTCACTAACTTTTCAGCACTCATAAATTATTCCTCCCAGAATAAATCATCTAATGTTTTATTTAATGCCTTGCAGATGGCCGTACACAAATTCAAGGTGGGGTTGTAATTCCCAGATTCGATCAAATTAATGGTCTGTCTTGTCACTCCGACGAGTTTTGCTAATTTTTCTTGAGATACATCGGCTTCAGCTCGGGCTATCTTCATTTTCTTGTTTTTCAATAATTATCCTCCTCCTTATCTTATAGTATTCTACACTTTACATTATGTCAATTATAAATGACATTAAGGAAATTATTTTTTACAAAAAAGCTCCGACACCATTGCGTCGAAGCCAGTACTCATTCTCTTTTTCCCGAT
This sequence comes from Halobacillus litoralis, assembly GCF_020171725.1. Classification (GTDB taxonomy): domain Bacteria; phylum Bacillota; class Bacilli; order Bacillales; family Halobacillaceae; genus Halobacillus; species Halobacillus litoralis_F. The sequence goes on along the minus strand of NZ_JAIVAJ010000004.1, from coordinate 39,949 downwards.
ATGCCTCAGATCTTTCGCACATACGTAATCGATATGTACGCTTCCCCCTCCCCATTCATGTAAGCCGCCTTCTCCCGCACCTTCGTGAATCCCCGCTTTTCGTAAAAAGGAATGCCTTTGCCATTGCCTTTCTGCACCGAAACCCACTGCTCACGAGCTCCTTTTTCCCGTTGGATATCCGTCAAGAATTCAAGCAGCTGCGTCCCGATTCCTTCTCCGCGACGGGTTGGGTCCAAATAAAGAACGAACACCTCGCTCTTCTCTTCTCCGACCATCCCACCGCCAATAGCTCCGACGACTTCCGAACCATCGACAGCAACGATATAACCATCCCAGCCATCCGACTCCTCTATTTCACCGGAAATCCGCTCATGGTTGTAGAAAAGCTGCTTCATTCTTTCGATGTTATCCTTGCTTCGGATGCCTTGGTACGTATCTTCCCATCCTTCACGACACACTCTCGAGATTCCTTCTACATGTTCTACAGACGCTCTTTTGATGACTACCACTATTTCACCTCCCTTTCTAAACTATTCTGTAATATGAACTCATTTTAATTAACATTAATTGTAAGGAAATAACTAGGAATACTCAAGAAAGGAGGTCATTTATGCTACTCAGAAGCAACTGGTTGAAAAAGTCGAGGAAGTCTTCTTTTTTAAAGGTGAATGAACAAAGTGCCACCCCTCACCCGCAAAGCGATAGCGGAATGGGAAGGCACTTTTTTGTTTTCCAATTACAACGACGACGTTCAATACGATCCAACAGGCCACTTATCATAGAACACTCACTTCTTATGAATGATCCATCTTGATGACGACATTTCCTGTTTTATGCCCTTTCGCGACATATTGATAAGCTTCAGGAGTTCGCTCTAATGTGTACACCCGGTCGATGACGGACCGTAATTTCCCTTCTTGAATAAGACCTTTGAGGGTGTCTAATCGATTTGCATTGTTCGGAACCACCCCTATCCTGACTTTTTTATCGGTCAGCTTGGATGTCCACCATTTCTGGATAAGAAGGGGAAGACTGAAGCTTGTGCTTACGAAAACCCCTTTTTTACGCAAAGCATTTTTACTAGTTTTGAATTGCAATTTCCCAACTGCGTCAAAAATAATGTCATACGTTTCATCGGCTTTGATCACACTAGTGGTTGTGTAATCAATCACTCGATCGGCACCCAAAGCTTTGACTTTTTCTACATTTCCAGTACTGCAAACACCCGTTACATGAGCCCTGAAGTACTTAGCAACCTGTACAGCAAACGTACCGACTCCCCCAGAAGCTCCGTTGATCAAAACAGCATCCCCTTTTTGAATGTTAGCCATTTCAGACAAGAAATACAGGGCAGCGGATCCCCCAAAAGATATCGAGGCCGCTTCTTCATAGGACAACCCCTCAGGTTTAAGGGTTAAAGGAGCATCTTCAGGTAAGCATACGAATTCCGCTTGTGCCCCGGAAGTCGTGATACCCAAAACTTCATCTCCTGCTTTGAACGCCTGGACGTCTTTTCCCACTGCTACAATCTCTCCGGCTACCTCTTGACCTGGAATGGTTCCGTTGCGTGTGAGTAAACCATTAAACAAATATAATTTAGCCACATCCCCAGAGGTAACAGTTGTGGCATGGACTTTGATCAGTACTTCATTACTCTTCGGAGACGGTGTGTTTACCATTGATACTTGTAACACATCAGGATGCTTACGTTTCGTGTACACAATCGCTCTCATGATTTTTCCTCCATAACCTATTTATTTTGTTACGTTTACGCCTTTTATAAGCAACCATAAAATGAATGCCATCTCAGCAATGGCAGCAGGCATGAAGACCACGCTATCAAAAATGGCAGCATACTTTTCGTAGTCGTGCATGAGAATTTTTGCGAAACTATCAACAAAATATCCAATAGAAGCAATGATCAACATGAATCCTAGAACCTTCGGAACATAGGCAGACTTCATTACAAGAATTCCGAAGAAAAGCAAACTCACTCCGAAAAAGATTAACCCGATCGAATACCCGACATCATGAGCATGGACAAACGTCATCACAAGTGAATGCAATTGTTCATTGCTAAAAGATGAGAGATACTCAGCGCCACTCAAAAGGTGTAAAATGATGAACAGGTTCAGCAGATTGACCCCTAAAATCGAGGCTTGCGTCATTCTGAAGAAAGCCGCGAATGTGGATAGATAATGGCTGACAGGCTTAAACAATACGTAAAAAATGACAGCTAAAGTGATGTCACTAATGATCATCACCACGTCGCTTGTGATTCCCCATCGAAACAATAGTTCAGAATCCATAATGTTACTGGCTGTAGCACTTGCGTCTCCTTGCACATAAAGACTTGACCTGACAAAAAATTCGGCAAACATTCCAGCTAAATAAAGTACAAGATAAGTCACACCTGCAATTCTTGCCATCTTCATAGGTGATTGATTGTTTATTAAACTAGTCAAAATCGTTCCTCCTCATTATTCCTACTTATTGTCTTTTCGCATGATCGAAATTAAAGGCAACCCTAAGTCGCGTATTCTTCGGATTAAGCCATGCAACTCAGCCTGATCCATTACGGGACCTGTCAAAACCGTTTCTCCTGCTTCTCTACAATGAATTGTAAATCCGTGGAAATAGTTGATCCATTCACTCCCCAGATGACCCTTGACCCTAATTTGATAAATTGTGTCTCTTTGGTCTTCTTTCAGTGAGTTCTGTTCTTCTGTCATCCCATCCCTCCTTCCGAATACGGAAAACTGTACCGTTGGTGTAAATGTAGTATAGTTTCAAATAGGTATTGTCAGGAAGATACTTAAGTATGGTTGAAAGTATGGTTGTGGTATTGAAAAGAGCGCACAAAAAAGCTACAGGTAACCGTAACCTGTAGCTTCATTCCTTATTTACTTTTGTCTTAAGACAATATCTTTAACTCCCGTGCACGAGCGACCGCTTCTGTCCGCCTTTTCACTCCAAGTTTGTCAAAAATATTACGGTTATGTCCTTTTACAGTACTCAAAGCAAGATATAGACGCTCTCCAATCTGCTTGTTTGAGAGTCCGTAATCAATGAGGGTCAAAATCTCTAACTCGCGTTCACTTAATGGCTCAACCAAAGTCTTGCTAGAAGTAGTTGGATGCGTAAACATTTTCCCTACAGAAAAAGTATCCAATATCTTCTCTACATAATTCGGCATGACCCCTTGAGCCGATGCTTCTGTTAATAGACGTTGCATCGAGGGTCCTTCATCCGTAAAAGTACGAATCCCCCCAAATGGTTCCGCCAAAATCAGCGCCTGATGCAAGACTTGAATCGCCTGTTCTTTCTTTTCACACTCGTAAAGAAGTACCGCTTGTAGAACCTTGACACGGAGCGGTTCTGTTTCTATTTGAAAAGCCGCTTCTTCTAATAACTGCAGCGCTTTAGAAGAGTGGCCTTTTGCCTGATAAACCCTGGCTTCGCTCATCAAGAGCTTCTCTGCTTGAGCAAGTCGCTCAGCCTCCTGAAGGTTTCCGTTATGAATAATAATCATGATTTTTAACTCAAATATTTTGGGGAGTTGATACGTAAAGTCATGTTTTCTTGCAGATCTTAAAGCATCATTCAAAATGGAGGCTGCTTCTTCTGGGCTGCCTTTTGCCAATTGAATTCGAGCAAGTAAGATTTCGCAGGCTACGAAACTATCCACCCCTTCAATTTGACGAGCCAAGTTTACTCCTTTTTTCACGTAAGATTCGGCCGCGTCTAAGTCGTTCCATTCATAATGTAAACGAGCGAGCCCGAGATAAGCTTCACAAGCAGTAGCCTTCGGCGGTTCACCAGCCAGATGTAGGACCTGCTTGTAACTTTCCTCTGCTAAATAGAGCTCGTTTGCTTCCTCTTGAGTTTGCCCTAAACCTGTAATGGCTAACATCTGAACGAAATCGTTGCCGGACGCTTGACTGGTTGAGATGGCTTCCTGAAAAGATTTCCTGGCTTTCAGAGCTTCTCCTTGCATCCGATAAGCATATCCAAGTGTCCAAGTGATTACGGTACGGACATACAAATTGTTCTCATCCAAGTACTCTAAAGCACGACTAGACTCTGTAATGACTTGATCTGTCTGGTATTGGCTGGCAGCTGCAATCGCTCGAACCGAAGCCATTCTTCCAACAACGTCTCTGTTTTTTTCATTAAGAGGCTCACCTTCTAAAGCCATTTCAGCTGAATGCAGCTTTTGTTCAACACTTGAATTCTGACCGGCAATCATTAAAGCATAAGCATACATGACCCATAAGGATGGCCTCTGATTCAATATCGCTTCCGGTAATGAAGACAACCAATTTATCACAGGGGTGACCGCTCCTCGGAAAAGGAGAGAATTCCCTTCCGCTAAACGTTCCGATCGCTCCAAGTCATTGGCAAGCGTCGCATGGTAGAAAGCTTCAAGTTCAAGTCCATTTTGTTCATACCATTCGCTCGCCCTTTTATGTAAATGGGTCACCTGTTTGCCCGAAGCGTTCAACCGCTGTTTAAGCAGCTCTCCAAAAAGGTGATGATAGCGATACCAATTCCTCTCGGTATCTAAGGGAACGATAAACAAATTGGAACGCTCCAAGTATCGTAAAGTTTCTTGGACTGGAATCGCGTCATCCCGTAACACCGCCTCACACAAAGGTCCATTAAAGCGGTCCAATATGGAGGTGGTAAGCAAAAAGGATTGAATCGTTTCAGGCTGTTGCTGCAAAACCTCTTCAAGAAGATAATCCAATATGAAGTGGTGGCTGCCTGTAAAGGTCTCAATAAATCGCTTCGTATCTTTATGTCCCTGCATAGAAATCCCCGCTAACTGTAGACCGGTAACCCAACCTTCCGTACGAGAAGCTAAAGCGGCAACTTCTTCATTAGTAAGTTCCACCCCTATGACTATGTCTAAGAATTGTTTCACTTCATTGGAAGAAAAACGTAAATCGGAGGCACGCACTTCCGTCATTTGAGCTTGAGCACGAAGGCGAGTCAAAGATAAACCAGGGTCCTCACGAGTAATAATGACCACATGCATCTGTGGCGGTTGATGATCGATAAGAAAAGATAAAGCATTGTTGACCTGTTTGGAGTCGATCATATGATAATCATCAAGGACAAGAACAAAGGGATCTTCTATCGTAGTGATTTCATTCAGTAAGGAGGTAAGGAACATTTCAGACGGTGTTGTTTGAGGAGATTGAAGCATATCAAATAACCCTTCTCCTACATGCTTTTTTAATTTCTGCAAAGACGTAAGAAGGTAAGTGAAAAATCGGGTTGGATCATTGTCCCACTCGTCGAGCGAAACCCAAGTAGCAGGAAGCATGCATTCAGCGATCCACTCGCTGATCAGTGATGTTTTTCCAAATCCTGCAGGTGCGGAAACAAGAGTCATTTTTTTATGAGCATTCTCATTCATCCGCTCAATCAGATGTGGGCGCTGTACAAATTTTGGCTGGAGGGATGGCGTATAAAGTTTAGTAGTCAAAATTGGCATATACATGCTCCCATTATATCACATGGAGTCTTTATAATAGATGCGCACACCTACGAATCGAACCAATTGGATCAAGTCTGGCAGCACGCAAAGAGGGGATTGGCAGAAGCCCACAAACTTGCTAAAAAGCCGCATTTCGAACGTCTACTGCCACTCATTTCAGACCATCAAGTACACGCATATCTCGAAAAAGGAAACGTGAAAGCTGCCCTCCAATTGGCTCTGCCCCCTAGGCTAGACCCAAAATCGCTTTTAAAGAGGGAAATCGGAGAATCTTTTCTAAGCTGGAGGTTCAAAGAACGACAGAAGCCGTAGCTCGCTCGCGAGAACTCGGCTTGCTATAACCTTTGCGTAAAGTCTTACTCATTCGAGTAAGGCTCTTTGATTCGAGCTTATATTTAATTCTCCAAAAAAATACTGTTCCTTAACTTAAGTCAATGCTCCCCCTACAGCTTCTCCGTATGATAAGGATAGAAACGATGAAGAGGAGGAACCCCAATGCGAGCCGTCGTTTACGAAAGATTCGGATCTGTCGATGTTCTGGAAGTCAGAGATCTGCCAAAACCTAAACCCAAGGATCATGAAGTACTGATTCGAATCCATGCGGCTACTGTAGCAGCTGAAGATCCGGGCATGCGTGCTTCAAGAGGACTGAACGGCATACGCAAACCTAAGCACCCGATATTAGGATTTTATTTAGCCGGTGAAGTGGAGGAAGTCGGAAAAGAAGTGACACGTTTTCAAGTTGGAGACCAGGTGTATGGCAATACAGGGCTTCGTCTCCTGGGAACCTACGTAGAGTACAAATGCATGCCAGAGAGCGCAGCAATCGTAAAGAAACCTGACCACATCACCTATGCTGAAGCGGCATCCATACCGAATGGCGCTTTAACATCTCTTCCCTTCTTACGCGACCTAGGAAAAATTAAAAGAGGGCAAAAGCTGCTCATTCTAGGTGCGTCTGGAGCAGTTGGAACGGCAGCCGTCCAATTGGCTGTATCCTTTGGAGCCGAAGTAACAGGTGTATGCAGCACGTCCAATATAGACCTAGTAAAAAGACTTGGTGCCGATAACGTGATTGACTACTCTACACAAGATTTCACGGAAACTAAGCATCGTTATGACATTATTTTTGACGCTGTCGGCAAAAGTTCCTATGGACGTTGCAAAAACCTTTTGACAGAAAAGGGCGTCTATCTGACAACCATCCCGACAGCTTCCAACATACTAAGAAGAAAGAAATCAAAGTTCTCTGCTACAGGCTTGCGAGCGGATAGAAAGAAGGTGCAGGATCTCCACTTCGTGAACACACTTATCGAATCACAAGTGTATCAACCGGTCATTGACAGGTATTATGCGCTTGAACAAATTAAAGAAGCACACAGCTATGTGGAGAAAGGGCGAAAAAAAGGTAATGTGATCATCACCTTGTAAAAAAACTCTTTTCTTGATTTAAGTCAATGAAGGAACCTGATAGAAGACATACAATTAATATGAAATCACACTCAAGGAGGTTCTCGAAGTGAGAACAACAAATCAAACCATGCAACAGAAAGCCGCCGTCTTCTCCGGCGCCGCCTTACTCGTGATGACGTTGGCTGCCTTTTTTGCTTACGGATACGTTCACAGCTCGTTAGTCATCGCAGGAGACGAGGCCGCCACATTAAAAAACATCCAAGAATCCCTCAGCTTGTTCAGACTGGAGATCCTTGGATGGCTGATCATTATCGTGACGGACGTCATCGTATCATGGGGATTCTATCTATTTCTGAAGCCGTTCCATCCAGGGTACGCCCTGTTGGCCGGGTGGCTCCGCCTGCTCTATACAGCCGTCCTCGCCATTGCCGTATCACAGCTCATTGTGGCTGAGAATATCGTCCGGGCATCATTAGAAGCGGCATCACCGAGCCTTGCTCAGCAAATGATGAAGGCCATCTCAGCTTTTGAAGACATCTGGTCGTTCGGGCTGATCATCTTCGGACTGCACCTGATCGCAGTCGGTTGGACAGCCATGAAGACAAGGAAAATTCCAAGAGTCATCAGCATACTTGTGGTCATCGCCGGTTTCAGCTATTCATTCATACACTTCATGTATAGCTTTCTCCCACAAGCCGACTCTGTCACGGCCATCATCGAGATGATTCTTTACGCTCCGATGTTCGTCGGTGAATTAGGGTTCGGGATCTGGTTGCTCATCAAGGGGCGGAAGATTCTAGTCCACGATTCTGAGATGCCCCGCCCCTGACCGTTTCTTAATCCGGCTCAAAGACTCCGGCTTGATGCCGAGATAGCTTGCCAGTTGATATTGTGGAACCCGATCGACAAGACCCGGCCGCTTTTCCATTAAATCGTGATAACGCTCTTCTGGTGAGGAAGAAATGAAGGAAGAGAAATCATCGCGCATCGCACCCATGTCTTCCTGAATCATTTTGCGCGTCATCGCCTCCAACACCGGATGAGCATCATAAGACGCCTGCTCTGTAGCCAAATCACCGACAATCAGCGTACAGTCTTCCAGACAGCTGAGCGAATACGGAGAACCTTTATCTGTGAAAATCGTAACACTCTGCTCTTCTGTAAAGAAATTGAACGTATTCTCATTTCCATGCTCATCAACGGCGTACTGGCGGACACAACCCTTCAACACGAAATAGCATTTGTCCGGCACATCTCCTTGATTCAATAAAATGGTTCCTTTTCTAAAGGTAGAGACAGGAATACCGGCCGTCAGTTCGATTAGTTCGGCTTCACTTAAATCGGTGAAGCGTTTCATATACTCGATTAGGACCTCTTTCATCATCGTCACCTCGCGTATTGGGAGTGGTCGTTATGCTTTCAGTATAGCAGAACAGGAAAGGTGGAGGTGGTGCCTGGATCAAGAGGTAATGTGATTTTTTCGCAAGTAAATACTATAAGCCCATTCAATTAGGAGGAAATTAAATATGGATTTGTTTATCTTTATTTCAGTTATTGTTGCCCTGACGTTCGTTTTCTTGTACTTTGTGTTGAGTCACGATTACAAAAAGAAGAAATTAGAACTCGAAGAAAAAAAGGTAACGCTAGAAGAGAAAAAGCTGGAACTCAATAAAGAACGCGAAGAAGAAATCTAAAATATGGACTCGATGCCTGTTCCGGACCAAGCGGGGCAGGCATCACTGTTTTGAGCAGCACCCTAAAAGGGAATTTATTGAAACCCACCCTCCCCCCTCTTCGTACAGAATACTAAGAAGAACTATTTGGGAGGACGAGACAACATGAAGACATTCACGCGAACCTTTTTACTTATGGCCCTGACCGCCGTACTTATACTAGCAGCCGGCTGCACAACTGCCGAAGATGAAGGCGTAAGCGCCAATGAATCTGTAAATGATCAAGAGAATACAAACGAGTCTGCAGATGAAGCGGATCCAACAGACAGTACGGAATCCACGGAAGACGCAAGCGAAGAAAATATCCGCACCGTTTTACAGAACCTCTTGACCGGACCAGACAATCAACTCCAGGAAGCAAATGAAAGCTTCGAATCAGCTGACGAAGAAAACTTCGAACAGGCAGCGGAGAAGCGCGTTCAGTATTATAAGGAAAAATTCAAACCTTATATGAGCGAACGCCTCTTTGAAAACTTCATGAACACGAACGGGGGCGAAGTGTTCTTATTGACCGCCTACCGGAATGATTATCAGATAAAAGCGGAAACCATCACATTCGAAGAGAGCGAAGAAACCGAAGGCTCGTACAACTTCACTGTAGAAGCGTCCTATAAGAAGGGCGAAAGCAGCGAGAGTGAAACGGTGGAGGTAAGAGGGCTCATCAACACGAATGATGAAGGAAAAGTCACAAGGGTTCATTATTACAACCCTGAAGACTTACGTTCCGCCTTAGAGTAATGGCATACGAGACCCCCTCTGTTTTTAAAATCTAGGGGGCCTCCCTTTGTAATTCTGACGCTCCTATTTCAAGTGCATCCCCGGTCCTCCTATTCATGTGGACCAAGGTGGAGCTATTTTATATAACTAAACGGAAATAAATTTGATAGTATTTATAATGAAAAGTGCATTACAAAAGCATCTACTAAACGTAACGGAGGTGTCAAAACATGAAAGAGAAAATCCTTTTCTACATAAGTGTGTGCGGCAATTTTCTATTGTTCTATCACCTATTAAATCCCGTCTTCAACAGACTCTTTTACGGCTCTGCCTTTTCCATCATCTTATGGATCGTGCTCATGCTGACCCTGACGTTCGGAACATCCATCTACACATTCAGATATTTAAAGCGATCAGCTCAAACCTAGGATTGAAGGTATTTTCAAAATGAAAGATACATAAAAATTCAGGTTAAAAAAGCTGGAAGATCCTTTTCCAGCTTGCTTGCCAATCCTATTAAGATTTCACAGAACTCAGAAGCATGTATGACTAGGATTCATAGAGCTCCAAAATCTCTCTTGCCCTTCCCGTCACCTTATCCCTTAATGAATGTGGAGAACAGACCACTACTTGATTTCCGAATCCTACGATGAAATTGACCGCTTCCTCTTCTGAATTAAACGTCAACGCAAGCTCAGCCCAGCCTTCTGCCTCTTTCTTAACCTTTTGTGATGACACGAACCGACCAGTGAAGTGAATACGCTCTTGAGCAAAGCGGGAAGCTTTTACGTTGACTTGGAACTCAGGAAGATTCTTCACAAATTGTTTCTTAGACGATTCCCAATGTTCCGCTAAAACAAAGTCTGCCGGTCTCTCGAAGGTTTCATTTGTTACTGTACATTCCTTTACTCGATTCACCTTGTAGCTCCGGAACTCATCCTCTTCATTCATCGCAACTACGTACCACGCACTCGATTTAGCAACCAGCCCAAGAGGCTTGATCCTCACATTCTTCTGATCCCCATTCGCTTTTTTGTACAGAATCATCGCTATACCATTATTCAAGACAGCTTCCTTCAGGACATCCAGCGCAGGCAGTGATTCATTTGATCCGCCTTTCCACGTTCCCATATCAACGTGAATCCTTGACCATAGCTTCTCGGCACTCTCCTTCGCACCATTCGGTATGGATAAGAGGAGCTTATCGCGTATGTCGGTCGAAGACGTGTCCATGTTCAAATCACTTATGATCTTCTCTGCTTGAGGCAGAAAGAGTGCCAGTACTTCCTTCTCCTTCAGCCAGCTCAATTTTTGTTTCCAATTATCGATGAGCTTCCATCCCCCCGCGGCTCCTCTTTCTGCATAGACAGGTATGCCAGCTGTACTGAGGGACTCCATATCTCGATGTATCGTCCTTTCCGAAACCTCAAGTTCCTCAGCCAATTCCCTCGTCGACACCTTTTCTCCGTGTTGCAGGAAAAGCAAAATCCTAATCAACCGTTCTGCCTTCAACTTTTTCTCCTCCTTCCTTCAATCATGACAGCATGTGTCATATATTTAATTTATGATAAGAATAGACATAAAGAAAGGATGATAAACAATGAACCTGAAAAATAAAATCGCCCTCGTTGCCGGAGCCACCAGAGGAGCCGGACGAGCGATGGCGATCAAGCTAGGTGAAGCCGGCGCAACCGTCTATGTCACAGGACGCACGACACGCCGTGAACAATCCCCGATGTCACGAAAAGAAACCATCGAAGACAGCGCAGAGCTTGTCACAAAAGCAGGCGGCACAGGCATCGCCGTACAAGTCGACCACACCGACGAAGCCCAGGTAAAAGAACTCATCCAAAAAATCAAGGACGAGCAGAACGGACAGCTCGACATTCTCATCAACGATATCTGGGGTGGCGACCCACTGACCGAATGGGGCAAAGACATTGCTGACCACGACTTGCACAAAGGACTGCAAATGCAGGACCAGGCTGTACGCGCTCATATCATCACCGCTCATTACGCCGTCCCAATTATGAAGAAAAACAAGAGCGGCCTGATCATCGAAATCACAGACGGAACCGATTATAACTACCGCCAGAACTTCTACTACAGCCTAGCCAAAGTGTCCAACATCCACATGGCGAAAGCGATGGCTGAAGACCTGAAGGATTACTCGATTACAGCCGTTGCGCTCACACCCGGCTTCCTTCGTTCAGAAGCGATGCTCGAATACTTCGGCGTCACAGAAGAGAACTGGAAAGAAGGCGTCAACGTCGACCCTCACTTCATCGCATCCGAAACGCCTTTTTATATAGGAGAAGCGGTCAAGCACTTGGCGATGGATGAAGACGTGCACAGATTCAACGGCAGAACGTTAAGCACGTGGGAGCTGTCTGAGGTTTATGACTTCAAAGATGCAGATGGAACGCAGCCTCATTGGGGGAATTACTTTAAAGAACATGTAGAAGAATGATCCTTTGGTGCCTGATTTCAGTCATGAATTGTACGATGACTGGAATCAGGCTTTATTTGACTTAGTATAAATTATCGTCTTCTATAATTATGAGTGGGGGGTAAAGTGTAATTGCGGATCCAGAAAAGTTATCTTGCTTATATTCCTCCTCAAAGAATATCGTTGTAAAACTCACCAAATCAACCTCATCTACTACAAAATACTCCCCCTTCATATGTGCTATATTCTCCCCAACAAAAACCACCTCTGCTATCACAGAACCATCTTCTGCGTACAAGGCGAATGCCTTGTGAAAAACGCTCGGATTTTCTTGATCCGTTTCCCTCCATGACATATCATTCATTTCTTCTTCAAAAAGGGAAATCATACCCTCATCAGTTGTCGAATAAATGCGAGGACCTTCGCCATCGGCTACTTCGGCTTCTATCTTATAAATGTCCTCCCTCAACATACTCGAGAAAGGTTCTTTAATCTGCCACTCATAGAACGTGAATCCTATGACAGCAGCGAACCCTACCCCGATAAGCATCCTTTTCAAAGCACCATCTCCCTCCTTCTAAAAACATCTCAAAATCATCCATTTCTTATCAGATCTCAAGAATAAGAATCCATTGAACACACATAATACTCATACAAAAATGGGGGGGAGTACCATGTTTTTCAATTTTATCATCGGGTTCATAATCCCTTGGTCAATCGCCATCCTATTGTGCCGTCGCGTTCCGATGTTGTTTTTAACCGTTGCTCCTGTTATGTCCTTTATCTCAATCACCTGTAATCAAATCGGAATGGCAGCCGGATTTTGGACCCTTAACCCTCAGACGGATTTATTGATTTTCAACTCGATCAACATCGACATGGGGTTTAATCCAGCCACTGGTCTTATCTTTACGTACATGATCTACTTTCTTAAATGGAAGCGATGGATTGTTTATCTTGGATTTATAATCTTTTTAAACGGGGCAGAAATGACAGCTCTGTTTTTTGAAAAAGTGGAATACAGTCAAGGATGGAATATATCCTATACGTTTCTTACATATGTAGTGGGGTTACTATTTGTCGACCTTTATTTCACTTTATTAAAAAAAGCGATTCACCGATTTCCCTTATCATGAAACTCATCGTCTCGAGGCTGAAGCTTCGGTAGATTCAACCTCGAGACCGTCTTTTACAAACAACACTTCTTATGCTTCTTCCCACTCCCACAAGGACAAGGATCGTTCCGTCCAATCTTGTCAGCCTTCACTTGATTTTTTGGTTCCATAAACATGACGCTTCGACCAGGCGCGTCTTTCTTCAGTTCCCGCTTCACTTCCTTTGCCTCGTCCGTACGCCCTGCATCTTTCAGCAGCTCTTCTAAACGCAACAACACATCCTCGCGATCAGAAATTCCTTTGACCTCAAGCGCTTGATGCAGAATTTCAATGGCTCGGTCAAGATTACGATTCGATTTCGTCGCAAACCCTCCGTACATATCCGACCAGCCAATCCAACCGTATCCGTACGTCGGTTTTTTCTGAACGATTTCACTGAAAAGTGCATCCCCTTTGTCCTTTTCACCAATTGTAAAATGAGCCTCCGCAACCGATCGCTTAAATCCCATTACGTTGCTGTCATTTTCACTCATGTGATCCACAATATCTTGAAAATATTTAATCCGGTAACGAGCCGCTTCTTCATCAGAAGGAATCCGATCCATCAAGCCTTCGAAATCAATCAACCAGTTGCCTAAGAAAACGGATAGAGAGAAACGTCTCTGAAGCTGCTCAATCGAGTGATAGCCCTGCTTATCCATTACGCCTTTCATGAACTCCCATGTCGTCTCCCAAGATCTCAGCACTGCCTCCAAGTCCGTACCATTGCTCATCTGTTCATAGTTTTCTCTAATCATCTGATCTAGTTCCGCTTTCCACGTCAACATCCATCATACACCCCTTGAATTACCATTTACTCTACCCTCATTATACAAAAAAAGGGATAGAGATTCATACTATGGTCAGACATCCTTCTATTGAATCCATAACTCATATAAGATACAGTGACCTATGAAAACCACTCGGAAGGTGTGAACCCTATATGCCATTTCAACAAGTCTTTCTGTCTGATATGTATCTAGGTGGATTTATTGCGTTCCAACTGATTGCCACCTTCATTCTGTACAGGGTCATCAAACGAAACAACGCATTTCCCACCAAAACACAGAAGATTCAATCCACCCTATTGTTCATCATCAGCCTGCTGTACAGCTTCAGCAGTCCTTATATCCATGCCGGAGCGTTTGTTGCACTAAACCAGCATTTCAGCTTCCAACAGAACTTCATCGTCCTCAATCTAGTGTTCTTAAGCGTCGTGTTCCTGGCATTACAATACTTGCTTTATAGTTTGATCCAGAAAAAATAAACAATGGGTTTGGGAGAATATCTTCCAAACCTTTTTTATGCCGTGTATCATAGAATGATAAACACACCCAGAAGGAGGCTTTCCCTATGGATCGAAGCCGTGAAGAAGAAGTGATCCGCAACTACCAGGAAGGCGAAAAAATGATGATCCTGCTTTTTGCCCAGTGGTGCATCAACCACGACCTGGACCCTGTCACCATTTATAAAGAAGCCTATCCCTACCAAGCTGAAAATAAAGAATTGATCAATGCGCTCGAGCTGACCGTCACGAAGAAGGAGTCGGACCACATTGACTCCGAGACGCTGCTTGAAGTTTTATCGATCTATGGAAATGACGACTTGGCTTTTGTCGTGTCTGAATATATCCATACGAAAAAATTGAAGTAAGTTCTGCCTCAAGACTCGTTTATATTGTCCCACTTGCGCGCATACTAATTAGCGTTTTCGCCCTTCCCAAATCAAACCAAAACGGGTATGATTTATTAAAATATAAAGGAGTCTGAGGACCAACGATGGCATACATTCTATTGATTGTCGGCTTCATTTTACTTATTAAAGGCGCGGACCTTTTCGTTGATGGGTCTTCCAACATCGCAAGGCTGCTCCGGGTCCCGTCCATATTAATCGGGTTAACCATTGTCGCGTTCGGGACCAGTTCTCCGGAAGCGACCGTCAGCATCATCGCGGCTCTGGAGGGAAGCGCAGAGGTGTCTCTCGGTAATGTTGTGGGAAGCAACATTTTTAACATCACTTTAGTCGTCGGCATCACCGCCTTCCTCTCCCCGTTAATGGTCGAGAGTGACACAACTAGAAAAGAGATTCCCTTCATCCTGCTCGCAAGCGTAGCCCTGCTCGTCCTGATGAGCGACGTCACGCTGCAAGGATCAGGAACTAACTCGCTCACACGCAGTGACGGGATCATCTTCATCCTCTTTTTGTCCATCTTCATGTACTACTTGATTGAACTCGGGATGAAAAGTCGAAAGCAATCCAGCGACGAAGCTGTCCCCGAAGACGTGAAATGGGGCAAAAACATCGCCCTGACACTCGCTGGTCTGATCGCCATCATCTTTGGCGGAGACCTCGTCGTCGATAATGGAAAAGAGATCGCCTTCAGCCTCGGCATGAGCGATACGTTAGTCGGGCTGACCATCATCGCCCTTGGAACCTCCCTGCCGGAACTCGTCACCTCCGTATCCGCCGCCATGAAAAAAGAAAGCGGCATTGCGCTTGGTAACGTGGTAGGAAGCAACATCCTCAATATCCTGTTCGTCCTCGGCGCTTCAGCGACCATTTCACCTTTAGCCGTGAACGGGAAAATCTTCATGGATGTCATCATCATGATTGCGTTGAGTCTGTTGTTGTTCATTTTCTCAAGGACGGATTACCGAGTCGGGAAGGTAGAGGGCCTTGTTCTGTTCAGTACGTATGTTGTCTATCTTGTTTACATTATTTTGAGGAACTGACGAATGAAAATAACCAGATAAAGCGACTGCCCAAGTGAAGGCAGACGCTTTATTTTGATTGGAGATGTATAACCATCGATGTAGTTACAAATGAAAAAGGACCACTCTCTAAAACAAAAGCAGACACGAACAGTCACTGAATAGAATCATACCCACTCTTCTGATATAAAGATTCAGCGTTCAGCCTCGTTAGCTCTTCCATCGTCGTATCAGGATGGCTTTTCACGTATTCCTGCACAATTCGATAACCCGCAACATAGCCAAAACCGTAAGGGAATCCATCCTCTCCACCATAGAGGATTTCCCGAACTTCTCGGTCATCTGTTGTGTCGAGAGACTCTTTCGCCCGATTCCACAACTTCTTCACCTCCTCCTCACTTACACGCCCCGGTTCAATGAGTGGCTCACCATATAACGAATCAGCGAAATACTCGGCTTTCCCTTCAAATATGATTGCATCCAAAAGATCCATTTTCTCCCCATTGAAAGAATCCGCCGTCCAGGCGCTGTGATGATACTCATGCGCGACGACCTGCCTGATCGATTGATGAGTCGTGTAAGGTTGATGCACAATCGATATCGTACCCGCACCTACCGTGACTCCCGAAACGTCCAGCTCCAAATCCCCGAGCGGCAGAAGACAGACCGTTGTGTCAGGTCCCGGCAAGGCGCCCGCAGACTTCTCCAGTGCTTCCAGTACAACCTCTTCCGACCCAGAATCCCGAAGCGCCTCGATTTCATCTTTCAAGTTTTCCAAATCCTGCGGAGGTGAAAGAACATACTCCTGCACAAGGTGAAAATAAGGCCCATTCAAGCACGAATCACGAACCTCATTCATGACAAGCTCTCTCCACAGCACCTTCCGCTCCTCATGGTCCTCCGTTTTTTCCGCCTTTTCCACATACTTCTCCACGTATTTATAGGCGGATACAACTTGTAGAGATTGACCGTCTTCTGCATTGGATTCGATTATGTAACGTTCTTCTTCATTTCCTTGCTCTTTAACCGGATCGTCAGTTTTGGAAATTGAACGTTCACATCCGACGATGATCAAGAACAACGCTAAACAACCGATCATCAGATTTCTCATCATGATGCCTCCTTTGTTAAGTTACGAGTTATTGGAGACATCAGTTTCATAATTTTTCCACAAAAAAACAATGCCCCCACCTCTTACAAGAGTAAGACATTGGGGGCACTGCACATTATTAAGAATTATGATCCAAACGTATAGCCATCAAATACTTTCAAGCCCTCTTCATTCAGCACCTCTCCTACTACAGAAGGCTTCATCGGACTTTTGCCGAAGACTTCTTTACAGGAAATCATGATGTTATCGCCTGCAATTTCCGCCAGCTGATCGTGGGTCACGCTGTAAACCATTTTACCAAGATTGGACCACACCATTGCACCGGAACACATCACACAAGGTTCGCAGCTCGTGTACAACGTATAGTCCTGCAAGTCGAATAACTGATTCTCAGAACAGAAGTCCCTGATCAGCCCGATTTCTGCGTGATAGGTAGGGTCTGAGTGGGTATGTACTTTGTTCACGGCAATTTTTACAATCTCGTCACCTTTGACCAGGATAGCGCCAAACGGTTCGTTTCCTTCTGCTCTCGATTTTGATGCCTGCTCAATCGCTAGTTTCATGAAATATTCATCGTTGTGTGTCATAGAAGCACTCCATTTCCTATTGCAATTTCTTCTATTATAAAAGATAAACTCCCCACATACCACCTTGCGAAGAGTTTGCGATGCGGGAGAAAAAAATAACGCTGCCTGCCTCTCACAGTTTCGGCGCGAACCTGAGGAGACAAGCAACGTCTCAGCCAAAGACGGCTGGCTGGCTGTACCTTCTATCGGTGCTGATCGATTAAAATCGGGTTGCCATCCGGGTCTTCCAATGTGATATGTTCAGGACCCTCTGTTGCTTCATCTGCCTCACGAGTCAGTTCAACGCCCTTCTGCTTCAGTTCCTTTTGCAAATCGCGGACATCCGTAAAGCCTTCCAGCTCCTCCGCCTGATTATTCCACCCCGGGTTGAACGTCAGGATGTTCTTTTCGAACATGCCCTGAAAGAGCCCGATCACCTTATCGTCATTTTTCATGATGAGCCAGTTCTGATTAACGTCCCCACCTGTTGCTTCGAACCCTAGTTTTTCATAAAACTCTTTCGACCGGTGAATATCTTTCACGCTCAAACTTACGGAAAATGCTCCTAAATCCATTTCGTCTCCTCCTTTAGAATTGCTTCTATACAATACTTCTACTTATCTGTAGTAATCCCCTTTATCTTATAGTTGGAACTTCTCTTCTTAAAGACTTTCACTATCAATCACTTCGAATGGGTTTAAATTTTACACCTAAATGGTAAATGTATGGAAATGGAGTGGTTAAAGGAGAATGATATGAATGTATACCAGGCACTCAGAGTAGCAGCTTTCATCATCGTAGTCATTTGCTTCATGCTGATCACAAGCAGTCATACCAGCATCGCCACCATTGGCATGGGGCTGGGAGGAGGAGTCTTAATCGCGACGACTATCATGATTGAAGGGGACATGAAAGACAAGATGAAAAAAACGGACGAATAAGCCAAACTATAAAGGCAGAACAACATGAGGGTTTTAAGAAAGCTAAGTACAATCTACTGCAGAAAAAACACGCCCCATTTCTAGGACGTGCTTTAACCAATCTATTTCTTTTTTCCCTTCGGCGTCACAATGTTCTGCTCGATCGCCATCAGCTTCGCAACCTTAGGCGCCAGCCACACAGGTGGCAGCAGAAGGATCGAAACCGGAACCGCTGTGACAACAATGAAGTTTTGCAGCGTCTGGATACTGCTCTCGCCGATTCCGATCAGCGTTGCCGCAATCGCTCCGAATAGAAGCGCCCAGAAGACACGGAGCCACTTCGGCGGATGCACATCCCCCGTAATCGTGACGGCTACCGAGTACGACATCGAGTCGGCTGTCGTTGCAACGAATACGACCGTTACAATGAGGAAACCAGTCGCCATGACCATGCCGAACGGAACCTGTTCCATAATCGCCATGACCGCTGCCGGCATCCCCGTCTCATTCAAAGCGGTAGAGATTGCGCCAGGGCTTTCCAGTTCATAGAACAAGCCCGTTCCTCCAACAACCGCAAACCAGAAGTTACTCACAATCGGCGCAATGATCGCAACAGCAAGAATCAATTCTCTGATCGTGCGACCACGCGAAATCCGGCTGATAAACATCGCCATCGCCGGACCGAATCCTAGGAACCATCCCCAGAAAAAGACCGTCCAATAGCCGAGCCAGCCGCTATCACCACGATAAAGACTCATGCGCAGGAAGTTCTGAATCTGGAAAGCTTCCGCACCAAGGAATGAATCGATGATGAACATCGTCGGCCCAAGAATCAACAAACCGATCATCAGCACAACCGCCAGCCCGACATTCAAGCGACTCATCAACTGAATCCCTTTATCGACACCGGACGAAGCAGAAATCGCCGCAATCGTCACTAAGAAAATAATCACGATCGCCTGCGTAATCAGCGTGTCCGGCACACTGAATAAGTACTCAAGCGCATATCCGACCTGCAGGCCTAAGAAGCCAATCGGTCCGATCGTCCCCGCAGCCACTGCAATAATCGAAACAATATCCGCAGCCGCGCCAAGCACACTACGCTTATGAAAAATCTTCTCGCCGACCATCGGATAAAGCATCGTTCTCGGCTTCAGCGGATACCCTTTATGATAGTGGGCATACATCAACACAATCGTCGCAACCGTCCCTAAACAAGCCCAAGCTGTAAATCCCCAGTGGAAAAAGCTCTGAGCAAGTCCCGGAACAACCGCTTCCGCAGGCGTCATTCCTTCATCCGCAAACAAAGGCGGAGTCGTCAGAAAATGATAAATCGGCTCCCCTGCCGCCCAGAAGACACCCCCACTTGCTAACAACGTACACAAAATCATCGAAACCCAGCGGAACCACCCATTCTCAGGCTCATCCAACTTCCCGAGCTTCACATGACCATATCTAGAAACGGCAAGCCCTATGCCCACCGCAAATGTAGCTAAAAGTAATACTTGCCAAAAGGCACCAAAAAACACGACCGAAAAGTCAAATGAGCTTGCGATC
This sequence comes from Halobacillus litoralis, assembly GCF_020171725.1. Lineage (GTDB taxonomy): Bacteria > Bacillota > Bacilli > Bacillales > Halobacillaceae > Halobacillus > Halobacillus litoralis_F. Next base: position 20,112 of record NZ_JAIVAJ010000004.1, on the reverse strand, counting down.
CATTCTCCCATCAGCGTTTTGTTAAACAGAGACATAAGTAAAAATAGTACGAGAAAGCCTCCGCTAATGGAAAAGGTAATCCAATTAATTCTCATCCTACTACTTGATTCGTCGTTCATTATTTTCCCCCTAGTTATCGTCGAGTATATGAAAAAGTCGAAATCTGTCGTTTTTCACACATAGTCGTTAAGTATATAGAGGTTCGTACGTCTAGTCAATACTACTCTGTGCTAGGTATGTATTATATAAAAAAAGAAGCAAGAGAGCCCCTTGCTTCTTTTTAAGCATTTTGAATTTCGTTAGTAAGTGATTCTGCTTTAAGAATATTACTTATAGGATTGTCCACTTGTTCACCCAAGGAGAGTAATAAGCTCTCTGCAATTGCTCTACCTAATAAAGGAGGTACCGCATTACCTATTTGTTGATATTGTGAATCTTTACTGCCGTAGAATATATAATCATCTGTAAAAGACTGTAACCTTGCCGCTTCCCTGATACTGAGTGCCCTGTCCTTCACAGGGTGTACCCACATTGACTTTCTGATATTTACTACGGTTCCGGAAGGCTCATAGTAACTTAACCTTTTGTAGACTGTGTTTTGTGTGCGCTTATAATCTGAATAATTACTCTTAAGTTTATCACTTAAATTATGGAAATTTTGTCCCTGCGTTAATTCAGCGAACCTTTCTTTCGCTATAGCAGTACTATTAGTGACAATGTGGTTATGAATATCTGGAATCTCCCCATTTAAATAGTTAGTAAGGCAGTGGTTACTGCCTTTTTTCAACTTAGGTTGACTCTGTTCACTCACGTATGTCACAGGCTCAATTTGCTCCAAGTCACTTATTGCATTATGAATAGTGAAGAAACAATTTTCATCACCAAATATTTTTTGAGGGACCTGTACTTTGTCAGTCTTAAGATAGTCATCATGAACACCTATGATAATTAGACGCTTCCTTTTCTGTGGAACCCCGTAGTTCGCAGCATTAAAGATATATTCATCCTCATTAATGTGATATCCAAGAGATCTTATTTTCTTAAGAATAAATGCGAAAACATTGTAGGAATAAGTATTGAGTACGATGCTTTCTTCACCAAAGGTAATCCCTTCATGGATTATTCTATGCTTCTTGACTTCATTAAGTTTATTTATGATTTTTTGTATTTCAAGTATATTACTCAGGGTGGAACTTATCCCATCTTCTAATACTCCTGAATTAATTATTTCATCAATCATGTTCCCTAACTTATTCCACTCTTCTTCGTATGATTTTGAGAATGCAGTCTGTCCATGGTTGCTCCAGTTAGTTAAGTATTTAATAAGTACTTTTTTATTATTGTTCCTTGTTATATATAACAGGGCTTCGGATTCGCCTTTCTCCAATTTTTTCATCAAGGTGTTGAGTTTTGAATAGAGAGGCTTCTCTATAATATATTTAGTTAAATCGTCGTTCTTAAAATCCATTTTCTCTATGATACTGTTAACAAAAAAATTAGAATACCCAATAGAAATTGATTCCTCTTTTATATTCAAATTGAGTTTATCTACATCTGCTTGATCGTCTTCAGTTAATAGAAACTTATGACTCTTAGATTCCATAGTACGGACATTTTCCATTACAAATGCCCGAGGTTTTAGAAATTCAACCGCACGCAAAAACTCTTTTACTAATTGATTATTACCGGATACCAAAGAATTCTTTTGTCTGTTTGCATTAGAAAATCCCTGGCATGGGGGCCCGCCTATGATAATGTCTATATCCTCTAGCTTTTCTTTTGACGAATAGTCCATGTTTAGTATATCTTTAAATAGCAAAACCTCATCATGGTTTTCTTCGTAAGTTCTTCTAGCATCTGCATCTTTTTCGACTGCAACATCCACCTCATATTGCTTCGTTTGTACAAACCCGTTACTTAACCCACCTGCTCCTGAAAACAAATCCATTATTCTATAAGTCATAGTATTTCTCCTACTAAATTTCAATAGTGATAAAACTATATTATATCGTAGCCACTTTAAAAAGAAAACCTCCATCACATGAAGGCTTTTACTCATTTAAGTTAAGAACAATTTGTTGACTATTTTGTTTTAACCAATTGTCTTTCATGTCATCTATAATTTTTCTAAGTTCACTATCACTCAAAAAATCCCAGAGAGTAACACTACCTGTTAAATTAATGTACCTAGCAGCATACCTAATATAGTCTCGACTTCTCAGATCATGATTACTTTTTAATTCGTCTAATGATGTAAGCGTAACTTCAACCATTTTCTTATTCCTGCAAATAGTTGGCGTTTCCAAAATAATCCTACCAACATCTTGATCTTCATTTTTCATCATTAGACTTGTAAGATAAAAAGGATCATCAAATTTTTCGTTATAGGTAATGTATGAAGCCCACCATAATCTTGCTAGCCCGTTCCTAGAGATAGGCCTGTTTTTAAAGAAATACCTATCTAGAATAAAATTCTCTTCTTTGCCTTTAGTTTCTTCAACGGGCCACCGCTCTCTCATATAATTCCAATGAGTAATGTGAGTCATAAAAGCCCATAACTTTTCATCAGAAGCTTCCGCTGGAGTCAATTTTATTGTTTTACTGTAAAGACGTTTTGAATTTGAAAAGTCTAGTTTCTCATTTTTAGATGGCTGTGTTTCCAGTTTTATATTGGAAAACCATTCCATTGTTTCTTCGTCCAGTAGTTCATCGTAATTTTCAATTGGAGGTTTTTTTAATTTATACCTCTCCTTGTTGTGTTCAACATTACTCTTTAACTTATTCAAAAAGCTAGCGTTAAATGTCTTCATCATCATCCTCCATCCCATCATAAAGCCCCTCGTAGATATTTGAAAGAGACAGTAATGATTTTGAAAGTGGGTTGTCAAGAATCTTTTGTGCTAGTTGAATAGGTTCTTCGTAAACCTTCTCATCATACGGATCCAAACCTAAATATTCAATTTTTTCCATCAACACTCTATACCAGCGATAAGATGAGTATTCATCTTCGTTTGCATCGCTCATTTCTTGACTTATTAGCTGAAGAGCTGCTGATAGTGCTGGGACTCCAATTAACGCGTGTAAAATGGGTAATAATTGCTCAGTGTTTGCTAATTCGTTATACGTTTTGTAGTCTTCCTGATTAAGCGTAACTACTATCCTATCAGTAGCAAATGTTAGTGAGAAATTTTCTTTTGGATTATCTTCTAAACTTTTCTCCAATTGCAGGATGGATTCTGAATCATTCGATTTATCTTTCTCAATATTGATAAGATAGTCATCGCCAATAGCCAAAATATCCCCCTTGCTTACTTCAAAGGTGTACCCTTTGTAATCATCATCAAATGATTCATTGGAGAACCCTTTAATATCTTCGTTTGCTATCACAAATGTACAGACGTCTATTCTCTGATCAATATCACTTGCTTTCACCTTAACTTCTTGCTTTTCTTCTTTAGACTTAGAAAGGATTCGCATTTGTGTTTTTGAACATTCGATGTGAACGCAAAACATTGCTCTTCCCCGCAAAATATCACTGTATAATTCTTTACTATCCAAACTATGCTTAACCCTTAAAATGAATTCATCTTTAGTAACGTCATAGCTTATTTCTGTCTCATATGAACCTTTCTTGTAATCATCTGAGAAGTCCGCCAAAACAGGGTACGGAAAGTGCCTCTCTTTAACTCTCATTGACCTGAACCTCCAAAGATGCTCTGAATTTCTCATTTGTTTGAATCCTAAATACCCTTTTTTCATTGTCCTCAAAAATTATTGGACCAATCGTATTTTTTTCTACTGTATGATACATATTGTTTTTCGAGTCTAACGCTGAATCCAACATCAAGTCGTATGCTTTTGCGTCTTCCCCAACGAAATTTATAGTGAGATACCCTTTCCCTCCAGATAATGTTGTAACACTTACATCATATGCACCTTGACTTTGATCCACCAATATTGATCTAACTTTTGCTATTGAGAGACTCTTCGTATTTTGTTTCTTTCCACCTTGACCTTTAGTATTCTTTTTTGAAGTCACATTCTTTTTCTGCTTCGGTTTCTTATTCAACCCTTTATTTACAATTGAAGTTCTGGAAGCTTTCTTAATTTTACGTGGTTTAATTCTCATGGACTTTGGAACAAACGTGTTCACGTCTTCAGTTTTTTTGTCCTCCAAAGGTTCGTCTTCATTAAGGTGGTCGGGTAGAAACTGATTAAACCCTTTGAAATCAATTTTGTTAGACTCTTCAACCTTATTAAGCTCTTTCACTACTTCTCTAACAAAGTGTTTAATTTCCTCAATTACTTTTTTTGCATATCTTTCATCTTCATACCTAGAAGGTTCCCATTTATCATGTGTAGGCGGTTCAGTTTTCCTTAGGAGCTCATTGAGTTTACTACCATTAATAAATAACACTCCTGAAAACTTAGTCCCCCCTCTAAACCTATCTAAATGAGTAATCTTCATACCAGTATTCCTTACCATGGCAACTTTCTTTGATAGATCATCATCTGTTCGTATAAATAATGTTACGCTCCCTAAATCATTAATTTCTTTCTCATACACTTCCCCTAGTTTTATTGCAGAGAAGTATTCATGGGCGTAATGCGCTTTATGAGGCTTGATATATTTATCTAATAAACTCTTTAAATTGTTACTATTTATTTCAACACTACCAACCTTGACCACAAGTTTATTTTCGTAAATAGCAAAGAAGAAATTCTCAATTACAGCTTTAATTATTTTCTCTTGCCATTCTTTATCTTCTAGGAACGAAGCTACCACTACGTCCGTTCCTGGTTCTGAACGATTAAAAAAATTCGGAATGTATTTGGGGTCAGTAATTGCTTTTGTGTTTTTCTTAATACCATAAAAACCGGTACCTCTAGTTTCATAATTACTGTCATCACTATGCGAAGCAAGTCTTGAAACCCCTTGGAATCCTATCTCTCCTTGCTGGTTTAAAGTGCTATAGAAAACAGTTCGTAAATTTGAACAAGCAAAAGGAGCACTTTTTCCAATACCAAACGAACCTCCAGAACTTCCACCTTTATTACTTATCCCAATTGATTTTACAAGATTCTCCCAATCACTTGCCTCCTCATTTACTCCACTTAACCCGGAGGTGTTGTAATCACTTATTTTTAGGAACGTAAAATCTTTTTCATTTTCAAGGATTTCTAATCCTTTGGAGAAGAATTGCTTTGCTTGTTCAGGTGTTCTTTTATAATCACGAGCACTTCTAAAGGATCGAGTTAAACCTTTTATGTGGGGGAACTCGCTTGGAGTAACCGTAATTTTATCAAAGGTTACGGTTACTGGCTTTTGTTTGTCCACTATGGCATCTGTAGAGTTTTGGATTATCTCTCTAGCAAGTGACTCAATTTGATTACCCCTGAAGCTCTCAACACCAGAATCATTTAAACCCTCTGGTTGTCCTCCTTCAGCATTCTGCGGAAAGTACCATTGATACTTCATTTTTTCACCTCAATATTAATCAGTTAAATAATTCTCCAGCCCTAAACCTTCAGCAGATTTCCATTCTGTGTTTCCATTAGCTCTTCGACCAAGCACCACTGACGCAGCAAGTGAAGGGCTATCAAAGATATAATCTTTTTCTAAAATCAATTCGTCTTCTTTCACAATTATGAAACCATTATTTATTAGTGCTTCTCTTTTTCGGTGTTGATGATCTCCAAAAGAATTACTCACACCGTTTGCAATCCTCGATCCTCTTTTAACCAAAAACCCGTTTTTAGTTATTGTGCCTATGGCTGAAGCACCTCTCGGGCCACTTGTATAAAACTCCACTTTCTCTGCTTCTGGATCAACCAGGTTATCCTCATCCAGTTTCCATGCATTTTGAAGCAAGGAAATTAATTTACCTTGTCTTTTTAAGAGAGTGTCTGGTGTCCAATCGTCTTCTTGTATAACCTGTGAAGTTATAGCAAATGAGGTAACTCCATTTTTACTCTGAAAATATGATTTCTTTTTCTTATCAAATTCATAATTTCTAGCTTGAGCATTCTTGCGCCTAGTTAATAAAACTAGGTTACCTAACTTATGAACATATTCTTCAATCTCGCCAAATTTCTCTATCCAATGGCTATCCTCTTTTGGAGTTTGAGGCAGTATATGCTCTACTGTAATAACCTTGTGATCATAATAAGGCTGTCCTTCTGTCAATAAAGAGTCAAGTCGTAATAACACATATCGGCGAGCTGAGTCTTTTAGTTCTGTATAAACGTCTCCCTGTAATAAATCTAATAACTTCTTTTTATCGTCTTTTTTGACTAAAAGAGAGCTCCCTGGAACAAAAGCCTCCTTATCAGACGACATAGTACGTAATATTTGTGCATACCTAGACATACGCCAATTGAAATTTTTCCTTAATACCATACTAGTTCCAGCTAAAACTTCTAACTCTTTTAAGAATTCCTTCAAGTTAGTGTTATAATGATTCATATAATATATTGCAATTGGTATCCAATCACTATTATCAATTCGGTCTAATAAGCTCAATACCTTAACAATTTCAGGATCACCATTAAAATGAGACCTAAAGTCTACAATTTTCATATATGCTTCACTGTATGGAATTAATATATCATCAATAAATCTAGCCCCACTTATCTCCTGGAATATTTCTTCATATTCATCTTTAATATTCGCACTGCCTTTTCTCTTTTGTATGATCATCCTAATATGATCAAACAGTTTATTAAACCTACTCCTTCCTAAAGTTACTTCTACCTCTTCCCATTTAGCTGTGTACTTCTCTTGTTTTTCATCGGGTATTTCACCGACAACTTTTGCCTTTAAAATGTCACTTGTCATAAGGTCAAGTCCACGATCATTAAGTACTGTGAAAATACGAAAAGCAGAATCGAAACTCCCAGTTGATACAACTACTAGATAGCACAGATTTGCAATAACACTCGGTAGAATCTGAACTACTTCTTCATCTAACTCGTTTAACCTTTCATATAAATAAAGTGTATTTTCTGCAATATGGTTCTGGCTATCTGTTGAAACACTAGTATCAGCGCTCAATTTGGTCGTAGATCCTTTCTCTTGAATATATTCTTTAAAGAAGTCATTGTCTTTTGGCCTTAGTTGTAATCTGTGAGTGTCTTTTGTACCAAATAACTTCTTTCCTTTTTGCAGAATCATTGACTGAATCTCTTCATCACTTAAATAGTCTCTGAGAACCGCTAAGAGTATTGTTAAGGTTGTTAACCTCTGTTGACCATCCAGTACTTGCGCTTCAGGTCCCTCACCTTTGACTAGTACTATACTGCCTAAAAAATAGGGTTCGCTGATTTTTTGAAAGGATTTCTCTGTAATCTCATAATGGTTAATAAAGTCTACTAAGTCGTCCAAAAGTTCACCTACTTCATCAGTAGACCAAGAGTAGGGTCTTTGAACAGTTGGCATTGTGAATATATAATCGTCCGAGAATATTTTGTTTAGTGCCGTTTCTTCAGCAACTAGATTTGAGTTCATGAATGATTTCTCCTGACATATAGTTATTAAAATTCAACCTAAAAAATACCTATAACTAACGATTCGATTTTATGTAAGCATATTCCTTCATATTAGTGGAATATCGACAAGGTTTCACCGTTAATAAAGAGGCTTGCTTATTAACTCCTTAGAATTCATCACCTATATGCGTTGCTCCATAGCTACAAAAGAATAAAAAAATGCCTGTCCCCACTCTTTTATACTAAGAAAAGAGTGCAAACAGGCATCGTCATTCAACTATCGTTTACGCTTCGATTGATCAGCATCCGGTTCCTCAACAGGTAAGAAATCAAAAATCTCACCCGAGTCAATCGAATCCGACAAACGCTCGAGCCACCTGCAGTACTTGCGGTAGTCTTCCAGCTGCTCGTAATTCGTCTTCGCTCGTTCAATCGTCTCTTCGTCCGCTTCCTCATCCTCCATCACCTGCTCGAGAATCTTCTCGGCATACTCGATGGCAGACAAGTTCAGCTTAGCTTCGCGCTCCCACTTGTTTCCGAAGAAGCGGGAGAAATACTTGAAGAAGTCCTTCTCAGCCATATAGGAATCCTTGCGGGACCCTTTCTGCCAGACTTTATGAACGATGCTGACCTCCTGGAGGTTGCGGACCGCAATACTCATACTCGGCTTACTCATTCCGAGGTCATCCTTCATATCATCAAGCGTCATCGGCTCCTGCTTAAAATACATCCTGGCGAATAATTTTCCTGTTGAAGGAGTGATGCCATAAAGGTCCATCGTCTCAGCAATCGAATTGACGACGGCCCCTTCTGCTTCCTCTATCCGTTCCTTTGGGTCTTTCTTCAAAGAACCGCCTCCTCTCTCTTCCATACCTTTTAAACGTTTAATGCATTCAATTTGATTAATACGCTCTCATTCTAATATAAAGCGAAAGCAGGGACTTGTACAGGTCCCTGCTTTCGTGTTGATGCTTATGATCTTTTCTCTTTACCCTTGAATTGTTCCAGCATCAGCCGGGTGAACACCATGCTTGTAATAATCCAGGTGATCGGCTGCAAGTGGCTCTCTGCCACGAATAATGTCTGCTGCTTTTTCGGCAAGCATCAGTACAGGCGCGTGGATGTTTCCGTTTGTCACATAAGGCATTGCGGACGCGTCAACGACACGCAGGTTCTCTACACCATGGACTTTCATCGTCTTCGGATCGACGACAGCCATCGGGTCAGACTTCGGTCCCATTTTCGCCGTACAGCTTGGGTGCAGGGCTGTTTCCGCATCTTCTGCCACCCAGTCGAGAATCTCATCTTCACTCTGGACGGATGGACCAGGTGAAATTTCTCCCCCGTTATAAGGCTTCATCGACGGCTGTGACATGATTTTTCGCGTCACGCGTACAGCTTCGACCCACTCACGCCTATCCTGCTCTGTTGAAAGGTAGTTGTACACCATGCTCGGATAGGCTTTCAGGTCATTGGAATTGATCTTCAATGAACCACGAGCATCAGAATACATCGGCCCAATATGAACCTGGAAGCCGTGCTTGACGGGCGCTTTCTGCCCGTCGTAGCGCACTGCTACCGGGAGGAAGTGATACATCAGGTTCGGATAATCGACGTCGTCGTTCGAACGGGCGAATCCTCCTCCTTCAAAGTGGTTCGTTGCAGCAGGGCCACTACGTCCGATCAACCACTGCAACCCGATCCATGGCATCTTCAGCTTATTCAAGTTCGGCTGCTCTGAAACAGGCTGCAGGCACTCGTGCTGGATGTACACTTCAAGGTGGTCCTGTAGGTTTTCCCCGACACCAGGAAGATGGACTTTCGGCGTCACGCCTACAGATCGAAGGTGCTCTTCATCCCCGACACCAGAAATCTGGAGCAGCTGTGGCGTGTTGATTGCACCGCCGCAAAGGATGACTTCGCCCGCTTTCACATAATGCTCTTTGCCATTTCGCTTAAAGGTCAACCCTCGTGCCTTCCCATCTTGGATATCGATGTGCTGAACGAAGGCACGAGTTTTCACAGTAAGGTTGTCCCGTTTCATAGCGGGATGCAAGTACGCACGGGATGCAGACATGCGGCGCCCTTTATAGACGTGTTTGTCAAAAGGTCCAAAGCCCTCTTGGCGGAACCCGTTCACATCTGGCGTACGATAGTAGCCTGCTTCAACAGCTGCCTCGAAGAATGCTTCAAACAAAGGATTCGTCGCGGGTCCACGCTCCAGTTTAATGGGGCCATCGTGACCGCGATACGGATCGTCTTTATCAGATCCAAGCGCATTCTCCAGACGTTTGAAATAAGGAAGGCAGTGGGCGAAATCCCAGTCTTCCATCCCTTCATCCGCTCCCCAGCGCTCATAGTCTTTCGGATTCCCGCGCTGATAGATCATTCCATTGATCGAGCTTGATCCACCAAGCATTTTTCCACGGGCGTGCTTGATCCGACGCCCTTTCATGTAGGGCTCAGGATCTGATTCATAATCCCAATCATACAGGGATTTACCCGCTGGGAAAGGCAGGGCTGCCGGCATCTGGATAAGTAGATCCCAAGCATAGTCACTGCGTCCCGCTTCAAGTACAAGTACGTCTTTTTTACCATCCTCCGTCAAACGACCAGCGAGGACCGACCCCGCACTTCCGGCACCGATGATGACAATATCATATGCTTCTTTCATAAAAATCCTCCTTCATTCTTTTGTAGTCTACTCTTACTTGAACCAATTAATCGGTTCAGGCTTCACGTTACGGAAAATATGTTTCGTTTCTGTGTATTCCTCAAGTCCCGGCTTTCCGAGCTCACGGCCGATTCCGGATTGCTTGTATCCACCCCACGGCGCTTGGGCGAAGTACGGGTGGAAGTCGTTGATCCAAACCGTTCCCATGCGCATCTTAGCAGCCGCCCGTTCTGCTTTATCAATATCCTGCGTAAACACCGCACCAGCGAGTCCATAAATGGAATCATTCGCAAGCTTTACGGCTTCTTCTTCTGTTTGAAAACGCTCAACCGTCAACACGGGACCGAACACTTCCTCCTGGACGATTCTCATATCCGTCGTGCACTCTGTGAAGATCGTCGGCAAATAGAAAAATCCATCTTGAAGCTCCGGATCTTCAGGGCGTGCGCCTCCGACAAGCAGATGGGCACCTTCTTTTTTCCCGATCTCCACATAATTCTCGACCTTCTCCCGGTGATCGGCGGAAATGAGAGGTCCGGATTCGGTGTCTTCATGAAGACCGTTCCCAAGCTTGATGCGCTCAGCTCGAACCCTCAACTCCTCTACAAAACGGTCGTGGATGGAGTCCTCGACAATCAACCTCGCTCCGGCCGAACACACCTGTCCAGCGTGGAAAAAGACGGCGTTCAACGCCTGGTCGACAGCTGTTTCAAAATGCGCATCAGCAAAGACGATATTCGGATTCTTTCCGCCAAGCTCAAGCGCGATGTTTTTCATATTGCCGCTTGCCGTCTGCATGATTCTTTTCCCTGTTTCAATGCCTCCTGTGAACGAAATCAAATCGACATCGTGGCTTTCAGCAAGTTCATTCCCGACCGTTGCCCCTGGCCCAAGCACCAGGTTGACGACACCTTTCGGGAATCCCGCTTCCTCCATGAGCTCAGTCACTTTTACAGTCGTGAGGGGCGTAATTTCACTAGGCTTCAATACGATCGTGTTTCCTGCTGCTAAGGCAGGCGCGATTTTCCATGCTGCTTGTAGAAGAGGGTAATTCCATGGGGTAATCTGACCGCAGACACCAACCGGTTCGCGGACGACTTTACTTTGACTGTTTGGAATCGGGGATTCGATGACTTCTCCGCCATCCTTATCCGCAAGACCCGCGAAGTATCGGAAAACGCCTGCGATATCATCCATGTCTGCACGGCTTTCTTCCAGTGTCTTACCGGTATCAAGCGTTTCGAGCTCAGCAAGTTCTTCTTTATCCCGCTCGATCAGCTCGGCGATACGAAGGACCTTCCGCCCGCGGTCAGCTCCTGGTGTATCCTTCCACTCGCCATGGTCGAACGCTTCTCTCGCAGCAGCAATCGCAAGCTTTGCATCCTCAGCATCCCCTTCCGCCGCTTGGGCGATCACTTCCTGATTAAAGGGATTGATGATGTCTCTCACCTTTTTCGATTGGGCGTCCACCCATTCTCCATCGATGTACATTTGTTTCATCATTGTGCCTCCTTTTTTGATTCGTCCATTTACTCTCATTTTTCCCGACGGCTTTATCATAGGTTTTTCTCATAGGATGTGCCTTGCCATTTTATATACCCTATTTTTTGAAAAATCTGTTTGAAATTTGTCGATTTAGGGAAAAACTTTAAATTTATAGTTTCTTCTTTCCCATCTATCCCAATTTTGATTGCATCTTCCCACATCGTTTTCTCCTATTTAACCGGTTAGCCTGTTGACAAACTCTCATTCTACGTTATCGTATATAAGTGTTGTTCTGTTTAATATTTTTTAAACGTATTAAAGCGATTAACAAGAACCGGTTCTACAACACAACTTACGTAAAAAAACGACCTGCCCTCACCGAGGACAGATCGATAACCAAACTATAAAACATAAGGAGTGATTCGGTGCAGAAGCCAGAGAAAAAGCAAAGTCAAGGAAAAGCAGGATTATTCGGATTCTTAGGTTTACTCCTCATCGTCGCCATTTATGTCGGACTTTCCGGTAACGATGTGAACTGGGGAGCCTTAGCCTTCATGTTCATCTCTTACGCCATCATCTTTTATATCGGTTCGATCACCGCTGGAAAAAAATCAGACAGCGCAAAGGATATGATGGTCGCCGGCCGTTCAATGCCGCTTTGGGTCGCGATGTTCACCATGACAGCAACTTGGGTCGGTGGCGGATACATCGCAGGTACAGCCGAAACGACATTCGCATCAGGGATCGTATGGGCCCAAGCCCCTTGGGGATACGGACTCAGCTTGATCATTGGAGGTATTTTCTACGCCCGCAAGATGAGAAGGCACGAATTCACGACCATGCTCGACCCGCTGGAGGTCCGTTTTGGTAAAAAAGTGGCCGGAGTTCTATACTTACCCGCCCTACTCGGAGAACTATTCTGGAGTGCCGCCATTCTCGTCGCACTCGGAACTACATTCGGTCTGATTCTCGGACTCGATTTCAATACATCCATCATCATTTCCGCAATTATCGCCGTTGCCTACACATTCGTAGGAGGCATGTGGTCCGTCGCTCTCACAGACGTGGCCCAAATCATCATGATTCTGATCGGTATGTTCCTCGTTGTTCCATTCGCCCTTGCTGAAGTCGGCGGACTGGATCAAGCATGGGGCGCGTACAAAGATGGAATGGCCGGGTTTGCGAACCTTCTTCCGCCCCTTGATGGCTGGAATCACCCGGACTGGGGAAATTATTACTGGAACTGGTGGGATTATGCCTTGCTGCTGATCTTCGGTGGTATTCCGTGGCAGGTCTATTTCCAACGTGTCCTTTCCTCGAAAAATGAACAAACCGCGATGTGGTTGTCGATCGCAGCAGGTATCCTATGTATCGTCCTTGCTGTACCAGCCGTCATGATCGGTGTCGCAGGATTCTCAGCTGACTGGGCGAGCTACGGAATCGAAGGCCCTGGCGCCGCTTCCGAAATTCTCGCTTACGTCATCAACTACATGTCACCATACGGCATTGCCATCATTGCACTTGGTGCCGTAGCCGCAGCCGTGATGTCATCGATGGACTCGTCCATCCTGTCCGCGTCATCCATGGCTGCCTGGAACATCTACCGTCCGCTTATCAAACCGAAAGCGACAGGTCGAGACATTAAACGCACGATCCGTGTGTCCATCATCATCATGGGACTAGCCGCGACAATCGTCGCCTTGAATATCGACAGTGTCTACACACTTTGGTATCTATGTGCAGACCTCGTCTACTGTATGCTGTTCCCTCAGCTGACGACGGCCTTGTTCGATAAAAAAGCGAATACGTACGGAGCTGTAGCAGGACTGACCGTTTCCTTCCTCCTACGTTTCGGTGGAGGAGAACCCGCTCTTGGGCTACCGGCATTCCTGCCTTATCCAATGATTGAAGACGGCGTCGTCCTCTTCCCATTCCGTACACTAGCGATGGTCTGTGGTCTACTCACGATCATCATCGTATCTCGTCTCACACAGAAATCATGCCCTCCACAGCCTTTGACGAAGTTGAAGACTGAAGTGGAAGAATAGTAATATAGAAGAAACCCGTCCGCTCTTTAATAAGAGTAGACGGGTTTTATTTTTGTAAAAAAAGCAGCGGTGCACCGCGATCGATTCATCGACCAGACGATCAGATTCCTGTTCCACCAGACGGCGGGTAATCTCCAGGTCCAGCCTGCCTCGTATTCTCTTCATACACCTTTTCCCTGCCCTTATTCTTCTTCTTGTTCATTTCATCTCCGTAGAACCGATTGGTATTCCACCCGAGCTTATCACGGACGATCCCCCATAAGATGGGCAGACCGAGCAATCCCAGAATGATCAGCAGCAACATGCCTCCACTCATGCCCTTCCCCCTCATAAAAAATTGTTACCTACTTTACGATTGGAAAGGGCATAAGGTTTCATCCTCTATTGAATCAGTACAGGCATCGTGTACGAAGCACTTCCATTTTCCCATTCAGCAAACATTTCCATCACATGCCTGCCTGGTTCCGTCGGAAGCGTCACCTGGTCATTCTCAATCGGAAGCTCCTCCTGTCTGCCTTCCTCGTCCCAGATAAAAGCAGAGAGCTCCGGTGTTTTTCCAGTACTGAACGTGATCACAGCTGTCTGATCACCGCCAGTTGGAGCAGATTCAACCTTTTCAGCCACCTGATAAGGCGTCCCTGCATCCACGTTGGCTGTACTTTCACTAAACAGTCCTTCATTCGTCCACTCATACGAGCCGATCGCAAGCTCCGTTTGTTCTTTGTTCATCGTGATAAAACCGTCCGGCGGCTCGGACGTTCCGGCACAGGCTGTCAGCAGCCCACCTAATACAATCATCAGCCCTAATGCTGTTACTTTCTTCATATCTCTCACCTCTGAACTTTTCTCTATATGTAAGAGTACAACATTTTGCAGTCGATTGGGTAGTTCCATGCACAAACCCAAATAAAAGAGCACCACACTTTAAAGAAGTGCGCTGCTCTTTTATTTGGGTCACGAGCTTATTTTTCGCTTCGTTTTTTAACCTTATAGTTTTTATGAGCCACAACCGTCATTTCGTGCTCCAAATTGCGCTCATGGAAATCCTCCATGATAGTCAGGTCGCAAACAACGGAGTTTGCTGGATTCGTAGAAGTGACGATCGCTTCAAGCGTTTGTCCATCTCTTTCAAACGTAATAATATCGCCTTCGCCCGCCTTTTCTCCTTCTTGTGCCTTCTTCTCTTCTTCTTCTTCTTCTTGCTGTTTCTTTTTAAACGCAGCATCAACTAAACCTTTGCTTATGTTTTCATCAGCCATGAGAAATTCCCTCCTAGTGAATACCGTTCTGCTTTTGTTAGTGCCATGATTCAGGCAGAGGTTTCTCCTATCTATACCCTTAATTGAGAGGTTTCATTCATATTTTTGACGATTAAGTGTTTGTATGTCGTTTTTTAAGATGAATTGAGGTACAACGAACGTCAATCCACTGAGCATTAGCTGGCACCTTTATTCACTGATATCTATTCATCTGCAAAAAATGATGCTGAAAAATACTTATCACGACTTCGGCTTACCAAATAAATTAAGAAAGTTCCCGGATAACTGAAGGGAGAAGAAAAGATGCGTTAGCGATTGATGGAGTCTACAAAGGAAATACCAGGAGTCGCTGAACGTATAAAAGTATTAACAGCCTAATAAATGAATCGTGTCACCTAGCGATCATGTAAAGCATGTACACTCCAATAAAGTTTCGTCTCATCGTTGCAAAAGAACCCTTCTAAATCACACTCATTGACCATCTGCTCGATACGATTTCGGTCATTCGCACAAATCATAGAAAAATGACTGTCCCAATGCGTCGTTATAAGCATTGAATGATCATGAGTGAAGAAGTTCTTTCCTAATAAGGTATCCTCGTCCAACAAGTCCAAGATGTATTCTAACTTCCTCACCGTCCCGAACTCGTCCCCGACCCATATCCAGTCCTCCCCCTGACTCCTTACAGCTTCCAACACCTTATTGACCAATAAATCAGGTAGAAGCCCTTCCGCTGGAGGTGCGAGGTTATACCTCTCATACGTCTCTTTCATCTTATCCGCCAACCTTTGATCCGCGAACTCTTTTTTCAACCCCAGAATGCTCGTACGAAGGGCAACGTCCAACTCCTCATAACTGTTGATGCCACTAAGGGACAGAAACTCACTCCATTTCACCCGTTCACAATGCTCGATGATCTGGAATTTATCCGGATAGGTATCAGGGTAAAATAATTCCGGATCAATCGATACAGGTTTGATAAAAGGATGAAAAAAGATGAAGACCTCACGGAAGATTCCTTCATAAAACGTCTTAATCGGTACATCTCCCTCAGCACACACCGAATATCTGTGTGGCGCTGGAACAATTCTTCCCTCATGTAGGACACACTCCTTTGTTTTATGTATAGGGAACACTCGCCTTTGAGCAAAGAGATGGAAGTACAAAAAGGATGCTGCATAACAGAATCAATTCCATATTTACTCTCACCCTATAAGGGTACCATTCTCGCCTTTGGAGAGAATTCCTTCCTTTAACCTTGATCAATGGATTTTCGACTTCGCCGAGCTCCTTCTTTCATCAGATGAGAAATCACAAATCCATATTTTTCTTTTTATGTGAACTAAAGATGTAAGTTATTGGTATAGTTAGTAAAGACTCATTGGAGGTGCATGAGATGGATACTGGTTGGATTGTCTCTTTGATTGTCGTAGGAATTTGGATGGTGGTTATTTTGTCCATAATGATTCCCATGCAAAGAAAGCATTTGGTGAGAAAAAACGGAAAAATAGATTATCATCAAACGAAGATTTTCTTGAGGTGGAATGTATTTGATACGTTGACACTCTGTTTAGTCATCTACACCGTCATTTGCGTTCAGGCTCTCAATTTACTGATTTCATCAGGTGAATCGGTTGAGAATGTCTACGTCCAGTTTTTTACGAACCAGTCCCAGGCTTGGACGATTGTGGCGTTCCTTTACTTGTTCTTCAGACTTTCGATCACATTAAAAACGATTAACGCCCGCTTTGGAGAAAACATTGAATAGAACGGCCGAACAATGGATGACTGCGTACCAGGATGGAGAAGAAGAAGCACTGGAGCACCTCTATAGGTTGTACAGGGAACCCTTGTACTCTTTCATATTCCGCTATACCAGAGATGAGAATGTCAGTGTTGATGTTGTTCAAGATACCTTTGTAAAACTTCAAATTCATAAGCTCCAGTACTCTGCTGAACGCGGAACCGTCAAAGCGTACCTTTTTCAGATTGCGTACAGGATTATGATCAATAAGCTGAACCGCCGTAAGAAGTGGCAGTCCCTTCTGCCTTTTCTGGCACCCCAAACGACAGACTCCTTCTCAGCAGAAGACAAAATGACCATTCAGGGGGCCGTAGCTAAGCTGCCCGAGCTTCACCGGGCTGTGATTCTCTTATATTACTACCACGACCTTCCACAAACAGAGATCTCAACCATTCTTGATATTCCTTTAGGAACCGTCAAATCACGATTGCATAAAGCGATTCAGAAACTGAAAGAAGAAGTGGAGGTGCCGATGGATGAAGAAAAATCCCTATGACCCAAACGAACATCTAAAATCGAAATTAGATCAATACAAGGTGGACATTCCTGAATTTGAAATGAAGCGCAGTCGTACAGATCGCTGGGTTCACTACTTGGCTTCTCCGACGAAGAACCCGTTCGACCCACTATTTGACACAATGCGCACTTGGACGCTAGCCAAAGTAATTCCTGTCGTGCTTTCTGCCGGGGTGGCCTGTCTACAGGCGTTTCTAATGTGAAAAAGTAACCTTCTAAAATCAGATACAAAAAAACGGTGCCTGCCCCCACTGCTTCACTAATGTAAAAGATTGGGGGCGAGGCGCCTTAATAATGTCTCCTTCTATTATTATGATGTTAAGGAACTCGGAGGCACCACAATAATTAGCTATGATCCGCCGGATACACAACCCCTATTTGCTTTCTAGCCGCTTCCAAAATCTCAGCTGTAGCCAAAGAATGCTCAAACGAATTAACCGACGACATCGTTTTTCCTTCCTGAATCAACTTAATGAATTCTTCCGCTTCATAATACATTTCAGCATGTTCAGGTACGGTGCTGATCACTTCTGATGCCCCATCACGATACCTCACTTCAAGATGCGTCAAGGTAGAGATTCCATCAATGATGATGCTCCCCTCCTCCCCTTGTATTTCTGAATGAAGGGATGAGTTTTGGGTTTTTCCGTGAGTCATGATCCCCTCCATGTCCTCGTATTGGGCGAGGATGCTGCCGGAGCCATCTACTCCTGAATCCAGCACAATCCCGGATGCCTGGATGCTGTTCGGCTCACCGAACAGGACGACCATGGGATAGATGCAGTAGACGCCGAGATCCATTAGTGAACCATTCGAGAATTGAGGGTTGAATGCATTTAATACGGTCCCTTCTCGATACGCATCATAGCGGGACGAATACTTCGAAAAGTTCGCATGATAACGGCGGACTTTCCCGATTTTGTGCAAGTTCTCTTGCAGGATTTTAAAGTTAGGGGAAAGCGTTGATTTCATCGCTTCCATCAGCAGCACGTTATTTTTCTCAGATGCTTCGATCATGGCTTTCGTTTCTCTTGTGTTTGATGCCAGTGGCTTTTCACATAGGACATGCTTGCCATGGTTCATCATCAAGATCGCTTGTTCACAGTGCAAAGCGTTCGGGCTTGCGATATACACTGCATCAACAAAATCGCTTTGTGCCATCTGCTCTAAATCTGTGAATGTGTGCTCTGCACCAAATTTTGATGCGAAGCTTGCGGCTTTTTCCTCTGTACGTGAATAGACAGCGGATAATGAAAAACCCTCTAAATCTTTGACGGCATCTAAGAATCGTTCTGTAATCCAATTGGTTCCGATGATTCCAAACTTAATCATAGTAAAACTCCTTTAGTAAAAAGAGTTGTTCACCTACTCTTTTTAGATAATGGTATGTAAATAACATACAAATATAAGAGGGACAGCATCCCTCCTATTAATTCTTACTTGCTATACATAGGGTACTTCTTAGCCTGGTGTTATAATACTGATCAAATTTCATACGCCCCAAGCAGTAGTCACTTTTTTTGGGGACAGCCACCACATGCGATAAGATAAGGTTACTGATTGTGACTCTGCTTTTGAAAAGCGTAGCTCATGACACCAATCTTTATATTCACTTTCTCAAACCAATTCTGCTGAAAGTGAAAGAAGACATAATTCTTGTTTGAAGGTTTTTTTACACTATTAAACCTAATACCTGCTATATTGTTAGCTTTGACACACTGAGATAAAAAGTTTGGTATCAAATATTCTTGGTTGTTCGGTGTCATACTTTCATAGCTACTGTATTCGGATAATGCAGAATCATAGCCAGAAAGGTCGATAAGTTTAACCGGTTCCTTAAGAATCCATTCGATAATCTCAAATCTATCGTCTTCCTCTTTTGTATCCACTTCTTCTAGCGCAGTTTCCTCACATGAAGATGCATAAAGTTCACCGTGTCCCGTGACGTTGAACCTTCCCTGAACAGGTAAGCCGTGCGGAGCTTGGAACATCTCCATTTCGGTAAATGGAGCGTGCCTCTCATAGCAGTTCCTTTTTCTTGCTCTGAATAGAGTCTTCCCTTGAAATTCAGTAAGACTCACTTTACCTATTTCATCAAAAATTTTCCTCCCTACTTCATGCTTTAGACCTAACATAGGGTATTTGACTAGAAAATCGTAGAATGCAAATACTTCATCAATGGATAAAGATTCTATGATATCAGTAATACCAATTGTGGAGGTAACATCATCAAACGGAACTGTATCATTTGTCTCCTTATTCCTCACTACCCACTCAGTTTCATTGGAACTGCTATCCTCTGTAATCCTTGGAAGAATATCATATTGGCTTCTAGGTATTTTTTTAAAGGAATTCCTTACGCGGTCAACATTAGAATACCTTGAAGCTTGCTCTATAGCTGGTTTTGGTAGCACCCAACCTATATTGTTAAGACTTAGGCTCTTATAGCTATCTAGAGATTTTCCTATTTCACCGAAAGGATATTTAGGTGGACGTAGACTATCAATTGCTTTATTTGTTCCACCCATTTGTTCAACAACTTTATGAAGTCCGCCAATCTCTTGTCTTTTTCCTATCTCACCCAATGGATACCTAGATGGACGCAGACTGGCAATTGCTTTATTTGTTCCACCCATTTGTTCAACAACTTTATGGAGTCCGCCAATCTCTTGTCTTTTTCCTATCTCACCCAATGGATACCTAGATGGACGCAGACTGGCAATTGCTTTATTTGTTCCACCCATTTGTTCAACAACTTTATGAAGTCCACCAATCTCTTGTCCTTTTCCTACCTCACCCAATGGATACCTAGATGGACGCAGACTGGCAATTGCTTTA
>NZ_JAIVAJ010000003.1 GCF_020171725.1 Halobacillus litoralis | reverse complement strand
ATTTGTTCCACCCATTTGTTCAACAACTTTATGAAGTCCACCAATCTCTTGTCCTTTTCCTACCTCACCCAAAGAATTAATATATGAAAAGTCACTTACTTCACTATCAGTATTATTTTCTGCTGTATCTCTGCAATTGTTTTGTTCAGTTGCATAATTTTCATATTCACTCATGCCTCTATATACGCCTCCTACTACTTTATAATTATTAGTTAAGGTATATTTTAACATAATTATTTGCTATATTTCCCTTCTATGTTAATTCACTATAGGAACTTGGTGTGAATTAACAATAGTTTTATATAAGTAATATTTTAAAAGTGCTAATAAATAAAAAAGAGCCCCTCGACTTATGATGAAAGTAATACAGACTACAACTCATAAGGAGTGACTCTTCATTTATAAAATTATGCCTGTTTAATGTGACCGGAAATGACATCTTTCGACTTACGCAAAATATAGGTAGAATGATTTTTTCTCCATTAGAGCAACACCTAGAAGAAAAGAAAAGTAAATCCAACCTTAAAACAGTTATTGGTATCTTCGCAAAAAAAACGAAGAAACCTTTGCGTTTATGGACGAACACCGTTACAAAGTTTACGTGGTAAAGATGTTTCTAGAGTTGGGCTTTATCTCTCAAAAACTCCAATCCTTGATGCTGTTTCTAAGAGAAAAAAGCTTCCCCTAAGACCCGACACTGATCTCCTGCTCGTATTCCGTCAGCGCTTTGTCCAGCATTTGTAGTCCTTCTTCAATCTGTTCCTGCGTCACCGTTAATGGTGGGATCATACGGATGATTTCCGTTTGGTTTCCACCAAAGTAAAATAGAACGCCATTTTCCAGTGCTTTATCCAGGATCTTAAACAGACCGTCACTATTCGGTTCCCCTGTGACCGGGTCCACGATTTCAATCCCGATCATCAATCCGACTGATCTCACACGGCCAATGGATTCATGTTTTTCTTGGAGTTGATGCAATCTTTCTGTAGCATACGCTCCTTGAGCCTTCGCATTCTCAAGCAGGTTCTCTTCTTCGATCACATCTAAAACAGCAAGTGCTGCTGAGCAGGCGATCGGGTTCCCGCCGAACGTTGTGGCGTGGCTTCCCAAAGGCCATTGTTTCATTAAAGCTTGTGGAGCGACGGTCGCACTGAGGGGCATTCCGTTCGCAATCCCCTTGGCAATCGCCATGATGTCAGGAGTTACGCCGAACGTCTGTGAAGCAAACCATTCCCCTGTACGGCCAAACCCTGTCTGGACCTCATCAAAAATAAGTAAAATATTATGGCGGTCGCATAGCTCACGAACCTTTTCCAACCATTTCTTCGGTGGCACGACATAGCCGCCTTCTCCTAATACAGGCTCGACAATAACAGCCGCTACCTCTTCAGGCGTTACCTGATGATTGAAGAGACGCTTGAAGTCTTTTTCTAACTCCGCCACGACGTACTCCTCTGAATCCATGCCCGGAGGACACTCATCTTCTTGTGCAAAAGGAACTTGATACGAACCAGTAGGCTGCAAGAACTGGCGATACTTACTCTTGGAACTTGTCACACTGAGCGCTCCCATCGAACGTCCGTGGAACCCTCCGATAAATGAAACGATATAAGGTCGTTGCGTCACGTGCTTCGCTAGCTTGATGGCCCCTTCCACCGCTTCAGCTCCACTGTTTCCGAAAAAGAAGCAATCTAGATCGCCAGGGAGTTTTTCCGCTAAACGGTCCGCGAGCTCCAAGATCGATTCATACATGATCACGCCTGATGGACCATGTGCCAGGGAATCCGCTCCATCTTTAATGGCTTGGACCACTTTCGGATGACGGTGTCCCACATTGGTCGTCGCAATACCAGAAGTGAAATCTAAATACGTTTTCCCGTCCACTCCATAGTAGTAACAACCTTCCTCTTTTTCGACCGGTAGATTCGGGTGGTCTTTCGCCATGCTTGGTGCTAACCGCTGCGACATTTTATCTATAAGATGACTCCATTCTTTCGCCATGTTGAAACCCTCCATTGACTAGTTTAAAAGAATAATAGATGTGCAAGTAACGCTGCTACAGGTAACGTTACGAGCGTACGTTGTAAAAAGATCACGAATAATTCAAGTAGGGTAATCGGAATCTTTGATTTAATCAGCAATACGCCGATTTCGGACATGTAAATTAATTGAGTCAGCGACATTACGCCGATGACGAAACGCGTCAACTCGGATTCGATGCCACTTCCGACGACAGCAGGAAGGAACATATCCGCAAATCCTACCAGCATAGCTGGTGCTGCAGCCGACGCTTCTGGAATCTGAAGAAGATTTAATAACGGAATAAATGGATAAGAAAGAAACGTGAAGATCGGTGTGAATTCCGCAATGATCAAGGCCATTGTTCCAAGCGCCATGACAAGAGGAAGTAATCCTACCCAGATATCTGCGACGCTATAAAGCCCCTTCTGAACCACACTCCGAGCACTTTTGACACTGTCTGCTTTCTCGACCGCTTTTTCAACACCCCATCTGAAGCTTGATACGCCAGACGGCACTTCTTCATCAATTTGCTTCCCAACTGGTTCATAATAGGTATTGGTTTTCTTGGAAAGCGGCGGGATACGCGGACAGATCACCGCAGCTACGATTCCGCAGACTACAACGCTGAAATAAAACTGGACGAACATATGATCAATCGATAAGAACTTGGCAATGACCAGGCTGAACGCAATCGATGCAATCGAAAAGTTCGTTGCCACAATAGCCGATTCACGCTTCGAATAATAACCTGCCTCATATTGCTGGGTCGTCAGTAGAACGCCGACCGTCCCACTTCCCATCCACGATGCCATCGCATCAATCGAAGAACGCCCCGGAAGTTTGAATAAAGGATGCATCACTTTACGAACGACCGTCCCGATAAAGTCCATCAATCCAAACTCGAGTAATAAAGGCATGAACAAACTAGCAAATAAGAACCAGACCATTAATACAGGGATCAAATCAAATAGTACTACGCCACCCGTAAGGTCTGACGATATGAACGACGGCCCGATGCCCATCAGCGTGAATAGCGCAAACAATGCACCAATGCAACGCAATACAATCCAAAAGACGCCGACATCGAATAAATTCGATAGAACAGCGTTCCCTTTTATTCTATCAGACTTAATGCCTTTCATAACGAGACTACCAATGGCTGATAAGCCCAGCACACTCGTCATGAAAGCCGGAATATAAGCTGAAATCGCCCCTTGAAGCCCCTCAGCTAACACCCCAAGTCCAATCGTAACCTTCCCATCAACAGATATCGGTACAAGGAAAAGTAAAACCCCAAATAAAGACGGTACAATAAACTTCATTAACTGACCAAACGTAAACGTGCTCTTATCTTGTACTTCATCGATTACTTTTGAATTGCCATAATTCATAACCAATCTCCTCCCATGAATAATGCTGTA
Source organism: Halobacillus litoralis (assembly GCF_020171725.1). Taxonomy (GTDB): domain Bacteria; phylum Bacillota; class Bacilli; order Bacillales; family Halobacillaceae; genus Halobacillus; species Halobacillus litoralis_F. Next base: position 234,248 of record NZ_JAIVAJ010000003.1, on the reverse strand, counting down.
TATAAATTAGTTTTTCACGCTGATTAATCGGCTTTAGAGTGATAATAATACATGTTTATGCATTAAAATTCAATGGGTGGTTTGAAGTTTTTTGTCTGATTTCATAAAAAAATGCCTGTCACTTCCCTTGTTTTGACAAACAGTGGAGGGACAGGCACTTATTCAGGTCAATAAATAATGCGAGGACGGTTCTGATGTTTTTGATCGTTTAGCAAACGCAGGAACCGTCCCTATGGATTAATGCTATTCCTCTTCAGGAGCATCTTCTTCAAATAACTTTATATCCACTTTTAAATTAGTTATTACCTTTTTAATCTTTTCGATAGTTTGTTGTTCTTCATTACTGATTGTCAGCACATCAACTCCATTTGCTATTTTCTGTAATTCCACAATTGTGTCATTTAAGGTATTAGCACATTGTTTATCAAGTGTTTTTGGTTCTTCTCCTAAAGTCTGCGATTCCATAGTAGTCGATGGAGTATCTTCTACTAAGCGATAAATACCTCTTTTGACAATCATAATTTGATTTCTACGTACTAAATCATTTAAACTCCCTGAATAATTTCCTTCTGTAAAATCATTGCGGCCTGACTGTTGAATTACATACTCAATAATTTCCGACCTTGTATATTCCTGACCGTCAGCTAAAAGCTCTTTTGTAAAATGCTTAATTTCTTCAGCGTTTGAACTGAATTTTGTCATAGTATTAATTGCCTCCTTAAATGATATAGGCTACTTAAAAGTAGCCCCTTTAAATTTAAAATTAATAACTGGTAACAGACATACTGTTAGGTCTATTATCCATAATCGTAAGAGCAATACGATCTTTTTCAATAACTCTACTAAAGGTTAGAAGTTGATGTGCTAATTCAGTTGCCTGTTCTTTTGTTAATTGAATCACTGTAGTGTTGTCGGTTAATTTGTAATCAATATTCACGCTTGTTTTAAGTTTCAATCCTTCCTCTACCATTCTTTTTAACTCAGTATTAATTGTTTTAGCCATTTTTGTTGCCTCCTTTAATTTCTAAAAAAGCGCCTTTTAAAATTTGTTTGTTTTGTTATTTGTTTTGTTATTTGTTTTGTTTGTTCAAAATGTTGTTGTGAATACCATACCATGCAACAACATAATTTACAAGAGTTTTTTTAGCAGCAAATTTTGATAAACATATTCTAGTAGTAACACGAACAATCCAAAGAAAAGCCACTGTTCATTCCACGGTCTGGAACCACGGTCACAGGTTGAATAGCTTACGTTTAACTGTTCTTTTCAACTTCATTAGTCCAACAACCTAGTAACGCGGGTGCAGTTCTGATGTTTGTGATCGTTTAGCAAACGCAAGAACCGTCACTAAGTAAATGGCGCAACGACTGTTAATCCTCTATAAAAGCATAAAAAAAGCAGGAGGTTGCCCCCTGCTTTTCCTTATTATTCCTCCACTACTCTGACGACCTTATTTCCACAGTTCTTGCATTTCCCATCCAGCATCACACCTGCTGGGTGGTCAACGATGATGAAGTCTGTAATGGTAACGACATCTCCGCAGTTCATGCAATTAACGTTTGCAATCAGTTTCTTCCTGAATTCTTCAGGTATGGCTAACCACTTTCTGTTCGCTTCCATTACAATACCTCCTCTATAAATATCAATTGAGAGTTATTTTTCCTTTTTCTCCAGCCAAGTGACACACTCAACATGAGAAGTCTGTGGGAACATATCAACAGGCTGAACCTCTTTCGTCTCATATCCCCCGTCCTCAAGCAAACGCAGATCACGCGCCAGCGTAGAAGGGTTACAGGATACATACACAATCCGCTCCGGCTCCATATCAAGCATCGCTTTCAACAGTTCCTCGTCACAGCCCTTACGCGGTGGGTCCACTACGATGACGTCTGGGCGCAGGCCTTGGTTACGCCACCATGGCATCAGTTCTTCGGCTTGTCCGACGTAGAACTCAGCGTTGTCCATGTTGTTCAGGCGGGCGTTTTTCTTCGCGTCCGTTACGGCTTCCGGTACGATCTCAACGCCGTACACTTTCTTCGCCTTCTGGGCTAGGAAAAGAGAGATTGTTCCGATGCCGCAGTAAGCGTCGATGACGGTTTCGCCGCCTCTTAGATCCGCGTACTCGAGCGCCTGATCGTAAAGGGCTTTCGTCTGGGTCGGGTTGACCTGGTAGAACGACAGCGGGGAGATCATGAATTTGATGTCGCCGATTGTGTCGTAGATGTATTCGTCGCCGAAAATCACATTCGTCTGTTTTCCTAATATGACGTTCGTCTTGGCGTTGTTGACGTTATGGACGATCGACTTCACATTCGGGAAGGCGTCACGGATTTCGTCGATCAGCTTGTCCTGGTGTGGGAGCTTCTTCGTTTTTGTAACAATAACGACCATAATATCTTTCGTGTTCTGTCCTGTGCGGACCATGATATGGCGCAGCGTTCCGCGATGCGTCTCTTCGTCATAGGCTGATATGCCAAGCTTCGAAGCGATACGGCGGACGCTTTCGACCATCCGATCGTTCATCTCATCCTGGATCAGACACGTATCCATGTCGATGATGTTGTGGCTCCGCTTCTGATAAAAGCCTGTCATCAGTTCCCCGTCTTCCTTTTGACCGACAGGGATCTGGACTTTGTTGCGGTAACGCCACGGGTCATCCATGCCGACCGTCGGGTGGACGGGCACGTGCTCGAGGTGACCGATCTTCTTCATGTTGTCTTTCACTTGCTTCTGCTTCATATCAAGCTGCATCTGGTAGCTCATATGCTGAAGCTGACAGCCGCCGCATTGATAGAAAACGTCACAAGGAGGCTCGACGCGGTCGTCACTCTCCTCTTTCACGTTCAGGAGCTTCCCGAAGCCGAAGTTCTTCTTCACCTTCACAACCTTCACATCCGCCTCCTCACCAGGCAGACCATAAGGCACGAACAACGGGTATCCATCAACCTTACCAACCCCGTTCCCCTCATGCGTCAAATCCTCAAAACTAAGCGTCACCGTCTCATTCTTCTGTACAGGTGGCTTCCTTTTCGCCATCATTCATCCGTCCTTTGTTACGTAGTTGTCCTCTATTCTATCACAACCCCCACCCCACATGCCTCAGCACACCTCAGGCGAGAGTCCGTTCCTTCATTTCATAACCTTCCTCACGTGGGAGGAAGAGTAGCATTAGAATATATTCAGTCAGTAAGCAGATGGAGTAAGAACCTATTGCACTAGTCCCCACCCGCTTGAGATAGCGCCCTATGTCCCACAAAAAAAGGAGTGTTCCGTTCCACCAACTCGGCAGAAGGGGGAGGGATAACGGCGAGACTCCTGTGGGATGAACGGGCTAGGCGAGATCCCGCAGAGAGCGAAGCGAGCGAGGAAGCTCGGCACACGCCCACGGAAAGCGAGTCGTTATCCCTCCCCCTTCCCTCTCATCAAAAAGAACGGAACAGCCCATTCCAAAGCAAAAAGCGCTACTTCAAGCAGCGCTTTTCGTTATTGCTTACATTTCCCGTCCTCAAACTTATCCTCCGGCAGGAAAAAGTCCAAATGACGGTATAAATTGACAAATTCCCCGGGCAATAATCCACCAAATTCCCCGTCCACATTCAACTGCATCTTCTCATCCGTCTTCACCTTCACACGGCTCGCCGTCAGATGCTTGAATTTCGGGTGATCCAAGTGGTTGCCTTGCGCGGCAAGCGTCGCTAAACGAACGAATTCCGCGATGTTCATTTTCTCAATGATCATCAAGTCGAATAGTCCATCATCCATACGTGCTGCGGGCGCAAGCTTCTCGAGTCCGCCGACCGAGTTCGTATTCGAGACGAGGAAGAGCATAATCTCGCCTTCGAACCACTTTCCGTCGTATTCGATCTCGACGCGGGTCGGTCTGATCTGCGGAAGAAGCTCGATGCCTTTCAAGTAGTAGGCGAGCTGGCCGAGCATCGTCTTCAGCTTGCTTGGGACTTCGTAGGAAATCTCAGTGATTTTCCCTCCGCCGGCAATATTCATAAAGTAATGCTCGTTGACACGTCCGATATCTAGAGGCTGGGTGAAGCCCTCCAGGATGACGTCTACGGCTTTATGGATATTCCTCGGGATGCAGAGGGCACGGGCGAAGTCGTTGGTTGTGCCGACTGGAATGATGCCGACTTTCGGCTTGTGCTGGTGTTCAGCGAGGCCGTTGATGACTTCGTTGATTGTGCCGTCTCCCCCGGCAGCGACGACGACGTCGAATTTGCGTTCGACAGCGTACTGGGCGGCTTCGATGGCGTCCCCTGCGCATGTCGTCGCGTGGGCGGACGTTTCGTAGCCGCTTTGTTCAAAGCGTTGCAATATATCGGGTAATACTTTTCTTATGACTTCTCTGCCAGAGGTCGGGTTATAAATAATCCGGGCAGTTTGCATAGGTTTGACCCCCTCATCCAGGCGTGGTTCTAGTTTCCATTATATAACGGATTCGAACACTATTACTACATTATATGTCAGTTTATCGTTTCCATACGTGGCGTGTTCTACCACTCTATTCCCTCTTTATCATCATTAGAAAACACGCCCTTTATAGCGGAAAGGGGCGTGTTTTCAGGAAAAAGTCGTTCTCTATTTTAGCGCTTGTCCATTTCAGCAAGGATGATCTTGTTTACCATTGGAGGGTTCGCCTGACCTTTGGTTTCTTTCATCACTTGGCCGACTAGGAAGCCGAGCGCTTTGTCTTTACCGTTCTTGTAATCTTCGATGGACTGCTGGTTGTTGTCGAGAATCGTTGTAATGATCTCAGTCAGCTGACCTTCGTCAGAGATTTGGACCAGGCCTTTGTCTTTGACGATTTTCTCAGGGTCGCCGCCGTTTTCAACAAGCTCACTGAAGACTTTCTTCGCGATCTTGGAGGAGATCGTGCCGTCTTCAATCAGCTTGATCATTTTAGCAAGCGATGCTGGTGTCAGCTCAAGCTCGTGAAGCTCTTTATAGTGCTTGTTCATGTACGCAGATACTTCACCCATCAACCAGTTGGACGCCTGCTTGATGTCGCCGCCTGCCGCAATCGTCTCCTCGAAGAAGTCGGACAGCTCTTTGTTGTTGGTCAGAACCATCGCGTCGTACTCAGGAAGTTCCAGTTCTTCGATGTAGCGCTTCTTACGCGCGTCCGGAAGCTCAGGGATCTCCTGACGGATGCGCTCTTTCCACGCTTCGTCGATGTGAAGAGGAACGAGATCCGGCTCTGGGAAGTAACGGTAGTCGTCGGATCCTTCTTTGACACGCATCAGGATCGTTTCCTTCGTCTGCTCGTCATAACGACGTGTTTCCTGAAGGATTTCGCCACCTTGAAGCAGTTCCTTCTGCTGGCGCTTCTCTTCGAACTCCAGTCCTTTTTGTACAAAAGAGAATGAGTTCAAGTTCTTAAGTTCCGCTTTCGTACCGAATTCCTCTTGTCCGATCGGGCGAAGGGAAATGTTCGCATCACAACGAAGAGAACCTTCCTCCATCTTACAATCCGATACGCCTGTGTATTGGATGATGTTCTTCAGCGCTTCAAGATACGCGTACGCTTCTTTCGGCGTGCGGATATCAGGCTCTGATACGATCTCGACAAGTGGTGTACCTTGACGGTTGAAGTCGACTAGGGAATAGCCGTCATCTGAGTGTGTCAGCTTCCCAGCGTCTTCCTCCATGTGTAGACGTGTGATTCCGATGCGCTTCTTCACGCCGTCGACTTCGATGTCGATGTAGCCGTTCTCGCCGATCGGCTGATCGAATTGAGAGATCTGGTATGCTTTCGGGTTGTCTGGATAGAAGTAGTTCTTACGGTCGAACTTCGTATCCGTCGCGATGTCACAGTTCAGGGCCATTGCGGCTTTCATCGCGAAGTTGACGGCCTCTTCGTTCAAGACAGGCAGGACACCCGGGTACCCGAGGTCGATCGGGTTCACGTTCGTATTCGGCTCATCCCCGAACATGTTCGGAGACGGGCTGAAGATTTTCGAGTCGGTTTTCAGTTCAACGTGGACTTCAAGTCCGATAATCGTTTCAAAGTTCATTATGCGTTCGCACCTCCAAGGGACGGGCGTTGTTTATGGAAATCAGTCGCTTGTTCGTAGGCATGAGCCGCACGGTACACGGTTGATTCGTCAAAGTGTTTTCCGATGATCTGCAGTCCGATTGGCAGTCCGTCTTCTGAGAATCCGCATGGAATGGAGATTCCCGGTACGCCCGCCAGGTTGACTGGGATCGTCAGGATGTCATTTCGGTACATTGTCATTGGATCGTCTGTCTTGTCGCCGACTTTGAAGGCAGGTGTCGGAGTCGTCGGGCCAACGATGACGTCGTACTCCTCGAACACTTTTTCAAAATCGTTCTTGATCAATGTACGTACTTGCTGGGCTTTCTTGTAGTACGCATCATAGTAGCCTGAGCTGAGCGCGAATGTTCCAAGCATGATACGGCGCTTCACTTCGTCACCGAAGCCTTCTGCGCGGGAACGCTTGTACATTTCAAGCATCGACTCGACATCATCCGCACGCTTGCCGTAACGCACGCCGTCGAAACGAGCAAGGTTGGCAGATGCTTCTGATGAAGAAAGAAGGTAATACGCAGACAAGGCGTACTTAGAGTGTGGAAGGGAAACCTCTTCCCACGTTGCGCCGAGCTCTTCGTACTTCTTAAGCGCTGCTTGTACCGCTTCTTTGACTTCAGGGTTCACCCCTTCGCCCAAGTATTCTTTCGGTACGGCGATCTTCAGGTTCTTGACGTCGTTTGTGAGCGCGTCTGTGTATTTCGGTACTTCAACGTTCGCTGAAGTCGAATCCATCTTGTCGTAGCCGGCAATCGTCTCTAGTAAAAAGGCGTTGTCCTCTACCGTATTGGTGATCGGGCCGATTTGGTCAAGAGAAGATGCGAAAGCGATCAGACCGAAACGGGATACACGGCCGTATGTCGGCTTCAGGCCGACAACGCCACAGTATGCCGCTGGCTGACGGATCGATCCACCTGTATCAGAACCAAGGGAATACGGCACTTCGCCTGCTGCAACAGCGGCAGCGGAACCACCACTGGATCCACCAGGAACGTAATCAGTGTTCCACGGGTTGCGGGCAGAAGCGTAGCTGGAGTTCTCATTCGAGGAGCCCATGGCGAATTCGTCCATGTTCAACTTCCCGATGGTGATCGACTTCGCGTCGTTCAACTTCTGAGCGACGGTCGCATCATATAGCGGGTCCTCGAAGTTTTTCAAAAATTGGCTTCCGGCTGTCGTGCGGAGTCCTTTAGTCATGATGTTGTCCTTCACGCCGATCGGAAGTCCGAACAGCTTCGCGTCTGCGTCCGGATTCTCGTCGAGTTCCTTGGCTTTCGCTTTCGCCTGCTCTTCGTTCAGGGTGATGAAGGCTTGTACTTCATCGTCGACTTCGTTGATGCGTTTGTACGACTCTTCAACGAGTTCAGTAACGGTGATTTCCTTTGTATGTAGCTTCTCTTGAAGCTCACGTAAAGAATGTTCAAATAAGCTCATCGTGTAACCTCCTATTCCAATACCGATGGGACTTTGTATTGTCCGTCTTGGTGGTCTGGTGCGTTCTTCAGGGCGTCTTCTTTCTCGATCCATTTCTTCGGTTCGTCTTTACGCATCACGTTCTTCAGGTCGAGTACGTGGGTCGTCGGCTTGACGCCTGTTGTATCAAGTTCATTCAACTGCTCGGCATACGTGATGATGTCATCAAGTTGACCAGCGAATGTAACGGCTTCTTCCTCCGTGATTGCAAGGCGCGCTAAGTTCGCGACGTGCTTCACTTCTTCTTTGCTAATTCTAGACATGCTTAAAGGCCTCCATTTCGATCTCACATAATATATGATCATACCAAAAGTCTGAATGCAATTTCAATGTCGGTCGTTGTTCACCCTTGTTATTTTAACACAGTTTGGGTCGGGATGTCTTATGGGGAGTGGCGTGTTGTCGTGGAATTTGCGGGTGTTTGGGGGATGGGAGAGGTTATCGCGCTCGAAATGTGAAAATCGCGCTCGAATGGCGAAAAGTCGCGCTCGATTTCCGAAAGCCGCGCCCGATTCCCGAAAGTCGCGCTCAATTCCTGAAAGTCGCGCCCGAACCCGGAAAGTCGCGCCCGAACCGGAAAGTCGCGCTCATAATGTGGCACGCCATTCTCTCCATCAGGAACACGCTCCAGAATCACTCCTCCTGCAGAGCACGTGGCCGTCTGCTTCTCTTTTTTCAAAAAAAAGAATCCCCGGCGGACCGGAGATTCTTTGATCAGTGATCTTACATTGATTTTACTTTTTCGAAGTCTTCTACAAGATCCTTCGGTGGAGTACCTGAAGCAGATACTGCGAATACTGCAATGGTTGCTAGGATGAAGCCTGGTACCATTTCGTAAAGGTCGAAGATACCACCTGATAGGAAGTCACCCCATACAACGACGGTTACAGCACCGACGATGATTCCGGCAAGGGCACCGTTACGTGTGATGCCTTTCCAGAATAGGGACAAGATGATAACCGGTCCGAATGCGGCACCGAATCCTGCCCAAGCGTAAGATACAAGTCCAAGTACGGTGCTGTCTGGGTTACCAGCTAGAAGCACGGCGATCAAGGCGATACCGGCAACGGCTACACGACCTACCCATACAAGCTCGCGCTCAGAAGCGTTCTTACGGAAGATTGCTTTGTAGAAGTCCTCTGCAAGGGCAGAAGAAGATACAAGCAACTGAGAGTCAATCGTACTCATAATCGCAGAAAGGATCGCTGCAAGCAGGATACCCGCGATTACTGGGTGGAACAGAATTTGAGAGAAGGTAATGAAGATCTTCTCTGAGTCGGCAAGCATTTGGATGCCTGCTTCATTTGTCATGATTTCAGCGTTGAAGCTTCCAAGCATGTTGACATCTTGCGTGCTGATGTAAGCAAGTCCGAATAGACCTGTGAAAATAGCACCGTAAAGACCAAGAACCATCCAGCCGATTCCGATGAAGCGTGCTTTCGGAACGTCTTTAGGTGAACGTAGTGCCATGAAACGTACAAGGATGTGTGGTTGACCGAAGTAACCAAGTCCCCATGCAAGGGAGGATATAATTGATAGTGCTCCTACCCCTTGTACCATGTTCAAGTATGTTGGATCGATTTGACCGACAGCATCTACAGCTGAGCTCCATCCGCCAAGTTCAGATACCGCAACGATCGGTACAGCGATCAAGGCGAAGAACATCAAGATACCTTGTACGAAGTCAGTCCAACTTACCGCTAGGAATCCTCCTAGGAATGTGTATGAAATCGTTACAACCGCACCAAGCCATAGCGCTTGTGTGTAACTAAGTTCGAATGAAGACTCGAACAATTTCGCTCCGGCAACCATACCGGATGATGTATAGAAGGTGAAGAATAATAGGATTACAAATGCAGAGATAACACGTAGTACGTGGGAGTGATCACGGAAGCGGTTCTCAAGATAGTCTGGCACAGTGATCGAGTCATTCGCGATTTCTGTGAATACACGAAGACGACGTGCTACAAATTGCCAGTTCAGATAAGCACCAATGGCAAGTCCTACACCAATCCAAGCTCCGGATAGTCCCCCGGCATAAATTGCACCTGGTAGTCCTAATAGCAACCAACCACTCATGTCGGATGCACCGGCAGATAATGCGGCAACTCCTGGCCCTAATCGACGGCCACCTAATACATAGTCAGATAAATCACTTGTTAAACGGTATGCAGCAAATCCAATTCCAAGCATACCAACTAGATAAACTATAAACGTTATTAACGTAGCAGTACTCATGTTTTGTTATTCGCTCCTTTCAGTGAATAGTGTGATAATAGATAGAATGATTAAAATAGGCATCGGGACAAACAACCAAAACCACGTAGCTCCCGAAATCGAAAATGATGCTGCAGTTGCTAGTTCTAACACGTAGACACCTCCTCTATTTCGTAGTATGCAGTTGTATGCATTTGTTCCGACCTGTGAACAAAGTATGACTGAAGTCGAAAAAGCCAAACACAGGTACAACTATATCATACTATTTTTGTGAGAACATTTCAAAAATTGTGTTACTTTTTGTATATTGAATATTTATAAGTCAAACTGTTATAAATATTCACATATAGCGGAAAAACACTATAAACATTCATGAAATTTTTTTGAAAAGTTTATTTACTCTACCCAGAAACTGGATAAATCCATGTACTTTCAGCCCTCTTAATATTCCTCTTTTCCGATAAAATTAACCCTGTTTTTTGCTAAATGTCGAAATTTGTTCTGAAGATGGACGTTCTTCCGCTTTGGAGTGGTCTCGATTTCCCTTGAAAAAGGTTGTGATGACAATGCTCACGGCCGTTTCTGAATGGTTTCTGATTCAAAACCGTCGAGAGAGAGCCTCTCTACCGATCCCAGGTCTGCTCTGCTTCAAAAGTGTCGTGACGGGTATTCTCTCGACCTTTTTTAAAGAAAAAGACTTCCCTTTCTTGATGTAAGAAAGGGAAGTCTTCTCACAAGTGACGGTTACAACATTTCAGAAGTCGTTTTTCCTTGCATGTGGTGAATCAAGTAGTCCGGTCCTCCGGCTTTCGAGTCGGTGCCGGACATGTTGAATCCGCCGAACGGGTGGTACCCGACGATTGCAGCTGTACAACCACGGTTGAAGTACAGGTTTCCGACGTGGAAGTCCTGACGAGCTTTTTCGATATGGGAGCGGTTATTCGTGATCACGGCTCCGGTCAGGCCGTAGTCGGTGTTGTTGGCGATTCGGATGGCTTCGTCGAAGTTCTTCACTTTCGTGAATCCGACGACAGGACCGAAGATTTCTTCCTGCATGATTCGAGCATCGGGAGCGAGATCCGCGAAGACGGTCGGCTCGACGAACCAGCCTTTGCTGTCGTCCCCGTTTCCTCCAGCCATCAAACGGCCTTCGTCTTTTCCGATGCGGATGTAATCCATGATTTTGTCATAGGCGCCCTGGTCGATGACAGGTCCCATATAGTTGCTGTTGTCGGTCGGATCGCCGTGGTTGACCTCTTCCTTCGTCTTCTGCACAACACGCTCAAGGAGCTGGTCATACACATCTTCGTGCGCCACGACGCGGGAGCAGGCGGAGCATTTCTGCCCGGAGAAACCGAATGCGGAATAGGTAATCGCATCGGCTGCAAGCTCAAGGTCGGAGTCCTTATCGACGACGATCGTATCCTTTCCGCCCATTTCGATGATGGTTCGCTTAAGCCACTTCTGACCTTCGTGCACTTTTGCTGCCCGTTCGAAAATACGTGTCCCGACTTCACGAGACCCTGTGAAGCTGATGAAACGAGTGCGCGGGTGATCGACGAGGTAGTCGCCCACTTCTTTTCCGCTTCCCGGCACATAGTTGATGACACCGTCCGGCATGCCCGCTTCCTCCAGCACCTCCATCATCTTGTACGCAATGACAGGCGTGGAGCTCGCCGGCTTCAAGAGCACGGTATTCCCCGATACCATCGAAGCAACGGTTGTCCCACACATGATTGCAAACAGGAAGTTCCAAGGCGAGATGACGACGCCGACACCAAGCGGAATGTAGTGGAACCGGTTATTCTCGATCGGACGGGAATTGATCTCCACACCCTCATCGATCTTCAGCATCTGACGACCGTAGAATTCCATGAAGTCGATCGCCTCTGCCGTATCCGCATCCGCCTCTTTCCACGGCTTGCCGCCTTCCTTGATCAAGTGTGCCGTGAACTCATGCTTCCGACGCCTGACAATCGCCGCTGCACGGAACAAAATATCCGCCCGGAACGAAGCCTCCGTCGTGCGCCACCAGTCAAATGTCTCGTCCGCAATCTTGTGCGCCTTCTCCGCCAAATCCTGATTCGCCTTCGATACACGGCCTATCACTTCTTTTTTGTTCGCCGGATTCACAACCTCGATCTTGTCATCCGTCATGATCCTCTCCCCGCCGATGATCAACGGATAATCTTTTCCTAAATCCGCCTCCACCTGCTTAAGCGCCTCTTCCATCGCCTTCTTATTCTCTTCCACGCTGAAATCTGTAAAAGGTTCATGCTTATAGGGTACCACCATGTTCTAAAACCTCCTGAATTAATTGTTAGAAAATTAAAACGTTAAGCGTTTCCAATAATTAGTGTAACGCACCCCACACCGACCTTCAACCGATATACACCACTCTAGCCCTCTCTCACTCATACAGCCCACCATACCGGTCCATTGCTCGCTTTTCCTCAGTTTTGGAGATTGATGTCGAATTTTGGATTTGATCCCTCAGTAGTCTTATAGCTTATTTCCTCCATTCAAAATTCACTTTCCATGGGCGTGTGCCGACTTTCGCCCCCTCCCTGATCTCACATCTATAGGAGGGTTGCGCTCCCGATGCAGCATAAGGAAACCCTCTCCCCCAGCGTCTGATTGAGAGGTTCTGCTTATTTCAGCAAAGGTTTTGGAGAAAAGGATGACTTATACCACATTTAAGTCCGGGAGTAATACTCTGCGGAGCGGAATAAATTCATTGATTCAACGACCATCTCCCCCATAGCTGAGAGGTTCTGTAACTACTAATGTAGCGCAGTGGGGTGGAAAACGGGGAGACTCCTGCGGGATTAAACGGACCACGGCGAGATCCACTCAGGCTTTAGCCTGAGTTCAAAAATGAACAAGGATGTTCGAACTAAAACCGCCACGTCCTGTGGCAACGTCGAACGACCCAACGTCCTGTTGGGCCGCGGAAAGCGAGTCGTTTTCCACCCCACTGCCCTCACACTTTTCACAGAACCTTCTCCTCAATAAGAAAACCCCCGCCATATTGGCGAGGGTTTCAATGATTACTTGTATATATGAACATAAGGCTCTTCTTCTCCAGCCTCACGCACAATCAAACTCTCCTGCTGGTCCATCGAATAAATGTTCACTTCCACATCATAGTGCTCTGGGAACATTTCCATCACAAGACTGTACACATACTGCGTGAAGCCGACGACTTCCGATTCCGAGTGGAACTGGATCGGGATGTTGACGCTGACGCTCTGCATTTCGTCATCGATGTAAAAGCCTTCTGCGATCATACCGACGAAGTTCGGGAAATAGCTCGAGACTTCGGTCCTGAAATCGGAGAAGATTTGGGAATCATCGAAGTAGTTCTGGCTAGCTTCGCTGGACGGGAAGAGAACGTGGTTTTCGTTCACGTCTTCCCAGTTGTTGACGGACATGTCCGAGCCTTTGACGTAGGTCTTACTCAAGAAGTTGCCTGGCACTTTCGAGCTTGCGACTTCCTCTTCGTAGAGGGCGAAGACGACCGGGACGTCTGTTAACGTTTCATTCTCACGAAGCCGCTGCAGGATCGTGTTTGCGTACTGCTTTCCTTTTTCCAGAAGCTCGGCGGATGTGTGCGTCTCTTCGTAGCTCCGGCCTTGTGCGGTGAAGTTGTAGACGCTTCGAAGTGAGATGCCGATGGTGACACCTTGCACTTCGACGACATTGTCTTCCTTCTTCACTAAGTAGTTCTGCTCGATAATGTTCGAGATGTATTTCGGGTTCTCACGGAACTGTTCTTCAGTCGCTTCGTCTTCATTCAGTTCAGGGTTCAATCCCTCTTCGTTGCCGTCCGAAGCACGGGAGAGCCATTCGAGCAGCGTGTCGCTGTCCAAGAACTGTCCGGGCTGGAAGTAGTAGTCTTCCGGGTCGAAGTATTCCTTCGAATGACGGCGCAGTCCGCTCTCGAATTCGGCGATGTCGAGGCGGTTCCCCATCTGGTTCGTCGTGACAGTACGGGCGGTCGATACTTTCGAGCTGCCTTCTTTGAGAATCATCCGGTAATTCTCTTCGCTCATGCTGTAGTTCGGCACGATGGCGCTCTGGTTGGTCGTTTCGTCTGTCGTTTCTTGAATGACTTCATCACGATTATCAAAAACCGGGGTACACGCACTCACAAACAACAAAGAACTCAGCAAAACGGCGTGCATCTTCCTCATGGTTTCACTCCTCATTATTCGGGCAGAGCCTGCTTGAACTGCTCTTCATCCCAAATCTCAATCCCTAAATCCTGTGCTTTCGTATATTTCGAGCCGGCATCCGCACCCGCAATGAGCAGGTCGGTTTTCTTGCTGACGCTCCCTGTGACATTACCTCCGAGGTCCTGGACGATCTTCTTCGCGCCGCCGCGTGTGAAGTTCTCCATTTTACCTGTCAGAACAATCGTCTTGTCTTTGAACGGTGAGTCTGCTGGTCCTTCGCTCGTCTTCGCGCCTTTGTACGTCATGTTGAGGCCAAGTTCCTTCAGCTCGGCGATCAGCTCGACGACCTGCGGCTTATCGAAGTAGCGGGCGATAGAATCGGCCATCTTCTCCCCGATTTCCGGAATGCTTTCAAGCGTTTCGGCGTCGGCTTCTACGAGCGCATCGATTTCTTCGAAGTGTTGAGCAAGCGTACTCGCCGCCTTCGTTCCGACGTAGCGCACGCCGAGACCGAACAGCAGTCGCTCGAGTGAATTCTCCTTCGACGCTTCAATCGCGTTCAACAGGTTCTGCACCGATTTTTCCCCCATACGATCGAGCTCAAGCAGCTCCTCGCGCTCGAGCTTGTACAGGTCGGCGATGTTATGGATCAATTCTTCTTGGAAAAGTTGAGCGATCACCTTTTCTCCGAGGCCTTCGATGTCCATCGCATTTCGCGATACGAAGTGGATCAACCCTTCGCGCAGCTGAGCTGGGCAGTTCGGATTGATGCAGCGGAGCGCGACTTCCTCCTCTAAACGGACGAGCTTGCTCTCGCACTCTGGACAAACTTCCGGCATATGATACGGCTCTTCCTCACCGGAACGCTGGTCTTCTAGTACGCGGACGACTTCCGGGATGATGTCACCTGCTTTCTTGATGACGACGGTATCGCCGATGCGGATGTCACGTTCACGGATCAAGTCTTCGTTGTGAAGCGACGCGCGTCCGACGGTCGTTCCCGCCACTTTGACCGGTTCTAAAATCGCAGTCGGGGTGACGACGCCTGTGCGGCCGACACTGAGCTCGATGTCCTGGAGCTTCGTTACGACTTCTTCCGCCGGGAACTTGTAGGCGGTCGCCCAGCGCGGGCTCTTCGCCGTGAAGCCGAGCGTTTCCTGCTGGTCGGTGCGATCGACTTTGATGACAATACCGTCGATCTCGTAATCCAAATCCGGACGACGCTCGACCCAGCCGCTCACGTACTCAATCACTTCATCGATGTCCTTGCACCGCTTCCACTCCGGATTCGTCTTCAAGCCGAGCTCTTGAATCTGTTCAAGACGCTCACTGTGCGAATCCGTCGGGTCATTCTCCCACTGCCCCACGGCATATAGAAAAATGTCGAGGTTACGCTTGGCGGCGATTTTCGGATCGAGTTGGCGGAGCGAACCAGCCGCTGCGTTACGCGGGTTCGCAAACGGCTCTTCTTCCTTCGCTTCGCGGGCTTCGTTCAGAGCAACGAATGACTTCTTCGGCATAAACGCTTCCCCGCGGACTTCGATCGTTTCCGGTTTGTTGAGGCGGAGCGGGATGCTGCGGATCGTACGCAGGTTGGTCGTAATGTCCTCACCTGTCGTACCGTCTCCACGAGTCGCACCACGGACGAACAAGCCGTCTTCATACTTCAATGAAACAGCAAGTCCATCAATCTTCAATTCACACACGTAACTGACGTCTTCGTCGTCGACGCCTCCACGGACGCGGCGGTCGAAGTCGCGCAGCTCCTGCTCATCGAAGGCGTTGCCGAGCGAGAGCATCGGAATGTCGTGTTGGACTTTCTGGAAGCCTTCAAGCGGAGCTCCACCGACACGCTGGGACGGGGAATCCGGTGCTTGCAGTTCCGGATTCGCCTCCTCAAGGTCGATCAGTTCGCGCATTTTCATGTCGTATTCATAGTCGGATACGCTCGGTTCATCAAGCGTGTGGTATTCGTAGTTGTATCGGTTCAGCTCTTCGCGGAGCGCTTCGATTTTTTCTGCTGCGTTCATCATTCCACTTCCTTACACTTTCGTAATCGGAGCAAAGCGTGCTAGCAGGCGCTTGATGCCGGTCGGGGCCGGGAATGCGATATCGAGTTCCATCGAATCTCCTTCGCCCTGCACTCTGACAACCGTACCTTCTCCCCACTTCTTGTGAGACGCTTTGTCACCAGGCTGCCACGTATTCTTCTCGGCGCCGGTCGTATCCGGCTTCTTCGCTGCGCGCTTCTTCGGCTTCGGCGCTTCCTTCTTCATCGGTTGGCCGATGTCTTTCGTCTGGTTGAAGAACGGCAGGTCCTGCGGCTCTTCCTTGCCTTCGACCAACTCATCCGGAATCTCCTGGATGAAACGGCTGATCGGGTTCATATTCGTTCTTCCGTATAGTGTGCGCATCTTCGCGTGAGAAATGAACAGCTCGCGCTCAGCACGTGTAATTCCAACGTAGGCAAGGCGGCGTTCTTCCTCCATCTGGTCATCATCCATCAAAGCACGGCTGTGCGGGAAGATGCTTTCTTCCATTCCGATCAGGAAGACGACAGGGAATTCGAGCCCCTTCGCTGAGTGAAGCGTCATCAGCGTCACCGAGTCGTCGCTATCCGGATCGTCGTTCATCGAATCGATATCCGCAATAAGCGCAAGGTCTGTCAGGAACGCGACAAGCGTCTTGTCTTCTGCGTTCTCCTCGAAGTTCTTCGTAACAGACTTGAATTCTTCGATGTTCTCAAGGCGGCTCTCGGCTTCGATGCTCTTCTCGTTCAGAAGCATCTCCTCGTAACCTGTCTTATCGATGACTTCCTGTACCATATCTGTCGCAGAAAGGAACTCCTGCTGTTCCGCCCACGTCTGGATCATCTTGCGGAATGAGATGATCGATTTCGCCGCTTTGGCACTGACGCCGACAAAATCGACTTCCGCCGCCGCTTCATACAACGAAATATCGTGATCGGTTGCATACGCCTGCATCTTGTCCATACTCGTTTTTCCGACGCCGCGCTTCGGTTCGTTGACGACACGCTGGAAACTGAGGTCGTCGTTCGGGTTCGCAATCAAGCGAAGGTAGGCAAGCAGGTCCTTGATCTCTTTACGGTCGTAGAACTTCGTGCCACCGATCATCTGATACGGGATGCCCGCTTTGACGAACGTTTCCTCGATCGTACGGGACTGGGCGTTCGTACGGTATAGAATGGCAACGTCCTGATACCTGTACTTCCCTTGGCGGATCAGGTCTTCAATTTTATCCGTTACAAAAAGGCTTTCGTCGCGCTCTGTGCCGGCTTTGTGATACTGAATCTTCTCTCCACCAGCGTTGTCTGTCCAAAGGCGCTTCGGCTTACGACCACCGTTGTTGTCGATGACGTTGTTCGCTGCGCTCAAAATCAGCTCGGTCGAGCGGTAGTTCTGCTCAAGCAGAATCGTCTTCGCGTTCGGATAATCGCTCTCGAAGTTCAAGATGTTCTGAATATCCGCTCCGCGCCAGGCGTAGATCGACTGGTCGGAGTCCCCGACGACGCATAGGTTCTGGTAACGGTCCGCTAAATATTTGACGAGCTGGTACTGCGCATGGTTTGTATCCTGGTACTCGTCGACGTGGATATATTGGAAGCGTCGCTGATACGATTCAAGCACCTCTGGCACCTGGTCGAACAGCGCGAGCGTCTGCATGATCAGGTCATCGAAATCGAGCGATTGGTTCTTACGCAGTCGCTTCTGATAACCCTTGTAAATCTGGGCTACCTGTTCATCGTGCATATTCGCTGCTTTTTTTTCAAAATCCTTGGCGGTCATCAGTTCGTTCTTCGCATTGCTGATTGCACCGAGCATTGCGCGCGGGTCCCATTTCTTCGGGTCGAGGTTGAGCTCTTTCAGCACCTGCTTGATGACGGTGAGCTGGTCGCTCGAGTCGAGAATGGAGAAGTTGCGGTCATAACCGATGCGGTCGATGTCGCGGCGAAGGATGCGGACACACATCGAGTGGAAGGTGGACATCCAGATCTTCTCTGCGTCATTTCCGACGAGGGATTCGACACGCTCTTTCATTTCGCGGGCTGCTTTGTTGGTAAAGGTGATCGCGAGCACGTTGCGTGGTCCGACTTCTTTTTCACTGAGCAGGTAGGCAATCCGGTGCGTGAGGACGCGGGTCTTCCCACTTCCCGCTCCGGCCATGATTAAGAGAGGGCCTTCTGTATGGGTGACGGCGCTCTTCTGTTCCGTGTTCAAGCCTTCGATCAAGGCGTTCATTGCTTGGGTCATCGTACACCATCCTCTTTCTTTCGTTTTGCTGCGGGCACGGTTTCGAGTGCAGCTTCTATATTTTCATAAATGACATTTCCTACAACAATCGTATCGGCGAGCGCGCTCATCTCTTCGGCCTGAGCGGCGTTTTGGATGCCGCCTCCGTAGATGAGGCGCGTCTCGTTCAGCTCGGCGGCCACCTGGCGGACAAGGTCCGGGTCGCCGTACATGCCACTGTACTCCACATAGAAAAACGGGAGTTTCAGCAGATGTTCCGCCATTTTCGCGTAGGCCACGACATCCTCTGCCTGTGGCACTGTGCAATTCGCTTTTTGAAAAACTTTCGCGTCCGGGTTGAGAACACAGTAGCCTTCCGCCAGCGTCTGTGACCAATCGATGATATCGCCATACTCCTTGATGGCCTGATGCTGGACGTCAAAGAGCCAATGCTTGTCCTGACTGTTCAGCACCATCGGAATCAAATACGTATCGAACTCCGGCACCACCGCTTCAAGGTCCGATACCTCAAGCGCACACGGAAGCTCGTACGGTCTGATCCGATCGATCAAATCCGACACATTCTCAAACGTCACCCCATCCGTCCCACCGACGATAATCGCATCGGTTCCGGAGCGGCAGATTCTTTTCAGGGATTCATCTGAAATCGGCTTTTCAGGATCCAATTTAAAAACGTGATCCCAGTGGCTGTACTGCTTCATGATTGTCCTCCCATTCCCGTTATCCATTCACTCATTATAGCAAACTTTTAGGTGGAGTAATAATGGCTGAGCGTGAAAAAAACGGTTCTGTGATAGGATGGAAAAGTGTGAAAATTGGAATAGTCTGGGGTTGTTTGAATGTTCAGGTTGAAAGAGCGAAGCCGAGCGGGTGATCGAAGGTTCGCGGGTCTGTTGTTTATTACTGGGGGAAGTTATTTGTGGGGTTGATGTATAGGAGGCGTGCGGCTTAATACCGCGACCATAGAAAGGTGGAATTATATTGTTAAAGTTGAATACCAAACAAGCTATTTATGTAGCAATTTTCGTCGTTTTCACTTACGGACCCGTTGGATATATTGTATCTAACCATGTTGGTTCACTATTAGTCCTCCCGATTATTGCTTTGTTTTTTTCTTTAATAGGAGCATTAATAGCGAAAAAAATCATTACATAATCGCTCACGTTATTTAAGAACAAAATCTTAACTAGTTCTAATGAGGAATGCTGGCGGAGAGGGTGTGGGGTTATCGACGTTCCATCCCGACCTCACGCTCGAAACGTCGTTTATTTCCTTTTTATCGACGTTTCAGGCGACTCAATTCCTTGAAACGTCGATAAAGAACAGGAAGACGGAATTCGCTGCTTCCTAACTAAGAAACACGAACTCCGCCCCTCCCCCCTTCTAAGTCACTCCTCTTCCTTCTTCCACATGTAATAATTATAGATTCCCTGCGCTACAAAAGTAATCGCAATAAATACTCCAATTCCCACATTTACCGCAGTCGAAAAAGGCGAGAAGATAAAGATGATCACAACCGCCAGAACGCCCATCCATGAGCTCGTCAGCGTACGGATGAATTTCCGCCGGTAGCTCAGGTGGAAATAGTTATAAGCAAACCCTTCATCTTTTTTCTCCTTATCTTTATAAGCTTTTGAAAAATACATGATGACTCCTAGCGATACCAGTAGTGGGATGAAAAAGTATGAAATCAGCACCTCAAGCCCTCCTTCACCTTCTCCAGAAAGTACGCCAACCGAGCCTCAATCTGGTCCCGCGCACCAAACCGGATCACGTCCTCACGCTCCATCGAACCTTGAAGCAGTTGGTGATGATCGTGTGCCATCGTCAAAAGTTTGATGAACACTTCGACACGCAGCGCTTCTTTTTTCACAAAAGAACCATCGACATATGCTTCCGCAAAGCCCTCCGCATTCGCTCGGAGCTTCGCCGCATGAATATAGTAGTTCCCTTTCCGGTAGCGCTCGGTGTTCGAGAACTTCGGAAACAGCTCGGTATAGTTGAAGACGTGGTTCGCCGCAAGAGATGTCCCCGTCGCAAGCAGCGGAAACGGATCGATCATCTTCGGTCCTTTTTTTGTAAAAAGGATGTTCTCGGGCGATGTGTCCTGGTTGGTCAGGATAATCGTCTCGTTCTCTATGGAGCGGGTCGCTAAAAGCTCCTCGCCTTGTGCTCTGATCGCGGGATTTTGGAAAAGCGTATGTAGTTCCTCTCTGTATTCCTCGGTTTCCTGTGTCAGAAATTCCTGAGCGTCCATCTCATAGGAGCCGCGCAAACCTTCGTCATATTGCAAATAGCCAATGCCTTTTAGAGAAGTATCCAGTTGCTCGAGTCCGCGGTAACACTCTCCGAGCTCGCGCCCAAACTGCCTGGCTTCCTCAAGACTTTGACCGGCCAGACCGACCGTCGTTCCCATAAAGGATTCAATCGTGTACGTTAATTCGGGTGTGACCGAATAGCGAAAAAAGCCTGGGCAGATACCCGGCTTAGCACGGTTCGCCTGGTCATAAAAGACCTCCGTCCCCTCATACTCGGCCCGCAGTTCTCGCTCATCGAAGTCTACCTTTTTGTCATAGGCGATCGCCTTCGGAATGCGAAGGACGAGCTGTTCCTTTTCAATTAAATAAGCCTTATGCCAAGCCCCTTCGCCGAGCGGCTTCACTTGATCAGCCTTGATACCTTCGTTTTGAAGTGCGGTTTGAATCAATTCTTGTTCTTCTATCTTTTGTGTCGTCAACAATGTCATCGGATGACCTCCCCTTTTCAGTTTACCATGAAAAAGGAAATTTTTTCTTCTGTGAATAGGGTTTTTATCGATAGTTCAAACGATCCCTGTCGCGAAAAGGCGGTCATCTCTTTTTATCGACGTTTGAAGCTGTCTCAACTCTCGAAATGTCGATTATATCTCTTTTATCGACGTTTCTTATCGCCTACACTTCCAAAACGTCGTTTATTTCCGTTTTATCGACGTTTCTTGCCTTCCTCACTCCCAAAACGTCGATTATATCCATTTTATCGACGTTTCGAGCTCGTCCCAGTCTCAAAACGTCGTTTATTTCTTTTTCATCAACACTCCGAGCTGTCTACACCCAAAGACGCCAAAAAACTTCCCCACCTCACGATGTCGACGTCCTAGAGGTCGTCACCATTGTCACAAGCGCCACACTCAAAATCGCGATCGTTGATAGAAGCAGTGTCTGAGTGGAAAAAAGATACCCACTGACAGCGATGATCAGCGCATCAATCAGGAAGATGACGAAGCCGACGTTCAGCTTGGACAGATCGGCGATCATCTGTGCCAAGAGATCCGTCCCGCCTGTGCTCGTGTCGTTGCGAAGCATCAGTCCGATGCCTCCGCCAACGAACATCCCACCCGCCACCGAGCTCATCGCAGGGTCGAGCGGCAGGTGATAAGGGCGAAGCACGTGGAAGACATCGATGAAGAAAGAAGAGATAAGAAGTCCATGAAGACTGTTGTAGAAATAGAGCCGATACCGGAACCACGCCACGAAAAAAATCGGAATGCTGCACAGAATGATCGTCAGCCCGACCTTCGCCCCCCACACATAATTCGCAATCAGGCCAACCCCAATCATTCCGCCGTCCAGCACGTGATCAGGTATAAGAAAAAAGTTGATCCCAAGCGAAATCAACGTACTCCCCATCATGATGATCAATGCTTTTTTCAGAAGAGGTTTCATCAGACAAGCCCCCTTTGCCTCTAGCGTATGCTTGTCTACTCCTCTTTAGAAGTTATGAGACATACAAAAGACCGCCCCTAAAGGACGGTCTCTCATCATCTTATTCAGCACGCTTCTCGTGCACACGATCAAGCGCAAGCGTATAAGCATCATTCCCATAATTCAAGCAGCGCTTCACACGGGAAATCGTCGCCGTCGAGGCACCCGTTTCCGTTTCGATCTTATGATACGTATAGCCTTCACGCAGCATACGCGCCACTTCCAAACGTTGAGCCAGCGACTGGACCTCATTCATCGTCGCCAGATCATCGAAGAACTCATAGCACTCCTCCACATTGTTCAGCGACAGAATCGCCTCAAACAACTGATCCAACGTCTTTCCACGCAATTTATCAATCTGCATCTTATTGACCTCCTTCGTTCATGACTTCAACCGTCGAACTTCCCTGTATCATGTTCACCCACGTCTGTCCCTTTACGAAAGACAAAGGCTGCCCATCTTTATACGGTAGAATACGTCCATCGACGCTCTTCCACTGAATTTCCTGAATCGTTCCTTTTTGTAAAAGGTAAGCTTCCCCGCCGGACTCGAGGTCCACCGCTCGTCTGCCTGCATTGTCGATGACGGAGTGCCCGGTGCGGACGATGAACACGTTATCGAGGGCGACACGTTCATCGTTCGCTCTGTCGACAGTCGGTTCGCCGTCGCTCGAGCGAAGGTACTGCTCCGAGTTCTCATCGTAATCGTAGCTGACGATTTCGCGGTTGTAGTACGTGACCTTCACGCGGTCGGCTGCTGTGCCGGCCGGTTGCACGTCTTCAGCGAACGGCAGAGCAGGGATTTCTTTCGCTGCTTCGTAACCGCGCTGTTCAACCGCTTGCCCGGTTCCGTCTGTCAGGAAGTAGGAATCGTGCGGGGCGTAGCGGTTCGGATCGCGCTCGAACAGCCAGCCGTTATTATCGTAGGCGGCGCCGTCTAAGTAATCGATCCCGCTTCCTGCCACCTGGCGGTTGATGGCCGTTGAAGCACCGTGATAAGTATAAAGAGCATCGTAGCCGCCTGCAAGCTCAAAATAGTACGGACGCGCACTTCGGACGGGTCCAATTTTTTCCGGGATGTCACTGTGGTACAAGGCTAGAAAACGGGTGATCTGCCCTTCTGCCAGCACTTCGTACACGACATCCGCCTGGCTGAGACCGGACTGCGGACGCGCCTTCGTATGGTTGTTGACCATGACAGACAGCACGCGGTGGTCGACATCGTCATTCGTCGGTTCCCCTGTGAGTGGATAGACGTTCTCGAATGTCGGCTCCTCAGGCTCCGGCTCCTTCTCTTCCACTTCGACCTCTACCGTATCCTGTTCGGTTTCAGCCGGTTCTTCTGTTTCTGTTTGCTCAGGTTCCGTTTCCTGCGACGCTCCCGCTTCATCTGAACAAGCGGCAAGCAGCAGAAGAACAAACAGAAAGCCGAATGATGTAAGCTTTCTCACTGAATAGCACTTCCCTATCAAAATATTTTCTATCTCTAGTTTAACGCATTATTGCGGGGAAGAGTACCTCTTTCTTTTTCACATCCATAATTCCAAGTGGTGTGATCCGTGTGTAAGGCAGGTGTACCGATGACAAAAAGAGCAGCGTGTACACGGGATCGCCGAAACGGAAACCGTAGGACTTCAACTGACGCTTCAGCTCCCCTTCCTCTTCGATCAGCTTCTCAAGCGGCAGGTCCGACATCGCACCTGCAAGCGGTAGAGCAAGTTCGAAGATGATCTCACCCTGGTCGGCGAGCACGATGCCGCCTCCGATTTCCTTCATGCGCTTGAAGGCTGTTTCTAAATCAGACTTCGATTTCCCGATGAACACGAGATCCCCCGTGTTGGAGAAGGAGCTGACGAGTCCGCCGAGCGACTGTGTGAAGCCTTTCAGGAACGTGTTGATCTTCCATTCGCCTTCGCGGTCTATAAGCATCAGAAACGCCTCGTCGTTCTCATCAGGCAGACGGTCGACCGATGCTTCCAGGTCGATCGCGTACGGCTTCATGATGACGTCGTTCGTCATCTCAAGTCCTACAGGCATCGAGAACTGCAGATCGTTTTCAGTCAGGTCCCAGTCCAGTTCGAGCTTCGTAATGCCGTTCTTCTCCCATTCAATCTTCGTTTCACGCTCGTCCACCCATTCCCCTTTCGCGATGACGGCGACCGGGGTCGGGTCAGTCGGACTTTTCAGGAAGTTCAAGTGAGCGACGCGACCGACATTCAAGCTGCCGACGCGGTTGTCGATACCGAAGTGACGAGCCGGCTCGTACGTCGCCATCATATATGCATCGATCGGCGGCACGCCCTTATCAATGGCAATCTGGATGCATTGATTGATCAGTCCTTCACGATAGAAGCCAGGCGTCGCCCCGTCGGTCGTGTACATCATGTGGCCGAAATGGTCATGTCCTTTTTCAAGAAGTCCTTCGAAGATCTCCGGCAGATCCGGACGAATCGACGAGTAGCGAAGGCCTGTCTGATAGCCGAGCTCAAGACGCTTCAGCACATCGTCTGCGTTCATCGACTCGTGCTCGGAGTTCATGCCGAGAAGGCGCATCTTCGCGAGTGTCTTCTCTGAAGCCCCCGGAAGGTGAGCCTCGAGCGGTTTCCGCGCCCGTTTCGTCTCCTGCATCCAATGAAGGATTTGATCGTCACCGCCATATAAAACATCTGGCCATGCCGTCAGCTCGCCTCCCTGGATGACCGCATCATGCTCGATCCACGCAGGGATCTGTTTTTCCAAATGGGCCTTGTCTTCTTCACGAAGCGCCGATTGAGAGTCGAATCTTGCCCACCAGTACATGGTGGCGGGGACGTTCATGAACTCTTCAAGCAGGGAAAACGCTTTCTCTTTGTCTGTTAAAAAAAGCCACATTAAATTATCGTTGACTAGTGTTGTGGTCCCGGTCCGAGCTGCATATTCAGCAAGGCTCTGGGGATTATATAACTGAAAAGGATGCGCATGCGGCTCGATGTAGCCCGGCACGATATAGCGGTCCTTTCCATCGATGATTTCGGTGCCTTCCGTATTCTCAGGAAGCTTTTCACCGGTATAGATGATTCGATCTTCGTAAAGCCATATATGTCCAGACATCCATTTTTTCAAATAGACGTTCAGATAGGTGGTATCTTTGATCAACTTGGTTGGAGCTAAGGCGCCGTCCAGCACGGATGTATGTTCGCGCAGCTGACGGTTACGCCAACGGAACCTCGTTTCATTCATGAGAGTATCCTCCCTTGTATCATTTATACTATCGTATCACAGACGCCCCTTTAGGAGGAAGTAAACCGTGAAACCGAATATAGGAATCGTAAACAGTATGATCCGCATTACCGCAGGCTTCAGCATGCTCACGTTCCTGACGATCCGCTCAGTCCGAAACCGCGAGGCCTCGATCCATCCGATGTGGATCATCATGGCTTCGTTAAAAATTGCAGAGGGCATCGTCCGCTACTGCCCGGTCACGGCAGCGGTGGAGGAACTGGCAACAGAGCACGATGGAAAAGAAGAAGGCTGGGGACAGAATTACGTGCAGAAATAAGGTGTGAATGTGGGCTTGGGCGCGACTTTCATGATCCGGGCGCAACTTTCGCGGTTCGGGCGCGACTTCCCCGATTCGGGCGCGACTTTCTCAATCCGGGCGCGACTTCAGCGTCTTGGGCTCTACGCCAGGACCGTCTATGCGCGTTCAGCGCCAGTCTATGCGCGCCCGGCTCCATCTAGGCGCGTTCAGCACGACCCTATGCGCGCCCAATCCTATCTAAGCGCGTTCAACACCAGTCTATGCGCGTTCAACAATAGCTAGACAAAAATAGAAGGACGGGCGAAGGCCCGTCCTTTCCTTAAAGGATGATTGAGATGTATTTCATGGAGTATCTTACCGATGTCGGGTTCGTTGTTGTGACGATCATTGGCGTCATTGCTGCGTTACTTGCGGTTCGGGCTCATCGTAGACGTAATCGATGAGAGGCCGATATCGCGGCGGTAGTAGAAGTTCTTGTTGCCGTCGAATTGCTGCAAGTGTTCGTAGACGTTTTCCAGGGCGGTGGTCAGGTTCTCGGCTTGAGACCCGACGAGCAGGACGCGGCCGCCGCTGGATACATAGCCTTCTGCACTCGTTTCGGTTCCAGCGTGCACGGTGAAGGTCTCGGCAGTGCTGATGACCGGCACCGGCTTTCCTTTTTCATACGATCCCGGGTAGCCTTTGGAGGCGACGACGACGCCTGCGCATGCGGCTTCTTTCCAGCGGATGTATGGGTCGCGGCCGTCCAGCACGTCTGTGAAGACTTGTTCGAGTGGGTTCTCGATCAAGGGCAGGACGACTTGGGTTTCGGGGTCACCGAAGCGTGCGTTGAATTCGATGACTTTCGGGCCTTCTTTGGTCAAAATCAAGCCGGCGTAGAGGATGCCTGTGAACGGGCGTCCTTCTTCGACCATCGCGTCGGCGGTCGGCTGCAGGATCGATTCGACGGCGAAGTGATAGTCGTCAGCGCTTAAGTCCGGGACGGGTGCGAAGGCGCCCATGCCGCCGGTGTTCGGTCCACGGTCGCCTTCGAAGGCGCGCTTGTGGTCGCGGGCGCTGGTCATCGGGTAGACGCTGCGGCCGTTGACGAAGGCCATCAGGGAGAACTCTTTCCCTGCCAAAAATTCTTCGACGACGATTTCGCGGCTCGCTTCGCCGAACTGCCCGTTGACGAGCATGTCTTCAGCGGATTCGAGTGCTTCCTCTAAGGTTTGTGCCACGACGACGCCTTTGCCGGCAGCGAGTCCGTCTGCTTTTACGACGATCGGTGCGCCTTTTTCACGGATGTAGGCTTTCGCCTCTTCGACGTCCGTGAAGGCGGCGTAATCAGCGGTCGGAATGTTGTAGTCGGCCATCAGCTTTTTCGCGAAGTGCTTGCTTCCTTCGATCAGCGCAGCTTTCTGGTTCGGTCCGAAGACGCGGAGCCCGGCTTCTCGGAAGCGGTCGACCAAGCCGTCTAGCAGTGGATTCTCAGGACCTACGATCGTCAAGTCGACTTCCTTTTCTTTTGCAAAAGCGACCAGCTGATCCTGTTCGGTCTCTGCAATCTCAACACGTTCTGCTTCTACTCCTGCATTCCCCGGCGCTGCGTAGATCTTCGTTACGCCTTCACTTTCTGCGAGTTTCTGAATGATGCTGTGCTCTCGTCCGCCTCGTCCAATGACCATCACTTTCATCGATAATCTTCCTCCTTAGTGTTTGAAATGACGCATTCTTGTAAATACCATCGCGACGCCGTGCTTGTTGCAGGCATCAACGGAATCCTGGTCGCGCTTCGATCCGCCCGGTTGAATGATGGCCTTCACACCAGCTTCTGCTGCGGCTTCAACGGTATCCGGCATTGGGAAAAAGGCATCGGATGCCATGACGCTGCCTTGTGCTTGGGCGCCGGCTTGGTCTAATGCGATTTTCGCTGCTCCGACGCGGTTCATTTGACCTGCGCCTACACCGAGTGTGCGATCATTTTTTGCAACGACGATGGCATTCGATTTAACGTGCTTCACGACTTGCCATGCGAGTTGTAGATCGTGCATTTCCTGTTCTGTCGGCTCGCGGTCGGTTGCGACTTCAAGCTCCACATCTTGCAGGGACCCTTCGTCGGTATCCTGGACGAGGAGCCCTCCGTGCACGCTCGTCAGCTTGTGCGTCTGAGCTTCCGGCTTCTTCATATCGACGGTCAACAGTCTCAAATTTTTCTTCTGAGTCAAGATGTCCAACGCTTCCTGGCTGAAGGATGGAGCGATGATGATCTCAAGGAAAATCTCTTTCATCTTAGCTGCGGTTTCGGCATCGACTTCACGGTTAAGGGCTACGATGCCTCCGAAAATCGAGATCGGATCTCCTTCGTACGCTTTCGAGTACGCTTCGAACAACGTCTCTCCTACACCTGTGCCGCACGGGTTCATGTGCTTGACGGCAACGGCTGCGGGCTTCGTGAACTCGAGTACGACTTCGAGCGCAGCGTTTGCGTCCTGGATGTTGTTGTAGGAGAGCTCCTTGCCGTTCAGCTGCTCCGCTGAAGCGAGGGATGCACCGGAGAAGTTCGCTTTTTTATAGAAAGAAGCCGTCTGGTGCGGGTTCTCCCCGTAGCGAAGGGACTGGACCTTCTCGTAGGTGACGGTGTACGTCTCCGGGTAGGGTTCTTCGGTTAAGTATTCGGCGATCATCGCATCGTAGTTCGCGGTGTGGCGGAATACTTTGGTTGCGAGCTGACGACGCTCTTGAGAGGTGAGCTGGTCGTTCTTCAAGCCTTCGATCACGTTGTCGTAATCGGAAGGGTCGACGACGACGGTGACGTCTTCATAGCTTTTCGCTGCAGCGCGGAGCATGGTCGGGCCACCGATGTCGATGTTCTCGATCGCTTCCGCTTCCGTCACGCCTTCTTTCGCAATCGTGTTTTTGAACGGATACAGGTTCACGGCGACGAGGTCGATCGTCTGAATGCCGAGGTCCTCAAGCTGGTTCATATGCTGCTCGTTGGAGCGCTTCGCAAGCAGTCCCCCATGAACGGATGGGTGCAGCGTCTTGACGCGGCCGTCCATGATTTCCGGGAATTCCGTTACGTCTGAGATCGACAGGACAGGAACGCCCGCTTCCTCGATGGCGCGCTTCGTTCCGCCTGTTGAGATGAGTTCATAATCGAGTTCGTGGAGCTGTTTGGCAAAGGCCGCTAAGCCTTGTTTGTCGGATACGCTGAGTAGTGCTCGCTTTTTCATAGAGATTCCTCCTTGACGGGTAATGACTGGATGACGCGCGGGTAGAGCTTGTGCTCGACCTGCTGAATTTTCTTCTGAACCGCTTCTCTCGTATCGCCTTCCTCGACACGCACCGCTTCCTGGTCGATGATCGGGCCTGTGTCCATGCCGTTATCGACGAAGTGGACGGTGACGCCGGTCACTTTGACGTTTTTCTCCAAAGCTTGACCGATGGCGTCTTTACCGGGAAATGCTGGCAATAGAGAAGGGTGAATGTTCACTATACGATGTTCATACGCTTCGAGTAAAGTCGGGCCGATCAGGCGCATGAACCCTGCGAGAATCACATAATCGATTCCTCTCGACTGCAAATCCTTCAAGAGCACCTCTTCATAAGCCGCCTTGCTTTCGTAGCATTTCGGGTTGAAGACGACCGTGTCGATTAGGTGCTGTTGAGCTTTCTTGACGACGGAGGCTTCGATTTTGTCACAGACGAGCAAGGAAACGTCCGCTTCAAGCGTTCCGTTCTTGACCGCCTTCATAATGGCGTCGAAGTTCGATCCGGTTCCGGATGCAAAGACTGCTAGCTTCATACCCATTCGATTCCTTCCTGATCTGTGACGTAACCGATCACCGTCGCTTTTTCTCCGGCTTCACGTAAAGCTTCAAGAGAGTTCTCTTTATCTTCCTCTGAAACGATCGCGACCATGCCGATTCCCATGTTGAATACACCGTACATTTCGTCTTCCTCGATATTCCCTTTTTCCTGGATGACGTCAAAAATCGGTGGACGGCTCCATGTCGTGCGGTCGATGCGTGCACCGTGTCCCTCAGGAAGCGCGCGTGGAATGTTCTCATAAAATCCGCCGCCTGTAACGTGGGAGATGCCTTTGATCGTCACCGCTTTTTTCAAGGCACTGATCGCGTCCACGTAGATGCGTGTCGGCGTCAGCAGCTCTTCGCCGTGCTCCTTTATGTTCCCGATTACGCGGCGTACGAGTGAGAACCCGTTCGAATGCACACCGGAGGATGGAAGTCCGATCAAGACGTCACCTTTTTGCACATGTTCCCCTGTAATGATTTTCTCTTTATCGACCATCCCGACGACGAAGCCGGCCAAGTCGTATTCGTCCGGGTCATACATACCCGGCATTTCTGCTGTCTCTCCACCGACAAGTGCTGCATTCGACTGCTTACACCCGTCCGCGATCCCTTTGACAATCTGCTCGATCCGCTCCGGTTCATTCTTCCCGCAGGCGATATAATCGAGGAACAAAAGGGGATCCGCGCCCTGTGCGATAATGTCGTTGACGCACATGGCGACGACATCGATGCCGATCGTGTCGTGCTTATCCAGTTCAAATGCGAGCTTCAGCTTCGTGCCGACGCCGTCCGTTCCGGTGACGAGCACAGGATGCTCATAGTTCATGCCGCCGATGTCGAACAATCCGCCGAACGCGCCGATTCCGCCGAGCACCTCGGGGCGCATCGTGCGCGCGACGTGCTTCTTCATCCGTTCGACTGCTTCATATCCTGCTTCGACATCAACACCTGCTTGTTTATACGATTGACTCATCGATGACCTTCCTTTCGTTACGCCTTTTCATAAGGGTGGACGGTATTCGGGTAGATTTCCGTCGGATAGTTGCCTGTGAAGCAAGCCATGCACCCGCCGTGCTCGAGTGAATCCTCACCTTGATAAATAGCTTTGTTCAAGCCGTCCGGAGTGAGGAAAGACAAGCTGTCCGCTCCGATGATTTCTTCCATTTCTTCGATCGAATGGTTCGCTGCAATCAGCTCACCGCTGTTCGACGTATCTATCCCGTAATAGCAAGGGTTCTTGATCGGAGGTGAGGCGATGCGTACATGCACCTCTTTCGCTCCGGCATCCTTCAGCATTTTCACAATGCGTCGGCTCGTCGTTCCACGGACGATCGAATCATCGACCATCACGACGCGTTTTCCTTCTACGATTCCGCGAACCGGGGAAAGCTTCATCTTCACCCCTTGCTCCCTAAGTTCCTGGGAAGGCTGGATGAAGGTCCGTCCGACGTAGCGGTTCTTGATCAGACCGAGCTCATACGGAATGCCCGCTTCTTCGGCATAACCGATCGCCGCTGAAATACTCGAGTCCGGAACACCGGTTACGACGTCCGCTTCAATCGGTGCTTCCTGGGCAAGCGCCTTGCCCATCCGTTTACGGGAGGCGTGGACGTTCTTTCCGTCAAGGTCACTATCCGGTCTTGAAAAATAAACATATTCCATCGAGCAGAGTGTGCGCTGGATCGGAGCCGAGAAACGTCTGGATTCGACGCCCTCATCAGAAATGATCAAAAGCTCTCCAGGCTTCACTTCGCGCTCATACTTCGCACCGATGATATCGAAGGCACATGTCTCAGACGACACGACCCAAGAATCCCCAAGGTAGCCGAGCGAAAGTGGACGCAGACCGCGCGGGTCGTTTGCGACATACATCGCGTCTTCGGTCATCATCAAGAACGCATACGCCCCTTTGATCATCGAAAGGCCTTCAGAGATCGCATCCGCGAGTGGCAGATGACGAAGACGCTTGATCAAGTGAGCGACGACTTCTGTGTCCGATGTCGTCTGCAGAATGCTTCCCTGTGCTTCAAGCTGGTTCTTCAACGCTTGAGCGTTCACGAGGTTGCCGTTGTGCGCAAGCGCCAGGCTTCCGGTTTGGGAGCGGAACATGAGCGGCTGGATGTTCTCATAGCCGCCGTCCCCCGCTGTCGCGTAACGCACGTGTCCGATGGAAGCACGTCCTTGCAGGTCTTTCAATTGATCCTGTGAAAAAACATCATTGATCAGGCCGTGTCCTTTGTGGAGCTTCAGTTGTTTACCGTCTGTCGTCACGATGCCGGCGCCTTCCTGCCCGCGGTGCTGCAAGGCATGGAGGCCGTAGTACGTCAGCTGTGCAGATTCCGGGTGTCCCCACACGCCGAATATGCCGCACTCTTCATTCAGGCTTTTGATTTCACCAAACATGGAATCGCTCCTTCCCAAGATGTTTGAAGCGCTGCTGCCTCTTCTTCTACGACGGTTTCGTTTTCCGATACGATGCGATACGTTCCATCATTTGTGACGGTTCCGATCTGCTTCGCGCCGCGGATCAATGTTTCGAAGTCATCCTGGTTCTCAGGCTTCACGGTTAAAAGGAAGCGTGTCTGAGACTCTGAGAACAGAGCCGTCGTCGCGTCACCTGATACGTTGACGTCACAGCCTAGTCCGTTTGCAAACAGGCTTTCCGCTAAGGCGACACCCAGTCCGCCTTCCGCCAAGTCATGTGCGGATTGGACAAGTCCCTTCTGAATCGCTGTGCGGACTTGATTCTGACGGATCATCTCTGTATTCAGATCGATCGCAGGCGCTTTACCAAAGTGGCGTCCTTCCAACAGTCCCTGCAGTTCACTTCCGCCGAACTCTGCTTTTGTTTCCCCAATCATGTAAATGAGGTCCCCTGCTTCCTGGAAGTGAGAAGGGGTGATGTGTTCAAGCTTCTCAATCAAGCCGACCATGCCGACGATAGGTGTCGGGTAGATCGCCTGACCGCCGAACGATTCGTTGTAGAGCGATACGTTTCCGCTGATGACCGGAGTCGAAAGGATGCGGCACGCTTCGCTCATGCCGTCGACGCTTTTTTCCATCTGCCAGAAGATTTCCGGGTTCTCCGGCGAGCCGAAGTTCAGTCCGTCTGTGATGCCGAGCGGGCGTCCGCCTGAGCAGGAAATGTTGCGGGCTGCTTCTGCGACGGCGATTTGGCCACCGACTTCCGGGTCGACGTATAGATAACGGGAGTTACAGTCCGTCGTCATGGCGAGCGCCTTCTCTGTACCGCGGACGCGGATGACAGCGGCGTCTGATCCCGGTGCAAAGACAGTGTTCGCCTGCACCATCGAGTCGTACTGGTCGTACACCCACTGCTTGCTTGCGATGGTCGGCTGCTTCAAGAGCTGGTGAAGCGTTTCTTTATGATCTTCGATTTCAGGCATATAGTCGTCCATCGTCTGAAATTCTTTGTAGTAATCCGGCACGCGGGACGGCTGGTGATAGACCGGTGCGTCCTCTGCCAGGTTGTCGACCGGCACGTCAGCGACGATTTCGCCTTTGTGCTCGAGTGTGAAGCGTTGGTTATCGGTTACTTCTCCGACGGCAACAGCTTCCAAGTTGTACTTCCGGAATACGTTAGCAATCTCTTCTTCTCTTCCTTTTTCAACGACGAGAAGCATACGCTCTTGTGATTCGGACAGCATCATTTCATAGGCTGTCATGTTTTCCTCACGCTGCGGGATCAAGTCGAGGTTCATCTTCATGCCGGTTCCGGCTTTACTCGCCATTTCACTGGCAGACGACGTAAGGCCGGCCGCTCCCATATCTTGAATGCCGACGAGTGCATCGTGATGGATGACGTCGAGGCAGGCTTCGATCAGCAACTTCTCCATGAATGGGTCGCCGACTTGGACGGATGGACGCTTTTCTTCAGAAGCTTCCGATAATTCTTCGGATGCGAAGGTCGCACCGTGGATCCCGTCGCGGCCAGTCTTAGCCCCAACGTACATGACGGTGTTGCCGACTCCTGCGGCGATCCCTTTTTGGATATCTTTATGATCGATCAATCCGACACACATGGCGTTCACGAGTGGGTTTCCGTTGTAGGCATCATCGAATTGGACTTCTCCCCCTACCGTTGGAACGCCGACACAGTTCCCGTAGCCGGCAATACCGCGGACCACTTCTTCGAACAAGTACTTCACACGCGGGCGCTCGAGTGAGCCGAAGCGAAGCGAGTTCAACAAGGCAACGGGGCGCGCTCCCATAGAGAACACGTCACGCAGAATTCCGCCGACTCCTGTTGCAGCACCTTGATACGGCTCAACGGCTGAAGGGTGATTGTGGCTTTCCACTTTGAATACGACAGCCTGCTCATCTCCGATATCGATGATGCCGGCGCCTTCCCCTGGACCCTGTAGCACTTCCGGACCTTCTGTCGGGAACTTACTCAAAAGCGGCTTCGAGTTCTTGTAGCTGCAGTGCTCAGACCACATGACGGAGAACAAGCCGGTTTCGGTGTAGTTCGGACGGCGGCCGAGAATCTTCTTGATGGATTGGAATTCGTCGTCAGACAATCCCATTTCGCTGTAAAGGCGGTCTTGTTCAATTTGTTCTGGGCTGATCTCAAGCATTGATGGCATGTGTATTCCTCCAGTGTGTCAAAATCGATTGAAATAAGCGTAGTCCGTCTTCGCTTCCGAGTAACGCTTCGACAGCGCGTTCCGGGTGTGGCATCATGCCGAGCACGTTGCCTTGTTCGTTCGTGATGCCGGCAATGTCGCCGACGGATCCGTTCGGGTTCGTCTCATAAGTGAAGGCGATTTGGTTCTTCGCTTGAAGCGTTTCGTACGTCGCTTCGTCACAGTAGTAGTTGCCTTCTCCGTGGGCGATCGGAATGTTGATGACTTCCTTCGCCTCGTATTGATTCGTGAACATCGTCTCAGCATTCTCGACGACTAAGTTCTCGAAGTGGCACATGAACTTCAGCTTCTCGTTCTTCAGCATCGCTCCTGGCAGGAGTCCCATCTCAAGCAGGACTTGGAATCCATTACAGACGCCGAGGACGGGCTTGCCTTCCTCCGCTGCTTTACGGATCTGTTCAATGACAGGTGACGTCGCTCCAATCGCACCCGAGCGCAGGTAGTCTCCGTATGAGAACCCACCTGGAAGGAGAATCGCGTCATAACCGCTTAAGTCCGCTTCTTTATACCAGACAAGGTCCGCTTCCGCTCCAAGAGCATCCTTCGCTGCATGATACATATCGCGGTCACAGTTCGAGCCTGGGAAAACAACGACAGCAAACTTCACTTAGACAACCTCCTCGATCGTGTAGGAATAGTTCTCGATGACAGGGTTCGCAAGCAGTTTGTCACACATTTGATCGATCTTTGCATCGATGTCTTCAGAATTCTCGACCATCAGTTCCATATATTTACCGACGCGTACATCTTTGACGCCGCCGAATTCAAGTGATTCCAATGAGTTTTGGACCGCCTTTCCCTGTGGATCCAGAACTCCCTCTTTTAATGTGATGTACACTTTTACTTTGCGCATGTGTAAGCCTCCAGTCGTTGTAATATGTTCTCGTATGTTTCAATCAAGTTTCCGATGTCTTCACGGAATACGTCTTTATCCATTTTGTCTCCCGTCTCCAAGTCCCAAAGCCGGCACGTATCAGGAGAGATTTCATCTGCGAGGACGATGGAACCGTCTGCCAACCGCCCGAATTCCAACTTGAAATCGACCAGCTGCAGGCCGACTTCCTTGAACAGCTGCTTGAGCTGATCATTGACCTGAAGCGCCATCTCTTTGATCTGCATCAATTCTGATTCTGTTACATCTGTCAGATGATACGCATGGGCATCGTTCAGGATCGGGTCATTCAGTTCATCGTTTTTATAAAAAAGCTCAACAATCGGTGGGGTGAATGGTGTTTTTTCTTCAATGCCGAGGCGGCGGGTGATGCTGCCGGCGGCAACGTTCCGGACGACGACTTCGAGTGGAACGATCGTCGTTCTGTGGACGAGCTGCTCGGTGTCGTTCAAGGATTGGATAAAGTGGGAATGGATATCGTGCTGCTTCAAGTAATCGAAAATGTTCGAGGTGATCAGATTGTTCAGGCGGCCTTTGCCTTCGAACGCATCTTTCTTCTTGCCGTTAAAGGCTGTCGCGTCATTCTTATAGGATAGAATCAATTGTTCCGGCTGATCCGTGGTATAGACTTTCTTCGCTTTTCCTTCGTATAAAAGAGAACCTTTCATTCTGTACACCCCTCTGGTAGGAATTCCCCCGCCCTATAAAAGCGGGGGCTTTGATGCTTACAATCCGATTCGATCGAAAATACGGTCTACATTCTTCAAATGGTGCTTATAGTCGAAGCAGGCATCCAGCTGCTCGTTGGATAGAGTCGACGTGATCCGCTCGTCCGCTTCAATCAGGTCGCGGAACGGTACGCCGCGCTCCCATGATTCCATCGCTTTCGGCTGGACAAGGTCGTACGCTTCCTCGCGTACCATGCCTTCGTCGATCAGCGTCAGTAGAACGCGTTGGGAGAAAATAAGGCCGAACGTCTTCTCCATATTTTCCTGCATGCGCTCCGGGAACACCGTCAAGTTCTTCACGATGTTGGCGAAACGGTTCAGCATGTAGTTGAGAGCAATCGTCGCATCCGGTAGAATGACGCGCTCAGCAGAAGAGTGTGAAATATCACGTTCATGCCAAAGCGGCACATTTTCAAACGCCGTCAGCATTTCACCGCGAAGGACACGGGCCATTCCCGTCATATTCTCTGACCCGATCGGGTTACGCTTATGCGGCATCGCAGACGACCCTTTTTGACCTTTTGCGAAAAATTCTTCTACTTCTCGTGTCTCGGTCTTCTGTAATCCACGAATTTCGACAGCAATTTTCTCAATGGAGGTCGCAATTAAAGCCAGCGTCGACACATAATGAGCGTGGCGGTCACGCTGAAGCGTCTGTGTCGATACAGGCGCTGGCTTAAGGCCTAACTTTTCACATACATGTTCTTCTACAAATGGATCGATGTTCGCGTATGTTCCAACCGCGCCGGAAAGCTTCCCGACTTGGATATGTTCAATGGCAAGGTCAAGACGCTCGAGGTTACGCTTCATTTCTTCGTAATACAGCGCAAGCTTCAAACCAAATGTTGTCGGCTCTGCGTGGACACCGTGCGTGCGTCCCATCATGACCGTATGTTTATGTTCTTTCGCTTTCTCACCGATGATCTCGATGAAGTTCACTAGGTCTTTGCGGATGATTTCATTCGCTTGTCTCAGCTGGTAGCTCAGTGCCGTATCGACGACATCCGTAGACGTCAGGCCGTAGTGGACCCACTTGCGCTCTTCTCCGACGGTTTCGGAGACGGCTCTTGTGAAGGCGACGACATCGTGACGCGTCTCGGCTTCGATTTCGTGAATGCGGTCGACGTCAAAGGACGCCTTCTCGCGCAGCTTCTCTACATCTTCTTTCGGAATGACGCCAAGCTCACTCCACGCCTCACACGCTAAAAGTTCTACTTCAAGCCACGCGTTGTAGCGGTTTTCTTCTGTCCAAATCGCACCCATTTTGGGTCTTGTGTATCGTTCGATCATGGTTATCCTCCTCGTTTTTCTACCATAAATGTACGTTGTTATTTTCTATGATTTCGTCGATTTCCTCAAGGCTTTCTCCAATGATCGTCAAATGTCCCATCTTTCTATGGTTGCGGGCTTCCTTTTTTCCATAGTCATGAAGGTAAATGCCTTGGTACTTCTCCAGGTTATCGAGTAAAAGGTTACGATGCTTGCCGAGGACGTTCACCATGACGGCAGCCGGGAAGGTATGCACCGGCAGAAGCGACAGGCCACAGATCGCTCGAACGTGCTGTCCGAACTGCGAGATGCTGCACGCTTCGATCGTGTAGTGTCCGGAATTGTGTGGACGCGGCGCCATTTCGTTGATGTACACATCATCCCCAATTACGAACATTTCGACGGCGAATGTGCCGACGATGTTCATGTGATCCGACATCCGCTTCACCGCATCACGTGCCTTATCCGCTACCGATTCTGAAATCATCGCCGGAACACGGGACTCGTGTAAAATGTGATTCTTATGGATATTCTCCGCAATCGGGAAATACGTGATCTCTCCTGACTGACTGCGGGTAAAGACTTGTGAGATTTCGAGGTCGAAGGACAACCAGGCTTCTACGATGTACGTTCCGCCTTCCTTAATGAAGGAACGCGCTTCGTCCGCGCTCTCTTCCACCTTCAGCTGACCTTTCCCGTCATAGCCCCCGCTGATCGTTTTTACAACAGCCGGGAACCCGGTCGCTTCAAACGCCGCTTCCAGCTCATCCACGGAATGAATGATCCGGTACGTCGGAACCGGAAGATCCGCTTCAACCGCGACTTGTTTTTCCTTCTCACGGTTCTGCGTCACTTCCAATGAGTAAGCTCCTTGTGGCAGCTTCCCTTCCGCTTCGAAAATGCGTGCGACTTCGAGGTCAACGTTCTCAAATTCGTACGTAATGACGTCACTAACTTTACTCAGCTGTTTAGCTGCTTCCTGATCGTCAAAGGCAGCTTGAATGTGAATGTCCGCAAGGCTCGCACACGGGCAGTCTTCCGCCGGATCGAGCACCGCGACACGGTATCCCATATGACGCGCTTCCACCGCCATCATCTGACCAAGCTGTCCTCCGCCTAAAATCCCGATTGTCTGTCCAGGTCGAATCACTTTAGAAGTCACTTAGATCGCTCCTCATTTCTTCAACTTTATTGACTAAACTCACGCGATAGTTTTGCAGCTTATCCGCTGTTTCTTCATCGAACGCTCCGAGCATCTGTGCGGCGAAAAGTCCGGCATTCTTCGCTCCAGCCGTTCCGATCGCCATCGTCGCCACCGGCACGCCCCCAGGCATCTGCCCGATGGACAATAACGAATCAAGACCCTGCAAGGCTTTTGACTGAACAGGCACACCGATCACCGGCAGCGTCGTTTTCGAAGCCACCATACCAGGCAGGTGAGCAGCACCACCAGCCCCTGCGATGATCGTCTTCAACCCGCGTCCCTTCGCTTCTTCTGCATATTGGAACATATCGTCCGGCGTCCGGTGAGCCGAAATAACTTCCTTCTCATACGAAATGCCAAGCTCGTCCAAGACGTCGCATGTATGTTTCATTGTTTCCCAATCTGACAAACTACCCATAATCACACCAACCTGTGGCATTCCACTCAACCCTTCCTTGATTTTGTTTGGAGGGAGGTGGGGATGGAAAATACTCGCTTTCCGTGGGCGGCGGTGAGCCTCCTCGGTCTCCGACCTGCGGGGTCTCACCCCAACCGCTAATCCCACAGGAGTCTCGCATTTTTCATCCCCACCTCACTGAACATCCAGCGCACTCGCTATCTGCCAGTGTGTAGAGAACTCAATTTCCTGCTTTCCTTTTTCATAAGTCCCGTCTAAAGACGGCTATTGTATTTCTCTCTATATAGTAGAAATCTATCAAACTCTCATCATAAGCTTCAGGCAGCCAAACTAGGTAATTAGCTCCCTCAAGGCGGGAACTTCCATTCCCACCACCCCGATTCTCTGTTAGTAGAGATCGCCAGAACCCTTTTTGGGCAAAGGGGGGAGGGGAACGGTGAGACTCCTGCGGGATTAAACGGACAATGGCGAGATCCCCGAAAGCGGAGCTTGAGGTAGCTCGGCGTCCGCCGCGGAAAGCGATCCGTTCCCCTCCCTCGCTTCTCATGCTCCCCCTACGTTCACTGATAAGTAGAGATCGCCAGAAACACTTTTTTTGTGAAGGGGGTGGGACATGGCGAGACTCCTGTGGGATGAACGGGCTAGGCGAGATCCCGCAGAGCGCGAAGCGATCGAGGAAGCTCGGCACACGCCCACGGAAAGCGAGTCATGTCCCACCCCCGCTTTCCTAACCCCAAACAGAGCACAAAAAAAGTGCGCCTGTCCGACGCTTCTCTACTATCAGAGAAGTCGTCAAACAGGCACACGTCAGTCGTATGATCAGACTTCCCTCATAGTCCGGAAATTTACGGTTTCCGGGTAGAAACGAACGGGCCTTATTCCCATCATATATGAGGTATTCCTCTATGCAGTTTCTGTTCTCATCATATCAAGAGCACCCGCACATGTCAACGTCAAAATCGAACGATAATAATTTAACAGTTGGTAAATGTTCGGATTTTACTCCTTTACTGCTTGAAAGACTATTTTTCTTCCAATCGGCTCCATCACCTTTTCTCCACCCTTTGTCTCCTCACGGAAAATCGGTTCTTCCGCACGGCGGATCGGTGTGTAACCTTCTTTCTTCATACGATCCAGGCAATCGCCGATCGTTTCATTCTCCTGCACTTCAAAGCGCTTTTTGTTGTTCTTCTTGGGCACGTTGAATCTTTCCTTTCTTCACGGACTTCGCCCAGAACCCGCCATGAATCTGCTTCGGCTCATAGGCGACGATGAATGCCTTCGGATCGATTTCATGAATCGTCTGGTAAAGGAGCGTTTCAAACTTCCTCGGTGTGAGGATCTGCATGTTCAATCGGTCCCCTTCCATTCCATAAGCATACCAGCTCGTCACCCCGTAACCTTTTTCACGAAGCTTTCTCGTAAATTCAATGTCAGGATCTGATGAAATGACGTTAACTGTAATATACCCAAGAGCAAGCTTCTCTTCAATCTTCATCCCGCAAATAACACCAAGCCCGTAACCGACCGCGTATGCCACAACGTTCAACCACTGATCCAAACGATCAAGTACAATTCCAAGACCATAGATATACGTCACAATCTCAAACATACTGATAAACGCAGCGAAATACCGTTGACCTTTCAGTGTAAAAATCATCCGCAAAGTAAAAAACGAAACGTACACAACATTCACAACCAAAATGATTGCGATAATCAACCATGGATTCTCCATTTTAAGTCCCCCTAAGCCTAGATGCTTATCCCCGGAGAATGGCTCGGTGTCAGAGCTTCAACTCTTGTAGAGGGCATTCACCTAGATGTCTTTTTCTGCATAAACTATAAACCATGGGAGCCTTCGGTACAATCATTTTTTATCGCAATTTCTGACATTTTAAGGAGGTAAATGATGTGAATTCCTTTAACGATTGGAAAGGCGGCATCGATAAAGTGTTTGGACAGGATTTTTGGAGCGGTTTTGAAGGGATGATGAAACAGGCATCCGGTACGCCAGGCCAGTCGAAAGATATGTTCGGTGGTTTCGAGCGGATGATGAAACCTTCCATTCCTGCCGTTAATATGTATCAATATGACAACGAACTGCTTTGTTTTGTAAACATTCCGGGAATGAATCACCCGAAGAATGTGGATGTGTTAGTGGATCAGACGACGCTCACCCTTCAAGGGAAGATTGATATCAACAACCGGGGTGGTCATCAGATTCGTTCGGAAATTGCAGACGGTGCATTTGAGCGCACGTTGGATTTACCTTTTGCTGTCCGCCATGACAAAATTGAAGCGACCTACAAGCATGGTCTTTTAATCATCCAGCTTCATCGACAAATTTCTGATGAGACAACACGTAAATCTGTAAGAATCCGCCACCTACAAGACGAGTAAACGGCGGATTCTTCTTTTTCAATAGTTCGGTTCCATCTTCAGTATGTAGTCTAAGGCGGTCGGGGGAATGAGTCGCTTTCCGTGGGTACCGTGAGCTTCCTCAGGCTTACGCCTTGCGGGATCTCACGCTGCACCTTTATCCCACAGGAGTCTCCCCATTCCCCCGACCACCTTCACAATATTTGGATGGATGGAACCATGCTGTTCACTGCAAGGAAGTGGCGCCGTTTACTCTCCTTATAGGAGGGTGGGAAGATGGAACAGGCTGAGACCCCACGGGACGGGACGTCCGAGGAGGCTCAGCGAACGCCTGCGGAAAGCGGACTGTTTTCCTTTCCCACCCAAACCACTCTCCGAAAAAACGGCTCCATATCCACCGGAAAGCGAGTTATTCCCCCTCCCTCCTTATTCACTACTTCTAGGACGGAAACAGGTTACTCTGTCAAGAATACAAAGTATAGGATGAAGATGAAGAATAGGAAATACATGATCGGGTGGATTTCTTTCGCTCGACCCTTCAAGATCATCGTGATCGGATAGAAAATAAATCCGATGGCAATTCCCGTTGCGATGCTGTACGTCAGTGGCATCGCAGCAATGACGAAGAAGGATGGGACGGCGATTTCGAACTGATCCCAATCAATGTTCTTAAGTGTTGAAGCCATGAGCACACCGACGATAATCAATGCTGGTGCTGTCACTTCAGCTGTTACGACACCCAGTAACGGGGAGAAGAACAGCGCAAGGATAAAGAATCCGGCGGTGACGACGGAAGCGAATCCGGTACGCCCACCTGCTCCGACACCGGCAGTTGATTCGATGTACGATGTAGTCGTGGAAGTTCCGACCGCTGCACCGACTACGGTAGCTGCACTATCGGCGAACAACGCACGTCCGGCGCGAGGCAGTTTGTTATTTTTCATAAATCCTGCTTGTGTTGCGACCGCTACGAGTGTACCGGCTGTGTCGAAGAAGTCGACGAATAAGAACGTTAAGATGACGACGAGCATTTCAATTGTGAAAATGTCACCGAAGTGCGCGAAGGCTGCTCCGAATGTTGGCGCAACGCTTGGTGCCGGGCTGACGACATCTCCAAGTCCTGTCGGCGCGCCGATCAGGCCTGTGACCATTCCGGCGATGGATGTCAGGATCATCCCGTAGAAGATTCCGCCTTTGATTCCTAGTGCCATAAGACTGACCGATACGATGATTCCGAAAATAGCAAGAAGCGTCGGTCCTGCCGTCAGGTCGCCAAGTGCGACAAGAGTTGCGTCACTGTTCTGTACAATTCCTGCGTTTTGGAAGCCGATGAAGGCGATGAACAACCCGATTCCGGCTCCGACAGCAAGCTTCAGGTTGGCCGGAATGGCATCAATGACTTTTTGGCGCAATCCTGTAACGGTAAGTACGATGAAAATAAGTCCAGAGGCAAGTACGCCGGCCAGTGCCGTTTCCCAGGGGATTCCGTAGCCAAGAACGACTGTATAAGCGAAGAAGGCGTTCAGTCCCATACCTGGCGCAAGGGCGATTGGATATTTTGCGAAAACCCCCATGATCAACGTCCCGACAGCAGCTGCTATAGCTGTCGCGGCGAAGACCGCTTCTTTATCAATTCGAGTGACTCCTTCCGGCAGCTGCTCAATGCCGTCTAGTGCCAGTGTAGATGGATTGACGAACAAAATGTACGCCATGGCAAGGAACGTTGTGAGTCCGGCCATGAATTCCGTACGATAATTCGTTCCCAGTTCTTCAAAGTTAAAATATTTCTTCATATCTTTCTTCCTCCCCTTCCGTCGGATGTTTCAATAAAAAAAAGAAACCCTTGGCGGTAGGCCAAGAGTTTCTCGTCGGGAATGGGGGAGGTGTTCGATTGTCGGTAAACAAAAGGCACGAATCCACCCATCCACCGACGTAGTCAGACCGATTTACGGTGGTCTGGTAGAAACTTATGGGCCTTATCCCCAAAATTATACGACGGTGATGCATATGATTTTTATGATGACGTGTTTAATCTTACAACGTTCGACAAAGCACGTCAACCATTTTCCGAACATTAATCATATTTTTTCTGCTTTTGTTCGTTTATTCCCACTCGATCGTTGCAGGTGGCTTACTCGTCACGTCATACACGACGCGGTTGATGTGGTCGACTTCATTGACGATACGTGTCGAAATCTTCTCAAGCACATCCCATGGAATACGCGCCCAGTCGGAAGTCATGCCGTCTACAGATGTAACGGCACGGATTCCGATCGTGTAATCATACGTACGCTCATCCCCCATGACACCAACAGAACGCATGCCTGGAAGAGCCGTGAAGTACTGCCAGATGTCACGGTCAAGACCGGCATTCTTGATTTCTTCACGAAGAATCGCATCCGATTCACGAACGATCTCCAATTTCTCTTCTGTCACTTCACCTAGGACACGAATCGCAAGACCAGGTCCCGGGAACGGCTGACGCCATACGATGTGCTCAGGCACACCAAGCTCAAGACCCAGTTCACGCACTTCGTCTTTGAACAGCGTATTCAACGGTTCAATCAGTTCGAACTCCATATCTTCAGGAAGTCCGCCGACGTTGTGGTGAGACTTGATCGTCTGCGCCGTTTCTGTACCACTTTCGATGATGTCCGTGTACAGGGTACCTTGCGCAAGGAAGTCGATGTCCTTCAACTTCTCTGCTTCATCGTCGAATACATAAATGAATTCATTTCCGATGATTTTACGCTTCTCTTCCGGATCTGAAACGCCGTTCAGCTTGCTCATGAAGCGGTCTTTCGCATCGATTTTGATGATGTTCATGTTGAAGCCGTCACCTAGGAAACGCATGACATCATCAGCTTCATTTTTACGAAGCAGGCCGTGGTCGACAAAAATACACGTCAGCTGGTCACCGATCGCCTTATGAATCAGCGCTGCAACGACAGACGAGTCCACGCCGCCACTCAACGCACAAAGCACTTTGCGGTCGCCGACCTGTTCACGGATTTTCTCTACTTCCATTTCAACGACATGTTCCATCGTCCAGTCGTCTTTCGCTTCACACACGTCGAAAACAAAGCTTCTCAGCAGATCGTTTCCGTATTCAGAGTGGCGGACTTCCGGGTGGAACTGCACGCCGTACATCTGCTTGTCCTCGTCACTGATCGCCGCAACCGGGCAGGACGGACTTGTCGCATCGACACCGAATCCTTCCGGCGCTTCGATGACTTTATCGCTGTGACTCATCCAGACCACTTGCTCTAGCGGTGTTTTGCGGAAAAGAACCGGACCATCATTGACCGTAATGTCTGCTTTTCCGTATTCACGCTGCTTGGCACGCTCGACTTTACCCCCGAAGTGATGCGTCATCAGCTGCATGCCGTAACAGATACCGAGCACAGGAATGCCAAGCTCGAACAGGTCTTCGTCGCAACGGAAACTGTCTTCTCCGTACACACTGTTCGGTCCACCTGACAAGATGATACCGCTCGGGTTCAACTCTTTGATCTCTTCAGCTGTCATCTTGTGCGAACGAAGCTCACTGTACACCCCGAACTCACGAATACGACGCGTAATTAACTGATTATACTGGCTCCCGAAATCAAGAACCAGAATCATACCTTCCACTTTTTCCATACATCCCCACTCCTTTGTTTTATAACTTCGTTTCTTTATTATGTTCCATTTGCTTTGTATGCCTCGGTCGTTTTGTTACTTTTTAGAGTGCAGGGCTCCTCGCCGTCCGCGGAAAGCGAGTCGTTCCCCTCACCCGCTCCACTCTACTGAGAGACGAAACGGCTCAAACAAAAAAATCTGCCTTCTCTTGTCGAAACATAAGAAGGCAGAAATCGAATTACGCATACACGTCCCCTGATTCCCACCTTCATAGTCAGAGCGTTATCGGCGCTCCGGTAGAGACTCTCGGACCTTATTTCCGAGGATATACGAAGGAGAATACGATTAATTTCATTCATTCTAACAACCGGCATGAAAGGAATCAAGACAATGCTTTTTTAATTAAATTTTCCCATAATTCAGAGACTTTGCCCCACTGCACATTATGCTCATCATTCCGGTAGACGAACCGCTCGTAATGATGCGTCAACTGGCGCATCTCATTGGTC
The DNA here is from genome assembly GCF_020171725.1 of Halobacillus litoralis. Lineage (GTDB taxonomy): Bacteria > Bacillota > Bacilli > Bacillales > Halobacillaceae > Halobacillus > Halobacillus litoralis_F. The sequence continues at coordinate 189,303 of NZ_JAIVAJ010000003.1, read as the reverse complement.
TGATAATGACTGTCAATAGAGCGCGCATACTCACGTAACGTTTGCTCCGGATTTCGTTTGAAGCCTTTATGTGCAAGCAGTTTCAGTAAAAAGTGATACGCCCGTTCGTAGTTCTCAGCGTTTCCTTCTTTCTTGAAGCGACGGATCAGCATCGTGGACATCCATCTGAATCTCGTAAAGTAGAGAATCAAACTGGATACAGCCAGGATACCGGCTCCCACGTAGATCCACGTGAAGTTGAAGGAAGACGTACCGCCTGCGTTGGCATCAGAGCTCGATGTCTCTTCTTCCAACTGTTGCGGGTTCCCCATATTATCTTCAGGAGTCTGAGCTCCTTCATCTGTCTCCGTATCGTCGGTGCTCGTATCTACATCACTATAGAAGTCGGTGTTGTTCGAGAAGCCTTGTGTCGGCTCGAACGGCACCCATCCGATTCCAGCGAAATACACTTCGACCCATGAGTGAGCGTTGGCACTTGTGACTTGATACGTGTTTTGAACATCATCTGTATAATCAGGCGTTTCTGAATCGATTCGCTCCCCTGAAGTGAAGCCTTTCACCCAGCGGGCTGGAATGCCTTCTGAACGCAGAAGGACGACCATCGATGTCGAGTAGTTATCACAGTACCCGAGCTGTGTTTCAAATAGGAATTGATCGACGTAGTCCTGATTCTCACTCGGAACCGGGACTTCGGTTGTCGAGTACTCAAATCCGTTCGACGAGAAGTACTGCTCGACAGCCTTCGCTTTGTCGTAACGGTTGTCCTCCCCCTCCACGATTTGACTCGCCAGGTTGCGGACACGACTCGGAAGGGTTTCCGGCAGCTGCAGATACTTCTCACGAATCTCCGCAGGGTCATTATCACCTGTCTGCCTCAACTGACCATACTCAAAGGAAGGGTAATCGTAGTTCACAACGAACTCATTGATTTTAGCAAGAGACCCACCGCGAAGCGTATCGATCTCTCCCGTTTCCGTGTGAAGGTTGTACCGACTGTTCTCAGGTGTCGCTTCAAGCGAGCTTAATCCATATGGATAGACGAGCTTTTCGAACGTCGCGCCTCTCTCCATCCGGATCATCGCTTTCTGCTCTTCTGATTCCACATTATCGGTAAAGGTAGGGTATTCGAGCTCACTCGCTGAAACGGTCGTTGTCGGACGGCTCAGCGTATCTTCCCACCCTTTTCCGGTGTAGGTATCCTTCGATTCGATCCTCCAGTACCTGTCGCCGTCTGCCATCGCTTCGAATACCGGCGTGTTATCCTGGACGAATGAGCCTCCGAGTCGGCTGTCATTCTCTCCATACCCGACTTTCTGTACGACATTGCCGACACCACCAGGACCAGAGCCGCCTGTAGCACTTTTCAAATAAGGAACCGGGTCCGGCCATTGCGGTGACAGCTTCGGTGACGCATAAGCGGCTACCGTTGAGAAAAGGATGATGCCGACGAGCGGAATGACCCATAAGTGGACCCGCTTGAATGACGAACTCGGAATCGATTCTCTGTCCATTTCTTTCGCAAAGCTCGATAGTCCAAGAGCCGCCATTGCAAGGATGAACGTTCGGACGATCGCCCATTTTCCGTCATAGATCGTGAAGGTGTCGATGACGGTCACGTAGATGAACGTCATGACGACGAAAATCAACATGCGCTTGGCGACCACCAGCCAGTAGAACAGCAGGTAACTCATCAACCAAAGCAGGACAAGGAACAGGACACTCCGGAACAACGGCGTCATCTGCCACCATTCCTGCGTCTGAATCACTTGGATGTTGAACATGAGTTGATCATATACGACGGAGAACCAGTCTCGGCTGAAGAGACGTTCCCCGATATATAAACCGTCGATGATGAAAATGAGACCGACGAGCTTCAGCGGCATCGAAATCCACCACTGGATCTGCAAAAACGAGACGAAGAAGCAAAACGCTGCATAGATGAAGAAGATCGTCACGTCATCTGTATTGGTGATGGTCTCAAGCGGAAGGAGCCATTCGCAAAAGAGCAGAAACCCGATCACATAAATGGTGAGGGTATAAATGAACGAGTGATTCTGTTGATTCTGTCCATTCATTACGTGTTCACCTCGAATTCCTTCTGTATTAATTGTTCTTCTGAAATCACTTGAACGTGGACTCCTTGATTCTTCAGCTGCTTAATGTGCTGATGATCCTGGAATTCCATCGTTTTATGAGACTTGATGTAAAAGAAGACGAGGCGTTTGCTCTTCTTCGCAAGCTTCACCAACGATTGAGAAATGCTTTCGTCAAGAAGCGGACTGACGACCATCCCGATCATGCCGGACGGAAGACGCGTGCGCTCGCGCTCAAGCTGCTGGGCAAACGGCACACGACCAACTGCCCGGACTTTTGCGAGATGCGCCTGAATCATCTGCTGGTGCGTCGAATTTTTTTGTAATGGGAAATACGACCGCTCATCGCCGAGTGTCATATAGGCAAGATGCGAAGTCGACTTCTGCAGCTCATCAAGCAGGGATGCCGTAAATTCTACAGCCCCTTCAAAGCTGACCGAGTGCATAGAAGGATGATAGACCGCGTTCAAAATAACAAGCATGTCCACACTCTTCTCCTGCTCGAATTCCTTCGTCATCATTTCGCCTTTTTTCGCCGTCGTTTTCCAGTCCACCCAGGCAAATCGGTCACCCGGAATGTACTCGCGGACACCTGTGACGATGTTTGTATTCTTTTCATTCAGCTTAAAAGATGGACTCGCCCCTTGTTCGAAACTGTAGACACTTTCTTTCATCTTCACAGGGCGTTTATATGGAAAGACGAGGAGTTTGTTCTCACTCATGAACACGTGCTCTTTTTTTACAAAACCGAAGAAATCTCCTGTTTTGACGCGGAGGGCCTTCAGTTCGTGTTCCCCGCGAGGCACTTTGTCGAGGGTGTACCGGAACCTGATGTTCCGTTTGAACCAAGGGAATGTGACGTGCTTGATCAGTCTCGGTTCTTTGACCGTTTCTTCTTCACTCATGTCCCGGAACTTCTCCAAATGGGTATCCCTGTCCTTCAATGAATGGGGCAGGTACTCCTCAAGGACACAGTAGTAGACCGGGAAAGGGAATCGCCTTTTGATGTTGACTTCGACTTCGACACTTTCGCCGCCTGTCGCCACACGCTTCGACAACTTCCTCTCCACCTTCCAGCTGGTCATCGGATACAGCAGGATCCCTGTCATATAGACAAGAAACGGCAGAAACGCATAGAAAAGGAACCAACTGACAAAGCCTCCTTGGAACATCGCGTAAGAAAAGAGAAGACAGAAGAGGAACGCGACAAATAGGAGTTTAAGAATGAATTCTAACGACTGTTTCATTCACTGATGTTCCTCTTAACAGGAATCGATGTCGAGGACAGCAGACTTTCCACAATTTCTTCAGCCGTCGTTCCCTCAAAGCGGGATTCGGACGTCAGAATCATACGGTGGGAAAGAACGAAAGGAGCTAAATATTGAACATCATCCGGCACGACATAATCACGGTCATGGATGAAGGCATAGGCTTTCGCCGCTTTCATCAAAGCGATGGATCCACGAGGGCTGACTCCGAGGTAGACCCCTTCATGCTCCCTTGTTCCAGTAATCAAATCGACGATGTAACGATTGACGGTATGATCGACATACACATCCTCTACTTCCCTCTGCAGCTCAACCAGCTCATCACGGGAAATGACGGATGCGATCGACTCAATCGGATGCGCTCCTGACGTACGGTTCAGCATCTCCATCTCCTGCTTGGCAGAAGGATAGCCCATCTTCATTTTGATAAGAAAACGGTCGAGCTGAGCCTCAGGAAGCGGGTATGTTCCTTCATATTCAATCGGGTTCTGTGTAGCCATGACAAAGAAAGGATTACTTAACGGAACCGTGTTGCCATCTACTGTGATGCTCGTTTCCTCCATTCCTTCCAAAAGGGCGGACTGCGTCTTCGGGGATGTACGGTTGATCTCATCGGCAAGGACAACATTGCCAAGGATCGGTCCAGGACGGAATTCAAATTCCATATCCTTCGGGTTATAAATCGAAACGCCTGTCACGTCAGATGGAAGCAGGTCAGGTGTGAACTGAATACGTTTAAAGTCACAATCCATCGACTTTGCAAGCGTCTTGACGAGCATCGTCTTTCCGACACCAGGAACGTCCTCCAATAGCACGTGACCCTTTGCCAGCAAGGCAACAAGGCTTAATAGAGATGCCTCTTCTTTACCGATCATAACTTTATTAATATTTGCCATTACTTCAGATATTTTGGGCTGTAATAAATAGGTTTGCTGACTCATCAGGTGAGCTCCTCTCCTTATATATGAAGCTATTTTTCAGAATAATCACGCTCATTCTAACTATACTATATCCCACCTTACGTAACAAAACATGTGACCACTTGGATATTACAGGAAATAGGACAGTCATTCTATTTTTTCCAAAAAGTCACATTATCAAAATATCACACTGCACCGTGCAATGAATAGATTTCTGTCAAAAACTATTTGATTAATTTCATTTTTTCGACATTATTATGTTTAGATAACATATTACGTGGGTATATATGAATTTATATCATAGTCTAGGGGAGAGTTTTGATTCAAAGTGAATGCTTTAGAAATGAAAATCGAAGAAACCCGTCAGAAGATGTACGAGTCTTATTTAAAGGGGAAAGACTATGAAGACGTTCTACAGCTTTCCCAGGAATTAGACCATCTACTTAACAGCCTGAGCGAGATGAAAACCCCACAACTAAACAGATAACTTAATTTTCCAATATAAAGCCCTCTCCTACGATAGAGAGGGCTCTTTTATCTATTCTTTTTTAAAGTCGATGGTGCTTCTGACCGTATCGATCGGCCTGACGACTTTCTCGATTTGTTCTCGCTTCGGCTCAAGCATCGGAGGAAGGGCAAGCTTCTCTCCCAGAGTTTCGTAAGGTTCATCACCCATGAAACCAGGACCGTCCGTTGCGAACTCGAATAAGATTTGCGGAGCTACATTGACGTATAGCGATCCGAAGTAATGACGGTTCACATACCCAGACGTCCGGAAACCGAATTGCTTCATCCACTCGTCCCATTCTTCAAGCATATCAAGGTCCTCTAGACGGAACGCAGCGTGGTGGACCGTGCCGTACCCTTGTCTAGCAGGTGGTAGAATGTTGTTGAACTCGACAATGACTTGAGCTCCGTTACCTCCTGGTCCGACCTCAAACAATCGGAAGGATCCTTCATGACCGATTTCTTTGAATAACAGAACCTTCTCGAGCATCTTCTTGAAATACTCCACATTATCAACGCGCACGTGGAGCGGTCCAAGACCCGTAATCGCATACTCTAAAGGAACCGGTCCCTTCTGCCATGGAATACCCGCCGGAACCCCTTCGTCCTGTTCATCGGATACAAGTTCATACGACTGATCATCGAAATCGACGAACGGAAGGATTTTTTTACCGAAACGCTCCTGAATGCCTTTATGCTTCACGTCCAATCGATCAAAGCGCTTCACCCAGTACTCGAGCGCTTCATCACTCGGCACACGGAAGGACGTACGACTGATTTCGTTCGTTCCGTGCGACCCTTTCGGAATACCAGGAAAATCGAAGAACGTCATATCTGTCCCCGGATTCCCTTCATCATCCGCAAAAAATAAATGATACGTCTTAATGTCATCCTGGTTGACCGTCTTCTTCACCAAACGCATCCCAAGCGTGTACGTAAAAAATTCATAGTTCTTCTCAGCACTGCTCGTAATAGCCGTGACGTGGTGTATGCCTTTTAATTCGTTCACAATCGATCCCTCCGAATTATCTCAGTTTCAAGATAAATATAATAAAGATCTGCCCGAAAGTCAAATATGGGAAATGAAAGCCCGTCTATTCAAATGAAGCAAGCATCATCTCGACCGCATCCACAAAATTCTGCTTCTCCGGTCCATCTTCCCGCGCATACGCATTCACATACGTCAGCTGATAACTTTGACCATCCTCCATCCAATGAGCTGTAATGGAAGGAAGCTGGCTTTCATACCTGACTTTAACTTCGCGGGAACCAAGCTTCATGGTTTCAAAGCCTTGTGCATTATGGACGTTTAATTCCGCTTCATAGTTAGCCACTGTAAAATCAACGAATTCATACGCATCCTGATTGGCTATAGCATCCTCATAGTTAAGCTCTACCCCTTCTCTAACATACCTCGTCATAATCGAAATTTGGTCACGGTCTTCCGTAGATTGATAAATCTCTGACCAATCCCCTCCCTGCTCAAAAGGAAACTCCGTCAGTTCGGGGACCTCAAAAGAAAGCTCCTCGACGGCACGTTCAAACGGAACAGGCTCGTACCAAATCTTTTCATGCCGCTCATCTTCTACTTCTAAACTGATATCTTCCTGACACGCCGCTAATCCAAGCAGCATAACAAAAGAAAAAATGAATACCTTTCGCATGATTGCTCCAACCTTTCTGTTTACTCTCTATTTATAAGTACGTCTGGAGGGCGGGTCGCGTTTCACTTGGTATGGGATTTGGAGTGGACGCGCGCAGAATGGGATGAACGCGCATAGACTTCCGTTGGGGGCGCATTGGTTGAAGATGAACGCCCATAGAGTTGTGCTGAGCGCGCATAGACTCTCGCCGAACGCGCATAGCACTCCAAACATTCAGAAAGCCTCCCCAAACTATCTGCCACAATAGATTAATTATGTTAAAATTATGAAATAAATCTATATTTTCAAATAGCAGATGTGTGTTAGATAAAAAGCGGACACTGGACGATAGAACAACCAGAGAGATTAATAGAAGAAACCCTACAGTTTCTCCAAAATAGAAAGGAAGCCTACTATGACGACACGACTTTCCATCGAGCCAATGAATGAAGAGGAACTCAAATCATACATGATTCAATGGGAGAGCGGACAGAAACAATGGTCAACGATGGATACCAATAAAAACGTCTGCTCCATGATCGAACACATCGGCTCAACCGATCCCGTTTTACGAGACGAACTCATCTATAGAACCTTTTTCAAAATCATTATTGAACGTCCCACACTTACGCCGAATCTACTTAATGAGCTTGTCCAGGTGTGCTTGGACGACCGACTTATGAAAGGCATCGGTGAGAAGAATACAGATTCAGTCTTCACACGCTCCTTCACAACTCTGCTGCTTGCACTGATTATCGGACGTGATAGCGAAGAACCATTCTTAAACAAAAGCACAGTAATTGAAATGAAAGACAAGCTTCTAAGTTATACTCATCAAGAAAAAGATTTCAGAGGCTTCGTCCCAGGCAAAGGGTGGGCCCACAGCACCGCTCATGTCGCAGACACATTGGATGAACTCGTCAAAAACCCGAATATCTCAAATGAATCTTACCCTGAAATCCTACAAGCCCTGTGGAGCATGGTTCTAACTTCCGAAAGTGCCTACATTCACGATGAAGACGAACGGATTCTCGTGCCGGTATTTGCCATGATGGAGCGTGGTCTTGATGTAAGCGAAATAACCAAGTTGATTCATAATCTTCCTGAAGAATTGAGTGAACGAAAGAATAAGCTGAAGGACGAAGAATACTGGTACCTTCTGAGTAATGTGAAGACGTTCTTGAAGAGTTTTTATGTAGCCGTAGGTGGAAAGCCTGAATGGAAAGGCCTGCAGCAAACGATTGGGAATTCTATTCATAAACTATAAAAGGGAGGCTGCACAAACACAGCCACCCTTCCTATTATTTTTGCTTCGTATAGTAATAATTCAACCACTTACTCATTTTCTCATACTTCTCTGAGATTCGTTGTTGGACAACTGAGTCAAGACTGTTTAATCCACTTAACATCTCTTGTGATTTGTTCATCTCTTTCTCTACTTTGGACCATTTCAACGAATGAGCAGGGCGTTCCATCATCACTTCCCACTTCTTGAAGTTGTTGATCAACTTCCGCCCCTCGTGACGATTGACTGCCCCCTGTTTGATGTAAAGCTCTTCCGTCTGTGAACTCAGTTCTCGAACGGTGGCAAGAACTGCACCACGTGGGTCTTCACCAGGATTCACAGCCGCCTCTCTCCATGGTCCTTTTCCAAGAGCATCGACAGAAGGTGCACTTGCCTGGCCGAATGCAAACATGTTCACGCCGGATGTTCCATAGCCCGCGGCCAGCACGTCCTCCACTGCCGCTTTCTCACTTAGATGGTGGTAGAATGAGTAGATGCCTGTATAGTACATCGTTTCCTCAGGCATTAACTCTTTGCTTGCTCTGACCGTGGACTGAATACTATTAAAGTCATGACCATAGGCTTGTGGAATCACCCCGTCAATATCCTCTACCCAGTCACTGATCAGTACGGCTTCAGGTCCAGGCTCCGGCGTTGCCGTCAGCATAAATGCACCATCCAACTGCTTACTCTGATCGTGCAGCTTCTCTACAAATGCATTCTCTTGCTCTCTCAACCACATCTCCCACTCTTCAAAGAGGTCATCCGACTCTTCCAGCATTAGAGGGTCGACTCCATACTCTTCCTCAAACCTATTCCTGTTCGATTCACTGTAGCTGTAGCTTTCTTCAAAAGAGTGATGCGGATAACGCATATAATCGATGTTCAACCCTGTAATTGCATAATCCTTTTGCTGCTCTTTATAAATATCCAACATAAATTGTTGAACATCCGGGTTAGCAATATCCAACCAATAATAGTTACTCTTCGAATCTGCCCCAGGTGTGCCCGGCTCATCATTTCGTTGGACCGCTGCCCACTCAGGGTATTGTTCGAATTGAGATGGAAGCCCAAGACTGACGTGACCGATCATAAACCCATCTGTCCATGATTGAACCGTAATTCCACGCTTCTCCCCTTCTTCAATGAAAGCCTGCAGAATATCCGATCCATATTTCCCGTAATCCTGATTCACAAAATTAGGGTGCTGCTTCGGCAGACCATATGCCTCCATCGTATCACTCGGGAAAATCGTATATCCCCAAAACGTCGTTTCAAGGTACAAGGAATTAAAGCCCGCTTTCTCCATACGATCCAGAGTCGTCTGAACATCTTCTAAATCCTTCTCCTCCGGACGATACCAAATCGCCCGCTGCTCTCCGACTTCAGAAGGGAGAGAATAATAATATCCATCATAGGCCGCTTGAGTGGCCTGCTCTGTATATGCGAGCGCCTGCCTCGGATTCTCACTTTGGACATCTTCTGCCTTTTGTAAAAGTTCCTCGGCTTTTGCTATCGACTGCTCCGCCTGTTCGTAAGATGCGTCTATAAATTGAGCTCTCGCATCTGCAAGGCTTGCTTTCGCCTCGGTCAAAGCCTGCTGACTTTTAAAGATATAGGTGGAAGCATCCCGGATCAGATCTATTGAACCATCCTGTTCATACATGACCTTCATCCCGATTTCAGCTTGTCGCAAGAAATTGGCTTCTACTCCATGACCACTGACAACAAATCCATTGGCCGGAATTGAACTATCCCCACCGCCCACTTTGGTCACAACGCCTTCTGTTACCGTAATTTCGTAGCCATAAGGGTTTGTTCCTGTGCTGTCACCGAAGTCAGGTGTGTACAAAAGCAACTGGTTTGCGCCTCTATTCCCTGGAAAAGGAGCACCGTCTGGATTCGTCTCATCCGTTGGGTCGATATCGTCCAGCTGACTACCGTAACGTTTCTCCACTGGTTCTTCTATTTCAACATTCTCTCCATTATCCAGTGACTTCAGAAAATCGAGAATATCTGAAGAAGCTTTTGTGGACAACACCACTCCTTCTTCTGGAATCGACTGATCTCCTGAACCTGAACGAATGACTTCATACTCCGTAAGACCGATCTTCTCGAGCACAACTTCATAAGAGTCCTGGCTTGTCTCCGTAAAGTAACTGAATGTCGGATCAAACAGCACAAGCTTCCCGCCGTTGCTCCGGTCATTCACCGCGTCTACTGTCATGCTTGTCCCGTCCTCATCTTTCACTACGGTTGCTTCATCTTCCTCAGCTGCCGCAGGACTCAACAACAAACTGAGAAACAGGACGAACACCCCAAAAAATGCTACGACTTGTTTACTGGTCCCTTTCATCTCATCAATCCTCCATACATATTTTTTGTATGCGTTATCATGATGTATTGAAAAGAATGTTATCACAAAATTCAAATAAAAGAGGATAATTTCTCCAAAATAATATTATAGTTGGATATATTCTTCATAAAATGGTTGAAAAGGAGGTTCGATCCTCCTTACTAAATACCTATAACTCCCCCACCTCTGGCCAATGCAACCCTATTCCTAATTGCTCTAGCTTACCTTGAAATGATCTCGTCAATCGTGAACTGTGATAAATATCATGAAGCGTTTTTTCTTCTTCCATAGCGAAGGCTGCCAGAGCTCCTGCCGACTCTCCTACATTCCATTCAACAGGATGAACTCTCATACAACCGTTGGTCAAGTGCGTGCAGCCAATATTTTTACAGGCAGGAATCAGGTTCTTGATACGCACGGGAATCAAAGAACCAAGTGGGATTTCAAAAGGATAACTGCGCGCATAAAAAAGACGATTCGTCTCCGTCGTCGGATGTAAATCAATTCGGTAGGCTCCAATTCCGACTGAGTTTTCACGAATTCGGACACCATTGTACTCGGAATACTCAACGTTAATATCTTGTTCGACAACTGTTTCAAGTGCCTCTATCCTACGTGACTCGCGTATATACGGATATTTAGCGAATCCATCGTCCGTCCCCACCACATCAGGGCGCAGCTTTAACCCTGGATATCCCCCCCCTCCATCATCACGCGGGGCCTCTGTCTGAAGCCAATACAAGACAGATAAACTTAACTGCTTCGATTGATACAGCCTTTTTTCTTTTTCATCTTCGGTCACGTCAATGATGGTTCCTTCCCAATAATCATTCTGCGGCCAGTTGATCAAGGATAAGTCACCTTTAAAAAACCCTTCCTTAAAATGTGAAGGATCAATAATCCGACGGTATTCCCAAAGCCCCAAATCACCCTCATCATTGAACATCCTGAAACGCTTTGATTTCCCCGTATCAGCATCCGGAATGTCCCAGCTCAGCTGCAAGTGCTCTAGAAAATCCGCCTGATATGCCCTCCAGTGCGCATACATGTCAGGCTTTTCAATTGTATAGTCACCATCAGGGTCATATTCAAGAGCGAAGACATAGGTAAAGGACTGCACATCACCCGGTCGATATTCGTCCAAAGCATGCGGCTCTCCCGTCATCTCTTTTGATTCTGCCCCAATACGATACTCCGCTTTTGCCAAGGGAAGAAGGTCACCACATTCTGTCGCATCAAGTACATAGTTCCCTACAAGCTGTTTACGCTCATCACCTCTTGCAACAGTTACATGGGTAATACGGTCCTCTTCCACTTCAACGGCGACCGGACGATATGAATAGAGCAGCGTGATCTGCCCATTACTGAGAAAAGGCTGAAGCATATCCTCCAAGACACGCTTCGCTACTTTAGGCTCATGCGCAATTCGGCTGACCCAAGCGGATCCAGGATTAAATCGTTGGTCCGTTCGCGCTTTATCCTGCACGGGGTAATGGTCTTTATAATACTGCCTCACCCGATTTCTAAACTGCCGATAAGTATCTGTGCATCCAAACTCCTCGATCCATGGGTGTTCGTCAGGAGGGACAGCCTGTGATGTCAGCTGGCCTCCTATCCAGTCTGTTTCTTCTGTCAGAATGACGGTCTTCCCCATTTTCGCTGCAGAAAGAGCAGCCATCGTCCCACCAATTCCGCCTCCAACAACAACGATATCCGCTCTCATGACATTTCCTCCTTCTTATTTAAAATGAAGTCAATCTCAAATGTCCGGTTCCAAGGATACTGAATCCCACTCACTTCCCATCCATCAGCATAGTGAGATAAGAAATCGGAAGCTTTTTTATCAAATAGCGGCGTGATCACATCATGAAGCTTCTCGCCCTTACCCAAAAGAGCTCTTCCTTCTTTACGAACAATCGACTGGTAAAGGTAATCTTCTAGAATCCGATGGAGGATTTGATGATCCTTCTGCTCTTTCACATCCATTCCTTTTCGATCCGCAAGCCATTGAAGTGCAGCCTGAGACACGACAGTTCCAATGGAATTCCCCGCCGTATTCCAAGCGGCAAAGCCTATTAAATCCTGCCATGAAATCGTTTCGAGAAGTTCTGGAATCATCCTTGGATCAGCCCCATTGGCATATGCAAGATCCACCAAAGCGACAGGTTTTCTCCCAAGATAGGTTTCCAATCGTCTCAACCATTCACTTATATTGCGATCATTTGTATCAACAAGGTTCATATTGAGTTCCAAAGCTAAATCGCCTTGCTTTATGCCTGGAACATTCACTCCAAGGACGATATCTGCTTGAGCGAAGTCATCCTCTGTTCTTGAGCCAATGGCGAATATTTGACCTTTCACCGATTCCATCAGAGGTCTGTCTTCATACATGGCTGAACTTAAATAACCTTTCATCCCACTCGAAACGGGATAAAAGCACGGCAAGTCTTGCTCTTCTAGTTGAAAGATCATCCGAGTCAGAAGGGTGCTTGCTACTTCATCTGCACCAGGATAGAGAACCGCTTCTTTTGATAAATGCTGCTCACGAATCACTTTAGAAAGCTGCGCTTGTTCTTGAACGTTCCACCCGTATTCACTTGTATCATCCTGCGGAAATACGATACGATCAATCGTCCCACCTTCTAAAAGTTGAAGGAGCTCAAGGTTCATAGAGTAATTGATTTGGCGTGTCGCTTGATAATCATGTAAGATATCCTCCGGAATAGAGGCTCTCCACTCGTCTGCCCGCCTTTGGTCCGCCTCATCTCCCGTCGTTTCAAAGCGGTGGGTATGGTAGGACAATCCCCATATCGCCGTTCCATACGTTTGCCAATACTCCTTCTCTTCTTCGTTGACATTATTATTAGAAATTCTCATCGTAGAGCTGAAGACCATCAACTGAATGTCAGGGTGTTCCTCTCTTATTTCTTTCAACAGTTCGAGACGCCGGTTCAACTGCTCTTTTTCCTGTTCATGAATTCGCGAAGGAACCAGTCCTCCATATAACAACATGTCGATAGAAAGAACCATTCCGTCTACTTTCGGCGCCGTTTCTTTTAACCAATATTGCAAATGACCAACATCTGCCGCCTGTTTTAAGAACCCTAAATCCGCTTGTTCAGGCGCAAGTACTTCCCAATCTGCCAATTTTGCTAGTTCAATAGGCAGTTGGCGTGTTACGGGGCGAGCATCAACTGGTAACAAGGCTATTTTCTTCTTCATCACACTCTCTCCATTCACGTCAGCGTCAGTGTCTTAATCGTTTTAGGTAGAATTTGCAGTGGCCCTTTCACTAATTCGCCATCCATCATGACAGACTTCTCCGTAACAATATTCGTTTCCTCCATCTCAAGAGTCGGGTTCCAAATCCTGATCTCGATATGGCGGTCACGCTTCCGTACAGCACTTACTTGAATGGTGGGATTTGCTAATGTAATCAAAGACTCTGTTAGTCCTTCCCCCTCCATAATAGAAGGCTTAATTCTGAATTGGTTAGCTTCACGTAATGCCTCGACAGGGGTTGGTCTAAAGCCGAATCCGTAATAGAAGGTATGACTTCCCAAGCATTGGGCATCCGGCGTTTCAAATGAAGGACCTGCCCCGCCCCCTCGAGTACGAAGGTCGTCGCGTGATAACCAGCCGACTCCTCGAATCAAAGTCACCGCGACCTCATCATTCTCTGTAACTTGATATTCCTGCAAACCTTGATGAACAAAAGAGAAACCATTTGCGTAAACAACCGATGCACTAGGTTCCACCACTACAGGGACCTCTTTCTGCTTTGATGCATCGAAACGTTCTATCTTTTGTGCAGGCCGTTCGACCAGATCAAAGGCTGTATCACTATACGTCCTCTCAACCCGTTCTTTCTGAGGAAAAGTGACCCGAAGTCTCGAGTCTTCTGCTTGATTATCGACGTTTACACACACATCTGCGATAGGCTCACCTTTAAACAGGCGAATTCGAATGGAAATACTAATTACTCCTCTTTCTTGAACAGGACCTGTTCGCGCCTCATTAAGCGAGGCTGGTGGCGATAACATGACCTCATAGCTGAGTTCCTGAACATGCCCGCTCCGCTTCACTTTAGGCACACCTATGATCGAACCTTCTGTCCAGACGTCGTCAAATGGAGGTGAATAATTGTACTCGTCTCCAGCATCAAGCGAGGCAGTATAATGATTGAAGCCTTCATACAACTTTCCTGAAGACAAATCCTCCACCGTTAAACCTCCTTTCTTCCCTATTTCCACTTTCATCCACTCGTTCTCGATAAATGATGTCTCGGTAGTTTCCAGCAAATGATTCCTGCCTGATTCAACATGATAAGTTTGAAAAGACAGTGCCGGAAGTGATGGAACGAAGAATGCAATCTCGTAAACATTTACATCCTTAAACTCTGGGAAAGCATCTGTAGGAGAGGCGAAATGACGATCCTTACGCTTTTCGATGATGACGGTCTCATGAGGTGAACCGTCGTCCCCCACCACTTCAAAAGCTTGATCTTCATAAAGCCACACCTCTCCCTTTACCCATCCCTTATAGGAAAAGGGATGAGGGTTAAACACTGTAAAGGTCGACATGTCTTCAAAAGGCTTTCGACCCCCATTTCCTGTCATGGCAAAATCTCTTGCTTTCAAATGGTAGAGGGACTCTTTCTTCAATGCCTCCATACGCTGCTTCAATTTCATCGTACGTGTTTCCATTTCTTTATGTACGTCATCTATACTGCAACCGCAAATACTGTCGTGAGGATGATTTTTCAAAAGCAACTTCCACGTGTCTTCGAGATATCGATCCGTTTCTTCCGCCCCTGCAATCGCAAGCATAGGCTCAACATGGCGGGTTAATTGATCCTCCACGTATTGGTTTTGTTGCTTCAAATAAGTTCTGGTAGATAAAACATTAGGAAGGACATAAATATGTTCATTGGAACGCATCTCGCCCTTATGAACAAGGAGAGACTGGCTTTCCTTCCGAACATGTTTCAGGAATTTTTCATAGGTAGATGCTTGAACTCTCAGTCCCGCCTGATTGGCATCCTCTATTCGTTGCTGCATATTTTCCCATACCGGCATCAAATGATCCCCACCGTTGGTTAGAAGCACATGCGAGGTATTTGTATAAGGCTCTACTTTTTCAATGAATGATTGTAAAGAGGATGTGGGATCTTCTTCGTTCAAAACGGGCTGATAATATCCTTCTGGTAAGAAAATAGAATAGACGCTTTCCCCATTCGGGCTTTGCCATTCAAATTCAGACTGATCGATTTGAATGCCTCTCCAAAGAATCGCGTTATCGATTCCAAACGAACGCAAAATCTGAGGCATCTGACTGATGTGACCAAATGTATCTGGAAGATAACCTACCTTCTGCGAACGGCTGTAAGATCCAGCCATTTCAAGGCCGATCTCTAAGTTCCGCCAAAGCGATTCTCCAGAGACAAGAAATTCGTCTGCCAACACATACCAAGGGCCTACAACGAGCTTTTCTTCCTTCAATAGTTTAAGCGCGCGTTGTTTTTGCGAAGGGCTGCACACTTCAAAGAAATCCTCGATGGCCGCCAATTGACCATCGAGAATAAACTGTTGAAGCTCTCCTTTCTCTAACCCTGACATAACCCGCTCCATCACATGAATAAACCGATGGCGAAAAGTCTCAAATGGCAGATACCATTCCCTGTCCCAGTGTGTTTGAAATACGATGTGGCACGTTTTCGGGCTATGGTTCATCCTTTAACCGCTCCTTTCATCGCACCTTCTATGAAGTAACGCTGGAGTATAGCAAATACAATGATGATCGGCAGTACAGATATGATGGAACCTGCTGCAATATAACGCCAGTTAGAAGAGAAGTTCCCTTGTAATGACTGGACGCCCAAAGGCAATGTATACATGCTTTGGTCATTGAGAATAATCAGCGGCCATAGGAAGTCGCCCCACGCCATCATGAATGTGAAAATTGCTAGAGTAACGAGCGATGGACGTACAAGAGGCATAAGAATCTTCCACCAAATTTGGAAAGCATTCGCGCCGTCCATTCGAGCAGATTCATCCAGTTCGTATGGAATCGTCAAGAACGCCTGCCTCATTAAGAAAATACCGAAAGCGGTGGTTGCATGTGGAAGAACAAGCCCTAGATACGTATTCTGCAGGCCCAAATTCAAAGCTAGAATATAAATAGGAATCATGAGTAGTTGGAACGGAATCATCATGGTACTGATGATTAAGATAAACACGAGGCTTTTCCCACGGAACTGCATCCGCGCTAGTGGATAGGCGGCGAGAGAACAAAACAACAGGTTTGCTCCGACTGTCAGAATGGCGACAACGGTGCTGTTAAACAAATACGTAAAGAATGGGAAGTACTCCAACACCGCTCCAAAGTTTGCAAGCGTAGGGTTCTCCGGAATGAACTGCGGTGGATAGGCAAAGATGTTTTCAGATCCCGATTTAAGGGAAGTGGCTAACAACCAAAGAAACGGCCCTACCATGATCAAAGAAACGATCGACAGAGTGGCATATGAAAGAGTCGTCTTCAACACCTTCTTCCCCGAAGGTCGCGGCTTTCGTCTACGCTGCTTTATATTTGTCGGTTGCGTTCGCTTACGTTCATTTTCCTGTACCGTCACAGGGGTGCGGTCGTCTTGTTTTAAAGCTTCAGAGTTTTGATTCATTTCACCCTCACCCTTTCATAGCTTGCTCACGTTTATTCATAAAGGCAATGTTTACAATAGAGAACATTAAGGTCACAATAAATAAAATAACTCCTGCCGCACTCGCATAACCCATCTCTAAACTATCGAATGCTTGATTGTAGATATAGTACACGAGAGTCATCGAACTATTTAACGGACCGCCCTGAGTCATCACGTAAATCTCTTCAAATACTTTCATTGCGGAAATCGAGGACATAATCGTAACAATCATGATAGAAGGCATAAGCAGCGGAATGGTGATATGAATGATTTGTTTCCATTTGCTTGCCCCATCGATGTCTGCCGCTTCATATAGGTTGGAAGGTATGGCTTGAAGCCCAGCTAAATAAATGACCATATAATAACCGAGTCCTTTCCAGACGGTTACAGCCATAATGGCGAACAATGAAGTCGATGTAGAAGTCAGCCAATGAACCGGATCATCGACAATACCTAAGCTTTGCAAAATGAAATTCAACACGCCTTGGTCGGCATACATCCATTTCCAAGCAATTCCGACGACGACCATAGAAGTGACAACGGGAAGGTAATAGATGGAGCGGAAAAAGGTAATCCCTTTTAACTGTTGATTGACTAAGATAGCTAAGAAGATCGGAAGGAACACAAGAGCCGGCACAACAATGATTAAGTATAATAGAGTCTGTCCAAGCACCTTCCAAAATAATTCGTCCGCAAAGAGCTCTTTATAATTCGCAACTCCTACAAAATTAGGATTCTGCTGAATCATGTTATAGTCTGTGAAACTAAGCCAAATCGCTTGAATCATAGGATAAAAGATAAACGCACCCAAAATGACACAACCTGGTAATAAAAACATCAACGGTGTAAACTTACGTTGTTTCATGAATCTGTCTCCCCTCTTTCCACCTCTGCCATGCTAAGAATGCAGCACCATACATCCCTGCTTTATTCCGCTGTTGAGCCCGTGAAACGATCGTTTTAATATTCTGATTTTTCAAGGCGTATTGTAAGTCGTTCCACCAATAGGAGTGAGACTCTACGACTCCACCACCTAAAATGATCCGGTCAGGGTCTATTCCGTTAGCTAAATTCTGAATGACGATCACAAGATCATCTACAAACTGATCCACAATCCCCTTCAGACGATTATCTTCGTGCATACGTTCAAACACATCACGTCCGTGTGAGAACGGTTCATGAGTTTGCTCCTCAGCCGAACGACGTATGGCCGTCCCTGATACATACTGTTCCACGCAGCCCTTATTACCACAGTTACATGGTCGACCACCTGGATACAAAATGGTATGTCCCCATTCTCCGGATTGGTGATGAGCGCCGCGAACAATCTGACCGGAAAAATAATTCGCACCGCCCACCCCTGTGCCAAGTGTGAGTAGAACAATATCCTCGTGTTCAGGGACCTCTGTCAGAAATCTTTCTCCCAGCAAAGCCGCATTGGCATCATTTTCGATGACCGCTGGAACACCGTAGCGCTCCTCTACCCACTCCTTTAAGAGAAACCCATGCCACCCAGGTAAGTTACCCGTCGCATAAACCACACGACCCATTTTCACGTCGATTCTTCCTGCACTCCCCACACCGATACCAATAAGCGAGTCAGCTGCTGCCACTAGTTTATCCAGCACCTCAGACAAGGATTGTAAGATGCCATCTTTACCGTTTGTAACCTCAGTAGGAACCGTGACACCTTCAATGACCTGCCATTCATCATCAAATAACCTGCCCTTAATCGATGTTCCACCTAAATCAACCCCGATTGCCTGCATGCTTTTTCACCTCGAACCTAGTAGATTTTATTTATGACAGAACGAGCTGTCTTTTCTTTCATTTGCAAGGAACGTTCTTTGTCATGCAAGGCAAGACCTGTACATAGTAAATCAATGATGAAAAGCTGAGAAATTTTAGCTGCAAGCGACCCACCTTCAAGTGGCGATTCTTTTCCTCCACTCAGGAGAACAAAATCAGCCAGCTGTGTAATCGGAGAACGAGCATAGTAGGTGATTGCAATCACAGTCGCTCCATTTTTCTTCGCCAGCTCCAGGCTATCGAGCGTATCCTTCGTGCTCCCGGATACACTGATCCCAACTACCACATCACCTTTCCCAAGTGTTGCAGCATCCATCGCCTGGATATGAGGGTCTATGAGTGCATCACTATGCTTTCCTATTCTCAGAAGGCGGTTCTTTGCATCAAGGGCTGTTAACCCAGAAGTTCCGACTCCATAAAAATGAAGGCGGTTCGCTTGATCAATAGCTTGAATACAGTCATTCAGCAACTCATCATCTACCATCTCAAGGGATTCATCGATAACGGCCTTCGTATTCTTTGCAATCGCATGCTGAAAGCCTTCATCTGAAACATCTTCTTCCTTTGTATCATTTGATAACGTTTTAGCAAGGGTGAGCTTGAATTCCTGATATCCTTTGAATCCTAATTTACGACAGAAGCGTAATGCCGTTGTTTCTCCTACACTTGCTTTATCTGCCAAATCCGTCACAGATAAGTAAAGAACACTCTCAATGTCCTCTAGAACAATATCAGCGACTTTTTGCTCTGATTTCGTTAAAGACGGATAATAACTACGAATGACGCTTAATAAATTGCCTTCCAACAACTTTTGTGTCATGAACTCCACCTGCTTTCTTCAATTGTTCTGTAAATCTTTTTGTGATCACTTGCGGCCGGGTAATGGCTGATCCGACAACGACACTATGAGCTCCAAGTTCCAGAGCATGAACAGCCTCTTCCGGACTCCAATACCTTCCTTCTGCAAGAACCGGAACCTGAAGATGTTCGGCCAGACTCTGAACCAAGTTAAAATCAGGTCCAGTATGTTGTGGAGAATAGGGTGTGTAACCTGACAAGGTAGTTCCTACGCAATCGACTCCCAGACTACTTGCATGAAGCCCTTCCTCCAGCGTAGATATATCCGCCATCACGGCAACCCCTGCTTTTTGAATGATCTGGATCAAGTCTAATAAACGTTCATTGTTCGGCCTCGGTCTGTTCGTTGCATCTAACGCTATAACGTTCGCACCAGCATGAATCAATTCCTCCACCTCTTGTCGAGTCGGAGTAATATAAATATCGGAATCATCGTAGTCTCTCTTTACCAATCCGATAATGGGCAGACCTGTAACTTGCCGTATCGCTTTAATATCCTTTTCTCCATTAGCCCTTATCGCAGAGGCTCCACCCATTTCGGCAGCGACGGCGAGCTTCGCCATCGTATCATCACCATGCAGAGGCTCTTCCTCTAAAGCTTGGCAAGATACAATCAACCGACCTTCTGTCACTTCAAAAAATTGATCCTTCTCCATTTTATCACCACCATCCGCTAAGCTAATCTATTAATGAGTAAAGAAGGAAGAGTATCGCTCCTCTTCCTCCTACGCTCTTTTCTTTTATTGTAAAGCTGCGTTCCACTTCTGTTCAGCATCAGCCAAGGCATCGTCTACAGACATTTCCCCAAGCATGGCCGCTTGAAGCGCATCGGTCATCGCTTTTTGCAAATCAGAATAGTTCTTCATAGGAGGAACCAACACTTCTGAATCCTTCAATTGCTCAGCCGAAATAATACGCGCCGTATCTTCTGGTGATGGATTTTCAGGTAGTTCATTAAAGTATGGATCATCTAGAGCCGTTTCGATAGATGGTAGAATCGGAACAATCTTATCGAATTCAACTTGGTTCTCTGCATTTGTCATAAATAGAGAGAATTGAACCGCTGCATCCTGTTTATCGCTCTGCTTCGGAACCACTAAGTTCATAGCAGCAACGTTTTTCAAATTCGTTTCGCCGGTAATGACTGGTGCCACTCCCGTTGCTTCATAGATGTCAGGAGCATTTTCGTTTACTGTGTTTAAGAACTGCGGTCCTGAAGCAAGAATCGCAAGCTGTCCTGCTTGATACATGTCTACTGCTTTCCCGTGTCCTTCTGTCAGCACTTCACGTGGAATCAATTCGTTCTCGTATAAATCCACAAAGAATTGGAATGCTTCTTTTCCTTCCGCTGTATTGAACGTAGCTTCTGTCATATCTTCATTCGTCAAATCTACGCCCATCGTTACCATCATCTCAAGCAGATGGCTTCCATCGATCGAAGGGAAGAACGCATAGTTACCTGTTTCTTCTTTAATCGTTTTCGAAATTTCCATTACTTCAGAGAATTTCGTAGGGACATCTTCTTCAGTAAGTCCTGCTGCTTCAAAGATGTCTTTGTTATACATACTTACTTGAGATGATAAGTACCAAGGAATCCCGAATGTTTCCCCACCGAACGAGTTCGACTTCCAAATGCCTTCAAAGTACTCGTCTTTCTTATCAGATGGTACGGCTTCATCCATATTGATAAGAGCGTCAAGCTCAGCCAGTTGGGAAGCGAACTGCGGGTTCAGGTTGGCGACATCAGGCGCTGTTTCTGAAGCAACAGCTGATAAGATCTTTTTCTCCATATCTCCCCATGGAACATCTACCCATTTAACCGTGATATTCTCATTCTCTTCTTCAAAGTCTGAAATAACTCCCTCAATGTAATCCGTAAACGTCGGCTTTAATTGCATCGTCCAGAATTCAATCTCTACCTGTTCACCAGCATCTGCCTGCTGGTCATCCCCTTCATCCTCTTCTGCCATTCCTTCTTCACTCGACCCTGAACAAGCAGCCAAAACAAGAACCATAGTAACCATAAGGCCCAGTAAAAATGAAAACTTCTTCAAACTTCTCATCTCCTTAGGTTTAATAAAATATTTTAATGGCAGAAGGAAGATTCTCCCGCCAGCACTCCCATAAATGATCTTGCTCAAACTCTTTGTACGTCATGTGTCGTACAGGTAAGCTGTTGTAGACGTGACGATTTCTAGTTCGTATGTAGAGAGGGTCGTCTGTTATGGGTGAATGAAAATCGTCTTCATAAATTCCAACAGATTGATAGACTCTCCAAGGCAGCTCTGTCTGTAAAGCATCCACTTCCTCTAAATCCCTTTTTGAGAAAGCAGCTGACTGCATAAGCAGGTACGTCCACATATCAGGATTCTTCAACGCAATTCTCAAACTGACAGCCCCTGCAAGGGAATCCCCCATCATGCCCCATTTTGTAACAGAAGGAAAACGACTTTTTACAATCGGAAGAAGCTCTTGATAGATGAAACTGACGAACTCACTTGAATGAGTACCAGCAGAATCATAGTAGTGCCATCTCTGTTCAGATGAACCAGGAGGAAGCAAAACAAAGCATATTCCAGTTCCTTTTCCAACTGCTAAGTCATGAGACCAACATTCTCGAAGTAGTCCAAGATTCAGATAATCTTCTCCATCATGAACGAGGACTATCGTATCTGGAGGGCCTTCCGCATACAAGTAATGAAAAATGAAGTTTTTCTCCAGAATTTCGCTTTGAACCGAAAAACGCTCCAATACAGTATCCATTGGTTGTTCCCACCACCTGAAAGCCTTTTCTTGATAAACATCATAGCATAAGGTTTTTTATTTGTGAAGATTTTCTTCAAAATAAAATAAATAAAAGAATTTATCCTCCTAATTGTCAGAAAATAAAAGAGTGATACAAAAATGCTGTATCACTCTTAGTAATAATCGGTTAAACTTGTTGAGCCTTTGATTCAATTACATTATTCATCCACTTCCGAGACAACGTCCTCCGAACCCCGACAACCGCCCGCACCACTTCATGGACATTCGCAAGCAGAAAGACAAGATAGACCGGAAGCCCGAACACAAAAGCTCCAAGCGCAGCAAGCGGAAGACCGACGCCCCAGACGCCAAACAAGTCCAGATACATCACGAACTTCGTATCCCCTCCTGCACGAAGCACCCCGACATTGTTTACTTGATTGATGATCCGAGGTGCCATCATGATGGCAAAGACATATAGAATGTACTGCGCCTGATCCGATACGAAATCCGTCACATCGTAAATCGCAATGAAGAATGGAGAAACAACTACTACAAGCCCTCCCAATACAATCGCAAGCATAAAGGACAAGACGAGAAACGTTTTCGCGTAGCGGAATCCTTTCTCCTCTTCCTTCGCTCCGATATTGTGTCCGACCATCACGGTTGATGCATCACTCAACCCGACGAACAAGGCGGTGAAGACGAAAATGAACGGATCGATCAGCGTGGCGGCGGCCAGTTGACTCGTCCCCATCTGGGCATACACCCAGAAGAACGACGTTTCGCCAAGCGTCCAAAGTACGTGGTTGATCATCGATGGGATCGTTACCACAAAGAACGTCTTGGCTAACGGAAGGTCCAGCTTCAGCGTATGTACAGACATTTTCAAAGCAAGGAACTTCACAAGCAGCAAGGTCATCAACACCGCCTGCACCGACCTGGAGATGAGCGTTGCAATCGCAGCTCCTTCTACTCCCCATTCCGGAAAACCGAAGGACCCGAAGATGAGCAGGTAGTTTAAGAGACTGTTGAGCCCGATCGCCCCTACACTGATGTAAAGCGGACGCTTCACTTCCCCCATCGACTTCAGAATCGACGAGAACAACACCGTTACCGCTGTTCCGATATAGCTGAATGCGACTATCTTCAAGTACGCATTCCCGATCGAAATCACTTCAGCATCTGTTGTGAAAAATCCAAGAAACGCCTCTGTAAAGAACAACATCACAACAGTAAACAACACCGTCAGTACCGCCATGACGAGAAACGTGAGGGATAGAATCTTCTTAATCCCTTCCGTATCCTGCTTCCCCCAGTACTGCGCCGTAAAGATGGCCCCTCCAGCAGCCAGACCGTGCATCACGACAATCAAAATGGATGAGATTTTGTTCGACGCCCCAACCGCCGCGATGCTTGCCACGCCCAGCTGTCCGATCATCATCGAATCGACCATGTTCAAGGACGAAATAAGCAGTGTCTGTATAGCAATCGGTATTGCAAGCGAGAACATCTTGCTGTAAAACTCTTGATCTCTATTTAATAGACGGAACATGCCCTCACCTCAGTTTATATAAAAAGAACTCCCTTCTATTTAGAAGGATTTTGAAACGCTTTCAATTATATGCAATGTTCAGAAAGTTATCAATATTTATTTTGGATAAATGATGATAAGATTGAAAATAATAGGTTTTTGTTAGGAGGGGTTGTTATGAACCCACTGAAAGTACGTAAGAAAGGCGTGAATCAACTTGTCATTACTCTGGCCTATCAATTTTTCAACTATCAATCTATTCCTGTCTTCAGTACAGAAGGGATGTCTGGTAACGAACACGGTTTCCTTTTAATAGAAGACGGATTGTACGTCAAGCTCACAATTAGAAAAGTTACATCACAGGCACCACCCAACACTTCAGAAAAGCGGTTAAAGACATCTGTTGATACCAAGCGTAGAAAAGTAAATTGGACCATAGATTTAAAGCAAATTAGCAGCAACCATTCTTTTAAAGCTTACGCCCCCTTTAAAAGCCCTGATTTAGAAGGGCTTGCCTATTCTCTTGAGGTGACTAGTGGAACACAAAAGAGTCGAACGATGAATAAAAGAGAATTGAATGCCAATCAACGAAGGAAGGATTTTCAGTTAGCTGATCAATACCAATACGGGATAAGTCCAAATACAGACAGCATTCGAGATACTCAGGAGTACTTAGCTGGATCCGGTAGCAACCTCGGTAGAAGAAGAAGATAAACAAAAAGGGCGCTAAATAGGAAACCTATTTGTGCGCCCTTTTTGTTTATTGATTGAATTCCATCACGTTCCCAGAAGGGTCCGTCACATACACTTGATGCCACGGCGTTTTGTTCGTTGGTTTATTGACATACTCCACCCCGTGCTCATCCAGCCGCTTAAGGAGTCCGTCCATATCCGTCACCCGGAAGGCAAAATGTCCGTCACGCGTATCAATGTCTGTCGTGCCCCTCAGCGTCTTCCCTTCTTTATGTACAATCAAATGAAGCTGCGTATCACCGATTTGATACCATGCCCCTGGAAACCCGAAATCCGGACGCGCATCGCTCTCCTCGAGCCCCAGCACTTCGCCGTAGAAATGTTTCGCTTTCTCGATATCTGTGACAATGATCGACACGTGGTGAATAAACTGATACATCAATTCAACGCCTCCTTTTATAAGTACCTATATTCTACCATGCAAAAAAAGCGCAGACACGTTTAAGGTCTGCGCTCGCTTTATTAGTTTTGAATGTATTTGTCAAAAATCTCTTGATAATCTTTACGTGTAAACTCGTCATGCTTGTTCGTGAACCATTTGTATGCAAACTCGACCGTCTGCTCGAATTCCTGGGAGATGTCATTGTCGTGGAAACGATTATCCTTAATCAGACTACTCGCCGTGTTCACACTGTTGTGAGCGAACTCTCTTTGGCGTTCGTTCTCTTCCTGAATATGACCGATCGCAACGAGAGACTTGTACAAGTCCGCAATCGCTTCGCCTTCATCCTTGGCGATATCTACACTGAAATACTGACTGCCCATTGAAAACTTGATCTCAAGGTCCAGGTCAACCGTTCCAGCGGTTTCGATCGATACGTTTTTGACCGGATTCTTATAATAATCATAACGATAGATGTTTCGTTTACTGCTGGACGCTTTCTCTCCATCTAAATGGATGAGCGCACGGTTTGTGAAGCAGTATTCGTCTGTCTTCGACTTGATGAGAAAATGAATTCTCTCTCCATCCTCTGAAAGGACGAAGTCATCGGACTGCGCTTTATCGAAATCTTCGCGGCTGATGATGCGGCCAATATCACTTAACCCTAAGGCGTCACTTGCAATCTTTTTGAACATTCCTGAAAACCTCCTGATCAATCTATTTTCCTCATCATCGTACCATAAGGAAATTTTGTCAAAAAGGGAGGTTCGAACTACAGGCCTGTTTAGAGGCATAAGAAAAGCCCCCACCTCGTCCTTGAGGCGCAGGGCTCAGTCCGTGAACACGAACATCGTCTCCTAAGTATGAGACAACAAAAGTATAGCACGAAAAATGTATACCTGTTACCCAGATTGCGTATTTTTTAAAGAAATCTTAATAATACGAAAATAGGCACAGGGACTTTAGTTCTGGGTTATTGGAACAATGTGACTTCCCTTCAAGATCGTCCAAATAATGACTTCCAAAACCCTTTTTTCTCTTCTTTCTTCTCTGCCTTCTCTGTCACGGTGATGTCTTCCTTTTCAACGGCATAATCCACCGCAAGGACCGCGCCGACATCCGTTTCAACTTCCTGATTATCGACCGTCGTATGTTGAATACGATGCTTGTTAGCAAGCTGTCGATAAGGCTTCCGGAACCGGTTGCTCACTTGGCGGTCAAGAAGCAGCGTCGCATCTGGATATTCCTTCATCGCTTTCTCAAGCTCAGCCAGCCCCTCCCCCTGGACGAGCTGTCCGTTCGTCAGCACAAGTACAATCCGCTCCCGCAATGTGCCGAGATACTTTCTCCGCTCCGACGGGTTGATCTCTTTCGGTCCGTATATGCCTTCCTGCAAATAATCATCGACATCTTTCTTCACCCTAGAACACCTCACTCTGTGAGTAGTATGTTCATTATAGCCGGTCTATATCGGTTAGAAAAAAGAAATGCATGTGAAAACCGTCTTGAGCGCTCTTCTCTAGACCATTTTTGCTGCTCATCCCAGGCAAAACGGTTCTCCACACTACAATGAGCCGAAACGGTCGTGACACATGCTCTCTCGACCGTTCCCCCTCACTCAAACCGGATCCGCTTCATTCCAACCGCTAAAAACACAACCGTAAATGCTGTCAAAACAGCAAGTGGCATCAGAATGTCTGAAACGGCACCAGCTCCGGTCGTCAATTCGCGGAAGCCGTCCATCGCCCACGTTTGGGGTACGAAGTCTGCGATGCGCTGCATGAACTCCGGCATAATTTCAATCGGCCAATAGACGCCACCGAGCATGCACGTGGAGAAGATGATCACGTTCCCGTAAATCGACTGCTGTTCCGACGTCTCAACAAAGCCTGCAATGAAAAGCCCGAGTCCGATGGTGCAGAGAAGCAGCGCTGAAACGAGCACGATGTTCCCAAGTACACTTCCCCAATACACGCCGAAGATCAAAGAGGATGCTGCCATCAGAACGCCGAACTGCACCCAACCGATCAGGAAAAAGGCAAGCAGGTAGCCGAGCATGATCTCGAACTTTGACGCCGGCGTTGCCATCAAGCGGTACCAGACGCCGTTCTTTCTCGCTTCCAAAAGAACACCGGTGCTGGATAACATCGCGATCATGACGAACATGATTGTGAAGCCGGCTGAGCGGGCGGTGATGTTATCCATCGTGGCGATCTCTTCGTCCGTTGCGGCGTTTACCGTTTGAACCGTGCCCTCTACATCCTCCCCTGAGTCTCCCATTCTGGAAAAGCTCTCTTCCCACTCCGTTCCCGTAAGAGATTGAAACTTCGAAGCGGCGGCTGTGCGGATTTCAATCTCCTTCAATCGATTGTCAACCCACGACGAGAGGACAGATGCGCCTTCAAAGGCCGGAAGGTAAGAAAAGGTTACATCCGGGACCTTGTCTGCCGATGAGGGCTCAATCAACAGATACCCTGTGATGGCTTGATCCGCTAAGTACTGCTCCGCTTCTTCCCGTGACATCGGCCCCACTTCCATCAGTTCTGAGCCTTCTATTTTTTCCATAAGTGCTTCCGAAACGATTGACTGGTCCTGGTCGACGATGGCCACCTGAGGCAGGTCGCGTTCGCCGTCGCCTCCGCTGAACAGCGCGCCGAACACGAAGGTGAACAGTAGTGGCATGCCGAACATGATCAGGTAGGATTGGGGCTTCTTGAATAGCCGCTTCCATTCCATGGTGGCAAGTGTCCATATCTTTCTCATCCTCATCACTCCTTATCTCACTTGTAATCTGACCCATCCTAGAATCAGCGTTCCTAAGCCAACCATGACGAGGGCGGTCATCGAAAGGATCAGGTCGCTCCATGCGGCTCCGGTCATCACGTGCACGAACTGATCCAGCGCCCAGTTGTTCGGAATCGCGTTGGAAATGATCTGGATGGCGTCTGGGAAGGCGGCAACGGGAATCATCGAACCTCCGAGCAGGGCGAGGATTTGAACGCCGATGCCTCCGATGCTGTCGACTGTTTTCTCTTCTTTTACAATCCCCGCAAGCATCATCGCAATGCCCGAGACGGCGAACGCGTACGTAAAGCCTATTGCGAAGACCTGCAGGAGGTTCGTTCCCCATGAGACTTGGAACATAAGGTGTGTTGCCGCCAGAAAGAGGCCGAACTGGACAAGGGAAAACAACAGCGTCCCGATAAATTTCCCACCGATGATGTGAAACGATCGATGCGGTGTCATCGCAAGCCGGGCAAGCGTCTCTGAATGCCGCTCCTCAAGAATGGATCGTGCTCCAATCGTGGCGTTGAACAGTAGGAACATGACGCCCATCGCCGCCGCATAATACTGCATGCCCGTCACGGAAGTTCCTCCATCCGTTGCTGTCGCCACCCTTCCCTCGTTCGATTGAGCAAGTACACTCATATCCGAAACAAGGTTTTCTGTTTCAGGCGTAACCTCAACACCCCCAACAGCTGAAAGCTCCTCCGCAAACTGTTCTGCGGTTGTCCCGACGGCATTCACGCGGTCGATATAGGCATGGAGTACAGCCTCGACAATGGACGCCTGCATCGTTTTATCCGGATCGGTCAGAACCGTGACGTCAGCGGTCGCCATCTTCTGTCCCCACATATCCGGCAGAAGCACCCCGACATCCACTTCCTGCTTCTCAAGTGCTTTTTCAACCTTTTCACGATCCGCAAACGTAACGACGGACACTTCATCACCAGGCATCGTCTCCTCGACCCACTGTTTAGAAAGGGAGTCGTCTTCATCGAACGTGACGCCGACCGTTGTATCAGGCATCGACGCTGACTCGGAAAAATTCCCAGAGAGCGCCGATCCGAGAATCGCCGTCAATAGAATCGGCATCAGCAGCATGGATACGAGTCCCCGTTTATCTTTCAGACGCAGCCATACATCTTTCATCGCAATTGTAAACATCTACTTCCCTCCTAATCTCGTAATGTCCGACCCGTAAGCTGCAGGAACACCGCTTCCAAATTCGGCTCCTGCACTTCCATCGACGAGACCTTAATCCCGTATTCGACAACCGTCTCCATCATCCCGCTCATCACTTCATGAGGACTTGTGACGAAACAGTCATAGACCTTCTGCTCCTCCTGAACAGTGACTTGATCCACGCCACTCAGCTGCTCAAGCGCCTTCACGCCCGCTTCATTCGCTTCCTCAAGCTCCAAGCGGATGACCGTACCTCCGACTAGACGCCGGCACAGTTCCTTATGCGTCCCACTCGCAATCACCTCACCGTGATCCATAATACCGACGCGGTCACAGAGGAACTCGACTTCCTCCATATAGTGACTCGTATAAATCATCGTCATCCCCGCATGATTCAACTTCTTCACGGTCTCGAGGATGTGATTCCTCGACTGCGGGTCAATCCCGACGGTCGGTTCATCCATGATCAGAAGCTCTGGATTGTGCATGAGTGCCGCTCCGATGTTGACCCGGCGCTTCATTCCGCCTGAGAACGTCTCCACCGCTTCCTTCCCACGCTCCGTCAGCCCGACAATCGCAAGCACCTCATCCGCACGCTTCTTCGCCTCTTTCCGGGACAATCCGTACATCCTGCCCCAGAACAACAAGTTCTCACGTGCCGACATCGTCTGGTAGAGCGCAATTTCCTGAGGCACAATGCCGACCCGCCTCTTCATCGACGGGCTCATTGGCTGGTCCCCCCATAGAATGCCGCCCCCGTCATACGGCACCAGCCCGCAGATCATCGCGATCGTGGTCGACTTCCCGGCCCCATTCGGACCCAGCAGGCCGAACGCTTCCCCTTTTTCCAACTTGAACGACACATCCTTCACGACTTCCTTCTGCCCGTAACTCTTCTTCAGCTCTTTCACCTCGATCATTCCGTTCACTCCTCGTCTGATTGATGTTTCTAGCGTACCTTCGTTTGGAAAAAAGGGAATCTCCCGAGCGATAGATTTGCATAAAAAAAAGACAGCTGGAGTAGCTGCCTCGGCATGTGCCAAAAGTCATGACGTGAAGGTGGTGATGCCGTAGCGGACTGCGAAAATCGCGGCTTGCGTGCGGTCGCGCACCTCCAGTTTGCCGATCAGGTGCGAGACGTGGTTCTTCACCGTGCCTTCTGAGATATAGAGTTGGGCGGCGATTTCTTTGTTGTTCAAGCCTTCGCCAAGCTTCTTCAACACTTCCCGCTCGCGTTCGGTCAAATCGTGGATGATCTCCGGGACGTTCTGAGACGGGAAGATGTCCTTTTCCAAGTCTTGTCTGCGTTTCATTTCGCTCATGATTTCTGCAGTGAGGGCCTGTGGGAGAACGATACCGCCTGAGTGCACGGTCATGATGGCCTGGACGATGGAGTCGGTCGGCATGTCTTTCAAAAGATACCCGTGGGCGCCTTCGGTCAGGGCTTCTAAAATCAGCTCGGTGTCCGAGAATGTCGTCAGCATCAGGACCTTCGTATCGAGCAGGGATGAGGTAATGAGGTTCGCTCCTTGGACGCCGTTCGTCCCCGGCATCCGGATATCCATCAGCACGATGTCCGGCTTTTTCTCAAGTGCCATTTCATACGCTTCCCGTCCATCAGACGCGACGCCGACGACAGACAGCTCCTGCTTCAAGTCGAGAATCGTCGCCAATCCGTCGCGCATCAATTCCTGGTCATCTACGATCATAAGGGTTATCATGTCCGCCACCTACTTTCCAAGTCATTCGTCTTAAAGGGAACACCGCACGTAAGGAGAAACCTTTGTCCGGCTGTGTTTCAAAGGTGAGCCTGCCTCCGTATTCCTGCACGCGTTCCCGCATGTTCGTCATGCCGAACCCGAACTGCACATCGCCTGCCCCTTTTCCATCGTCTGTGATGTGAAGGGTGACACGCTCTTCTTCCGTGATGAGTTCGACTTCACACGTTTTCGCATGGCCGTGCTTGACGGCATTGGTCAACGATTCCTGCACAAGCCGGGTCATCGTCAACTGAATCGTGGGCGGAAGATTGGTGGGCTCTCCTTCCACGTGAAACATCGACTCAAGTCCCGTCTGCCGCTCATAATCCTCAAGCAGCTCTCTCACTTTTGTCACAAAAGAACGCGCATCTTCTCTAGTGGATTGGAGCGTCCGCACTGACATTCTCGTCTCATGCAAGGCTTCGCGGGCGAGGTCCTCCGACACTTGAAGGGCGGATGCACTCTTATCAGGATCGGCTTGTTGAAGCTCCCGCGCGACCTGAAGCTGCATGAGGAGTGCCGTCATTTTATGCCCGACCGTATCGTGAATTTCCCGCGAAATGCGGTTCCGTTCTTCAATCGCCGTCAATTCCTCGACCTGCTCCGAGTACTGCTTCAGCTGATCATGGGCATCCTTCAGCTCGCCGTACTGTTCGCTTACCGTCTCCTGCGCCTCCATCAACCGGTAAATCAACCGACCGACGATGACACTGAACACGACAAACGCGCCACTGATCAAGTTCTCGAAAATCGAAAAGCTGTCTGTGACCTGGTAGGAATAAAGATTGATTGTAATGAACATCGCGCCAAACAAGAGAACAAAAGGAAGAATGACCTTCCTGCGGTTTTCCACTGTGAACAACGTCACGGCATCTACACCGAACAAGATCAAATAGACGGTAGATCCAGGATCGAGCATGCCGAGAATAAAGATTAAGGTGAAGTTGACTGCTAATATGTAGGCGAGCCACTCCTCTCCCCTTGGTCCGTACAGGAGGAAGTGGGTCACCGTGAACCCGATTATGGCGACGATGACGACGGCCATATGAAGGTTTGTGTCAGGAAAATTCAAATAATAGACGGAAGTGATCAAGTAAAACATCGCAAGTCGTATGATATTCAAGTTTTTCAATGGCGCCACCTCTTTTCTACTAGTCTACATGACTGAGAGGATGACGTGTACTGATTTTCACACGAGACGAACGGAATTCCCGGAAGGATCGATTACTATACCCTCTTGAAGAGAGAGCCCCATCTCTTCCAAGCTTTTAACAGCCCGATGCTTCTCCTCATCACTCGGAAACACGACCGTGAACTCCTTCAATCCAGCGCTCTTTGAAGAAGGCATAGGAGCGCCTTCCCCTTTCCACGTGTTCAACGCCAAATGGTGGTGATAGCCCTCGGTCGACAAGAAAGCCGCTTGCGGAAACATATGATTCGTAACCTTGAACCCGAGCCCCTCCGTATAGAAACGAAGCGTCTCGTTTAAATCCTGAACCGTCAAATGGATGTGCCCCATCCGTGTTGCTGACGGGAAGCCGTCCCAGTTACGACCGGCGGCTTGCACAAGCCCATCAACATCCAGCGGATCCGTCGTCATCTTCAATTCATGACCTGCCCACTGCCACTCTGAAGCTGAGCGATCCGCATAGACTTCAATTCCGTTTTGGTCTGGATCGTTAAAATAAATCGCTTCGCTGACTAGGTGGTCCGCTCCGCCAATTGGAATTCCCTCTTTAGATAAATGCTGAATCAACCGCCCAACGTCGCCGCGCTCCGGCACTAGAATAGCGAAGTGATACAGTCCGACAGCACGGCTGTCCTTAGACTCCACAGACTGCGGCTCTTCCAGTTCAAGCAAAGGTCGAACTCCGTCCGCAGAAAGCACCGCTCGATTCTCCATCTGTTCCAGCACTTGAAGCCCCAGCCTTTCATGATAGAAACGAAGCGACCTCTTCAAGTCCGTGACCTGTAACCCGACAACATCCACATACGTAGCAGGCTTCTGAAAAAACTTCTCTTCCATTCCCTCTCCTCCTCTTTTCTTCTACTATACGAGCTTATCTCACAACTACACAAGAGAGTGGATAAGGTTCTGTTACCACTTTCTAAGCGGAGCGCGTTTCTTTCCCGCGCCACACGACCTATATAGAAAAACGCTCATCCGTCCTGGATGAGCGTCTGGGTGAGTTATTCGTATCGGTTCCACTGCACCACATCTTCTAATGGAAGACGCGTCTTCTGGAATCCAGCCTTCGTTCCTTTTCCAAGTGAGATCAACATGACAGAAGTGTACGTATCCGGCACATTGAATGCTTCAAGGAACTGCTCTTCATCGTAGCCACCCATCGGAACCGTGTCATAGCCTTTCGCTTTCGCCGCAAGCATCAGCTGCATCGCGACAATACCACCATCGATATGAGCGATTTTGGCAAGGCGCTCTTCAGGGAAGTTACCGTAATTATCAAAGATACTGTTCACGTACATGTTTTTGATATCTTCCGGCATATTGCCTTTTTCAGCGATTTGGGAATAGATCTGCTCTGCGTTTTCATAGGCTTTTTTGTCACCAAGTACGGCGATGACGGCTGATGCGTCTGTGATCTGCTGTTGATTGTTTGCAATCGGAAGTAGGCGTTCTTTTTCTTCCTGTTCATCAATGATGAGGAATCGCCACGATTGTAGGTTCGAGGATGACGGAGCAAGCGTTGCTGTTTCCAACAGCTCCTTGATTTCCTCACGATCGATTTTGAACTCAGGATCGTACTGGCGTACAGAACGACGCTCATTCGCAACGGTTAGGAAATCCGTATCCTCCAACACTTTCGGCGCTTCTTTCGTCGTATCGATTTCTTTCACTTTATTTAAATATTCTTCTTTTGTCATAGATTGATTGGACATTATAATCTCTCCTTTAACTGTATCTTCAACAAATACAGTATAGAATTATAACTGTTCTTCTGTCAACTACAGTTACTTATAAAAATAAAACGAAGCGGATCGGCCGCCTCGTTCTATTGTTCAAGCAAGTCATTCAACGTTTTGGTTTTCAAACCTTCCACGACCCATGACTCCATATCGAGTTGTAATTCGCCAAGGGACTTTCTCGAGGTTTGTGAAAAACAGCATGTTCCCTCTGCCTCAAAGAATTCCTTGGATACGGTCTCGGCACTGACTGCTTCATATACTTCAGCTAACCCGATCTCCTCGGGCTGTCTGCTGAGAGAATATCCACCGTCGCGTCCTTCTTTTGCGCTGATGATATCCGCTTTAACGAGATGCGTAAGAATCTTACGCAGGTAGACGGACCGGGATTCCAGCTTCTCAGCAAGCTTCCCACTCGGACAGCGGTTCTCATTTTCAGCGAGGACGATCAATGCTTTCAATGCCATACTGAACCAACGCACATTATTCATTTTCTCTGACATCGTTTCACCTCTTATCCAAGGTATATTTTGAGACATCCTCAAACAAAAGTCAAAACGACTGCCCGTATTTATTCACCAGACAAGGCTTCCTTCAGCTTCTCCAGATTGCCTTCCATCAGCGTGAAGTAGGTCTCCTCATTCTGGATATCTTCTTCTGTCAAAACAGACAAGTTGTGAATTCTGAGGGCCTCTGCGTTCAATTCTTTTCTGACAACCTCTGAAACTTTCGGTGTAATGTTCTGTTCGAACAAGACATGATTCAAGTTATTCTCAGAAGCTACTTCGATAATATTCTCCAGTTCTTTCTGGGACGGTTCACTCGTCGGGCTCAGGCCGGATACGGCGATTTGCTCAAGACCGTAAGACTGCTCCCAATAGCTGTACGCTGCGTGCGAGACGATGATTTGATTCTTCGGAAGTTCTTGAAGCTGATCATGGAACGATTGATCGAGATCCTGCAGTTTCGTCTGTAAGTTCTCGAAGTTCTCCTGATACGTATCTTCTTTGTCCGGATTGATCTCAACAAGCTGATCTTTTATATTCTCAGCCATTTGGGCAGCGAGAATCGGATCGAGCCAGACGTGAGGGTTCTGGTCCCCGTGGTTATGCCCTTCGTGTCCTGTTTGATCTTCCTTCGTTTGCTCTTCTTCATGGGCATGCTCTTCTTCGTGTGCATGCTCTTCTTCATGAGCATGCTCTTCTTCATGGGCATGCTCTTCTTCATGGGCATGTTCGTCTTCGTGTGCATGCTCTTCTTCATGAGCATGTTCGTCTTCATGAGCATGTTCGTCTTCGCCTTCAGCGTGGACATGCTCCGTCAATTCAAGACCTTTTGAGGCTTCCAAGATCTGTACACCTTCAGGTTCAACCGTTTCTGAGATCTGTTCAGCATAAGCTTCGAGCCCTGCCCCGTTATAAATGAACAGGTCGGCTTCTGCGATGCTGATCATCTCTTTCGTTGTCGGTTCGAAGGTATGTGGGTCAGACCCCGGAGGAAGGATCGATGTCACATTCGCATCTTCTCCTGCAATCTGTTCAGCAAAATATTGAAGGGGATAGACGGTTGTGTAAATCTCAAGGCCCTCTTCTGTTGTCTCTTCATTTGAAGCGGGATCGTCTGAAGCCGTTTCAGAGCTGCAAGCTGCCAAAAACGCAACAAGACCGATCACCCACGCAAACTTTATCCATTTATTCATAGTATTCATACGCTCCTTTTGTTTCATCCAAAAACAGTTTATCGTAACCATTACAAATTGTAAATGGTAATGGTTACTTTTTATTTGATTCAAACGATTCTATTTTCATTTGAATCTCATAGAGTGGTTCATAAGACTATTGACAAAATGAGCGGTTTGATAGTTAATGTAAGGTGTCTAAATGATAACCGTTACGTTTTACGGAAGGAGTTAAAGAATGAACAACACCTCTGCATCCATCTCAAAAATCAGTTATCTCGTACTGATTGGATTCCTCGCCCTGTTTCTGTTCGCTGACTTTTTTTCAATGGACTGGCTTGATATTCCGTCCTCACTGCTGGATATGAATACGATGTGGATCAGCATCGTGCTCGAAGCGATCCCGTTCGTGCTGCTCGGTGTATTTATCTCATCCGTCATCCAGATTTTCATAAAAGAAGAGACGCTGAAGCGTTTCATTCCGAAAAATCCTGCGCTCGCTCTCGTCCCTGCGGTCACCATTGGCGCTATTTTCCCTGTTTGTGAGTGCGCCATCGTCCCCATCGTAAGAAGGCTTCTGCAAAAGGGAATGCCTCTTCATGTCGGAATCGTCATTCTCGTTTCCGCACCTGTATTAAATCCAATCGTCTTTTTGTCTACGTTCTACGCCTTTCAGACAGACACATCCATCGCGTGGGCTCGTATGGGACTGGCGTTCTTCGCTTCTTTGATGATCGGTGCCTTAATTTACAGAGTGTACGGAAACCGTAACGTCCTTCACGCAAGCCACACGGCCCACTCCCACAACCACCATGATGATGGCGGAAATAAAATCGCACAGGTTTTCCAACATGCGAGTGATGAGTTCTTTGATATGGGGAAGTTCCTGATCATCGGAGCTCTTGTTGCAAGTGCTGTTCAAACCTTTGTGGCGCGTGAAGCGCTAGTCAACATCGGAACCGGTGCCCTGGCAGGACCGGCTGTCATGATGGGACTCGCTTATATTCTATCGCTCTGCTCCGAAGCTGACGCGTTCGTCGCTTCGTCGTTCAAAGGACTTTTCTC
This sequence comes from Halobacillus litoralis, assembly GCF_020171725.1. Classification (GTDB taxonomy): domain Bacteria; phylum Bacillota; class Bacilli; order Bacillales; family Halobacillaceae; genus Halobacillus; species Halobacillus litoralis_F. The sequence goes on along the minus strand of NZ_JAIVAJ010000003.1, from coordinate 153,059 downwards.
ATCAAGCTCCATACTCGCTTTCCTTGTGTATGGACCGATGACCGACTTAAAGAACACGATCCTTATGCTGGCGTACTTCAAGAAGCGCTTCGTACTCGGCTTTCTGATCGTCGTCACCATTACGGTCTATGTAATTACACTCGTCTATCAGACATTCATTTTATAAAAAAGGAGAGGTACATATGAACCGGCAGTTCCATCAATTCTTTCGAAGTGTCATCTTGTTCGGGTTCTTCTTGTTTTTGTTGAAAATCATTCTGTCAGGCGATATCCAGAAGTTCATCGCCCCGCGCATGATGCCGTACATGTACTTCACGCTTGCGGTTCTTGCCATCCTTGCGATCATCCAATATTTCAAAAGTGGATTCGAGGAGGATGACGACAGCTGCAGTTGCGGACATGACCATGACTACTCCGCTTCCCGCTTGAAATCAACCGGCATCTATTTACTTTTCATCATTCCGATTATGACGGGAATGATGTTCTCAGACCATATTCTCGGCAGTTCTGCAGCGGCCAATAAAGGGTTCAAATACGAAATGCGTTCGGCTGCGACGAAGGAAAACATTGATGAACAGACCGCGCCGGGAGACGATGAAGCTCAGCCTGGAAATAACGTCATCCTGGAAAACCCGGGCGTACTGACTCCAAAGGACCTGTACCCGGAGCTTTATGAAGACATGCAGGAGAATGACAAGCTCGTGCTTCATAAAGACAACTATATCGGCACCATTTCACTATTAGAAGACGGGATGGATGATTATGTCGGCAAGGAGGTCGTCACTCATGGCTTCGTCTTCCGGGAGAACGACTTCCCTTCCGATCAAATGGTCGTCGGCCGCTTCGGCATCAGCTGCTGCGTTGCCGACGGAGGCGTGTACGGCATGCTTGTTGAGTCCGAAGACCTGAATCAATATAAAAATGATACGTGGGTCGAGGTGCGTGGCGTTCTTGAAAAGGTCGAATTCAACGGCTGGGAGCTGCCGCTCATCATACCTACCGAAATTAAGCCCATCGAAGCTCCCGATGAGCCCTATGTCTATGAAAAACTCGAATATACAGGATAATAGACTGAAGAAAAGCCTCGAAAGTGTTGTGAGAAAATCTCTCTCGACACTTTCGAAGCTTTGTTCTTCCTAAAACGGACATGACGAGGCTCTTCTCTACCATTTCTCAACGTCCGTAGTCAGAAAAACGACTTGACCCTCCTTCTCTCTACCATTTTCAGTTTGATAGGATGCGAGATTCTTCAAAGTTGAGTGGATAGAGCGTATAATCCAGATAAAGGAAAGAAATTGAAAGGGGAATTCAGCATGGACATGGAACAAGTGTACACATCGAACTTCAAAGTCGGCGCTTACCCGTTTTACGAACACCTTCGCAAGACGAACCCGATATTTGCGATGAATGAGCAGAACGCACAGGCCTCCTGGATGGTTACGAAATATGACCACGTCAAAGAACTCTTGAAATCGCCAAGCTTCATAAAGGATCAGAGTAAACTTTTCTCTAATCAGAACGAGGAAAATGACAGCGGAGAGCCGAACCTGTTCGGGAATATGATGTTAGATGTCGACCCGCCCGATCACACACGTCTAAGAAAACTTGTCCAGCCGTCCTTCAATCCGAAAACGATCAAGCATCTGGCACCGCGCATCGAGCAAATCGCCGAAGAGCTGCTCGATGACATACAGGATAAATCAGAGCCCGTCGACTTGATTGAGGACTATGCCTTCCCACTGCCGATCATCGTCATCAGCGAGCTGCTTGGGGTGCCGACTGAGGACCGTAACAAATTCCGCAAGTGGTCCAATACGATTCTTGCTGCTCAAGATGAAATGAATCAGGACTTTATCCAAGACGTTGAAGCCTTCACCCAATACTTAACCGAACTCTTTGAAAAAGGAAGCGCCCATCCTGAAGAAGACTTAGTCTCCCAATTGATCGAGTCCCAGGAAGACGGGGATAAGCTGAGCCGGAACGAGCTCTATTCAATGGTCGTGCTGCTGATCATTGCGGGTCACGAGACGACCGTCAACTTGATCGGCAATACGATGCATGCCCTGTTTGAACATCCCGCCCAGCTGGAGCAGGTGAAAGAAGATCACCAACTCATTTCTGGTGCGATCGAGGAAGGGCTGAGGTATTACAGCCCGGTCGACTTTTCCACGGCTCGCTGGGCAGGTGAAGATATGGAATTCCATGGCCAGTCGATTCGAAAGGGAGACTTTGTAATGGCCTCCATCAGCTCCGCCAACCGTGACGAAGAAAAATTCGAACAAGCAGATTCCTTCAATATCACACGAGAGCGCAACGCCCACGTCGCATTCGGATTCGGCATCCACTTCTGCCTCGGTGCACCGCTCGCCCGTCTGGAAGGAAAAATCGCACTCGAAAAATTGCTGGAGCGTTTCCCGAATATCAACTTAGACGCATCCCGTCCATCACCACAATGGCGCCGGGTCTTCTTACTACGCGGACTCGATTCTCTGCCTGTACAGCTCTAAATTGTGTAAAAAAGCAGGGATTCCCTTTATCGGAATCCCTGCTTATATTAAGAAGCTTCTTTTTTTAAGAATTGCTCCAAGCCGCCCAATGAAAAATCCTTATTCCAATGTACATAATGCCCACCTGGTACGGAAACATATCGTATCGGAAGGTTGAACCCCTCAAGTTTTTCTATGTATTCCTTTGTTTTTCTGTGCTCTTTCTCATCTATATCTTTGAAGGTTCCATAATACAAGTAAGTCGGTACGGTTACCTTTTTCAGCAATTCAGGAAGGTTGAGATTGTAATACCCAAACATCAGATTAAGCCCTCTATCAGAAAAATCTGCTGGATGCTTTAAGGCTGTACGCACATAGGGATTCGCTTCAGTATGGACATGCTCACAAAAGCGCTTCATATCTTCTTCAAAACGATCTTGGCTGACCTCTTGTGCGGTATCTTTTGTAAATAAGGGTTCTAACCTATTCAAGAACCGCTCTCCAAACAGCTTGTAACCTATATTTAGAAAAGGCAGTGCAAATGCAAATGGACCAAATTCTGATGTTGGAACTCTCGGAAAGGGCTTGTGTCCTTGGTCTAGTAAAATTAAATTCTTTACGCGCTGAGGGTAATGAACGGCAAAAGCTAACGAGACCGCTCCTCCTAGAGAATGTCCGATTACGTTTACTTTTTCGATGTCCATCTGATCTATGTATGACTTCAGCCAGTCCGCTAAAAGTTCGGACGTGACTTTACCTTCTATGCCCCTGCTTTTCCCTAAACCCGGCAAATCAATAAGGTGCGTTTCAAACCTACCTTCTAAATGTTCTGCTATATTTAACCCTTCATTCCCTGAAAACCCACCGGCAGGAAGGAAAATAACAGGTTCCCCGGATCCGACCTTTTCAACAAAATACTCACACGCTTGATTTGAAATGCTACCCACCTCACTTTTGACAAGATACTATAAGCTTATCACAGGTTCCCACAAATTGGATGATAAGTCTTTTATGAAACGTTCTTCAACTGCTTCAAAAATAAGCAAAGAAAAAAGCCTTGCTGCACAAGGCTTTTCCCAATTAATCATCATCACGTTCCTTTTCACTTTTCAGCACGTCACCTGTAGACGCATCCACCTTCACTTCATACTCCATCTGACCATCTTTCAATTCGATTTCATAGTGGCCATCGTCATCAAGCTCGGTTTCCACAATCTTCGCATTCTCCACATTCACTTCATCAATAGCTGTCTGCTCCGCTTCTTCTTTCGTAACATTTACTGTTACGTTGCTCGCTGAACTGTTGTCGTCGTTGCTGTCGTCTTCACGATCGACCTTCAACACTTCACCGGAATTGGCATCCACATCAACGTCTGCTTCCTTCCCTTCGATTTCATACACATAACGGTCGCCATCGCGGTCTTTTTCAACTTCTTGAATCGTCAGCGTACCGACCTCTTCTGTCGCAGTGGCCTCCGCTTCTGCTTGTGTAATCGATACGTCACTCTCTTGAAAACGATCGTCGTCTGCACCTGTCACCGCACTGACTCCAAAAGCTCCACCCAGCACAGCAACTCCTGCTACAGCACCAATGATCCATTTTTTATTCATTTTGTTTCCTCCTTGTGATTCGTTCTAGTTATAGAATAACCACCGCAGATGAAAAACAAAGAAGAACAAAATGAGAGTTTGATGAGAATGTTCTAATCATCCCACGTAATCGACAGAATCTCGCCTGTGATGGCGTGAACTTGAACCGTCGCCTCCCGATCCTCACCACGTTCGATTTCAATTAAAAAGAAGGCCTCACCATCTTCTGATTCATAATCGACATCATCAACCTGCCCGTCAACCTCGGCCAGGGCGATGGATAAAGCCTCCTGTTCGGTGATCGGCTCAGTAGGCTGCGGTTCTTCCGAAGAGTCCTCGCCACTTGGTTCAGTTTTGGGGTCCTGCGTTCCTTCAGAAACCCTTGTCATCCGGATGATTTCTCCGCTTTCCTTCGATACTTCCAGCTCATAGTCGCCTGTCTCGATTTGAAGGGAAATGAAAAACCGTTCATCTCCCTCCACGATATCGACAACGTCACCACTGTATTGGGCCTGCACTTGTTCACGCACTTGATCCGCCGTCACGGTCGATTGTCCGGCCCACAGTGACCAGCCCTGCCAGACGATGACAGCCGTTACGATACAAGCGATGACGATCAGCCCGATTTTTTTATTCATGTGTCCTCACCTCTACCTCCATCTTACTCGGTGAAAATGAAAATTCACTGAGAACGATCGAATGTCAAAATAGCTGTCGTCCCTTCGCCTACCCGACTCTGCAATTCCACCTCACCGCCGAGCGCACGCGCGAGGTCTTTTGCAAGCGAAAGCCCGAGTCCATATCCTCCGGCATCACGATTTCTCGATTCTGACACTTGATAAAATCGTTCAAAAACGTGCGGGAGCTTATCCTCCGGAATCCCGACACCTTCATCTATGATGCGGATCTGCCACACATCTTCCTGAACGCTTGCCGCCATTCTGATCTCACCATCACTGTATTTACGGGCATTATCCATCAAAATGTAGAGCAACTGCTTCAGCTTCTGCTCATCCGTCTCGACCACAGCATCCTCTGACACTTCAAGCACGACCTCTCTTCCATACGCTTTCTCAAAAGCGTTCGACACCGATGACAACAGCTCAGTCACAGCATGCTTCTCGATGTGAAGATTCCAATGCTCCTCCTGTTTCGCTAATAAAAGAAGCTGCTGGGTCAAATCCTTCATCCGAAGGGCTTCCGAATGAATGGCTTCTACGGATTCATGAAAAAGCGACTCATTCTTCACCCCACGCCGCTTCAGGAGACTCGAATAAGACTCAATGATCGTAAGAGGCGTTTTCAACTCATGAGAGGCATTCGAAATAAACTCCTCCTGCCTTTTATAGTTGAGCTCGAGCTGGTCCATCATTTGGTTGAACGTTTCCTTCATTTGATAAAGCTCATCCTTCGACGTCTCTTCCGTCTCAATCCGCTTGAACTGACCACTCCGCCTGATCCCCTTCATCGTCTGAATCAGCGTCGTAATCGGATTGATGATGAGATTCCCAAGCAGACGCGCAGAGATGAACAAAGGGATGATCGCGAGCAGAGTGACGACGATCAGTACAAACCTCAGCTGATTGAGCGTATCGGCTTCCGAAGCCATCGTCTCGGTCAGCTGCAAAGACGCGACCTCTCCGTCTGTCCAAATGACCGGTAATGAAACAAACGCATAGGGCGTCTCCTCAATCCACTTGATATCCGTCGTTTCACCGGCTTGAAACGTTGAAGGTTCATCGACCAGTTCCGGATGACTTCCTCCTGTCACCGTCGCCGCTTCCTGACCATCGGGCAGAACGATTTCAATCATCCCTCCCGGCGGTACGTACGCACGAATGAGGTCCTGAACCGCGAACGAACCTTGCTCACCACTGACACCTTCCAATGCCTGCCTCGCCTCTTCTTTCGCCTGCTCGACCTCCGCATGGAACAGAATCCGTTGAAATGAAATATAAACCGCAACATCAATCACAACGAGAAGGACAACGAATAAGACGGTCGTATACACATGAATTTTGTTAGACAGCTTCATCGCGGATCCTTTAAGACATACCCTACGCCTCTGACCGTATGAATCAACTGCGGGTCGTACCCTTTGTCGATTTTATTGCGGAGGTAGCGCACATACACATCGACAATATTCGAATCCCCATAATAATCGTAACCCCACACGAGATCGAGAAGCTGCTGCCTGTCGAGGACATGACGCTCATTTTTCATAAAACTGACGAGCAGTGAAAACTCGGTCGCCGTAAGTGTGATGGATGCCGTTCCCCGGTGCACCTCATGAGTCGCTTCGTTCACCTTCAGATCCGCCACTTGCAGCACATCTTCCTCTTCCTTTGGTTTCTGAGAACGGAGCGCTGCACGGACACGCGCCAATAATTCCTCCATTTGAAAAGGCTTAGTAATATAGTCGTTCGCCCCAAGGTCGAGCGCACTCACTTTATCATCGAGCGCATCCTTCGCAGTCAGCATAATGACCTTCGTCGCGTCATCTCCAGATCGAATCCGGCGCAGAACGTCGACTCCACTCATCTCAGGAAGCATTACATCAAGCAGGATCAAATCCCACGAACCTTCCCGAACCTTCTCCAATCCTTCGAGCCCATCCAACGCTTTCTCCACTTCATACCCTTCAAACCGCAGCTCAAGCTCCAGCACCCTTGCAATTTTCTCTTCGTCTTCAATGACTAATATGTTGGGCTTTGTCATGACGATCCCTCTCTCTATGCACTAATCAAAGATCTCATATGTACCATCTTCTCTCTCAGCCAAAAAAACATCTGAATACTGCTGGACACTGTAAATCGGTGTCCCTTCATTCAAATAATTAGAGGAGATCCCCTCTGGTGCATCTCCTCTGTAATCGAGGTCCACTTTCGTCTTCACTTCCCCGATTTCTTCCTCTATTGTGTACTGCCCTTCGTTCCATTGCCCAAGCGACATATACGTTACACCACGAATGGTCAGCTCGGCTTGATACGAGCCATTTGACTCAACGAACGATTCCGTTTCCTCCGCCTGACACCCAATCAGTAGAAAAAGAAAGAATAGAAGAAAGCACTTTTTCATCTCATCACCTCTTTCTTTTTCCATTCGATAACGGGTGCGGCAATCCTTCTATCACTTACTGAAAATATACCGCTTCTTCGGTTTGAACAATCGGTACACGACGAAAATCGTTAAGATTACCGCCGCTGCATAGGCCGTATACACGACGACCGGCACACCGCCCTCTGCATTCTGGACCCCGATTCCGATCAGCGCCCATATGAAGACCAGTGGATAAATGCGATCATTTTCCTTGAACAATACGACAATCGCTAGGATCGTCGCAACGATGATAAGCAGGAACGTCCACACAGAAGATGATAGTCCCCAGCCGTTCCATTCAATCACATTCAGGAAATAACTGATGTTCGCAATCGTCGCCACACTGACCCAGCCGAGATACACCGAAAATGGAAGGACATCGAAAAACGTCCCGCCCTCATCCTTCATCCGGACATACAAACGGATCAGCGTCACTAACAACCCAAGCATCACGACAACAGATACGGCAAAAAACTCATAATGCCACATGAAAATCCACAAACTGTTCAACAGACAGCTCAGCACAAAGAGACCTCTCGTGTTCCGGTATTTATACCGATCCCTTTTGTAGGAAGGAAGCTGACGGACCAGCCAAATGCCAAGCAGCAGATAAATCAGTCCCCAGATGCTGAACACATATCCCGCCGGCGTAAACAGAACATTGAGCCGGTTTGAAATCTCACCTGTTGTCTGCCCATTCAACGGCAGTATATTCGCAAGCGCGTTCACTGTAAGTACAATCAAATAAGCCAAAAACGCTGTAAGTAAATTTCTCACCTTTCACACCTTCTTTCCAACCTTTGTACCCTTTACTATTCCTTGTTCTACCTATTTCCAATCATTTTGTAGAATCTCAATTCAAAAAGTCGAAAGAGAGGTGGCTTCCTCGATGAGCATAGGTTAAAGATTTCTATAAGGAAGTCCTGCTGGCTGAAGAAGGTCAATCAAAAAAGAGGATGGATGCTCTGGCTTTGGTCTTTGTAGAAGGACTCGTACTCATGGACGCGCTGGGGGCCATTCTGGTTCGCCTTCAGCAGTTCAATCAAGTCTGTTGTATGGCCTCAAGCACCTCAGTCATCAAGTCCTCTTTAATCTTATCGAAGAGCATAAGCATCATCGAAAGTGACTCTCCTGGCGAGGGTCACTCTTTTTTTATGGAAATCGATCGCGTGAGAATCTATGCGCGTTCGTGGGAACCTATTCAAGACTTAGCCGATTCATGAAAAAAAGCGTCTACAGACATTTTCCTGCAGGCGCTTCTTCTTTGTAATCATTCAACCGTTATGCTTTTCTCCTTATGCGTATGAAGATCCCCTTTTACGACATGAAGCTTCACCTGATACGTACCACTCTCTTCAAAAGTATGGGCAAGTGCGTATTCGCCTTGGTTCTCCGTCTCCTCTGCATCTAGAAACATATGTTTTTCCGCTCCATCTTTCCACACCTCAAAGCGTACCTCTGCCTCTGACACGGGTGCTTCGCCATTCATGACATGAGCCATCAGACGCGTTTCCTCTCCTTTTGAAATGAGGTCCTCAAGCATAATGTGTGTCATGACGTCCGTGGCATGACTATGATCGCCTTCATGACTGTGATCATGTCCTTCCTCTTCATTATGATGCTCTTCTGCTTCCTGCAATTCTTCCTGTGCTACATCACCGATGACAAGCTCTTGTTTCGGCATATTGTGCATATCTCTTGCTGTTACGTGAGCGACTACGTAATATACGTCCGCTTCCTCTACTTGCTTCTCGATCGAGTAGATGCCCTCTCCTTGCGGCTCTCCGTCTACCATATCGTGCTCCTCAGAGTCCTGATCCTTTTTCCAAAATTCAAACTGAACATCATCTGCGTCACTCACAAGCTCGTCGCCTTGCGTAACTTTCGCCTGAATCGTAAAGGACTCTCCCACCTCAAGTGCGTCTAGGCCAGGTTCTGTGGAGATCTCAACTTCAATCGGAAGAGGAAGCGCGTCTTCTCCACTTGCTGTCTCGCTCTCATCCCCTGCGTCCGATGATCCACATGCCGAAAAGACCAAGATTCCTACAACGGCAAGCATCATCCATAGATATTTCTTTTTCATCGTATTCATCCTTTCTTATTGTACTTTCTTCAGGTCATTCACAATCTTGTCGAGCTCCGCCCGGTTTGTTCCACTATAGCTTTTAATCGCTTTGCCCTCAGGATTTATTAAGAAAAAACTCGTTCCGTGCATATATTGATCAGAGTCTGGAACTTCACCAACCAGGTTACGAAAGGATTTGATGGAAAACTCCTTAATCGTTTGAAAGTCATAGCCCGTCAAAAACGACCAATTGCTGTAATCAGCTCCGAATTTATCTCCGAATGCCTTCAATTGCTCAGGCGTATCATTCTTCGGATCAATACTGAATGAAACGAACTGAACACTGATTCCTTCCTCCTGGACCTTGTCCTGCAGCAACGACATGTTCTGAGTCATAGGAGGACAGACAGTTTCACAGTTTGTAAAAATGGTATCTGCCACCCACCATGATCCCTTCAAGTCTTCTAAGCTGACCTGTTCTTTGTCCTGGTTCGTGAAGCTGAAAGACTCTACCGTTTCAGACATGTTCGTTTCGATTTCTTCGCCACAAGCTGTCAACACAAACAGAATAAGTCCTAGCATCCACACGTATTTCTTCACTTGACCACCTCTCCTTTAATCCATCTCAAGCGAGTCGAACACAACCGAAACCTCTGTCCCTTCTTGAAGCGTCGAACGAAAGGTAATGTCTGCTCCATGCTTTGTCACAATCTGATTCACAATGGCTAATCCAAGCCCTGAACCTCCCGCTTCCCGGGTTCTGGATTTCTGCACCCTGTAGAAGCGATCGGTAATCTTCTCAAGGTCTTCTACCGGAATCCCTTTTCCGTGGTCCTTGATGACGAGGACCGTCTTCCCTTCTTTTTGAACCATCTTCACTTCAATCAGCTGCCCTTTCTCCGAATACCGGAGCGCGTTGTCCAGCAAGTTACTGAACACCTGCTCCAATCGATCTGGATCCCCTTCGATCACCGCCTCTTCATCCAAATCCAGCTTCAGCGGGATCTCTTTTTGACTCAGACGAAGCCGGAAACGGTCGACGACATCATGGACAAGCTGAGCAAAAGGAATCGGCTCCAACCTCATTGGATACGAATCCCCTTCAAGCTGGGCAAGGTCCAACAAATCATGAACTAAGCGTGTCAATCGATCGGTCTCCTGGTGGATGATGCGAATATATTTTTCCTTTTCCGCATCTTCCACGTCGCCCTCCATAATCGCCTCTGTGTACCCTCTCATATAACTAAGAGGCGTCCTTAATTCGTGTGACACGTTCTGGAGGAATTCCCGACGGTTTTCTTCCACCTCTTCAAGTGACTTCGCCAGCTGATTGAAGGACGAAGCGAGTGACCCCATTTCATCTGTAGAAGAGACATGTATGCGTTTAGAGAAGTCCCCGCCGGCCATTTTCTTAGAAGCCGCCTCCATTTTCCGTAAAGGGAGCACCAATTGATTCGCGACTTTCCGTCCTCCCCAAAATGTGACGAGAAGGATCAAGCCCATGACCCCGAGTAATATGTAGCGAATCGACTCGAAGGGCTGGTACACATCATCCAACGGCATGTAAAGAAAAATTGCACCCGATAAACGGTCTCCCTCCAATAAAGGGACGGCTACGGCAAGGATATCCTGTTCAATCACAGCGTGCTGCCTTACCAGCGTTACCGTCTCCCCCTGCAACAACTGCTGCCGCTCCTCGAAGTTGATGAACGACTCACTTACAGAAGGCTCATATGGAAGCGAAGCACTCAATTTCATCGGATTCTGAACGAAGAGCGCTTCCGCTTCTGAATCTTCATTGACCCACTTCAACCGCTCTTGAAAAAGATCACTATTTCCTTCTTCCTGATAAACCGCTTCCAAATTGCGCCCTTGAAGAAGAAGCAGGTCTTTTTGATTATCAACGTAAAACCGTTCATATAAATAGAAGGTCAGTCCGAACCCCACTCCTACTGTCGAAATCGAGACAAAGGCGACGGTCATCCATATTTTCTGCTTCAGTTTTAAACGATTGAACCATTTAGGAAAATTTATAACCAACACCCCAGACGGTTTGAATATAGGCTCCAGCCGATTTCAGCTTCAGGCGCAGCGTCTTCACATGGGTATCGACGGTTCTCATCGTTCCTCCACTTTCCAGCCCCCAAATTCGATCGAGAAGCTGTTCTCTTGTGAACACCTGTCCTACATGCTGAACGAGAAAAGAAAGAAGGAGAAATTCTTTACGAGTCAGATTTACCCGCTGACCTTCCACCTCTACAACATGCCCTCTCAAATCCACCATTAATTCTTTATGTTGAAAAAGGTGCTCCTCTGTCTGGAACCCTTTCGATCTTCTGAGAGTGGCTTCCACACGGGCAAGCAGTTCTTTTAGACTGAACGGCTTCACGATGTAATCGTCCGCTCCGGTCCTTAACCCTATCACCCGATCATCCGGGTCACTCTTTGCTGTCAGCATCAGGATCGGCACATCTGAGAACGAACGGATTTCCCTGCATGCAGTCACCCCGTCCATCTTCGGCATCATGATATCCAAAATGATTAAATCGACCTCTTCATTTTTTGCAGCCTTAACCGCCTCTACTCCATCCATCGCAGTCATCACTTGGTAGTTGTACCTCTCCAAATAGGACTTCACCATGTGAATCATATCTTGTTCGTCGTCTACGACTAACACTCTCATTCAGGATCGCCTCCTTTCACAATCGCCGCAGGCCCACCCTCTATCGATACTTCTTTCACAATCTGAAAAGATACAGGGTCGATGATCGACAACGAATCGCTGTCGACGTTCGACACGTAAAGAGCCCCACCGTCCCCTGTCATGTCATAAGGATTGGCTCCTACTTCTAAACGCTCACTGTTCTCAGGGTTGGAAAAAGGAAGCTTATACACTTCATGTGACCCATGGCATACGACAAACAAGTCCGATGATGATTCAGGACTGAACAATTTCACAGGCATCAGCCCCACTTGAATCCGGGAAAGCTGTTCACCAGACTTGGCATCCAGCTCATAAACGTAACGATTCAACTCTCCATGGACAGGACCATGCCCCCCGATGTACACTTTTTGATCGCGCACCCAGATTCCCTCTGGCAAATACGGTACCGGATACTCCCGCTCTACTTGGTGATTTTCCATGTTGATGACCGAAACCGTGGAACTCTTCTGATTGACGACGTAAAGCATCCCCTCTTCATCCGCTGCCATGGATAGAGGAAGCTGACCGACCATAACCTCTTCAATGACTTCTCCCTTTTCTGTATCAAACACTTGAACGGAGCTGTTCACGCTGTCTGCTAAGTATAAATATCCACTGTCTGAATCATAAAGAAGCTCATTGACTCCTGATCCGACCTGCTCCCACTCTTTTAAATCCCCACTGCTCGTGTCGAGTAAATAGAGTGGAGATTGATCTTTCGTCGTAAAAGCGACCCTGTCAGAGTCAATTCTTGCAATCCCTGCAACCGAAACCTCTATCTCAGTCTGTGTAACAGATTCCCCATCTTCAGACATCACCGATAGTTTCGTATCCTTCAAATGTGAAATAAGTACGGATTCATCTGTTCCTTCCGGCAGGTGAATCGTCTGTCCACGACATGCACTCAATATAACGACCAACAGCACAAATAACGTCACTCTATATTTTTTCATGAAAGCCTCTAACCTTTCGTTTACTACAAGTTTGCCCAGCAGTTACTAGTATAAAAGATAAATATGAAATGTTTGTGAGGAATTATGGAAAATTGAAGAAGAGTAAAAATGAAGACAAAACAAAAAACGGCAGCCGTCAAGCTACCGTCCTCACTGCGACATCATCAAGGCTTTCTTGTCAGATCAATCACAATGTCCTCTAAATCAAAACTTCGATCAGGCAAAGGATCTTCACTCCCGGATTCAGAATAACTCGAAATCTCTTCCCCTGTATCTGCATTCACAGATCCTCCACTTCTTTCTGAGTTTTGTAACGATACGTGCGGAGTGACGATCAATTCACTGGCGTCTGGATGGATCACCTGAAATGTTTCTCTCCACGTTATCGAGTACTCATCCCCCGAGCCTCCATTTCCCACTCCCTCATAGACATTTCCAAGATCATCCTTCACCATGAGATCGACATTGACATCGTTCCAATGTCGGTCCACCTCTTCCGTAATCGACTGGGTGTATGTGAGAGAAAAGGACATTGGATTCGCTGTCATTTTTTCAAGCGTCACTTGAACACCGTCCTGCTCCACCGTCTCCATCACCTGCTTCGTTTGATAATCAGTAGACTCGAGCTTAAAGCTGAAGCTCCAATCTCCCTCTATCGTTTCAGATGAATCTCCATAGACAAACTGATCAATGCCCCACTTGACCTTGGCCATACTGAACTCATCTTCATCTTGACTGGTCATCGTCACTAATCCGACATACTCGTTCTCGTCGACCTTTTGGATTTGTGAAAACCCGGTCAGTCCACTTACACCTCTAATAGCAAGCGAATCTTTCACCATAAGGTCTTCTCCCAAATCTTTTTCCGTTATTATGGAATAGGTCAGCGTCACAGTCTTCCCGTCAAAAATAGCATCGTTAAGCGTAACTTGAATGCCATTCATTTGCTCCACTTTGTTCAGCTCTGTGGAAAATGGTTTGTACGTTTCGAATACGCTCAAGCTGTCGCTCATTTCTTCAAAAATGTTTCCGACAATCGGAATCTGCCCGGCAGTGGAAGGGAACGAGAAGCCTAGCGTGACGGAAGTAAGCCCTAGAAAAAGAACAGCTGCTGCAACCGGCTTCCTCCACCCTTTTGTACGCTTCTTCTCCTCCTTCGCCCGTTTCACACCAGCTTTTGCCCTGTCATGCAGTTCATCCGGAAGTTCTAAATTGTCGAGTTCTTCTTTCCACTTATTACTCATACCATTCACTCTCCTTTAACTCATACCGAAGTTTCCTTATTGCTCTGTACAAAGTCGTCTTGGCCGTGCCGAGTGGAAGCTCAAGAAGATCGGCCACCTCTTGAAACGTGTAATGGTGGTAGAAACGAAGTAGCACGATGTTCTTTTCATCTGCTTCCAAATGATCCATCACGTCACGAAGGGTCATCGATAGCGAGAGGTCCTCTTCCTCCGCCCCGATGTATTCCTCGTGGTCAGGCTTCAAATGAATCACTTTCTGGTTTTTCCTCAAAAGGTTCGTAGCACAATTGATCGTAATCCGGATCAGCCACGTCTTGATATATTCCGGATGCTTGAGCGTGTCGATCTTCTTAAAGGACTGATACGCGACTTCCTGAACGATGTCCAGTGCATCTTCTTTGTTTTTCACATAGACGTAGGCCATGCGGTACACATCTTGTTCGAAATGTTGAAATAACTGAAGAAAGGCTTGATCATTTCCCTTCTGCGCTTTTTTGACTAAACGTTTCATGATTAGCTGACCCTCTCCCTGTTTGTACTGACACGAATTAGACAATCGCAAGGTGAATTTGGCTTTCGATTTATGTATTTTCTTCAGAAAAAAATCGCCCGGGTTGCGGACGATTGTGCACAGGACTCATTCTTTATTCTTCTCATGAACGCGCTCGAGCGTCTGGACGAGGGAAGCTTTGAACTGCACAAGCTCCTCTTCGCTCATCCCAAGCTGGTCGACCAACTGAAACGGAATGTCGCTTGCATCCTTTTCCGCTTCCTTACCTTTTTCCGTCAAGGAAATAATGACGCTACGCTCATCTTCCGGCGAACGGTGGCGGACGATGAAACCCGCCGCTTCCATCCGCTTCAACATCGGAGTCAGTGTACCGGAATCAAGGTAGAGACGGTGCCCCATCTCTTTCACGGTGATCGATTCTTCCTCCCACAATACGAGCAGCACTAAATACTGCGGATACGTCACATCCAACTTTTCAAGCAGCGGCTTATACAGCTTGGTCATCTCACGAGCCGCCGCATATATGGAAAAACAAATTTGATTTTCTAACTTCAAATGCTCTTCAGCCATACCGATCTCCCCTTCTATCCCAAGTGTACCCAATCTTGCCATCCATCACAACAAATCCTGCTGCCGAGCGTCCCTTTTGACATCATCTGAACTTTGTTGTAAATTTGATTGTGCACAATCAAATTACACAAAACCATTAAAGGGAGATGACGAATATGGAAAAAGCATTGTACACAGCAAAAGCAACCGCTCAAGGCGGCCGTAAGGGAACGGTGACATCAAGCGATGGCACAATCGACTTTGAACTATCCATGCCGAAAGCGTTAGGCGGTCAGGAAAAAGAAGGCTCAACGAACCCTGAACAGCTCTTTGCTGCCGGATATTCCGCGTGCTTCGACAGTGCCTTGCAGCTTGTCGCTTCTCAAGCGAAAAAGTCCATCGAGTCCGTCATTACAGCAAACGTAAGCATCGGAAAAGACGGCGAAGGGTTCGGTCTTGCTGTACAGCTTGATGTTGAAATCTCAGGTGTTACACAGGAAGAAGCAGAACAGCTTGTCGAAAAAGCCCACCAAGTCTGCCCATACTCCCGCGCCACACGCAACAATATCGAAGTTACATTAAATACAACCGCTAAATAAGAAAAAGCTCGGCGACATTCGCCGAGCTTCTTTTCATTATTCATCAACCGTACGCTTTTGGTACCACCAAACCGTCAGCGCAATGGTCACGACGGTCCAGCCCGCAATCCATGCGAGAGAGCTCAGTACTTCAGCGTTCCCTGAAGCCTGGAACAACTTTTCAAACTGAAGGTTCGGCAGGATTTCAACGACAGCCAGCCATTCCGCATCCGCGATCAAGGACGTGAACAGCGAACCCATCCCCAAAATCATGATCACAGGCAGGATGAAGATCGATGCCTCTAACAACGACTTCGACATCAGTCCGATCAATGTACCCAGCGCTAGGTAAAACACAAGAATCAGTGCAAAACCAGCCCATGCTACTCCAGGAATAGAAGGCACGCCCCCTAATAGGTTCACACAAAGAAAGAGCACAAGAACGCTCCCCAAAAGCGACAGCATACTTTTCCCTGTCAAAATCTCTCCAATAGAAGCAGGCGAAAGCATCAATCCTCTCAACGTCCCCTTCTCTCTCTCCTCCGCGATTACCGCAGCCTGAAGGAACGCTCCTACTGTAGCAAACGTCAGGTTCGCAATCATAGGAAGCAGAGCCACAGCGTCCTCCTGCCCTCTTGCAAACAACCATGCATAGAAGAGGGGCAGCAAGAAGGTCGAAGATACATATAAGTTCTTTGAAACATCTTTCAAATCTTTATTAAAAATGGCATACATTCTCTGGAATGACGGGTTCATGCTAAATTCCTCCCTGTAACTTGAATGAACACTTGACCGAGTGAAGGTTCATCGGTATGAATCGACACCACTTGTTCTGACAGCAGGCAATCGTAAATCGCTTTGGCGCTTTCTTTGGCATTTTCGAACGTGACCGTCTGACCACCTTTAAGCTGCACGGTGATGATCGGCTCGGAAAAACGCTGGCAGAGCGTAGCGGGACTTCCTTCCTCTACAACGCGCCCGGCATTCAACAAAGCGACACGATCGCATAACGTTTCCGCTTCATCCATATCGTGTGTCGTCAAAAAGATCGTCGTCCCTCTCTCTTTCAGCTTGCGCAGTCCCTGATGGATTTTCTCTTTATTAATCGGATCAAGTGCAGCTGTCGGTTCATCTAAGAACAACAGCTCAGGTTCATGCAGGAGGGCACGGGCAAGGATGATCCTCTGGTGCATTCCTTTTGAAAGCGTCGAAACTTTCTTGCGCTCGACCCCTTCCAGATTAACCATCTCAAGTACCTCTTTCACTCTGCGTATCGGCACGCGATACAACTGACAGTATAAATTCAAGTTATCCTGTACCGTTAGCCTTGGATAAAGGCTGCTGTTATCCGTCATAATGCCGATACGCTGCAGCTGATCTGAATCGTGTATCGTCTGCGTATCGTTATTGAACACGCGTACCACACCGGAATCGGCTTTAAGCTGGCCTGTAAGGATTTTAATGGTTGTCGTTTTTCCAGAGCCACTCGGTCCAAGAAAGCCGAAGATCTCACCTTTTGTCACTTGCACATTTAACCCGTCTAACGCCTTCTTGCCCTTGAATGCCTTGTGTACGTTTTCTAATTGAATCATCTGTTTGCCCTCCTGTCGTTTCTTCCTTTACAGCGTATCGGATATTTCACACAAGCACCGCTGATTGTGGACGAAAAGAGGGAAATAGACGATGAAAGGAGCTATGAAAGGCTCAATATTTCCTTCAGTTCACTCAATTTATTCTTTGAAAGGGGGATCTGGCTCTTTGAAGCGTCCGACAAATTCAAACTATAGCTGTTTTTCGACCACGTTACGATTTCACGAACCCTCTGCAAGTTCACAAGGTACGACCTGTGGCAACGGAAGAACCCGAAGGTGGACAGACGCTTTTCAAGATCAGCCAGCGTCGATGGACAAGGGTAGTGCTCTCCATTCCCGTACAGCAGAACCTGCCCCTGATTACTTTCGAAGAAGTCGATCTCGGACGGATCGAATAACAAAAGTTTATCCTCAAGCTTTGCCGTCACTTTATTCAGTTTGATGGGGGAGAACGACGTATCATCTTCGGGACCAATCTGAATGACCCCCTCCGTACTCATCCGACACACATCATCCGTGTAGGCAGAAGCACTCTCCATGTGATTCGTTAAAATCAGGACCGCCTTCTGTTCCTCACGAAGCTCCTCAATCAATAAAATCAAGAGCTGCTTCATCTCTAAATCGACATTCTGATCCGGCTCCTCAAGTACAATCAAATCCGGCGATTGAAACATGACCTTTGCAATCGACAACCGCTTCTTTTTCGAAAAAGACAACTTGTCCACTCTTCTATGTAAATCATCTTCAAGCTTCAGCCGTCCGGCAATCTCTTCAATCGTTTTGTCAGATTGATAAAGACGCTTATGGAATTTCAAATGGTCCTTCGTCTTAAGCCGTTCATATAGTCCATCTTCCGTGAAGACGAACCCTATTTCTTTTGAGCGGGCCGTCGTAATCGGCTCTCCCATCAGACGAACAGACCCATCTGTCAGCCGTTCCCGGCCAAGCAATACGTTCAACAAACGTTTACGCATATCTAAATTAGACTGAATCGCTACTACTCGACCAGACTCGATGTTCAAATCAAAACGGGGAATCACAACGGCATCCTGGTCACGCTTCTCTACTTGATCAAACATCAATACATCCATATTCCGCACCACCTTTTCTAACATTATACAGTCATTTCCACCACTCGACATGAAATATTTCCGGGGAAATAAAAAAAGACAGCTGTCTTCAAAAAGCTACAGCTGCCCCTACATACTCTCTTCTTTTCAGACTGAATTGGACAGGCGACTCGGGAAATCCGGAGTGCCTTTATGTATTTTTTTGTCGTGAAAGCAGCTGGCGTCACCTATGCCCCTCTTTCCTTGCTTGAATATATCCATAGTAGACGCATGTTCCATTGTCCGACAAGTCCCGGACTTCGAAGCCACATTGTTTATAAAAGCTGAAGCGGTCAGAGGATGTATGCGCAAACCAATCCCCGTGTGGCAGCTTTTCAAGACAACGCTCTACCAACTTCCGCCCGATTCCATTTCCCTGGTAATCCGAATGCACGATCATATCCATAATGTTCGAGGCCATAATTTGGTCAGAGAGCACCCTTACCATACCGACCATCTGCTCCTCTTTCCACACCGTAAAGGCCCATGTAGAATTTTGAAACATAAGCGTGTACTTTTCTTTCTGCCATTCTGGAAGTTCACCAGCCCACCCAGCATCCTTGAACAAAGTGTGAACCTTCTCTGATGGAATTCCTTCCGTACTATCACGAATCACAAACCCATTGAAATATTCATACATCCCACGCACCTACCTTTGATTTCCTATCCGTTCCTCATCACGCGCAATCGCTGCCGAGAGCTTTTCTTCCATGAGAAACCACGCCGTATTCGTAACAAAAAAGAAAATGACAAGAATCGGAAAAATCCCGGACACAGACTCCATACTCAACGTCCCCTGAAACCACTCCATCGTGATGTGTACGAGTAGAAAAGCGAACGGAATGAGAATGAGTTGAACGGCATATATCTTTTTCTTCACTTTCATTTAATCCCTCCAGATTAAGCCCCACTTACACTGAGTAGAAAATAGATGACGAAGGTAACCACGACGAATCCCGACAGAAACAAGGCTTTATGAAAGGTTGACCATCCCTTCATCCATCCCCAACGCTTTCGGTCCTGATCAAATAAAAAGATATCCGCAACGACCGCCGCTATGATGATTATGAACGCCGTAATCAATTGGATCACCCCTTTTTCACCATAATACCATATTAAGGAAAAATTATCGCTGGTCCACTTTGCTCTTTTCTTCTATAGAGCTCATCACGGTATCCCCAAAGGATCGTACATCTTCCAAGTAATCGTACCCTTCCGGAGACCCGAAGCTGTTGAACATCCGTACAGCCACCACTTTCTCATCCGGAATGACAAGAAGCGTCACGCCCGTGTAGCCTAGAATTTGGTACGATCCCTTCGGAACAGAAGCTCCGATTTCTGTCTGATCAGAGGGCTGATCCTGAACAAACCATAAGTATCCGTTCCTTGGGAAACCTTCCTTTAATTCAGCGGGTGAATGCAAAGATGTAGCGAGTTCAATTAACGCCTTCGGGACAATCTGGCGACCATCTATACAGCCTAGCTTGAGGTTGAAATACCCCCAGAATGCGAGGTCTCTTGCTGACACGTACATATTTTTGTCGTCACCTTTTGTACTTGTACTCGGCTGCCAATCCCCTTCATTCGCCTCTCGCAGTATGACATCAACATGCTTGGGACCTAGTTTCGCGTACCAGCCAGACTCAGTCATCTTTAAAGGCTCGAAGACATTTTTATGTAAAATCTGTGCGACCGTCTGTCCCGTCGTTTTCTCAATGATTTGAGTGAGTGCCTTCAATCCGATTCCTTCGTAGCGCCATTCTTCCCCCGGAGGATGAAGACGCTTCGGTTTCTCTCCTTTATCCGTGAGACCGTGCGTATGGGTGAGCAGATGGCGGATGGTCGTACTCTCCCAGAGCGACGCATCCACTTCCGGCAGGTGGTTCGTCACTCGCTCATCGATGTCGTTAATGTAGCCATAATACACCGCATAAGCTGCCGCAAACCCGATATAACTTTTTCTCACAGAGGCGACATGGAATTGTGTATCGGCCTGTATTTCCCTTGCGTCCTCTTTATCAGACTGCTTTCCTACGTAAGATTCGAATGTGATCTCATCGTCCTGTATGACCAACGTTGCCGCTCCACTTGCGACGACCTGATCCAGCGTATTCAATGTATGACGGTGGACACGGGTGAACCGTTGTACTTCCTCTTTATTCATCATGAACCTACTCCTCTCTCGTACATAGGATTCGACACATCCCTACATCCTCCTTTAAATTTCCATACCATTTCGAAAAGTTTTAAAAAGTGTGTCGAAACGGTCAGAAAATAAACGATTCATCGTATAGCTATGAGTAAAGAATACATTCGTGGGGGAGGTGAACCGTTTGAACATCAAGATGCTTTCGATTCTAGTGGCTATTTGCTGCTTCTTCCTTTCTACAGCTGACGTCATGGCTGCAGAAGGAAAGGGTAAGAACCAGGATGGCCCACCACCGCAAGCACAAAAAAAGAAAGAAGACAAACGTGAGAAGCCTGCACCTCCCGAAAAGGCAAAAGGACCGGATCCGTCGAAGCGATCTACGAAGGCGAAATCGCACGAACCTAAATCAAAGGTGCCGGCCCATGCACAACAGAAGAATCGATCAGACAATAAGAGAAAAGGCCCTCCCGAACAAAAGCAAAACAACGCAGAAGGTAAGATTCCTGAGCATGCAGAAGAAAAGAAACCTTCTATTAAAAAAGGCAGTCAAAAGAAGAAAGCGAACGTAGAACCGGAGAAAAAGGTAGAATCAAAAGGAATCCCTTCTCCTCCACCATCTACTCCCGCTGATTCGGTTTCACAACAAACGGACAACAGTCTGGAGGATAAGGAAGAACAGGCGACCTCCAAGGAGGAACCTCCTATTCCGAAGCTTCCTCCTCACCCTTTTTCCGATCCGATTGAGGAAGGCGTGATCATTCCGACTTCTCCGCAGAAAACGCTTGGGAAAACCGGCAAAGACCGGACATCTGCGGACGGGCCGATCAATTGGCATTTCGTTCAAACATCCGATACACCGGCTCAGCCCTCCCTCCACCACGTGATGGCTAGCCGCTATCAGATGTTCCGGAACCAATGGATGAATGCACCACCAGGGGAACCACCCCGAACATCTCCTTTATTTTTATAAACAAGTAACCAACTATTTTTATAAACTTAAAGGAGAGAATGAATCATGAAAACATCCGTAATGAAAACAATTGTAGCAGCAGGCGTACTATCTGTAGGAATCTTTGCTGGAGGCACTGTCGCAGACGCAGCTTCTCATGGCAAAAACGCTGAAAAAACCGTTGAAGTTAAAATGGAGCAGAAAGCAAAGAAGAAAGAAAAGAAAAACAAGAAATCGCATTCTATGGCTAGTGAGCGTGCAAGTGAGCAAGCTCATAAAAATGCCGCACCAAACTCAGCGGTTCACGCCAAGTCAGAGAAAACTGAAGAGCCAGTTGAACAGCCTGAAGAGGAAAAAGAAGAACCTGTAGCTGTCGATGATGTAGAAGAGCCGAAAGTAGAAGAGGTCGAAATGCCTGAAATGGACGAGTCCACTGAAGGTGATGAAGAAGAAGTAACGGTAGACCTTTCCAAAAAGGCTCACTCTATGGCAAGCGAGCGCGCAAGTGAAAAAGCACACGAAAATGCTGCGCCAAACTCTGCCGTTCACGCAGGCACTGAAGAACAACCTGAAGGCGAAGAGCCTAAAGAAGAGGAATCGGAAGAGCCCGTGAGTGAAGAGGGCATCGAGGAAGATGAGATCGAAAGCGACGAACAGGAAGGCAAAGAAGAAGATGATGTAGACGCTGACGAAGAAGCTAAAGAAGAAGAAACACCAGAAGTTGATGAAGAGTCAACTGAAGAAGATTCTTCCTCTGACGCGGAATCTGAAGAGTCCACAGAAGAAGTAACCGCTGATCTTTCAAACAAGGAACACTCTCAGGCAAGTGAGCATGCAAACGAACAAGCTCACCAAAACGCCGTCCCGAACTCTGCCGTTCACGCTGATGGGAAAGAAGAAGAGTCTGACGAAGACCAACCTGAAGGTGAAGAAGGCATCGAGGAAGATGAAGTAGACCTTGAAACGGATGAAGACACGACAGCAGATAACGCATAACAAATAAAGATAGAGAGCCTGACCTCTTAATGAGCGTCAGGCTCTTTCTTTTTTCTCTTCGCTCTGTAGGCTTGAATCGAAGTTTTCACAGAAGCATAAACCCCAACAGCAGCATTTCCATAGAATGCACCCATGAATAGACCCGCCGCAAGATTATGACGGTGAGCAAAGAATATAGAGATCACGAACCCGATCGTTGAAGCAATTGTCGGTACGGCTGCTTTAGGTACAGGAAACACTTTTTTTATGATTTGAGTGAGAATCAACACGACAGGCACTGCAATGAGGGCATCCCATACATTTGTATGGATAATCGGAAACTCTTCCATCCACGGACCTCCTTAACCTTTGTTTCTATCGTTAGTATGGATGGAATCGATTATTCTTATCATGCCACCTTAATTAATGATTGATTAATCAATCATTTTAATCCTTTCAATAACCTTTTTTTCTTCCATTCTCTTATTTACCATTATAAAAATAAACAATCCCAGTCCACCGACGATGACATATTTCACTCCCATCACCCATGCTGGAACTATACTTGAAAGCATGATATCAACAGCTCCAATCAGCATCGCAATGTAATATATAAATTGGTGCACGGCCAGATAAGAACTTCGTGCCGAATCAGGTGCTAATTTTCCGAGCATACTCTGCCTTACTGGAATGTACATTAACTCCCCTACTGTCGCAGCAACCATAGCGACCAATAAAAGCCAAGGCTGACCAAGCCAGGTTAAGCAGGCGTACCCGATTGTATAGATGCTCAATCCGACCCACAATACGAGACGATCGCTCAACTTTTTCACAGCCCATGCAATCAATCCTGTTGCAAAAACAACAATCAACGTATTCTCAGACCGCAAAATACCAAGCATATGGACTCCATCCACTTCGATGGTTTCTCCTCCCCATGGAATAAGGGGTTGTGACTCGATTGTGTCCGCAAGATGGATGGCTATAAAATTGGTAAGCTGTTCTTCAAGAGATAGAATGCATATGCCCGCCAGTAGAAACGCGAGAAATAATTTATCCAGGAAAACGACTTGATAATTCTTCAGCATAGAAACTGGTTGGGTTACGTCTTGTTGAGGTATTGTTTTAGTGTGGGTTTCTGAGATGAAAAGTTGAGTGATGACAGCGGATACAAGGGATACGACACTGATGCCAATGAACAATTCAAACAAGTACTGTTGAAACAATATAGCGCCGATAATACCTGCTAAAGCGGAAGATAAATTGGTCACCCAGTAAAGCAGTGTGAACACATATCGGCGGCTTTCTTCTGTGGTCACGTCCAGCACCATAGCCTGTGAAACGGGACCCAATACACCACCGAAGAACATCGAGAAAATGAATACGGCGTAAGTCATATAGGGCATATCAAACCAAGGGGAGTTGAAGATGGCAATAATGAGAAAAGCTATGGCGGACCCTGCTTCAGCATAGACCATCAACTTTTTCCTCCCCCATCGATCGGAAAAATAGCCTCCCAGCAGCCCTCCGGCAATGCCGACAAACACAAGGCTGATCAACATCAGACCTGTCGTCGACTCCCCAACCTTACGGGCAAAATACACCGTCAGGAAGGGCATAACCATCAAGTGAGCGAATTGGGAGAAAAACTGCGTGACCATTCGTATCTTCAAGTTTCGATGCAAATCGCGGAATCTCATTTGCTCTTCCTTCATTGTTTTGGTCCAAACAGGAGAAAAGCATGATCAACAAACATGTTCCAGGCAGGGACTTGGTCAATGTCGTCAATCGTGGTCAAACGTACACCATTGATATACGCCAAATACGTGATGGCCACGTTCTTTGGGTCTAGTTTTATTAACACGCCCGCCTCCTGACCTTTTTCAACCAGTGGTTTGAGCGAATCCTGAAGGTCCTCTGTAAAGGCATTCAATTCATCGAATAATTCCGGGAAACGTTCACGTTGTCCAATAACGTACTGTACCATCCTTGCATACGTCGCCTGACGCGCGAAATACATCATATGCATTCTGATGGTCTCTTTAATTTGATCGATAATGTCTTCTTGGTCCTCTGCATGCGACAAAAGAACCTGCTTCATCTCCTCTAACGGCTCAAGTACTGCCGCTTCAAATAATTTATCCTTCGTCTCGTAGTACGTAAAAACCGTACCAAAGCTCACCCCAGCTTCTTTCGAAATATCCTTTATTGTCGCTTTTGAATACCCATTCTCTGAAAACAATTGAATCGCAGCTTGAAGAATCTTCTGCCTCTTTTCTTCCGATTTCTGAATCGCCATATCGAACACCCCTTTTAAATGATTGATTAATCAATCATAATTATAACCTTACATACACTTTTTGTAAATGACCTCTTAAAAATTGACAGACTTCTTTTCCTCCTCAACCGTTTCATTGGAACGACTCCACCTTCTTCCTAAACGATAGAACCCGTACATCACAAGGAAGATCGCAAAACAAAATAGCTCAAGATTGATGTAATACCAAACCCCGTCCCCCAGCGCACTGAGAGGCGTCGTGACATCCGGCGTTCCCGCCAAGAACAAATAATTCGTCCCGATCATCCGGTTTAAGACAAAGATAAAAGCTGCGTAAAGGTTCAGCACCCCGAACATATGTAGTAGCGACTTGAACGAAATCTCAGTTGAGGTCGTGATCACTAAGAAGATCCCTGCCCAGGCGAGTGCCATATGATGAAGGAAAAATTTCAAAAAGCGGAAATGTGGAAAGGAGTAGAAAACTTCCGGCGTCAGAAGCGTGATGATCGCAGGTAGTACAGCAGCGAAATAGATCAGCTGAATAAGACGCTTAGACGGACGTAATAGTGCGATCATGGCTAACAGCGAAGCGTTGCCGCAAAGATGGAACGGAGCATGGTCCTCCATATTCCAATTTTGATTCGCAAGCCCCCATATTTGGTGGCCGGCTTCACTTACGAATAGGAGTGAGAATATCGACCACTTTATTCCCCTCTGAAGGGTAACGTTTTTTCTGATCACGTTATGTACGATCAACAGCAGTACAATGCCGGAGAATAGGATGGAAAGCATGATGATGTGGCTGGTCGAAAAGAATTGAAAAGGCTCTTGAACATTGGTATCAAACCAAGAAGGCATGATTACCCTCCTCTTTTTTCCATTATTGTATCACAATTGATTCTACTCTGATTAAGCGTGTAAAGAACGACGATTATAGTGTAAAATTCAGGAATGTAATCCTAAATTATAAAGGATTTATTAACTTTCCATTTTTATGTACATACCGTCTTACAATAAACAGTGTGAAAGGGGTACACCATGGTTTCCATTTTACTTGTAGAAGACGACAAAGAAATTGCACGGATCGTTCAAGATCATCTAAGAAGACAGAACATGCAGGTGACATGGGCTTCGACAGGCAAAGAGGGCTGGGAAGACTTTCAGCAAGACGTGTTCGACCTCCTTCTGATCGACCTGATGATGCCTGAGATGGACGGATTCCAACTATGTAAGAACATCCGTCTGAAAAGCGAGGTGCCGATCTTAATCCTAAGTGCGAAGCAGGAGGACGAATCGAAGACCAAAGGGCTTGGACTGGGAGCGGATGATTATGTCACGAAGCCGTTCAGTCTTGAAGAACTAACTGCGAGGGTCATGGCCCACCTCAGAAGATACCAACGATACAAAGGAACCGAAACACCATCGCAGCATCTTTCCTTTGCTCAAGGTCTTGTTGTTGATATGGATCATCGCACTGTTATCGTCGAACAAGATGAAGTGATGCTGACATCCAAAGAATTCGCTCTGCTTCACCTATTCGTCACGCATCCCCTCCGCACCTTTACAAAAGCAGAGCTGTACGAACACGTGTGGGGTGAGACCAATTTGGAAGGCAACAATACCATCAACGTCCATATTAAAAGCCTCCGTCAAAAGCTCGGAGAACAGCTGAAAGAACCGAAGTGGATTGAAACGGTCTGGGGAACGGGCTATCGTTTCATCGGTGAGAGCACCTCATGAAAGTCCGGACTTGGTTGGTCATTACGTATTTGATTGTCATGCTCCTCCCCCTTGCGGCCGCTTATGGG
This sequence comes from Halobacillus litoralis, assembly GCF_020171725.1. Classification (GTDB taxonomy): domain Bacteria; phylum Bacillota; class Bacilli; order Bacillales; family Halobacillaceae; genus Halobacillus; species Halobacillus litoralis_F. Next base: position 126,420 of record NZ_JAIVAJ010000003.1, on the reverse strand, counting down.
TTCTTTGTTCTGATTCAAGAGTGGGACCAGTCGAAGCGGATTTCCGATACCTTTGAACTGACTCAGCAAATCCAATCTCTTGAAAACGAACTCCAACACCCGGACCTTTATGAAATGCAGCCACTGGAAGCACTCGAATTAAAGCTTCCAGACCGCGTGATAGAAGGAGATGCTGAGCTTCAGCTGTATCGTGCAGATGCCGTCCGTATTTATTCATCAGAAGCTTCCCAACAGTCGATCCAGCAGATCGACCGTTCCCGTCTGATGGAAAACTTGTATCAGTACGACTTAAGCTATCATGCCCTTACCGTCAAGAAGCCTGTTTTCGAAGACGAACAGATTGTCGGAGTCTATGAACTCAGCATCGATCGCTCAGAATGGGTGACGGGCGTTGAGAACAGGCGAACCTGGGTTGTGACAGGGTTCATCCTCTTTTTCATTTTCGTTTACGCCACGATGATCTGGCTGCTGCAACGAAAGCTGAACCGCCCCTTGAAGGAATTGATGCAAGGGATGTCGACGTTCGCCTCCAAGCAGAGAGCCGTCTCTTTTCAGTACAAACGCAAAGATGAAATCGGTCAGCTGATGCACCATTTTGAGAAAATGCAGGAGCAGATCGAGTCCGCACAAGCAGAAACTAAACGTGAACAGGAAGAAAAACAATTGATGATGGCTTCTTTTTCCCATGACATCAAAACGCCGCTGACATCCCTTCACGCCTATGCCGAAGCGTTGGAGAACGAACAATCGCTTTCGGACAGTGAACGCAGGGACTACATGCAGATCATCAAGCGGAAATCGATTCACTTAAAAGGGATGATTGAAGACTTGACCACTTACGCCAAGCTGCAGTCGAATCAATACGAAATGCCGCTGACGAAGGTCGATGCGGAGGAATTTTTTGAAATGGTGTTTGAAGGATATGACGAGTTGGCGCGCCAGCAGCATATACGATTAAGAAAAGAAATCACGATTGACGGTTCCTGCAAGATGAATGACCAGCACATGGTCCGTTATCTGGATAATTTGATGAGCAATGCCCTTCGGTACACGCCTGCGGATGGCACGATCGGACTCGGAGTCATCGGCTGTCATGCCCCTCTTCCGGAATGGATATTTGAAGAAGCGCATGCAGGATTAGAGGACTTCCGCAGTCAAAACGCACTGCTCATCGTTCAAAATGACGGTCCCCCAATAAGTCAGGAACACATCGATTCTGTCCTCACCCCTTTTTACCAGGGAGAACAAGCGAGGACGTCTCATGAAGCCAAGCATTCAGGCCTTGGACTCAGCATTGCCAAGCAGATTGCCGAGAAACACAACGGCGAAATGAAGCTTTGGTCATTCGAACAGCAAGGAACTGTAATAGCCATGCGTTTCCCACAATAGATGAAGGAGTGTTTTACGATGAAAAAACTTTGGATCAGTACACTGGCGATCAGCTGCGGAATCCTACTTGGAGCATGCTCTGCAGAAGAAGCAGCCCAATATTCCCCGGACCAAATCGTTGCCCAGGCAGTTGAAAAGGATAGCGCCGTGAAAGGTTATTATTTGAAAGGTCAGATGGAAGTCTTCAATGTAGATCAGCAAATTGACGACTCGACGATGGAGCAGTGGACAGACAACGAGAACGGTCGTACGAAAATCATTACAGAAGCCGCCAATGGAGACATCTCAAAAACCGTAAACGACGGAGAAAAAGTCATTACTTACTCTGCCTTACAGGATGCGGCCTATGAAATAGATGTTCCGGAAGAGGACCAAGGACTGGCACCACAAAGTCAACGGGCACAGATCGAACAGAGACTTGAAATGACGAGGGAAACACATGACATCGAATTAATCGGCGAAGAAGAATGGAACGGATTCGATACGTACCACATCAAAGCGGTCCCTAAAGAAGAAGGGAAAGGCATGACAGGCGTGGAAGAGTACTGGCTTACGACAGACGATTGGTTCATTGTAAAGTCCATGACAGAGTCTGGGGACATCACGGTCAACTACTCCGTCTCAGAGCTTGAGATCAACCCTTCCTTCGATGAAACGACCTTCCAGATTGAACTTCCTGAAGGGATTGAAGTCCAACCATTTGAAGAGATGGATCCTTCAGAAGACGTCACACTGGAGGAAGCCGCTGCCGTCTATGAGCAGCCACTTCTCACGGTGAAAAATGATGCGTACCAGCTCGAGAAGGTGAATTCCTTCTATATGAAGAGCTTCGACCGGACTGAAGTGAGCCAGGAATTCCATAAAGACGGATTCCTTCAATTCACTCTCAGCTCCTTCGAATCACCAGATGAGAGTCTATCCTTGGGGTTCGGCGAAGAGGAAGAACTCGAGGTACGCGGAACCAAGGCCGTTTACACAACCGACATCATCACCAATCTCGTCTGGGACGAAAACGGCCTACGCTACTCCCTGCTCATTCAGAATCCCGAAATTACAAAAGAACAGTTACTTGAAATCGTCGAAAACTTAACACCTGTGAATGAATAAAAAAAGAGGCCACGGCCTCTTTTTTCATGTTGTCGAGAAAGTCTTGAGATTGATTCATAAGTTTATATTCAGAGGGATTATTGTGAATATATGACGACATAATCTTTAATTAGCTGAGTGATCGCACAGGTAATCGTTTTAGACTCTAGTTGGTTTTAGGTTCTGTATCCACTATTTTCGCACAGTGGGGTGGAAAATGATGAGACTCCTGCGGGATTTACGGACCACGGTGAGATCCCCGAAGACGAAGTCTGAGGTAGCTCACCGTCCGCCGCGGAAAGCGAATTATTTTCCACCCCACTGAGCACTCCACTTCGTACAAAACCTTCGTCAATAATATTTGTCGATAAACCCCGACAAATTAATGATGAAAACGCTAACATTTTACTGGATTCCTTATGAAACTAGTGCTATAATATAAGAGAAATCGATAGCTTAAGTGACTCAACCATCGTGAGTTCGTTTCCAACATATAAGGAAACGAGAGCCGGGATGAAGGGAACACACGTCCAGTGCAGAGGATGCAGACCCGCCCTAAACTACGGCCGAGTCGTGAAGACATGCTTAGAAGTGAAGCATGGGCAAGACCCTCTCACTTTGTTTCGCTTTCAAGGCGGCCTTCTCTGTACGGAAGAAGGCGTCAACGGAAGAGAGACACTTACAAGTTCTCACGTTGCCAAGGCCACGGATAACGGAGACCCACACTTGTAAGCGGAGTGAAGAGACGAAGAATGTGAACTTTACCATGAAATCGAAGGAAACGGATTCTGGATAGGAATGATCCTTCTGGTAAGATGTTCGTGATGAAAGAATCGAGGATGATTCTTGAATGGTTGAGTCACTTAAGCTACCCGAGAGAAAGACCAGTCCACCCGGGCTGGTCTTTTTTGTTTTTACGAAATGTTAAAACGGTCGAGAGAATCACCCTCTCAACCATTTCAGCTCCCCCTCCGCACAAAACAAAAAGGCACCGCCCCACGGCGATGCCTTCTATCAAACAAATCTATCGAAACAGATCCATCAATCGGTCCCAGAAACTTTTTTCCGGTTCCTCTTCAGGTTCTTCTTCCGTTTCTTCGGCTTGCTTGATGCTTTCCGTTTTAATCACGAACTGCACAGTGCCGATGTTTTCGTTCTTCTCAGACACGAAAGAAACGGGTTCGAAATCGGATTTGTCATATTCCTCTACCATACTGTTGATTTCTTCATCGAGCTGCATCGGCAGGTTGCTTGTTTCAGAGGCAAGCTGTGATGTCCCGTCTTGAAGCTGAGCGGCCCCCTGCTCGAGTTCGCTCGTTCCGTTGGTCAGCCCGGCAATGCCGTTATGAAGGTCGGAGTACGAACCGGCGAGCTGATCGACGCCGCCTGTGTATTCCTTCAGTCCAGAGTGGAAGCTCTTGTAATTGGATGATAGCTGCTGCAGCCCTTGCTGGAGCTGCTTCATCGATTCATCCATTCCTGAGCTGTTCAGACTGGTTGAAAGCTGATCCGCCATCGACGTCAGGCTTGCACTCATTTGGTTGAGAGAAGCAGCGCTTTGGTCAAGGGAAGGCCCGACCGCGTTAAAGGCTTCTTTCACCTGGGCATGTGTGCCTTTGACGGCTTGAGCTGCTTTATGCGTTTGAACGAGCTGGTCGACGACGTTTGCGTCCGCTCCGCTTTCATAAAGCTTCTGGATATCGGCTTCCGAAATTTGAGTCGACGGAATGGCTGCAACCGACTGGCTCAACGCATTGTTTGCCTGCCCGTATTGCTTTTTCAATTGAAGAAGCCCGTTCTCTGCTTCCTTCAATCCACTAGCTGCTTGGCGAAGGCCGTCTTCCATCTTGGTCAGATCACCTAAACCGCCTCCCCCGTTACTCCCCGACACAGACTGACTCATTTGATTGAGTGCTGCCTGGATGTCTGCAGAACCTTGGACAAGCTCAGCTGATCCATTGCTTACGCCTTGGATGCCGTTTTTGTACTCGGCTGAACCGTCATATAGACTAGCGGCTCCGTTGTTCGTCTGCGCGATCCCATCCTTCAACTCAACCACTCCGCGGTTCACGGCAGCTGTTGCATCGGATAACGAGGTCATATCACTCTTGAAGCTTCCAGTGTCCGGTGCGTTGATCGACATCGAAGACGGAACCGCTGCGAATTCAATCGGCTCCATCTCAAGGTCTGTCACGTCAGCCGTCATGACGAAGCTGCCTTCGTTTTCAGGCATGACGGTGAATGTAACCCGTCGGTCTTTCCCAGCATTTGCGATGGTACCACCCTCTGCTTCGATCTTGTCAAAGATACTAGAATCGAGCTGAAGCGTAATCTGCATCAAGTAATGGTTGAAAAAGACATCGTTCGCCTGTTCATTTCGAGCCGTATCGATTTGAACTTCAAGCGCCCCGTCCTTTCCAGCCAGTTCATCTGGACTGATCGCTTCACCGTCCAGCTTGTAAGAGACGTTCACATCCCAAGGGAGAGCTTTCTCCTTCAAGTTCCCTTGATAGTAAAACTCATCCCCTTCCACAGGCACTTCTACCTTTTCACCGTTCTGGGTGATTTCTTCGAGGTTCGTCAGGTTATGGACACTCGTGTACGATCCATAGTCGACGATGTTCCCGGGTTCATTGACTGTGAAATTGTTGACGACATACATGTCTTCCTGCCCGCCGTTTGCGTCAAGCGTAGCGTAGATCACTTCATGCTTTTCTGAATAGGTCGCTGCTGAAACGGGCAGCGACGGCAGAACAAGAAGAAACACCATCAAGGCTGCAGTTATTCGTTTGATCATGATCATTTCCCCTTATAGAAGTTTGCTTTTAAAGTCGTCCGTCGAATCACGCCATCGAAAATGACGAGTAGAGCCGGCAGGACGAAGACGACCATTAAGAATGCCAGCAAGGCACCACGGCCGAGTAACAATCCGATCGATGACACGATTGGGTTCGTGGACGTAATCCATAGAATAAAGCCAACACTGGATAGAATGGCTGCAGAGACGAAAATGGCGAAGATCTTATCGTCGATCGTCTTCTTAATCGCTGCAAGCGCCGGCATTTCTTTTCTCAAATGGTTGTAGTATTCCGTGAACAAAATCGCATAGTCGACGGTTGCGGCTAATTGAATCGTGCTGATTAATAAATACCCGACATAGACGAGCGGGGTCTCCGTGAAGTACGGGAACGATAAGTTGACCCAGACGGATACTTGAATCGTCACGAGCAGGACGAGCGGAATCGAAATCGAACGGAACGTGATGATCAACACGAGTGCAACGGCAATGACCGTCAGCGTATTCACCAGCGTGTTGTCCTCCTGGACGATGTTTTTCATATCATAAAGGGTCACACTCTCGCCGAGAAGGTGCGTTTCTTCATAATAGGAATCCGCGGTTTCTTTCACGTCCTCCACAAGCGAGAACGCCTCTTCCCCTTCAGCATCCGTTTCGGTGTAAAGGGTGATGCGCGCATAATCCCCGGAATAGAAGGACTCGGTCGTCGATTCCTCCAAGTAATCAGGCGGAATCGCAGGACTGACGATATTGACGTAAGACATGACGCTGGATACGAGCGGCATATTCTCGAGGTCCTGGACAAGCTCTTCCTCTTTAGCCCGGTCGCCTTCTGGTACAAGGAGGACCATCGGCATGTTCTTTCCGAACTCTTCCTGAATCGCCTGCACATCCTGACCAGCCCTCGTATTATCCGGCTGCTCTCCTGTTCCATATATGAACGATGTTTCGCTCTGTGCCAAAAAGGCAGGAACGATGGCAATCACAAGCAGAATAAAGCTTGGAATTCTGAGCTTCATGACGTATTTTCCGATACCTTTGAAGTCCGGTACAAAGGATCTGTGCTGCGTGCGGTCGATCCACTTATAGAACATCAGCGTAAGCGCCGGAAGGAAGATCATCACACTTAGGAAGCTGAGAAGGATTCCTTTCAGCAGGTTCAGACCGAGGTCCGCCCCGATGCCGAAGTCCATGAACGTCAGCGCAGTAAAGCCGAAGAACGTCGTGGAAGCACTGGCGATAATCGCCGGGAACGACCGCTTCATCGCAAGCTCCATCGCTTCTACTGGATTGTTCGTTTCTTTCCGGTAATCAGAAAAACTGTGAAGCAGGAAGATGGCGTAATCGAGCGATACGGCCAGTTGGAGAATCGGCGCAACAGACTGCGTCACAAACGAGATTTCTCCTATAAAGATGTTCGTTCCTAAGTTGATCAGAACCGAAACACCAATCGCAATTAAGAAGAAGACCGGTTCCATCCACGATGAGGTGGAAAGGACTAAGATGATGATGATGATCGGAATGAGGAGAGCCGCTGCATACATCGACTCGCTGCCCGTCATTTTCTGCGAGACCGCGGTGTTGACTGCTTCGCCTGCGACGGCATTCTCTTCACCGATCAATTCATAAATGGCATCGGTCGCTTCGACTTCTTTTTCTTCTTCAATTGAAATGGAGAATAAAGCGGATTGGTTCTCGTAGTAGGATTCCACCGTATTCTCGTTGGCCATTTCAAGCGGCACTTTGAGATCGATGACGTCGTCGAGCCACATGACATTCTCGACTCCGTCGATGTCTTCTAATTGTTTCTTATAATCGAGCGCCTCGGTAACCGAGACATCTTTGACCATCACCCTGGCATTCTCAACAGGCTCATCGAACTCTTCCTTCATTAAGTCTGTTGCTTCCATGGAAGGCGATTTCTCCGGGAGATAGTCGACCATATTGTAATTGACCGACACAGCAAGCTGGGCCACTGCACTGATCAATGTAATCAAGGTAAAAATAATGACGATACTTTTCTTATGCTGAATGATCTTTGAAGCCCACAATCAGCTTTCACCCTCTCTTGCATTTAACTGTGGTACACTCTATCATTTTATTAACACCGTGTTGGATAGACAACAAACAGTTTATTGAGTTTCGTTAGATATCCAACACAATGATGGATAAGTGTTGGATTGTCACAAGATTGTAACATAAGGAGACGCCAAAATGAGCCAAAAAATGGATCGTAGAAAGAAATACACGCGTAACGTATTGAAAGAAAGTCTGGTCAAGCTGCTTGCCGATAAGCCCCTTTCCGAGATCACCGTGAAGGAAATCTGTACACTGGCCGACATCAACCGCTCTACTTTTTATACTCATTACCGCGACCATTATGACCTTCTTCACAAAATCGAAGATGAAATCACAGAGGACATGAACCGATACCTTCACAGTTACAGCTACGAACATGAAGAGGAATCTCTCCAAATGACCGAGAAGATCCTCGAATACATCATCGAACATAAGCTGATGTTCGAAACCCTGCTCAATATCGACACCGCTTCTACTTTTGAAAAAAGGCTCATGGACCTTACCCGCAACTTCATGGTCAACAACTGGGTGGAGGATGACTACAACATGAACATGGCGGAGTCGAAGTACTTAAGCTCGTTCGTCATCAGCGGGGCGATCCATGTGATCAAAGAATGGATCGACCAGGATATGAAGGAATCGCCGAGTGAGATGGCAGCGATGATCAACCGTTTTGTCAGCGAGGGCATTTCTTACTTAGAGGAAAAATAAAAAAGCTTAGTCCCCGCGAGGACTAAGCCTAATCTTGATGATCTCTTTTTCCTTTGATATCAAACCCGGAAGCTCCCATATAGTAAAGGGTCAATGCAGAAGCAAGCACTCCAACAATCGCAAGTACGAAACCCAATCGAACACCTCCACATCCTTATTTTACCACATTCAAAAGGACGGGATTGCTTGTTTACACCGAAAACTCATTTAGAAATCAAACCTGAAGCCATTCTTAAGAGTCAATCCGGGCAGTATTCTGTCCGCTCGAATAAAAATCTATTGGCCATGATTGAAGAAGAATCTAGTGAATCGAACAGCTGGAAGGACCATGCTTTACGTTTCAGCCGCCTACACTTAGCTGCCCGCAAAGTGTTTGTTATCACAACGCCGAAAGCGGAAATCATCGCTTCCTTTACGAAGGAGAGAGGCTTCAACAAAGACCACCACGTTCATGACGCAGAGGGAAACCTTCTCGTTGTCATTAAACAAGACTTGAAAATGAGGAGGCAGACGCTGAATGCCTTCGACCCTGAAGGCCACCTTGTTCTGCAAGCGAGAGGGCAAAATGAATCGCTGACTTTCAATGTCACAACAGAAGAAAGCGAAGACGTTCTGTCAACGATTAAAAAACGCTCGCTTCCCGCTCCTTCCCTTAAAGAAGTTATGGTCTCAGGCGATTATTACAAAGTCGAAAACCATCCAGATGTGACAAGCCTTCAACAGCTTCTCATTATGGTGATGACCGTTGTGATTTATGACCAGCTGCATCATGCATAAAAAAGACCCCCTTCCATCTTGCATTACCTGTAGAAGGGGGCTCGTATTACTGTATCGACTTCCTCACTTTTGGAACGATTCTCTTCTGGTCTCTGGACCCATCATGAAACGCCACATGACCATCAGGGCGGATCAGAAGTACATGATTCGGCTTCATGCCCATCTCTTCACCCAGATGACGATGGACATCATAAATGATCGGAAGGTCCTCTCGATCCGTCTCCACCGTCCCGCCCTTGGCGACGAGACACACTTTGATCACGTCATGATACGATTCGTTCAACGTATCCAAAACGTCATACGCATAATCAATCGAACTCTGATCCTCGCAATCAATATAGATCAAGCATAGGTGACCATACTGACGAATGAGAGGATAGAGCCGTTCATCCGTGGCCCCATCGAAAAACAACAAATGGTCCGGCACCCGCTTGCCTGCCTGGATCGCTTTTCGCGACAAGGACGAGTCACGCAGCTCCTTATTCCGGTCCGCTCCATCGTATTCGTTATAAATATTCGACAGGTGATTGGCGATCCGGTTCTGAACCCACCCTTGCGTCAGGGCGGCTTTGCCTGTCCAGTTCCGTATTTTCCCTTGAGGTCCTTCGAGGTTCACAACCTTCAGCATTCTCGAAGTTTCCTTCAATACATCTTTCCCGATCGGCCATCGTTCTTCGTTGTAGCTGTCTAGGAAGCTGTCCTCCGCAACGCCTTTCACGACCAGTGCAATCTTCCAAGTCAGGTTAGCAGAATCCTGAAGACCGAGGTTCATCCCCTGCCCGCCCATCGGGTTGTGGATATGCGCCGAGTCCCCAATAAAGAACACCGGTCCCTTCCGGTAATTCGGGACCTGCCTGTGTGACGTACCGAAGTTCGACAGCCACTTCGGGTTCTCCATCACATAAGGCTCGTCCAAAATCGTATTCACACTCTCCTGAATCTCCTCAAATGTCGGCTTATCTTTATGAGGAAGATCCTGCTTCGACCTGTCCAGACCGACAACCCGATAACTGCCATCCTTATATGGAAAAACACCAACAGCGCCGCGATCATTGAGGTGCATATTGATATGGATATCGTTCAGATTCGTAATGTCTACATCCCCAAGGAAGAACGTGTAGCCATCATCTTCCCCGTCAAAAGGAACATCTAAAGCCTCCCGAACCGGACTGTGTGCACCGTCACAGGCAAGCAGATACTTCGCCTTATATTCCTGAACCTCACCGTGATACTTCGTTTGAACGTACACGCCTCCTTCCGTCTCGATCACGTCCACCACTTCCTGGTCCCTGTTCACTTTTCCACCCATAGCATTCAAGTGATCCTCAAGAATCCTTTCCGTTTCGCTTTGCGGAAGAACAAGCATGTAAGGATAGCGGCTTTCAATCGGATACAACTCGACAAGAGACGGCTTCTCCCCGCCGAGATGCAGCTTAGCCCCAGGCCCGGGATATCCCCTCTCCAGAAACGGCTTCTGCACACCAAGCAGTTCAAAAAGCTCAAGCGTCCTCGCCTGAATGCCAAGCGCCTTCGACAAGTGAGACGGCTCCGACCTTTTTTCCAGACAAATGAAGTCCACGTCCCTCTTCTGCAGGTCATTCGCTGCCATCAACCCTGCCGGTCCAGCCCCAATAATGAGTACGTCAGTTTCAATCACAGAATCCATACTCCTTTCACACGAAAAATTGATTTACTGTACGATACCCTTAAAGAGTCGGAACATGCACGACAAGACATATCCATAAACCGTCGTGACCCCTATTTTATATAAAAAAAAGAACCCGCTCTCTTTTCAGAACGGGCTCGTGGCTATTAATCGAACAACTCACTGACTGAGTGGTCTTTTTGAATACGCGTGAGCGCATCGGCAAACAGTGGGCCTACCGATAGTGTCGTAATCTTATCGATCGCCTTCTCTTCCGGAAGGACGATGGAATTCGTAATGACGAGCTCTTTAATCGGGGAGTGATCGATTTTCTGCACGGCAGGGTCCGACAACACGGCATGAGTACCGCAGGCGTAAATGTCCTTCACTCCATGCTCAAGCATCGCTTCCGCTGCCTGGATGACCGTATCCGCAGTGTCGATCATATCATCGACGATTATGACATTCTTCCCGTCAATATCACCGACAACGTTCATCACTTCATCCGCTCCGGGCTCAGGCTGGCGCTTGTCGACAAATGCAATCGGAACGTCCAGGATATTCGCCATCCGTCTTGCACGACGAAGGCCGCTTGTCGCTGGAGCCACGACTACAACGTCCTCAATGTTCTGCTTCTGGTAATACTCCGCAAGAATCGGAATCCCAAGCAGTTGATCCACCGGTACATTATAGAAACCTTGAATCTGAGGTGCATGTAGATCAAGCGTAATCACTCGGTCTATGCCGGCTTTTTCTAATAAATTCGCCATTAACTTCGCTGTAATCGGCTCTCTTGGACGAGCCTTCCTATCCTGTCTCGCATAGCCATAATAAGGAAGCACAACGTTGATGGTACGTGCGGACGCGCGCTTCAATGCATCAATCATGATCAACAGCTCCATGACGTGCTCGTTGACAGGCTGCGACGTGGACTGGATGACGTAAACATCTTCCCCACGCACGCTCTCCTCAATCGCAATCTGGACTTCCCCATCACTGAAACGAACCACTTTGCTTTTTCCGATCGGCAAGTTCAAGATTTCTGCAATCTCGCTCGCCAATGGCTCGTTCGAATTTAATGTAAATAACTTCATTTCAGATTCTGTACTCATGTCAAACCTCCCAGTCATAGCTTCTCCCATTATAGCATTAAGAAGACGCAAGATTCATCTTCCAAACGTCCCTCTTCCTACTCCACCGTTTTGAACCCCCTGATACATTCCCCCATAAAAAAGACAGCCTGACATCACGTCAGCCTGCCTCTTCTACTTATAATGATTTCACAGCATCCTCAACCGAAGTCGAGCCGCCTACCACTTGAAACTCTTTACCGATCGTCGAATCATTCTGCAGCGTCTCTAAGATGATACGCGCTACATCCTCACGTGGAATCTCGCCGCGTTCTACGGTTTCTGCAGCTTCCACTTGACCCGTTCCACCCTCATTATTAAGCATACCCGGGTGGATGATCGTATGATCGAGATCTGTTTTTCTCAACCAATCGTCTGCGTAATGCTTCGCAACCACATAAGGGGCGAAGGATTCAGGAGCCGACTGGATTGCTTCGCGTGTCGTATCGAATGAGCTGATCATCACATAACGCTTCACGCCTTTATGCTTCGCTGCTTCAATTGTCTTCACCGCCGCATCCAGGTCGATCATCATCGTTTTATCAGGACCTGTATTCGGACCGGAACCGGCTGTGAACACGACAGCATCCACACCGTCAAAGGCTTCGGCAATCGTATCAGGACCACTCTCTAAGTCAACAATCACAGGCTCTGCCCCAAGATCTTTGAAGTAAGAGGCCTGCTCTTCTTTACGGATCATCGCTTTCGCTTCCATATGTTCTGTATCTTGAATGAATTTCACAAGATGCTTCCCAACTTGTCCATTTGCACCTACTACAAGTACTTTCATCTTTGTTCATCCCTCTTTCTTTAAGTCCATATTCGTACTCTATATATGTATCCAAAAAAAGAAAAGGAAAAACATCTCAATAATCTGCCCGCCTTTCAAAATGCGGAAAAGGAACAGCTGAACTCGTAGTACTCACGTAGGATGAGCTGATGAAAAGTGAAGCAGCCTATCCGCTCCTTTTTACAGTTGGAAAGTAGGGATGTTTGCACCTCACACAGTCAAAGAGTCTGCGTGTAGCATGAGGTTCTGTACCCACTTCACTCATCCTAATACAGAACCTCCCCCTAGCCTATTTCCTAGCTTCCAGCTCCTCAGAGACTTGCACAACCGGTTCGTCCCATGGGTGGTTCGGGTAGATTCCTTCTTCGATGACACGCTTCAGAAGGTCCTCATCCCTCGGAATCGAAAACTCGAGACGTATAGACGGGACATACGTTCTCTCTCCCGCTTCTCCTTCTGTAGGTACAGAGCCTTCTGCAGGAACGAACTGCTCCACTCCAGGCTGGGACTGCCACATGACATTTTTGTAATTGCCCACCTGTAGAGCGTTGATGGACAAGACCCCTTCTTTGACTTTCTCAAGGTTCTCTTCTATGACAAACGTTTTAATTCTGTAGATTTTCACGAGTTCCATGGTTTTCATCCTTTCACAGGGATTTTCACCCTTAGTTTACCACCATGACTGGAAAAGAAAAATAAAGCTCTTGTTTTCTGAATTGACACAGTGTACTATTTAACTAGTACACTAATGTAAAAGGATGGATAAACATGAACATAATGGCTATGAAAGGGATTTGGAAAAAAGAATGGTTGATGATGCGTGGATACTATTTGACAGCTATGACTTTTAATATCCTCTGGCTCGTCTTTGCCCCTACAATCATGGGGAACAGTCCCTATCTTTCCACACCAACTGCTTTAATTCTCATTCACCTGTTCTATATGTCCGGCCTGCTCATTTACAGCTTTAACCGAGAGGCGGATCATATGGAACAGACGCTTCACTCGCCGTTATCCGGCTATCACATTGCAGGCGTGAAGATTTTTCAGTCCTTCATTTTCTTTACAGCATCTCTTCTCCTTGTGATTCTGGTCGGTATGGTTAGTGCACGTTATGAAACCATCTTGACTCTGCCGCAAATATTTACCGCGTTCAGTCAATTGGCCCTCTTCGTCATCGGAATCGCCATTTCTCTAGCGATCATTTTGTTTTTCCTATGGTCCTTACACCAGGTGATGAAAAAGTACATCGGTGGCTTCAGTGTCGTCATCTGCATTGTACTATTCTTTTGTATCGCCGCTTTCTTAACGTGGATTCAAGACACAGCCTTTTACCAAGCATTGCTATCAGTTGGTCCCGTGTTCTTCGATCAGGAGATCAGTACAACACAAGGAAATATCAGCTTTGATATAGGGACTGGACCTATCACATTAGGAAAAGTGTTCTTTTTCTTTATGTTGAATGCCCTACTCATACTTTCAGGAATGACGATTTTCGATCGAAAGGTTGAAGTGTAAATGACCATCGACTTCCAACCAGATAAGCCGATTTACCAACAGCTGATCGACCGACTTGCAGGCGAGATTATCCGGGGCATTCGAAAGCCCGGCGACAAACTTCCTTCAGTCAGGGAATATGCCGTCAAAACCGGCGTCAATGCCAACACCATTCAACGCGTGTACAGGGAGATGGAGCAGATGAACATAGCCCAGTCCAGAAGAGGTCAGGGAACGTTTGTAACAGAGAATACGGAGAGACTTCAAGAGCTGAGGGAACAGATGAAAGAGGAATACATCGAGTACTTCGTCCAGGATATGAGCGATCTCGGCTTTTCCTTAGAAGAGATGATGGAAGGGTTGAAGCTACACCAGAAAGAAAAGGGGGATTCACATGATTGAAGTGCAGCAGTTGGAGAAGCGATTTCTCGCTAAGAAAGCCATTCAGAACATTCATTTGACCATTGAGACGGGGCGGATTTATGGCATTATCGGAGAAAATGGAAGTGGTAAATCGACGCTGCTAAAGCTGATGGCGGGACTTATACACCCATCCAAAGGCTCAGTCAAGGTGAACGGGGAGCCTGTTACGAGGAAATCTGCGTCTCACATCGGCTACATGACAGACCGGGACACCTTCTATCCCTATTTGAAAGTAAAAGAGCTCGTCGATTTTTATGATAGTCAATTTCCTGATTTCAACCGTGAAAGAGCCCAGGACATCCTGGACTTCTTATCCGTTGATCCAGATGAAAAATTGACGAACCTTTCTAAGGGAAACCTGGGTCGTGCTAAGCTTGCCGTCACCATCGCTCGAGAGGCACCGTTCCTTCTTCTCGACGAGCCGCTCTCAGGGCTCGATCCGATGGTGCGCGAATCCATCGTCAAAGGGATTCTTCAATTCGTCGATTTCGAGCAACAGTCACTCGTCATCACGACGCACGAAATCCGTGACATCGAACCGTTACTCGACGAAGCCATCATCATCCACCAAGGTAGAAAACTCGCCCAGCAAAGCGTAGACGATATCCGGGAACACCAACACCTCGATGTCGAAAGCTGGCTGAAGAAAAACATGAAGTGAGGGATACGTCTCCCTCACTTTTTTCTACTAAACAGCACACCTGCAACCACGAGGGCTGAACCCACAACTAAATAAACCACACTGATCATCCCCCGCACACCCGACCACCCGAAGAATCCGATTCTCTCCAATATAAAGAACAACGGCGCAGTTAGTATGATCAAAATCCCCACTAACACTCGATTACTTCTCAACCACACCCCTATTACTCCTCCGGTCTATACGTTTTCGTTAAATAAATGACCACCGTGAAGAAGCAGGCTCCAAAGATAAATCCGATCCGCAGAAGAAGATTCGGTGCAATATAGATCGCTGAGAAAAGAAACGAAAACCAAATCATGATCAGCACAGAAATTTTCGCCTTGATCGGGATGCCGCGCCCCTCTTTGTAATTCTTAATATAAGACCCGAACCACTTATTTTCCATCAGCCAGTTATAGAGACGATCCGAACTGCGAACATAGCAGGCCGCAGTCAATAAAAGAAACGGCGTCGTCGGCACGAGTGGCAGAATGATACCCAAAACGCCGAGTCCAAGCGATATACTTCCGATGATAATTAATAGAATTTTGACAACCTGGTTCATAGCAAGCGCTCCTCAAACATTATCTCTCCTTAACATACCACTTACACGCCTTTTCTTTCATTTCATAGCTTTTACATTTAAATTTATTTCCAAAATTAGGTTTCGATTGGAAGTGCAGGGGGATATATAAAGTAGCCTATTCGATCTTCTCGAAAGGAGACGTTATGAAAAAACAATTACGCAATCCTGTCTTTCTCATTTCATCCATTGTTGTTTTACTGCTCGTCATCCTTGGGGCCGTCAATCCTGAAGGTTTCGGCGCTGTAGCCACGAAGCTTTTTGAGTTCACTACGATCAACTTCGGTTGGTTTTACCTCCTTTCTGTATTCGGTTTCGTCCTGTTCCTCGTCGGATTAGCCTTCAGTAAATATGGCAAAATCAAGCTCGGGCCACAGGATTCCAAACCAGAGTACCCGTTCTTCACTTGGATCGGTATGCTTTTTTCTGCCGGATTCGGGGCAGGTCTTGTCTTCTGGGGCGTGGCAGAGCCGATGAGTCACTTCTTCGAGACACCATTCTCAGACCTGGATGCCCAAACCGAAGAAGCAGCCCGTGTCGCCATGGGGTATTCCTTCTTCCACTGGGGAGTCAACCAATGGTCCGTCTTTGCGATTGTCGGTCTATTAATCGCCTTTTTACAATTCAGGAAAAACAAAGACGGTTTGATTTCAACCGCACTTGAACCTGTCCTTGGCAAGAAGAAAGGTGTCAAAAATGCCATCGACTCACTCGCTGTCATAGCAACCGTCATGGGAATCGCTACATCACTCGGGCTTGGCATCCTGCAAATGAACGGTGGTTTGAACGCCGTCTTCGGCTTACCGAATGAGAAATGGGTACAGCTTCTCATTACAGCCGGTCTGCTCGCCTTATACTTACTATCGTCCTCGACTGGTTTGAACAAAGGGATCAAGTGGCTGAGTAATATCAACCTCGGTCTATGTCTTGTTCTGCTCCTATTCGTATTTGTAGCAGGACCGACGGTATTCATCTTGAATTCCTTTACGCTTGGAATCGGAGACTATATTGCCAATTTCGTCAACTACAGCCTGCGCCTGACGCCTTATCAAGGGGATGGATCGTGGCTTAGGGAATGGACGATTTTCTACTGGGCATGGGTGATTGCCTGGTCTCCATTTGTCGGAGCCTTCGTTGCCCGTGTATCAAGAGGACGTTCGATTCGCGAATTTATTTTCGGTGTACTCATCGTCCCGCCCGTTATTGCCTGCTTCTGGATTGCATCGTTCGGAGGTACAGCGTTGAACAGTGACTTGAACAATGGTACGAATATCGCCCAGGCGGTGAACGAGAACATTACGGTCGCACTGTTTGAAACGTTCCAATACCTGCCGATGACGAGCATTCTATCGATCTTGTCAATTTTGTTGATTGCCACCTTCTTAATTACATCAGCAGACTCAGCGACCTATATATTAGCCAGCATGACATCGAACGGGGATCTTCAACCATCCCTCGTCATTAAGATGATCTGGGGCGTTCTCATGGCTGCCATCGCCGGAGTCCTGCTCGTTGCGGGTGGACTGAATGCACTGCAGACAGCCTCCCTCGTATCCGCTCTGCCCTTTACAGTCGTGATCATCTTGTTCGTTTATGCGTTTATCAAGATGATACGAAAAGAAGAAATACCACATAAGAAAAAGGATCAAGTCCAGAAAAGAAAGTCCAGTTGATATTCGATTTGCCCCCTAATCTATTACCATGACTAGATAAAGAAGAGCCGATTCTAGACAGAATCGGCTCTTCTTCTACATTCTCTTACATTTTATAGTCTTTTATGACCATAACTTAAAACCCCCATTGAACCTTTCGAGGCACGAATGTTCGTATAATTTCATTCTAATCTACCATTCAAAATTTTCTTAATATTCTTCATAATAGAAGACGGACTTACAAAATTTACTTCGGGAGGAATTCATTTGAACAAGCATAAATTAACCGCACTGCTTTCTACTGGTGCATTGACGTTGTCTTTACTGGCCCCTGTAGCAACGCCGAGTGCAGAATCAAGCTCTACATACGAGAACTGGAATGTAGAACGCTACGGCGACCGTATCGACATTGACAGTCAGCTTCAAAAACAAACAGAAAGTGACAGCTTCCAAAGAAAGGCGCTACAGGACATTAAAGACAGTGCCAAAAAGACGAACTTCAACGAAGAGGAAGCGAGTGCCAAGTCTTCTGACGGAAACTTTACGTACGACGGAGGTACGAAGCAGTTCTTGAACCGTGACCTTCAGTTCCAGGATTTCACGCTCAGAAGTGTTGGCGAGCACGTTGAAGTATGGGTAGCCAATGACTTGTCCTTCGGGGAAGGCGACCCGCGTGAGGCACATGTTGTCAATCAGGAACAAGTAGATAAGATGGCGAAAGAATTCGATGAAAACATCTATCCGAAAGCTACAGAATTCTTCGGTTCTCCTGAAACACTGGATGGAACGAACGCACAGCTTGAAGACCTTGGCATCGTACCAGAAGGCTACTATAACGGAGAAGGCGACAAAGTCATGATCCACGTCAGCAACATTAAAGATGACAACTACGCGGATCCTGAATATCCATTCTTCGTAGCCGGATTCTTCTGGCAGACTCTTGAGAACTACACAGACCGCAATATTATTTCCATCGACTCCAGCGACTGGGATAACCGTCTGGAAAGCACGTTCTTCGCTACAACGATTCACGAGCTTCAACACTTGATTCACGCAGACAACGACGGAGACGAAACATCCTGGTTGAACGAAGGAATGTCTACGTTCTCTGAATACCTTGGAGGCTACGGATTAAGTGAAGGATCCGTTAACTTCTTCCTCGATCACCCGGAAAACTCTCTAACAAACTGGGACGAGCACGTGAATGCAGCTACAGGACCAGAAACGATTGCGGATTACGGCCTTGTACAACTGTTCACCCTTTATAACTACGAGCGATTCGGACAAGAGTTCATCCGCCACGTAGCAAAAGACGATAAAAACAGTATTGAAAGCTTCGAAAGTGCTTATGAAGACTTCAACCTTGGCGTGACGTTTAATGAAGTGTATCGGGACTTCACTACAGCACTTGTTATGGATGATGACAAATTCAAAGGCGGCAAATACGGCTTCCAAAACGTGGACCTGCGTAAGCTTCCAACAGAGAACGGTGAGCGCGGATTTACCGTAAACTTTGAAAAAGCGAAAACCTATGAAAAAGAAGGAGTCCCTGCTTGGGGAACAGACTTCAAAGAGTTTGATTTCTCACCACACGAGAAAGTAGATACCATCAACTTCAACGGAACAGACTTCGTCGGCAACACATGGGAATCTCAAGAAGATCCACTTGGTTCTGACAATGAAGTTCTATGGGCTGGCGAAGGTGACGAACTGGATAACAACTTGATCTTTAAAGCGGACCTTTCCGAAGTAAGCGAAGCAACGCTGAACTTCGATCACTTCGTCGACATTGAAGAAGGATGGGATTATGGCGTCGTTCAAGTCTCAACAGACGATGGACAAACTTGGACTTCCCTATCAAATGAGAACACACGCACGGATGTAGTAGAAGATGGTTACCCGAAAATCAAAGAGAACGTTCCTGGCTTCACAGGTCACTTTGAAGACTATCAATCTGAGTCGTTCGACCTTTCTGAGTATGCAGGACAGGAAGTACACATCTCCTTCCGTTACCTGACGGATTGGGGTTACAATGACACAGGCTGGTTCATTGACAACATCGAAGTACCAGAAGTCGGCATCAGCTATGACGGATCTACGAAAGAACCGTTCATGTCGAAAGCTGAACTACTAGGCAACTACGTCAACTACGGCGTGACGTTCCTGAAAGAGAAGAACAACGGCAAATATCAGGTCATCGAAGTGGATCCATTCAACATCACGCAGCAAGATGCACTTGACCTGAAACAAGCCTTCCGTAAAGGCAAGACGTACATGACCACTTACTATGCAGCACCACAAGACAGCCTGAACCCTGTTTCCTTTGAATATGAAGTGAAGTATAAGGAAAACGGAAAAGATAAGAAAAAAGACAAAGGTAAAGGTAAAGACAAAAACTAATGAAAAGTGGGATCCAGCTGGGCATTGTCCAGCTGGCTTCTTTTTCGTAAAAAAATAGATTGCATTCATCCGACAATATTATATAATTAATTTAACAGAATAATCTGATAGTTATAAGGAGGAGACGACGTGACACAAGGACCAAACCCTCCCGTACCTGGTGGCACAGGAGCGAAGAAGTCATCCACTGGTTTGCAGGAAAATGCAGGTGGTTTACTGGCGTATTTGTTGGGGTTTGTCAGCGGCATTGTCCTATTGCTTGTAGAAAAAGAAAACGAGACCATCCGTTTCCATGCCATGCAGTCCACAATCGTTTTCGGCGGGCTTTTTTTAGTAGGAATCGTGTTGAACTTCATTCCGATCATTGGTTTAATCGTCAGTATTTTTCTAGCACCGGTCACCGTCATTCTCTGGATCTACTTGATGATCAAAGGCTATTCAGGTGAACGATATCACCTTCCGATGGCTGGATCATTCGCTGAGGAGCAGTTGAAGAAGTTTTCGAAATAACGAAAGAAGCTTGCCATGATCCCTTTCATGACAAGCTTCTTTTTTGTCGAGAAATGGACTCTACCAAAGCGTCGTGAGACTTCCCTTCTCGTCCCTTTCATTCCCTTTTACACTATAAAAAAGTTGAGAGCACACCGCTCTCAACTACTTTCAGCCTCTATACCTGATCGCAAGACCTTTCAGGAAGTTCCGGGCATATTTGTCCATGCAGACTTTATAGTTTTTGTGACCTTCCTTGCGTAGGAACGAGCCCAACTCGCCTTTGGTCATCGTCACGCCGGCTTCATCGAGGATGTCGATCACATCTTCGTTCGTCAGCTTCAAGGCGATCTTCACTTTTTTCAACATGACATTATTCACGCTCGAATAGTTCTTGATTGAGCGGTCCGGCTTCACCGGCTGGCCGTCCTTCGTCTTCTGTGGACCGCGCTTGAATGTGATGAACCCGTTCAGGAAGGATTCGAGCATGCTGTTCGTGCAACGGATGTGCTCGTCTTCATCGAGATCATCATCGGTTCTCGTCAAAATCTTCTTCACTTCTTCTTTCGTGAAATCTTCGCCACCAAGCTCAAAGATTTCCACCATCTCGATATCCTTCAGGTCGAGCGCATAGCGTAATCGAATTAATATATCATTGTTATCCATTTATAAGCCTCCTCTTATGGTCGAACTAAGACCTCTGTCATGACGCCTTTTTCGCTTGGGACACCCTTCTCACTTTCCCATCCCGGGTGGACAAGGAGCAGATATTCCTCCCCTTCTACCAATGGTTGCTGCGGCGTCACGTCCACCGCATTCTCTTCGCTCTGGTTAATTGTAACCGGCACCTCTCCTCCACCTAAGTGAACGAGTTGTACGTTTTCGACAAAAGAATGAACGTCTGCGGCTGTAGACAGCTTAACATGAAACACTTTATCTGTCGGCACTTTTTTCAAACCGGCCAAGCGCTCGTAAGCTTCGTGGTGGTCGACGAACCAATCCTCGTGAGCGTCTTCCAGCGGCGTTGTCGTTTTTACATCAGGTGAGATGCCGACTCCTTGGATCGCATTTCCGTCAGGCGTTCGGAAGCTTGCAGTCGTAAGGACGACATATCCTCCGTGATCAAGGGTGAAGGTATTCTGCATCAACCCTTTTCCAAACGTGTTTGTGCCATATAATGTCGCACTTCCACTATCCTGCAACGCTCCTGCCACGACTTCCGAAGCACTGGCACTTCTTTCATTGATTAAAAGATCGACTTCATCTTCAAATTGCTTAGGCTGTGGGTCTGACGGAAGTACCTCGCTTCCGCTCTTGCTATGAATTTTCATCGTTACATCGACACCTTCGAACATACCGACAAACTTCTGCGTCGCCGTCACGTAACCACCGGGGTTGTTCTGAACATCAAGAATCCAGTGCTCTACGTCTTCGTATTCCCTTAATTCCTCCTGCATACGCGGCACTGTATCATGATTGAAAATCGATACCTTCATATAACCGACGTTTCCAGCTAGTTTTGACGCTTCAACAACCGGCGTCTTCTCGATCGTACGTGTTAACGATGTCGGTACCAAGGAATCGGTCGACACACGATAAAACGTCACGTCCACACTCGTTCCATCAGGCCCGTAGATGTCAGCATTCACATCGCTTAGAGCACGTCCATATACGGTTTCCCCGTCGATGGAATGAACAAGATCTCCGACCATAACCCCTTCTTCCGTTGCAGTCGTTCCTTCCAGCACGTCGGTCACCTCAAGCCCTCTTTCGCTTACCATCAGTTTGACCCCAATGCTGATCGTTTTATTCTGAATAAAATCGATGTACTGCTGGTAGCCTTCTTCTGTGTAATAGACAGAGTAAGGGTCCAGATCACCGAGAATCCCTTCAATCGTTGTTTGACTCAACACGTCCTCTTCCACTGGTTGATAGTACTTCTCCTCGACAAGGTCCCTCAAATCTTCGACAGGCGTCAGTGGATCAGCTGCAACCGTCGCCGTGGATCCAAGCAGGAAAGCGGCGCACAGACTGGCTGTTTTACTTTTCAAAGACAAAAAATCATTCCTTTTCTATGTATTCTATCCTTAGTATCCTATAGACCTTTTGGAATGGAAAGAGGCGAATAATGGAATGAAAGTATAAAAGAGCGACCACAATAGTGATCGCTCCCTCTATTAATGCGCCATCATCTCATGCGCAATTTCCTCACCGCTCAAATCAGACGGATAATACGTCGGCCAGTGCTCGACTTCTTCCAGAAGCGCTGCGCGATCATCGCCCCAGTATAAGTGGTAGTGATGCGCGTCTGTCGGGTAGATGCTGTGGTCGCTGAACTGGATGTATTGCGGCATATCGCCCTGTTCATCGGTGAGCTTGAATACATAACGAACACCACGGTTACCGGCTTCATAGGTTAACACTTCATATCCATCGTACGTGTAGCTCCCGGACATCTCCTCTCCATTCTGGTAAAAAGTGAAGGTGTCTCCGTCGATGACGATGCGATCTACATCGGTTTGATATCCCTTCGTATAGTACGCTTTATACTCCTCGGCTGTCTTGTCGCCTTCTTCTGCTTTGTGGGCAAACACTTCATCAAGCGTTCCGTCCTTCAGGTAAGGATAGACAGACTGCCAGTCGCCTTCCCAGTCCGCGAGCGTACGGTCTTTGATCTGCTCGTCCTCAAAGTAGCCGTCGTAGATTTTCTGGGCTTCTTCACCTGATGCATGTCCGTGGTTATGGCTGTGTTCCTCTCCATGCTCATGGTCATGCTCGTCTCCGTGGTCGTGGCCATGATCTTCTTCTGGTACAGATTGCGCTTCGGAAAGTGCAGTGGTCAGCTGTTCCAGGTTGTGTTCCATCAACGTAAAGTACGTTTCTTCATTCTGGATATCCTCTTCTGTCAGCACGGAGACGTTATGGAGTCTCAATGCTTCTGCTCCGATCTCCTTACGCACGACGTCTGCGATTTTCGGTGTAACATTTTGTTCAAAGAAGACGTAGTTCAATCCATATTGATTGGCCTTCTCAACGATATTTTCCAAATCCTTCTGAGAAGGTTCGTTCGTCGGGCTTAGGCCGGAAACGGCGATTTGCTTAATCCCATAAGCCTCTTCCCAGTAGCCGTAAGCTGCATGGGAAACGATGATGTAGCTGCCTGGTAAAGATTCAAGCTGTGATGAGAACTGTTGGTCCAGCTCTTCAAGCTCTGCTTTCAAAGTTTCAAAGTTTTCCGTGAAAACCGCTTCTTTCTCCGGTCTCAATTCTACCAGCGTATCTTTCACTTTTTCTGCTAATTGAACGGAACGCATCGGGTCAAGCCACACGTGAGGGTCCTGGTCCCCATGATCGTGTCCGTGGTCGTGATTGTGGGCGTGTTCTGCCAGGTCCATCCCTTTAGAGGCTTCAACCACTTGTACAGATTCCGATCCAACGGAACTTGCAATTTTCTCTGCGTATGCCTCAAGTCCCGCTCCATTATAAATAAAGGCATCCGCGTCCGCGATCTCGATCATTTCCTTCGATGTCGGCTCATACGTATGAGGGTCCGATCCAGGTGGCAGAATCGATTCAACGTCCGCCTCCTCACCCGCTACTTCCTGTGCAAAAAACTGAAGTGGATAAACGGTCGTGAACAGTTTTAACGGTTCAGCGGAAGGTTCACTCTCCTCTTCCTCGCCATTTCCACTAGTCGCTTCTTCTCCCCCGCAAGCTGCAAGGACGAGAAGGGTAAGTATAGATAATAGAAACATCCATTTCTTCATTTTGTTATTCCTCCTTCTATGTCACAACATATATTATCGTAATGATTACACTTTGTAAATAGTAATCATTACTTTTTATGAGAAATAAAAAAAGAGCCTGCCCCATTTTGGACAGACTACTAATGTTTTTTTCAACGAGTTAAACGAGCAAGATTGCGACAATCAGGAAAACGACCGTGCCGGCATAACTCGACTTGATCACCGATTCATCTTTATCTACATACTTGGACACAATCGATACAATCAATAGATAAGTAACCGAAATGAACAGGACGAGGAATGCGTGGACCAACCATTGTTGACTGACAGGGTCCCCCGCAAGTCCAAACCATAGGAAGAGTACAATGAGAAGCCCTTCCATGACTCCGAAAACGAGCGGCCCTTTTTCCCACACAGGGCGGTCGAAGAAGGCTGAGTCCTTCTTCTGCATCTGCCAATAGAGCATCAAATAATTGAAACTCACGAGCAGGTAGATGACAGAGCCGACAAAGAGCTGCATGCCGATTTCGGACTCCATGGACGCCAGCACATTGATAAAGTCGCCTGCCATCCAATCAAACAGGATAAACGCAGCAACAAGCAGGATGATTCCGAGCACTTGATACAAACTCCACTTACTCATAAAACAAAATCCCTTTCGTTACGCTTTCTGTTTCCCGAAATCAAACTTGATCTTATATTCTTCGTCCAGCGCAAGGGCGGTACTGAACTTTTTCTTCCCTTTGAAGCCTTTCAGCACCCTCGTCTTCTTCTTCTCACATAACGTCTTGATCATATTGCGCGTCAGCGACTTCCCAGCAAGCCTCTTCGGAAAGGCGACGGTGCACTCTTTCTTGTAATTGGAGCACGCATAGAATTTATAGCGGTCCATAATCTGACCCGTCTGACAGGCAGGACATTTGGCAATCGGTTCTTTCCAGTCCTTTTTCTCCTCACCCGTATCGCGGATGTTCACGTTCTGAATCGCATCAGGCGTTTCCTGGATCAGCTTCTCGATGAACTGACTCGTCTGCTTGATGAACATCTGTTTCGAGCCTTCGCCGCTTCCGATCTTTTTCAAATACGATTCCCATTTCGCGGTCATCGACGGGCTCGATAACAATGTTCCTTCAATCGCTTCACACAGCATGATACCTTTATTGGTGACATAGACGTTGTTTTTTCGAACGGATATATATTTCTGTGCCTTGATCGTCTCGATGATGCTCGATCGGGTAGCCTCGGTGCCGAGACCTTCCACTTCCTTCAGAATTTCCACGTCTTCCTCATCGTCCATCAGCCTTCCGCACGTCTTCATCATGTTGATCAGCTGACCTTCCGTATAAGGCTTAGGCGGTTTCGTCATGCTTTCTTTGATCTCCACGTTCGCCGCGACCTGTTCGCCGTTCTGCACGTTCGGAAGTTTCGGGTCCGTTTCCTTTTTCGGCTTTGGAAAAAGCTCCTTCCACCCTTGCTTGACGTCGCGACGTCCAGTCGTCTTGAACGGAAGCTCATTCACGTGCGTCCAAATCGTCGTTTCTTCATAGACGTAGTCGCCGTGGAACATCGCAAGCGTCGTCGCCATCACTTCGTTATAGATGTTGCGCTCATCACGGCTCAGGCTGTTGAGCTTTTTCTCGGTCGGAACCGTCTTCGTCGGAATGATCGCATAGTGCTCCTGGACTTTGCTGCTGTTCACGTAGCGTCCATTCGGGCGTGTCGATGCCGGCGTGAACGAAACATTCATCGCCTTTTGATACCCGTCCAGATTTTTGACAAGGTAATTGAATTCGCTGTTGGTGATAAAGTTACAGTCCGTACGCGGATAAGAAACAAGCCGCTTCTCATAAAGCTTCTGCATCGTCTTCAGCGTATGGGACGGCGTGTACTTCCAGCGCCTGTTCGCGACACTCTGCAGCGTAGACAGCGAATGAAGCTTCGGCGATTTCTGATGCTTCGTCTTCTTATCGACTTTATGGACAACTCCGGAATGCCTCTCTTTTTCCTTCAGCCCGTGCTTGTCCATCAACGCCTGCACCTTCGCCTTGTCCTTTTCCTTAATCTCAGCCAGTCCCTTGTACAAGCCTTCCTCTGCCTTGAACTGCCCTTCAATTTGGTAAAAAGGTTCCGGCTTAAAGTTCTCGATTTCCTTATGTCGCTGATAAATCAGGTACACCGTCGGCGACTGCACACGTCCGATCGACAAGTAGCTTCCGAACCCTTTCTTCTGCAAATGCAGCGTAAACAGGCGGCTCGCATTAATCCCGACCATCCAGTCACTAATCTGACGCGCCTTCGCTTCATCGAACATCCTTAAGTCCTGATCGTTATCACGAAGATTCTGGAACCCTTTCTTCACTTCATCCTTCTCAAGTGAATTGATCCACAACCGCTTGATCGGCTTCCCTTTCACTCCCGTTAAGCGGAGAATGCTGTAGAAAATATTCGAGCCTTCACGGTCGACATCGGCTCCGTTCACAATGACATCCGCCTGCTGGAACAAGCGCTTCACTTCCTTGAACTGATCCCACTTTCCCTTGGACACCTTTTCGAGAAAACGATCCGGTACGATCGGCAGCTGCTCAAGCTTCCAGCGCTTCCACTCCGGTTTATAGTCATGCGGTTCTTTTAATTCCACAAGGTGACCGACACCCCACGTAATCGTCGCCCCGCTTGGGAACGTGGCGTCCGGCTTCAGTTGTATGTATGTCTTTGTCTTTTGTTGTACGGTAAAAGCCTCAGCATAGGCTTTCGCCTGCGAGGGCTTCTCGGCTAAGATGACCACTCGTGTCATGGCCGCCCACTCCCTTCTCTTCACACAGAAAGCGCCGGAAGCCTAGAGGCTCTGGCCAGCGCTTTTGTTCGTTTCCTGTTTCTTATAGATGACCTTGCCTTCACGTTCGATATGCTCCCTGAGGCTCTGATGATAAATTGTTCTTTTCAACCCGTATGGGATTACTATTCTTTTTTTAGCGTTTGATAAAGTTCGTCAAAGGCTGGAACATAGACCTTTTTAACCTCTTCAACAAACTTCTCCGCAAAAGCTTCATCATACGTATGAGTTGTAAGGGTCCGCTTCGACAACCCTTCCATCCAGATATGTCCATCTGAGATCAATTCAGTTTGGTAGGCTTGTTTAATGGTTTCTCTAGGACTTATAACCTGATAGCCTTCACCTTCCAGATAGTCCTTGATGACATTAAGGGAGAGTTCAAAAGTAATTTCAAAAAAATGGATAATACCCGCTTCCTCTATCTCTGACTTCTGCTCTTGAAATGAATATTTCTTTAAAATAAGGAATGCTTTTTCAAAGTTTTCAAACCGTTGTTTCCATCTTGTATCTTTCAGGTTATCCATCTGTCTCCCCCTATTATGAAGGCTGGCTTTTCTTATATTTTACCATATTAAGGGCAGACATTATATCTCTCATGGTATAAGTGCAGAAACCGACGAGACACCCGCTCTCACAACCTTTTCAATCTCTGAACGCCTCGGAAACGGTTGATGAGAAGAAGAATCTAGACTGTTTCACGTCTTATCATGCACCAAAATGGTCGTGACTACCTTTCTCTCAACCATTTAAACAGCCATAAAAAAACAAGTACTGCGAGAGTACTTGTCTTATGAGTTGGATAACCCATGCATAATAAAGTGAACCGTCTGATCGAGCTCTTTGTCATCATCCCAAGGAAGATCCGGCGCAATCAAGAATCGTGTAACAAGAAAACCGATAATCGGGGACATGATCATCCGGATGATCGTCGCATTCGAAAATTCGACGACCGCTCCTTTTTCCTTCAGTTGATCAATCGCCGCCTCGAATTTCGGAAAGATCTCATCGTAGAAAACGGCCTGGAACTGCTCCTTCAGCTCGGGGTGAAAAGCGAGTTCCTGAAGGACGATCTTCAATAACGGCGCGTTTTCCTTCACGAATTCGAAACGGTTTTTGATGAGTGTCTTGAGTAAATCTTCGAGCTTCTCAGGGGGCACATCGAATACTTCATTTACGAAACGTGCCGCAAAGAACGGGACGGCAAACCCTCTCATGAAGGGCTTTACGATCGCGATCAGAAGCTCTTTTTTCGTTTTATAGTGACGGAAGATGGTGCCTTCCGCAACATTCGCTCTTGAGGCGATTTCACTTGTAGAAGACGATGCGTATCCTTTCTCAGCGAACACCTCCACCGCCGCCTTCAGGATCTGCTCCTGTTTGGGCGTCAGCTTCTTCTCTTCTGATGGCGGGTGCAGGGTGTTCATCATTTCTTCAAACTCTTTCATAAAACAGCCTCCTAGGCAGGATATCTCCCTCTATTATAGACTGCGATGACGCTTCAATGCGAATATATTTAACGTCGTGAAAAGAATCGAGAATCCGATTAAGATATAGATGTCAAACTGAATCCCGGCAAGCCCTTCCCCTCGAAGCATGATGCCTCTAAGCGCCTCTGCCCCGTAGGTAAGCGGCATGATCTTCCCGATTGCCTGAAGCCACGATGCCATTCCTTCTGTCGGAAACAACCCCGAGAAGAAAACCTGTGGAATGATGACAAGCGGAATGAATTGGATCAACTGAAATTCATTTTTGGCAAACGCTGATAGAAGCGTCCCGAGACTCAAAGCCGTCAAAGCCAGCAGGAACGTCACGACGATGACATAGAAGAAGTTCCCCGTCATATAAACCTGCAAAATATAAATGGAGAAGGCCGCAATAATGATCGACTGGATAATGGTGAATATCCCAAAGCCGCCAAGGTAGCCGAATACAAGCTCCCTGCGCTGGATCGGCGTTGCGAGGAGTCGCTCCAATGTCCCTTGCGTTCGCTCCCTCAGGAAGGAAACCCCTCCAACGATGAAAACGAAGAAGAAGACGAAGAATCCAATCAACACGGGACCAACGTAATCGAATAACCCATGCGAATCCGTGCCATGCCAGAACTCCACCTGCATCTCAGGTTGAGCCCCTGAAGAAAACGCGCTGCTGAGCACCTTTTGAACCTCACCACCAGTTGTTGGACTGCTGCCTTCTACAGTTAGAAGAGGCGCGCCCTCCTCCCACTGAAGCATGGCGTCAATATTCCCTTCCTCCAGTGACTTTTCTGCTTCCGAGAGCGAAAGATCCAACCACTCAGCTGAGTCATCGTCTAGCTGTTGTTCTACTTGATCCGGGACATCAACCAAGGCAACCTCAAGCGTTTGGTCGTCTGCATCCAGCACAAGCCACATTAGAGTCAGCACAAGCATCGGAGCCACAATCATCAGCGCCACACTTCTTTTATCCCGTTTGAACTGTTTCAGAATCCTCTTCATGACGGCCCATGTATTCATTGATTGCCACCTCCATAATGTAAAAAGACCTCTTCAATGCTTGCTACACCAATCGTCTCCTTCAACTGCGACGGGGTGTTCAAGGCAATGACTTCGCCTTCCCGAAGCAGCGCAAGACGATCGCATTTTTCCGCTTCATCCATGACGTGCGTCGTCACAACAATCGTAATCCCCTTTTCCTTCAAACGCTGAAGTTCATTCCAGATGGACTGCCTGAGCACCGGGTCAATTCCGACCGTCGGCTCATCCAAAATAATCAGTTCAGGTTCATGCATCAACGCTGCCGCAAGCGACAACCGCCTCTTCATCCCACCCGAGAACGTCTCAACCGGCTGATGCAGATGCCCAGAAAGATCCACCATCTCCATCACTTCTGAAATTCTCTTTTTTCGATACGTCTTAGACATTTTGTACAGCGACCCGAAAAAGTCGAGATTTTCATAGGCCGTCAATTCTTGATAAAGTGCATCCGATTGAGCCATAAATCCGTACTTCTTCATCTGCTCCAAAGACGGAATCTGCTCCCCGTTCATAAACACTTGACCCTCCGTCGGTACGAGCGTCCCCGTCATCATCTTGACGAGCGTCGTTTTGCCGGCACCAGAAGGCCCTAGCAAACCAAAGATCTCCCCTTTTTGAATATCGAACTCAATGTTATTGAGAATGTTCCGCTGGTTAAACTGCTGAGAAATGTCTTTTAATTGCAAAATCGCATCCATTTTCATCCCTCTTCCTTTTTATGTGAGTGATTACTCACTTTTTATTATACTCGGATTGAAGGGAAAGTAAAGTGAGTAATCACTCTTATTGTTCTGAGCAATTGACACAAAAGCTATAACCCGCCTCTTTAACCAACAAAAAAAAAAGACGAGCCGCAGCCCGCCTTTGTCTCATTTATCGATATTGTTTTCGGCGCACCCACATCGTAGCTGCCCATTTTTCGCCCTCTGTTACCGGCGAACCACCATGAAGCGTACGCTCATTGATCGCAGAATCAGAATAGAAGTATTCAAAGTAAACCGCCATCCCCTTTTGAGGCGTGATGGATAGATTCATATGAGGGAAATACGTCTGGCCGCCCTCTTCGACGTCATTCAAATAGACAACGAGCGTACTGATTCTCGGATTGGGTGTCGTGCCATTGTTCTTTGGTTTGAAGAAATCATAGTGGGCCTTATATTCCTGCCCGACCTTATAATTCAAAATATGAAGGCCTTCTCCATTTTCAACCGGCACATTCATAATCTGAGCAATGCGTTTTTCAATCTTCGCCGTCACATCGTCTCCATCAAGAAAAGCCCCGCTGCTCGTACGGATGTCGCTTACATCTTTTCTGGAGCCGATTTTCGACCGATTGATTTTATCTTGGGAAATGCGGATCAGCTCCTCACATTCCTCATCACTCACGACATTGCCGAGAAGGGCAATCACCGGGTCCTCCATACGCGCAATAATCGAGATCTCGCGGTCCTCTGTCACAATCTTATTTCCAGTGTAATCAAAGATTGAAGCTTCTTTCACCTGCGTATTCAACTGTTCATCTTCCTCTACTTTTTGATAAAACCTGTATACAAAAAATATCATAGCACCTTTACCTATTTATGTTTTATTTTTCATAAAAATTACATGTAATGTTCACAAATGAAAAATGCTTATGAAAAAAAGCTTGCTAAATCGGTTTTAAAAGCAATGAGATTTTGGGATCGGCTTATTGGGACAGAGGAATGCTGTTCCGCAGATCGACCTGTTCCATTTAAAGAGAAATGGGACTACGAGCCTCTCGATTGATGTGGTGCTTGTCCCATTAAAGCATTTATGGGACTGTGATCCGCTCAATTGGTGTTGTGCCTGTCCCATTAAAGCATTTATGGGACTGTGATCCGCTCAATTGTTGCTGTGCCTGTCCCATTAAAGCATTTATGGGACTATGAGCCTCTCGATTAGTGCAGCGCCTGTCCGATTAATAGAATTATGGGACTATGAGCCTCTAGACCAGTGTGATGCCTGTCCGATTAAAAGGATTATAAGACTATGACCCTCACAATCCTCCCATGCTAGTCCTAATCCAAAGCCTTCAGAAAACCAATAAAAAAACAGGCTCCCACAAGGAACCTGTTCATCGGTTATATATCTTCCACTACAATATTGGCGTTCGTATCCTTCAATCGCTGAATAAACGCTTCTCTATTTTTCGGTGAAACACTGATCACCTTATACGTTTTGTAGTAAATGGCTAGACGATTGTTCGATAAGGCTGGGGCTGTCACGGGGCTTTTTTCTTTGCTGATTTTCTTAATCTGCTTCGGATCGATCGACCATTTGAAAGGACCGAATGTAATCTTCAATTGCTTTTCGTGAACATAGTATCCTGTCCCGAACCAGATCCAAAGCAGCAGCGCCACCATCAAAGCTGAAATGATATACCCGAACAGGCTGTTGTATGTAATGATCTGATAGCCAAAGGGCTCGCCCCCGAAGATGTACACCAAGACGATAAACAAAATGAATCCTCCAAAAAGCACGGCCATCGGAATCCCTTTTTCGGATGGAAAATACACGGAATCCTTCTCTTCTTTCATAGCCTCTCCACCTTCGCCATTTACCTTATTTTAACATAAAAAGAGGTAGGGTTGTCAGAACCCTACCTCTTTTCTCATACTTACAAAAGGTTGAATGAAACGCTAACCCCCACTTATGATCGTTACCCTTTACGCACCAGCTTCGCGACCGACTCGACGTGATACGTCTGTGGAAACATATCCACCGGCTGAATGCCTTCTACTTCATACCCATTCTTCGTCAGGTACGCCATATCCCGCGCCTGCGTTTCAGGGTTACAGGATACGTAGACGACTTTCTCAGGCTTCAGCTTCACGACGCTCGATAGAAACGCTTCGTCACTGCCGCTTCTCGGTGGATCCATGATGACCACATCCGCCTTTTCACCGCGTGCGGCCATATCGACCATGAACTCCCCCGCATCTCCTTGGTAGAAGCGAGCGTTGTTCACGCCGTTGCGCTTGGCGTTTCGGATCGCGTCTTTCACTGCATCTTTGTTGACCTCGACGCCGATCACTTTACCAGCCTTCTTACTTGCGACGAGCCCGATGGTACCAATGCCGCAGTAGGCATCGATGACGGTTTCTTTTCCTGTAAGCTCGGCCATTTCGATTGCTTTGCCATAAAGCTTCTCGGTCTGGACCGGGTTGATTTGATAGAACGACTTGGCCGAGATTTCGAACTCGAGTCCGCACAGCGTGTCGGTAATCGTCCCTTTTCCGAACAAGACTTTTTCCTGATTCCCGAGAACAACGCTTGTATCGCGCTTGTTCACGTTAAGAAGCATCGTTGTAATCTCAGGATGGGCTTTTCTCATCGCTTTGACAAAATTGTTCTTGCCTTTGAATTCCGAAGAAGCTGCGACAAGCACGACCATGATTTCACCGCTTAACTTGCCAACCTTGATCAAGACGTGTCTCAGGAAGCCATGTCCTGTGTCTTCGTTATAAGGCTGCATTTTCGACTTTCTCATGTATTCTTTAATGGAATTCGCAATGTCATCGGCTTTCGGGTCGTGAATCAGGCACTGATCCATGTCGATGATGTCATGCGTATTCTGCTCATACAGTCCTCCAACCACTTGACGCTTGTGATTGAGACCGAACGTCGTGTGGCTCTTATTCCGGTAATCATAAGGATGATCCATCGTTAAAATAGGATCCGGTATTCCGAATGGCTTCATCAACTGCACCATTGCATCTTGTTTAAAGGTGGACTGAGCGGGATTGCTCATATGCTGCAATTGACAGCCGCCGCACTCGTAATAGTAAGGACACGGTGCTTCGACGCGGTCTTCTGAAGCCTCAATTACGCGCTTTAATTCAGCTTGCACGAACTTCCCTTTCTGAGAGACAAGCACTTCCGCTTTTTCTCCTGGTAAAAGGTGAGGAACTTCAATGTCCTGCCCTTTCCATTTCGCAACACCCTTCCCTTCTGGCGTCAGAGCGGAGCACGTCACTTCAGCAGTCATCGCTTTCGGTTGACGTCTTGGAGGACCACCCTTTTTTCCTTTAGGTGCTCCTTTCGGCGGTTTGCTGTGTGGTTTAGAATGGTTTCGTTTCGTCTTACGTTTACTCATAGGCACTTCCCCGTCTTTTCTGATTTGCCCTCATTATAAACCACCCGGGGGCAAGGGTAAAATGAGTGCGTAAAGCCTGAATATTGGCATAACAATAAGGCTACAAATTTCCGAGCGCCTGTGACTCCTCATCTTCCTCCGCA
This sequence comes from Halobacillus litoralis, assembly GCF_020171725.1. Taxonomy (GTDB): domain Bacteria; phylum Bacillota; class Bacilli; order Bacillales; family Halobacillaceae; genus Halobacillus; species Halobacillus litoralis_F. The sequence continues at coordinate 92,938 of NZ_JAIVAJ010000003.1, read as the reverse complement.
CGTTTCCTTTTCACCCGATACCTCATCGTCATTTCAAAGCCTGTGATACAGAGGGCTAACCAAACACAGCCTAGAAAGAAACCGGTGACAAGGTCCGAGAAGTAATGCACACCTAAGTAAACACGGCTCATACTGATCCCAACGATGATAAAAGTCAATAGAAGATGAATGGCCGCTTTCCATTTGCGCCCGAGCTTTGATGCTCCTATTACATACATCATGAACCCATAGAAAACGACTGCGCCCGATGTATGCCCACTGGGGAAGCTCGACGTACTGCCATGATAGTCCCCCATAAACTCTGGACGGTCTCTTGAAGTCGACATTTTTGCTAGTTTCGTGATCAGGCTGACCCCTGCCATACCTAAGGCAAAATACAGCCCCAGCCACTTGCTATGAGAAGATAAGAACAGGAAATAGAGGAGGATGAGAACAGATGCCGTAGCCAATACCACTACAGAGCCGAGTTTACTGATCGATTGAAAAAACCATTCCTGTCCTTCCCCGGATGTAGCACGGACGAAATCAAATACCCGCTGATCCATCATCAGCTTTTCTTGAGACAGGATACGCCACGTTAATTGAATGGAGTAGATCGTACCAGCCGCGACGAGGAAAAACATGAACAAAAGCAAGGCCTTTGTCCCCGTACCCAAATCGGAAAACCGTTTTTCAGAAAAATACATACCGCTTCTCCTTTCCCACAATCTCTATGAAATGCTGCTTACAAGCAGACCAAACGACCTCGCCCTAGTTGGACGAGGAGGTCATCTTCAACTGATCTTGTTTGTTCTTGAATCGTCTCTTTCTCCAAAGCATCACTTCAAGCGCTGCAATACAAACAAGCAGCCAAGACAGACCGATGGCAATCCCAGCCATAATGTCCGTAATGAAGTGAACCCCGATGAATACTCGGCTCAACGCAACCAGTAACGCCCACACTGCAAGGAATGAATTAATAGCCCACTTCCACCCTTTGCTCAGTCGACTGACCACGACCAAATAAATCATAAATCCATAGAACGTCACAGCTCCCGTTGAATGACCACTCGGAAAGCTGTATCCTGTTCCGTCGAATTCTTCGATAACAGAAGGACGCTGCCTTTCGAAAAGAAGCTTCAATCCCTTTGTCAGCCCACTGATTCCAAGCATATTGATGGCTAAAAACAACACCACCCAATTGCTCTTATCGGAAAGGAAGAACAAGTATGCCGCAACTAATACCGTAGCAATCGTCAGCCACATGACGGACCCTGTTTCGGTTATATATCCCATCGTATTCGTGAGTCCGGGCGTGTTGAAGGAAGCGATGAATTGATTGACGGTTTCATCGATTTGGAACTTCTCGTTTTCCCAAACCTCTTCTGCCAAGGATAGGAATAGATAAAAGGCCACAAAAACAGTAGCAAAGCCACTCAAGATGAGGGCAATGGACATTTTTGAGGGATTCTTAATATGGGTGCCTTGAAAAAGCATCCAGATACCTCCTTGTAAACTTTTGTATTATGTAACAATATCCCCTCCGATTCTGTGGCTGAAACATGATGAGCCTCCTGCTCACATAACACTCATGCAAAAAATAAAGAGCAGCACCGAATTGAAAACGGGAGCTGCTCTTGATCAAATCAATATACCTCTGTTGTTTTTCTAAGTTCAACAATCTGTTTGGTCTCATTTGCCTCCAAAGCAGATAGAATAACCTGCAGAGATTTCAATCCTTCCTCGCCTGAAATCAATGGCGTTTGATCATTCAGAACGGACTCCACAAAATGATCAATTGTATGAGTGGTCACTGGCGCCTTGTCATCATTCGTTTGGATTTTATCCAACTTATGATGGACACGATCACCATTCCGATACTCTACCTTTAAAGAATAATCGGGGTCATTTTCCAATTGCAGCGTTCCTTTTTCACAATAGATTACCGTAGAATTGTCATTTGTGCTGTAAGACCAACTGGCAGTCAATGTTCCAACGACCCCTGAATCCATCTTAAGTATGCATACAGCGTTATCATCAACCGTTGTATTCGATTTCGCTGCCGTTTCGACAAAGGCGCCCACTTCTGATACCTCACCTATCAAATACCTGATTAGATCGGCTTTATGTACACCCAGATCTCCCATCGCTCCTACAAAGGCTGCTTCTTTATTGAAGAACCAACTACTACTTCCATCTATACTCCAGTTCTCAGGACCGCCATGACCAAAAGTCGTTCGGAAGCTGTACACTTTACCAAGTTCGCCTGAGTCGAGGAGCTGTTTCGCTTTCTGATGAGAAGATACGAATCGCTGGTTGTGGGCAATCATTAATTTCTTCTCGTTTCTTTCGGCCGCTTGATTCATCGCTTCAGCCTCTTCAATCGAGATTGCCATCGGCTTTTCACAAAGAACGTGCTTCTTGGCATCGAGTGACTCGATGGTTACAGAAGCGTGAAGGTAGTTCGGTAAACACACACTGACAGCATCAACCTCAGCTAAGTTAATCGCATCCATGTAATTTGTAAAAGGCAGAGCCCCATATACTTCAGCCATCTCTTTCGCTCGTTCCTCTACAACATCACAAACTGCTACTATATTCACCTGACTATTGGAGTGGTATTCTGGAAGGTGTCTCTTTCTGGCAATGCTTCCACACCCAATAACGGCTACGTTTAGTTTTTTCATCAATCATTCATCCTCTCGTTTTTTGTAAAGATTCTTCAAGCAATGGTGATGGCGCGCAAGTGCTGCCTAAACGAACTCTCTCACCCTGGTCAGATGATTCATAGAAGGCTTTCATAGCATCGAGCACATGAAAGGCAAGTTGCCCGTTCGCTCTAAAAGGAGTACCTTCCTGAATGGAGGTAACCATATCGAGAACTCCTATGCCCCGGCTGTTCTCCACATACGAATACCGGATATCCACTTCGGTCCAGTCCACTTCCCCTTTTCTCTGTAAAAAGATCGGACCACCGAAGTGATTGGGATCAGGAACACGCAACGTCCCTTCCGTTCCATAAATCACGATTGATGGTGGGTGAGGAGCCGCAATATCAAAGCTCATCATCATAACTCCCTCCACACCACTCTTGAACGTCAAGTTCCCCGAAAAATGAGTGGGGGTCTCCACTTTTATGACCTCACCTTTTCTTTCACCTGATTGAATGACCCGTTCTGGATAATGTGTTGAAGCTGAGGCAGAGATCGCTTCAATCGGTCCAAGCATTTGAATAAGCGCTGTCAGATAGTATGGGCCCATATCCATCAGTGGTCCCGCACCTTCCTGATAAAAAAAGTCCGGGTTAGGGTGCCATTGTTCTGGACCTGAACTCATCATGAATGCTGTCGCAGCTACGGGGTCTCCAATCGCACCACTTTGAACAAGGTCTTGGCATGTTTGAAGCCCTCCGCCCAAGAACGTATCAGGAGCTGATCCAGCCATTCTCCCTTTTTCATTAGCTTTTTCTAAGATGCGGAGCCCGTCTTCCTTAGTCACCGCTAAAGGCTTTTCACTATAAACATGCTTGTCGTTTTCCAATGCTCTTATGGAAAGATCAGCATGAACCTTCGGTGGAGTCAGATTGATGACAAGCTCGATCTCGGGATGTTCCAACAATTCAGGAACAGATAATGCATTTGGAATCTGATACCTCTCTGCTTTTTCTAAAGCCAGCTCTTCTTTTAAATCGGCGCAGGCAAAAACATCTACTTTATCAAATTCACTTAAGTTCTGGAAATAGATATCGCTGATATTCCCGCAGCCCACTACTCCCACTTTTATCGTTTCCATCATTACTCCCCCTCTCTATTTCATCGTTCGCGTTTATTCTTTTACCGCACCGCCACCTAGTCCTTTGACCACTTTTTCTTGTGAGAACAAATAGACGACAAGAATCGGCAGACTTGCAAGCGTAAGCGCGGCCATTAAACCAGGTACGTTTACTGAAAACTCACCTTTGAAGTCCTGCAGTCCAAGCGGGAGTGTCATATTCGTTGGACTTGAAATAAGTACGAGAGCAAAGATGAATTCGTTGAACAAATGGATAAAGTTATAAATCAAAACGGTCATGAGTGCTGGAGTCAGCATAGGAAGAATCACTCTCCAGAAGATCCCAAAGTGTGTGCAGCCATCCATTTTTGCTGCCTCCTCCAAAGCCTTGGGGATGTCTTTCATGAATTGAGTAAGGATGAAGATTGAAATCGGAAGACTGAACGCAATATATGGTCCCAGTAAAGCGATTAGCGTATCATAGAGACCGATATTCTCTGTCAGTTTGAAAATTGGAATTAAAGTAGCGTGAATAGGCAGCATCATTCCTGAAATGAATAGTAGAAATACCACCCTGTTCAACTTGAAATTCATTCGACTCAGTGGATAACTCGCTAGAGCCCCGACGAACATGACGATGAATACAGCAAGAACTGTCACTAAGATACTGTTGAAGAAGTAGCGGGTAAGCCCCATCTCAAAAACCGAGAAGAAGTTTTCCAAATTGAAGGATGAAAACAAGGCAAAAGGTTTTTCGAAGAAGTCACTTTGACTCTTCAAAGCAGTCGACACCATATAAAGAAAAGGATAGCCCGTAAAGATCAGCAGTAAAATAGCAACCACATATAAGAAGGTCTTTTTAATCAGATTGTTCATGATAAGGCTCCTTTCTTTTTACGGTAATAATCCATCGTCTGGATAATAATAGTGACAATCAATGCGATAAAGAACATCAGGAAAGCGATGGCACTCGCATACCCCATGTTGAAGTTGACAAATGCCTGCTTGAACATGTAGGTTCCCATAATCTCCGTGTTATGGTTCGGGCCGCCACCCGTCATGATGTAGAAAATATCAAATGCTTTTAATGAACCAACGATGGCTAAGATTGATGAGCTTACGATTGTCGGCATCAGCATAGGGAGTGTGATGTGAACAAACTTCGTAATGGTGTTGGCACCATCAATTTCTGCTGCTTCATATAATTCTTCTGGAACCCCGACGATAGCGGCTTTAAATAGAATCATATAAAAAGGAGCGAACTGCCATACGATGACTAATAAAACAGCAAAGATCGCTGTGTTTCCTTCACTTAACCATGCTACATTTTCAAATCCAAAGACATTGATAAACTGGTTCACAACTCCATTGATCGGGTCATACATCAGCACCCACAACAGACCGATCGCTACAGTCGACATCAGGAACGGGAAGAAGTAGACGCTGTTCATAAGTCTAATTCCTCTGATTGGAGCGAACAGCATGAGTGCCATAATAAGTCCGAGTGGAATTTGTACAAATACAGAGGTCAGCACTACCCACGTATTATTGGTTAACGCTGTCCAAAATACCGCATCATTAAATAACTGAACATAATTCTGCAACCCCACGAACGTCATTTCACTCATTCCGTCCCATTCATACAGGCTGTAATTGAATGTGGAATAAATCGGGTACAAGACATACACCGCATAAACGATGAATGCAGGAGCAATGAAAGCAAGTATGGTGAGATTCTTCTTCCAATTATTATGACTCTTTGAAACCGACCGGGACTGACTGCGGGAACGAGCAACTTTTATATGAGTCTCCACATGCATCCTCCTTAGTGATTCAGAAGAGAGGGAGACCCTCTCTTCTTACTGTTATTCCAATAGTTCCTGAGCTTTTGCTTCCATCTTCTCGGCCGCTTCTTCAGGTGTCATTTCTAAACTGAAGATCGCTTGTGTCGTGTCTTTGTGAAGTTCAGCAAGCTCTGGTGGAAGGGTCTGATCGTAAGGCATCTGCATATGTGTAGCGTTCTCGGTAATTTCATAGAAGCGTTTTGTAAATTCATCAGATGGCTCAACACCTTTGATACCGTTCAGAGATCCTGTTCGATCAGAATAATCTTTCGCTGTCTCTTCACTTGTCAATTCTTTTAGAAGCTCTGCCGCTAACTCTGGGTGTTCGGTATCTTTAGAAACGGACCAAACCGGACCAGTTGCTGCTCCAACCTCTGTCTGCTCTCCCTCGCCACCTTCGATAGTCGGGAATAAGAAGAAATCTAATTTCTCTTCGAATTCGGGAGCTTCAGACCGAACATTATTCAGAAACGAGATTGTCATATCCATCATGGCTGCCTGCCCGGAATAAAGGAGTTGACGCCCTCTTCCTTCGTCATATGGAATGCCATTGAAGCCCTCGTTAAAGGCATCTTTTTTCACCATTTCCTGTATGTACTCTCCTGCCTGTACATACGCTTCATCGTCAAAACCTTTGCCCTCTCTGTTGAAAGCGCTGTCAAAAAGGGATGGACCTGCTAAACGACTTGTGAAATTCATTAAGTAATACGCACCTGGCCATTTCGTTTTGTTCGCAAGGGCAATCGGGGTTACGTCATTCTCGTTAAGGGTGTCGATGATCGTCAGCCACTCTTCATAAGTTTGCGGTTCTTCGAGATCATATTGCTCAAAGATTTCCTTATTATAAAAAACGACATCGATAGAAAGACCAAGAGGTAAGCCATAAACCTTTTCATCAAACGTACCATTGTCTAAAGCCAATTCATTAAAGTGGGATGGATCTATATCATCCGTGATGTCCAGAACCTTATCTTGGTCGACGAATTGCTTCAGCCATCCGCCTCCCCAACTATGAAACACATCGGGCGGGTTTCCCCCGGACATTGCGACTGATAATTTTTGTTTATAGGAGTCATTTGGAATACGGAGCATTTTCACATTGACATCGGGGTGTTTTTCTTCAAATCTTGCCACAGCGTCTTCATATACAGCCTCTTTTTCACCGGGGTCAATATGCCAGAATTCAATTTCCTTCTGGTCCTCACCTGAACTCACAGATGTCCCCCCACAAGCCGCCAAAAATAGTATAGAACTGAACAGAATAAAACTAATAAGCTTTTTCATATTCACTTTCTCCTCTCGTATTTAGGTAGCTACTGTATCTTTTCTTTTCAAATACTCAAAGCTCTGTTGAATGCTTTCAAAAGGTGTTTTCCTCGATTGATCCTGCTCTACAATCCACCACTCCACCGCATTCTGTTCACCAAGGGACAAGACTTGATCCAGTTGAACACCGCCAGTTCCTAACTCAGCAAAGAATTTCTCTTCATCCGTCGTCATGTCTTTCAAGTGGACTAGAGGCGTACGACCACGATATTGATTCAACCACTCTTCAGGACTTTCACCCGCTTTCGTCAGCCAGTAGATGTCGAACTCTGCTTTTACCCAATCTGGATTGGTTTCCTGCAGGAGGATCTCAAGAGGCTTTCTGCCATCTATAAGATCAGTCAGCTCAAAGTCGTGGTTATGGTAAGATAATGAAATCCCCTCTTCCTGACACTTGCGTCCCGCATGATTCAAGACGTCAACGAGTTTATAGTACTCTTCCTTTGACCTTCTTTCGACAGGTAAGAACGGGCATACGATGTGCTTGCTCCCTAAAATCTGTTGATCATGAATCACTTGATCAAGCTCATTTTCAATAGAGTCGAGAGGAATGTGGCTGGAAGCAGCTTTTAATCCCAAGGAGTCAATTGTTTCTCTTAATTGTTGAGCGTCCATCCCGCCATAACCAGCGAATTCAACACCCTCAAATCCTATCTCTGAAACTCTTTGTAACGTGCCTTTAAAATCTTCCTTACTCTCATTTCTTAATGTGAACATTTGAACGGCAACTGGTGCTTTAAACATATATGGTCTCCTTTCAAAATTGAAATGTAATCGATTACAAATATTCATAAAAAAATAATTCCTACGTTAAAACTCACCTCCTCAATGACTTTGTAATCGATTACATTTTTACACAAAATACGATTAAGTGCGGATTAACTTCTCTTTCAACCTCGCACCACATGAATCGCGAATGATCAGTTCATCCGGCAAAATATGTTCTGTCTGTTCAACAGGTTCTCCATTAAATTTCTTCATCAGCAATTCCATAGCTTTCTCACCCATTCCAAATTTCGGCTGAGCGATTGTTGTAAGTGGAGGATCAAAAACAGATGAAAACCTGATGTTATCAAACCCAACAACAGCTAAATCTTCTGGTACATTCACACCTCTGCTTTTAGCAGCATTAATGGCTCCCATGGCCATCTCATCACTTGCTGCAAAGAGCGCCGTTGGGGGGAATTTCTGATCCAGAAGGTTCATCATCTGCTCATATCCGGATTCAAATGTGAACTCTCCTTCGCGAATGAGTTGGGTATCATAGTCGATACCGTTCTCTTTCATCGCTTCCCTGTACCCCTTAAACCTGTACCTGGAAATCATTGAGTCAAGCTGACCAGTTATATGAGCAATTCTTCTATGCCCTAATCGAATAAGGTGTTCAGTAGCCTTCTTACTACTGCTCACATTATCTATGGATACAACAGGTATTTTCGTTTCATCGAGATGGGCTGTAGCAAGCACAATCGGATACTTTTCACTAATATCCTGCAGGATCTCTTCATCAAGCCGAGGCGACAACATAATCATGCCATCCACCTGTCTCTGCTTCATGTGCTCTATGGAGCCATATTCTCGGTCGATTTGATTGTTTGAATTACGTAGTAAGACTCTATAGCCATTCTTGGAAGCTTCCTCTTCTATACCTCCAACAATCTCAGCAAACACTGTATTGATGATGTTCGGTACGACTACTAGAATGGTGTTGGTTTGACTACGCCTGAAATGTCTTGCAAGCATGTTGGGTTGATAATTCAACTCCTCAATCGCTTCAAGTACCTTTTGCTTTGTAGTCTCTGTGACGGTTTCTGGATTTCTCAGCACTCTGGAGACGGTAGCTGTTGATACTCCCGCAAGTGCTGCAACGTCGCTCATTTTTGTCATAATTCATCTCATCCTGTTCTCTGCATTTCAATGTAATCGATTACAAACAGTGTAAATGATATTTTTCTGAATTTCAAGACAATTTAAATTTTAAATTTCAGTTTCTTGTAAAAAACCCTCTCTCAGTACCGTTTTTGTCGTATATAAAAAAACAGGCCCCATTCAAATGAGAACCTGCTTTTCTATTCAAGAGTTTTCATATTCCTTGATCATTATCACCTATTCACTCTCATCATCCTCTGCAGCAGCAGATAACCTCCAGCCACAACTACAAAGACGACCCACAATCCAACAAACCCGTCCGTAAACCCGATTCGTTCAACCGCGAAGCCGAACAACGGGAAACTACTCATGATCAGAAAGCTCTCCATCAATCCAATCAACGAAAAGAACGTCGATCGAACCGAGCTCTCCAAACGATTCTGCACGAATGAGCTGAAAATCGGTTCAAACAGGCTCAATAGCTGTGCCAGGAATAAGAACGATAGAATGATTGCCCAGTCCGTCGCAAAAATGAACAACAGGAAAAACACAAAGAATAATCCCAGTCCATAATAGAGGATGTTGAAGAAAGCAAAGCGCTTCTCAACTTTATAAGCCACTTTCGCCATGACTACTCCAAGCAGCCCTTCTACCGTAAATACCGCTCCGACCACAATAGACGAGTAGCCGAGTTGAATAAAGTACTCCTGTCCATAGAAAACGATGATGACCATCACCGCCCCTGCCAGAATAAACAAGATGACAGGCGTATGAATAACCGGATTCTTCTTCCAAACAGCAAGCCCCGATTTGAATTGATGGACCCACTGATGATACCAGCGACCACCGATGTCCGCTGTCTTTTCCCGTTCAGGTTCTTTCAAAAAGAATAGAGGAACAAGAGCCAGGACATGAGTGAAAATGGTCGATCCGTACACAAGCTCCCAGCTCACCTCTGCCATGAATCCTCCTAGGAACTTAGCCAGACTGAGCGATAACAAGGCGAGTGCCGTCATACTTCCAATGACCTTCGTGTACTCCTTCTCGCGGCCTTCCTTTTTCAACGTATCGTACGCAAAGGCTTGTTCTGCGCCGGAATGGAACGTCACCATCAATCCCATTGATAGAAAGGCAAGCGTAAACATTGAAAACGTACCGCTGATCAGCATGAACAGCCCGTATAGAAGGCTGAACACATTTCCGATGACAAGACTTACTTTTCTACCGTACAAGTCTGCAATCATTCCTGTCGGTACTTCAAACAGGACAATCGCCAGGTGAAGAAGCGCCTCGATCAGCCCGATTTCACCAAACGTCATTCCTTTGTCGCCAAGGTAAATGACCCATAGCGCCCGGTCAAAAAATAACTGGGCGAGAAAGATATAAAGATATAGCATATAGATGTTGCGTTTTGTCTTAAACATGAAAAAATTCGTCCTCTCTTATACGGAGCAAAGGCGTAAGCGCCCTCCTAGCAGTGGAAGTTCGACTAAGTACGCAACGTCCTGTTGCAACGTCGAACTGACCTGCATCCGCAGGCCCAAGCAAAACGCCCGTAGGAAGGCGGACTTTCCTTTCGCAGGGTGGATTGCTTATGTCGCGAGGAGCTGGGCGCTGGAGCCGGACGTCACTGATCCGGCATGCGTTATCCATATAGCTCAAATTTTAGTTTCCTAGAATAAAAAAAGCCACAGGAGATCATTCCCCTGTGGCCATACTCATTCTAGTTCAGGAAATCATACTTCGGTTCACATTTATGAAATTTCAGCTAAAAAAGGACAGACTTGTCCCAAGGACAGCTGAAATTCCAAAAATAGACATCATGAATAAGAGATGCTGAGTCTCGATTTTGATGCCTAATGTGAACGTATGCATGACCTTCCCTCCTTTACGTATAAGATCTTTTCACATCATACCATACTTTGCAGGTGCCTACTCAATTGATTCCCTTCCCAGCTACCGTCTCCAATGTATGAATCCGCTGAACATCCTCTAAAATCGGCTTCGCCTGAGCAATTAGATTCCGCGTGGTTTCCAGACTCAAGGAACTTTGGTGTGCTTCCGCATCTTTCCATACTTCAAATACGCAAATCGCATCCGGTTCCTCATCAGTTTGGTTCACAATATACAATTCACAACCTTCTACTTCGTTCATGAAAGATGCAACGTTTGTCATGATTTCCGCTAGCTGAGTTCGTTTCCCTTCAGCTGCCACTAATTTGCCGTAAAGACCATATTTCATGATCACCACTCCTCGTTATACAATTTATAGCAATGCCTACTTCCTCTGAAAATGTCTCTTTGATTGATTCAAGGAAGAGGAGTGCCTTTCCTCCTTCTTCAAATCAAAATAATAATTTAGTCAGGAGGATGACCTTACATATACAGACTTTATGGCAAGGACAGGGCAATACACGTTATAACAAATCTCACCTACAATAAAAGGTCAGGAACCTCCCTTTTTTTACACTCCAAGGGAGATCCCTGACCTTTGTTCATGTTGAATCAACCATTCCTTACGAGGCAGCCCGCCACCATAGCCACCCAGCTCACCATTCGAGTTAATGATACGGTGACATGGAATCATAAGGGCCAGCTGATTGGCTCCATTCGCCCGCGCAACCGCCCTGTAACCGGAGGGCTTCCCAATCGATGCCGCAAGCTCGGCATAAGACCATGTGTCGCCAAACGGAATCGTACACAACGCCTCCCAAACCTCCATTTGAAAAGGAGTTCCCAGCAACTTCACTGGAGTCTGGAAACACGTCAATTCTCCTTTGAAATATTGATCTAACTCTTCCTCAATGGAATCAATCGGATCCGTCTTACCAGGGATGATCGCTGCCTTTGTCTTTTTCCTCAGCCGCTCGACCTCTCCTTCAAGCCCTCGACGGTCCACGAACTCCAGCAAATACAAGTCCTGTTCGTCCGCGATGGCAACCATCGGGCCAAGCTTCGTATCGAGCCAGGCTGCTGAGAGGACCTTGCCCTCTTCCCCCAAGCTTGGAGGAGAGCCCATAATTTTAGAAAAGGCATCGCGGAAACCGCTGCTGGATTCATAGCCTGTAGACAGCTGAGCTTCAATGACCGGCTTGCCTTTTCTAATTTCCTTCATTGCCAGGCCCATCCTTCGTGCACGCGCATATTCGATAAAAGTCATCCCAAAACGCTTCTTGAACTGACGTCTCGCTGTCGATGCATCCAAGTCCAATGCCTCAAAGTCTCTTTCTCTCCAGCGTTTTTCAGGATTTTGTTCCACCATCTCGACAAGCTGCTGGACGGACTCCGAAACATGACTCGGATGAGAAAGGGGCTGACACCTTTTGCAAGGTCTGAACGAAGCGAGCAGAGCTTGTTCTGCTGTCGCGAAAAACTCGCAGTTTTGAAGCTTAGGTTTTCTCGCAGGACAAGTAGGCCGGCAGAATACGCCGGTCGTTTTGACCCCGACAAAGAAAACCCCTTCGTATTCTGTGTCCTTCTCTAATAAAGCTTGGTAATATTCCCTACTCTTCTGATCTGTCATCACAGCTCCTCCTCTGAACGATCTCTTCTTTCATTATAGATCAGTCCAAAGTCTATGCAGCCGAAATTCAGGCATTGATTTTTACATAAGCCCTTTTTCCTCCCTCACAATTGATTAACCGACCGGCTTACTGTCTCATTTCTTTCTTATTGGGACTACCTTCTCTGCTTTCAGAAGGCTCACTATCCCATTTATCCTTTATTAGGACTACCTCCTCTGCTGACAGCACGCTCGCTGTCCCATTTATCTTTTATTAGGACTACCTCCTCTGCTGACAGACTGCTCGCTGTCCCATTTATCTTTTATTAGGACTACCTCCTCTGCTGACAGACTGCTCGCTGTCCCATTTATCTTTTATCAGGACTAGCCCACCCTCTTACGCCCCGATCGCTGTCCCATTTTTTCTTGTCGAGACTTTCTCCCCTGTTTATGCACTGCTTTCTGTCCTTTTTCTAATTCCATTTTTTGGTGTACAAATATAATAATTAAAGGAATACAGTTTCGCTCTGATGGGTGTTGGGTGTAAATAACCTACTATTAGAATTTATGAATGTAGTGATAATAGTAAAAAAGCTTGAAACTGTTTCCATAAAGGATTCAGCTTCAAGCTTTTTATTAATGGACGGCTACACGTTCCAACGTTCGGAGAAAACGATCCTTCTCACGATAGACCTCCTGCGCTTCCTCAACCGTCACTTCACGGAAGCGGAGTTTGCATCCAGGCATCGCCTGTGCAAGATACGGGATATCACTTGAAATGACGGTGGCAATCCTCGTATATCCGCCTGTCGTCTGGCGGTCTGCCATCAGCAAAATCGGCTGGCCGTTTGCCGGGACTTGAATCCCGCCGAGTGGAATGGCTTCAGAAACGATATCTGCTGAAGACCGGTGCTCGAGCTTCGGTCCTTTCAGCCTGTATCCCATACGGTCGGATTGAGGGGTCACCTCGTACGTGGATGAAAGAAACGTACGAAGAGCTTCTTCAGAAAAGGCATCGAGGTGAGGACCGGGAACGACGCGGATGTCCATCTCCCGTTCGTAGGTAGGGGTCTCGTCCGGTCGGATTGCCCGCCCCTTTACGCCACTCGCATTTCCAACCTTCGATAAAACGTCCCCCTTCTCAAGCGAACGTCCTTCAAAGCCTCCCATTCCGGCTTTCAAATACGTGGATTTGCTTCCCATTACAACCGGGACATCATAGCCTCCAGCGACGCTGATATAGGCTCTCGCTCCTTCAATCGGCTGGCCGAATTCAAGCAGATCCCCTTCTTTCACCGCAAAACTTTTCCACATCGATACAGAGTGTCCGTTCAAACGGGGGGAAAGGTTGGCACCGCAGATGGCGATGACCGAATCAGAGAGTACCTTCAATTCCGGTCCCATCACGGTGACCTCAAGCGCCGCTTCACCGCCTTTGTTTCCGACAAGGAAATTGGCGATCTTCAGTGCATACGGATCCATCGCTCCGGAAGCGACGATGCCATATTGCTGATACCCATGCCTTCCTTCATCCTGAAGCGTGGTAAGGAGGCCTGGTTTCTCAATTTGAAAAATCGGATTAGACATGTTCATTCGCTCCTACCCGCTCGATCCGAATCCCTTCCTGCTGGATGCGTTCTCGCAGTTTTTGAACGAATTGGAGAGCTTCCGGCTCGTCTCCGTGTACACAGATTGTATCGGCTTGTATCGTGATGTCATGACCATCGACAGCCTCTACCTTCTGATCTTGAATCATACGAATCACCCGGTCCACGGCAACGTCCGCATCGTGAATCATGGCGTTTGCTTCAGTTCTCGGTGTAAGCGATCCGTCCTGCTGGTACGTCCGGTCAGCGAAGACTTCCTGCGCAACCTTCAGTCCGGCTTTCTCTCCGGCCTTCACCAGTTCACTTCCGGCTAACCCGTAAAGCACAAGCTCTGAATCAACAGCTTTCACAGCATCCGCAATCGCTTCTGCAACATGGCTGTCTTTAGCGGCCGTGTTGTAAAGCGCGCCATGCGGCTTCACGTGGTGAACGGTCGTTCCTTGTGCTGCGGCGGCTGCTTTGATCGCTCCAATCTGATAGGTGATGAGATTGAAGACCTCTTCCGGGGATACCGCCATTGCGCGACGCCCGAATCCAGCAAGGTCCGGGTAACCCGGGTGCGCCCCGATGCTGACCCCTTTTTCAGCGGCGTCTTTCACCGTCTTCATCATGACGTTATGGTCGCCCGCGTGAAAACCACATGCAATGTTCGCAGATGAGATAAAGGCCAGCACCTGTTCATCGTTTCCGATGGTATAAGCACCGAAGCTTTCGCCTAAATCACTGTTTAAGTCAACGGATGTCATGGCATAACCTCCTCCTTTTTTTCCGTCTGAACGGTGTACTCGCCCCGTTCGATTTCCTGCTCGATTCGGTCATATTCATCCTTACTGACAGGCTCAAACCGAATGTAATGTCCAGATTCCAGCAAAATCGGTTCTTCTTGATCAGGGTCGTACAGCTTTACCGGTGTACGGCCGATCAACTGCCAGCCTCCTGGTGAGGTCAACGGGTACACGCCCGTCTGACTGCCGGCGATTCCGACAGAACCTGGCGCAATCTCGGGGCGCGGATCGTCACGCCGTGGTGTGGCAATCTGATCCGACATCCCACCTAAGTAAGGGAAGCCTGGTACAAAGCCCATCATATAGATGAGATAGTCTTCACTCGAATGGATCCGGACGACCTCTTCTTCCGTCAGTCCATTCTTCTCCGCTACAAAGGATAGGTCCTCCCCTCCGTAATACGTCGGAAGGATGTAAACAAGAGAAGCAGAAGCTGCTTCCCTTTGTTCTTGAACGTTTTGAAAGATGCGCTGTAACGAATCTTGTAATGCGCGATACGTGATTACGCTCGGGTTATAGTAGAGAGTCAGCGTTGTATAAGCGGGTACCCACTCCGTAACGCCTTCAATTGGATGAGTCTTCAAATGATCGGTCATGCGTCTGATCATTTGATTGGTCTCTTTGGAGATTTCGGTACCAAAGACGACCTGCATCCCTGTATCTCCGAGCGGTGCATATGATACTTTCATTTATTCGCCTCCTAGCCAAACAACTGTGGAACTTTATCAATCAAGGTCATAACAGCAAGGTAAGCCGTTAAGAGAAAGACAATTCCACCGAAAATCGTTAACCACAGCGGGTGTTTGTAATCCCCGACGATGGATTTCTTGTGTGCACCGACTAAAATCGTTCCTAATGCGACAGGCAGGATCAATCCGTTGAATGCACCGGCTAAAATCAGAAGCAGGACGGGTTTACCAATGAACGTGAAGACGATCGTCGAGACGACAATGAAGCCGAGTGTGAAGGCTTTCTCATTTCTCGCTACTTTATTGGACAACGTCTTCAAGAAGGAAACGGACGTATAAGCCGCTCCGATCACCGACGTAATCCCTGCTGCCCATAGGACGATTCCGAACATCTTATATCCGACCATTCCAGCTGCCTCTTGGAAAACAGAAGCCGGCGGGTTCGACGGATCCAGTGTGAATCCAGTCACAACGACTCCAAGCACAGCGAGGAAAAGGAAAATACGCATAACGGATGCAATCAGAATCCCTGATATAGAACTTTTCGTCACTTGATGTAGATTTTCCTTCCCGGAAATGCCCGCATCTAATAAACGGTGCCCTCCGGCAAAGGTGATGTATCCTCCGACTGTACCTCCGACAAGCGTGATAATCGCAAAGATATCAATAGTCGTCGGGGCAAATGTGTGTGTAATGGCATCCCCGACGGGCGGGTTACTCTGGAAGGCTACATAAAGTGTAAGGAGAATCATGGCGCCTCCGAGCACACGGGCGATCTTATCCATCGCAACGCCTGCTTCCTTCGATAAGAAGACACCGATTGTGATCGCACCTGTAATGGCCGCTCCAACTCGAGGATCGATTCCGAACAGGACGTTCATCCCTAGACCGGCGCCCCCGACGTTTCCGATGTTAAAGGCCAGTCCACCGAGCGCTACAGCAAAAGCAAGGAAATAACCAAGACCCGGAAGAACCATATTGGCGATATCCTGTCCTCTCTTCTTCGAGACCGCTATGATCCGCCAAATGTTCGCCTGTACACCGATATCCAATATGATCGACATGAGAATGACAAATCCGAAGCTTGCCAACAGCTGTTCAGTGAATACAGCCGTCTGTGTTAAGAACCCAGGTCCAATGGCTGAGGATCCCATAAGAAAGGCCGCACCTAATATGACGCTCCACTTACTCTTCGTCTTCTGACCGCCATCTTCCAACGTGTGAGGCACTTGTTCTTTTCTTAATCCCATACTCATTCCTCCTATAATTTTTCATACGTTCTACCTCTTACTTCCACGATATCACTAAATTTTCTGAAATTATTAGAAGTTTCCGCACAAAAAACCGCCCGAATCGGGCGGTTTCGCACATGGTAGCATTTAGGTGATGTCGTATTTATCAATGCGCCTCTGCAAGGCATAGCGGCTGATGCCCAACTGCTTGCCGGCCTTCGTAATGTTCCACTTCGACTCTTTGATGGCGCGTTCAATATATTCCTTCTCGATCTGTTCTAAGTAGTCTTCCAAGGAAAACTGTTCCGAAAAGCGAACCTCTCCAGCAACATCCGATTGATGTGTCGAGACGTCGGCAGGCTGCAGGAAGTCCAAATGCTTGGCAGAGAGCGCCTTCTCCTGATGTAAAATCGCGACTCTCTCGATCGAATTCTTCAGCTCCCTGACATTTCCCGGCCATCCGTAAGATAATAAGAGCGATTTGGCGTCATCCTTCAGGACGGGGACAGCTTTACTCATCTGCTGGCAGAATTCGCTCAGGAAGTGTTCGGCAAGCATGATGACGTCTCTACCCCTGTCTCGTAACGGCGCCAACTGAACCGGCACAACGTTCAGGCGATAGTAAAGGTCAGAACGGAACAGCTTCTCCTGGATCATCGTTTCTAAATGACGGTTCGTTGCGGCGATGACCCGGACATCGACGTCGACATCATGAACGCTGCCGACGCGCTTGATTTTTTTATCCTCGAGAAAGCGGAGCAGCTTCACTTGCAGGTCCAGCGATAAATCGCCGACTTCATCCAGGAACAGCGTACCGCCATCTGCCCATTCCATTAATCCGACCTTCGTCTCCTGGTCGGCCTTCATACGCCCGAACAGCTCGACTTCGATCAAGTCCTCCGGAATACTCGCACAGTTGACGGCTACGAACGGTCCTTCACGACGGCTGCCTTGCTGATGGATACTCCGTGCAACAAGCTCTTTCCCCGTCCCGGTCTCTCCGCGCACGAGAACGGTCGTGCTTCCACTCTCTGAAATCAGCGAGATCTTCTCCCGCAGTTCCTTCATGGGGACGCTTTCCCCGATCATCCGGACAGGGTGGGTTCTCCGCTCTTCCTCCCTGTAACGCTCCACCTCTCGTTCAAGGTCGTGCTGTTTCATCCATTTCTCGAGGGCAAGCTTCAATTCCTCAAGCTCAAACGGCTTCGTCAAGTAGTCAAACGCCCCGTCCTTCATCGCTCGAACGGCCGTCTTGGCATCCCCGTAAGCCGTCAGCATCATGACAGCCATGTCTGGATGGTGCGCCTTCCATTCCACTAAAGAATCCAGCCCGTTCCCGTCCGGAAGGCGGATATCAAGAAGGGTGATGTGGGGCTGAAAGGCGTTGATCAGCTCCCATCCTTCCTTCAACGACGAAGCAGTCTCCACTTCATAGCCTTCGTCTTCCAAAAACATCTCCAGCGTAAACCGAAGCGTCGTCTCATCATCAATGATTGCGACTTTCACCGCCATAGCTGCTCCCTCCTTCTGCTCTCTGAAAGCTGATTTCAAACGTCGTCCCTCTTCCTGAAGTACTGACCACTTCGATATCGCCCTTATTCTGAACCACTAACTGGTGGACAATCGAAAGGCCAAGTCCTGTTCCTTCAGCACGTGTTGTGAAAAAGGGATCGAATATTCTTTCCACTGTATCTTCATCCATCCCAATGCCTGTATCTGAAATCGTCAGAATCACGTCATGGTCGGTAGCCCGGCTGTTCATGGTGAGCTCGCCTCCGTCAGGCATTGCGTTCAGTCCGTTCATCACGACATTTAAGAGGATCTGCCGCAGTTGATCGCGATCGACCCACACATCAAACTGATGCACACAATGTTTGAACGTCACCTGCTTTTCTTTTGCCATCGTTCTCAACAATAGCAGCACAGACTGGATGCTTTCGTCTACTTTCACATTCACCGGCTTCGACTCGACCGGACGCGAAAAGTCCAGTGTCGTCGTAATCGTTTTGTTTACACGCTCGATGTCGATCAGCATGTTCTCCGTCAATTTGACTTCCTGCTCGGATAGTTTCAACCTTCTTAACAAAAGCTCCGTCGTCGATTTGATTCCTGCAAGAGGGTTGCGGATCTCATGAGCAATACCAGACGCCATTTCTCCAAGCGAGGCCAGTCTCGACATCCGCTCGACCCGCTGCTCCAACTTGCGCCGCTGCGTAATGTCTTCGAACGTCATGATCGCTAAATCGGAATCAGCCCCCATACGTTGGTAGCTGACGGCATAGTACACTTTCTCATGATCTACATGTGTCATCATGATTTCTTCCGTTCTATGCCTGGACCGCCTCTCGATCAGTGCCTCTAACTTTCGTTGCAGCGTCTGGTCACGTTTCAACATCTCTTCTGCGGCTACATTCGATAAAGGCTCTGTATGCTTCCTTATCAGCAGGATGCCGACATGGACACTGTTTAAAATCCGTTCATTCTGCTGTTTGATCCGATCGATTTGCTGCTTCTGTTCATCAAGGTTATGCACCATTTCCTGAAGGGACGTCGCAAGCACGCCGATTTCATCTTTTCGCCGTGATCCGATACGGAGTTCTGCTTTCGCTTCCCCTTTGGCAATCCGCTTACAGAACGAAGCCAGGTCCTTGATCGGCTTCGAAAGGTGATGGGAGAACAGAATGGTGAACTGAACCGCAATGACGCCGGTGAAAATCGCGACAAGCAGCGTATATTTCTGAATATTCAACAGCGAACCAGAGTAGAAGGACAGCTCGACAGGGTGATACAACGTCCATCCCCACTCAGGGAGTGCTTCGCTCAGCACCAGCCGCTCCTCTAGAAAACCAGCCTCCTCTGACAAAAGGGAAGCCACCTGGTTCGGCAGTAACATACGATCATTTTTGTAAATGACGCCTACATCATTCTGTGCGTAAAGCCCCTCCGTATCTTGAATCAACTCTCTCATCATAGACCGCGCATCCTGCTCCGCGATTTCGCCCTCGTCCACCCGGTTGCGGAGAAGGGTCGCATAACGGTGCACGCTGTCGAGCTTCTCCTCCACAGTCGTCACCTTCAATTCCTTCTCAGACTGATAGCTCGACCAAAGCGACACCGCTCCGGTCACCAGACTCGGCAGGAGCACAATGATCAAGAATGGAACTAGAATTTTTCGTTCAATGGAATGACGCATGCCGCTTCCCTCCTGTCCAGAAGAACAATAAGCCCGCAATCAGCAACGAAGGCAGAACCGGATGGTACACGTCCTGCCATGTAGCTGGTATCAGCCAAAACGCCACGATGTAGGCGGCTACTCCTCCGAAGGTCGATCGAAGCGCGTTCGGTTTCGGTACTTTTGTAAAAAGGCCGCCATATAAAGGGAAGAACAACGACACGGTAATCATCCCCCATATATGTCCACTGAACGGGACGATGCCTTCAGGCGGTGTGAAGGCGATGACTAAGGAAGAAGTTGCAAAAAGAAACACCATCCACCTTGTCCACGTCACCACACGGTCATTCGGCAGCTTTGTTTTCCTCAACGGCAGCGAAATATCATAAATCGAGCTTCCAGCCATGAGAAGGAGCTGCGAATTCGCGGTTGAAACACAGGCCGCTACAATACTGATCAGAAGAACGCCCTTCCACGGTGTATCCAGTAAATACGTGATGACATAAGGGTAGACTTCGTCTGTCGTAAGGAAGACAAGTCCTCCGTCCAACGCTCTCGAACCGAGTCCGATGATTAAAATACTGACATAGATGATCACAATGAACACGAGACTGAAGAGCATCATATTCCTGGCTGTCCTTCTAGACTTGGCAGACAAGATCCGGACCGCGTACTGCGGGTTCGCCGCCACTCCGAGTCCAAGCGTGAAAAAGGCGCTGATGAACAACCAGATCGACAACCCCTCAGAACTCGAACGGCTCTCTGTTTGAATCGCCTCAAGGGGAATTTCTCCTGATGCCTCTACAATCAGAAAAGCCCCAAGCATCGTGCCGATCAGAATCAGGAAGAAGTGAAATGCATCGGTCCGTGCGACGGAATGCAGTCCACCGAATGTCGTGTACAGTACGAATATATAAATCAGACAAACACTGACGGAGTAAGGGACGCCGAGCATCTGACTGATGACAATCCCGAACCCGCGGATCTGGATCACCACGTAAAGCAAATAGCTGAAGACAAGCACAACCCCGATCCACACTTGAAGAACCTTCGAGTCATACCGGACCCGGAAAAATTCCGGGACGGTCATGACGTCATAAGCGTAGAGCTTTGATGAGATGACAAACAACCCTGCCATTCCGAGGACCCAGGCGACCGCCGTCGTCCAAATGACGGACACTCCACCATCATAAATCAACCCGGGCAATCCAAGAATCGATGCCGCACTGAACCACGTCGCACAAAAGGACGTCACACTCGAAAACAGCCCTAATCCCCGGCCGGCAAGGAAATACTCCGATAAATCATCCGTCTTATCGAACCCGTGCTTCCCGAGGATAAGAATCGCAATCGTATATAAGAGAAAAACACCTAAATAAAGCAACTCATCCATATAAACCGTCCCCTCTACGCCGCCTTCACGAAAACGTTGTCTAGCATTCATTATATACAATCACCAACGCTTCAACCAAATCAGTCCGTGGGGACAGGAACGCCGCCCTCCCATATTTTCCGGAAATACCGACTAAAAAAGACATACCTCTGTAAGGTACGCCCTCTTGTGCCTTCCACTATCGAAGACTTCCTATGTTGTTCTTTCTTTAAAATGAAAGTTACATTTACCTTTTGCCTGTTCCCCTTCGATTTCTACTCGATGTAGTCGCTTCACGGTTGTGAACGTAAACACGTCTTCTAAGTCCGAATCCATCTCTTTCTCAAAAATGACACGCTTCCCTTTATCTCTCATGATCAACTTCATCACGCCCGCCTCGATCTCCAAGTCATAGTGCAAGTCATACGATTGCTCTTTCTTCAACAGAAAACTGAACTGTTCGAACCCGTTCAACTTCTTATAAGTTGCCGAAACGCCTTTACTAGATTTCTTATAATATCCCGTAACCGAGTTGAATTTGAGTATCTTCAACTTGTACAAAATGAAAAGCACTACTCCCATTACAGCCATAGCAATAAACAACTCTCCCATACGTTCACCCCCTTCTTATTCTATCCTAGCATATAGTAAAAAGGTGTCTGTCCCCACTAAACGAAAGAACATCACATCGTTTTGATAGAAGTTGGTATCTGTTTGAAAGAAGATTACCGTCATTCGAAAGAAGGTCGACTTCAAATGATAGAAGGACCCCTACATTTGAAAGAAGTCCCTCATCGAACAAACACTTACACCAAGAACATCCCTGCAATACTCGCAGACAACAGGTTCGCAAGCGTCGCCGCCGCAACGGCACGCAGACCTAGATGAGCGATGTCTTTACGACGATCCGGCGCAAGTCCACCAATAGCTCCGAGCTGGATGCCGATCCCGGACAAACTTCCGAAACCAGTAAGGGCAAAGGTTGTGACAATCTCCGCTTTCTTACTGAGCTCACCCTGCACGTCCCCTAAACTGGAGAACGCGACGAATTCGTTTGAGACGAGCTTCTGTCCGATAAATCCAGCAGAACGAACCGCTTCATCGAACGGTACTCCGACAACAAACGCGAGCGGTGCAAGCAGGTAGCCGAGCAGTTGCTCAAGCGACAGGTCCACTCCGAACCAGCTTCCTGCAAAAGCAAAAAGTCCATTCAACAGCGCGAGCAAAGCGATGAATGAAAGCAGAATGGCCGCAATGTTGACCGCGAGCTTCAGCCCTGTCGTTGCGCCGTTCGCTGCTGCGTCGAACACATTCGCTGTATCATTGTCCTCCGGATGCACATCATCCTGCGCTGCGACTTCCTCCACTTCCGGAACAAAAAGCTTCGCCATGACAAGAGCCGCAGGAGCCGCCATAAACGACGCAGCGATCAGGTACTCCGCATTAATTCCGAGTAAGGTGTAGCCGACAAGCGTCGACCCTGCAATAGAGGTGAATCCTCCGGTCATGACAGCAAACAACTCCGACGTCGTCATTTTCTGAATGAACGGGCGGATCAACAAGGGGGCTTCGGTCTGACCGACGAAGATATTTCCTGCTGCATTCACACTCTCCGCCTTACTCGTTCCCAATACCTTCGATAAGAATCCACCGATCCACATGATGAAGAGCTGCATGATGCCGAGGTGATATAAGACAGCAATCAGCGAGCTGAAAAAGATAATGGTCGGGAGGACTTGAAAGGCGAACATCATCCCTAGGTCCGCCTGGTCGATGAGTGTAATCAAAGGTCCATAAAGGAAGCTGATCCCTTCTGACGTGTAGCCCATCAACTGATTGACCAGGTCCGACATGAACGAGAGAACAGACTGCCCCCATTTTGTTGCAAAAACGATAAAAGCGAACGTCACCTGAATCGCGAGTCCGCCTAGGATGGTTCTATATTGAATGGATTTCCGGTTATTCGATAGGCTGAAGGCGATCAGAAGGACCACCATCATACCACCTATTCCCCAAAGGATATTCCCCAAGGTGTTTCCCCTCTTTCTCTTGCGATGTCTCAAATTCATAAAGTAATAATCTATCACCGTCCCCCATCGTTTTCAACACTTTTTTTCATAGGCTTCTGCCTTTTTTAAAAAATGTAACCGATGACAAAACCGCAGCACCAAGGGTTCTGACGCGCCCCCCTCTCCGAAATGGATAAAATTTTCAAAAAAGTAGTTGCAATTCTGTGTTGGTCATCGTAAACTGTACCATAACAGATAACAAAAGTAACAACTGTTATATTAAAGGAGGTGCTGAACCCGATGAAACCATCCACCATTTCGTCCACTGTTTCCTGTCCGCAATGTGGGAAAGAAGAAACATCTCAGGTGTACACATACATGATGGAGTGTGATCGCTGTCTTTCTAAGAAAGACGAATAATTTTTTGTGACAACTGTTATATATCAGTAGTTAAATTAATCTTATATTATACAACAAAAGGTGGCGGATACATGGAAACGAAGACGAGTAACTGGCTTGTGGCAGGAGACACCCCTCCTGCCTTTGCCGATATTTTGACCCCCGAAGCTCTGGCTTTTCTAGAACAACTTCACCAACGCTTCAACCCGAGGAGAATCGAATTACTGGCGCGCCGGGAAACGATCCAGGATGAGATCAACAAAGGTTCGAAACCTTCCTTTTTAAAAGAAACCGAACAGATCCGACAGTCCGATTGGAGAATCGCTCCCCTGCCACACGACCTGCAGGACCGTCGAGTGGAAATCACAGGGCCCGTCGACAGGAAGATGGTCATCAACGGCTTGAACTCCGGCGCCAAAGTATTTATGGCCGATTTCGAAGACGCGAACGCTCCGACATGGGCGAACACCATTCAAGGGCAAATCAACTTGAGAGATGCAAACCGCGGCACAATCAGCTTCCAGAATGACAAAGGCAGAACCTATGAATTAAAGGAAGAGACCGCCACATTGATGGTCCGCCCGCGTGGCTGGCACTTAGAAGAAAAGCACCTGACTCTAAACGGCGAACCCGCTTCAGGGAGCCTCGTCGATTTCGGACTGTATTTCTTCCATAATGCCAAGCAGCTCTTGGAAAAAGGATCCGGACCCTACTTCTATCTGCCGAAGCTTGAGAATCATCAAGAAGCACGGCTTTGGAACGACGTCTTCCTTTTTGCTCAAGAAACGCTGGGTGTTCCGACCGGCACAATCAAGGCGACCGTATTACTCGAGACGATACTCGCGGCATTCGAGATGGATGAGATTCTCTACGAACTGAAGGATCACTCGGCCGGCTTGAACTGCGGACGCTGGGACTACATCTTCAGCTATTTGAAGAAGTTCCGCGAAGACCCGAGCGTCATTCTACCGGACCGTTCGGAAGTGACGATGACGGTCCCGTTTATGAGAGCCTACTCTCTACTTACGATTCAGACGTGTCACAAACGTGGAGCACCGGCGATCGGCGGAATGGCCGCACAGATCCCCGTCAAACACGACGAAGCCCGCAATCACGAAGCCTTCGAAAAAGTACAAAACGATAAGCTTCGTGAGGTGAAGGATGGCCACGACGGGACATGGGTCGCCCACCCGGCCATGGTTCGTACCGCGATGGAGGTATTTGACAAGCATATGCCCACACCGAACCAAATCAATCGCCTGCGCAACGACTTCCAAATCACAGAAAAAGAATTGTTGGAAGTCCCGGAAGGCGTCATCACCGAACAGGGCGTCCGTACAAACATCAACGTCGGCATTCAGTACATGGCTTCATGGCTCGCAGGAAGAGGCGCCGCTCCGATCCACAATCTGATGGAAGACGCAGCGACCGCCGAGATTTCACGCGCCCAGCTGTGGCAGTGGATCCGTCACCCTAAAGGGGTCCTGAACGATGGACGCAAGGTGACCTTTGATTTGTTTGACCAGTGGAAGCAGGAAGAAATGATCGCCATTCAGCAGGAAGTCGGAGCAGACGCTTTTCAAAACGGCCGCTACCAGGAAGCGGAAGCGATGTTCGACACGTTCATCCGTGATGATGATTTCGCCGAATTTCTAACCATAAAAGCATATGGGCATTTATCTTAAGGGGGAAACGGAAATGACAAACGAACGGATCAAGAAGCTGGAAGACGCATGGAAGAATGAAAACCGCTGGGGTGCGGTGACACGCCCTTACGACGCAGAAGAGGTCATCAAACTGCGAGGATCGATGGATATCGAATACACCTTAGCGCAAAAAGGATCCGAGAAACTATGGCGCCTGCTTCATGAAGAGAACTATGTGCACGCCCTTGGTGCCCTCACAGGGAACCAGGCGATGCAGCAAGTGAAAGCCGGTTTGAAAGCCATCTACCTGAGCGGCTGGCAAGTAGCAGCGGATGCGAACCTGTCCGGGCATATGTATCCCGATCAGAGCCTATACCCGGCAAACAGCGTTCCGCAAGTCGTGAAACGCATCAACCAAGCGCTTCAGCGAGCTGATCAGATCCACCATATGGAAGGGAAACACGACATCGATTGGTTCGCCCCGATCGTCGCCGATGCTGAAGCAGGCTTTGGTGGGCAGCTGAACGTGTTCGAGCTTATGAAAGGCATGATCGAAGCAGGCGCATCCGCCGTTCACTTTGAAGACCAACTTTCCTCTGAAAAAAAATGCGGCCACCTTGGCGGGAAAGTATTGCTTCCGACACAGACAGCGGTACGGAACTTGATCTCTGCCCGCTTCGCTGCGGACGTCATGGGCGTGTCGACCATCATCATTGCGCGGACCGACGCCAACGCAGCAGACTTGATCACGAGCGACATCGACCCGGCGGATGCCTCGTTCCTGACAGGTGAACGAACTGCGGAAGGCTTCTATAAGACGCGCGCTGGTCTCGATCAGGCGATTGCCCGAGGTCTTTCTTACGCTCCTTACGCCGACCTCGTCTGGTGTGAAACCTCAGAGCCGAACCTTGAGGAAGCCCGCCAGTTCGCAGAAGCCATTCATGAACAGTATCCAGGCAAACTCCTTGCCTACAACTGCTCCCCGTCCTTCAACTGGAAGAAGAAACTGGACGATGAAACCATCGCCCACTTCCAGCAGGAGTTAAGCAAGATGGGGTACAAATTCCAATTCGTAACGCTTGCCGGATTCCACGCGCTCAACCACAGCATGTTCGAACTTTCGAGACAGTACAAAGAGCGGGGAATGGAAGCCTACTCTGAGCTCCAACAGGCAGAATTTGCGAGTGAACGATACGGATATTCCGCAACACGTCACCAGCGTGAGGTCGGCACAGGCTACTTTGATGAAGTCGCACAAATCATTTCAGGCGGCACGTCTTCGACTACGGCCTTGAAAGGATCGACAGAAGCGGACCAGTTTACAGAAGATACGATTCATACACCATAACGAAAAGCCCTGACTCTTCCATTAGAGTGACCTATTAAAATGAGACTTAATAAAACACCTTCAAAGTTGTAATACTACTTACACATGGAGGTGTTTTTCTTATGGGTAAAAAAACAAACTATCCAGAAGAAATAAAAAAGAAAGTGGTTCAATTAAAGTTAGAGGGAAATCATACGAATCAAGAGTTGATGGATATGTTCGGAATTAAGAACAAGTCTCAAATTAAAACTTGGATGAAATGGTATAGGAATGGTGAAAGCCACCGTTTCGCTCAACCAGTAGGTAAACAATATTCTTATGGTTTGGGGCCTGAAGATGAGAATGAAGTAACCTCATTGAAGAAAAAGGTTGCTTATTATGAAATGCGAGAAGAACTATTGGCAAAGTATCAGGAAATCGAAAGGAAGTGGTCCCGGAAGTATTCATCCAAATTGTAGAATCGTTTAAGCACAAGTACACGGTAAAGGCTATGTGTAAATGTTTTGGTATCGCCAAAGCGACATATTATCGTTGGCGGGGAAAGTCATGGGGGCCATCGGAGTTAGAGAAGAAAATAATAGACATCTGTGAGAATTTGAAATTTCGCATCGGTCACCGTATGGTCCGCGATCTACTGCGTAAGGAACACCAAATCAAAGTCAATCGAAATACAGTCCAAAAAATTATGCAGAAATTCAACCTGCAGTGTCAGGTTAAGCCGAAAAGACAAAACTATATAGCTGGCGAAAGTAAAGTGGTTGTCCCTAACTATTTAGACCGTCAATTCAACGCTTCTAAGCCCAATGAGAAATGGGTTACAGATATTACCTATCTTCCTTATGGTGAGAAGATGTTATATTTATCAACGATTATGGACCTGTACAATAACGAAGTGTTAGCTTATACGATTAGTGATAAGCAAGATAAATCTCTCGTGTTAGATACACTAAAGAGAGCATGTGAAGGGCGTGATGTGTATGAATGCATCCTTCACAGTGACCAAGGATCTCAGTACACATCGTATGAGTATCAGGCAGAAGCTGAAAAAAGAGGCATTATCACAAGCATGTCCAGACGAGGAAACTGCTTTGATAATGCCGTGATTGAATCCTTCCACTCTTCTTTGAAGTCGGAGGAATTCAGCCCTCTGTGTCGAGGGAAACTCACCAATCATACAGTACGAGAAAAGGTAGAATCGTACATGTATTACTATAATTATTGTCGACCTTTTTCTAAATTAAACTGCCAGACTCCAATTGAATTCAGAGTTCTGGCAGCATAGGTGTTTTATTTAGTCTTATTTGACTGTGTCACTCCACATTCAGAGTCAGGGCTCTTTCATTCGGGTACTTCATGAAGAAGATCGAAGCCCCGCCAAAATCAATTTCAAAGCCGCAATCACTGTCGTAAAGGCAAGAAGAGGCACAAGGATCACCCACGGGTAATGGAGGATCATTCCATAATCAACCCCCACTAAACCCGCCCACTCACTTGATAACGAGAACTTCTTCTGAACCTCCCTTTCGATGTCCATGGCAACAACACGACTTCCACCGATGAAAACCCCAAGGATTCCAAGGTGGATCAGTAGGATCAGCAGTTGAATGACCTGCTGAAGATAGACCGTGAACAGCCTCGGTTTCACATTCGGCTTGGATTTTTTCACAAAAAAACACTCCCATCCTCAGAGGCGGGAGTGTTCATCCTATTATCTCATTATTCTTTCGCTTTCAGATCCTCAATTGAATCGATCTCCATATAAGAAGGAACAACAAGGCCGATTTTAGCACCTTTCAAGTTCTCACCTAGATCTTCAAATTCCCCTTCATACTTCTCATAAAAGTCACCGTGCGTGGCCGGCATCCATGGAGCTAGAGAAGCATCGCCATCCCCTTGTGCAATGGCTTTGAATGCAACAGAAGGAGAAACGTTGGTCAGTTCAACATCGTATCCGATCTGCTCAAGCACTACTTTTGCAACGTGTCCTGAAGAACGCTCTGTATCCCAAGGCGTTTGAACAAGCTCGATGGACGTGCCGTCAACAGAACCGACTCCGTCTGTCCATTCCGTTACTTTGTCCTGGTTGTTGTCGATCCATTTTTGAGCCGCTTCTTCAAACTCCATTTCCTGCGCATCTAACATGACTTGCTCCATATCTGCCGCTTCCCAGTGGAAACGATCCAGAACGGTATAAGCTTCCGGCATTTCTTCCTGCAGACCTGTACGCGTAATGGTCTTGATTATTTCTACGCCACCATATACTTCATTAGGATCCTCTAGATATTTCAAATCGTACTGAGCAAACATATAGTGAGGAGACCAGCCTGCGACAATGACAGGTTCTTCATTATCGATCGCTTCACCAAGAGCCGTCAGCATCGCTGCTGTAGAAGCAGTCTCTTGATTCCATCCTTCAAGGTTTTCATACTCTTCAAGCGCATTTTCCGTCGCTTGAGTGATTCCGGCACCTGGCTCGATTCCTGTAATTGTGTATTCAAGTTCTTCCCCAACGTTTACCGATTCTTCCGTTTGGTTGTTACCACTGTTATCCGTGCTCGTTGTTTCCTCTGGCTCTTCTTGACCACATCCAGCCACAGCAAGAGATAAGGACAAACCTGCAATCGCTCCGAACTTCTTCAACTTTGTATTCAACATGTACAAAAACGCTCCTTCAATCATTTTAATCAATAAGTACTTTCGAGTTAGCATGCTTATGTTCTTTGACCATTCAAGAAATAAATACCGGTATTCTTTGTCACGATGCCTCAATAGGACTTTTACAGTATATCGTTCTCCTCACCTACGTCACAACAATCAAATACAGTTAAAATTATTCATATAGTATATTCAGTTTATATTAAACGAATCAGATGCATCAGTCTCCCAAGATTCCTCCTTCATCATCCGAATCCCTCCAAAATCATGAACTCTACATTCTGAAAATTAAAAGGTAGCTAAAATTATACAAGGCTGCTCATCAGAGCAGCCTTTTCAAGCACCATCACTTCACCTTTCGAAAAGATTCCTCAGCAAGTAATGGTAAAATATTATCAAAGAAATGCGCATTGTTTTCCGTCATCTTGTACCCACCATCATCACTCTGCAGACCCTTCATCTTTCTATAGAAGATGTCCGCAGACGAAACATCTTCCTTCTCTAGATAAGCGAGTGTTAACAAAGCGTACACTGCGGGGGATTCATACGTGACCAGAGACTCCATCGTGTCCCGGTCATACCGTCCATAGACCTTTCCACGCGCTTGAACCTCACTCTCTACAAACTGATAAAACGCCTCTGTCTCGACTCCTAGTTGATTGGAGTGATAAGCAATGAGCGCCTGGTCGATCATATTCACTTCCTGCTGGTAACGAAAACGCCTTTCGTCTACAGCATACACTTCTGGGAAGAAGGGTTCCTCACTCACACTTGATAGCAAGCTGTGGTGGGCGTCGATCACAGGCTTATCAAAGAATCGAAGCGCCTCTCCATCTATATAAGACACATGCAGCTCATTAGAAGCTTGATCCGATGCACGATCGTAGAAGTCTACAATCAAATCAGCTTGAACCTGATGGTCTTCAATAAACTGCTGAATCTCTCCTGCCAGCACCTCGTATGAACTGATTTCCCATTTGATCGACGCTTCATACAACGATTTCATTATTCTCATATCGTCAACGGAAGCATTGGAATGGGCGTCTTCCCTTCTCCAGCTCAAGTAGCCTGCGTCTGAAATCTCTTCAACAATCTGCGCCTGTCTATGAAAGCCCTCTTCCTGATCGGTTAAGAGAAGGTACTGCATGTAAAGCCCGATGCTTTCTGTTAAAAACGTCTCCTCCTGAATATACGTACGAATGCTTCCATCGTCCGTCATAAAGTGATCGTGGATAAACGTCTCTGAAGATGGTGTATCCTTCATAATCACCAACACGATTCCTCCAATAAGAAACCCAGCTAATAGAATGATGACAATCTGCTTCATATCGAACACCCTTTTTAGAACCTAATCGTTTTGTCCCACTCGATATGCTTGCCTTTAATTCGGTTTCGGACATACGAGAACAGGCTCCGGATCAACAGAATGAGGAAAACTTGTGAGTAGGTAAAATACATGATGACGGATATAAAGCTGTTGTAGACACTGACGGTATTGGAGAATACCATCGCACTGGCGTGTTGAATCGTGTACACAATGTAACTCATATACCAAAATAGAATGAGCGGGGTATGGACGAATTCCGTGTTGAGTCCGAAAATGCCCATGATAAACCAAATATGAGAGATCGATAGTAAAATCACGAAGAAAAGATAAACAGATATATGATGAAGCGTATGGAACAGGGTCCTGTCTTTCCACGCTTCTTTATTGAATAATGACTTCTCTAAAAGATAGATATTCCCCTGGAACCATCTCGTACGCTGCTTCACTAATGTCCGAATCGTTTCCGGCTCCTGTTCCCATGTTCTCGCGTCTGCGACAATCGGTAGTACATACCCTTTTGACGATATTCTCATCGTTAACTCCGCATCCTCCGCTAAGGCGTAAGGGTCGTATCCTCCCATTTCCTCGATGATGTCGCGGCTGAGCAGCATATTCGTTCCCGTCAGCGAACCCACCCGGAACAAAAACCATCGTCCACTCTGCATCATCAGTTGATGAACTTGAAACTCCATTCCAATCATCCGAGTCAGCCAGTTTTTGTTCATGTTCAAGGTCTTTACGTATCCAACAGCCCCCGCCGCCTTGTTCGTCGTCTCCGCTTTATGGACCAACAATTTCACAGCATCAGGCTCCGGCTGATTGTCCGCATCAAATATGACGAAGTATGGACTTTCTGTGATCGACAGGCCATAATTCAAGACCCTCGACTTCCCTTTCGGTTCACCGGGCGGTACTTGGATATGATGAATATGATGATAGATACGATCGAATTCCCCCGCAATCTCCGCTGTCTCATCACGGGAGTTGTCGTTCAACAAATAAATATTTAATTTCCCGGGATAGTTTAAGTCGGCCATTGCTTCAAGTGTGTTCCTGATGACTTTCCCTTCATTGTGAGCGGGAATCAGAACGTCTACCGCAGGGTAGAAATCAATTTCTTCCACCGGCTTCCGGGTCCGGTCCAGCACCCCGGCAATGGTTAGTACAGAGTAGAAAAAAAGCATGACCCAAAAGAAAATCATAATGCCGACTAACAGATATGTCATAGCGCTTCCCCTCTATTCTCTTCCAGCTCAAGTTCAAAGAATTCGTCACTCAGTTTATGCTCGAAGATCGTGTAAGGTTTATCTGAAAGATTAATCTCCTCAGATAAATCCCCTTCAAATCGTTCAATCACTATGGATTTCCCGAACTCATCTGTATTTTGCAGCAATACGATATACGTGTCACTGCTGTAACTTCCCACCAGATCATAGTTCCCTCTCACGGTCTTCCACAAGTGGTTGGCAATGGTTCTATTTAAAGCTTTCTCTGTATGGTTGGCCCCGTCGGTAAGCGATACGAAAAGAAGGATCCCTTGCTCGTTCCGCCTTTTCATCCCCGTCCAAACCACTTTTGCTTTTTCCATAAATTCATTTCTTGTCAGAATCTTTGTTTGAGGGTCATATCTTTGAAGCAACTTCAATTCATCCCTCATCTTCTCGAAATTTTTTCTGTCCTTCTTCAAAATATAAAAGATGATCCATAGAAGTGTGATACAGAATACAAATAAGACGTGGTACGTCACGACTGGAATTTGTTGAAGGGCTGCCAGGTTATCCTCATAGGCAACATACGTTAAATAGAATCCTAAACCTATAATTTCAGAGATAAGAATCACAAAACCAATGGCATTCCTGATAAAAGCAAACAAAAAGCCTGTCATCAAAATCAGTACAAAATAAGCCATTCGGAACGGCGTATTGTCCATCCAAAACAAGGCTAGAACAGAAATCGAAAGGAACAGGAACAGAAAATAAATTAACTTCGGCTTCTCCATCTTAGAACCACCTCACTAAAATACTTCCACAATCAGACAAAACACCCATATATACCCACAAGGGTATATATGGGTGTTTTCATCATCATACCACAGATCATAGGTATACAATTAATCTATCTTACTTATTCTATTTTCATCTAGAGGAATTGTGTACCAATTTAAAAAGAAAAAACCCTTCCCAAGCCTATTGGGAAAGGTTTTATAGCTAGAGATTCTCTACGTCACTTCTCAAGCAGAATGGTAGTTTTGCTCTTTTTCAGACGATGATTTTCTCACATTGTATACCCATGCTTCGTCTTTATCCATCATCCGCTTCGCAGCATAGATCAATACGAACTGCAGTACAATGACCGGAAGTCCCATCAAGCCGGAAATCACCTCCAGCGGTGGAAGTCCCCCGATCCGCATCAAGATGAGCGCAACAGCCGTGATGACTCCTGCAATGATGACACGCAGCGTTTTAGGAGGTTCGAATTTACTCATATCCCTCGTACTCGTATAGGCGGCGACCGTATACGTCGTCGAATCGAGCGTCGTCGTTAGAAAAATGAGCGCGACGATGATAAAGATCACGATGGCTACGCTCCCGAACGGAAGGGTTCCGAGTATTTCAGGAATGGCCGCCATCCTTTCGTTGTTCTCAACAAGTTGAAGAATCGATAAATCTCCTTCCAAGTATCGGTCGACACCAAGTCCACCGAGCACACCGGTTGCCAACCAGGAAATGGCCGTCGGAGCGAGCAAGTACGTGAGAATCATTTCTTTAATCGTCCGCCCGCGCGAGATCTTAGCAGCAAACACACTGTGAAGCATCGCCCACGTCGCACTATATGCAAACCAGAAGACCGTATTGCTCTGGATATGGGATGCCTGACCCTGATGGACGGAATCTGTATTTAATGAAAAGCTAAAGTAGTTCGATAGTAAGAACCAAACGCTGTCTGTGAAGTAATTCAAGATGAACACGCCCGGTCCTGCAATTAAAATGAATACAGCCAGAATCCCCGCTAAATACATGTTCCACGTACTGAGCCGTTTAATTCCTTTTTCGATCCCTACGTAAGCACTCAGAGAGAAAAGCGCTACCCAGACAATGGTCACGATGATGGTCATGGTAAAGGTCACGTCCATGTCTAATAAGTACGATAGGTTATGAGTAATGATCGGTGCTCCAAGACCAAGCGTAACAGCCGCTCCCGCTAATATACTGACGAGAAACAGCATATCAAGAACTCGTCCTCCCCATCCATCTGTGAAACGGTCACCGAATAAGACACGACACGCTTCTGAAATCCTCATCAACGGCCGTTTCTTCACATGAAGGATATACCCCATCGCAGGCGCAATCATCACGAAGATCGCAAACACTTGGAAGCTCCACAGGAACATGCTGTAGGAATTCCCCCAAAGAATAGCTTCCGCAGACCCCGGGGCGACACCAGCAGGCGGGTTATTCGCAACAGACGTCCACTGCAGCATCCCTGTTCGCATGATCGTCGATCCGACCCCCATCGCAATGAGAATCGAGGCATATTCGAACAAGGTAAACCTCGGCTTCTGCTTCGGATCTCCCAATACAACCTGTCCATATTTAGAAAAAGATAAGTAAAGCGCAGCAGCCACAAGCAGCACACCATACCATAAGTAGCCCCAGCTGAAGACCTCCACTATGTAGTCAAAAATGGCATTCAACATCTCCAGAGACTGCGCTTCATACAGCGCAAATGGAATACTGATCAATACGACAATCAGTAACGATGGCATGAAGATCTTGTAGTCAATTAGATTCTTTCCATTCATCATCTATCTCCCCTTTTTCCCAATTAAATGGTAATGTAAAAACTTCTCTTCCCGAAAAATTTCTGCATTAAAACGGAATTTGAAAAGAAATCGAAAAAAGTGCCTGTCCTCGATAGAAGACAGGCACCCAATCTATAGTTCTTCATACTGCGATTCCAATCTCATTTGTTCCTTGAGATGATCATCCAAACGTTCCAGCTGCGAACGATAGCCATCCATCATCCCCATTCCCAACACTTCATTCAACTGCTCTTCATCTTCGAAAGTAGACTGGATGACAAGCTTTGCCTCCCCCGCCTCATCGCGGAATTCAACAACCACTTCCATTTGAGGCATCGTCTCGACGATCCGTCCGTCTTTATCAGAGAAAGCGTCCGAATACACGATTCTTTCCTGGTCGACGATTTCATGAAAAACAGCCCTGCCCCACGAACCCATGCCGTAGAAATCCACCTGGTCCTCATCTGTACATGTCATGCAATAATGCCATAAGCCTCCAGGTCTGAAGTCGAATACGAGATTCTCCGTCTCCCAGCCTTGCGGACCCCACCAAACAGAAAGTTCGTCCGAGCTTGAGTACGCTCGATACAGCAGTGACTTTGGTACTTGAAAAGATTGTTCCATGACCAGCACTCGTCCATCAATCTGAGTCGTCAATCGGCCTGCAAAATCGTATTCAGACATCTTCTTTTCTCCCTCCAAAGAATGAATTTTGGGATAATCTTTTTATATTCGACGCCTAAAGCTCTTTTCCTTCTTTTTCACGATGAAAAAAGTCATGTCTGAACAGCCAACTGTTGAATACCCCACTCCTTACATATCCACATCCACGATAATGTCTTCAGCGCTCACTGCGGTTATGCTAAGGTACGCCGCTATCGAATATGACCGCTCTTCTTGATTAACCGTAAAGTATTGAGTAAAAGTACGGGATCGATCTTCATCTTTTCCCAGCGACTCTTGATGAAAAGACAACGCATCGCCTGCGGAATCAAGCGTTATATCAATGAACTCCGTTGACACTTCCCCCAGCTCATTTTCAAAAATTCGAAGTCTTGCTGTAACATCCATCTTATCCTCGGTAGGTTCTCCTGCGTACGGTATCTGGATATTCTTTTTTGTGACATCCAGAAGCGTCTCCTTACCTTCTGCCGTCACCTTTGTTTCAAGCACTTCAATGTTCTGGTCTGTATGATGCTCCTTCAAGGTCTCTTTCACATCAGGTTGGTAAGACGCTTCTTCCTGACATCCCATCACGGAAAACAAAAGCATAAATAAAACAATCATCGAATTCTTCTTCATCCAAACCACGCCGGGTGATCCAGCCACTCTTCCATCGGGTCGTCTCCCTGCACCTCAAGCAGGCGATACAGAAAGCGATACGGACTCCTGCATTCCGTCAAGTCCGGAAGCGGCATAACCGATTCATACCCTTTCGCAAACGAATCCGCTGACTCTTCATCCAAGACATACTCCAGTCCAATCAAATCAAATGCTCTTGGTGCCAACGCATAAGCCTCCGTATCGACCAACCCTGTCAGCTGAGAACCGTCTGTCAAAAATTGAGTCGGGTCGATATCAATCAATACCATCGAAGCAGATGTAGGCACTCTCAACCTTTCAAGCTGCGGCTTTATTTCATCTCGCCACAGCTTTTCAATCGCCAAATCCCCCCGGTAAAACAACGCCAGTAACTTCTCAATATGTACTTCCAGATGGTGATGAAACTGTGGCAACGGGATCCAGACCGACTGACTCGGGTGACCTGCATAGTCGAACGTCCTCTTATGTATATGGGCAAGCCCCTTCCCCGCCTGTTCCAGAATTACAGGTCTTGCCTCTGTAAAGCTCTGTAACGTAGAACCTTCAAGCTTTTCAACAATCGCCCATTCACGCTCGCCATGAACGACCTCCAACACATCCGGCACAGGAATCGTGCTTGCTTCCCTCAATAGATCGTTCACTTTCTTAAGGCGGCTGACCTTACGCGGATCTATGCCAAACATGTTGTGACAGCCCCACCAAAACGGATCACTCGTTACTTCCTGAAGCTTCGAAGACCTCGCAATGTAAACACCTTTCTCCGTCTCCACTTCCCAGACATCGCTGCCGTGATTCGCATAGCCTGGATCAAGCTCCTTTTGACTGATGATTTCCTCTGAAAAAAGGTCCTGCAGGTTCATAAGGAATCTCCCCCCCCTTTTACATACAATTATTTCAAAATGAGGAGGGATTATCAATTTTCATACACATTACGAATCTGAGGTTTCCGACGAACACGCATAGATTCCCTGCCAACGCACATAGACTCACCTCCAACGCGCATAGACTCCCTCCAACGCGCATAGACTCACCTCCAACGCGCATAGACTCCCTTTAACGCGCATAGAACTCCCTCCAACACCCATAGACTCCCTCCAACGCGCATAGACTCACCTCCAACGCGCATAGACTCACCTCCAACGCCCTTAGACTCACCTCCAACGCCCTTAGACTCACCTCCAACGCCCTTAGACTCACCTCCAACGCCCATAGGACTCGCCACCAACGCACAAAAAAAGCGTCCACCCTTTCCGGGCGGACACCTGTTTAAATCGACAGCCTTTTCGGCAGTTCATATAACGATTCATTCCAATCCGCACGCTTCTCCACCACTTCATCAAAACCAAAAGCAGCAGGCTGGTCATCTTTGATGCTGACGACTTTGCCAGACTCCCCGTCCATCACTAAATCGACGGCGTGAGCCCCCAGTCGGCTTGCCAGAATGCGGTCTCTGGCAGTCGGCGTCCCACCTCGCTGCGTGTGACCGAGCGATGTAACACGGGACTCCATTCCAGTCGCTTCTTTCAGCTGCCTGTGAAGATCCGTTGCATTCATCAGCCCCTCAGCCAAAATGATGATACGGAAGCGGTTGTGACGGCCGGGCCCTTGCTGGACTTCCTGAAGAATTCGGTCCAAATCCTCTTTCTTCTCCGGAATCAGGATATTCTCCGCTCCACCAGCCAATCCGGAAAGTAAAGCGAGATTCCCGGTATCTTTGCCCATCACTTCGATGATCGAAGACTTCTCATGGGACGTCGCCGTGTCGCGGATCTTATCAATGTAATCGACAATCGTGTTCAGCGCCGTATCAAACCCGACTGTTTCCCCGACGCACGGGATATCGCGATCGATGGTTGCAGGGATGCCCACACATGGCATTCCTTTACGCTCAAGAATAGACGCAGCAAGCATCGCTTCTTTTCCCCCTATGACAATCAAGGAATCGATCTCATGTTTATGTAGCTCATCGTATACGTGCTGCTGGCCGTCTTCTGTAAAGACGAGATCGCATGGTGAGGATTGCAGAATGGTACCTCCGCGCTGCATGATCGACCCCACTGAAGCGGCATCCATATGTTTCACTTCATTTTTCAACAAACCTTGGAACCCACCCTGGATTCCGTA
The DNA here is from genome assembly GCF_020171725.1 of Halobacillus litoralis. Classification (GTDB taxonomy): domain Bacteria; phylum Bacillota; class Bacilli; order Bacillales; family Halobacillaceae; genus Halobacillus; species Halobacillus litoralis_F. Next base: position 55,178 of record NZ_JAIVAJ010000003.1, on the reverse strand, counting down.
CATATCTGCATTATGGTAAATTCCAGAACGGACGACCGCACGAATGGCAGCATTCATGCCCGGGGCATCCGGTCCACTTGTTAACACAGCAATTCTTTTCATCGTAACCACTCGCTTTCTATTCGTGCTGTATTCAGCTTATGTCTATTTTACAGAAAAAGATCGCATAAACCTAATACTGAATATTATAGCAATCCTCTCCTAAACAAAAAGCACTTTCTCACGATCTTTTACTATTTTCCCGAAAAACTATTCCGAAAATATTTTTCAGGTTTCGAAATTAATTCACCTGGGTAGATAGATTGTACTCGTTATTGATTACTTATTATTCTAAAAAACTACATAGGAGGTAGAGATAATGAGCAATAACAAACAGAACCGCAAGGATGAGCAGTTGGAACAGTACCGGACCGATGATTCGGGAAAACACACGACGACGAATCAAGGTCTGAAAGTTTCCGAGGATGAATTCTCGTTAAAAGCAGGCGAACGTGGTCCTACATTAATGGAGGACTTTCATTTTCGTGAAAAAATGACGCATTTCGACCATGAGCGTATTCCTGAGCGAATTGTCCACGCCCGTGGTTTCGCCGCTCACGGGGAATTCCAGCTTTACGAGAACTTGGAAAAGTACACGAAAGCGGACTTCCTGAACGATACATCGAAGACGACACCTGTCTTCGTCCGCTTCTCTACCGTCGCCGGATCAAAGGGTTCGCCTGAAACGGCCCGCGACGCGCGCGGATTTGCGACGAAGTTCTATACAGAGGAAGGCAACTACGATTTAGTCGGAAACAACATTCCCGTCTTCTTCATCCAGGATGCCATCAAGTTCCCTGACTTGATCCATGCCGTCAAACCAGAGCCACATAACGGAATGCCCCAAGCGGCATCGGCCCATGATACGTTCTGGGATTTCATCGCCAATAACCAGGAATCGGCTCATATGGTGATGTGGGCGATGTCTGACCGTGCCATCCCGAGAAGTTTCCGGATGATGGAGGGCTTTGGTGTGCACACATTCCGCCTCGTGAACCAAAACAATGAAGCGTTCTTTGTGAAATTCCACTGGAAGCCGGTACTCGGCACTCACTCCCTCGTCTGGGATGAAGCCCAAAAGATTTCCGGTAAGGATGCAGACTTCCACCGTGGTGACTTGTACAGCTCCATCGAGAACGGGGACTACCCTGAGTACGAACTCGGTCTTCAAGTCATCCCTGAAGAGGACGAGTTCAAATTCGATTTCGACGTCCTCGACCCGACGAAGCTGTGGCCGGAAGAAGATGTGCCCGTTGAAATCGTCGGTAAAATGACGCTCAACCGCAACGTGGATAACGTGTTCGCCGAGAATGAACAAGTCGCGTTCCACCCTGGACATGTCGTACCTGGCATTGATTTTACAAACGACCCGCTACTTCAAGGGCGTCTGTTCTCCTATACCGACACCCAGTTGATCCGCCTTGGAGGACCGAACTTCCATGAGCTCCCGATCAACCGTCCGGTATGCCCGTTCCATAACAACCAACGTGATGGATACGGTCGCCATACCATCAATAAAGGGCAAGTGAGCTACCATAAGAACGCCCTATGGAACAACACGCCCTCCCCGGCTTCTGAGGAAGAAGGCGGCTATGCTCACTATCAGGAGAAGGTCGAAGGTAGAAAAGTCCGAGCACGCAGCGAGAGCTTCAAAGACCACTTCTCTCAAGCTACTCTGTTCTGGAACAGTATGAGCGATCATGAGAAGGATCATATCATCCAGGCGTTCAGCTTCGAGCTCGGGAAAGTCGGAAGCGAATCGGTGCGTAACCAGGTTGTCGACATGTTCGCGAATGTCAGCCTTGACCTGGCCAAACCGGTAGCGGAGAACATCGGTGTCGATGCTCCTACGTCCGGTGGGTCTGATGTTACGAAGTCGTCACCAGCCCTTAGTCAGGAAAACACCGTTCAATCGACGAAAACGAGACACGTCGGCGTCATTCTAGGCGAAGGATTCGACGGCTCTGTGGTACAAGAGGCCATCCAATCTATGAAGTCAGAAGGCATGATTCCGATGGTCATCAGTCAGAAGCAAGGAACCTTGAAAGGAAAAAATAACGAAGAGCTGGCCGTCCAGCACACCTTCACGACCATAGATCCAGTTTTACTCGATGCGATTTATGTGGCAGGTGGAAGCATGGACGACAAAGCCTTTAAGATGAACGCTTCCTATTACGTCAGCGAAGCATTCAAACACTTCAAACCAATTGGAGCAACAGGCAACGGTGTGGAATTATTGAAGGAACAAAACGTGCACAATCAAAAGGGTGTCGTATCAGCTGATGATGCAGCATCATTTGTAAAAGACTTCAGCCAAGCGGTCGCTGCACACCGACACTTCCAACGTGAACTCGTGTAAAAATTTTTTTCACTTAGTTATGAAACAATAAAATAAAAGGTCCAGATGCTCTCCCCAGGCTCTGTCCCAGGCCTGGGGATTCGTCTGTACATAAATCCGGCACTCACTACAAAAATATTTTCTTAAAATAATGTTTGCATCAAAGAGGCACATATATTACCATGAAATTCCTACTGTTGCCTCCCTACCTATAGAGAGGAGGCAGAAAAACATGTCAGCGTTCGAAATTGGTACGACCATCACTCACCCTTGCTTGAGCTGTTTCTATGAAAAACAGACGATCATGAAGGTGACACCCAAGGAGTTTTCTGAGAAAACAGCCTATGTCTTATGGACCCAATGCGCCTCGTGCGGTCGAAACGACACACACTTGAGGCAAAGCGAATAAAAGGAAATGCCGGATTCAGCGTTTCCCCATGTCCCATGACATCTAAGAAGAGGTGAGTGCATGTCCAGCAACACAAAGACTCTAGGATTAATCAGCGCCCCTGGATACCCGGATAAATTAGGCGACGTTCTTGGAAAAGAGTTGCCCGAACTCCTTCAGTATTATGTGGATGATGCGTATGAATGGAAGGTGGAATATCATGTCCGCTCCATTGCGGGAGCGACGGATGATTCCGAGGAAGTGCTCGAAGCGGCTAGAAAAGAGAAAGAAGAATGCGGTTGGGATATGGCCGTCGCTTTAACGGACCTCCCGCTTTTTCACGACAACAAGGCCTTGATCGCAGAAGCGTTCAAGAATGGCTGCGTCGCACTCATCAGCCTTCCCGGCCTCGGCTCCACGCCGATGGTCAAACGAGTACGCGAATCCGTCCTGCAACTTGTCAACGAAATGTATTATGGCAGCTCATCTGAGCAACGCGAATATGCTGATCAACGATTAAAACTCAAAGGTCAGAACAAATATCCAAGCGTTAAAAATAAAAGCTCAACATCTTTGATGGGGAAGAGAATCATTGAACGGCTCTCCCCCATTCAACGTGAAACGGAAGAAGACGATTCAGAAACGAACGTGTACTTCACGGTTACGACACGCATCAGCGGTGCAATCCGACATGTAACCGGGATGGTCCGCGCCAACCGGCCATGGTCCATGTTCCCCGCTTTTCTTAAGCTGATCGTCATCGCCTTCACAACCGGGGCTTATGCACTCGTTTTTCCAACGTTATGGATGCTCAGTGACCACTACGCTATTTGGCGTCTCTCCTTACTGACGCTTGTATCGATCACATCGATGGTCGCCTGGATCATCCTTGCGCATAACCTATGGGAGAATCGAAGGACGAGCTATCAAGGGGTTCATTTACGAAGACTTTATAACATGGTCACCCTTTGCACACTCGTCATTTCAGTCACTCTCTATTACGTGATGCTGTTTTTCATCTTCTTCCTTGCCGTGTTTCTTCTTATTCCGATGGGACTGCTTGAAATTCAATTAAACGGTGATGTGAATTACATTCAATACTTGTATATCGCGTGGACCGTCACAAGCGTCTCTACCATCATCGGAGCACTCGGCTCCGCCTTGGAAAACGAAGAAGTCGTGCTTTCCTCCACCTATGGATACCGGCACCGGCAGCGCTATGAACAAATAAAAGAAGTGAGACAGAATCAGGAAAAGACAGTCGACGACCAAGATAACGTGAAGAAAACAAGCTGAAGTGGTCTGATAGAAAAGCAGACTCTAAACACAAAGAAGCAGCCCTCATCGGACTGCTTCTTTTACATATTAGTTCAGGCTGACACCTTCACCTTTCGAATCTGATCATCTTCCATCTGCACCACTTCGAAGTTGTACGCCTCATAGGCTAACTTCACTCCTTCACGGACGTCCATGATGTTCTTCAGGATCCATCCGGAAATGGTGTCGACATCGCCATTCTCAAGCGTAATGTCAAAGTAATGGTTCACATCGGATATCGAAACTTTCCCGTCTAAAATGAACGTCCCGTCTTCCGCTTCCACAAAGTCTTCTTCCTCTTCGTCGAATTCATCGTGGATATCGCCGACAATCTCTTCAATGATGTCTTCGATCGTGACAATACCAGAGGTTCCACCGTACTCATCGGTCAGGACCATCAGCTGAGTCTTTTCCTTCTGCATCTGCACAAGCAGCTGGTGGACCGGAATATTTTCAAATACCTTGCCTACTGGATGAATGAACGGCTTTAAGCTGTCTAAGTTGTTTAGATCATAATGAAAGAGCTCTTTGATATGAATGAATCCAATGATATGATCCTTATCCCCTTGAACGACAGGGTAGCGGGTGAACTTTTCGCTTCGTATATAATCGATGGATTCCTGCAACGGGGCGTCGATGTCGACAACCGCCATATCTGTACGAGGAGCCATGATCTCTTTTGCAAGTCGTTCGTCGAAATCAAAGATCCGCTCGACGTACTCATATTCAGATTGATTGATTTCCCCTTTTTCATAGCTCTCTGATAGAATGTGTCGCAACTCTTCTTCAGAGTGGACTTCATCTGCCTCGCTGACAGATTTGAATCCAAGCAGGCGAATCAGGACGTTCGCTGATCCGTTCAATAACCAGATCAACGGATACATCACCTTACTATATACAACTAGTGCAGGTGAGAGCATCAATGTAAGAGCTTCTGCTTTTTGGATAGCCAGCGTCTTAGGAGCAAGTTCTCCTAAAACGACATGTAAGAATGTGATGACAAAAAACGCGATCGCAAAACTAATGGTGTGAGACAGCCCTGCTGGCAAACTGAATCCTGCAAGCAGAGGATGGAGAAGGACTTCAAGCGTTGGTTCACCTAACCACCCGAGCCCAAGTGCCGTAATCGTTATTCCGAGCTGACAGGCAGACAAATAATAATCAAGGTTGTTTGTAACCTTCAAGGCGAGCTTCGACCTCTTATGTCCCTCATTCGCTCGTGCTTCCAATTTAGACTTTCTCACTTTTACAATAGCAAATTCGCTTGCAACGAAGAACGCTGTTAACACAATCAACACCGCGATCGCTGCAAGCTTCATCGACGTTTCCATAGTTTATCCCCTTTTTTTATCCATTTCATTTCAACATGTATGTGATCTTCCACTATGACAATTCCTCTAAGCATGACCTACAATCGATCCTCTCCCCTTTCTATTTCATAAAAAAAACCCTTACCATTCTGATCAGGTAAAGGTGTGGGTTCTAATGTCATACCTTTACCGCGATGGCAAAGGTCTTGCAAACAACATGAATGTTGCCAGTTTAGCCGGTGATCATTTAACCTGACCACGTTTTGTCGACATCACTGTAAGCTACTCCCCTTTGGAGTATTACTATATTCGGAAATTCCCAGTTCATACTCGTAAACTGTACGCTAATTTTATACAAATTTCAGAAAAACGTCAACTGTTGAACAGTAGCTCAAAGCTCCGATCCCTTGGACTTAACGTTCGTGGAAAGCCGGACGCCACTGATCTGGTACGAGTTATCTGTAGCGTTCAAATTTCATCATTTATACAACCTGAACGTATCATTCCAGCCTCAATCTTCTTGGTCAATGGACTTGATTTTCGACTTCCAACGAACCAGATCACGGTTCAACGCTTCAACGTCCTCCCACACGCTGTCTTCATATGGATCTTTGCCCGGGAAAGAAACAGGATGCCAGCTTCTATATGGCTTCAGGACGACAAGATCCTCAGATGGCTCCACGGTCACCTTGTAGGCCCGCCCACCGTAAAATTGTACAATGTCACCTGCTTCAGCCCATTTCTGCTTGGAATTCGAATCCTCCCATCCGTTCCTGAAGAAATTCTTCAAAGGTGAACCCCTCCTAAAGTAAATACTTTCATCCCTACTTACGGATCACGAAGTAAAAAGTTTCCATTTTTAACTAAAATTGCATATTAAGAACACATTTACCTTTGGAAATCGATTACACTTATAGTATGTACTATCACTTTATAGGACAGGTGGATGAATGGATGAGCGAAGAAATGATGATGATCATCGGTCCCGTAACTTCCATTTTGATAGGACTTCTCATTGTCGCTTTTCTTATGAACATGGACAAGCGGGGAGACGAATAATGACCATTGTCTCAAAAATAGCTAGTCCCTCCCCTATCCTCCAGTCTCTTTTGTTACACTAAGGTTGGAGGAAGTGGAGGAATATGGATACCTGATCATGTTGTTCTGAAATCATGCTATACATATTTATAAACGCGTTTCTCCATTAGACACCTCCCATCCTGAAAAAAGGAGATGGTTGGAATGTGGGAATACATAATCGTTCAATTGCTCTCTCTTATCACCCTGGGTATTGGAACGCTCTTGGTCGTCCTGACGCCATGGCTGATGAAAGAAAACAAGATCACGGGCAGCATCAGTTTTGCTATTGGGATATTCATTATTGGCTTGCTGCTTTACTTTCTTTTTGGCAATCCAGTAATCAGGGAACAGATTCTCAACCACGGGTTTAACTAGAAAAAGAAATGGAGGTGTACAACCTTGATTCTAGGTGCTTTTTATTTAGGTGATATGATTTTTCAAATCATGATGTTTCTTTTCATTGTTGGGATTTTCTACGTCGTTTACCGTTTAATCGCCGACCGGCCTACTCGCAGAAATGCAGATGATACGAACGAAAAGCTGGACCGAATCATTCAACTGCTGGAAGACGAAAGAAAATAGAAAGTCTCCTCAAAGAAGTTGGTGCGAATAGGTTTCATTTGAAGGTAAATAGCAATAATTACTATTTTGGTATATAAATGTTGTGGAATCTTTGAGATAATGGATATACAGTGTTTCTTTTACTCTACACACTGGCAGGAGATGATTCGATGTTCTTGCTCGTAAGAACATTAAACGGAAAGAGACAAGTTCTTAAGGACTCCAGTAGTTTTCGGACCAAGACTTTCCGCAGTAGTTCATCCGCCAAGCTTCTTTGTAACCAGTTAAATAGTGAGACGTCTTTAGATAAACAATGGGCTGTCGAAAAGATCAGCCTTTCCCAGTAAGCAGAATTCGTTCTGCTTACTTTTTTTGTGCCATTTTTTGAGAATCCGAACGTAGAAAATCCAGTGCGGGTGGCTTACAGAGTCATTTACTCATTTTTCTATGTATCAAAAAACAGCCGATTCAGGGCACTAACCTGAATCGACTGTCTCTGACGACTCGTCTTTGGGTAAAAGTCATCTATTTATAAGGGGGAAAGGTTTCATTTTACATGAACGTCTTATTTAGACTTCGGCACTGTTCCTGCGTCTGCTGGATGCTCGCCGTGACGGTAGTAATCAGCATCGATTGGATCGAGTGGCTTACGTCCACGGATTAAGTCGGCTGCTTTTTCAGCAAGCATTAATACAGGGGCGTGGATGTTACCGTTCGTCACGTATGGCATGGCGGATGCATCGACAACGCGCAGGTTCTCAAGGCCATGAACTTTCATCGTTTCTGGGTCGACAACGGACATTGGATCAGATTCTGGTCCCATTTTCGCCGTACAAGACGGGTGCAGGGCTGTCTCTGCGTCTTCGCGTACCCAGTCCAGGATTTCTTCATCTGTTTGAACAGTCGGTCCTGGAGAAATTTCGCCAGCGTTATATTCTTTCATTGATGGTTGAGCCATGATTTCACGTGTGATGCGGATCGCTTCGACCCATTCGCGTTTGTCCTGCTCAGTAGATAGATAGTTGTACACCATGCTTGGGTGCTCTTTCGGATCTTTAGACTTGATCTTCAAGGAACCACGAGCATCAGAGTACATCGGTCCGATGTGCACTTGGAATCCGTGATCCGTCGGCGCTACTTGTCCATCGTAACGGACTGCAACCGGAAGGAAGTGGAACATCAAGTTCGGATAATCGACGTCTTCGTTCGAGCGTACGAATCCTCCACCTTCGAAGTGGTTCGTTGCTGCTGGACCTGTACGTCCAAGCATCCACTGAAGACCGATCCAAGGCATACGCCATTTCTTCAAGTTCGGCTGCTCTGAAACCGGTACTGGGCATGCGTGCTGCACGTACACTTCAAGGTGGTCCTGAAGGTTTTCCCCGACTCCTGGAAGGTCGATAACTGGATCGATTCCAAGAGATTTCAGGTGCTTCGCATCGCCGACACCAGAAAGTTGAAGCAATTGTGGTGTGTTGATTGCACCACCAGCAAGGATGACTTCTCCTGCTTGGACTTGGTGCATCTTACCGTTTCGCTTATACGTCAGACCTTTTGCTTTCTTACCATCGAAGTCGATGTTCGTTACGAAAGCACGTGTCTTGATCGTCAAGTTCTCACGGTCTTTGAACGGGTGAAGGTAAGCACGGGATGCAGACAGACGCTGCCCTTTATAAACGTGCTTATCAAACGGACCGAATCCTTCTTGACGGAATCCGTTCACGTCAGGTGTACGGTTGTACCCGGCATCTACCGCAGAATCAAAGAACGCCTGGAATAGTGGGTTCTTCGCAGGACCACGCTCCAATTTGATTGGGCCGTCGTGACCACGAAGATCATCATCAGGTGATGCCAGAGCATTTTCAAGACGCTTGAAGTATGGAAGGCAATGTTTCCAGTCCCAGTTCTCCATGCCTTCATCAGAACCCCAGCGCTCATAGTCTTTAGGGTTACCACGTTGATAGATCATGCCGTTGATGGAGCTTGATCCACCAAGAACTTTTCCTCGTGCGTGAGAAATGCGACGTCCATTCATATGTGGTTCTGGATCAGAATAGTACTGCCAGTCATACAGGTTCTTTCCTGATGGGAACGGAAGAGCTGCCGGCATTTGAATAAGCAGGTCCCATGCATAGTCACTGCGTCCTGCTTCGAGGATCAGCACACTCTTGTCTCCATCTTCACTCAGGCGGTTACCTAGTACAGATCCCGCACTTCCGCCTCCAACGATTACGTAATCATATGATTCAATCATAGCCATATCTGTTCCTCCTTGATGTGTAAGTTGTGGAAGAAGGGATCAGACCCTTCCTCCTTTATATAAAAAGTTTAGTTAAGAGTTTGATTAGAACCAGTTGATTGGTTCAGGTTTCAGGTTTTGGAAAATATGCTTCGTTTCCGTGTATTCTTCAATACCAAGCTTTCCTAGTTCGCGTCCAATACCGGACTGCTTGAATCCACCCCATGGTGCGTGTGGGAAGTACAAGTTGAATTCATTGATCCACACCGTACCCATGCGCATTTTCGCTGCACAGCGTTCTGCTTTTGCGATATCATTCGTGAACACGCCGCCAGCAAGTCCATAAATCGAATCATTCGCAAGGCGTACAGCTTCTTCTTCTTTCGTGAATTTTTCGACCGTAATGACCGGGCCGAAACCTTCATCCTGAACGACACTCATGTCTGTCGTACAGTCTGTGAAAATCGTCGGCAGGAAGAAGAAGCCATTCTGCAATTCAGGATCTTCCGGACGCTTACCACCTACAGCAAGCGTTGCACCTTCTTCGATTCCTGCTTCTACATACTTTTCGACCTTAGCCAGATGCTCCGCTGAAATTAACGGCCCCATCTGTGTCTCTTCGTCGAATCCGTTTCCGATTTTGAACTTCTTCACGCGCTCGACAAGGGCATTTACGAATTCGTCGTGAATGCTTTCTTCAACAATCAAGCGTGTACCCGCAGAGCAGATCTGCCCAGCGTGGAAAAAGACGCCATTCAATGCCTGATCGACTGCTAGTTCGAAATCAGCATCTGCGAAAATAACGTTCGGGTTCTTACCGCCCAGCTCAAGTGCCAGCTTTTTCACATTTGTACTGGCCGTCTGCATGATTTTCTTCCCTGTTTCGATTCCACCTGTGAAGGAAATCAAGTCGACGTCTTTATTCTCTGCTAGTTCCTGTCCGACTGTTGCGCCAGCGCCAAGCACCAAGTTCACAACACCAGCCGGTACACCCGCTTCTGCCATCAGTTCAAAGACTTTAATGGTCGTAAGTGGTGTGATTTCACTCGGCTTCATGATCAGTGTGTTTCCTGTTGCTAAAGCAGGAGCGAGCTTCCATGAAGCTTGAAGCAGTGGATAGTTCCAAGGTGTAATCTGTCCACACACGCCTACAGGCTCGTGTACGACTTTACTGATGGAATTCGGTACTGGAGAATCGATCATCTCCCCACCATTCTTATCAGCAAGCTCTCCGTAATAACGGAAGACGCCTGCGATATCGTCCATATCTCCACGACTTTCTTCTACTGTCTTCCCTGTGTCCAGAGACTCAAGATAAGCAAGCTCTTCCTTATCTCGTTCAATCAGCTCAGCAATCTTCGTTACGATTGCGCCGCGTTCGGTTGCCGGGGTACTCGCCCACTCTCCGTTATCAAATGCTTCTCTTGCTGCAGCAATCGCAGCCTTCGCATCGGCTTCGTCCCCTTCTGGAACGACAGCAATCGTTTCCTGGTTGAATGGATTAATGATCGTGCGCGTATTTTCCGAATCAGCGCCAACCCATTTCCCGTTAATGTAATGTTGCAAGTTTAATTTAAGATCCAATGTGATCAACTCCATTTTCGAAGTAGATTAAGTTTATTAAGAATTTATTTAACATTTTAAACACTAACACGTCCCTTGAAAGATGTCAAAGGACGAAGCAAAGAAAATTCTAGAAACAAACCCCACCTACAATTTTTTATTGTTCCTATAATGAAGGGACGGGATTCACTGCATCAAAATCCTGCGATTCCATTTGACATTTTCTCTGAACACGTTAACATGAAGTTCGTAAAGAAAATTTGATAAATATTTAACAAGCTTTACTTTGATCGAAGGAGCGACCCCTATGAGTGAATCAAAAGAGACACCACAACTCAAAATAGAAGAAGCAAAAGATAAAGTCATCGGAGCGATTGCAGAAACGATGGATTTATACGGGGTGACCCCCGCTGCTGCAAACCTTTATGCAACGATGTACTTTGAAGATCAGATGACGCTCGATGAAATGCGTACAGAGCTCGGGATGAGTAAGCCGAGCATGAGTACGAGCGTCCGCAGGCTCCAGGAAATCGAAATGGTTAAGAAAACATTCACTCGCGGATCAAGAAAACACACCTATGCCGCAGAGAAGAATTTCTTCCGTTCCTTCATGGCATTCTACTGCCAAATGTGGGAGCGCGAAGTGAAAATGAACCTTGAAGCGACTGAAGAAGCCCAGGAAGATTTTATAGAAGTCATCAAAGATTCCAACAGCACGCCGGATATCGTGGCAGAAGCAAAGAAGTACTATGATCAGCTAGAAGAGTCTAAGAAATACTATCGTTGGTTGAACAGCCTGGTGGATAGCATCAGAAGCGGTGATATCTTCGACTTCTTACCGAAAGAACCGCAAGATTAAGTAGAATCCAACCTTCAGGGAGTCTGACCACAGACTTCCTGATCAAGGTATGTTTCACTCTTTCATGAAAAAAAGAGAGGGCTTCGTTTGGCATTTTTGTTTAAAAGATTCTAAATACATTTAAATCTTTAAATGTATTAGAAAATATACAAAATCTAAAAGAAGGAGTTTTTCAACATGAACAAGTGGAAAAAGGTACTTAGTTTGATGTCCGTGATTCTTTTGATTACTGTGCTGGCCGCATGCGGGAGCTCAGATGAAGGATCAAGTAGCGATGAGCAGGAAGGATCAAACTCAGAAGGAAGCAACAAGGAATTATCTATCGGTCAAATCAACTGGGCTGAGAACATCGCCGTTACGAATATGTGGAAAGTCATCTTAGAAGATAAAGGGTACAGCGTAAACCTGAACAACTTGAACATGGGTAGTACAATGAAAGCCCTGGAAGCAGGCGATCTGGATGCAAGTTTAGAAATCTGGCTGCCTGTACAGGATGCGAACTACTTAGAGGAATACCAAGATAAGGTGAACTTCTCTGATGCAACGTGGTTCGACAATGCGAAAGTAGGTCTAGTCGTACCGACATACATGGAAGATGTAAACAGCATCGAAGACTTGAACGCAAATAAAGACATGTTCAACAGCGAAATTGTAGGCTTTGACCCGGGTGCAGGTACAATGGAAGTTACAGAACAAATGATCAACGATTACGGCCTTGAATACGAACTACTGTCAAGCTCTGAACCAGCAATGCTCGCTGAAATCGGAAATGCAGTAGAAAACGAAGAGCCGATCGTCGCTCCACTATGGAGTCCACACTGGGTCTTCTCTAAATATGACCTGAAGTTCCTCGAAGATCCTCAAAACACATTTGGTGGAACAGAAAAAATCCACCACGCAACACGCCTAGGTTTCGATGAAGAATATCCTGAAATCAGCGAATGGTTCAAGAACTGGAAGATGGACGACAAACAAATCGGTGAACTGATCAACTATGTTGAGAACAGTGAAGAACCGATTGATGGTGCTCAGAAATGGGTAGAAGAAAACCAAGACCTCATCAATGAATGGGTAAAATAAACATGTAACAAAAAACCGGCTTCTCCTTTTCGGAGTTGCCGGTTTTTCATTTATATGGACTATTGTAATCACGACCTAATGCAGCGTCTTTATCGACGGTTCTTCTTCCTTCTCAGCGGAGAACGTCGTTTATATCTCTTTTATCGACGCTTCTTCTTCTTTCTCAGCGGAAAACGTCGTTTATATCTTTTTTATCGACGTTCCTTCTTCCTTCTCAGCGGAGAACGTCGTTTATATCTTTTTTATCGACGTTCCTTCTTCCTTCTCAGCGGAGAACGTCGTTTATATCTCTTTTATCGACGTTTCTTCTTCTTTCTCAGCGGAGAATGTCGTTTATATCTTTTTTATCGACGTTTCTTCTTCCTTCTCAGCGTCCTGACAAACTTACTCTCCATCCAACCGGAGAGCATAACAATGGTGCCTGCCCCACCACTTTACTTCCGTGAAAATGGGGAGACAGGCACCACGTTTTTTTATTGCCAAAGATGATGAGGTTCCTTATTTAATCGTAAATTCCATTTGAACAGCACTCTTCAAAGAAAGCTCGTTCTGATCATCCGCTTGGCTTGCAATGATCAACGTGTACGTCGCTCCTGATTGATAAGCCTGATCAGGAATAATCTGTACGACATTGCCCTCTGCATCATATTCAGTTGTCACGGAGACAAGCTGCATTTCATCATCGAACACATAGAAATTCAATGAATCAAGCCACTCACTCTTGAAGCTTTGATTAAAGGTGACTTCCCAGACTTTCTGATTGTCCACTTCATTTTGTTTCTCAAACTCTTCTTTCTCTTCTTCCTCTACTTCCTTAACCGCCTCATCCTGCTCTTTTTGAAGCTTTTCTTTGATGTCCGTTATCTCTTCACGAACTTCATCCACTTCCTCAAACAAATCTTCCAGTTCACTCAAGTCAGCATCTGACCCCAGTTTCTTTTCTCCCCACGTCATCAGTTTACTGATCTGCTTCTCGACGACATCAAGTTTGTTTAATTGAGAATCCAATTTTCCAGAGAAGCTGTCGGCTTGATCATCCATACCTTCCCAGTACTCTTCCTCCCACTCATCTTCTTCATCGGAATCATCTTCATCTTCTTCGTCAGACTCATCTTCATCCTCTTCGTCGGAATCATCTTCATCCTCTTCGTCGGAGTCGTCTTCATCCTCTTCGTCAGACTCATCTTCATCTTCTTCGTCGGATTCGTCTTCATCCTCTTCGTCGGAGTCATCTTCATCCTCTTCGTCGGAGTCATCTTCATCCTCTTCGTCGGAGTCGTCTTCATCCTCTTCGTCGGAGTCGTCTTCATCCTCTTCTTCAGACTCGTCTTCATCCTCTTCGTCGGAATCATCTTCATCCTCTTCGTCAGACTCGTCTTCATCCTCTTCGTCAGACTCGTCTTCATCCTCTTCGTCAGACTCGTCTTCATCTTCTTCGTCGGATTCGTCTTCATCTTCTTCGTCGGATTCGTCTTCATCCTCTTCGTCAGACTCGTCTTCATCTTCTTCGTCGGATTCGTCTTCATCCTCTTCAGCAGACTCATCATCAGAATCCGAGTGTTGGTCTTCTTTAAGATCGAAGTAGTAATCCATGCGATCTTCCACACGGTCATTCTGTTCTTTAATTCGTTCCAGCCTGTTTTTAAGAATTTCCGTTCTCTTTTCGAATACTCTTACATGGTTCTCCTTTTTATGTTCCACTTTCTTTAACTGCGTCACTTCAATATGACTCTTGCCTCTTGTTCCTTTGTCTTCGGAGTCAGCAAGCACAGTGGTGACAGGTACTGTTGATAGAAAAGCTACAGTCGAAACCGTTGCAAAGATTTTCTTCCATTGTGGGTTCATGATACGATACCTCCTATAGTGTATATCTATTGTATCGGTCTATTTTTTTCAGTCTGCATGGGTCGAAGGTTCATTCTTCATCTGATTCTCCCGATGCGGAAGATGTTAAAAAGTGCCTTCTTCCCACCACTTTCGTAGAGTGGAACGTTACGTTGTTGAATCTTTCTACCCCTATGCAAAGGAGAATCAACAGGCTACTTCTGCACATCATAAGGCCCTTAACCAACTGGCTCCCCCCTTCAGTGAAAAGCATCATAAATAGATGGTTGCATTCTGTAAAAGGAGGCGTATAATAGGAAAAGAAAACTGATTGACTATATTATTCAAATGGTCAGGTGATACAATGACAGTGGATAAGAAACGTGAAATCTTGCAGGCAGCACAACAATCCTTCAGCTTGTTCGGCTATAAAGCCACCACGATGGACCATGTAGCAAAAGCCTCTCAGGTAGCGAAAGGGACCATCTATAATTTTTTCAAAAACAAAGAAGAACTGTTCCAAGCTGTGATTGCCGAACTCCTGCAGGAAATGAAAGACAAGGCAGAATTGGTCATGGATGATGATCTCCCTCTGAAAAAGAATGTCCATGCCGCATTGGTCGAGCTTCTCGAGTATAGAAAGAGTCATCAATTAACCGTAAAACTCGTGTACGAAGCGAAAGACAAAGGGACCACAGCGGTGCGTGAAGCGCTCGATCATATCGAAGAACTCATCTTAAATTACTTGAAAGAGAAGATCGTGAAAGCCATTGAGAAAGGCGATATACGACCGTGTGATCCTGAAATCACTGCTTTTATGATGCTCAAGCTTTACAGGGCGTTCATTTTAGATTGGGAAGAGCGACATGAGCCACTGGCTAAAGAAGAGATGTTCCAATTGTTTGATGAATACGTATTTAAAGGGTTGTCACCATCCTGATACCCTTTTTCTTTTTCACTAAAATGACCAAATGAACAAAGTAGTCAAACGTTATACAGGAGGGTAAATTAATGAATGGATTTCGATTGTGGCTCAGTGAATTAAAACATATCGGATCAAATAAAAAAGTACTCATTCCATTTGTAGCTGTTCTCATGATTCCGTTAATATATAGTGCCATGTTCTTATGGGCATTCTGGAATCCTTACGAAAACATGGATCAACTGCCGGTGGCCGTCGTCAATATGGACGATGGATCAGAGTTCAACGGGGAATCACTGAACATTGGTGAGGAGTTCGTTGATCAGCTCAGTGATAGTGGAGATTTTGAGTATCACATGGTGAGCGAACAGGAAGGTTACAATGGACTGAAAGATCAGGATTACTACATGCTCGTCGAGATTCCGAAGCACTTCTCGGATGATGCGACAACCATTCTCGATGATGAACCGAAAAAACTGCAGCTCAAGTATGTACCTAACGAAGGCTACAACTTCTTATCCGCACAAATTGGTGAAACGGCGACAGAACAAATGAAACAGAAGCTCTCATCAGAAATGACAGAGACGTATGTGAATGCCATGTTCACTCAGTTTAGTGAAGTTCAATCAGGGCTGACTGAAGCGAGCGACAAGGCTAGCGACTTGAACAACGGAGCTTCTGAACTGAATGACGGTGTTGAAAAAATCGAGAAGAACCTGAAGCAGTTAGCCGCTAAGCAGGTTGAACTGGCAGGCGGCACGGCAACACTCCGTAACGGAACATCCGAGTTAGCAAGCGGCACACAAGAGCTCAATCAAGGATTGGGTCAATTGTCTGAAGCGATGGGCAAACTGAATCAAGGACAATCAGAAGCCAAAAATGGAGCCGCACAACTTCAACAAGGGATCCAAGCATCCACCTCAGGGGCAGCAGAGCTCGAACAAGGATTGGAGAAAACGGCCGCTGAAACAGGGAATTTACAAAAAGGTGCCGCTCAGCTGGCACAGTCGGTTTCTTCTCTGAATCAAGGATCCAGTCAGCTATCGCAATCAGCTGGTCAGCTTCAACAAGGAATTCAACAATTAGAAGCTTCCATGTCTCCGCTATTAGAGCAAATGGACGAAGAACAAAGAAAAAACGTCCTCGCTCAGCTGGAGGCTCTGAAATCCGGAACGTCTTCTGTCAACGAAGCGGCAGGTCAGCTTGCCGAAGGCTCTAAACAAATCGACAGCCGAGTCTCTGCACTGCCTGGACAAGTCACGGCCCTTCATGAAGCGCAAGTGAAGCTCCATAAAGGAAGTGCAGAACTAGCGGCAGGTCAGCAGTCTCTTCAATCGGGAGCAGATGCCTTGCTTTCAGGAGAACAGACGTTAACGGCCAAGATGCAGCAATTTGCCAAAGAACTGAACAAGGCAAACAACGGTTCAGCTGACCTCGTCGCAGGGGCTGCACAGGTCAACAAAGGTGCCCAGCAGCTTGCTTCTGGTTCGAACCAGTTGGCAGATGGGTCCAGTCAATTACGTGACGGCGCAACAGAATTGTACAGCGGAAGTACAGAATTGGCTTCAGGTGCCCTTACCTTCCAGGAAAGTCTGAATGAAGCATCGACGGAAGCATCCAGCGTCCAACTAGGGCAGAAGGTCGAATCCATGATGGCATCTCCTGTGGGCGTCAACAAAGCATCGATCAACCATGTCCCGAACTATGGAACAGGATTCACGCCTTACTTCCTTTCACTTGGACTGTTTGTGGGCGCTTTATTGATCACCATTGTATATCCCGTCAAACAATCCGTTGCTGAACCTCGAAGCGGCCTCAGCTGGTTTGTATCGAAATACAGTGTTCTTGCTACAGCCGGGATTGTTCAGGCATTGGTTGCCGCAAGCGTCATTCTTTACGGCCTCGGGCTTGAAGTAGGAAGCACCCCGCTATTCTATGGATTCAGCATTCTTACCAGCCTGACATTCATGGCGCTTATCCAAATGCTTGTCTCGTTAATGGGAGACCCTGGTCGATTTGTGGCCATCATCATTCTTATTTTGCAGTTGACCACAAGCGCTGGAACATTCCCATTAGAGTTGATCCCGCAACCGTTACAAGCGTTCAACCCATTACTGCCAATGACGTATTCCGTATCGGCCTTCAAATCGATTATTTCGGATGCACAGCCATTGATCACAACTGACACATTGGCTATGCTCGGATTCATGGTGGGCTCCATGCTCATTACGATTATTTATTTCAGCCGAATCCTAAAACGGAAAACAAAGCTTCAACTGGCATCTTAATCAGCAGAGGAGAGTGACGTCACTCTCCTCTCTTTTTTGTTTACGGAAAAGGGACACACTTCCTCGAGCAGTCTCATACCTTATAGGCGAATCACACTTTCAGGAGGTCACCCTATGCCAAATGAGCAAACTTTCGGAGCTAAAGGAGCCTTGAACGACGACTCACTCACGTTTCCAAAAGCTTTAACGTACGCCATGCAGGATGAATACCTGGCCCAAGCCAGATACGACGATATCTTGAACACATTCGGATCGATCCGCACATTCGAGCAAATCAAACAGGCCGAACTGCGCCATATCAATGCGTTAACCGTGTTGTTCCAACGATATCAAATCCCTCTCCCAGAAAATGACGCAGCAAATTACGTCACAACGCCCACTACAGTAAAGGAAGCCTACAGCCAGGGCGTCCAAGGAGAAATCGATAACATTGCCATGTATGAAAAGTTCCTGACGTACGAACTCCCTTCAGACGCAAGAATCGTATTCACTCAACTCCGCAACGCCTCCCTTAACCACTTAGCTGCGTTCGAACGAGGCGCGTCGAGATCGGATGGTTGAATCGTACCTGCCCTCTCGTTCGAGGGCAGTTTTTTATATGAAACGGAAATATGTATAGGTTTGCCTGCTTGCTTGATACTAAAGGCATAAACGAACTTTTGAGAGGAGGTCGACCATGAAAATAGCGATTATCGGCGCGGGCCTTGCCGGCCTTTCCTGCGCCATTACGTTGGAAAAGCACGGATTGGAAGTGGATGTTTTTGAAAAGCGGGGAATGTCAGGTGACCGGTTCATGAATGCAGAAGCGATGTTCTCCATGACGCAGCACCCCGTAACAGATGGTGTGAAGTTCCTTTCCGAAACATATGGTATCCACCTGAAGCCATCCAGTAGCATTCAAAGGCTACAGAACTATTCTAAAAATGAAAAAAGCCAATTGGACGGACAATTAGGTTTTATTTTTATGAGAGGGAAGCACCCGGAATCGTTGGAGTCCCAGCTTGTGTCACAATGGAAAGGCCAAATCCAATATCGCCAAGACGTCTCCTACGACGACATCGCCAAAGAATATACGCACGTCGTAATCGCTACGGGGGACGCCCGGGATACGAAAAAACTACAGCCGTACGATGTGGCTTTCAAAGCAACGTTCAGAGGAGCTGTTGTCGAGGGTGACTTTGATCAAACCGAAGCCCATGCCTTCTTCAATAACGATTTCGCTCCCAAAGGAATGGCTTATCTACTCCCCCACTCCGATTCTAAAGCCTCTCTCGTCTTGGTCTATCCTCAATATCACGAAAACGAGCGACTTGATAAGGAAGAGCTTTGGGAGATGTGTTATCAGGAATGCTGCCGAAGATTAGATCAGGACCTGAAGATCATCAGCAACTTTTCCCTTAAAGATTATATGATCGGGAAAGCGGAGCATTCGCGCATCGGCAATACGTTCTTCATCGGGAACTGCTGGGGCGCCATCACCCCTGCCTTTGGATTCGGGCAGTTCGAATCGATGCTGACAGGTATTTATGCGGCAGAAGACATCGCAGGCAAAGGAGACTATGAAGAGCTCACAAAGCATCTATCACAAGGCTATCACGATTCCTTAACGCTCCGCCGGGGATTGGAGAAGTTGGATAATCAAAAGCTCGATCTGCTCACTAAGTCGATTAGCAATAAGTTCGCAGAAGAGCTGATCACGAGTAAAAACATCAACCTTTTCAAGATAATCGGACGTGCCCTCCACCCCTTCAGCCGGAAAGCTTGATAAATGTTGTATAAAAGAACCTGCCCCTCCTGTAAGGGCAGGTTCTTTCATAATCAAGCGCCGAGTTACGCTGCCTGCTTTGGATTTGATCCGAACCGGTTCTCCGTGTCGCTTTCCAGTAGCGCGAAGACAAGCAGCGCACCTCCACCAATGAAAGGAATCAGAGTAAGCAGGAACCACCATCCACTCCTTCCTGAATCATGGAGCCTCCTGATGGTTACAGCTATTGAAGGAAGGATCGTACCTATGAAATAAAAAACGAGTACATAGCCTAGTATAGTCGGTGTCGACGTTTCATTCTCACCAAAGATAAGAATATTAAGGATGAGAATCCCGATGATCATCAATAAATTTATTAGATGAAACCACCAAAATTCTTTTCTCCTCGCCCGACCACGGAACACGGCGTACTTCCTCAATGCTTTAACATACCACTTCATACTCATCACACCTCTCTTTTTCAATTCGTTTACATATTCCACCACCCCCGAATCAATAACCTTTTTTTAACAATTCGGAACTAAAAAAGCGCCTTCCCCCACTTCTTTACCATTATAAAAGGTTTGGGGTCGGGCACCGGACATTAACTTTCTTCATTATAAGAACTCTTGATGGTATAACCAGCAAGAGTTCTTGAGTTACCTTCAGATTTAGCATCTAGTACTTCACGACGTAGGGGTCAAGTCCCTCCACCCGCAATTTATTGTGGAATTAGTTCTGTTTTAAAGGTCGGAGTCAGGCACCGGCATTCTTCACTGATCCGACACAGTTAAATCAGCGGTGTACATAATGAACCTACTTCGCCTACGTAAGGCGGAATCCAAACTATCGGAAGTATGATGCCCTCTTTCTGGATATCGCTTATATACATAATTTTTGGCAGAGGACGAATAAATCTTCATCCCACTGTAGTAACAATTCATTTGAAATTCGCTGTCTTCTCCTTGACTGAGAGAAGAGAAAGGTATTACGTCAATTATATTTTTTCGAAACGTTAATGTCGCTCCACTTAGAAAATGACGAGCGGTGTAACGTTGATTTCCCTGCCTCGTTACCCATCGATTCTGCTGAACAGGGTTATAATGGCGCAATTCTTTTCTTTCTAAGAAATAAATATAAAAAGAGGCTTTACCGACTATGTCCGCTTCCTGATTGATTAATGTATAGTAGCTTTCCTCTAGATAACTCCCACCATAATAGTCATCATCATCCATTTTGGTCACAACCGGATACTTCGCCTGGCGTATTCCGAAATTCAAGCATTCTCCCAGAGAAAAACTCCGATTCATGTTAAACAACTTGTATTCGTATTCTCGCAAAGCATCTTGCACATTAGGAAGCTGACCGTCTGTGTGCAAGATGAGGATCAATTCCTTCTCAATAATAGACTGATTTTTGAATCGCTTTATGACGTCGAGTGCTAAGTGAGGTCTTTTCGTACAAACAACAACTGAAATCATTCCTCTCTCCCTCTCCTTTACGATAAATCACCATTAGAATAAGCACCCATCACTTAAAGATTGGATGCTTTTGCGATACAGAATTAGTTAATACAAAGATGCTGCTCATTATATGTAGGAGCAAAAGGATCATTCTATTTGGATGAATAAACCAAATAATTTCTGAATGGTTGACCACCTATACACCAACTTATTATTTACATACGATATTTAGATATTACTATGAAAGGAGATTAATTATGAATGAAAAGCCAAGTCAACACACACCTGTTGTAGCCGTAGTAGGACTTGGATATGTCGGGTTACCTCTGGCCATGCTTTTTTCCAAAAGAAATATAGACGTTATAGGGCTGGATATAAACGAAGATAGAATCACTCAATTGAAGAACAAAAAGAGTTATTTACCAGATATACAAGATGAAGAAATCAAATTGAATATTGAAAGAGGTATATTCAAACCGACTTCTAAGTACACCGATCTAACTAGTGCTGATGTCATCATCATCTGCGTACCTACTCCTCTAACCGACTATCACACGCCTGACCTCAGCTATCTACAGAGTGTCGCTTCAAGCCTTTCCTCTCACTTGCGAAAAGGACAATTGGTCATCTTAGAGAGTTCCACTTATCCAGGAACAACAGAGGAAGTGCTTCAACCTCATTTAGAAAAGAAGAGTAAGTTAAAGGTAGGTGAGGACTTTTTCTTAGCCTACTCACCAGAAAGAATAGACCCAGGGAACAAACAATTCACCGAGATTGAAAAGGTCCCTAAAGTTGTCAGTGGAGTTTCTGAAGCCTGTAAGGAGAAAATCATTCAATTATATAGCCTTATATTTGACCACGTCGTAGCGGTTTCTTCACCAAAAGCTGCAGAGTTCACAAAATTGCTTGAGAACAGTTTCAGGCTTATCAATATCGCTTTTATCAATGAACTGGCTAGAGTAGCTGATCACTTGCACATCGATATTTGGGAAACCATTGAAGCAGCCAACACGAAACCATATGGCTTCACCCCTTTCTATCCAGGCATCGGAGCAGGAGGACACTGTATTCCAGTCGACCCTCTCTACCTCAATTGGAAAGCTCAGCAAGTTGGTAGCGATAGCGAATTCATCAACCTTGCCGACCGCATCAATCGATTATCTGCAGACTACGCCGTAGCCCAAATACAGAAAGCACTGGACGAAACTGAAAACCCTCGTGTCTTACTCGTCGGTGTCGCATATAAGAAAGACTTAGATGATATAAGAGAGGCACCTTCCCTGACGATAATAGATTCTTTAATGAAGAAAGGCATAGATGTGACATACCATGACCCTTTAGTGCCCAAGCTCAAAGTAGAGAATAAGTGGATAAACAGTGTAGAACTTTCAGAAGAAAATTTAAAGCGAACGGACTGCGTGGTTCTGTTGACTGATCATTCAAACTTGCCGATTCAGAGGATTCTAGATTCTTCAAGCCTAGTCTATGATACTAAGAACATGACAAAAGACATGACCGGAAAAGCTCGCATCATTCGTCTTGGTGGTGGTGGGTCGTGAAAATTCTAGTAACAGGCGCTGCTGGTTTTATTGGATCTCACCTTACGGAAAGGCTTCTTAATCAAGGTCACCAAGTGATTGCATTGGATGATTTGTCTACGGGGCGTGTGAATTATCTAAAAGATGTAGCTGCGCATCCTCACTTAACATTTGTGAAAGGTTCCGTTTTGGATCAGGCTTTATTAGGGAAGGTTCTGGACGGATGTGAAGCCGTCTTCCACCTGGCAGCAGTGCTTGGTGTTAAAAATACGGTGGATAATCCCTTGAAGGTCATTGAAGGAAATATTGACTCGACTCGTAACGTTCTCGAACTTGCCTACCAAAAGAAAATCAAAGTCATATTTGCCTCCACCTCAGAAGTATATGGAAAAAACACAGAACTTCCTTTCCAAGAACACGAATCCAACAGAGTTTTAGGATCCACGAAAACTCACAGATGGTGTTACGCCACTGCTAAAGCCCTGGATGAACACTTGTGTTTTGCCTATGAAAAAATGGGACTGCCCATCACTGTCATCCGCTATTTCAATGCCTATGGACCAAGACAAAATGGCACGCAGTACGGACAGGTGGTTCCAAAATTTATAGAAGCTGCATTGAAAGGGGAACCGATCCCCGTTTATGGCACCGGAGATCAGGCGCGCTGTTTCACCCATGTGAACGATATTGTAGATGGAACCATTTCCTGCCTGGACTCAAAAGCAAACGGGGAAATTATCAATTTAGGTAAGGACGAAGTCACTACGATTAATGAATTAGCTACTATGATTAAAAGAATCAGCAACTCTACCTCACTGATCACACACATATCTTATGAAGAGGCTTACGGAAAAGGTTTCGAGGATATGGAGAAACGCATCCCTGATATCACCAGAGCGAAAGAGCTTTTGAACTACTCCCCGTCTTTGAATTTAGAAACTGGCCTGAAGCAAACCATCGATTGGTACAGAAATAACATCTCTGAAAAGAATGAACGTCCATGAAGGTACTCGTGACAGGAGGTGCAGGATTTATAGGGTCTCACATTGTAGATAATCTTGTGAACGAAGGGATCGAAACGGTTGTCGTCGACAACCTCAGTTCCGGGCACCGATCCTTTATACCGGAGGACGTTTCGTTTTACCAAGCAGATCTAAACGACGACTCTCTAGAGGACATTTTCAAAAAGGAAAGGCCGAACTATGTAATTCACCAAGCGGCACAAGTGGATGTAGCTACCTCGATGGAGGACCCCACCGGAGATGCCAGGACGAATATTCTGGGTACAATCCGCTTGCTTCAATTGTGTAGAGATTATGGAATCAAAAAGATCGTTTACGCCTCCTCGTGTGCCGTTTACGGCGATGCAGGTGATTGTAGCATCAAGGAAGGCTTTTCTATAAACCCTTTATCTTACTATGGTATGTCCAAATATACACCAGAGGTCTACATTCGCTTGTTTCACAATCAGTGTGGATTGCCGTTTACAATCTTGCGTTATGCAAATGTCTATGGGCCAAGACAAACCCCCAAAGGCGAGGGAGGCGTCATCTCTATTTTCTTGGAAAAAATGAGAAACGACGAGCCTGTTACGATTTATGGAGATGGCAGGCAGACGAGGGACTTTGTTTACGTTAAAGACGTAGCAAATGCCAATGTCATGGCACTCCAAAAAGCTAACAATGAAATATTAAACATCGGAAATGACACCAAAACCAGCATCAATGAGTTGTTCCACCACCTCCAAACACTTCATGGTAGTACGCATTCTCCTCAATACAAACCATCAAGAGCTGGAGACATTATGTACAGTAGGCTGGATTCTACTAAAGCTTTAAATAGATTAGGTTGGACGCCCACACACACGTTGGAAGAAGGATTGATCGAAACAATCAACACTCACTGAAACCAGTTCATTCAAAGGAACACGACATCTAACGGTTCCTCAGGATAACCATGATTTGAATAACCTATGATGGGAGGATTGATGAATGGATGATAAAACGTATGAATACGAACACCGACATTTAGATTTAAGTGAAGTGCTGGCTATGATAGAAGATGCTCTCTTACACCGACACCCTTTTTCTCTAGCAAGATACGGTCACGCCGAGATTTACTACTCTTTATGGCCTTCACCAACAGCATCCGGCAGAGGCTTGGATTACTACCAAAACTACAACGGAGCAATCGGAGACCCAGTTGAGATTGGCAAACAAATCATAGACTCTTTACAAAACACTCACCTAGCAGGGCTATACAGCCACCACGAGGATGAAGCAAGTCATAGGGAAACCAAACAATTGTTGTCAAAAATAAACTATGTCCCCTCCAATGTATGCTCCCCCTTTATTACTCATAAGATGGCGGAGAATCCCGATTTTTGGTCTATGCTCAAACCCTTGCGTGTCGCCTTAGTAGGAAGAAGAGCGAAAGAAGCCATTACATCTTTTGAGAACCAAGGCGTCAAAGTAGCTGAAACTTATAACCTCGAAGGACTGCCACAAGCCAATCACCTCGAAAAAAGTCTTATAGATAAAAAAGATGAATGGGACCTGGCCATTATGGCTGCAGGGATCCCCGCGACGATAATAGCTGAACGGATTGCAAATGCAACCCATAATGTTGTCCTCGACTTCGGTCATGCACTGGATAAAATAATCGATGGAGAAGCATTTGATTTCGAAAAGTTAGTTCAAAACTTCTATGAGGATATATAACCTCTAACAAGATTTAAATGGTTTATTTTGTAAAACTAAATTTTCGCCACGTTTAAAAGCCTGCCTATCTATAAACGATAAGGCAGGCCATTTTTTAGTTTCGACTATTTAGTTTTCAATGAACGAACGAATATCCAGCCATTCTCTTCTTCAAACTCAGCTTCATAATGATCTCCCCATCTTTTCAATGCATCCTCAACCGTCCAGCGAGTAATGATTCTATAGGAAGCTTCATCGTTCGTTTGATTACTGCCATGAAGACGATGACAGTATAACGCTTTATCAATCCAATAAAATCTAAAATGTTCAATTAGATAGAATAGGACTCTTTTATCTTCATTAAAACGACCTTCGAAGGGATCATCCGTAGGCCACCCTCCAACTTTCCTCAGTGCCGATACCCTGTAGAACCTCGGCCATACTGACATGTTGGAGAGCATATAGTCATATTTATCTTTAAAGCCTCTCCCCTTCTTGGTTCTTTTTTTGTGGACATCACCTTTACTATCCTCAAAGTAAATCGTTATATTCCCGCTGACCACCGCATAGTCTTCTGGTAAAGCCTTCGCCTCACGAACCATCGTCTCAAGAGTGTGTGGGTAAAACCAGTCATCCGCATCGAGCTGAATCATGAATTCCGTTTCGACATGATTCAGCCCGACATTTAATGACTTGGACTGGCCAATATTTACGCTGTTATTTATCAATCGGACTCTTGGATCACCTAAGTAAGGGGTTATAAATGATAAGCTGTTGTCCGTGGAAGCATCATTTACTAATAGCATCTTCCATTCCTCATACGTCTGATCGAACACACTCTCAATAGCTGTGATAATATACTTCCCAGGATTGTAAAAGGGAATGACGACCGTAACCTTTCCTGACATATATACACTCCTTCGTTTATCCATTCGGTAACTACTGTTATCCATACGAAGTCAGATCAGCTGTTATGCCAAAAAGGTCTTGGGGTAAAGTAATAAATCCTATTAATTCGCCCCAAAACCAAATCCCCCCTAACATGAATCGGGGAGATCATGTGGGTGATCAGCATCTACAGAGACACTTTCAATTGCATCACATCGTACAAATACAACCCTTTTTTCTATATATGGAGTCATCACTTCAGGTTCAAGAAGAACCAAACAACCATCTTTGGTTACACAAACCACTTCTCCTTCGAAAGCATCTCCAGAATTTGTTCTAACCATGACTTCTTTTCCTACCGCAAATTTTTGAAGAATTCTACAAATGCAAGATTCACCATTGTTTTTTGAGCATTCCAAGCCTACCCCTCCCTCTCGCACATAATCGTTTCTATTATTATATTCATCCATGAGTTGAAAGGGTGGGCAATACACCGTACAAATCCCTTGAACCATCAAGGGTTTCAGGCTTTTCACGGGACTGAAAGAAAAAAACACCGAATCAATTAAGCGATTCGGATGTTTTTAATCTTACTATTTTATTTTCAATAACCTCATACTGTTCAAGATGACCAGCAGCGCCGCTCCTGTGTCACTAATGACAGCCATCCAAAGCGTAAGGAACCCTGGAAAGATCAGTAGGAGAGCAGCAAGTTTGGTGAGCAGAGAAAACCAGACGTTCTGCTTGATGATGGCTAAGGCTTTTCTACTTAAACGAATCGTGTGAGGAAGCTTCTCTAAGTTATCAGCCATCAGAACAACATCCGCCGTTTCCATCGCTGTGTCCGTTCCTGCACCTCCCATTGCGATACCTAAGTCGGCCGTCGCCAGAGCTGGGGCGTCATTGATTCCATCTCCGACCATGGCTACTTGTTTCCCTTCTCTTTGCAAGGTCTTTACAGCCTCCACTTTATCTTCAGGCAGCAATTCAGCAAAATATCGGTCAACACCCGCTTCAGAAGAAATCTTTTTGGCGGTTCCTTCATTATCGCCCGTCAGCATGACCATTTCCCGGAGTCCAACCTCTTTCAACGATTGAATGGATTGAACGGTTATGTCACGGATCGTATCCGAAACAGCTAGGAGACCCATCACTTCTCGATCTGTACCAATGAGAATAATCGTATGTCCACTTTGTTTAAGAGATGCGATTTGCTCTGAAAGGTGATCAATCGGTACCCCCATCCGATCAAAAAGCTTCGGCTTACCTGCCCTATATAGGACACCATCAATGGTCGCTTCGGCACCTTCACCCGGTATGGCGCCAAAATGAGTCCCCTTTTGAGCAACAATGCCTCGTTCTTCGGCATAGGTGGTCACTGCTTGCGCAATGGGGTGTGTGGAATGTTCCTCAATGGTCCGTGCAATGGAAATCAATGTCTCTTCATTGTGAGTTTCGGTTACGACATGCGTCACTTTCGGCTTACCTTCCGTTAACGTACCGGTTTTGTCAAAAGCAACCGCTTCAATCAGTCCCGCTTTCTCTAAGAACGTTCCTCCCTTTATTAACACACCATTTTTCGCCGCATTCCCAATCGCAGACACGATGGCGACAGGTGTGGAGATTACCAGTGCACATGGACAAGCAACCACCAGCAAGGCGAGCCCTTTATATAACCATTCTCCCCAGGAACCGAAACCAAATAACGGGGGAACAACCATTACAAGCAGTGCCAAAGCAAAAACAATCGGAGTGTACACATTGGCGAAACGATCGACGAAAGCCTGTGTCGGAGCTTTCTGTTCTTGAGCCTCTTCCACGAGGTGAATAATCTTGGAGATGGTCGTATCTTCAACTAACTTTGTGACGACGACTTCCAACGAACCACTTTCATTAACGGTTCCTGCATAGACGATGTTGCCCGTCTGTTTGTCGACTGGCATAGACTCTCCTGTAATCGGAGCCTGGTTCACACTGGATGAGCCACTTATCACTTCACCGTCTAATGGGATTTTCTCCCCTGGTTTGATGATCATGATCTCATTCACATTGACCGCTTCCACTGCTTTTCGAACCTGTCTATCGTTTTCCTTAATCGTAGCCTCTTTAGGCGTAAGGTTAATCAGACTTCGTATCGAGTCTCTTGTTCTTTCAATCGATCTATTCTGCAGGGAATTACCAAGGGCAAAGAGCCAGACAACCATGGCCCCCTCAAACCATTCACCAATGAGAGCAGCGCCAAGTGCGGCAGAAGCCATCAACACGTTCATATCCAGTGACTTGCTTTTCACCGCATAAAAAGCACTTCTGGCAGGCTTCCATCCACCTATTCCAATCGTAAGAGCATAGGACACAACCGCCACATAGGATGGAATGGGCAAGAAGGAACTTAAGAATCCCAGCGCAAGAAAAATACCTGAAAGGGTCGTCGTTGAACGGAGTGGATGCGCTCCCGTTTTCCGAACCGCTTCTTCGTCATTCTCTAGTGCCGCTTCGAAGCCTGCTTTTTCAACTTCCTTGATCACCTCTTTGGAATTCGTCGCATGACCGATCTGCATCTTCCCAGTTGAAAAATGAACCCGGACTTCTCTTACATCAGGGTGCTTGCTCAGATGCTTCTCAATCGTCGCTGCACAGGACCCACAGTCCATTCCTTGAATCCGATATGTTTCGAGATCGCTGGAAGGACTCATCGACTCCGCCTCAAAACCAAGCTTTCTAACCTGCTTCGGGACCGCATCATGAATGGCAGCACTCTCTGCCCCTACCACCATCTTAGCTGTTCCATAATGGACTTGAACGGATTCAATCCCCTCTCTATTTCCAAGCGACTTCTCTATTGTCAGAGCGCAGGAAGGACAATCCATCCCGGTGACCTTATACTCTCTAAGCGTAGCGGTTGAATCAGGATTGCTGGAGACTGTTTCCTCCGATCGTTTACTGTCTGCGTGGGACCCAGAAGAACAGCAGGAAGATTTAAGCGTTTGATTGTCCCCTTCGTTTGAACAACAGGTTGACTCTTGCTTATCAGCTTGTAAATCGCTGGAGCAACAACTCTCCTTCAACTCTTGATCCTTCATTCAGCAACACCCTGACCAACCGTTGCTTGTGTATGCAGAAGAGCCGTTGATATCAATTGATGGACATAATCATCCGCAAGGGAATAGAAGACCAACTTCCCTTCCTTTCGAAACTTTGCCAGTTTCATATTCCGTAGCAGCCGCAAATGATGAGAAGCAGTAGCCGTAGTCGAACCGATGATGTTCGCCACATCGCATACACAAAGCTCATCTTCTAACGTCAGGGCGTAGGCAACCTTCACTCTTGTCGCATCTGAAAGTGCCTTGAACACCAGCTCCACACCTTCTACCCGGTCCATCTGCGGCTGGACCCGCTCCACCAGTTCTTCATCGTAACAAAACGTATCACATGTATCTTTCGAAAGCTTCTTCTCTACTTTATTAGACATATCCACACCTCATTCAAATAGTCGTTTGAATATAGTGTATGACGCTTAACGAAGAAGGTCAATGGTTTCATTCAAATAATTGTTTGAATATAAAAAGGCCTGATTTCGACTTCTAATTGATGAAGTTGAAATCAGGATTTTAAATTATAAAAGAAATGCTAAACCAAAAAAAGATGGAAAGGCTGCGACCATAAGCAGCCTTTCCATCTTTTAATGCTCTAATCCTGCCACCCCGAAACCACCTGCTCCGGAATGAGTCGAGATCATACCACCTGCCTGAATCCACCTGACATTCTCGAAACCATTCTCTTCAGCTAGCTCATCCATCCGCTCCTTGATGCTTTCATCCAGTCCGATCGAGTAGATAAAATAAAGCTGCTTGCGATCAATGTTGAATTCCTCGAGGTAATCCCTCACAAGTTTCTCAGTAGCCTTCTGCATTTTCCCTCGGTATTTCTTGGTCGACACAAGCTTTCCATCCTTCAACTCGATGCACGGCTTTATTTTCAAAAGTGTCCCGATCAAAGACGCCATGTTGCTCACCCGACCGCCCGCTTTCAAAAACTCCAGACTACCTGGGATGAAAGCGAGTCTCGATTTAGGTACGACGGCCTCTATTTTTTCAACCAAACGTTCGGGTTCAATGCCCGGTTCTTTTTCTAAAACTTCGGCGGCGTAACAGACTATGGCGGCTAATCCTCCTGTGACGTTCAACGCGTCAATGAGAAATAGATCCTCAAATTCTTGTGAGGCAATCACGGCGTTCTGGAACGACGATGACGCCTTTGATGTATAGCCGATGTGTACAATGATGCAATCTGGAAATTCGTCTCGAATGGAAGTGAAAAACGCTTGGTATTCATGAGCATTGGTGGAGGTGGTCGTGGGTATTTTCTTCGTGCGTTCGTAATAATCGTAAATATCCTGAACGGGCAGATGACCGTCCAAATAATCGTTTCCATCCATAATAATGTGCATGGGAACCACTCGGACATCGTACTTTGCAGCCAAGTCCTGTGGCAGATCGGCCCCGCTCTCGGTCGTTAAGATGATCCTTCGCATTCTGTTTCCCCCTTGGTTGGATTGGAGACTCGCGCTTACGATAACGTGCTGCTTTCATTATACACGATAAAAAAAGACAGAAACCCTGGACAAGGTCTCTGTCATCTTAGAAAAATAGAGCCCCCTCTATTCTCCTTCATTTACACCTAATGTCATACCGCCGTCTACCACAATTTCTGTGCCTGTGCAGTACGAGCTCTCATCAGACGCAAGAAAGGCGGCTACCTTGGCAATCTCAACCGGCTGCCCGATCCGACCTAGAGGAACTGAATCATAAAAGGACGGAACCCCTTGACCTTGTGTAGCCATTTCCGTCTCAACTCCACCAGGGTGGATCATGTTGACCCGAATCCCTTTCTGTCCTAGCTCAATCGCTGCTGATTTAGACATCGCAACAACCGACGCTTTCGTCGCGGCATACGCAGAGGAGTTTGCAATCGGAGCAAATGATGAGATCGATAAATTGTTGATGATGGACCCTTTCTTCTGCTTCTCCATCTGAGGTGTGACGGCCTTCATGCCGCGAAAAACACCCAGCTGATTCACTTCAATCATCTGCTGATATTCATCAATCGAAAGGTCATCGAACGGTTTCCGGATCAGGACACCGGCATTGTTCACAAGTACATCAATCGCACCGAACTTGTCTACGACCTCGTTCACAGCCGCTTCCCAATCAGATGATTTCGTTACGTCCAGCTGCACCGGATACGCATGACCTCCCCCAATTTCAGCCGCTATCTCTTTCGCGCTTTCTACATTCCGTGCACCAACCACGACCATTGCACCAAGCGTAGCAAGGTGCTCGGCCATCGCCTTACCCTGCCCGCGGTTTGCTCCTGTGATCAGGATTACTTTATTCGTTAAATCAGGCATACTTTCTCTCCTTTACCTTTATTAAATATGATTCATGACGAATTACTTCTTTAGAATTCTTCTTAACACAGACACAGGGCTCTCTTCCCCATCGATTATATAATCCGGACGATGTTCCGCATCCGATGGAATCTCATGCTTTCTTCTATTTATCCACACCGCATTCCATCCAGCTTTTTTTGCCCCTACAATATCATGTCCATATGAGTCTCCGATGTAGTAGGCGTTCTCTGGGGCAATCCCCATCTCCCTCTCTACAATCCGGAAGATTTCCGTGCTCGGCTTGGCGATACCTAATTTTCCAGAGATGAAAATATGATTCTCATCCACCCAGTTTTTGATTTGCAGTTGCTCCACTTTGTTCGCTTGGTGCTCTCCAGGACCATTGGTGATGACCCCGATTTTCAACCCGTGGGATTCAGCTTCATTCAACAGTTCTACCATTTCAGGATCCAATTCGATTTCCTTTTGATTCTGAGCATATAACGCTTGAAAACGCTCCGCTTCTTCCCGCAAGATTTCAATATCAAAATAAGCGAAGGCTTTGCTGATCCTGTATATATGCATCTCGTGCTTGTCCATCTCGCCATTGCTGACTAAGTCAAAAACCTCTTCGCTGTAATACCGGCTTTTCACAAACAATTGATCGACCGGCACATCCAGATGATTGAACAGCTCCCGGTATGCTTTTTCAAAAGGTGTCAACTGATTATAGAGTGTATCGTCTACATCCAATATGATGTGTGTCATTGTCATCCTCCTCGTTCTCTACTCCTACCATTATCGTAACAGATTGCAGCTTTCTTCAATGAAGAAAAGCCCCGCTCCGTCCAAAAGGACCAGCAGGGCTTCCCATTCAATTTCAAGTTATGCATAGCTCGTTGTTTTCTTCGTCAACGTGAAGAATAAAGTCGCTCCGATCGATGCCGTTACAAACAGGATGGCTCCCATCGGCACAGCCGTCGTTTCATCAAGACCGACAAGCGGCGAGACCATCGCACCAAACAACAGAGGCAGCATGCCAAGCACCGCACTGGCACTCCCAGCTCTGTGCCCCTGATGCTCCATCGCAAGAGTGAACGTACTCGTCAGCACCATTCCCATCGCCGTCATGTAGATGAAGATCGGCACAACAATCGAATACAGCGGCCCTTCGATTATAGTCATGATTAAAAGGAAACCTGTTGCACTAACCGCAACCAGTACCGCCGTCCGAAGCAAACTTCTTTCGTGAAAAATGCCTCCAAGACGTCCGACTAAGAAGCTCCCTGTAATGATCGCGAGACCGTTCACTCCGAACAAGAAGCTGAACGCTTGTGGAGACACGTCGTAAATCCCTTGATACACGAACGGTGTCCCCGAGACATAAGCGAAACTCCCGCCATGGACAAAACCAATCGTCAAAGCATACCCAATGAAGGACCGGTCTTTCATCAAGCGGCCAATCGTCAAGATCGACTCCTTCACTGAGCTCGGCATCCTTTTTTCTATAGGAAGCGACTCCGGCAACTTCCCTGCCACGGTCAGCACAATCGCTAACCCCGCTATACTTAGAAAAAGGAAAATCGTCTCCCATGTGGCGAATGGTAAAAGCAGAATCGCTCCACCCGTAATCGGCGCAACCATCGGAGCCGTCGCATTGATCACCATTAATAAAGCGAAGAACTTCGTCAACTCTCTTCCCGTAAACACATCACGAACGACCGCTCGGGATAGGACCACCCCGGCAGAAGCCGTGAATCCTTGAATAAAACGAGCGATGACGAGCACATAAATATTCGGCGCAAGCGCACAAAGAAACGACGCCACCGCGAAGAGGGAAAGGAAGACAATCAACGGCTTCTTCCTCCCTTGAGAATCACTGATCGGTCCGACGACAATCTGCCCGACCGCAAGCCCAATCAGACACGTCGTCAAGCTGAGCTGGACAAGCGACGCACTCGTCTCCAAATCAGACGCGATTCCTGGAAAGCTGGGAAGGTACATATCAATGTTCAGCGGTCCGAGAATCCCGAGCATTCCGAGCAGAAACGCAAGACCGATTCTTTCTTTTCCTGTTGGATTATGTAAAATGATCAAACACCTTCTTCTTTTTCTGGCTGTTAAACTATGATTTTATCTGCATTTGTTCTGGAAGTCTACCCTTTAGCATTTCGATCATTGCGGAAGGTGTCGTTCGTACAAAAATGATAATCCTTCTATATCCAGATTCATCTATCTTCCATTCAAAAAAGTGCCTGCCTCTCATCAATCACAATAATGGAGGTCAGACACTTTTTTTCACTCAATAGGATTCATTATTTTTCACAAGACGCAGGAGTGTAAACCCATTATCATGTTTGTAACTCTTCAAGAAGGAGAAGCCATGTTTCTCATAAAACCTTCTCCCCAAATGGTTCTCTTCGAAGACATCTACGACTAATTCACTTCTATTCTCATAAGCAAACTCGACCAATTTCGTCCCCATCCCTTGAGAATGGAATTCCGGATTTACGAATAACCCTCCGATTTCATTTCCAAGTAAACTGATAAACCCGACAGGTCGATCACGGTATGTGTAAATCCACGTTTCGCTTTGATTGATATATTTCGTTTTGAGATTTTCTAATTCTTCATCCAAAAACGCCCGGGATACAAAGGGATGCCCTACTTTGGATGCCGCTTCGAAAATATCGAGCACATAAGGTAGATCGCTGTTTACAAAAGGACGAATCACATCGTCACCTTCCCCTCCGTTACTTTTAGTAGCAACTTATGTCTATTTAAGAATATAGGAGCGATCACTTATTATCAATATCGATAACAATGGAATTACGCTCACCACACTCTAATGGAACAGGGCGTGACGAGCAACGGCTTTTTTTATGCGTAAACCCCTAATTTTCAAAATAAGCTTAACTAAGACCAACAACCAAGAGGAGCGATCATCATGCTGAAGAAGTTCGTGGACCCCCTTTCCATCATGGAGACCATCCACCCGACATGCCTGATGCAGCATAAGCCGTACTATGAAGTGACGATGCAGGAAACCTTTCAGAAGCTGCATCGAGACCTCCCGCCGACGAAGGTCTGGGGCTATAACGGACAGTATCCTGGACCGACGTTTCACGTACAACGACATCAGCCCGTGCACGTATTGTGGAAAAATGAACTCCCCAGGCATCATTTCCTGCCGATTGATACGACCGTCCACGGCGCTGAGAAAAGCAATCCGGAAGTGCGGACCGTCGTGCACCTTCACGGAGGGGTTACGCCGGATACGAGTGACGGCTATCCAGAAGCATGGTTCACGCGTGATTTTGAAAAAGCAGGTCCCTACTTCACAAATAAAATGTACACCTATCCCAATCACCAGCCTGCGACGAACTTGTGGTACCACGACCATGCGATGGGCATCACCCGCCTCAACATATACGCCGGGCTTGCCGGGATGTACGTTGTCCATGATCATGAAGAAGCCCGCTTGAACCTCCCAAGTGAGCCATACGACATTCCATTGATCATTCAGGACCGTTCCTTTCACGAAGATGGAAGCTTGTTCTACCCAAGTGAACCAGATCAACCCGTAACCGTTCCACACCCACCTGTCGTACCAGAATTCTTCGGAGACACGATTCTCGTCAATGGAAAAGTGTGGCCCTATTTCAATGTAGAACCGAGACGGTACCGCTTCCGCATACTGAACGGGTCCAACACACGCTTTTATCAACTTTCCCTTTCCAACGGAACCCCCTTCATTCAAATCGGCACAGACCAAGGGTTGCTGGAAACGCCGATCCGCGTTCCGTCTCTAGTGCTTGCACCTGCAGAACGAGCGGACGTCATTGTCGATTTTTCCAACTGTGAGGGTCAATCGATTGTGATGCGAAATGCGTTCATCACACAGGGAGAAAAGCCAGACCCTGAAACAACAGGGAGCGTCATGCAATTCCGCGTCTCCAAGCCGCTCACCTGCCCGGACACAAGCTCCATACCTGCTCACCTGTCTTCTGTACCCAAGCTGACACATTACCAACGAACCCGTACGCTGAAACTCAACATGCGAAAAGATTCCTACGGCCGTGATATCCACCTGTTGGATGACCGGCTGTGGTCAGACCCCGTCACCGAAACTCCGAAGCTCGGTCAGACGGAAATATGGAACTTGGTCAACGTCACAGAAGCCACACACCCGATTCACCTACACCTCGTCCGTTTCCAAATCCTCGACCGTCAGCCGTTCGACCGGAAGCGGTTTGAAGATCATGGAGAGATTGTTGCCGCTGGACCTCGTGTTCTACCGGAGTTAAATGAGAGAGGATGGAAAGATACCGTTCGTGCCAGGGCTGGTGAGGTGACGCGGATTATTATGCCGTTCGGTCCTTATCCTGGGTTGTATGTATGGCATTGTCATATATTGGAGCATGAGGATTATGAGATGATGAGGCCTTATGTGGTGATTCGATAAGTAGAGTAAGTACCTGTCGCCTTCTACTCAGTGCGGCAGGTATCTATACATAGGTACACCCCCTTTAATGGCAGCGCAGAAAGACAGAGAGCAGTATTTTTTCACAAGAAGGAGCAGTCCCCTCATCCATCCATGGTATATTGGATATGAATGGAGTTGAAATGATGACAAATACAATGATCCATGTAGAAGGATTAGTGAAGAAATACGGGAATATGACGGCTGTCAACGGCGTTGAATTCGATGTGAAGGCTGGCGAAGTATTCGGTCTTCTAGGACCGAACGGGGCTGGAAAGACCACGACGATCGAAATGCTTGTCGGGCTCCGCAAGCCGGATAGCGGAACAGCTACTCTATCAGGCTACGACATCCGCAGACAAATCGATCAAGTGAAAGAGGTCATAGGCATTCAACTGCAGTCCACTTCGCTGTTTGAATTGCTGACCGTTCAAGAGATCATGCAGATGTACGCAAGCTTCTATCCAAGCCATTTCTCAATTCCACAACTGATTGATGACATGCTTTTAACAGAAAAGAAAAAGGATCGCATCAAAGGATTGTCGGGTGGCCAGAAGCAACGCCTTGCCATTGCCTTAGCGATTATCCATGACCCTGACATCATCTTTCTGGATGAACCGACGACTGGACTCGATCCTCAAGCGAGAAGAACGCTCTGGGATATCATCGAAACATTGAAATCCAAGGGGAAAACCATCGTTCTCTCCACCCATTACATGGATGAAGCGCACGTATTGTGTGACCGCATCGGGATTATGGACAAAGGGGAATTGATTGCCTTAGATACCCCGTCCAGATTAGTAAAAGAACTACATTCCGACAGCGCCATTGAATTCACGCTCCCGATCGGGGAAGACGATACTTTTCTTCGTCGCTTACAACGAGTGACTCAAGTTACGAACAGAGACGAAGCCTATGTCATTTACACCGACGACCTCCAACTGACATTGATTGATTTGATTCAACACTCCAAGGAAAATGACCTGATTCTACAAGACTTACAGACGAGAACCGCTACACTCGAGGATGTCTTTATACATATGACCGGAAGGAGTTTACGAGAATGAAAGCTTATTGGCAATTAACCCTAGCGCAGTTAAGAATCTTCGCACGCAATCGCCAGGTGCTGTTCTTCACACTGCTCTTTCCCATTATCCTTATGCTTACACTAGGTTCGTTTCTTGGAAACAGCGGAGGAACGAGTATTACGATGGCCGTCGTGAACCATGACGGATCACCTGAATCCGAACAGCTCCTCTCCACTTTTGATAACAATGAATCCATTCAACTTGATCAACACACGGATGTAGAAGAAGCATTAAATGAACTGAAAGAAAGTGACTATCAAGTCGTCATGGAAATCCCCGAAGGTTACGGCGAACAATTGCAATCCCATACGGATGAAAGCCAAGCCTTCGAGCTTCCCGTTTATTACAACGAAACGGATGCCACGGCTTCTCAGCTCGGGTTGACCGTCGTCAATGCAGCCATCGATCAAGTCAGTAAAAATATAGAAGACTACTCCCCGGCCGTAGCCGTCCAGGCTGAAGGCGTGCGTGCCTTGGATCTAGGCTACATCGATTTCCTAGTGCCCGGGATCGTCGCCATGATGATCATGAACAACAATATGAACGGAGTCGCCGGACAAATTTCCGCCTGGCGAGAGCGCGGAATCCTCCGCCGCATGCAAGGAACCCGTCTCAAAGCCTCGACATTTATAGCAGGACAAATCACAGCCAGGGTCATCTTAAACGCCTTACAAGCATTACTTGTGCTGATTGTCGCCAGTCTACTGTTCAATGTCCAGGTAAATGGCTCATGGCTCGCCCTGCTCACGTTCGTCGTACTCGGAACACTCGCCTTCATGGCCATCGGCTTCATCATCGCCGGTCTCGCGAAAAACCCGGAAAGCGCAGGCCCGATTGCCGGCTTCGCATCCTTCCCGATGCTATTCTTAGGCGGCGTCTTTTTCCCAATCAACAACATGCCGGAATACCTCCAGCCTATCGTCCATATTCTACCGATTTCCCATTTGAGTACAGCTCTTCGGGAAACGATGAATGTAGGATTGCCTTTCTTCGACCTTTGGCAGCACTGGCTTACGTTAGCCGCCTGGTTGGTTGTGGCCTTCTTCATCGCGAGTCGAACGTTTAAATGGGAATGATGTAAAGAATCTCTAGCGTCAACAGCATTAAAAAGGTGCAAGACCCCCACTACTTGAACGTAGCGGGGGTCTTGCACCCGGATAATTATGAAATGTTTAATGGCAAATAATCTGAAATTCCTTTTATACCCTATATCATGTTATACTAACAAACTTAGGATAAATACAATTTTTCTCTCTATAGAAACGATGCCTAGAAAAGCCTGCGCCTAGAGATGAAATCGGGAGGTGTAAGAGTATGAATAAACGATGGTCAATCGATAAAATTAATGGATTTGTTGAAAAGAATTCTGATAGTACTTTATTATCGACAGAATTCAACGGTTTCTCTCAAAAGTTACTTTTTAAGTGTTCATGTGGCAATGAGTTTGAAAAAACGTTTAAAAAATTTAAAAATAACAATCAACGTAAATGTGATGTATGCCAACCACCCAAAGCGTCACGTTAAGAGAGTTTATACGAAGAGCCAATTTCTTTTGAATAGAAGTTGTCTCTTTTTTAATTCATAGAAGTAATCCATCATAGAAGCGCGGGGACGGTTCCTAATTACAATAGAAACACCACTTCGTATGATGGAATTGCCCGCACTCAAACTAAAAATTCCTTACCCCTACTACTTTAGCGCAGTGGGGGTAAGGAACCCTCTTTAGCACCATCCACAATGAGGTCTATCCCTTCCATATGGTTTTTGCGCTTTATTATAAATGTCTTCTCAAAACATTATTTGGGATTATTAGATTGTTTTATTATCTCTAGTATAGTTTGTAATGGCACCTGGGTATTGTCAGCGTTATTTTGATGGGTGCTTTCATTATCAGTTGCAGCTGCTGTCTCTTTGGTAAACAAATGATCAGCTAATTTAAGCTTCATATCCTTAACTTCTTGAGGTGATTCATCTTGGTAATTTTGTAAGTATGGATTGATTGATTGGATTTTCATTTGTACATTTCTATTGTATCGGGCTTCTCTTTTATGGTCCCCAGCTTGTTTGGCTGAATATGTTATTAGAGCACCAATACCCAATGTTATTGAAAGTTTCTTGGTTATTTCCACCATTGTAAATGACGTAGAAGTTTCAACAAAAAATTCTGAAGCAAAAAATACCCAAACAGAATACAAAATTAACGCACCGAACCCTCCTATAGTTATTTTAGTCCACATTTTCCTTGCATTGTCTTCATCTTTAGCTGCTTTATTAAACTCTCCACTTATTGTTTTATCTGTCACAAATTCAAACAATTCATTAAGTTCGCTTTCTTTTTCCCTTAAGCTTTTATTTGTTTGTCCTGCTTGTTCATCAACTTTTTCGACTAGTTCTCCAAGTTGCTCTATATATGATTCTCTTTCTTCTTCTAAGACTTTATCTTTTTCTGTAATGAAAACATCTTTTTGTGTGGTTAATAGTTCTTCGATTTGCTTGGGTAGGTTTTCTTTTAAAGTTCTAATTTCTTCTTCATAGCTTGTCAGCTTTTGTGTTAAATCAGTAATTTCACTTTCTAATGTAGTTTTCAATCCAGCTACCTTTTCACCGTCCTCTGTTACATTTGCACGGTGTTGACTAATTGAACGTTTTACAGTGTGTATATGTTCT
Source organism: Halobacillus litoralis (assembly GCF_020171725.1). Classification (GTDB taxonomy): domain Bacteria; phylum Bacillota; class Bacilli; order Bacillales; family Halobacillaceae; genus Halobacillus; species Halobacillus litoralis_F. The sequence continues at coordinate 15,411 of NZ_JAIVAJ010000003.1, read as the reverse complement.
CTAAATTGCTCAAGATCATCTATAGTATGAGGGATTGAGAAGTGTTGTATAAGCTTTATAATAGTATCGCAATTTGCATTTGCGTTAGTTAGATTTGCAATTTGATTATTACCTTTATAGCCATTTATTTGATTATACATATTGTTTAGATTGTCATTAATAGTTTTCACAGAATCGTAAGGGGTGAGGATGAAATTAGCAGAATTGATTCTGCTTTCTAGAGCGTCTAAAACTAATTTAATTCGTTCTAATCGTTGTAACACTTGCTCTTGACCTTCAAGTTCTTTTTCCTCTTCAATAAGGGATATCATCTCCCTATTTCGAGCTATATTGGAGGTTATATTAAGCTCTTCGATTCTATTTATGTAGTTCTCCATACTAGTTGGTCCTCCCTATTTCTAATTACTTAAATTATAACAAAATACCAATATTAGGTCATTTAGAAAGCGGATAATAGATATTCCTAAAAATTATGTTATTAGTTAATTAATATTCAACCGTAAATAATACCGAATCTGGTCGGCTTAAAATGGAAGGATGTAGATTTAATAAACCATACCATAAGCATCACGAAGGAAGCGTGGGGACGGTTCTAGCGCTACAATTTACAATAGAAACACCGTTCGTAACAATATGATGGAATTGCCCGTACTCAAGCGTTTTGCAGCTAGAGAATGATCAAGTTAATAATACAAAAAAGAGGCTCCTCAAAAGTTTATTTAACTCATGAGAAGCCTCTATTCATATCGAAATGTTAGCATTTGGTTATCGAAATCATTCAAAACCCTTATCTATCAAGGGTTTGAGCGGTCATCACATCATGCCGCCCATTCCGCCCATGCCACCCATATCTGGCATACCGCCGCCAGAATTATCTTCTTCTGGGTGATCGGCTACTACCGCTTCTGTAGTCAAGAACATAGCGGCTACAGATGCTGCGTTTTGTAATGCGGAACGTGTTACTTTGGTTGGATCTACGATACCTTGTTCAACCATGTTGACCCATTCGCCTGTTGCGGCGTTGAATCCGACGCCGACTTCTTCGCCTTTAAGGCGCTCGACGATGATGGATCCTTCAAGGCCTGCGTTGTGGACGATTTGGCGAACTGGTTCTTCTAGTGCGCGGAGCACGATTGCGGCACCAGTTGCTTCGTCGTCTGAAAGGTCAAGACCTTCAACGGACGTGATGATGTTAACAAGCGCTGTACCACCACCGGCTACGATTCCTTCTTCTACTGCTGCTCTAGTAGAGTTCAGGGCGTCTTCGATGCGAAGTTTACGCTCTTTCAGTTCTGTTTCTGTTGCTGCGCCGACTTTGATGACAGCTACGCCGCCGGAAAGTTTTGCAAGGCGCTCTTGTAGTTTCTCTTTGTCGAATTCAGAAGTGGACTCTTCTGCTTGGGCACGGATTTGAGCGACGCGGGATGCGATTTGCTCTGGGTTTCCGTTTCCTTCGACGATGGTTGTATTGTCTTTTGTAATGACTGCTTTAGACGCGCGTCCAAGCTGGTCGATTGTTGTATTCTTCAGATCAAGACCTAGGTCTTCTGTGATCACAGTACCACCTGTAAGGGTAGCGATGTCTTCAAGCATTGCTTTACGACGGTCACCGAAGCCTGGTGCTTTAACGGATACAGCGTTGAATGTACCGCGTAGTTTGTTTACGACGATAGTCGCAAGTGCTTCGCCTTCTACGTCTTCAGAAATCAATAGAAGTGGCTTGGATTGTTGTACGACTTGCTCAAGGACAGGAAGAACTTCCTGGATGTTGTTGATCTTCTTGTCTGTGATCAAGATGTACGGATCCTCAAGAACCGCTTCCATCTTGTCTTGGTCAGTGACCATGTATGGAGAAGCATAGCCGCGGTCGAACTGCATACCTTCAACCACTTCTAGTTCTGTGTTGAATCCTTTAGATTCTTCGATTGTGATCACGCCGTCGTTTCCAACGCGCTCCATAGCTTCTGCGATCAGCTGGCCGACTTCGTTGTCAGCAGCCGAGATGCTTGCAACTTGTGCGATGGATTCGCGTCCTTCGATCGGCTTGGAGATTTTCTTAAGTTCTTCTGTAGCAACGGCTGTCGCTTTTTCAATACCACGACGGATGCCGACAGGATTTGCACCGGATGTTACGTTCTTAAGACCTTCGCGGATCATCGCCTGCGCTAGAACCGTCGCTGTTGTTGTACCGTCACCGGCAACATCGTTCGTCTTAGAAGCAACTTCGGATACAAGCTGTGCACCCATGTTCTCGAAGTGGTCCTGAAGTTCGATTTCTTTTGCGATTGTGACACCGTCGTTTGTAATCAGTGGAGAACCGAATTTCTTATCAAGAACGACGTTACGTCCTTTTGGTCCCAATGTTACTTTTACAGCATCAGCTAATGTATCTACACCACGCAGCATAGAGCGGCGTGCGTCTTCACTAAATTTAATTTCTTTAGCCATTTAAAATGCCCTCCTCATTAAATCGTATCTCTAAGTAAAGGTTGTCCAAACTTACTGGACAACGGCTAGAACGTCATTTTCGCGGATAATCAAGTATTCGTTTCCTTCATACTTCACTTCTGTACCTGCGAATTTAGAGTAAATTACGCGATCGCCTTCTGCGACTTCAAGCGCAACTTTTTCACCGTTATCTGTAATGCGGCCTGTACCGACTGCTACGACTTTACCTTCTTGCGGCTTTTCTTTCGCAGAGTCCGGAAGTACGATTCCGCTTGCAGTTGTCTGCTCTTCCTCAATCAATTCAATTACAATACGATCACCAAGTGGCTTTAACAATTCGAGCACCCTCCTTGAAAAGGTTTATTCAAATTTTGTCGTTTATTAGCACTCGTCAATGGAGAGTGCTAACACAATTCTTATCATAATGAATTCCTGCTTCATTTTCAAGTCATAACCCCATTATTTTTCACAATTTTTTTCGACATTTTCACGCCGCAGTCCTATTCCGTGATGACGGTTCGTAAACTGTGATAAAATACAGGAAGTATGTAAAAAACATGGATGAGAACGTCCTTTGTTCTTCAACATAAAAGGAGTTATGCAGCATGCCTAAACGTTATTGGTACATTATCATCACGTACATTGCGGCTCAGCTTTCGATCAGTCTCTTTCCTCTTTTCATGCTCGGGGGAATGAGTCGGAACGATGCGGTGACCACGATGTCCCTCATCAGCTTCTCCATTGCGACGGCTCTGATGATCTATCTCCTCAGGAAGGATATGAAGCAGGCTGAATTCAGAGAGGAGAACTCGACGCCTGGCGCGATTGTCCTCTGGTCGATTGCAGGTGTGTTTCTTGCCCTGTTCGCTCAAGGCATCGCCGCTTATATCGAAACGACGTTCCTCGGCATTCAGCCAGGCTCTGAGAATACGATGGGGCTGATGGAGATTGCGCGTGAATCACCGTTCTTCATTATCGTGCCTGTCCTATTCGCGCCGATCACGGAGGAGATCATTTTCCGTAAGATCATCTTCGGCAGTATTTATAAGCGCACGAACTTCTGGGTAGCTGTCATCGTATCCGCACTTGTATTCGGTGCGTTCCACTTTGATTTCACCCATATGCTAGTCTACTTCTCCATGGGCGTAGTATTCGCCTTCCTGTACGTCAAAACTCGTTCGATTATTACACCAATCGTGGCTCACATGGCCATGAACTCGTTCGTCGTCATCACCCAGTACTTCCTGGACGAAGAGCAGATCGAAAGAATGCGGGAACAATTGGAGACCATCTTTATTGGAGGCCTTTTATAATATGAGAACTTCACCATTGTTCATGGCGTTCCTTTACTTCGGCATGGGGGTTGCGTTCACGTACATCGCAGCCCAGGCCGCAGGAGAGACGGTATGGAATGCAACGACGCTGCTGCTCGCCATCGTGGCGACGTTCAACATTGCGGTAGCGATCCGCTTGTTCAATCTTCATTTGAAGATCAGTCAAAAGGATAATAACAACAAGAAGAAGTAAAAGCACGGAGGTGGATGCCTCCGTGCTTTTTTCATTGTTCTTTCGTATTCGCTTGCGAAAATGTAATAAGAAGGGTTTTAACGACGTTTGTTTGTCCTCACCGTTTGGAAGGGAAGATTATATTTGGATTATCGACGTTTCTTCTCTCTCGGCGCTTTGAAACGTCGTTTATATTCGTTTTATCTACCTTTCATCTTTCCCACCACTACGAAACGTCGTTTATATTCGTTTTATCTACCTTTCATCCTTCTCACCACTACGAAACGTCGATTATATCTGTTTTATCTACCTTTCATCTCTCCCACTGCTGCAAAACGTCGATTATATGAAAATTATCGACGTTTCACCTCACTCATGATGTCAAAAAGTAGATAATAACCATCAACTTCTCTATTTCTTATCATCCTGTACGCCTTTCAAAATGAAAGATATCGGGAAGGCGATTAACAGGACGACGGCTGAGACGAGGAAGGCTTCGTTGATGGTCTGGAGCTTGGCCGCTTCCGTTGCAAGTCCTCCTCCCATCTCGAGCTGGGCACGTCTTGTTTCATAGTAGATGGAGAAAAAGACGATTCCGAGTGAAGATGAGATTTGGCGGATGATGTTGTTCATCGCAGATCCTTGGGCGACGAGCTTGTCGTCGATGGCATTCATGCCGGATGTCGTGGCCGGAATGTTGCTCATGCCCATGCCCATTCCACGGACAGTATTCAATAGTAGAATCAGCCAGTACGGTGTGGACAGCTTGATGAAGCCGAGTCCGATCGTTGAGGATGCCATGATCAATAGACCGGGCGGCACGACGTATTTGGGTCCTTTCTTGTCCAAGATGTTCCCGCCAATCGACATGAAGATGCCGCTTGCTGCCGCTGCGGGCAGGAAGAGCAGTCCGGTCAATACTTCGTTCATGCCGTACACTTCCTGAATCAACAGCGGAAGCAAGAAGATACCGGAGAACAGGCCGATCGAGGCTGCGGATGTACAGACGATCGAGACGGCATAGGTCGGTACTTTGAAGACGGTCAGGTTCAGAAGCGGGTCTTTCTGTCGGTTTTCATAGAGGACGAAGATGACCAGCGCGATGAGACCGGCTAGTACCAGTGTGATGTTCAACGTGTCGAACAGCTTCTCTGGTGTTCGTCCTCGGCCGAGGGCGTATAAGACCGCACCGATTCCGAGCGTGACGATGACGAAGCCGCCATAGTCGAATTTCTTGTCCGGGTTCGTCTCTGTTTTATCTAAGAATTTACTGGATAAGATCAATCCTGTGACGCCGAACGGGATGTTCAGGGCGAAGAGCCATGGCCAGTCGACGTATTGGATGAGCACGCCTCCGACAGTCGGGCCGATGGCTGGGGCGACCATGGCGGCGATGCCGTAGACGCCTGTTGCGAGTCCTCGTTCATGACGGGGAAAGGCATTGAAGATGAGTGCCATGGCGATTGGAAGCATGAGGCCGCCTGCAATCCCTTGAATCGCACGGGACATGATGACCATCGACAAATTTTGCGAAAAGAAGCCACATATCGAACCGACGATGAACAGGCTGAGTCCGGTGATGTAGACTTTCTTCTTGCCGAAGCGGTCTCCGAAGTAGCCGGTGAGCGGCATCGTCATCCCCATGGCGACCATGAAAATGGTGATGATCCAGCCGACAGCTACGGCGTTGGCATCGAAGATTTGGATGAAGCGCGGAAGAATCGGGTTCAACATACTGTTATTCAGAATGACTGTGAACGTACCGAATAGAACCGATACGACGACGAGCCACTTTTTTTGGATTTTATGCAGCAATTCGGGCGCCTCCTCTCCATTTTTCACTACCTTTTCTATATACCACTGAGAGGTTTCATTAACCTTACGGAAGCCGATTTCGTCGATTTTTTCAAGGGTTGTGGACAGTGCGGGGATGGTAACGTTTACGCCTTCCTGATGTAAACGCTCCCCCTTTCTTCCATAGGTTTACAACTTGTTCGTTCGTGGGTAAAGGCGTCCCATAAGGAGGAGATGTAAGATGAGATTGAAAAATAAAACGGCTGTGATTACAGGGTCTGCGACTGGAATCGGAGCAGCGACGGCTTATTTGTTCGCGAAGGAAGGGGCGAAGGTCGTCTGTGCGGATGTGAATGTGGAGGATGTGCAGAAAACCGTAAATGAAATCAAGGAGGCAGGCGGTCAGGCGGAAGCACGGGAGCTCGACGTGTCGGATGCTGATCAAGTGGAGTCGTTTGCCCAATACTTAAAGGAAGAATACGAAACCGTTGACGTGCTGTTCAACAATGCAGGTGTCGATCAGGAAGGCGGAAAAGTCCATGAGTATCCGATCGAACTGTTCGACCGGATCTTGGCCGTCGACCTCAGAGGGACGTTTCTGGTAAGCAAATTTCTCCTTCCATTAATGATGGACCGTGGCGGATCGATTATTAATACGACGTCCATGTCCGGACGCGCGGCAGACTTGGACCGTTCCGGCTACAACGCGGCAAAAGGAGGCGTCATCAACTTCACGAAGGCCCTCGCCATCGACTACGGGCGCTATGGCATCCGTGCGAACTCGATTGCGCCTGGAACGATTGAGACACCGCTGATCGATAAGCTGGCAGGCTCTGAAGAAGAAGACGAAGGCCAAGAGTTCCGCGACGCCCAGAAGTGGGTTACACCACTCGGTCGATTAGGAGCACCGGAAGAAATGGCAAGCGTCGCCCTTTTCCTTGCCTCTGATGAAAGTTCGTTTGTAACGGGCGAGAACATCTTAGCAGACGGTGGTTTGCAAGCTTACACGTGGCCGGGCAAGATGTTGATCGATAAGAGTTGGAAAGAGAATATTAAGTAAGGGGGGGGGGCAGCATGCTCGGTTTGAGTGTGCTGGCTTTTTTTGTATGGTTGGGGTTTGAGAAAAGCTCTTAAACTACTATTGGGACTCACTGGCTCTCTTTGGCTTGGACCTTGTCCTTTTAAATTTTTATTGGGACTAGCTGGACCTCTACCTGGCTGCTCGCTGTCCTATTTATCTCTTATTGGGACTACCATTACCTCGACTCGAACGCTCACTGTCCCATTAATCTTTTATTCGGACTACCATCACCTCGACTGCAATGCTCACTGTCCCATTAATCTTTTATTCGGACTACCATCACCTCGACCTCAATGCTCACTGTCCCATTAACCTTTTATCAGGACAGCCGCTCCCCCAACCAACACCCCGCCTGTCCCATAAACGCCCATTAAAAAAAGCCAGCATACGCATTGTGGTATGCTGGCTTCAAAATCATTCCTCTTCTTCTCCATCCTCCAGCGGATAGTGCTTCAAGAAATAGACGAGAGCCTGCAGCTCTACGGCAAGGTCGATATGGTGGACACGTACATGAGGCGGAACGGTGATCCTGGCTGGTGTGAAGTTCAGGATCGCGGTGACGCCCGCTTCGATGAGGCGTTCGGCCATGCCTTGGGCTGCGTTGGACGGGACGGTGAGGATGGCGACTTTGATGTTTTCGATTTTGTTTTCGAAGTCATCGATGTGTTCGACCTTCACTCCGCCGACCTCTGTGCCGACGCGCCGCTTGTCCGCATCGAAGGCGACCTGGATGCGGGTGTTGTTGTTCTTTGTAAAATTATAGTTCAAGAACGCTGTTCCGAGGTTTCCGACTCCGATCAAGGCGACTTCTGTCGTCTCATCCTGGTCGAGTGTCTTTCGGAAAAAGGAAAGCAGGTATTCGACGTTGTAGCCGTATCCTTTTTTCCCGAGCGCTCCGAAATAGGAAAAGTCTCGTCGGATCGTCGCCGAGTCGACTTTGACTGCTTCGCTCAGTTCTTTCGACGATACACGTAATTTACCCTGGCTGTGGAGATTGTTGATAAACCGGTAATAGAGTGGCAGTCGTTTAGCTGTTGCCTGCGGTATTTTCGTTGGTTCTGTATCCATGCCATTTCCCTCCTTTATCTGCGGTAATCTCCGCTTTTCCCACCTGTCTTCTCGATGAGGTGAGTTGGTCCAATGACCATTCCTTTATCGATGGCCTTGCACATGTCATATACGGTAAGCGCCGTCGCAGAGGCTGCCGTTAGCGCTTCCATTTCTACACCTGTGCTTCCCTTCGTTTTGACGAACACTTCGATATGAAGAATATAGGCTTCCTCGACTTCCCATTCGAAGGAAATGTCGACGCCTGATAGTGATAACGGGTGACACATTGGAATCCAATCCGAGGTCTTCTTTGCGGCCATGATGCCCGCTACCTGTGCAACAGACAGGACGTCCCCCTTCGCCATTTCCTGATGCGTCACTTTATGATAAATCTCTTCGTTCACTTCAACACTGGATTTGGCAATCGCGGTGCGTACGGTTTCTTTCTTCTCGGAAATGTCGACCATCCGCGCCCGACCTTGCTCATTGATATGAGTCAAATCTGACATGCCCACGACTCCTTTCAATTGGAACATTACCCCTATTCTATCAAAAAAATAGGGAGAAGTCGTTAAATGTTTCACATAGTAAGCCCATAGTCTTGCCTGCTCATTCAAATATAAGATACACTTGTCTCATTGAGGTGAAACGACATGATTCTCATGCAATTGAATCAGCTCGAAAAACGATTCGGAGCTGAGTTAATTTTATCGAATATTAAGTTAGAAGTACAAACAAATGACCGCATCGCGATTGTCGGGCGGAACGGTGCCGGGAAGTCGACCCTCCTGAAAATCATGGCTGGCGAAATGAGCTATGATGGAGGAGAGATTTTCAAGCCGAAAGACACGACCGTCGGCTACCTTGCCCAGAATACCGGCCTGCAGTCGAATGAATCGATCTGGAATGAGATGGAGACCGTCTTCGCCCATCTGAAGGACTGGGAAAAAGAACTGAGATCGATGGAAGCGAAGATGGCCGACCCGGACTTGATCGCAGATGAGACGCGCTACCAGCAGTTGTTGAACGAGTATGACCGGAAGCAGGAAGCCTTCAAGACCGCCGGCGGCTACCAATACGAAGCCGATATTAAAGCGGTCCTGAACGGATTGAACTTCCATGACTTCGACTGGAGCACCTCCATCGACTCACTCAGTGGCGGACAGAAAACCCGTCTCGCTTTAGGGAAGCTGCTTTTATCGAAGCCTGACGTCCTCATACTGGACGAGCCGACCAACCACTTGGATATCGATACCCTGTCGTGGCTTGAGAGCTACCTGTCCGGCTATGACGGAGCCGTCGTCATCGTCTCACACGACCGTTACTTCCTCGATAAGATCGTCGATACCGTATACGAGATCGCCTTCCAATCATCGAAGCGCTACACAGGTAACTATACCGATTACCTGAAGCGCAAGGAAGCCGACTATGAAATCGAGATGAAGCACTTCGAGAAGCAGCAGAAGGAAATCGAGAAGATGGAAGACTTCATCGCGAAGAACATCGTCCGTGCCACAACGAGTAAACGAGCACAAAGCAGACGCAAACAGCTTGAGAAAATGGAACGGCTCGAGAAACCGAAAGACGATGATAAATCGGCAAGCTTCCAGTTCCAAATTGACAAAAAGAGCGGAAATGACGTGCTGCGCCTGCAGGACTACGCATTCCGGTACCCGAACGCATCCCACTACCTGTTCGACAACCTGCGCCTCGACTTGAACCGTGGCGATTCAGTTGCCCTCGTCGGACCGAACGGAGTCGGGAAAACGACGTTGCTGAAGACGATCATCGACGATTTAGAAGCCTCTAAAGGGGAAAAGATGATCGGAACGAACGTTCAAATCGCGTACTACGATCAGGAACAGACGAAACTGAATTCGAAGAAAACCGTGCTGAACGAGCTTTGGGATGACTACCCGATGAAGAATGAAAAAGACATCCGCACCGTGCTCGGGAACTTCCTGTTCTCCGGCGAGGATGTATTGAAGCCGGTTTCTGCCCTCAGCGGTGGCGAGAAGGCACGATTGTCCCTTGCTAAGCTGATGATGCAGAAAGCCAATTTCCTCATTCTCGATGAGCCGACCAACCACCTCGACCTTGATAGTAAGGAAGTGTTGGAAGCCGCACTCATCGATTATCCAGGCACCCTGCTTTTCGTTTCACACGACCGTTACTTTATCAACAAAATCGCAACCCAAGTCGTGGAAATGCTGCCCGGCGAAACACGGAAGTTCCTCGGAGACTACGATTATTATGCAAACAAAAAGCAGGAAGAATACGAGCTCCAGCAAATCGAAGAAGCGGAACGCGCCGCAAACGAACCCGCTTCCACCGAGAATCAAACGAAAAACAGCTTCCAACAAGACAAAGAAGCAAAACGCGAAGAGCGCAAACGGAACCGCCGCATCTCAGAAATCGAAGCACGCATCGAAGAACTCGAAGCCCAGCTCGAAGAGAACGACGAACTACTCTGTGACCCTGACATCTACCAGGACCACGAACGTTCACTCGAACTGACAGAAAGCAATGAACAACTGAACAAAGAACTCGAATCACTCATGGAAGAATGGGAAACCCTCCACGAATAAGAGGGTGTGTATAAGTGGCCAAGCCTCCATTAAATCCGTACGACACCTATGAATGGATGTCGTACGGATTTTGTCTTGCAGATACGGTTTTGAAATCTCTCATTACGGCAGACACTCCCCCTGTATTGCTGCAGAACATTCAGGTTCAGACTATCTTACGTAAAGGTGATGGGGAAACGGGGAGACTCCTACCTGATGATCCCGCAGTGAGCGAAGCGAAAGAGGAAGCTCACCGTCCGCCGCGGAAAGCGAGTTATTTTCCACTCCACTGTCCACACCATATGGTACAGAACCTTTTCAACCTAAGAATCGACAAAATACGTTATGCATGAATGCTGTATAGAGGATATGAACCATGATTCATTACCCACATGGTTTTCCACATCAGAAACACTAATTTTACGGTTTTCAACAGGTTTATTCACATTATCCACATTTATGTACAGACTTATCCACATTTTTGTTAACGATTTCTTAACGCATTTACACGACCTTTACACAGATTATCCACTGCATATTCATACATTGTGGATAAGTTTACTGGAAAAGAAATGAATTCCGATAAACGCTATACCCCCTGTCCTCATAGGGTTCAGCCTTCACCTAAAAAGTAGAAAAGCTCAGAGTTTTCAGACTCTGAGCTTGTATCATCCACTTATTCTGTTGATAACTTTCCACGATTTCCGTAAAGCTCAAGGTCGAGGCCTGGGTTTGCGTTCAAGTCCCACTGTGCACGGTGACCTTGGTTGTAGGCTACAGCACCTGCTGCGGCAATCATTGCTGCATTATCTGTACACAAGTGGATAGGTGGAATCAGCAATTCTGTATCCACAGCTTCGAATTTCTCCTGTAAGGCAGCTCGCAATCCGCGATTTGCTGCTACTCCACCTGCTACGATCATTTGTTTCACACCGTACTCCTCGGCTGCACGCAATGCTTTTGTGGATAACACGTCCACAACACTAGCCTGGAAGCTTGCGGCCACATCTTCAGGTCTGTATTCGATCCCTTTTTGCTTGGCGTTGTGGAGGGTGTTGATAACTGAAGACTTCAAACCGCTGAAGCTGAAGTCATACGAACCATCCTCCAACCAGGAACGAGGGAAATCGATCACCTCTTCTCCTTCCTTCGCCAGCCTGTCGATATGTGGGCCTCCTGGATAAGGAAGCTTGAGCGTACGAGCCACCTTATCATACGCTTCTCCTGCTGCATCATCCCGGGTCTCTCCGATAATCTCGAACTTTCCATGCTCCCGCATCAAGACAAGCTCAGTATGACCCCCTGATACAACAAGTGCGAGCAGCGGGAACTCGAATTCTTTATCCAGACGATTGGCGTAAATGTGCCCGGCGATATGATGGACACCGACAAGAGGCTTCTGCTTCGCAAAGGCAATGGACTTGGCGGCGTTCACACCGACAAGCAGTGCCCCCACTAGGCCTGGACCTTCTGTCACAGCAATCGCATCCATATCATCAAGACTGAGTCCTGAGTCATCCAGCGCTTCCTGCAAGGTAACCGTCATCTGTTCAATATGGTGACGCGAAGCGATTTCCGGTACAACACCGCCAAAACGCTTATGGCTCTCAATCTGAGAAGCCACAATGTTCGTGACAAGCTCCCGTTCATTTTTCACAATGGCTACGGCTGTTTCGTCACAGCTCGTTTCAATCGCTAATAGATATTGATTTTTACTCATTTTAATCCCACCCACATGACTAATGCATCTTCACCGTTATCGCTGTAGTAGCGTTTACGGATGCCGCCTGGCACAAGGCCGAACTTTCGGTACATGTGCTGAGCCGCGGTATTTGAAACTCTGACTTCTAACGATAGCTGAATCGCTCCGTGTTCAATCGCTTCCTGACAAGCATGGCGGAACAGCTTTTCTCCGTACTGCTGCCCCCTGGAATCAGGGTGAATGGCGATGTTCGTGACATGGGCTTCATCAATGATCACCCATAAGCCACAGTATCCAAAGACATGCTCATCCTTCTCAATTACAAAATAGTGCGCATACGGATTGCCGTCGACTTCTTTCTCAAACGTCCCTGAATCCCAAGGGACTGGAAACGACGCACGCTCCACATCCATCACATCCGGAATATCCTCTTTCTGCATTCGCCGAACGGTTACCATGCTACTTCTCCTTCTGCTGGTCGAGCCACTTCTGCTCGGCTTCCGGAATCCTTAAGTAGTTCGGCACCAATTCGTGAACTGTCCCCGGCTCTTTTTTCTCACCGGAAAGGGCAATCAAGGAAGGTCTCGAATAATGATAAGGATAGGAAGGGAGCACCGCACGGCTGCCCAGGATCTCCCGAATCAACTCTTCATGCACACTCAAATCCTGGCTGACAAAAAGAATCTTCTGATCGAGCTCTGAAAGCTCCTTCAGCCAGTCTTCCATCAATACGTTCTTCTCCTCTTTCACAACGTTCATATCTGCATCGTAGAGACCCGTGTACACAAGTCCTCTCCGGGCATCAAAGAAAGGAGCAACATATCCATCAAAGAACGCACCCTGTCTTGCCACGGCTTCTAAGCTGGAGACTCCGACAACCGGAATATCAAGCGACCATGCCATCGTCTTTGCCGTCGTCAGGCCAATTCGCACGCCTGTATAAGAGCCGGGACCATGAGCCACGGCAATCCGGTCTAACTCCTCCGGTGCAACGCCGGTTTCCTTCATTAACGCGTCCACCGCAGGCATCAGGCGAATGGAGTGGTTCTTTTTCAAATGGGTGACGTATTCCCCTGCTACAACCCCGTCTTTCACGATTGCGACACCCATGACGTAGTTGGATGTATCAATTGCTAAAATGTTCATGGCGCTAACTCCTTACAAATCTGGTCAAAGTGATCCGAGTGGGCATCAAGAGAAATGACGCGTTCATCATCCCCTTTGTAGGCAATTTGAATCGCCAATCGTTTCTCCGGGAGGAATTCTTCAATAAAGTGTGCCCACTCGACTACACATACTCCCTCCCCATTAAAGTACTCGTCAAAGCCTAGATCTTCATCACTATCTTCAAGACGGTACACATCCATATGATAAAAAGGCATCCGTCCTTGATATTCTTTAATAATCGTAAAGGTCGGGCTGTTGATTGTACGCTTCACCCCGAGCCCTTTGCCCAGTCCTTTGGTAAAGGTCGTCTTTCCAGCGCCGAGGTCGCCCTCCAGCGTGCAGACGTCCCCTTCTTCCAACCGTTCACCTAAACGCTCCGCAAACTCCATCGTTTCGTCAGCGGATGTGCTCGTCCACTCATACTGCGCCATCGACTCACCCTCTCTTCATATGTGTATAACCTGTTTTCTCAAGGAGTTTCTGCACTCCCTCTTCTACTATATAGACGGATGGATGGTTTTTCTTCTTTTCGGTCACCTTACCGATTCTTGTGATCGGCACTCCTGTCTGAGATGCTGCTTCCTGAACGACAGCCCACTCACTCTCAGAAACTGTACCAATGAGTTCGAAATCCTCTCCTCCAGAGAGCATCCATTCCTTCATCTTTTCAGGATATAAGGCTTGAATCGCTTTTGAAAAAGGGAGCGCGTCCACGTCGAGCACCAGATCCACATCTGATGATTCCGCTATCTCATTCGCCTCATTCGCAATCCCATCACTCACATCGTTCAACGCTACACGTTCACAAGCACCTATTGCGTCGGCAAAAGCAACTCTCGGTGAAGGCCTCCGGTGACGTCCAATCAAATAAAGCGAATCCTCTGTTTCCTCTTTCTGATCGAATAGACACGCAAGCCCCGCACGGGAATCACCTAATGACCCTGTAACAAAAACAACATCACCCGGCACAGCAGCCGAACGATATCGTGCCATATCCTTTGTCACATAACCGAAAACCGTCACAGACACGCATAGCTCCTGTCCTCCTACCGTATCGCCGCCGATCAAGTCCATATGATACGAATCCGCAAGCTCGCCCATCCCTTTATATAATTGATCCAGTTCCTCCTGTGACCAATCATCAGGCACAACGAGAGACACGAGATAGAAAGCGGGACGGCTCCCCATCGCCGCTAAATCACTCAAGTTCGCTGCTAACGCGCGATACCCGACATCTGCTGCCTCCATCGTCTCTTTAGAGAAATGAACACCCTCCACCATCGTATCCACTGCTGTGACGACGTCCTGTCCCATAGGACGGAACACTGCTGCATCGTCATCTATACCTTTAATTAAAGTAGGCTGCCGATACGTATTCGGACGGATTGACCGAATAAAAGAAAACTCATCCATACGAACGCTCCTCATTCTTTTCAATATGCCTATTATACCAAGATTCCCTGGTTGTTAACAAAAAGGAGCTTCCTTTGCTTCTACTCTATAAAAAAATCCATAACAAAAGCCTTAGGAAAACTTCCTAAGGCTGGAACATGTAAATTTAGAAGTGGCGGTCCGGACGGGACTCGAACCCGCGACCTCCTGCGTGACAGGCAGGCATTCTAACCAACTGAACTACCGGACCTAACTTATGTATGGATCTTTATCAAGAATAATTTGGTTGCGGGGACAGGATTTGAACCTGTGACCTCCGGGTTATGAGCCCGACGAGCTACCAGACTGCTCTACCCCGCGATGTTGTGGGAATTTTTCATTTTAGTTCCCATTATAAAATTTGTAATGACATGGCGGCGTCCTACTCTCACGGGGGTAAACCCGACTACCATCGGCGCTGAAGAGCTTAACTGCTGTGTTCGGCATGGGAACAGGTGTGACCTCTTCGCCTTCACCACCATATCATTATAAGGTTTAAAAGTAAACCTTCAAAACTGGATAAGAGTTGTTCAAACCGAAATAAATGTCTTTTCAGATAGATAAGTCATCGATCCATTAGTATCTGTCAGCTCCACGTGTCACCACGCTTCCACCTCAGACCTATCAACCTCATCATCTCTGAGGGATCTTAATTACTCTGGGTA
>NZ_JAIVAJ010000002.1 GCF_020171725.1 Halobacillus litoralis | reverse complement strand
GTTGACCGGTGTACCCATCATGGGGCATCGCTCCTTGATTCATTTTCTTCATTATACAATGTAATTGTCGAAATATATAGAAAAATAAGGCTGTTGAGGAAAGTTTCTCAACAGCCTGGGGACAAAGAGCAGGTTCTGCTCTTTGTCCCGGTCGCTGCTTTAAAAGTTATTTGAATAGATAAAGGTAATGGGCATATCCTCGCTCTTCCATTTCCTGTTTAGGCACGAACTCAAGGGCAGCAGAGTTGATGCAGTATCTGAGGCCGCCTTGATCTTTCGGTCCATCGTCAAATACATGGCCGAGGTGGGAATCGGCTTGTTGACTTCTCACTTCTGTTCGAATCATACCATGAGACGTATCCATTTCTTCTTCCACCTGTTGCTTCTCGATCGGCTTCGTAAAGCTCGGCCAACCGCAGCCGGCATCGTATTTATCTTTCGAACTGAAGAGTGGCTCTTTAGAGACGATATCGACATAAATGCCTTCTTCTTCATGATCAAAGTATTCATTCTGGAAAGGGCGCTCGGTTCCATTTTCCTGCGTCACTTTATATTGAATGTCTGTCAGCTGCTTTTTAAGTTCCTCTTTATTTTTCTCGAGCTTCCACGTGTTTTTAATAAAGTCCGCTCTCCCTGAGCCTTTCTTGTAACGCTTATAGTGAAACGCATTCTTTTTATAATAATCCTGGTGCTTGTCCTCTGCCTCGTAAAACGTTTCGGCCGGAAGGACAGGGGTCACGATGGGATCCTTGAAGATACCTGACTGCTGAAGGCGTCTTTTGCTTTCTTCGGCAATCTGCTTCTGTTCTTCGTTATGGTAGTAGATCGCTGTCGTATAGGATTCGCCTCGGTCTGCGAATTGTCCCCCTGCATCTGTCGGGTCAATCTGCTGCCAGAACAATTCGACCAGGCGTTCATAAGGGAAAATTTCAGGATCATACGTAATTTGCACTGCTTCTTTATGACCTGTTGTCTCTGTGATGACTTGCATGTAGGTAGGGTTCTCTGTATGACCGCCTGTGTAACCGGATACGATGTTTTCGATTCCGGGCCTTTCGTCGAACGGCTCGACCATACACCAGAAGCACCCGCCTGCAAATGTAGCTAACTGTAGTGATTCACTCATATTTCAATTCCTCCTCAATGTTCGGAACATCACAATTAAGCGCTAGAGGTTGTCCCTCTAGATCTTTCTTTCTCCCATTCTTTCGGATTCCGCAAAAAAAATCAAGCTACATGCACAGCCTTAGATATATAACCTTGGCTGTGATGTACCTTGACGCTTCGCCGTTTTAGGCGAAGACACTTCGCTTGACGATTCAAAGTTGAAAGATGACTCCTCTTTCTTAGATGCTGTTGTACTCTCTTCTACCTCTTCATCATCGTCCGGTTCGTTCATCAGTTTCATCATGTTGATCATAGCCGGAATGTTTTTCATCATCGGACCATATTGCTGGACCATCGGAGCCGCACTTTGCATCGCTTTCAGTGCTGTCTGCATGTGAGACAGCCATCCGGCACCGCCTGTTTTAGCAGCACCTGCAACGGCGTTTGCCGCTTGAGAGCCTACATTCGCACCGCCAGCTAAGCCAGGAATGGAAAAGCCGGGTGCGCCGAAGCTTGCAGGCGAAAAGCCCGGTACCCCAAAGGCACGAGCGCCTGTTTGGGCGGTCTGATTCATAAACGGGGCGACTGATCTGGAAAGTCCTGGAGCAAAAGCCTGTTGAAACCCAGGAAAAGAACCGCCGGGAGGAAGTGGTGGTTGACCCATCGGAAACATCTTAATCCCTCCGTAGAACTAGAATACTGTAGCATATGCCTTCATTCTGTTCTGGTTTGGGCTGGTGCCACGTCCAACGACCAATCGACTGGTTCTTGGCCCGTATCGAGGAGAAATTGGTTCGCCTTTGAAAACGGACGACTACCGAAAAAGCCCCGGTGAGCAGCTAAAGGGCTCGGGTGTGGAGCGGTTAAGACAAGGTGCTTCGTCGTATCGATGCCTTTCCCTTTTTTCTGAGCATGCCTTCCCCATAAAATAAAGACGACAGGAGTCCTCCGCTCATTTAAAGCTTGAATGACTGTATCCGTAAATCGCTCCCAGCCGATCCCTTGATGAGAATGGGCTTGATGAGCCCGGACGGTTAATACATTATTTAATAGAAGAACCCCCTCCTTCGCCCAAGACGTCAAATTGCCGTGACCCGGTGGTTCCACCCCGACATCCTCCTGCAGTTCCTTGAAAATGTTCCGCAATGAAGGCGGAACGGTCACTCCGTGCTGAACACTGAAGCTGAACCCGTGAGCCTGGTTCGGTCCGTGATAGGGGTCTTGACCGAGGATCACGACTTTTGTGCCTGAGAAAGACGTATAATCGAGGCTTGAGAAGATATCGTCCATCGGAGGGTACACCGTTTCATTCTGGTATTCTTGCTTTAACGTTTCTCGTAACGCTTCGTAATATTCTTTTTGAAATTCAGGCTCCAGTATGGAACGCCAATCATTATTGAAGGTTTTCAACGTCATTTCCTCCCCTTGCGTTTTTTTATTTCCTTTCACTATTTCCCGGGCAAGCGCATAAAGTGACAAAACAGCCGGCAAATAACCGGCTGCTTTTGGCACAAGCTGTAGAAATCAAGAAACTATTGGAACGTAAATTGCACAGAAGACCCTTGAGGTGTCGACTGGATTTGGAGTTTGGCGGGTATTTCCTCTTTCAACTGCGCGACGTGGGAAATGATTCCGAGCATACGGCTCCCGTCCTTCAGCCCCCTCAGGCAATCGATCGCCTGCGCGAGGGAAATATCATCCAACGTACCGAATCCCTCATCAATAAACAGCGTATCAAGCTGAACGCCTCCTGCATGAGCTTGAACGACGTCTGCCATCCCTAAAGCGAGACTAAGAGAAGCCTTGAACCCCTCTCCCCCTGAAAGGGTTCGGACAGAACGCTTTTGGCCTGTATGATGGTCGATGACTTCGAGATCAAGGCCACTTTGAGCCCCCCGCTTCGCGATTTCATCACTTCGGACGAGTTGATAGCGATGGTCCGTCATTTGATCGAGACGCATGTTGGCCTGAACAAGTATTTCATCCAGAAAGGCTGCGAGAACATACCGCTCGAGCGATAATCGGAGTGCATTATCCCCTTTCGCAAGCCCGGCGAGTTCTGCAATATCATAATATTTCTTAGCCAGGTCCCCTTGATTGGTTAACAGCATGTCTATCTCTTCATAGACGGTTTGGTTCTGCTGATACATCATCGTATGCTCATTCAGGCGCTGCTGGGTTTCCTTGAGCTTACCCTTTTGTGCTTCCAATTCCTCCAGTAATGAAGGAAGGTCAGGCTTCTCCACGCTTTCTAGTTTTTGTTTCACTTCTTCCAACCGACCGTCGATCATCGCTTGCTTTCGCTTGTATTGGTCAATCGATTCTTGGATCTTCTCCCGTTCATGTTTTGTAAGGAGAGCGGACCGGTAATTTTCTAAGGTCGTGAAAACAGATTGATCAAACGCTTGTTCAAAGGACTCCTTCGCATCTCCAGCACTTTGCTTCACTCGTTCATAATAATGGGACACTTCCGACTCAGAGGCTTCAATTTTCTGAAGCTGATCCCGCAGTTGATGATACCGATCATGGATGGCTTGCCAGGCGCCAGCCGCTTTCTCATAGGTATTCTTTGCAGCTTCGATCCACGCATCAAGCTCCTCAGGCTCGAACGTTTCAAATTCTCTCTGTTCAAGGAACTGGTTCATCTGCGTTTGATAACGGACGGACTCTTCTTTGTCTTTGGCCATTTCTGTCCTCAGGGCGTCAAGTTCGTCTGACAGAACGCTTTCTTTTGACTCAAGCTCTTCTAACTGCTTCTCTGTTCGGGCAAGACGCTCCGCCTGTTGCACAGCCGCTTCGTGCTCCGCACTCAGTTTAGCGATTTCTTCATTTTTCTCACTGTACCAGGTGGTGAACATCTTCTTCTCAAGCTTCTCCTCTTGATCGGTGATCTCGCTTTTCAAAGCATCGACAAGGTGACGCTGAGACTCTCCTTCTGCTTTCACATCTATGAGTTGAGCTTGAGCTTTTTGAAATCGATTTTCCGCTTCTTCAGCCTGCTGTTTTAAGGATTCGATTTCATGCTCGTCTGGTATGTTAGAAGGTTTACCTGCTGGTGAAGGGTGATGGACGGATCCACATACCGGACACTCGCTCTGGTCGGTTAAACCCTTCGACAACGTGTAGGCATGATGAGATCTTATTTCATTCAAGACACCCTCATAAGATGACTTCGCTTCCTGAGCTTTCTTTTCAAGAAGTCGATAGGTCTTCATGAAAGAGTGATACGACTCTCTTAGTTGGATCAGCTTGTTCCATTCTTTCTCAAGACGATTAAGCTTCTCATACTCGTTTCGCGCCTGATCCAGTTTTGATTTCAGTTCATATTGCCGGTTCTGTGAAGAGCGTCCCTCTTTTATAATCGCCCGCAATTGTTCCTTTTCTTTACTGTTCGTTTGTTTTTGCTCCTGCTTGGATTTCAAACGCTCTTCTTTCTGCTGAATAGCCGTTCGAGATTTTTCGTAATGCCTCTTAAGGAGGAGGTACTCCTCAAGCTGCTTCTTCTCTTCTTTCCGCTTTTCCCATTGATTTTTAAGCGTATCACGCTCATCACCTTTGTTCTTCTCCGCTTCGAATTCGGCTTCTACTTTTACAAAATCGGACTGCAGCGTCTGTTTCTGTTCTCTTTTCTCCTGTAACGATTGATAGAGACGTTCCTGTTCAGCTTCCTTATCTTTCAAGTGCTTTTCATAAGGCTGAAGCTCTGCGGCCTGGTTGGCCTGTTTCAGTTGTTCTTCTGCCTTTTGGATTTCCCTTTCCTGCTCTTTAAGCTTACTCTGTTCCTGTTCAAGTTCTGCTCTAGATTGGAAGAGTGAATCCAAATGTTTCGCTTCCTGATAAGCTTCCTGTTTCTTTTCAACCCTGTCGGACTGAGTATCCACGTCTTTTTTCGCTTCTTCTAATACGTTCTGCTGACTATTCAGTCGCTCTGAAAGAAGGGTTAGATATTCTTTCGGTTGAAGGTCCTCGAGATTCTCAGGAAGGTCCGCCCCCCAATGGATATTGGTTACAGCATGATCAATCCTGGTTTGGAATTGGTTCATTTCTTCCTTCAAGGAACTGGTTTCCTTCTTGAAGTATTCAGTCAAGTCGGCATAGAAATGCGTTTTAAAGATCCGTTGTAAAATTTCTTCCCGTTCTTTACTATTTTCAGAAATGAGTCTCCGGAATTCGCCTTGCGGAATCATGATCATCTTTCGGAACTGCTCATAATCAAGACCGAGAATGTCCTCCACGTACTCATTCACTTCTTTGATTTTAGAAGCGAGCAGTTTCTCTTCCCCGTCGGTGATCATGAAAATCTCGCTCCTGGCAGGGTCTTCCTTGAGTCCCTCTCCCCGTTCTTTCTTCCTCCATTGTTTAGGCATGCGGACAATGCGGTACTGCCTGCCTCGCAGCTCAAACTGAAAATCAACGTAGGTAGGGTCATCCTCATCCGCAAAGTGACTTCGCATCGAATCCTGGTCACGATCACTTCCGCTTGCACGTCCGTAAAGAGCGAAACACATCGCATCAAATATCGTCGTTTTTCCTGCTCCAGTCGGTCCTGTGATAAGAAAGATGGATTCGTCGCCCAGAAGGGAAAAATCCACGGTCTGTTTATCACGGTAAGGGCCGAACGCATTCATTGTTAACGTCAATGCCTGCATATCATTTCCCCCTCTCTTCATCCTGCAAGCTCTGGATGGCTTTTTGGACGAGCTCCCTACGATTCTCCGGGATGGATTCACCTTTCATATCTTCATAGAATGACATAAACAATTCTTCAGGAGAACGTTTCTGTCTTTCCTTCACCTTCTCTAGCTGCTGAAAGTCTGTTTTCGCATTTTTTTGAACCCGCTCAAGATGCAGAACATTCGGGTAAGCTTTCCGAAGCTTCCCCATCGGATCAAGCAGCTGGCCGTCATCTAGAAGTCTGACGTGTAGATAATTTTCGGGGTTCGACGCAGCCTGACCATCCAACAGTTCTTCAAAATACCCCTCTATGACTTCAAAGTCTCGTTTCGGGACAAGAGGGCGTTGATCGATGGAAGATACACCGTTTCCATCCAGCTCGATGATCGTCACCGACTTTCTATGATTGGCTTCAGAAAACGAGTACTTTAATAAGGACCCACTGTAACGGATCGTATCTTTCGTCACGCGTTGCGGCTGATGTAAATGCCCGAGGGCAACGTATGTGAAATCATGATACATGCCAGCCTCTACGTAAGGACTTCCGCCAATCATGGACAAACGCTCTTCTGACTCGGATTCCATACCTCCTGCAAGAAATGCATGCCCGATCCACACATGGCGTTCATCCATCGAGAATCGCTCTTTGATGTCTGCGACGATCCGCTCGGCGGCCTGTTGGTGTGTTTTGATTGAAGGGTCCTCGAACACATAGGCTACCTCTGCAGGCTCTAAATACGGAATGAGGTGGAAGTGAACAGGACCGTGGTCGTCATGGAGGGTAACCGGTTCGCGTTCTTTTTTCAGCTTCGAGTCAAGAAACAGCCCTTGTCTTTTGAACATCTCTGAACCGAACTGCAGGCGGTCGGGACTGTCATGGTTGCCGGAGACTGCAAGCACGGGCACATTGAGGTCATTGACTAACACAGTCAACGTATCATTCAACAACTCGACAGCCTGCTTTGGAGGGATCGACCGGTCGTAAAGGTCTCCTGCGATGATGACGGCATCCGGCTCTTCCTGTTTGACAAGCTCTACAAAATCATCAAGCATTTCCCGCTGATCATCTGTCATATGGACGTTATGAACAATCTTACCGAGGTGCCAGTCTGCTGTATGTAGAATTTTCATAGTTTCAACTCCTATCCTTCATCTACTTGATACGCTTCATATAGACGATCGAAGGCTGATAAAGCTGTTGGAAATGGAGCATTCCACTCCAAGTACCGACTGATCTCGTCATAAGACGCCGATTGCTTCGGAAACCCATGGTCGTCGAACATCCAGTCGGCCAATCTCTTCTCGTCGTTCTTTTCTTTATTGCCTCTGTATCTCATCATATAGTGATAAAAGGAACGCATCCTATTCATCTCCTTCGCATTCTAATACTTCTTTTTTAACACGGATGTCTGCTACGTTCAAAAGATATAAAAAGAAATCCCTCCGAATAAGAGGGATTCCTGTCCTTAGTCCTGCTCCATAAATTCCTTGTGGTTCTTCAGCTTCTTGCGATACACAATTCTCGAAAGAACGATACTTACTTCATATAGAACGATAAGAGGTACCGCTACTACAAGCTGTAAGATGAAATCCGGCGGTGAAATGATCGTCCCGATGATGACGAGAACGAAATAAGCATACTTTCTGACCTTCACCAAAAATACCGGATTGACAATTCCGAGACTCGTCAGGAACATGATCAGGATGGGAATTTCAAATAGTACAGCAAAAGGAATGGTGACGCGGAATAGGAACTTGAAATAGCGCTCAACTGTGAAGATTTCATTAAAGACCCCATTATTCAAATTAAGCAAAAACGGCAGAATAAAATGAATAAAGACCACATACCCAAACGTAAGACCGCCTAAGAACAGTAAAAAGATAGCCGGTATATAGGAAAGGGACACTCTTTTCTCTTTCGGTGTCAAAGCCGGTTTTACAAACAACCAAACTTGAAGACTAAGTATAGGAAGCGTGCCTACAATCGCAACGAGACTGGCAATCGTGAACACGATCCAAACAATTTCCCCCGGACTCGTCATGTTCAATTGGAATGGAATATCATTAATGAAGAAACCTGAGAGGTCTTCATAATAGACAAAACCGACGACAAAAAATCCGATGAAGAAGACGAGGGTCCAAATCACGCGTTTTCTAAGTTCCTGCAAATGATCGGTTACATTCATTTCAATATCTTTCGTAGCTTTTTCTTCTGACATTACAATCCACCCCCAGGCACTTGTTCGCCTGACAAAAAGAAGATGTAAGAGGATGCCCCCTTACACCTTCATTATTTATTTTATTGATTCTTGTTCTTATTCTGATCTTTATCTTCATCTGACATAATGTCACCAGTCGCCTTCTTAAACTCTTTTAAAGAGCTGCCAAACGCTTTCCCGATCTCAGGTAGCTTGGATGGACCGAATATAACGAGAGCGATGATCAAGATTAAAATAAGACCTGGTACACCGATGCTTGATAACATGGTCTCTCACTCCATTTTCAGTAGAACTCGTCCACTGGTTTTCTTGAGTGACTGGAACTTCTCCTATGTAAACCGTCCCGGTCACCGCCGTGTAAAGAAACGCTTACAACAAAAGCTTAGGGTTTCGTTTCTGAACGTTCATCTGCGCCATTGTTCTGCTCGTTTTGATCTGAAGTTAAATCACGGGCAGAGCTTTTGAACTCTTTTAATGTTTGACCAGCCGCTTTTCCAATTTCAGGTAGCTTGGATGGGCCGAAAATGACGAGCGCAATCGTCAAGATCAGGATTAAACCCGGTACACCGATACTTGACAGCATGGTTTCACCGCCTTCTGACGAATTATTCGTACGTTGATAGTTGTATTCTTCCCCTATCATACCATTTTTTATAGCAAATGTCTTTGGCCTTGGAAAGTTTTTAACAACCTGTTCGCTTCTTCATAATCTTCGAGCGTGTTCATGTTGAAGAAATGGTGAGAAAGCACGGATTCAGAAACGGTTTGAAAGGAATGGACCGGTTTCATATTGATTCTCTCATAAAGGGCACGCATCCGTTTCTCGTCGTTATTCATAAGCTCATCTAACAACGGAAGAAGGCTTATGTGATAAACGCCTGACATCGGCTGATGCCTCCCCTTATGAAACGGAATAATCGCTTCGAATTTCGAGTCTCTGTAGGATAAGAGCTCTTTGTAAATATCGGGATGAATGAAAGGGGTGTCACAGGCACTGACCACCACCCATTCTGCTCCTGCAGCTTGCATCCCTGCCTGAATACCGGCAAGCGGCCCACCGTCCACATAGCGATCCGGTACCGGTTCGAAGCCAGATCTTTCGATATTGCTGTTGACGACAATATGACTTGTCACTTCGTGAAGCTGACTGTAGATCCGTGCCAGAACCGTCCGAGAGCCGAGCGGGAGGCTGGCTTTGTCACGTCCCATCCTGCTCGAACCGCCCCCTGCTAGAATGACACCTGCTAATGTCATATTTATTACGTTCTCTCGTAAATCCGGAAATAATAATCGTAAGGGTTCTTCTCGTCTTTTTCGCCCTTCGTTTCCGAGACTAGTTTCCAATCGGACTCATCATATTCAGGGAAATGCGTGTCCCCTTCAAATTCGTAGTCGATATACGTCAAGTACATACGATCGGCATACGGAAGCATCTTTTCAAAAAGGACCGTTCCGCCAATGACGAACCACTCTGTGTCCGGATCGTTCTTTTCCATCTCAAGAATGTCATCAATCGAATGAATGACTGTACACCCTTCTCTGTCGTAATCGTGATTGGATGTTATGACGATGTGTTTTCTATCAGGCAGAGGTTTTCCAAAGGATTCAAACGTCTTTCTCCCCATGATAATTGTTTTTCCGATGGTCATGTCTTTGAAAAACTTGAAGTCATTCGGAATATGCCACGGAAGATCATTATCCTTCCCGATCAATCGATTACGATCCATTGCAAAAATAAAAGAAATCATAGGTCTTACACCTCCGTTAATAGTTAAACAGCGACTGGTGCTTTTATGGATGGATGCGGATCATAACCATCAAGCTCCAAATCTTCCATTTCAATGTCGAACAGACTCTTACCACCATGATCGATTTTCAGTTTAGGTAGAGCCCTCTCGGACCGCTTCAGCTGAGTCTGCACTTGACTTAAGTGATTGCTATAGATGTGGGCATCCCCGAGTGTATGAATGAACTCTCCTACTTGGAGCCCACATTCCTCTGCTATCAAATGCGTCAGAAGCGCATAGCTCGCAATGTTAAACGGTACACCTAAAAAGATGTCTCCACTTCTTTGATAAAGCTGACAGGAGAGCTTTCCTTCCGCCACGTAAAATTGGAACATCGTATGACAAGGGGGCAGGGCCATGTTGGACGGCACATCCTCCGGGTTCCAAGCCGTTACGATATGTCGTCTGGAGTCGGGATTATGCTTAATCGAATCAATTACACGCTTAAGCTGATCAATCGTTTCCCCCTGCGACGTCTTCCAGGCTCTCCATTGACTTCCATAAACGGCTCCCAGATCGCCGTAGGCCGCCGCAAATGCATCGTCCTTCAGAATCTTCTCCTTGAATCGGTTCATCTGCTCATCGTATTCTTCCTTAAACGCTTCATCCTGCTGGCTGCGGCGGCCGAAATCCGTCATATTCGGTCCTTTATAATCTTCACTATTTATCCAGTTTTGAAACGCCCACTCATTCCAGATGTTGTTGTTATGTTCAAGCAGATACCTGATATTCGTATCCCCTTTGATAAACCACAACAGTTCGCTTGCAATCAAACGGAATGGTACACGCTTCGTTGTCAGCAAAGGAAAACCTTCTGAAAGGTCGAAACGCATTTGGTATCCGAACACTGAGTATGTCCCCGTCCCGGTCCTGTCCTCTTTATACGCTCCTTGACCTAGGACATGTTTACATAAATTCAAGTACTGCTGTTCATTTTGACTCATCTGATTTTCCTCCTAAAGCATAGTATTCACGATTGAACTCATTCAGAAACGCTGTCATCGTCTCATGTCGATGCTCGGCTTCCTGACGCCCGCTGTCCGTGTTCATGAGGTGTAGAAGATGAAGCAATTTATCATGGAAATGCTGCACAGACGTTCCGGCACCCGGGTCATCACTATGTATCATCTGCCCTTTCGCACCTCCGAATGCAAATGTGCGGGCAATGCCCACAGCCCCCATCGCATCTAACCGGTCCGCATCCTGCAGTACTTTTCCAAGTGTGGAAGCCGGTACTTTCCCTTTCCGGAAGGAGACGGTTTCGATCGCTTGTTCGATTTCTTCAACCTGCGCATCCGAAAGCCCCCATTCCAGAAGCTTCTCCCTACGCTCACGCCTTGATGCATCAGGATTCTGTGAAAGCTTGGCATCATCGACATCATGAAGCAGGCCCGCGAGTTCTGCGAGGGTAGGATCTGCCCCTTCCCTCAAGGCGAGCTCTCTCGACCACCTGGCCACACGTTTCATATGGTCGAGGTCATGACCGGTGGCATCTTTTTCAAATAAAGGTTGGATGTAATGAAGCGCTTTTTGAATTACACCTGAGTCCATAGTTCCTCCTAAAATTGAAACAAATCCATCTGTCTAGGATTTAAATCGTTGTATTCGATGTTTAATAATTGCTGCATCTGCTTGGCATTTGTGGCGGCATCTCCACCAGAGTTGTTGTTAAATAACAACGTGATATCCGGCGTCGCCTGTTTAAGCTCTCGAATCCGGGCTGCCCACTCTTTCAATTCTTCTTCGTTATATTTATAAAGAAACCGCACTTTCCGCCAGTCTTTCCGACCGTTTTTGTTCCATCCGTGAACGTTTCTTCCATGAAAACGGACGAGCGTCTTCTCTGGGTGGGTCGTTTCGAGCACACGCGGAACCGACCCTATCCCTGCCTGTGGTTCGTCACAAATGGCATGGATCCATTCATATTCCCTCATAAACTCAAGCGTCTTTTCACGGTATGCGGGCTGAAACCACGTTTGGTTCCGGAACTCCAGGGCCATGGGGTAGTCCTGCAGCCACTCTCGTAACAGTCTCAGCTTCTTAATGTGCTCACGATTCACGTCAAACCAAGGTGGAAACTGAAACAGTAGTGCTTTCAGCTTCCCTTTTTCGAGCACTGGCTGGATGGATTCTTCATACGCCTTCACTAAATCCCTTGCTTCCTGAACCGTCCGGGATTCCCGGTCATGTCCTGTCAGTCCATTGAACGCCTTGATGACAAAGGAAAAAGAGGAAGGCGTTTGTGAAACCCATTTTTCATAATAACGCTGGGGTTGAATCGCGTAGAAAGCCGTATCGACCTCTACTACAGGAAAGTGAGAAGCATACTCCCCTAACTTATCACCGGATTTGGATTTGTCTGTGTACAAATCCACGTGGTCGCCCCACCCCGTCAGTCCGATTTCAATTCCCACCCGGGCACCCTCCCTTCAAAACGTGCTTTTGATGTTAGTTTACCAAAAGAAAAGGTCCCTGGGGAAGTCATACCTCAGGAACCTTTATCTTACGTACTATCTTCAGGTTTATAATCATTAGACCATTTCTTTAATCATGACCACTTGTACCCGTCACTTAGAATAAACCTTTAATGACGCCTTCATCCGTCACGTCCATGTTGAGGGCCGCTGGTTTCTTCGGCAGACCCGGCATCGTCATGACGTCTCCTGTCAAAGCAACGATGAAACCAGCACCTACAGAGGCTCTAAGTTCCTGAACCGTCACAGTAAACCCTTCCGGGCGCCCTAAGAGAGCAGGATCATCAGACAAAGAATATTGGGTTTTCGCCATACAAACTGGTAGATTGTTATATCCAAGATCGTTGAACTGCTTCAACTGCTTCATGGCTTTGGATGAAAATTCGACCTTCTCGCCTCCATAAACTTTTTGGACGACCTTGGTCATTTTCTCCTCGATCGAGTCGGTTAACTCGTACGTATAAGTAAGACTTCCTTCTTTCCTCTCGCAAGCTTCGATGACTTTTTCAGCGAGTTCAATTCCGCCTTTACCCCCTTCTGTAAACACCTTCACGAGAGAAACCGGGGCTTTATTTTGTTTACACCAATCAAGCAGGAACTCCGTCTCAGCTTCTGTGTCAGAAGGGAACTGATTGATGGCAACGACAAACGGAAGGTTGAACTGTTCAATTGTCTCGATATGCTTCTTCAAATTGGAGATGCCTTTTTGAAGGGCCAAGACGTCCTCTCGATCGAGTGATTTTTTATCAAGTCCTCCGTGCATTTTCAGCGCCCGTATCGTGGCGACGATGACGACGGCGTCCGGCTCGAACTCTCCTGCACGGGTTTTAATATCAAGGAACTTCTCTGCCCCGAGATCTGCTCCAAACCCTGCCTCCGTCACGACGTAGTCACCGAGCTTCGATGCGATTTGAGTCGCCATTAAACTGTTACATCCATGGGCGATGTTCGCAAACGGGCCTCCGTGGATAATTGCCGGAGTATTCTCGAGTGTCTGCACAAGATTTGGCTTAAGCGCATCCTTCAAGAGCAAAGTTAAAGCCCCTTCGTATCTGAGCTGCTTCACCGTAACAGGCTTTTTGTCATACGTGTAAGCGACGACGATGCGGGAAAGGCGCTTCTTCAAGTCATTCAAATCACTTGCCAGGCAGAGAACAGCCATGACTTCTGATGCTACCGTAATAGTAAACTGATCTTCACGTGGAATGCCTTTTACAGGTCCACCAAGACCGACGACTACCTCCCGCAAGGCCCGGTCATTCAAGTCGAGTACGCGCTTCCATTCTACTCGGCGGGCATCAATTTCAAGCTCGTTCCCTTGATGGATATGGTTATCAATGAAGGCAGATAAGGCATTATTAGCTGTTGTGATTGCATGAATGTCACCTGTGAAGTGAAGGTTGATCTCCTCCATCGGCACGACCTGGGAGTATCCACCCCCGGCCGCCCCTCCTTTGATGCCCATCGTCGGACCAAGGGATGGCTCACGTAATGCAATGACCGCCTTTTGGTTCAATTGGTTCAATGCCTGTCCGAGGCCGACTGTAACAGTTGATTTCCCTTCTCCGGCTGGTGTCGGATTGATTGAGGTCGTCAGAATAACCTTTCCGTCCGGACGGTCCCGGAGCTTGTCCAATAGTTGATCAGAAAGTTTCGCTTTATAATGGCCATAAGGCTCCCAATCTTCAAGGTCCAGGTTTAGTTGACTTGCAATCTCACGAATAGGTTTCATTTTTGCTTCTAACGCGATTTCAATATCCGTTTTCATCCATCCAACCCCTTTTCATATATGTCGTTTCTATTGTATCGCAGTCCGCCCTTAATTTCTTTTCCCTTCTTCCATTTTTTCAAGAATCGATTTTAAAAAATGCGCTTTCATTTATTGACGCTGGGTACGTGATACGATATATTAGGGTTAAGCAAATAAGTAGTTCGGAATCATAAAGACAGGTAGTTCCCATAGAAGTGCTCGGTATTTATATTCCGCCGCCTTCCTGGGGACTTTTTTCGATTCTACCTATTTATTTGTAATTCACACGGTTCACGTGAAAGTTTTTAGGAGGAATCATATCATGCAAAACGGTACAGTAAAATGGTTCAACGCAGAAAAAGGTTACGGCTTCATTCAAGTTGAGGGTGGAAACGATGTATTCGTACACTTCTCCGCTATTCAAGAAGAAGGTTTCAAATCTCTTGAAGAAGGTCAAGAAGTAACATTCGAAATCGTAGAAGGCGACCGTGGCCCACAAGCGGCTAACGTTGAGAAAAAATAAATGAAACCATGAACGGCAGCCCCAAGTGGGCTGCCGTTTTTCTTTTTAACGTTTTTCCTAGGCTCATCGCGCTCACATAATAGGCTGGAGGTCTGCGCCTTGAAAAAACAAACTTGACCACTTATAATTAACTGCTGTTCATTCTTTAAGAAAGGAGTGAAGGCAAATGAGCAATGAACTTTTGTGGATCATTTTCGCACTCATAAATTTCGGATTATTATTAACGATGTATAAGTTATTTGGCAAAGTGGGACTGTTCGTCTGGATTGGGATGTCCACGGTTGTCGCCAATATCCAAGTGGTCAAAACCGTTGAAATGTTCGGACTCAATGCAACGCTCGGTAATATCTTATATGGAACAGCCTTTTTGGCGACAGACATCCTTAATGAGAAGTACGGTCAAAAAGAAGCAAGGAAAGCGGTTTGGATGGGATTTTCCACGCTGATCCTTCTGACGTTGATCATGCAGATGGCCCTGCAGTTCACACCGGGTGAAAATGATATCGCACAACCTGCCCTTGAGACACTGTTCGGAATTGTACCTTCAATCGCGATAGGGAGTTTGACCGCGTATATCATCAGTCAATATTTCGATGTATGGCTTTATGCCCGCTTGAAAAGGGTATTTAAAACAGATAAGACGCTCTGGATTCGAAATAACGGAAGCACTATGTTGAGTCAATTAGTCGACACGGCGATTTTCTGTGGCATCGCCTTCTACGGTTTGTATCCAGTAGACGTCTGGTTTGAAATCTTCCTGACAACCTATTTAATTAAGTTTCTCGTCGCAGCAATGGATACTCCGTTCCTCTATATAGCTAAAAGATGGAAACGTCCAGTTTTTTAAAGGGGGGATCTGAGCATGATCACCGTATTTACTGATGCAGCATCAAGTGGCAATCCCGGTCCAAGCGCCTGCGGAATCATCATAAGAAACGGCACTGAAATGACTGAGTATGCCTTTTACCTTGGAGAATATTCCAACCATGACGCGGAGTTTTTAGCGGTCCTACGTGCCCTTGAGTTATGTAAGGACAGATTTCCGAATGAGATCATTTCTGTTAGATCCGACTCCAAGACGGCCGTTGATGCGCTCGATCAGGGCTACACGAAGAATGCGAAGTTCATGCCTTACCTGACCGCTATCCAATCGCTGGAGGAGCACTTTTCCATCGTTTTTTATAAATGGATCCCTGAAAAGCAGAATAGACAGGCAGATAAGCTGGCTCGCAAAGCTTTGCATGAAGCCCACTAAAAAAACCCAAGCATCCCTTGGGTTTTTCTGTGTCAAAGAAGAGTCTTGCTCTATCTGTTTTTATGTAACTTCTTCTTCGCAAGCCCCTTCTTTCCTAAATACTGATAGACCTGCTTTCTCGTTGTGAGCTCCGGCTTCGCAATTTGTTCTAACACTCCGATGAAAAAACTCGGATCAAATTCGTGCTGATACTTAAGCGTCACCTTCACCGCTATGATGGTTTTCCACTCGGTTGCATTGGTTGAGTTCTTCCCAAAGTAAATGAACCTTACGTCTTCATCCTGCAATTTAAACCCTTTCGACCACAAATCCTCTAAGAAATAGGCCAACGGTAAATGATTTTTCATAGGACGCTCCTTATTCAGGCAAAAATCTCATACGAACAAAACGAACATAAATCGACATCATTCGTCTCTGTTGTTCTAGTATAACAAAAAATAACCAGGTGCTGGTCACCTGGTTGAGATCTTTTGTTCGTATGTTCGTCTCTTTTGCTGAAGGGTCGAACGCTTCTGCCCCTTGATCACTTCGATGACCGACTGAGCAGGAGCGGAGCCGAGTCTCGCGAGCAAATAGACAGTTAAGATGCTATATACGCTAACGACTAGAAATACGATGAAGATCATATTCGCACTTCCTCTAAATGAGATTGATTTTCATTGCTAATTAAAGTATAGCAAATCCATTTATAAGGGGCAAGAATATTCTGTCTCCTTATGTCCGCTCTTCCAGTGCTCTTTCTTCGGCAGGGATTCTAACTTTAAGCACCAGTAGATGAAGCAGCGGGAAAATCAATGCCGTTACATAAGCATGGAATAAAATCGGAATGACCGCCAGTTCAAAAAACACAATGACGTAGTTGGGATGGCGGATCAACCGGTAAAGCCCTTTTTTAATCGGTTCTTCATCGGGAAGGATGATGATTCTCGTATTCCACCGCCGCCCGAGTGTAGCGATACACCACACCCTTAGAAGTTGGAGGATGAAAAATGAACCAAGTGCAAACCAAGAAAGAAGAGACCACTCAAACCCCGTGCTCATGAACTCGATAAGGATCGATAGAAAAAAGCACGTGTGAAGAATGATAAATAAAATGTAATGTTCCTGTCCCGACTCTTTCCCTCCTCGGTCCATCATCCACCTTTTATTTGAATTCGCAATCACTAATTCCCCGAGCCGCTGAATAAGTAGAAATCCAAAAAGCAAAAACAAGAGACTTTCCATTTACACCCACTCCAAACTGACAATTTCTGAACTGAATCCTGGTCCAAGCGAGGTCATCATCGATCTCGTTCCCTTCTCAGGCCGCTCCGACATCGCGTCATGCAAGACAAAATGAACGGTTGGAGAAGACATATTTCCGTGTCTCTCGAGTACACTGCGAGAATGTCTTAAGGCTTCGTCCGGAAGATCAAACAGATCACGGTAAGCTTCGAGTACCTTCCTGCCACCCGGGTGAGCGACAATGAAGGCAAGGTCTCCCTTCGTCCACTCCTGATCATGAAGCGCATCTTTCATATGAACACTCCAGAAATCTTTTACGAGTCTTGGAATGCTCTTATTGAAAATCACCTCGAACCCAGTATCCACGACTCGCCACCCCATGACATCCATGCTGTTCCGCTGAATCCTGGAACTGGTCTCCCCAAGGCGGATCGGACTTGAAGCCTGGTGCATAAGCTCGGATTCATCTCCTGCCATCAGCACAGCTGACGCTCCGTCGCCGAAAAGGGCTGTTCCAACAAAGTTGGATACACGGCGGTCTTCCACCTGAAATGTCAAGCTGCATAGTTCGACACAGACAACCAACACGTTCTTATCAGGATGTCCCTTCAGCCATTCGTAAGCACGACCCACTCCACTTGTACCTCCTGCACACCCGAGGCCGAAGAGAGGACTTCTTTTCACAGAATCTTTGAACTCAAGTTCGTTGATGACATATGTGTCTACTGTAGGCGTGGCGATGCCAGTAGATGAAACGAATATGATATGATCGATCTCTTTTGTTGAGACCGGGTTTTGCAGGAAGACTTCGTGATGTAAACAGGACTCAATCGCCGCCTTCGCATAATGGATCGCCTTCTCCATATAGATCTGGTTCCGTTCAGCGAGTCCATGGGGCCTCTCAAACCATTCCAACTGCTGAGCGAACTGACGGTTTTCGATTTGGGCATTTTCAAAAATCGGGAGCAGCCTCTTTTTCTCATGATCTTTCATTGGAAAGAGATTATACACCAATTGCTGGACAGTGGATTGCGCGAAAGAATACTCTGCTTCTTTCACACCTGAGGAAAGGATATATGGCATCATGTACCTCCTTTTTGTTTTATTCTGCTTAAAAAATCGTAAATTATTCCATGAAGCTGTCGAAAAATGTGGTATGATAAACCTATGTCAATGGTATGTATAATAGGAGGGTTACATCGTGTCGAATAGTCAATCTATCACAGATATTCTCAACGGAAGTTTAGACTCGGTCCATTCAGTCTTTCCTTTCGAGCTTTCCATCGAACACCCCCGTAAATTCGAAGAGCCCATCCAACAGAATGAACTAGGTGTACTCATCGGAATGACAGGTGACTTCACCGGCCGTCTGCTCATAGATGGAAGCCACAACAGCTTCGGATATGTAGGTGAGAAAATGTTCGGAATGCCTCTTGAAGGGGAGATGTTATATTCCTTTACAGGAGAGTTAGCTAATATGATTGCTGGAAATTTATCGACGAAGGTCTCAGAACGTAGCATTTCCATCGATATCACCCCTCCTACGGTCATACAGGGAGAATCCAGAATCAGAGGTTTCGATCTCGCCTTTCAAGTTCCCGTGAACCTTGAAGATGAACACAGTTTAAAGTTGATTTTAATGATTGACCAAAAAAGCATGTAACCACTCGGCTACATGCTTTTTGTATACCTATTCTAAAACCCGTAAATCGTCATGCCTCCATCGACAAACAGTGTTTGTCCTGTCATGTAGTTACCTGCTTCAGATGCAAGGAACACCGCTGCTCCCGTCAGTTCTTTCAGTTCACCAATCCGGTTCAATGGTGTTCGATCAAGGATAGCCTCTACATAATCTTCGTCCTCAAGAAGGCGCTCGGTTAGCGAAGTCGGGAAATACCATGGCCCAATGGCATTTACATTAATTTGGTCTTCTCCCCATTCAAGAGCCAGGTTTTTTGTCATTTGAATCAATGCACTCTTCGTCATCGCATAAACTACGCCTGTCTTGAGCGCGACATGACCTCCGACGGAAGAAATGTTGATAATCTTCCCTCGCTTTTCTTTCTTCATCACGGAGCCGGCATATTGCGATAAGAAAAAGGCACTCTTCAAGTTCGTATTGATGATCTGCTCCCATTCCATCTCCGTTACCTTCTCCGCTTCACTTCGGATATTCATACCTGCGTTATTCACCCAGACATCTATCGGTCTATCTTTCCGAATGGCATCCACTTCTTCCTTGATAGCATCCACTTCGACAATGTCTCTTGCAATCGTGAAGGCTTTCCTGCCCAGCCCTTCCACTTCCTTTTTCACAACTAATAATTGTTCCTCGTTTCGGGCAATAATAATGACATCCGCTCCCGCTTCTGCGAAAGCAAGAGCAATCGCCCTTCCGATTCCCTTCGTTCCACCTGTCACAACGGCCAGCTTGTCATCCAATCGAAAACTCGGTAAATACATGATCGTTCCTCCTATGAATCGTTTGATTAAACTGAATATTTTTGATTTTATAAATTTTTCCAAATCAATTTACTTTCTAATGCGCTTACACTAAAATGATGAAGGTAGCAAAACTTAAGGGGGATTCAATGATGAAAAAATGGTTACTCGCCATGGGTCTAACAGGCGCACTTGTCCTTGCCGGATGTGGAAGCGATTCAACAGCATCTGAAGAGAACGGCAATGCTTCACAATCAGAAGAGACAGAGACAAAACAAGATGAAACAGCTGTAAAGAAACAGCTTCTAGCAACACAAATGAACATTAAAGATGCATTCAAAGAGCAACAAGCAAAGATCAGTGATTATGAAGCAGCGATCTCAGCTGAAGAGCCTGATACAGAAACCATCACAACGGCGGCTGATGAAGCGAAAGCAGCGGCTGACGAAGCAGCTAAAAAAGCAGCGGATTACAGCATCGAAGCTGAGCTTCCTGAAGATGTGACAACTCAAGTTCAAGAGGCTGTCGCTTCCTTGCAAGCATACTATGAAGAAGTCGCAGCAGCTCTGGAGGAAAATCCAGAAAGTGCTGACTTCACATTGGCTGAAGAACAGTTCACACAGTTCAACGATCAATTAGGCGCTCTTTATGAAGAAGTCGGCCTACTTGCTCCTGACATGAAAAAAGAACTTTCATAATGATTCAACAAAAGCACGGAATTCAAATTCCGTGCTTTTTTCAGTCTGTTGAAAAAGGTTGGAGAACACTTCTGGTACAAATGTGGAGGACAGTGGGAGCAGAGTACAGATGAGACCCCACAGTGACCGAAGGGAACGAGGAGACTCAAGCGTAGCCCACGTAAAGCAGGTTGGTTCGCCAACACCGCTTCTCAAACTTTATAAGAACCGATAGGACTTTCTCGACATCCTGCAAAAGCACGGAATTTAGATTCCGTGCTTTTTTGCATACAACTTAAAACTGATAGATTTTTTGATATTTCTCCGTCAAGTAATCGACGATGTAATCCGGGTTCAACCCTTCACCCGTTACATCATTGACAATCTCAAGCGGTTTCTTCATTTTTCCATACTGATGGACATGCTCTGTCAACCATTCTTTGATCGGCTGGAAATCCCCGTTTTGAATGTGTGATTCGACAGCCATTGATTCTTGCATTTTCTTAGAAAATTGAGCGGCATACATGTAGCCGAGAGCATAAGAAGGGAAATATCCGAATGCGCCGCCGGACCAGTGGATATCCTGCAGGACGCCTTCCCTATTCGTCTCAGGTTCTACCCCTAAATAATCTTTCATTTTCTCATTCCATAGACGAGGCAGATCCTTGACTTCGATTTCTCCTCCGATGAGTGCCTTCTCAAGCTCATATCGCACCATGATATGGAGACAATACGTCAGCTCATCCGCTTCGATTCGAATGAATGAAGGTTTCACTTCGTTAATGGCACGGTAAAAGTCATCAAGCGGCAGGTCTTTAAAGGAGTCAGGAGCATACGATTTAAACAACTCGTAATGTGTCTGCCAGAACGCTTCTGTTCGAGCAATGAAATTTTCCCAGAATAAAGACTGTGACTCATGGATCCCCATTGACGTTCCATCTGCAAGAGGTGTGAAGGAAAGATTTTCATCGATGTTCTGCTCATAAAGCGCGTGACCGCCTTCATGAATTGTTCCGAAAATAGCCGTACGGAAATCCGTCTCATCGTATTTCGTCGTCACTCGGACATCATTCGTATTGAGACCAATCGCAAAGGGATGAACCGTTTCATCCAAGCGTCCAGCTTGAAAGTCATAGCCCATGCGCTTCAGGATTTCTGCGCTGAACTGCTCCTGCTTATCTTTCGGGAAGTGACCTTCCAAGACGGAAGGATCAGGCTGTTTCGGCGCATTCTTTATTTTATCAAGAAGACTTGTTAACGCTTCTCTCACTTTCGGGAATACTTGATCGAGTACTTCAACCGTAACTCCCGGCTCAAAGTTATGTAAAAGAGCGTCATAGCGGTGGTTCTCATAACCCCAGTAATCAGCGAATTTGCGATTATACTCTACGAGCTTCTCCAAATAGGGACGGAAACTGTCAAAGTCGTCATTGTCTTTCGCTTCCTCCCACATGGATTCAGCTTGGGATTGTAACGTGACATATTCACGATACTCATCTACTGGAATCTTTGCCGTTTTCTCGTATGTTTCTTCCGCTTCCTCAAGAGCACGCTTCATGACAGGGTCTTCTACCTTCCCTTTCAACTCATCGATACAGCTCTTCATTTCATCGGACGTTTGAATCTCATGCACTTTTTGAGAAAGTACACCGAGCACCTCTGCCCGGTGGCCCATCCCTTTCTTCGGAGCTTTCGTACGCATGTCCCACCCCATAAGACCGATCGCTTCCCCGTAAGAAGCTTGTTCTTTAAGAAGGGTTTTAAATTGATCAAGTTTCTGCTGTGTCATGTCTCTGCCTCCCTGAATCAAAATCCTTTATTGTGCGTTGGTTTCGATCTGATTTTTTTACCGAAATACTGATAGTAATCGGTCTTGATGAATCCATTGAACAATTTACGTTTCTTCGTCGCTTTCTTCCCGTAAAAGCTTTCAAATTGTTCGTGTGAGGTCAATACATAGACACTCCAGGACGGATAGTCCCGCATAATCACGCCGAGGTCCCGGTACATCGCCTCTACTTCGTCGCGTTCGTTCAAACGCTCTCCGTAAGGCGGATTCGTGACGATATAGCCATTGTCCATTTTCGGCTTCAAATCAGATGCCTGCATCTGCTTCCACGTGACTAAGTCACCGAGACCTGCTTCAAGCGCATTGTTCTCGGCAATCTTGATCAACTGAGGGTCGATATCGGAACCGGTGATCTGTAAAGGCTGGTCATAATCCGCTTTTTCTTCTGCTTCACGGAATGCTTCGTCCCAAAGCTCTTGTCCGATAAAGCTCCAGCCTTCCGATGCGAACTCTCTGTTGAAACCAGGTGCAATGTTCTGACCGATCAATGCGGCTTCGATCGCAATCGTACCGGAGCCACAAAACGGATCGACGAACGGCTCATCAGGCTTCCAATTCGTAATCTGCACAAGGGCTGCTGCCATGGTCTCTTTCAATGGCGCTTCCCCCTGACCGACACGATAGCCTCTTTTGTGAAGACCGCTTCCTGATGTATCAATCGTCAGAAGAGCCTCATCTTTATGAATGGCAACTTCTACACGGTAAAAGGCTCCCGTCTCCTTGAGCCAGGAAGCAATTCCATACTTCTTCTTCAATCGTTCTACAATCGCCTTTTTTACGATGGATTGGCAGTCCGGCACACTGTAAAGCTTCGATTTAACGGATTTCCCGACCACAGGAAATTCTCCGTCTTCATCTATGAACTGCTCCCATGGCAGTGCCTTTGTCTCTTCAAACAGTTGATCGAAGCTCGTCGCTTTGAAACGCCCGACTAACAGCTTGACACGATCGGCCGTCCGCAGCCATAGGTTCGTTCTCGGGATCGCTGAAACGTCAGTAGTGAACAGCACTCGTCCGTTTTCCACCTGAACATCTTCGTACCCAAGAGCTTTCACTTCGTTAGCTACGATGGATTCAAGCCCCATCGCAGCCGTTGCTATCAAGGTAACTTTTTTTGGCATGATACCCCTCCACTTCTTTATGTAAATCCTGTAGTCAATAAAAAACCCTTCTAAAAAGCGTTGTGACTTTTCAGAAGGGTGATCTTGTTTAATCATAAATGACCGTTGAATACTTTGTAAGCCATGTTCTGTTCCATCGTACTGCAAGCGGTGGTCAACCTCGTACTCCGGTGGTAATCATCTATCTGCCGATGAACGACCTCTTCTTCGGTTCATTTCCCTATGAAGAGTGCCCCTACCTATATTTGGGTTGCTCACTCGTGGGGTTTACCTCGTTCCACCCGAAATATTTCTATTCCGGCTCCGTCACTGTGGCACTTTCAAGGTATTCATTCCATATCCAGATGGACGTAGGAATTTTCCCTGCCGTTAGCTTTTACACTACCCTGACTTATGGTTTCGTCAGGCACGAACACTACAGACATCTCAGCCTGTGTGAGCATGGACTTTCCTCTGCATGATCAAGTCATACAGCGATTACCCAAGTATTCAACTGTTGACGTTCAAATAACGCACTCAGTCATTATAGCAGAGGTCTGACGTTTTGTCACAAGTAATTTTCGTCAGTCTGCGTATTTCTTACCAAAAACCGCTTTTTCTAAATTAGACACGCGTTTTAAAATATCATAGTTCATTTGATGGTTACTCGTGTTCTGGGGTTTGGCCCTCTGGGGCACTTCCCTTGAGGACATCTTTCTCAGACGGTCATTCTCCTGCTGCAACCGTTCTAGTTCTTGACTGAATCGATCATAGTCTTGAATGATTAAATCTAAGTACTCATCAACTTCTTCTTGATTATAACCTCGCATTGACGTTTTGAAGTCTTTCTCAAGTATATCTTTACTCGTCAGTTGAAAACGTCCTTCACTCATTTTCATCACCTCTGTCTGCCACATTACCTCTATTTTTTCAAAACAACACGGAATTGTCAATTTTCATTTTGGTGGTGAGGCTAGGAACTCCAGTAATCAGGGTCAGCCATTCTTAATTCCTCGACGATGTCATCAAGATCCATAGGCGTTATGTACAGAACCTGATAATCATGCTGTTCCTGATGCTTCTTCACTTTATTCAAATAAAACTTGGGACTTCCATCGGTTTCTTCGTCAAAGAGAATAAGGGTGCCGTCAGAATGCTCGATAAGAAATTGATCCTTTGCTTTAAATTGATGGGGTCCTTCGTACTTCTTATTATAAATGGGTTGAAAAAAATCAGCTGTCATGGTGACTTCCTCATAGGCAAGCTGCAGGTCCTCTGGCCAACGCTCATCCTGGTTCTCAAATGGCGGGATGACACCTAGGTTGATTTCGTAGCCTTCGTCCTTCATATCAAGAACGACTTGTGCAGCCCATAATTCAACTCCCATTTGCCCGGACACGAGCACCCACTCCAGACCATCATCTACTAGGTTGACGATTCTCTTCCTCAATGCAGCCTTCACAAACTCTATTTTCGGATCGTTCGATTTAAATATTCCCATTTCGATCGGTTTGTATCCTGTTACAACAATGGTTCTCACTTCTATCACTTCCTTACTCCATAAGTGTAAAGGAAACAGAAATGAGCCACAACGATTTGTTGTGGCTACATATACTGATCTTACATCATGCCGTCTTCGGGCATCATGGGCATCATAGGCATTTGTCCCTGCATTGGCATCTGACCTTGCATCGGCATTTGCCCCTGCATTGGCATTTGTCCTTGCATTGGCATCTGACCCTGCATCGGCATTTGTCCTTGCATTGGCATCTGACCCTGCATCGGCATTTGTCCTTGCATTTGCTCCAATTCTTGAGGGTTCGCGAATTGTGTCCAGTCGTAGTCCGGGGATGAACCTTGAGGATACGCAAAGTCCTGCGTTTGGAAGAAATCTTGTTCGGACATCATATAAGGGAAGTAGTGGTAGTTATTTAATAAATGGTTGTTTTTCACCATGACGTGTGTTGGGTGAATGTAATCCTGGTTCTCTACATAACAATTTTCCATAACACATTGCTGCATCGGGCAGACAATTGGACGACGCTGACAATTTGGAGCCATTTGGCCTTTCATTGAATGATGGTGCATGGGAAGTTCACTCCTTATCGGTTATTCTTTATCAGCGTATGTCACTAGGACCCACATTGTACTAGGCGATATCATCAATAATCGGGCTTTTTGCGATGGGAAAGATAAAATATAATCCTCTCTGCTTTTCTAGTCATTACGATCAACCCCTTAATCATCAAGGGTCATGTTGGGGATTCAACATAGACTTCAATGTCTGATCCAACATGGCCGAGAGTACGTTCCGTTTCATAACATCACTCAATCTCCGAATCCATAAAAAAACAGCACCCTCTTCTTTCCAAGGTGCTGGATCTTTAACTTATCCTTCGTTTAAATCGGATGCAGCGAAGGAATAAGGGAGTAGTTCTTCCATTGTAAGAGTCTTTGTTTCTCCTTCAAGGTTGGATGTGTGAATCAGTGTTTCTGGTCCGAAAAACTCACTCATCACCTGACGACAGGATCCACATGGCGGTACTGGTCGCTTCGTATCCGCTACGACAGCAATTTGTGAGAACTTATAGTCCCCTTCTGAAATCGCTTTGAAGATCGCCACGCGTTCTGCACAGCACGTAACAGGGTATGCAGCATTCTCAATGTTACAGCCGGTATAGACTTTCCCATCTTCCGTAAGTAAAGCCGCTCCGACAGGAAACTTCGAATATGGCGTATAAGTCATCTCTGTCATTTTCTTTGCTTCTTCTATCAATTGTTTCTGGTTCATCTCATATCCCTCCCTTTCAATTGGGAAAATCATTATATAAAACTTATAGAGATATGTAAAGCGATTTCAAAAATCCGTTCAGCACATTCAAAAGTGAAAATAAATGACACACGTGTCAAAAATAATTATACTGAATGTAGCTTAGACTTGAGAAAGAAAAAAGGAGGATTTATATGTCTAAATTATTGGATTTCAGAAAAATTGTCTGGGTCTTCATTGCCCTGCTCATTTTCACAGGAATCTTTACTTATTTACAGCTCCCCAAAAGGGAGATACCCGAGATTAATGTGAATATTGCTCAAATCTCTACGGTGTACCCTGGAGCTACCCCGGAAGAAGTAGAACGCACGATTACGAACCCACTCGAAAGCGAGTTATTGAATGTCGTTGGGATCAGCGAAGTCACCTCTGCTTCTACGACGGGCTTCGGGTCCATTACGGCGACCCTCGAAGGTGGTGTGGACCGTGAAAGCGTGAATTCGAAGATTCGTCAAATTGTCTCGGATGTGTCGAGAACTTATCCTGATGAAGTACAGGACCCTACAGTCACAACGGACTTATCGACTTCCTCCGTTGCTTCCTATCACCTCCTCGCAGAGGACCGTGAAGCACTTTATGACTTAAGAAATGAGTTGGAAACTTGGCGGAATAGTTTGACGAGTATTTCCGGCGTAGAATCGATTCTTGTTAAAGGGTTACCGGAACAACAGGTGACCGTATCGCTGGATAATGAAGCCCTTCAGGAAAATCAGATTGCTGCCTTCCCGATCGTCTCCACGATTCAAAGTGAAATTGCGCCCGGAGCGATCGGTACAGAACAACAAGATGGCACCATCTATCAACTGATTTTAAATAAATACTCAGATATTGAAGGACTTTCCTCGCTACGAATCGGCACTTCACCCGATGGAGACCCGCTTACTCTGAGTGACGTAGGTTCAATTGAAGTGGAAGACTTGCCTGCACAGGACCTAATCTCCTACGAAGACCAAGCAGCTCTATCCTTGACAATATTTGCTCAAGAAGGCGTTAACATTTCTGCTTTGCAGGAAGAAATTACAGCGAATGTTGATGACTTGAAAGAGGAATTACCTGAGGAAATTACGGTGGACCGCTTTTATACACAAAGCACCATTATCGAAGAAGTATTTAACAGTCTGGTCAGCTCATTGGGAATTTCTTTCCTGGCCGTTATCGTCATCATGGTGCTGGGGCTGCCGATATCTTCCGCAATCCTTGTTGCGTTGGCCATCCCGATCTCCATCATGATTGGACTGATTCCGCTTCCTTATATAGGCGTTGACTTAAACCAGATTTCGGTTATCGGAATGATTATTGCCATCGGTATATTGGTCGATGACGCGATTGTCGTAAACGATAATATACAACGGCGGTTTCAAATGGGTGACGGTCCCTTAGAAGGAACTGTCAAAGGAGTTAAGGAAGTTGCAAAGTCGATTATCACATCTACCTTGATGATTATTTTCAGCTTTCTTCCGCTGACATTCTTATCCGGAACGAACGGTGAGTTCATTCGGGCCCTGCCGTCCGTTCTGATTTTCACAATTGTAGCTTCAACGCTTATTTCGTTGACGCTGATTCCAACCGTTCAATATGCACGAAAAAGAAGAAGCAAGAAGCAAGCGAAAGCCAAAGAAGGGCTTCTTGGCGGATGGTTTAACGGGCTTGAGAAAATCTATGCCGACCGTCTACTGCCGAAAACGACAAAACGTCCATGGGTCACGTCCATTATCGGACTACTCGTTTGTGTATTACTGGCTACGCTTGCCATAAGAATACCATTTGAATTCTTCCCGGCAGCCGATCGTCAGGAAGTCACCATCTCAGTTGAGTATCCACAAGGTACACCTATCGAACAGACGGAAGAAGAGCTCCAGGCGATCCAGGAATTCTTAATGGAGAATGAGGAAGACATAACCGAAACAAGCGTCTATACAGGCAGCGGGCTTCCTCCTATCTTCAGTTCCGGTCTGACCCGATCCGGTGAAAATACAGGGCAGGTCCTCGTCCGCATCGATCGTGACACAACAAGTGCGACAGCGTTCATGGACGAATGGGAAGCCCCTTTGAGAGAAGAATTCGAAAACGCTGAAATCTTTCTAGAAACGATTGTATCTGGTCCTCCTACCTCTCCACCTGTGCAGGTACAGATTCAAGGACCAGAGCTTGATACACTCATTTCAGAAGCCAATGAACTACAAAGCAGACTGCAAGAGCTAGAGACAACCGAAATCACGACATTAAATTCAGAGACCCAGCCATTCCTAAGCTACAACTTGGACCGCGAGCGAATGGCCGAGGAAAACATCGCCATCGATCAAGTCACATCGCAAATTCAAATCGCCAACACAGGGATTCCACTTGGAACGTTTGATAATGGCGTGGACCGACTACCGATGAAGGTCATTGTCGATGATGGGGAAGCAGAAGGAGTCAATCTCGAGCAATTGGAAGTGGCCTCAAGCTCCCAAGACGGAGCCCCTGGTCAGCCGCCGCAAGTGTTTACACTCGATGAATTCATCTCTACAGAAGAATCCGACCAGCTGGGAGCCATCCCCCACTTAGACGGGGAGCGTACAATTACGCTGGAGGCTTACCCTAAAGAAGGAGAGAGCAACACTTTCAATTCAGAAGCGAACGAAATTCTAGATAATTTTGAATCCGAACTACCAGAAGGATATACAGTCGTTGAAAGTGGCCAGACCGATGCCCAGACA
Organism: Halobacillus litoralis; assembly: GCF_020171725.1. GTDB lineage: Bacteria > Bacillota > Bacilli > Bacillales > Halobacillaceae > Halobacillus > Halobacillus litoralis_F. The sequence goes on along the minus strand of NZ_JAIVAJ010000002.1, from coordinate 549,193 downwards.
GAGTTCTTCATTGAGGTGTCCAAACTGTTCGTCATCGTCCTCTTCCTCATCTATTTGACGATTGCTGTACAGTTTAACTCTCTATTGATGCCGCTTCTTATTACAGGAACGGTATTCCTAGCAGTTACCGGAGCCATCGTCGGCCTGTTTATCTCTGGAGAACCGCTCAGCTTCCTTGCGACACTAGGGATTGTTTCCTTATCAGGTATTGTTGTCCGAAACTCTGTGATCCTGGTGGAATTCATGGAGCAGAATCTCGAACGTTACGGCTCAACAGTCGAAGCTGTCATTGAAGCGGGTCGGGCACGTGTCCGTCCGATCATTCTTACTTCCCTAACTTCGATTGCAGCGTTAACGCCTATTATTTTCACAGGAGACGTTCTATTCAGACCGCTTGCGATCTCCATCGTATCCGGACTGCTCTTCTCCACCATATTGACACTCATACTCGTTCCGACCTTCTATATTATTATTGCGAAGGTGACAGGAAAACAAAAAGCATAAGAAAACGAAACAAGGCCGAAGCAGAAATGCTCCGGCCTTGTTTTTGCTTTATCATTGAATCAAGTTTGATTCCGTATGTCATTCAGCATCATATCCAGCACGTAGTGGACTGATTGGTACAGTTCCTTGAACCGTTTCAGATGGACATCCAAGTAGTAGCTGTGAAGAATGATCATCTCTATATTCTCATGAGTGGATTGAACCTGGTTAGGGTGTACGGACGTGTGTCTATTCTTTACAAACCCCCCTGCTTTTTCAAACCATTGTGTATTTAATGCAAACATGGACGAGGTCTCTTTCTTCACACGTTCGAAGAAATCACGGTCCGATTTGTCGACCGGTCCTTCACTTTCAACAAACATTCGGTGACGCTCATCCATCAATTGTTTCAAATCTCTTGTATCTTGTTCCAGGGACATATATACTCACCTTTTTTATTTAACCTTACCATGACATGCAAAAAGGATTCAATGGTTCAGACAACTCTCCGCTGACGTCTCACGACACGGTCGATCAGCTTTTCCTTCTGTCCCTTCTGCACCTTCTTCAGCTCGTCGCGTAGTCGGAATACTTCATCTTTCAGCTCATCGATTTGTTTCCGATGAGAGATGGCCATTGTAGAGACGACTTCATCGGCTTTCAGGGATAAACGGCGTTCCAGCAGGGAAAATCGTTCTTTTAACTGAAGCAATTCTGTCTCGAAATCCTCAACAGATACGGTACGATTATTCATGAAGATCCTCTCCCCTTTTATTGGTAATACTAAATTTCGCTCTTATTTGAATATCTCCTATCTGAATGACAAGACTAGAAGTAATGCAACAAAACAAGTCAAAAACCTCGAAAAGGGGGACGTTGATTATGCCAAATAAAAAGCAACCAAAGAAAAAACAACCGAAACCGGCAAAGACCGATAACCCGAAACTTGCCGGAGAAAATCGTCCATCGACGTAATGTAGAAACTGCTGCCGTGTGTTCATGGCAGCAGTTTTTTTTATCCTCTCCCCCCTTAAATAGAGTCGAATTTTCGAAACAGTTATGTGGAATGTTCAAGGAATTGAAACTTTTTTCTTCAAAAAACGTCTATTAAGGTGACAATTTAATGGGCTTGGCTACGTTTTTTTGTTATGATACTCTCATGGAATTAGGGAGGGACATTCCATTGAACTACCCAAACGGCAAACGTGCCCAATCGAAGCATTCAAAAGCAAGACAAAAGAAAAAACCCGACTTCAGCAATCGGGGGATGACGTTGGAAGAAGATATCAACGCGACGAACGAGCATTATTTAAGAGCTGGCATCGCTGTCGTGCATAAAAAGCCGACACCTGTTCAAATTGTCCAGGTGGACTACCCGAAGCGAAGTGCTGCTGTCATTAAAGAAGCGTACTTCAAACAGGCGTCTACAACTGACTTTAATGGAGTTTATCGAGGCAGGTATATTGATTTTGAGGCAAAAGAAACGAAGAATAAAACATCGTTCCCTCTAAGCAATATCCACCAACACCAAGTCGATCACATGAAAGCTGTCGAACAGCATGAAGGAATTTCTTTTTTAATTTTGAAATTCACGCCGCTTGATGAGGTCTACGTAGTTCCTTCTTCTTGTGTATTTTCATTCTGGGATGATCAGCAAAACGGTGGCAGAAAGTCTATTCCTTACAACACCGTGCAGCAAGAAGGAATTCTTGTTCCGTTCCACTTCCAGGCCAGGGTCGACTACAGAAAAGCATTAGATAAGCTCTATTTCTGAAATGGAGGAAACATCAATGGCCAATGAAAGCCAATCACGTTCAGCTAGAAAAAAGCAGCTGAAACAATCGAAGAAAAGAAAAGGCAAATTCAAAAAAATTATTATGACTTTATTTATATTCGGTATCATCATGGTTCTGGGTGGTGGCGGACTATTCGCCTACTATGTATCCAGCGCCCCAGATTTAGATGAATCGCAATTATCCGATCCCTATTCATCAAAAGTATATGATATGAATGATGAGTTGATCGCCGACTTAGCCGGCGAAGAAAACAGAACAAAAGTCACGTACGAAGAAATTCCACAAATCATGAAAGATGCCGTCATTGCTACGGAGGATTCGCGTTTTTACAATCATATCGGGATTGACTTTCAGCGAATTGCAGCCGCAGTCTGGGCCAACGTGACACAAGGATTCGGAGCCGAAGGAGCAAGTACGATTACACAACAGGTCGTTAAACGCTCATTCCTTTCACCGGACAAAACCTTAGAGAGAAAAGTGCAGGAACAATACCTTGCGATCAAGCTGGATCAGCAGTTCACAAAGGAACAAATTCTTGAAATGTACTTGAATAAGATCTATTACGGTGCAAGAGCTTATGGTGTTGCAGAAGCGGCGGATACTTACTTCGGAAAAGAGGACCTGAATGAACTGACGCTTCCGGAAGCCGCTCTGCTTGCTGGACTTCCGCAGCGCCCATCCGGCTACAATCCGTTTGAAAACCCTGAAGCGGCGCAAAGCCGTATGGAAACGGTGCTGAGCTTGATGGTGCAGCACGGTAAGATCACTCAGGAAGAAGCCGATCAAGCCAGTCAAACGAAAGTACAAGATATGCTTGTCCCTTCAGATTCCAGAGAGCAGACACCTTATGATGCCTTTATCGATGCCGTACGAGATGAAGTCCGTCAAAAAATGGATGGTGCCGATCTTTACAAAGACGGCCTGAAAATTTATACGACGCTTGATCCTAATGCTCAGGAATCTGTTCAACGGATGTTGAGTAGTGAAGGTCCGATCAGCTGGCCTGATGAGTCTCTTCAGGCAGGAGTAGCAGTGACTGATACTCAAACTGGTGCTGTTCGAGCCATCGGGGGCGGTCGAAATTATCAAGGCGATAACTTCAACTATGCCACCCAACTCGAGCGCCAGGCAGGATCTACATTCAAGCCGATTATGGCATACGGACCCGCCATCGAACACCAGAGAATTTCAACGTACCACCAGATTTTAGATGAACCTTACGAAATCAACGGAAAAGACATTAATAACTTTGACAATCAATACCGTGGCTGGGTATCGGCACGGTATGCGTTAAGCCGCTCACTCAACATTCCTGCAATGAAGACGATGCAGGAGGTCGGCCCTGATCGCGCGAAGGCATTTGCTGAAGGACTCGGCATTAACTTCACGAACGATCGCGTACTTCCCGTCGACGCCATCGGAGGTGGTGACACGAACGTAACACCTCTTCAAATGTCAGCTGCCTATGCGGCGTTCGGTAATGAGGGAGTGTACAACGAACCATATACAGTGAGGAAGATCGAAGTTCCGGGTCAGGAGACGATTGATACGAAACCGGAACCGAAAGCTGCTATGAGTAAATATACAGCATTCATGGTCTCCAACATGCTACAAACAACGATGACGGAAGGGTCAGGTCGCCGTGCAGATGTACCAAACCTTCCGGAAGCAGGAAAAACAGGTACGACAAACCGCCCTACTGATGCCGGAGATATCGCACCTGATTCATGGTTCAACGGATATACAACCAACTATTCGATTTCCGTTTGGAGTGGTTATCAAAATATAAACGAAGGCTTGTCCTCAGCTGCGAAAGACGTTCCGAAGCAAATTTTCAAACCATTAATGGCGGAATTGTCTTCCGGTAAAGAGACCGCTGACTTTACGAAGCCAAGCACAGTGACGTGGCTTGATATTGAAGAAGGCTCACGACCGGCTAAACTTCCAAGTCAATTCACTCCGGAGAGCAGAATTGTGACGGAATTGTTCCATGTTGACAACCAACCTTCTAAGGTTTCTGAAGCCTATCAAAAACTCGATCCGGTTCAAAACCTTACAGGTACATTCAATGAGGAAGCAGGAGCAATCGAACTGCGCTGGGCCTACAACGAGTCAGAGGAAGTGAACTTCCGCGTCGATGTCTCGATTAATGGCGGTCAGCCTACCGAGCTGACGACAACCGGGCAAACCAGCTTGAACATTACAAACATCGAACCAGACGCTGATTATTCCTTCAGTGTAACGGCCATCAGCCCTGATGAACGAGCGCAGGACAGTGATCCTGCAAGCGTTCAAGTTCAAACCGGAAACCCTGATTCAGCAGAAGATGAGAACGATGATCAGGATGAAGAAGAGAACGAAGGTAACGGTGAAAATGAGAACAATGGCAACAATGATGGCGCCGATGAATCTGATGGAGAGAATCAAAACGACAACAACAACGACGATTCAAATAATAACAATAATGATTCAAACAATGATTCAAATCAAGACGATCCTAACCAGGGTAACCAGAATGACGATCAAGAAAACACCGAAAACGATGCCGCATAAACCATGCAGTAATCTAAAAAAGCGTGACCAGCTATCAGCTGGTCACGCTTTTTTATTTCACTTTTTCTCTTTTCTTCATTCGTTTCTGACCTTCTCGGCATAAAGTCAATAGTGGACATTCTTCACATTCTGGTCTTTGGGCTTTACAGTGATACCGTCCGAAAAAAATCATCCGATGATGAGTGACGCTCCATTGGTCTTCGGGAACTTTTCTCATCAAAGTTTTTTCAACCTCTAACACAGAGTCCTTCCACCTGCAGATCCCGAGCCTCTTGGAAACCCGCTCCACATGTGTATCAACGGCAATCGCCGGCTCTCCAAAAGCAACAGAGGCAACGACATTGGCCGTCTTCCGCCCTACACCTGCAAGGCTTTCCAGCTCTTGCTTCGTTTGAGGAACTTGGCCATCGAATTCTTCGATGATCGTTTTCGACAGCTTCTGGATATTCTTCGCTTTGTTACGATAAAGCCCGATTCGCTTGATATCCTGTTGAAGCTCTTCTAAGGGAACATCCATATAGTCATAGGGGCTTTTATACTTCTCGAACAAACCCGGCGTCACTTTGTTGACGAGGGCGTCTGTTGCTTGAGCGGATAATACGACGGCTACAAGCAGTTCAAAGGGATTGCTATGGTTCAATTCGCAATCGGCATCTGGAAACATTTCTTCAAATACATCAAGGCAGTACTGGATTTGTTTTTTATTTAACAATTCGCTCTCCCCCTATCGGTTCAATCTTCTTCCAACCAATTGTAGTAAAGGGAGACATCCCGCTTTTCACTGGTCGGTGTCTTCTTAGGCTGAGATCCCTGCTGTCTAAACTGTTTACCGTGCTCTCTCGCCTGTTCGACTGTGCGTACCCCTTTTTTAGACCACTCCCTCAAAATCCGGTCGATGTATTTAAAGTTCAGCTTGCCCATCAGGACCGCTTCTCGTAAGGCAGCCTTGATCAGCGCGGGAGACTGCTCGTCCTCATCAAGCCAAATACTGATCGTCTCGATTTCAAAAGGTGATAATGGTCTTCCGAACTCCTGTTCAAAAAGAGGAAAGATGTTTTCATCATAGTTCGGTTCCTGCGTTTTCGGCTTTTCCTGGAACAACTTCTCCCAGAGAGGCTCTAACGAATAGGTTTCATTGATGATCTGCTGCTCGTTCTTCTTTTGTTCAATGGTAAGGAACTGCTTTTGAATAAGCCTTCTCAGAATTTGTGAACATTGCTGGCTTGTCAGGCTGACGTGCTCTGCAAGTTCTTCTGGTGTCGGGAAAGAATTCCCCTTGCTTCTGAATCGATGGATTTGTAAAATCAAAACAAGTTCCTGCTCCGCGATTCCAAGCGACACGTATTTCGTCAACAATTCCCCGGGAATCGTCAATTGGTTATCCATCATTTGTTGGTAGCTTTGATATCTGCCCATTCTCTTCCCCTCATTTCCTGTTGTTGTTCGTGAAAAAACACCGATGACGTCAATGACGATCCATCGGTGTTCCATCCTCCATGTGTGTGATTCTTAAGGGTAAAGTCGGTTTAACAGGCGTGGGAATGGAATCGTCTCACGCACGTGCTCTACACCTGAGATCCAAGCGACCGTACGCTCAAGTCCCAGTCCGAATCCTGAATGCGGCACACTGCCGTATTCTCTAAGTTGCAGGTACCACTTATAGGCATCTCCTGTCAGATCATGTTCCTCATAGCGCTGCTTCATCAATTCCAGGTCGTCAATTCGTTGAGAACCTCCGATGATTTCCCCATACCCTTCAGGTGCAATCAAGTCGGCACATAATACAACTTCAGGACGATTAGGATCAGGCTTCATATAGAAGGCTTTGATCTCAGCCGGATAATTCGTGATAAACACAGGCTTATCAAACGCCTCGGCAATTGCCGTTTCATGTGGAGCACCGAAATCTTCTCCCCATTCGATATCGTCGAACCCTTTTTCCTTCACAAGTTGAATCGCATCATCATAACTGATTCTCGGGAACGGTGCCTTAATGTTCTCCAAGGCTTTCGTGTCACGACCAAGCGCATCAAGCTCGATTTTACAGTTTTGAAGGACCGACTGTACGACATGAGAGACGTACTGTTCCTGCACTTCAAGGCTCTCCTCATGGTCCATAAACGCCATCTCAGGCTCAATCATCCAAAACTCAATTAAGTGTCTGCGAGTTTTGGACTTCTCAGCTCTGAATGTCGGACCGAAGCTGAAGACTTTACCGAATGCCATAGCGGCGGCTTCCATATAAAGCTGACCACTTTGGGAAAGATAGGCATCCTCATCGAAGTACTTCGTATGGAACAGTTCTGTTGTTCCTTCTGCTGATGAACCAGTCAGAATTGGCGGATCAACTTTAACATATCCATTGTCATTGAAGAATTCGTACGTTGCACGGATGATTTCGTTACGAACTTTCATCACGGCGTGCTGGCGCTTCGAACGCAACCACAGGTGACGGTGATCCATTAAGAATTCTGTTCCGTGTTCTTTTGGCGTGATTGGGTAATCCACCGCCTCATGAATGATTTCAAAATCCGATACTTGCATTTCGAACCCTAACGGTGAACGGGTATCTTCAACAATTGTACCCGTGACGTATAGAGAAGATTCCTGCGTAAGAGCTTTTGCTTCTTGGAATTTCTCTTCCCCGATATCTGCCTTCACGACAATTCCCTGCATGAATCCTGTACCATCACGCAGTTGCAGGAAAGCGATCTTTCCGCTTGAACGTTTATTTGCAAGCCACGCTCCGATCGTGACTTCTTCACCTACATGTTTTGAAACTTGAGAAATCGTTGTTTTCACAGTAATACCTCCAACAAAATAACTATTTAAGATTGATGATTCTTCACAAAACGCTTGATGCGCTCTGCGGCTTGTTGTAATTGATCGAGCGATGTCGCGTACGATAAGCGTACGTTTTCCGGAGATCCGAAACCAGAACCTGGAACCAGTGCGACCTTCTCTTCATCCAATAGAGCTTTCACCCATTCATCTACACCTTTGAATCCACAAGACTCAGCGGCTTTCTGAACATTTGGGAAGAGATAAAAGGCACCGGAAGGTTTTTCACATTCCACACCTGGAATTTCTGTCAACCATCCGTGAAGAGCATCCAGTCTCTCACTGAACGCTTCGCGCATTTCTTCCACCGCAGATTCATCACCGGTATAGGCAGCTAATGCTGCGTATTGGGCGATGCTAGTCGGGTTGGAAGTTGAATGGGATGCCATGTTCGACATCGCTTTAATGATGTCTTTACGACCTGCAGCAAACCCGATTCTCCACCCTGTCATAGAGTGCGACTTGGAGACACCGTTAATGATCACCGTCCGGTCATACAAGCTATCCGAAAGCTCAGCGATGGATACATGCTGTTCTTCAGTATAGATCAGCTTCTCATAAATTTCATCAGATACAATCAACAGGTCATGCTTTTCACATACTTCTCCGATGGCCTGTAACTCTTCTTTTGAATACATCATACCGGTCGGATTACTCGGTGAATTGATGATGACAGCTTTTGTTTTAGACGTCACCGCTTTTTCGAGCTGTTCTGGTGTGATTTTGAACTGATTGGATTCTTCGGCGTTGACGATAACGGGCTGTCCTTCCGCCAGTTTGATCTGTTCCGGGTAACTTACCCAGTAAGGAGCTGGTACGATCACTTCGTCGCCCTCGTTCAACAGAACCTGGAACAACGTGAACAGGGCATGCTTGGCACCTGTTGTCACTATGATCTGCTCATTTGTATAGTTCAAGTTCTGGTCACGCTGGAGCTTTGCCGTAATGGCATTCTTAAGTTCCGGGACTCCACCAGCAGGAGTATACTTCGTCAACCCTTCGTCCATTGCTCTCTTGGCAGCATTCAAAATGTATTCAGGGGTATTGAAGTCGGGTTCTCCTGCCCCAAGTCCAATCACATCATGGCCTTCCGCCTTCAGGGCTTTTGCCTTCGCTGTGATGGCCAACGTACTAGATGGCGTTAAGGATTGTACACGCTTTGCTAATTCCATTCAAGTCACTCCTCTACAAGTTCTGTTTAAATGCAAATCGTTGATCGAACGATTCTCCACTTAGTGTGTAGTAGTCAAAAACATAGCGGCTCTCCCGGTCAATGTAAATCAATTCAAAGACAGGCTGCCCTTCTTCATAAGCATACGAAATTTTTTTAAAAGAACAACCCCCACACGAGCTGCGCCACTGGTCTTTCATTTCATCAAGGCTCAGAAATTCGGTTTCTGTCTGCAAGGATACATCCAGCACTTCCTCGTCTTCCACTTGTACAAAGACAAGTCCCTTCTCCCCATCTTCGAAAAGACCTTGAAGAATATGTACCGCCCGGTCTCCATGATAAACGGTGACGTCTTCAACAGAAGAAAGTTCGGTTTCTTTCAGTGCAATCGCTTTTGCCTCATCATGTTCACTCGTTACATCATTTCGAACGTCAATATACATCCAAATGCTGAGTGCCGCACAGATTAGGAAGAGGATCAGTCCTGAGAGCAGCGTCCACTTCGCCCAGTCAGGTACGGTAAATCGTGAAGACTGCCGTTTCATCGTCATCCTCATCCAATGCCATTCCAAACATTAAGTCTTGATCTTTCAATGTGCGGTTTAACGTGTCCACTAATTTGTATAAATCATCCGTCTTTTGAATTCGGACGGTTGATAATGTTTCCATTTTATTTGACATGACTGTCCCTCCCAAGATAACGAGCAGGTTCGCTTCGCTCTACATTATAACAGTTTACAGAGAAGAAGTTGATTGAAATCATAGCTCAAATCCAATCTTCCATTTCATTCATCAATTCCCTTGTAGATTTGTATGAAATCGGCACTTTCGGAATAGAGGAAATGAAATACTTTCCATACCTTGCCTCCATGATCCTTTGATCACATACGAACACAACACCACGGTCTGTTGCCGATCGGATCAATCGCCCAAAGCCTTGCTTAAACCTTAATATCGCATGAGGAAGAGAGCGCTCCATAAATGGATTCTTCCCTTCTTCTTTAAGGTGCTGGTTCTGCATCGACTGAAGAGGCTGCTCAGGAGGCTGAAATGGCAGCCTGACCATGACGAGGCACGATAGATCATCCCCGGGTATGTCAACACCCTCCCAAAACGAGCTTGTACCGAGCAAAATAGCTTGATCAAATGATTGGAAGTTTTTCTTCAGACGATCGCGACTGCCACTTGTGATGCCTTGTGCAAAAATCATGAATTCTTCCGGGTCAATGAATTCCTTCAACAATTCATACGTCTTGCGCAGCATGTCATAGGACGTGAATAGGACAAGCATCCGCCCTTTTGTCACGTAGGCCATCGAATAGATCGCTTCACTAAGGGCGTCTATATACTCCTCTGGTTGCTCTTTGATATTCGGGAAGTCTGATGGGATCATCAGACGGACCTGCTGATCAAAGTCATAGGGGGAAGAAATGGTCTTTTCCAGTAGACGGTCATCTCCCTGTAGACCCAGAGTCTTTTTAATATAAGTAAAGCTCTGGTTAGTAGAAAGCGTAGCACTGGTTAGTATGACGCTTTTCTTCTGTTCAAACAGCTTTTTCTGCAGGGTCCCTGTTACATCCAGCGGCTCGCTGAACAGGTACACGGCATTGGAGGCACCGCCCCCTTCAATTTCAATCCATTTTGCCATCTCATCGCTGCCTGAGAAATATTGATCAAGTCGCTTGATGGTTTGTCTGCAGAACTCGATACGGCTTTCTAAACGGGATAACAATACTTGAAGGGATGGGTCATCCATCAGTTTTGTCGTTAATGCCAGGTGGTTATGCATCCGTTCCATCCGATACGCCAGCGTCCGAATCTCTGATAAGAATCGGAAGCACATTTCTTTGGCATTTTGAAACAATGGATCCGATGCGGAAAGGCTGTATTGGATCCTGCCGATATCGCTTTTCGCGTTACGCTTACGCCGATGGGTCCGTTTCAATTGTTGAAACATATAGCGGGACCACTGATTTAACTCTTCCTTCGCCTGATCCACCAGCTTCTGACAAGCAGCCGCTTCTTTATAAAACTCCTCCGGCAGAGAGAATCGTGCATAGGCCGGTCTTTGGTACAGCTCAGACAATTGACTGAGCTGCCTTTGCAAATCTCTGTAGTTGAACTGCACACCAAAATAGCGTGTCGTGACAGCTTCAAGGTGATGGGCTTCATCAATGATGACACGATCATACGTAGGAAGCCGTTCTTCATCTGAAATCAAATCCAAGCTGAATAGCGCATGGTTTGTAATCATAATATCGGAACCTTCCGCTTTCTTGCGAGCCCAATCGTAGAAAGAGGCTTCCCCACCATCTAAATGAACAACTTTTGTAGACTGCTCGGAAGATACTTTATGCCAGAACTGCCGCCCATTTGATGGGAGCTGTATTTCATCAACATCCCCTGTAGTCGTCTCTGTTAACCAAACGAGGATTGTGGCCTTTGTTAGGGAAATATCATAGTTATCCCTATCCGATTGGTCCAGCTCATATCGAAAGTGCACAAGACTGATATAGTGTGATTTTCCTTTGTACAACACAGCTTGAACAGGACGGGGAAACAGTTTCTCAATTCTTGGAATCTCCTCTTCAAGCAGCTGCTTCTGCAGGGCTGTCGTATGAGTCGTAATCAAAATGCGTTCCTTCTTTTTCATCGACGCAAAAATCGCTGAAAGCAAATAAGCGATCGACTTCCCTGTACCCGCCCCTGCTTCAATGAGTGCATGTCGTTCTTCCATCAAAGCATGATACGTATCTTCGCTCATCTCTTTCTGACCCTTACGCATTTCATAACGATCCATCACACTTGAGAGCCCGTCTTCGGAATCGTAAACACCATCCAGCCATTCTGAAAATGGCGACAGGTGATCCGGTACATCAATTTGTGACCGGTCCACCTTTTTCACAGGGATGCCGTGCCACAATTCATAATCTTGTGAGGAAGGCGTGCTTTGATACCTCTTGGCTTCTATACCAGCTTGTATAAACGGTCGGAGTCCGCTCTTTAACTTCGGTTCAATCCTTAATAGATATTCTAACGTCCGTTCGGGAAGCTCGTGTAACCTTTTTAATAAGTAAACCAGGAGATCACTCGTTGCCTGAGCATCAGACAATGCCCTGTGCGGACGGTCGTGCCCCATTCCTAAATACTCAGAAAGGTGACCAAGCTTAAAGGAAGGAGACATTGGAAGCAGGATTCTAGATAGTTCGACCGTATCCATGATTTGAGTATGTAAGGATGGATACCCTGCTTGGTTCAACTCATGGTTCAAAAATCCGAGATCGAATTCGATATTATGCGCTACAATGCAGCTGTTTTTTACCATGGAATAAACCTCTTCGACGATTTCAGAAAACAAAGGAGCATCAAGCACATCATCATCTTCAATCCCTGTTAGAGACGAGATGAAGGGTGGAATCTCTCTCTCAGGATAGACGAGTGATGAGAATTCTTTCAATACTGTACCGTCTTCTTTCATGAGGACAATGCCGATTTCGATCATTCGGTCCCCTTTTGATGATGCATTTCCCGTTGTTTCCAGATCCACAATCGCAAATGTTGTCATGATATCCCTCTTTCCGAACGTTCGAAAAAGTCCAGCTTTCAAAAAGTAAGGACCCTGCCAATAAGAAGAGGCAGAGACCCTTTAGGTGTTACTTCTGCAATGAATAAGGAAGCGCAGTCAATGGCGGTTCTTCCTCAATGATTTCTTCAATCTTATTGCCCTCGCCCATCAGAGCAATTTTCGGCTTGAATTGAGAGAGCTCTTCCTCGTTCAACATAGCATAAGAAACAATAATGACAATATCTTCTGGTTGAACAAGGCGTGCAGCAGCGCCGTTTAAGCAGACCACTCCACTCCCTCTCTCTCCTGCAATGACGTACGTCTCGAGACGTGCTCCATTATTATTGTTTACGATCTGAACTTTTTCGTGAGGCAGTATCCCTACCTCGTCCAGAATGTTTTGATCGATCGTTACACTGCCAACGTAGTTTAAGTTGGCTTCTGTCACACGGGCACGGTGAATTTTCGCTTTCATCATGGTGCGGAACATTCGATTTCCTCCTTGCTTTACCTGAGTTCAGACACACCGTCTTTTCCCATCACGACGTTGTCAATAAGCCTTGCTTTCTCGTAGTAAACGGCAACGGCCAAAATGACGGTCTGGTCGATGGAGTGGACGGGCTCTAGTTCAGGATAAGACAGTAGCTCAATATAGTCTATTTTACCACGAGTTCGGCTGTCAAGAAACTCTCTTACAGATTGGATGATCTCTTCAGGGTTCCGCTCCCCTTTTCTCACAAGATCCGTGGCATGTGACAAAGCCGCTTGAATGGAAGGCGCTTCTTCTCGTTCCGAATGAGATAAGTTAACATTACGGCTGCTCTTGGCCAGTCCATCAGCTTCTCGCACGGTCGGAACGCGTACTAATTGAACCGGAAAATTGAAGTCCTGGATCAGTCCATCAACGACCGCTACTTGCTGGGCATCTTTCATGCCGAAATAAGCTCTTGTAGGCTGACAGATATTGAACAGCTTGGTGAGAACCGTCACAACGCCTTCGAAATGACCGGGACGGCTTCTTCCACATAGTACGTCAGCACGCCTAACAACCGATATATTCAAGGTTAACGGGGCGGGGTACATCGTATCTTCGGTCGGAAGAAAGACGAGATCGACACCGTATTTCTCCGCGACAGACACATCATGATCGTGGTCGCGCGGGTACTGATCCAAATCTTCATTTTCCCCGAATTGAAGAGGATTGACGAAAATACTGAGGATCACTTTGTCATTCTCTTTCCTCGCTTCTTCCATTAAGCGTTCATGCCCCTCATGAAGGTATCCCATCGTGGGTACAAAGCCGATGGTTTTTCCTTCCCTGACCCACTTCGTTGTTTGTTCCTGAACTTGTGCAATTGAATCGAAAACGTTCATAAGTGCTCCTTACTCCTTTGGCAGCCCTTCTGTATCCATCGTGAAGGTGTGCATTTCTTCTGGAAATTCTTTTGTTTTCACTTCTTTAACATAAGAGGTGACAGCCTCACCCAAGGCTTCATTCGCATCGAAATAGCTCTTTACGAACTTCGGAAGCCGTTCTACACCGTATTTTAAAATGTCGTGATAGACTAGCACTTGGCCGTCACATTCTACACCCGCTCCGATCCCGATGGTCGGAATCGTAAGCTTTGATGAGATCAACTCAGCCAACTGCCTTGGAACGCACTCTAATACGATTGCCATCGCACCTGCCGCTTCGATCTGCCGGGCTTCATCCAGAAGTCGCTCGGCTGTTTCTTTATCTTTGCCTTGGACTTTGTATCCCCCGAGGACGTTGACGGACTGAGGGGTAAGGCCGATGTGGCCGACAACTGGAATACCAGCAGCAACAAGTCGCTCAATCGTCAAGAGAACCTCACCGCTTCCTTCCACCTTAAGCGCCTGCGCGCCTGTATCTTGGAAAAGGATTCGTGCATTTTTCATGGAGTCCTCTAGAGATATGTGATAACTCATGAATGGCATATCGACGACCTTGAACGTATCGGGAGCCCCTCTTGTGACAGCTTTACCGTGATGAACCATGTCCTCAATCGTGACCGGTATGGTGGAGTCATACCCGAGCACCGTCATCCCAAGACTGTCTCCTACCAGGATCATGTCTGCTTCTGCCTGTTCAGCCATTTTGGCAGATGGATAGTCATAACTCGTAATCATTGCAATCTTCTCTCCACGTTCTTTCATTTGCCTAAGTGAATTCGTATTAAGCATGGTATCCTCCTTCTCCCCAGTGAATTTCAGCGGAATACAATTTCTCAACTTTCCCGTCCATATCTCGTGCACGAAGAGCTCCGTCCGGTTCAATCCCGATGAGAACTGCTTCAAAGGTACGTTTCATCGTCGAAATGGTGACTTTCTCTCCAATCCGGTAGCCGTACCGTTCCCATTCATATTTAACCTGCTCAAAACCAGACTTGATAAACGCGTCGTATGTAGTCTCAAACGTCCGTAGAATCGTTTGTATGGTTTTGGGGATATCCCATTCGTCACCCGATTCAAGCTTCAGAGAAGACGCTTTATGGGCAATCGATGAAGGGATTTCGTCTTCATTTTGATTGACATTCATTCCAATACCAAGCACAACATACTGGATCTGGTCCTGTTCAGCCTGCATTTCGGTCAGAATGCCGGATACTTTCTTATGATGAATTAAAATGTCGTTCGGCCACTTGATAGCCGGTGAAAGCTCAGAGCACTCGTCGATGACTTTTGCAAGTACAGTAGCCGTCAAAAGAGTTAACTGCGGCGCCTGAACGGGCGGAAGCGTCGGTCTCAGCAATAGACTCATCCAGATCCCTTTTCCCTCAGGTGAGTGCCACTCCCGAGCCATTCTCCCTTTCCCTTTCAGTTGTTCATCAGCGATGACGACAGTTCCGTGCGGCTTGTTCTCCTTCGCTAACCGATGGACGATATCCTGCGTTGATTCCACTTGACTGAAGTGATGCAGCTCACAACCGATCCAATGCGTGTCGAGCCCCCAGCGGAGCGTATTCTCACTCACTTTGTCAGGAGATGAAACGATTTTATAGCCTTTCCGTTGCACCGCTTCAATCTCATAGCCGTCTTTCCTCAGTTCCTTCATATGCTTCCAAACCGCTGTCCTTGAAATGTCCAGCTGTTCAGACAGCTGCTGGCCGGAAATATGTTCTTCCTGCTTCTCCAATAAATCAATTAGTCTTTTCCGTGTAGATTCCATTGCTGCACCCATTTCTTTATTTGATCATGGTCGTTGTCAACCGAACCTTGTACAACCGCTCTCTCAATCTCGAGGAGTCCCTCTCCAATCCAAGGACCTTTTTGTCGATCAGGAAATAGATTGATTAAATCGGTACTTGAAAATACCAAATCCTTCCTTGATCGAATGGGAAGCAGAGATTTTTCATTTCTTATTGCTTCGAGTGTGCCTTGTTCTACCTTCCCTGAAGCAATCACAATTCTCGAAAAGGCATCCAGACAGTCGTCCTTCAATTGATAAGCAAGCCAAGGGGTGACCTTTCCATCTCGTTCGAGCAACGCTGTCATTTCGTAGAGGTGCTCACTGTTCCGACGAATTTGATTCGAAAGTTTCCATGATTTCACCCAATCCTGAACACTGTCGCCAAAGCCCTTTTTCAAGAAAAAGACAATGGTTTCAGGCCACGTTTGTAGGGAAAGGGAAGGCGTGTGCTGATCCAACATGAACCCCTCCCGTAATACGGGCAGCTCATGAATCAAGTTCGTCTCAACCAAGATTTCCAGTCCGTTTTGGAATTGATCACCTGCCAGGAGTTTCAAGAATTCAACGGAAATCCTCTCTACCGCAATGTGACGAAGCAGAGGGGCCTGCTTTGCCAGTGCCTCCTGGGTGGATGGTTCAAGGCTGTACCCGAGCTTACTTGCAAATCGGGCGGCGCGGATCATACGGAGCGGATCTTCACGAAATCGCTCATCCGGCTCTCCTACGGCCTGGATCAACTTTTGCTCGATCGCCTCTTTCCCACGGAAAGGGTCGATGATATTCTGTTGTCGGTCCATTGCAATCGCATTCATCGTGAAATCCCGGCGCGCCAAGTCTTCTTTAATGTCAGATACAAATGTCACCTCATCCGGGTGTCTGAAATCCTCATAGCCTTCTTCAGTGCGGAATGTTGTAACTTCAAACGACGTTCCCTTATGTCTGACGATGACGGTACCATGTTCGATGCCGACCGGAATCACTTTTTCAAAGGTATTCTGTACGTCACCTGGCGTAAGCGACGTTGCGATGTCGATATCTCCGATGGCACGGCCTGTCAGTAAGTCCCGTACGGCTCCACCGACGATATAAGCCTCACCTCCGGCTTCTTCTATCCGTTCAATGACTTCAAACGCTTCTTCAAAAAGATTCACGATCGCTCACCTGTTCATACAAGTCTTCATACTGACTCAGTATCGCATCTGAAGAAAATTTTTCGCACACCGTTTTCCTCGCCTGGGCGGACATATTCTTCATTCGCTCATCATCCTGAAGCATTTTCACAGCATAGTACGCAATCTGCTCGACATTACCGAGTTCAGCAATATACCCCGTCTCATCATGGTCGATCACTTCCGGAATTCCGCCGATATTCGTACCAATACAAGGCACACCGCACGCCATAGCCTCGAGCAATACCAGACCAAAGCTTTCCTTTTCGGAAAGGAGAAGCTTCAAATCAGCTATGGAGAGAAGGTCACTGACGTTGTCCTGCTTGCCTAGGAAAAGCACCTTGTCTTCTAATTCAAGATTTTGTACGAGTTGCCTGCATTCAGAGTACTCTGGTCCGTCTCCTACTAATAATAGCTTAGACGGTACTTCTTTCTCGATTAGAGAGAAGGAATAAATCACATCCTGCACTCGTTTAACTTTCCTGAAATTCGAAATGTGTATGAGGACCTTCTCATCGTCATCAATCTCATAATCTTTTTTCAACGATTGAGTATCCTTCTTGTAATACTCACGCTCATCTACAAAATTATAAATGACATCAATATCTTTTGTCGTATCCAGCATGTCTCTCGTTTGGTGGACGAGACTTTTGGAAACGGCCGTAACCCGGTCCGATTGTTCAATGCCAAACTTGATCATCTGTTTAAGACTCGTGTCGATGCCGAGCACGGTTATATCGGTACCATGAAGAGTCGTGACGATTTTTACATCACGGTTACACATCTGCTTCGCTAAAATAGCACAAATGGCATGTGGCATCGCATAATGCACATGAAGGATGTCGAGTTCTTCGCGGTTGATGACTTCAGCCATTTTATTTGCAAGAGCTAAATCGTAAGGCGGGTGTTGGAAGACCGGGTAGTTACTGACTTCCACCTCATGATAATAAATATTAGGGTATACACGATTCAGCCTGAAAGGGACCTGTGCTGCAATAAAATGAATTTCGTGCCCTTTTTCTGCCAACAGTTTCCCTAGCTCTGTTGCAATTACACCTGATCCCCCGACTGTGGGGTAGCAGGTAATTCCTATTTTAGCCATTCCATTCACTCCTGATCTTTCTTTTCTTTCACTATACTTCTCCATTCAAAGTCACCGCGGTCGAGCGCACGGATGAGAATTTCAGCTCCGGCAAGGTTCGTTGCCAGCGGGATTTGGTGGACATCACACAGACGCATAAGCGCACTGATGTCCGGTTCGTGAGGCTGCGCTGTCAGCGGATCACGGAAAAATATAATGACGTCCATGTCATTCTCAGCAATTTTTGAACCGATCTGCTGATCTCCACCCAATGGTCCGGACAAGAATTTGTGGACACTTAATCCCGTCGAATCTGAAATTTTCGTTCCTGTTGTTCCTGTCGCATACAAGTCATGCTTCTCCAATATGGACTGATAAGCTGTTGCAAATTGGACCATATCCTTCTTTTTTTCATCGTGAGCAATCAACGCAATATTCATATCTTTTCCCCCTACTCTAATAGGTGTTCGAGACCGTATACTAGAACATCCAGTTCCATCACTTTTTCACAGGACAACTTTACGCCGCTCATAAACGATTCCCGGTTGTAGGAGTCATGTTTAATGGTAAGCGTTTGACCTAGACCGCCGAAAATGACCTCCTGGTGAGCCACGAGGCCAGGCAGGCGCATACTATGAATTTTCATACCGTCTACATCAGCTCCCCGAGCTCCTTCAATCGCTTCCTTCTCTTCAGGATGCCCTTGCTTTTGACTATCCCTCACTTCTTGGATCAGCTGAGCAGTTTTGACTGCTGTTCCAGACGGGGCGTCCAGTTTCTGGTCATGGTGTTTTTCAATGATTTCGACCTGTGGCATGTGCTTGGCAGCCCATTTCGAGAACTGCATCATCAATACGGCTCCTATCGCAAAGTTCGGTGCAATCACTGCACCAAGCTTTTTCTCCTCACAGAGCGCTGTCAGTTCATTCAACTGTTCTTCTGTAAACCCGGTTGTACCGACCACAGGACGGATTTCATTTTCCAAGGCAAGCTTTGTATGTAGATAGCCATTCTCCGGAGTCGTCAGTTCAATCAATACATCCGCCTCTACTTCGGACATACAACGTGCTGCATCTGTATATACTTCAGCATCAAGTGATGGAAGCCCATCTATGTCGCCGACGCGTTCTCCCTCATGCTTTCGGTCGATACAGGCTGCAAGTTCCAACCGTTCATCCGAAGCCACCATTTCTAATGCGGCCTTCCCCATTTTCCCTCTCGGTCCGGCAACAATTACGCGGATCTTATCCATTTGCATCCTCCTCCTTTTTTGTCCATCGATCTTTATCTCTCGTTTCAATTTTGCTCATCGACTGTTCAAATGCTTCTGACAGATCGATATCCAGCGAATTCGCAAAGCAGGTAAGGACGAAAATCACATCGCCAAGCTCTTCAGACAAGGCTTTGTCCTGCTCGCTAGATTTCTTCGGTTTCTCACCATACCTGTGGTTGATTTCTCTTGCCATTTCTCCGACTTCTTCTGTCAAGCGCACCTGGAGAGCTAAAGGTGAAAAATAGCCCTCCTTAAACTGCGATATATAATCATCCACACGCTTTTGAATTTGTTGAGTTGAATAATTCATGAAGGTCCGCTCCTTTTGAATAAACTTAAGCATCTCTCTAAATGGTAGCCAAAAGGGCGTGATTTGACAAATTATTTATTTGTTCAACTCCCATTGCCGGATGACACAAGCTTCCCTATAATTAAAATCGTGCAGATTTATTGGAGGTGTACTTATGAAAATTTTTGGACTTAAAGTTAAAAATATTTTACTGATTCTAGTTGGCTCTGCCATTTTTTCATTCGGTCTCGTACATTTCAACATTCAAAACGAGCTCGGTGAGGGAGGATTCACAGGGATTACGCTGCTCTTATTGTACTTATTCAACTGGGACCCAGCAGTCATGAACATCGTCCTGAACATTCCCGTCCTTTTGGTCGGTTGGCGTATTCTCGGACGCAATACATTTTTATATTCGCTGATCGGCATCGTAGCCGTATCTGTGTTCATACGCCTTTCTCAAATGTACATGATTGAAATCAACCTGGCCAACGACTTGACTCTCGCTTCCCTATTCGCCGGAGTGTTCATCGGTGTAGGACTTGGAATCATTTTCCGTTACGGTGGAACGACCGGAGGCGTCGATATCATCGCCCGGTTGATCAATAAATATCTAGGCTGGAGCATGGGACGTGCGATGTTTGTTTTTGATGCTGTCGTCATCTTTATATCCGTCATCACTTACTTGAACTCGATCAAAGGGATGTACACGCTTGTCGCCGTGTTCATCGGGGCTAAGGTCATCGACTTTATCCAGGAAGGAGCCTATGCCGCCAGAGGTACAACCATCATATCAGAACGAAGCGATGAGATCGCCAAACTCGTCATGAAAGAAATGGATCGCGGGGTCACCGTTCTTGAAGGACGCGGATCCTTCTCAGGTGCCAAGCGTGACGTATTGTACTGCGTAATCGGCAAAAACGAGATCGTCCGTATGAAGTCACTAATAGACCGAATTGATCCACATGCATTTGTAGCTGTTAGTCACGTCCACGACGTTATGGGAGAAGGATTTACATTGGACGAGAACAAAAATCCTCTGGATGATTAACCTTTTCAAACATCGTTTTCTATACGACCATTCCTCAAACATTCAAAAAAGCCTTCTTAGTATGAGAACTAAGAAGGCTTTTTACTACGCTATTATTCTTCACCCATGCCTGTGAACATAAGAACGAAGCGGAGAAGCTCGAGTAGAGCTACAATCGCTGCAGCTACGTAAGTCATCGCAGCGGCATTGAGTACTTTCTTCGTTTTACGTTCTTCATCATTGCGGATGATGCCGGAGCTAACCATCTGCCCCATGGCACGGTTCGATGCATCAAACTCAACTGGAAGTGTAACAAGCTGGAACAATACAGCTGCTGTGAAGAATACGACACCAGCTAAATAAAGACCGGTCATATTCAGTAACAATCCTCCGATAATCAAGAAGATTGAAGCGTTCGAACCGAAGCTTGCAACCGGAACAAGCGCGCTGCGGAATTTCAGGAAGGCATAGTCCTGAGCATCCTGAATGGCGTGTCCGACTTCGTGCGCAGCAACTGCTGCCCCTGCAGCCGAACGTCCGTGGAAGTTGTCTGAAGACAGACGAATCACTTTAGAACGAGGGTCATAGTGGTCCGTTAAGTGACCACGAACTTCTTCCACTGCTACATTGTACAATCCGTTATCATCTAAGATTTTTCTAGCTACCTCAGCACCACTCATAGCAGATGAGATAGGTTCTTTTGAATATTTTTTATACGTCTTTTTCACTTTGGATTGAGCCCAAATTGGAATAATTAAGATCAACGCAAAGTAAATCAGAAATTCCATAATTCATTCCTCCGTCTTGGATGTAGATGACTTACTTAGGTCAATTTTAGTCAAATTAACCGAAAAAATCAACTATTTTCGCTTCTCTTGTGCCCACTTTTTCGGTTAGCTATAAACCTTCGCAATGCGACATAGAAAAGTGTGAACACAATCGTACCACCTATAATGATGACCGTAAACAATAACGCACTATCCTTGAATTGCCAGTCTTGTTCTAGAATGGGCAGACTTTGAACAACATGATCCCTCGTTTGCATAGTATCATGCTGCCCTAATTGAGAAAAAGCCACTTTCAAGGGCAGCAGCTCCTCTTCTTCTACGAAAGCAGCCACATAAGGGCTAAGCTCGTCCCATTCGTTCACTAAAGTCTCAGCAGACGTCTTAGAGTCCATCGATCGTAATTGAATATCTTCAATCTGATGATTCACCCATTCTTTAGAGTCAGATGCCACCAAGAATGAAATAAACTTCTTTAAAGCTTCTGCATCTTGAGCCGTTATCTCTTCATCGACGATCGAAGGGGAAACCTTATCCCATACCGTTCTAACCTCTTCGGCTTGGTCTTTTATATATGTTTCCATCTCAGGCAGTCGGTTATTCAATAGCCTTTCAGCCAATGAATGCTTATCATCACGAACTAGAAGCTGGAATTGTTTTGCAAATTCATCCCACCCAGAGTATTGTCTCTCCCCGAAGGCATTCGGCGTCACGAGTGTGAAAATAAGGGAACTGATCAGACAAACCAGAAGCGCTCGTCCCATTCCATTTCTCCTCTCTCATAAACAGTCTTACAGAGAGTGTATGAATGGGCGGCATCATGTAGAACGACGCTTTTGTGTTGTCACATAAGCGATAGCGATACATCCAATACTCAACCAGAACGTAAAGTATCCAATTTCATTCATGTGCTCCATAATGGACGGATAGATCGGCATCTGCTCAAACACATAATCGATCACATCATTATGAAGCGTCCAAACCGCAGCGAAAGCAATATGTCTCAGTCGAATTCGATAATACGGGGTGTATAAAAGAGCCTGAACAGCCATAGCTCCGTGAGAAGCGATCAGCATATATCCCGTGAGCGGTAGTGAACCGCCTTGATCGACGAACGTCAATCCGTTCATGACGACAGCCCATATGCCGTATTTCATCAGCGTAATGAGAGCCAGCGCTTCAATATAAGGAACGTTTCTCCCGAAAAGGAAGAACCCTAAAAATATAGTGAAAAACAAGCTGGCTGTAGGGCTGTCTGGAACAAAAACAAGGTAAATGGCTTCCGTCTGAACGAGTTGAGGTTCATACCAGATATACCCATAGATTGTGCCAAAAAGGTTGACAATGAATAATAGCCATAAGAATAGGCGGTTCGTGAGTATGTAGGAGATAAAACCTTTCATAAACCATTCCTCCAGGATAAATGAAGCCGCGCTCTTCTTACGAGCGCGGCTTCATTGTACATTATGTTTGAATCTCTAGTGAATTAGTGCGCGGAAGCAGACTCCTCACCTTCAGATGAACCTTCTTCTGAAGACCCACCTTCTTCTGAGGAACCTTCCTCGCCGCCTCCACCAGAACCAGCATTTTTAATAAATTCGGCCAGTTGCTGAAGTTCTTCATCAGAGCCGTTGAAGATTCCAGCAGGCATTTGACCAATACCATTGACGGCAATATCTTTAATTTCATCAACTGATTTCTCAGTATCCATTAAGGATGGATAGTTCCCTACCCCCTGAAGTGCATCACCGTGACAGCTCATACAGTTCGCTTCATAAACCGCCCAGCCAGGTCCTGAACGATCAATCTCAGACTCGACAGCTTCAATGTTAACACCGTACTGTTCAGCACGCATCTCATAGTCCGCGTGGCTGACAGATTCATACGTCAACCAGAACGTAGCGATGACACCAAGAAGCATAAGGCTGACAGCGATTGGTCGCTTCGTAGGTCGTCTTTCAGGTCCTCGGTCCAGGAACGGAGCCAGTAACAACGCTCCAAAAGCGATACCAGGCATGACGATTGCACCTAATACGATGTAGTCTCCCCCAGCGAATTGATACTTCAGAAATTGGTATAAGAACAAGAAATACCAGTCAGGTAACGGGATGTAACTCGCATTCGTCGGATCCGCCTGCTGCTCAAGTGGAGACGGGTGAGCGGCAGTAAGTATAAGGAAACCGATTAAGAATACGGAGCCCACAAGCCATTCTTTAAGTAGAAAGTTCGGCCAAAACGCTTCCGTACGTCCCGGGTACTCTGAATAGTCTTTTGGTAAATTAGCTTTTTGTTCGGCAGTGACACGGGAGTCACCGACAAATTTCATACCTTTTCCCCTATGCACAACTTTCCCTCCTTTTCATCTTACCTCTTATAGTGGTCCAGAAATACCTTGTTTACGGATGAGTATGAAGTGGAACGCCATCAATCCGAACAAAGCTGCAGGCAGGAAGAATACGTGAATGGCAAAGAAACGAGTAAGCGTTTGCGCTCCAACGATAGATGGATCACCCGCGAGTAATGTTCTAAGCATATCACCAATCAGAGGTGTTGCTGCTGCAATCTCAAGCCCTACTTGTGTTGCAAAGTAAGCTTTGTTATCCCAAGGTAGTAGGTATCCAGTGAAACCAAGTCCGAGCATTACGAAGAACAAGAGTACTCCGATTACCCAGTTAAGCTCACGTGGCTTCTTATATGCTCCTTGGAAGAATACCCGTAATGTATGTAGGAATAACATGACAATCACGAGACTCGCTCCCCAGTGGTGCATACCACGAACGATCTGCCCATAGGCTACTTCTCTTTGTAAGTAATAAACAGATTTCCAAGCATTTTCGATATCCGGAACGTAATACATCGTTAAGAACATTCCAGAAAGAATTTGAATAACGGTAACAAAGAATGTCAGTCCGCCAAAACAGTAAACAAATGCAGAAAAGTGGTGTGCAGGGTTGACATGCTCAGGCACCTCGTGGTCAGCAATGTCTCGCCATAACGGGGTAATGTCAACACGCTCGTCCACCCAGTCATACAACCTTTGTAGCATGAATTATGCCCCCTCTCTTGATATAGCATCACCTAAGTAAAGCATGCCATCTCTCACTTCATGTTGATAAACAGGAAGCGGTGCAGTTGGAGGTGTATTCGGCACGTTTACACCATCCTTGGTATAACGTCCGGCGTGACATGGACAGAAGAATTGATTCGGATATTCTTCATTTGAAGCCCAGTCCACCGTACACCCTAAGTGTGTACAGATCGGAGATAAAGCTATAATCTCATCACTATCGTTTCTGTACACCCAAGCCGTTTTCTGAACTTCAGATTCGTACCAGGCATCCACCTGATCGATCGTCCATTCAAAGCGTTGTGGTTCGTTGGTGATTTCGTCTACGGACGCAACCGATACCATGTCGCCACCCTCTTGTGTTTTCAACACAGGATCAATCGCAAAGCGTACCATCGGTGCAAGCATACCGGCAGCCATAAATCCGCCCACACCAGTCAATGTGTAGTTTAGAAATTGACGGCGGGATACTCTTTTTTTGTCGCTCATTTTTTTCCCCCCTCTATGCGGTCATCCATGTGACATGGATTGTTTACACACAGTTTACTAGGACAATACCATGATAGCGCAATCTTGAAGACGGGTCAATATATCCTATCAATCCTTGTCGTAACTTCTGCTCCTACCAATACGATTGGATAAGTTCGCTGATCTCTTTAGCCTGTTCTTTGACAAATGCTTGTGTCTCAGTGGATTGAAGATCCCCTGTTTGCAATCCAGGCACCCAGATCAACTCGCCCTCGATATCTTTTTCGTACTTTTTCCATTTCATGTCGAAGGTGAAAAGAAAAATATGCTTGAAAGGCTGTTCTCGGAAATGATGAATCCATTGATTGATCCTCTCTACTTCCTCATCTTGTCCATCACTCATATAATGGTAATCAGGTGATAAAAATATTCGTCCTCTATACTCTTTTTCTATCACATTGGTGAAGACTTGATTCAATTCACGCAGAAACGCCTGCTTCTCCATGTTTTTGTCAGAGGACGGGTCAAACGGAACAAGCGGTATGACAACCGTGTCTATGTATTCCTTCTCCGGCAGGTACTGGCCGATATCTTTTTTCGCAAAGCGCATGGAATTCTCCCCTTATTTATCTTTCCCTCTATTGTACTAAATCCTCACAAAAAGAAAAGCCAGGACATCAAGGATGTTCCTGACTTTCATGTGAAAGCATTCAATTCTTTTTTAATTTGGTTTAATGCCTGACAGAGATCGTTGAACGTTTCCCGGTCCCCCCGCACTAGCGCAAGATCAATTTCGGTCTCTGTCTGTTTCAATCTATGCTGCAGCAGGCTGTGGGAGAGCAGGCGGTTCGCTTCTGATTTGTCCCGGTCATTCAAGTAATAATCTTTCGGGAGATAAGGGTTCTCCTCCAACACCAAAGCATATTTCGAACACTGTTGAGCTTTTTCAAAATTCATTTGGATATAGACCGGTTCATCTTTATTCATGCGTAGATCGTGAAAGGATTTCTCAGCATCGTTTGTCATGACCTGACCTTTGTAAAAACGGAACGGCGGGTCCGATACGCCTTGTGCGCTGATTTCCATGCCGCGAGGGCAGAACTTGACTTCATTAACGAAATGTACACTGGATAATAGAGACTCATGATTCATCAAGTAATTCAGAATCCATACGCTTTCCCGTTTTTTCAACTGAAAGTGATTCAAAAACCATCGGACAAAATCCTTCTTTTCATCCACGGAAATGGGTGTTTGCATGGGCGCCCCTCCTGCGCTACAGTGTTAAACCTATTCTTCTTTCAACCTGGAAACGAAGTCCTCCACCTCTGTATCTGTCGGATCAATCGCTAAATATTCTCCAAGAACTTTCTGTGCATCATTCATTAACCCTTCTTCTACAAGGAAGTATCCATATGCTTTAAGGAAGTCTGTGTCTTCTTTCAAGTTCGGGTAAGCTTTCTCATACATACCAAGCGCATCCTTGAACTGTTCTTCTTCTTCATAAGCGTTCGCAAGCTCCCAGTAGTAATTCGGGTCTTCTTCCCCGAGGTGGATCAGTTCATTAATAAGTTCAATGATCGACTCGAAGTCTTCATCCGCCTTGTAATTTTCAATCAGGAACAATACGGCTTCCTTATAACCCGGGTCGAGAGCAATCGCTTCACGCATGTACTGATAGCCCTGCTCTTTGTTGCCCTGGTGGTGAGATAACGTAGCGGCCAGGTGATAAAGCTCTTTGTTGAATTCATCTTTTTCCAACCCTTTTTCCGCCATGGCAAGCGCTTCTTTCTGCATGCCTTCTGATTCATAGACCTGTGCCAGGTGAGGATAAACAGATTGATAATACGGGTCTTTGTCAATTAAGTTTTCCCATACTTTCATCGCAATATCATTTCGATTTGCCTGATACGCTACAAAACCGTAACGGAAAAGGACATCTGGGTTATCCTCTTCAACGTTCTGGAACATTTCAAGAGACTGTTCGAATTCCCCGTTTGCTGCGAATGCTTCTGCGAGTCGGGTTGCAACTTCTACATCACCGATTACCGGCTCGTGGTGCATGGCATTTTCATAATAAGGGACACTCTTCGCGTATTCACCATTAGAGAAAGCAAGTTCCCCAAGGGCGAAGTCGATAATCGAAGAGTTAGGTTCCACTTGTTTAGCTTCTAATAACTTCTGCTCTGAAACCTCATACAGTCCTTGAGCCTGGTAGAGATCAGCCAGCTGTACAAGAGCCTGTAAATAGTCCTCATCTTCCGGACCGAACTGATTCAGAATGTCTATGGCTTCATCATCTTCGCCAAGGTCAATATGGATCTCAGCCATCATGACCTTCAATTCCTGCTCCTTCGGGTAACGCTGCATCATTTCTTCAAGAACGGGTTTCGCTTCTTCCAGCATCCCCCATTGAATGTAAAGTTCAGCTATCGTGAAGCGTTCTTCTTCATCAGCTTCTGGTAGGTAGGTTGTTAAAGTATTTATCGCATCTTCCGTCTTGTGCTCATCCATCAGACGGACGGCTTTTTGAATTTCCTCCATGGTTACATCCTTTCAAATTAAACAAAGTGCTTGTGTACGTTTACTTTCACATGTGATTGAGGGGTATAGTCGATTAAAGTCTGATTCACTTGAACGACCTTCCCACTTACAACGGTCACATCTGGAACAGCATTATGATATCTGAAATCATCCTCTTCATCAAACGTTGAGCCTTCTTCCTGCCGGTATAAGTTGTAATCGGCACATCCACCATAGATAAAGTCCCCTCTATTCGGATAAATACCACTGTCCCTCAGGTTTTGACTCGTCAACCATTCGTCTTCCTGTATGTCTGTTAACCTAATGATACCATACTGCCGAGAGAGCGCATCCCACAAATCCGTATAATCTACGGACGTATTTTCGCCATCTTTGACGATAATTGTCAAAGGTATTCGCTTGTGGGACTGAGCCTGGACAATCCATTCCCAAGTGACGGAACGAAGCTCTTCTGGACCTTTCACTTCAACACATAAAAAAGGAGCGCCTTTGCGGGAAAAGTAACGGACCAGTTCCGGGCGGAGCAGGTGTGCCGGAACGACTGGAGTCACCATGTACGGGACGGGGATCGGCTCCAGTTTTTTTAATAATTGGTCATACAATTCCCTGTAGTGACGTATGCTAGAAACTAGGTGTTTCACTACGAGAAGCGTGCACCCTTTTTTTATGTAGGACTCGGATGTTTGTACAGGGTGTGCGGACTCTTCGAGTGGGTCGTTCACATCCATCATGACATGTCCCGGTGTAACAGAGAACCCACTCGTATCCATTTGGATGTAATGCATCTTTCCAATACGGTCTCTTACATACTTGTTCCCATAAACGGTTGTCTCTGATCGGGTGCCTTCTTTTTGATGGATAAACCAATAAGCTCCCATACGATTAAAACCTCCATTGGGCTTTTTACATCGTATGAGAGCTTATGGCAAACTATGAAACTTTCTTCTATCTTAATTGATCCAAATGCTCGAAAAACGGTGGATAGGAAATATTAATGCACTCTTTGTCCAGGATCGTCACAGGACCCTCTGTAACGAGCGAGGCGATGGCAGCCATCATTCCGATGCGGTGATCCCCGAATGAGTCCAGCACGCCTCCATTAAGGGCTCTGCCGCCTTTTATGACCATTCCATCGTCACGCGCTTCGATATCGGCACCGAGACGCTTCAAATTCTCTACAACGGCGTAAATGCGGTCGGTCTCCTTCACTCGCAATTCTTCGGCGTCTTTGATGACCGTCTCACCTTCCGCTTGAGTAGCGGCAAGGGCAAGGATCGGAATTTCATCAATGAGATTGGCAATCAGTTCGCCTTCTATTGTGACACCCTCAAGCGTACTTGTCGATACGCGCACATCGCCGACCGGTTCATCCCCGATGTATGTATGAATGTCATAATCGATAGATGCTCCCATTCGTTCGAGAGCTGTGACAATTCCGTTTCTCGTTTCATTCAATCCTACGTCCCGAATCGTCACTTCACTCCCAGGAGTGATGGCTGCTGCCACCATGAAGAATGCTGCAGAAGAGATGTCACCCGGCACTTGCAAGTCGGAGGCAGACAACGCTTGTCCACCGGAAATCGTAATTTCAGAACCCTTCACCTCAAGGTCAACTCCGTATTGTGGCAAGAGCTTTTCGGTGTGGTCCCTCGTAACCCCTTTTTCGACGACGGTTGTGTCCCCTTCTGACAACAAACCAGCGAGAAGGAGCGCGGACTTCACTTGAGCACTACGGACCTTCAACTCATGGCGCATGCCTCTAAGCGTGGTTCCGGAGAAGGCAAGCGGAAGGAATGAGGAACTATTGCGTCCATGAATGACGGCGCCCATTTCCTTCAGTGGTAGGACGACACGGTCCATCGGTCTTTTTGATAACGATTCATCTCCATAAGCTGTTGTAAAGAAAGGCAGGGCAGAAAGAACGCCACTCATCAAGCGGGCGGTTGTTCCCGAGTTACCGAAGTTGATCGGCTGTGTTGGGGCGGTCAACTTTTGAACGCCTTGCCCATGAATCTTCAGTGTGGAGCCTTCCTCCTCGATGTTCACACCCATTTGTCGGAAGGCTTCCACCGTTCGGAAACAATCCTCTCCGGTCAGGAAATTTGTAATGGTCGACGTCCCTTCAGCCAATGAAGAAAAAATGACTGCTCTGTGTGATATAGATTTGTCGCCTGGTACTCGCACCTCACCAGACAATCCTTTCGTCTTGGATTCTAATGTTACTTCTGACATTTAATCCCTCCTCTCATTGTTGGACCATGACTTCGAACGAGTTGCGTCCAAGCAGGTCTTTACTCTTCATCTGATCTTCACTCGATGCAAAGCTGATTCGGAGCACACCTGTAATCCCTTCACGGATTTCCAGGATTTCGATGTTTTTAATGCTGATTTCGGCAGCAGCAAGCTGACCGATGACCTGATAAATGGCTCCCGGCTTATCATGAATATCGACGTAAAGATCATAAAACGCCGGGATGGCTCCTCTTTCCTTCGTCGGAAGCCCGTCTCGATAACGCTTCGCCTCGACCAAGTATTCCAGCGTCTTCTCCGCATCTTGTTCAGATAAATAATCACGAATTTCTTCCATTTCCTTGATCCAATCATCGAGCATAGTCATCAGCAGTTCTCTATTTTGGAAGAAGATGTCCTGCCATAAAGAAGGATTACTAGAAGCTATGCGTGTAATATCTTTGAACCCGCCTGCAGCTAGATGTTCGATATAAGGATGCGTCTCCTGCCATTCTCTCGCCTGGTGAACGAGGGAAGACGCAATCAAATGAGGAAAATGGGAAATGACCGCCGTCATTTCGTCATGTTCCTCAGTTGTAAACGTGAGAAAACGCGCTCCCGTTTCGGAGAACAATTCCTTCAATCGATCCGCTTCCTGATTGCTCGCATGAACGGAAGGCGTCAACACGTAAATGGCATTTTCAAACAAATGGGGCTTAGCGGCTGTATATCCCTGCTTATGAGACCCCGCCATCGGGTGCCCCCCTACAAACGAAAGCATGGGATGCTCCCATTTGTTCGCTGCCTCCAGTACACGATTTTTGACTGAAGAAACATCGGTCACAAGAAGAGGCTTCTCTAAATCCATCTTTTGGAGTATGTTCAAGTAACGGATGGTGGTGGAAATGGGGGTGGCTAATACACAAATGTCCGCTTCCTTGACAACAGCTTCAAACTCCGTCGATGCCTGGTGAATGACACCCTGAGCAAGCGCCATGTTCAACGCTTCTTCATCCTGGTCAACACCAATCACGGTGTAGCCCTCTTTCTCTGATACATTCATGGCAAGTGATCCGCCAATCAACCCGAGACCGACGATCAGCACCTTCTCTGACATATTAACTCACTCCTGAAGCGATTCTTTGTTTCATTTCCTCCTGGATTCTTTCCATATCCTCTTCTTTTCCAATCGTCAAACGGATCGTATTCGGAAGTCCAAGCGCTTCACCCGAACGTACGATAAACCCTTTTGTGAGCAGATGCTCAAACATGGCATCCCCGCTGATCGGTAAATGCACAAGGATGAAGTTTGCTTGTGAGTCATAGTAGGAGATCCCGTTATCGTCACAGAATTTCATCAATTTCTTTTTATTTTTACGGTTTTCTTCTACAGATTTTTGGATAAATGCCTGGTCGTCTAGTGCGATGATGGCAGCTGCCTGAGCTACTGTTGATGTATTAAAAGGTTCTCTTGCAGGCTCAAGCACTTGAATGATATCAGGATGAGCGACACCATATCCGATTCTGAGACCGGCAAGTCCGTACGCTTTAGAAAAAGTTCTCAGGACCATCAGGTTCGAATGTTCTTTAAGCCCAGCAAGGGAATCAAAGGCATCTTCCGCTTCCAAGTATTCATAATACGCTTCGTCGATTACGATCAAGACATGTTCCGGGCATCGCTCCACGACAGATTGAAGGTGGTCATGGTCGATGTGGACGCCTGTTGGGTTGTTCGGTGTACAAATCCACAACACTCTCGTATGCTCATCCACTTGATTAAGCATTTCATCTAAGTCATGATGACCGTCTACTAACGGGACTTCCCTGACTTCCGCTCCTTCGATCAACGCATTGTGTCGGTACTGCGGAAAAGTAGGTGTCGCCATAACCGTGTTCGTACCAGGCTCGAGGAATGTTCGGCAAACGATTTGCACCACTTCATCAGAGCCGTTTCCGAAGATTAACTGATCCTCATTCACATTGATGAATTGGGCCACTTTCTTCCTTATGGCAGCCGAATATCCGTCCGGGTAGATTTCCAGTTTTTCAATCAAGGCCGGAAGTTCCTTTTGAACCTCCGGAGAAAAACCGAACGGGTTCTCATTTGAAGCAAGCTTGACGATACGGTCTAGGCCGTATTCCTCCTTGACCTCTTCAATTCCTTTTCCAGGTTTGTAAGGTTTCATCGTTTTTAATATCTCTTTTGCTTTCACTAGTATTCTCCTCTCACTTCTGCAAGTCAGGTCTAAGTTGTTTGGCTTGATGGTGATAGATATGTTCGATCTCTTCCTGAGAACGTGCTGTCTCTACTGTAACCATAACACGAATGCAGTAGGGAAGGCTTCCCGGAACAGGAATCTCTCTCATACACATGACGGGTACATGCGTCCATCCTTCAAGCTGCCGTAAGCATTTGGCAGGAAAGACTGCATCTAGTTCATCCGTTACGGAGAAGTAAACAGATACCACTTGATCTGGCGTAATCCCATTTTGTTTAATGAGATCTTCCATCATGTCATAGGACCGGGACAACATCTCTTCTGACTCATTGTTCTCTACTGTTGTCGCTCCCCTGATTCCTCTTATCATGTCTCGATCACCTCTTTAAGAAAAAGTTCAAGTTGCGTTAACATCTCTTCGTCTTCCACAGAAACAACATATGGATCAGCAATCTCCTGCAATAGCACCATATGAACTTTTTGTTCAAGTGTTTTCTTATCCACCTTCATACGCTTTAGCAATGCAACGGACTGAAGTGAGCGGATGGACGAAAGCGGATATCCATTCATTTTCAACCAGTTTACATAATCTTTTATTGGTAACCTCACATCACCTTTTCGTTCACTTAACCTCATGGCGAACCACAAGCCGATGGCAACTGCTTCTCCATGGGTGACTTCCCCGTATCCAACTTCCGCTTCGATTGCATGAGCCAGCGTGTGACCTAAGTTAAGGTGTTTTCTGAGACCTTGCTCTTTTTCATCTTTCTCCACAATGCCGGCCTTCACTTGAATTCCCTTCTCCAAGTCACGAATCAACCTCTGATCCCCAATATTACTCAGCGTCAGACCGAGTAAGTCCGTTAACCAGTCGTAATCACTGAGCATTGCATGTTTGATCACTTCACCGTAACCAGACCTCACTTCCTTCTCGGGAAGCGAGTGCAGGGTCTCCACATCATAAAGGACTTGAACAGGATTATAAAAGCTTCCGATTAAGTTTTTGCCTGAGGGGTGATTGATCGCAACCTTACCACCCACACTGCTGTCATGGGCAAGGATGGTCGTTGGCATTTGGATAAAGTCGATCCCGCGCAGATAGGTGGAAGCGGCAAAGCCGGCTAAATCACCGATCATGCCACCACCTAAAGCAATCAAAAGACTGTTGCGGTCGAGTTTTACATCGATACACTTATCAAGAATGTCTTCATATCGCTTCATGCTTTTGGAAGCTTCTCCTGAAGGGACGATATGAGTGTACACCTTCTGCCCCATCAACCCAGCTACAACATCATCCAGATATTTTTCTGCCACTTGATCATCTGTGACAACGAGTACCTCTTTATAACCTGAAGCATATGTTCCCAACCGATGCCTGATCCCAGCCTCGATCAGCACATCATAGGAATGCGTCTCCGCTTGAATCGTAAGTTGAGACATTAAAACGCCTGCACTTCTTTACGGTAGTCATCGACTGCTCTCTTCAGGCGAGGGAAGTAGTCAGCTGGGAACTCTTCCGTTATGACTTTCGCAAGTTCGAAGGCAACGATATGTTCCATGACGACAGAAGCTGCCGGTACAGCACAGGAATCCGATCTTTCGATACTTGCTGAGAATACCTCTTTCGATTCGATGTCCACACTCTTTAAAGGCTTGTAAAGCGTCGGGATCGGCTTCATGACGCCTTTCACAACAATCGGCATCCCGGTCGTCATGCCGCCTTCAAATCCTCCAAGACGATTCGTTCTACGGTAGTAGCCACGTTCTTCACTCCAAAGGATCTCATCGTGAACGTCACTTCCGTTTCTTCTTGCGGCTTCGAACCCGATGCCGAACTCAACCCCTTTGAAGGCATTGATACTCATAACACTTCCAGCAATACGGGAGTCGAGTTTTCGGTCGTAATGAACGTATGAACCGATTCCAGGCGGCATGCCTTCCACATACACTTCACAAACGCCGCCAATGGAGTCCCCTTCTTTCTTCGCTTCATCAATGGCGTGCATCATCTTTTCAGCTGCACCTTCATCAAAAGTACGTACGGGCGATGCCTCTGATATTTCACGTCTTTCCTCAAGGGTAAGAGATTCGTCCACATCACTGACAATTCCTGCGATCTCTCTTACATATCCGGCCACTTCAATGCCAAGCTCTTTAAGCAGTACCTTTGCTACGGCACCCGCCCCTACTCTGGCAGCTGTCTCTCTTGCAGAAGAGCGCTCAAGCACATTTCTCATATCACGGTGTCCATATTTCATTCCACCGTTTAAATCAGCATGTCCGGGTCTTGGTTTTGTCACGACACGTCTGAGCTTCGTGTCATCAGGAATCGGGTCCTCTCCCATGATGTCCGTCCAATGCTTAAAATCATCATTATGTACGACAAGCGTAATGGGAGATCCCAACGTATAGCCATGGCGCACCCCGCTCGTGATCTCGACCAGATCTTTTTCAATCTGCATCCGTTTTCCACGGCCGTATCCACCCTGTCTTCTTAGGAGTGATTCGTTGATCTGTTCTTTTAATAGAGGCAGATGTGACGGCATGCCTTCGATAATTGTCGTAAGTTGTTTTCCGTGAGATTCCCCAGCGGTTAAGTAGCGCATTTATATGGTCCCTCCTGAAACTGATTGAATCAGCTTTAAAATTTACGTATTACTATATCATAAGCACGGATGTTTGTGTTCTTCAAATATTCAAATTTTTATAAAAAGAGACCGGAAAGCGCTTCCGACCTCAAATTTCATCTCTTTTTGTAAAAAAATGTATCATAAACATCAAAACCATACTTGTTCGGTGAAAAGATTTGCTCGGTACTGCCGACAAAGAATACGCCATCTTTCTTCAACGACTTGCTGAAGTTTCGGTAAATTTCTTCCTTCGCTTCCTCTGTAAAATAGATCATGACATTCCGGCAGACAATGAGGTCGCAGTCCTTTTGATAGGGATCTGCGAGTAAATTATGTTTCTTAAACGTGACGCACTGTTTAATCTCAGGGGCAATGTGGTAAAATGCTCCTTCTTTTTTGAAAAACTTATGAACGGATTCCGCCGGCGCCTCTTTCAAAGACCGTTCCGAGTAGACCCCTTTTTGAGCTCGCTCCAACGCGTTATCATCAAGGTCTGTCGCGATGATCTCGATTTGACTCAGGGGGATGAATTTACTTAGAATCATCGCAAGCGTGTAGGGTTCTTCCCCAGTCGAGCACGCTGCACTCCACACTCTAATTTTCTTCTTCCCCTGTAACAGCATCGGGATGACCTTATTCTCAAGCACGTCGAACCTTTGTCTATTTCTATAAAACTCGGATACATTAATCGTCATTCTGTCGAGTAATTCATGAAATAGCTTCGGCTCTCTGCCTATGGCTTCAAAGTAGCGCGGAAACGTCTCAAATCCCCTTCTGTCCCGAAGAGAGGTCAACCTCCGCTTCATCTGTGCTTCTTTATAAAGCGACAAATCAATCCCTGTCTTTTTATGTATCAGTTTAACGAATTCTTTATAGCCCTGTGCTTCTGTCATCGTTCGAAAGCTCCTCCTTACCTAGTCTTTATTAGCGTACTCTATGACATATGGATTGTAAATAAAGAAAGGCGAGATTCGAAACCAGCTAGCGGAGCAGCATTCTATTGATCGAAGGAGCGCTCCACTTTTCCCAAAATAAAAAAGCCGCATAAGACAGCGGCTTTTTGCAGATCATCTCGATTAGTAAACCCAGGCAAGGTTTTCCTTCTTGTAGTCCACGAGTTGTTCAGCATCAAAAAATAAGTTAATTTCTCTTTCTGCGCTTTCAGGTGAATCTGATCCATGAATGACGTTCTTGCCAACCGTAACGCCGAAGTCTCCTCGAATGGTTCCTGGAGCTGCATCTTGAGGCTTGGTCGCACCCATCATTTGACGAGCCGTCGCAATCACTTCTTCCCCTTCCCACACCATGGCAAAAACAGGTCCGGAAGTGATAAAGTCAACAAGTTCTCCGAAGAAAGGCTTGCCCTTATGCTCTCCATAATGCTGCTCTGCCAGAGAAGCAGGGATGACCATAAGCTTTGCTCCTACTAATTTGAATCCTTTTCTTTCAAATCGCGTCAAAATATCTCCAACTAAGTTGCGTTGTACTCCATCGGGCTTAACCATTAAAAAAGTCTTTTCCATGTTCTACACCTCATTTTATGTATAATGTGAAAGCGCTTTTAATAAGTGCCAAGAAAAGTCTAACAAATATTGCTAAGGAAGGCAATAGGGCTAGGCTTTTCTTTTTCCGATGTATTTGGCAATCCCCTTCAGGGTCTGTTTTGATCGTCCTGGTGGCAGTCGGTCCAAGGAAGCGTATGCCTTCTTCAAGTACCTGTCACTAAACGCTAGAGATTTCTCTATCGAACCATTCGTCTTGATCGTCTCGATTAAAGGCTCAATCTGCTCATGGGTCAGATTCTCTTTATCTTCAAACAACTCATCGAGCTTCTGCTTAAACGCCGCATCCTGCATCGAATAAAGTACAGGCAGGGTGATATTTCCTTGTAACAAGTCACTTCCAGCCGGTTTCCCTAGTTCTTTCTCAGACGCTGTGAAATCCAGTACATCGTCAATGATCTGATAGGACATTCCTACATAATATCCATACGCCCAAAGCGCTCGCTCATATTCCGGCCAGGCGTCTGAAGCAATCGCACCAAGGCGGCAGCTGGATGCAATAAGCAATGCCGTCTTCCGTTTGATTCTTCTCAAATAAGATCTCAAATTCTGGTCCGTGTTGTATTTATCCCGAATTTGTTCAATCTCCCCAAGACATAGTTCCACCATCGTCTTCGCAAGCGTCTGATGAGCCCGTGGATTATCCAGCATCGACATATTTTCAAGCGATCGCGCAAAGATATAGTCCCCAGTGTACATCGCAATGCGATTGTCCCAGCGTGATTTAATCGTCGGCTGCCCACGCCTCACTTCCGCTTCATCTATGACATCGTCATGAACGAGTGAAGCAGTATGTATCAGTTCAAGCGACACGGCAACGGCCTTCATGCGTTCCAGGTCATAATCACCGAATTTCCCTGCGAGCAGCACAAAAACAGGGCGTATCCGTTTTCCTCCTGCTTGGAGTAGTTGACTGGACGCCTCACGTAATACAGGGTTTTCAGATTGGATCGTTTCGTTTACCGCTTCTTCAATGACAGCGAGATCATTTTTAAGAAACGAATAGATCATGGCTAATTTCATGGGACTTCATCCTTCATTCTTGCTTTTCCCCCATATGCATCGCAGCGACGCCTCCTGTATAGGACTTTACACGCACAGGTTTGAATCCGGCATTATAGAACATCTGCTTCAGTTCCTCCTGGTCGGGAAAATCTTTTGCAGATTCATGTAACCAGCTGTATTCCTGATAACTTTTCGCAAACAGCTTACCGAATACAGGCATGACATTGCCGAAATAAAAATAATAGATGCCTTTGAATAGAGGGTTTGTCGGTTGTGATGTTTCAAGACAGACCACTTTTCCGCCAGGCTTCACGACTCTGAACATTTCATTGAGCACCTGCTGATAATCAGGGACGTTTCTCAAGCCAAAACCGATGGTCACATAATCAAAGCTGTCGTCTTCATAGGGAAGATCCATGGCATTTCCATGCTCGAATTCGACGTGACTCCAACGTTTCTGCATTTTCTTTTTGATCCCAACAGAAAGCATGTTCACACTAAAGTCAAGACCGATGACTTTTCCTTCTTTTCCGACCGCATCAGCGAGTGACATCGTCCAATCCCCTGTACCACAGCAAACGTCCAACACCCGATCGCCCGGTTGGACATTCATCCGCTTCATGACATCGCGGCGCCAGAGACGATGCTGCTGGAAAGAAATAATCGAGTTCATTGAGTCATATCGTTTATATATCTTTTCAAACACGTGGTGAACGCGTTGTTCCTTCGTTTGTTGATCCATAATTACCCTTCTTCCGCTATCTGTCTGTGATTGAATTGATGATGGATGGCGGAGTGCATGTACGACTTCAGCCAATTAAAATGAATAGGCAGCTGTGAAACGGAGTTCTCTAAGCGGTGCATATGATGTTGAAGCATCTGCTCAATATGAATCATCACTTGTCCGCCGCTGTGACTGCCTTCACGGTTGATTAATGTATCCATCAGAGGTGAAAATTTCCCTTCTTGATAGCTGCGTTTCTCGACCATCAGTTTCTTCGCAAGCAGCCACTCTCCAGCCATATCATTGATGGACGATCTCTGAACATAAGAAGCCACGCGCTGAATCAAGAGGGATTCGACTTTCTTCAGGCCATTTAAAAATTCCTGGAAAGATTCTACATCTTTATAATAAAGTTCCATTTTAAGTTCGTTGATTTCTTTAATGGCTCCTGCCAGTGTATGAATCATGGGTATATCGTCTAACTGAGACAGCAGGTAATAATACAGACCACTGTAGTAATCCCCTGCCAAAACGGTTAATTGACGATTGCGGACGGTCTCCCTGTCATCCTCTTCATCGGTCAAGGTGACGAGGTCGTGTGTATCAAGAGCAATCTGAACAAGCATCGTCGTAATGATATACTGCTCTTTTTTCACTTGGGACAGGCTCGTGTGGTCCATGATGGATGACAACAGAACGAGTTTATCCTCATCGATCAACGGTTCCTGAACGAATTTAACCAAAAAAGGATGGCGAATTCTTGAAGCTATTTTGTCTTTAAGTTGTTTGATATGGTTATCAGTAGAGTTCAACTCGATCACCTTGTCCTTCCTTAACAATTGCCACACTTAGTATAGCACATTTCCCGTTTGATACGCTTCCGAAGACCCTTCAGCTATGCTTCGCTACTCCGCTTCGTTCGTCATCTCACCGTGACTTGTCTGAATGACAGCCTTGCCGCGTACCTTTACAGCTGATGTGTGCTCCGTAAACTGAGCAATCATCACTTCTCCACGGTCCAATTTTTCGGAATGATGAAAACGAGTATCTGTCCCTCTAGTCAAGCCGATGACATTTACGCCATCTTCCATCGCTTTTATGACGAAGAAATCATTATTATTTGCACTCATTCATTAGTCTCCTTTTCTTCTAATATCTCTCACTCGATGTATGATGTCAAAGCATCTATAGATGCCGATAAGTAAAAATAAAAAAGGGTGCACAACGCACCCTTTTTTATCAGCCCTATGTAGCTATTATTTAACCGCGTCTTTAAGGGCTTTACCTGGTTTGAAAGCTGGAACTTTGCTTGCAGAGATTTCGATCTCTTCACCAGTTTGTGGATTACGACCTTTACGAGCCGCACGCTCACGTACTTCAAAGTTACCGAAGCCGATAAGCTGAACTTTGTCACCATCTTTAAGTGAATCCATGATCGATTCGAATACAGAATCAACCGCTGTTGTAGCATCTTTTTTAGAAAGATCTGCTTTTTCAGATACTGCATTGATAAGATCTGTTTTGTTCATGACATTCACCTCCTCTCAAGAGGGTTAATCTCATTCAAGCAGACGAAGGTCTGCTATAAATGTGTTTTTTAAGGTCATCATCCGATGACAAGCCTTATATTAAACGAGTTTTCACGGAAATTCAATAGATAATACCTTTAAAATCGCATTACAACGCGATTTCAACGCTGAATTCCGCCTCATTTCACAAATAGACTAACACAATTGGTTTTCGTGCGCAAGTCACTCAAACCCTTGATATGACAAGGTTTCAATTGGTTTTTCTAGGCTCTATCGTTATATACGACACTTCTGATGAAAATTCCTCTTCTCAAGTAGAAATTTTTTTTTGAAAAACCTACGCTTTTCCCGATCTCCACGAGGAATGAGAGGGCTTACCCTTATTGAGAGGGCGAAATGGCAGCCGATTTTATGGTGCAAAAAAATAATAACGGCTCACGAGGAGCCGTTATAATATAATAGCAATCATACCGCCGGAACCTTCGTTGATAATTCGTTCCAGCGTTTCTTGTAATTTATAGCGTGCATTCTCTGGCATAAGCGCGAGCTTCGCTTGAATCCCTTCTCTTACAATAGAGCTCAGCGATCTGCCGAATATATCCGAATTCCAAATGGAAAGAGGATCTTCCTCAAAGTCCTGCATCAAATACCTCACCAATTCTTCGCTCTGTTTCTCTGTACCGATGATTGGAGAGAATTCAGAATGCACATCAACCTTGACCATGTGAATCGATGGAGCGACCGCTCGCAGACGAACCCCGAATCTTGAGCCCTGACGGATAATCTCAGGTTCATCTAATGCCATTTCCTCAAGACTTGGCGCTGCAATGCCGTACCCAGTTTGCTTGACCATTTGCAGTGCATCCGCTACTTGGTCATACTCCCGCTTCGCATGAGAGAAGTCCTGCATAATCTCCAGCAAATGGTCTTTGCCTCTGATTTCTTCTCCGACAATTTCTTTTAACACTTGATCATAAAGCTGCTCTGGAGCTCTCAGATCAATCTCGGCAATCCCCTCACCCAGATCCATACCAGAAATGTGCGCGCCGGTAATATGCTCATAATTGTCAAAGTTTCCGATGACCCTGTCTACGTCTCTCAGTCTCTTAATGTCTTTGACAGTTTCTTCAATTGCATTTTGTAAATTGTTTCGGAGCCAGTGTCTGGAATCCAGTACCATCACCCAGCTCGGGAGGTTCACATTCACTTCCAATACAGGAAATTCAAATAGCGCTTCACGGAGGACGCTTTGGACATCCTTTTCTCGCATACTCTCAACAGATAAAGCCAGAACAGGGATATCGTATTTCTCAGCGAGTTCTGCTCTCAAACGTTCTGTACTGTCATGATGAGGTTGAGCAGAGTTGATCACCATGATAAACGGCTTCCCTACTTCTCTCAATTCCTCTACGACTTTTTCTTCTGCCTCAACATAATCATGCCTTCCGATTTCCCCGATGGTTCCATCCGTTGTTACTACAATACCAATGGTCGAGTGCTCTTGGATTACTTTCTGAGTACCGATTTCAGCTGCTTCCTGAAAAGGAATCGCTTCTTCATACCACGGAGTGTGAATCATACGAGGTCCGTGTTCGTCTTCATATCCTACAGCCCCGTTGACTGCATAGCCTACACAATCCACCATACGAACCCGGATATCCAGATGCTCATCCAAGTTGATCGTGGCCGCTTGGTTCGGAACGAATTTAGGTTCCGTCGTCATGATCTGTTTTCCGGCAGCACTTTGCGGAAGCTCATCAAGAGCTCGTTCACGATCAGACTCTTCTTCCATATTCGGCAGAACAACAAGCTCCATGAATTTCTTTATGAATGTAGACTTGCCGGTACGCACCGCCCCAACCACGCCTAAATAAATATCTCCATTTGTCCGTTTGGAAATATCGCTAAAGATATCTACCTTTTCCAAAGGATCCCCTCCCAAATAATATTTCACCAACATACAAGCCTAGACAATCTAAGTCTATGATGTTGTCCTATTGGAATATGACAGAAACGTTGAAAATGCTTCGGTCGTCATTCTTCTTCTATATGTATCTGAGCACTCGCACTTTCATTCCCAGAACTTCAGATCTTTTTCATTTTTCTTCTAGGGGGGGTTTTCATCTTCTTCTATTTTCATAGATTGTGAAACATGCTGTCCTAACGATTCGAAGGACTGATAGGGGTATAAGATGAGGAGATGGATAGAGGGGGACTTGAAGACCGAGGACGGTCTTAAAAGAGTGCGTCGGGAGGGCTATGCAGGTTTATTCCCTTATTCGTTTACGACTTGAGACAATGCACAGTGTATAGGAAATAGACGCCGTTTTCCTCACGCGAGTGAAATTCTCTCTGTATGAGAACGTTCTCAGTCACTGAAGAAGGCTCCATGAGCTCTCAAATGCTGTTCCTATCTGTATCTCAGATCAAATAAAACTCCACGATAGGAGGGGCACACCTGGTTCGCATAGTGTTTCTTCACGCGCAAAGAGTGGGATTTGTCTCTTAAGTCAAGCATGAGACCAGACACTCGTCATGAAAGGTATAACAA
Organism: Halobacillus litoralis; assembly: GCF_020171725.1. Classification (GTDB taxonomy): domain Bacteria; phylum Bacillota; class Bacilli; order Bacillales; family Halobacillaceae; genus Halobacillus; species Halobacillus litoralis_F. The sequence goes on along the minus strand of NZ_JAIVAJ010000002.1, from coordinate 507,421 downwards.
AAAACCGCCCCCCTATAACTAGGAAGCGGTTTTCGTTTCAGGATTAGTGTTCACTCATAAAAATGGGCTCTCCACCCTCCACGGTATATTCTTCAGAATAACCGGGTACAAACGGAGCGTAATCGGTCAGTAAATATCGGATATCGTCCCCTGTTTGATAGTCGTGGTCTTTTTCGTTCAAATAGGCATACAAATCTTTTCGATAATCGATAAGCACTTCACCATTTGCGTTCAAATAAACGGGCAGCATCTGCTCTGAATACGGACTGTCGATCATAGGGGGCTCGTCCAACCCTAACTTGCTATGATCAAGCTCGTAAACCCCTTTCGCTATTTGATCACCAAATGGCGGATACTGATGACTCTGTTGATAAAAAGTCGATTTCACCTGCAGGGAGCGGAGCGCTTCCGTTGTACGAAGGTCCAACACTTTTACTGTAGGATCCGTTTCAGGATGAATGATGACATATTGATAATAGCCACCATTTTCAAAAGAAGTACCCGGCAGCTCCCCAATCAAGGCACGCTGCTTCAACTTATCGAAGTCCAATAAATATTTTTGGAAAATCGGTGTTTCCTGAGGTTTCGTTTTAATGGGAAGCAGTCCATTCTCATTGGTTTGGAATTGTTCAACTGCATGTTGAATCGATTCTAATTGAACCTGATTTGGTACTTGATTCTTCTTAAGTTCTGCATTCGGATAAAGGCATCCAGACAAAAGAACGACCAAAACAGGAAAAATGAGTAGCTTAAGCCTTTTCATATCCAGGCCTCCTTCTTCATGCTGTCGGTCCGCTCATCACAATATAGAAAATGATGATCCCTCCAAGGATCATAAATAAGTATGCAAATACTGCTACAATGCTTGACATAAAGCCTGAAAGCTTATGCCGGCTTAAGTAAATGAGTGCTACCGCTAAAAATAATGAAATGATGCCCCCAAAAGAAATATACATCTTTAACATCGCTACAGACATCATCTATCCCCCTCTTTCCTCCACAATCTTCTAGCATTATACCACACATTGCACTCCCCCTGTAAGACGTCATGGGAATGAACAATGATGAACAAAAATAGACCGGAACATATGGAATGTTCCGGTTGACTAAATAATCCCCGTTCAGCTCATGTGTAATGATTGCTGCGAGTTATTCTATGCTGTTTTTCAAAGGACTGCCTCATCAGGAGCCCAGCATTTAAGAATTTATTTCAAAAATCTTCCGAGCGTGTTCATATCTAAAGGCATGTTCTGCTTGGTGACGGCTTCGACGATTTTATCTTCCTTCTGCTTTGACACTGGCTTTCCAGCCACATTCGAAAGTTGACGTATCAATTTCCGAACGGTCTTCTCATCCGTGAAGTCTGCGCTCTGGACGGAGTTCGCCACTTTGAACACTTCATCGGCGTCAATATTCCCCTTCTTCTTCAGGTGATCGAAAATGCTCTTTTGAAAATCACTCATGAATCATTGACCTCCTCGTGCGTTGGGTTCTGGATAGTATATGCACGAAGAGATCGATGTGTCAGTCATTCATTTGCTGACCAAGAATATTCGTCAAGTCTTCCATTTCATGTCTTTTGATCCGCGTCATCAATTGATCCACGACGTCTCTCGGATCTTGAGACTCAAATAAAATTTGATAAATGCCAGCAGTAATCGGCATCTCAACCTCTTGTGAATCCGAGAGTTGATAAGCTGCTTTCGTTGTCCGGACACCCTCTACAACCATGCCCATCTGTTCTAAAACTTCTTCAAGGTCATGGCCTTGACCGAGCTTGTATCCTGCTCTCCAATTTCGGCTGTGTGAGCTCGTACAAGTCACAATCAGGTCTCCGATCCCCGTGAGACCAGAGAAGGTAAGAGGATTCGCTCCCATGGATGTGCCGAGGCGGGCGATTTCCGCGAGCCCTCTGGTGATCAAAGCTGCTTTCGCATTGTCTCCGTAACCCAATCCGTCTGAAATGCCAGCACCCAGGGCAATGATATTTTTGAGTGCACCACCGAGCTCGACGCCAACGATATCAGGGGAGGTGTAGACACGGAACTGTCGGTTCATGAACAAATCCTGTACGTTCTCCGCCTTTTCCAATACGTCCGCTGAAACGGTTACTGTAGTCGGCTGTCTGAGGCTCACTTCTTCCGCATGACTCGGTCCGGAAAGGACGACAATATCATCGTAAAGTTCTTCTGAGAGCTCTTCACGGATGGCTTCTGAAACACGTTTATACGTTTCTGGTTCAATCCCTTTCGAAGCGTGAGTAATCGTAACCTTCTGTTTTAAGCTATGATTCAGTTTTTGACAGACGTCACGTATAGCTTTCGTCGGGACGACAAGCACTACGTGATTCACCCCGTCGACTACGTAATCTAAATCTGTAGAAGCTTTGATGTTTTCCGGAATCGTGATGTCTTTCAAATATTTTTCATTTGTCCGATTTGTATTAATTTCCTCTGCCAGAGATGGCCTGTGTGTCCATAGACGCACGTCGTGTCCATTATCTGCCAACACGAGAGCGAGCGCCGTCCCCCAGCTCCCCGCTCCTAATACTGCAACTGATTCCATATCATTCTGCTCCTTTCATCAACTACGTCTTCTAGCGTAGATCTTAATTGGAGTACCTTCGAAACCGAACGCTTCACGAATACGGTTCTCGAGGAAGCGTTCATATGTGAAGTGCATAAGTTCAGGTTCATTGACAAACACCACGAATGTTGGCGGCTTGACAGATACTTGCGCCGCATAAAAGATCTTAAGCTTCTGTCCTTTGATCGAAGGCGCAGGGTTCATCGCCAATGCATCCATAATCACCTCGTTCAAGACGTTTGTTTGAACGCGTTTGGCATGACTTTCACTTGCCTGCACGACCTTAGGAAGAAGGGTCTGAAGCCGCTTCTTCGTTTTAGCCGAAACGTAAACGATAGGAGCATAATCGAGGAACCTGAATTGATCTCGAACCTTATCTTCAAACTCTTTCATGGTTTTCTCTTCGATTTTCATGGTATCCCATTTGTTCACGACGATGATGACCGCTTTTCCTGCTTCATGCGCGTAACCGGCGATCTTCTTATCCTGCTCCTGAATTCCCGTTTCAGCATCGATCAAAGTCAAGACGACATCTGAGCGTTCAATCGCTTTAAGCGCCCTCATGATGCTGTATCGCTCAGTGGATTCATACACCTTCCCGCGCTTTCGCATTCCGGCGGTATCAATGATGACAAAGTCCTGCTCATCTTTTGTAAATGGCGTGTCGATCGCGTCACGAGTCGTTCCGGGAATGTCACTCGCGATGACTCGGTCCTGCCCTAGAATACTGTTCACTAATGAGGACTTGCCGACATTCGGGCGTCCAATCAGGCTGAAGCGGATCGTCTGCTCGTCCACTTCTTCCTGTTCCAATTCAGGGAAGTGACCGGCTACTTCGTCCAGCAGGTCCCCAAGACCCAATCCGTGTGTCCCGGAGATCGGGAATGGCTCACCAAATCCAAGGGAGTAGAACTCATAAATGTTTTCCCGCATTTCAGGGTTATCAACCTTATTGACCCCGAGCACAACGGGCTTATTGGATTTGAAAAGTAATTTGGCCACTTCTTCGTCAGCACCTGTGATGCCGTCACGTCCGTTGACCATGAAGATGATGACATCGGCCTCGTCGATGGCTACTTGGGCCTGTGCACGCATTTGAACGAGGAGAGGTTCGTCTCCAAGCTCAATTCCACCAGTATCAATCAGATTGAACGTGGTGGTTAACCATTCTGCTTCTGCATAAATTCGATCTCTTGTTACGCCCGGCGTATCTTCTACAATGGAGATTCTCTCTCCGACCAGCCGGTTAAATATTGTTGATTTCCCTACATTCGGTCGTCCTACGATAGCTACAACTGATTTTCTCATGAAAGGATCATCCTTTCCTCTATTCTGATTTCATTATTTCATGTTCCATCCTGTGTGAAAAGCTTTTATGTAAAGCTTTCATTGACAAATAAGCATAAACGAGGCACATGATCGTCGTTCTGTTGTCCTTAATGGCCAAACTTCTCAGAACACGAAAAAGGCTGCTCTTCTATCGACCAACTGTTGAACAGCCTTGTCCCGATAGAACAGCAGAAGCCATTAACTTTATTATTTTAGCAAATTTATTCACAATTAACAATCAGTGCTTGACAATGATATAGAGGTGGTCACTGAGCGCATGGGCAATCCCATCCAGAATCGCTTCTAAATTTGCCGCCACAGCTTCCATTTCCTCTTTGGTCTCACAAGTAAACACAGCCGCACTCCCCGCCACTTTGTCGGTCTTTGTCGTAACCGCAGCCAAGATCGCTTTTTCCATTTTCATAAGACAACCTCCTAATTTTTCTTGGATGGCATTTGAATAGCGTTCTCAAGCACAGGAACGGCAGAAATAATTTCTTTTGCACGCCCAGGGTCCTGAAGCTGAGGCAGAATGAACACTCCGATTCTTCCGTCATTCAAATCTCTTTTAATCAATGGAACTAAAGCCGGTGTACCCGAATCGCGAAATACTCCGAGTGAGACAGAAACGTCATGAAGAATCGCCTGTCGCTGTCCCAGGTTTGCGATGGTCGACCGCACACTGAACGACTTAGGAGTCAGGATGAACCCCATTCCATACTTAAGGATCTCTTCCTGACGCTCAGGCAGACCGATGTTCATGATATAGATGTTGTCTACATATAATCCAGCTCCCTCGAAAGATAACGTAGAATGCTCTATGGTGACGATATCCGATAATTTCGAGCCACTCATCCAGACCTTACACCCTATAAAACAAAGGACCGTGGCGACTAGCGCTCCCCAGATGTTCAAAGCCAAGTAGGCAAGGGTGACAACAAAGGAAGTGAAGATGACAAGATAATTTCTGCTCTCGAATGCGACAGCAATCCCTTCAATGTAAGTATTCCCTCTAGGCACCAGTTCATAGGAATCCATTTCTGCAAGGGTGTTTCGTTCCATGTTCCGTACTTCTCTAAACTGTGAAGCCGCTAGAGTCAGAAACGTCACGGCCGTAAACTCCTTTTCCATGATGGAAGGTATCGCAATGGTTCCAAGCGCTGCAGCAATGAAACCTAAAGATAAGTGAATGATTTTCCCGTGCAAATAGGTCGGATACTGTCTGTAATCCGTCCTCAACATGTAAACACGGATAGCCGTTCCAACAATGATGCCGAACAAAATCGGGTACGTGTACTCATTCAAACCTGCACAGCTCCTTTTCCTAGTGATTTATGCTTTAACATGTTCTTCAATCGTAATACTCCATGAATCATGAACAAGAGCAGCAATCCTTTCATTACCGTGATCACGATTTGGTTCGGGTCAATAGCTGCGGTCATGTCGTACATGTACAGGACACCACACGTCCAAAACGTGCCGAGACCACTCACGATCAACCACAGTCCAACGGATGAAAAAAACACCCTTACGAATAAAGAAACGAAGAACAAATAAACTCCGATTCCGATAAACGAAACCGGTACGACTCTCCACAATGGAATGACAATGAGGAATAGTTGGATCGCTGAAAAGCCGATACTTAGTGTGAAAGGCCATAAATGAGCCCAAGCCTTCTGCTTTTGAAACATCCAAAACTTAATTCCGAAGACGACGAAGACAGCAGGAGTAACGAATGGGGCCCACAGGTACGGGCTTTCGTTCAGTGAAAACAAACACATTATCAACCCCATGAACAAAAGAAAGACTTTCTTCATGTAAATCGGTTCAATAAAAAAAGTTACGATAATAACAATCAACCATGCCAGCCAGTAAAACGTAGGTGCCACGCCCGTCACTCCTTCCCATATTATTATGGCTTAAGCGCTTCGTCTTTAAACTCACCTGACTTATTAATCTGTGTATAACGGCAGGGTGACAAAATACAAAAAACCGGAAGATGCATTCTTTTATCAACGCATCTTCCGGTTTTTAATTTATTACGGTTTTGTATTCAATTGATTGTCAACGAATCCACCTTAAATAGGCTGAGACAACTATGTCTCAACCTGAAATATCTTCTCTCTGTTTACAAAAGTCTATTACCTCAACCGTTGTTCAGTCCAGTCCTTCGTAAGCCCATGCAGAACATAAGGCTGTGCCTTGAACTCGTTCACTTCTTCGACGTTCATAAGCATCATAGCCATACGTATTTCTTTGTGAATGTGTTCAATCTCAGCAATTACTTCTTCTCTGCCTGCGTTAATCAATACCCTGAGCAGGTTACCAGCCATACCGAAAGCATCCGCACCAAGAACTAACGCCTTTACGCCATCCAGCCCATGACGAACCCCGCCGGAACCGATAATATGGAGCTCTGGGAAATGATGACTGGCTTCGAGCACAGAAATCGGTGTTGGAATACCCCAATTATTAAAAGAGGCAAAAGGCTTATCCCGCCGTAAATTTTCTACTTTGGAGAAATTCGTGCCTCCTAGTCCACCAACGTCAATATATTGAATACCGATTTCATTCAAAGTCTGTACCGTTTCTCTCGACATCCCATACCCTACTTCTTTAATGATCACAGGAATGTCTAAGGCCTTATGAATGTCATCAATACGCTTCAATCGGCTGGTGAAATCTCTGTCACCTTCCGGCATGATTAATTCCTGAAGGGTGTTGATGTGAATCTGCAATGCATCTGCATCCAGCATTTTCACCGCCTCTTTAGCCTGATCAGGTGTGGCCTCACTCCCAACATTAGCAAAAAGGATCCCATCTGGATTCATTTCACGAACTACTTCATATGTCATTCTTTCTTCCGGATTCTTAATCGCTGACATTTGAGAGCCGACAGCCATGCCAATACCTGTTTCTCTCGCAGCTAAAGCTAAATCCCGATTGATTTGTTTTGTTTTCTCTCCGCCACCGCCTGTCATCGCATTGACAAAAAGAGGGGAACTTAATGAAAGTTCCCCTACTTTAGTGTTGATATTCAATTTGTCAAAGTCCTGCCGAGCAAGACTTTGATGGACGATCGTCACATCATCAAAATGGTTGTGATGTTCCCTCTCATGTCCAAGCGCATGGCGGATATGATCAATTTTCCTTTCGGATCTCGACATATCCTTCACCATCTCTACTTATTTTTTATACTTGTCCAATTGATCCCCGATCATATCACTAAGGGAGAAACCGGAATTGTCTTCTTCTTTCTCATACTGTTCAATTTCCTGACGCTCTTCGTCACGCTCAAGCTCTTTCATGCTCAAGGACAAACGTTTCGCGCCCTCATCTACATCCAACACTTTAACCTCAACCTGCTGTCCTTCTTCAAGAACTTCATCAGGCGTGCCGATGTGACGGTTGGAAATTTGAGAAATGTGTACTAGACCTTCAACTCCAGGAAGAACTTCTACAAATGCACCGAATGTAACGAGGCGGCGCACCGTACCTTCAAGGACTTCTCCAGTCTGCACTTTGTTCTGGATGTCATGCCAAGGTCCAGGCTGAGTAGCCTTAAGAGAAAGAGAAATTCTTTCATTGTCACGATCGACGGAAAGAACCTTCACCTTCACAGACTGACCTTCTTCGACAACGTCGGATGCTTTCTCAACGTGCTGATGTGATAACTGGGAGATATGTACGAGACCGTCAATACCTCCAAGGTTAACAAACGCACCAAAGTCCGTTAGACGCTGTACAGTTCCTTCAATTTCTTGACCTTCTTCAAGGGATTGAAGGACTTCATATTTCTTGGCAGATTCTTCTTCCTCCACTACAGCGCGGTGTGAAAGGATGACACGGTTCTGCTCACGGTCAAGCTCAACCACTTTTAAGGAAAGGGTTTTACCTTTGTAGTCTTCAAAGTCCTCAACATAGTACGTCTCTACAAGAGATGCTGGAATGAATCCACGAAGACCAATGTCTACGACAAGACCACCTTTGACAACGTCTTTCACTTCTGCTTCGAAGATTTCTCCGCTCTCAAATTTTGATTCTAAGTCTTCCCACGCTTTGTCCGCATCTACGGCACGCTTAGAAAGAACAATCTCGTCGTCTTCGACCTTCTTCACCTGTAAAGTCAGTTCGTCTCCTTCACTGACAGCATCAGATGCTTTTTCAACATGAAGGCTGGATAATTCACTAATAGGTACAATACCCTCAACTTTATATCCAACATCTACAAGGACCTGTTTCTCTTCAATCTTAACGACTTTACCAGTCACAATGTCCCCTGCAGAGAATTCTTTCATTCCTGATACTTCTTGATTCATTTCATCCATACCAAGCTACCTCCTTCAAATTCCGACACAACCGAAATACAGAAATGCCCTTTTGTCTAACTTCTAATATTTAGCGCCGTTTGTCAAGTGATTACCTCAGTTTATTGATGAATTTTATGCAATTGTCTGATTTCTTCCATAATCCGATCGGTTACAACTTGTGCGGAAGCTTTTTCTTCCCTATATTTCGTCATATCGATCGGCTCACCATAAACCACTTTCAGAGGTTTGAATTTTTCATACGGCCCTATGATTGCACAAGGAACGATATACGCATTGGAACGAAGAGCAAAGAATCCAGCCCCTGCAAGTCCTTCCCCGATTTCGCCGCTTTTCTGGCGGGTACCTTCAGGAAAAAGTCCCAGCGCATGGTTTTCCTTTAACACGTCCAAGCCCTTTCTTAGAGCGTTGCGATCGCGCATCCCTCTTTTAATAGGAAAAGCGTGGACTCTTTTCAATATTCCCCCAATGAAACGGTTGTTAAACAACTCTTCTTTGGCCATGAAGTATATATTTCGGCTGCTGGTAATCCCTACGATGGGTGGATCCAGGTTGGAAATATGGTTCGAACAGATAATCACGGGCCCATCTTTCGGAATGTTCTTCTTTCCGACAACTTGAATTCTGTACATTGGGTAAAAGATAATGGAACAGATCCATTTCCCTAATTTATATAAATTCACCATCTACCCCTCCTTTTCCTCCGTCTTTCGAACGATTTCGATAATTCGATCCACGACTTGCTCAATGCTAAGGCTCGTCGTATCCAGCTCAACAGCATCCTCCGCCTTGACCAGAGGTGAAACGTCTCGATTCGAATCCAGTTCATCTCTCTTTCGGATTTCCTCTTTCAACTGTTCCAAGTCAGCGGTTATGCCTTTTTCCACATTTTCTTTGAACCTGCGCTCGGCTCTCTCCTGTACAGAGGCAATCATGAAAATCTTCACCTCAGCATCAGGCAGGACATGTGTTCCAATATCACGACCGTCCATGACCACTCCTTGTTCACGGACAAGCTTCTGTTGTCTTTTGACCATTTCGATTCTTACGCGTTCATGCTTTGCGACGATTGATACGTTATTTGTCACTTCATTGGAACGAATGTCGTCCGATACGTCTTTGCCATCCAGCATGACCCTCTGCCCCATTTCTGATTGGACAAGTTGAAGATCGCTTTCTTTAATCAGCTGTTCAAGACCCGTCTCGTCTTCAAGATCGACGTTCTCCTCAATCGCTTTCCACGTAAGAGCTCTGTACATCGCTCCTGTGTCGACGTAAATAAATGATAATTTTTCGGCAACCAGCTTCGCTACCGTGCTTTTTCCAGCAGCTGCCGGCCCATCAATTGCTATTGTCATCGTATTCATTAAACATCTTCCTCCAATAATCCATTGCAATCCAGAATCGCTTTCATGCCTTCGTTAATCATTGTAAAGAATAACATAAGCCTTCGCGAAAAATCTATGTAAATCTTCTATTGCAAATGTCTCTTTCTCATATGCATCTGCTGCTCAAAGCAGAACTGGATGATCTTTTGACGGTGTTTGTCCAGAATGTCATCGAACTCTATAGATGCTCTGGCCTGCTTGGAACCCTTAGGCATAAACGTTCGGACCACCGTCCCTTCTGCCTCAATGTAATGATAGTCTCCCGAGTTCATCCCTAATACCAGCGTCATCCTGACAGGGTCTTTCTCCTTCAACTCCTGTTGTTTAGGTTGAATGAGAGCGACGCCTCCCCCGCTGATATCTGTCGTAACGGTCGGGTGAAAATGCTCGGCCCCTCCAACAGAAACGTCTACAGATGTTTCCACACGCACGTACCGTCTTCGCTGGATGCGGTCGAGCTTATCCAGTCCTGGGAATTTCAATACGATGACAGGGATGTTCAATTTCTTTCGTGTCACAATTTCCGTCTCAAACCAATAAACCGATTGATCTTCACCGACAAAGCTAGCTTGGAATTGAGCTCCGTCTAAAAAGAAACCCGTTTTACCAGTTAACGTATGGACAGGGTAATCGATAAACAAATAATCCCCTTGAAGATCGACAAGCTTACACCGATACTTTTCTTCCTTGTGGTCATCCCCCTTATCGATGTCCAAATTGATTTGAGTCCCAATCTTTAGAACTTTCATACCTTATTCCCCCTTCACCGTGACTTTCGTCTGCCATAATTATCGCATCATTTGGACAAAAAGGAAAGGACTAGGAAAAAGGATGGGAGTCCTGTCATTCAAGTCTGTAAGTCCCTGTGCTGGACTTGAATGATCAACTACGTACAGTACAAAGGTTGGAATGTTTTCTAATATAAAAGAAGAAGACCGAGCAACTTCACTCGGTCTTCCGTCCTAAACTTCTGGGTCAAACTTCACTTCTGATTTCTTTAACGTTTCCACCTTTTCTTCTTCCCCATTCGTTGCATTAATGAAGATTCGGTAAGTCGTATTTTCCATCGTAGTTAAGAATTCATAACACAGCACTTCTTCTTTAATATCATTTTCAATGACAGCAAGTCGCTGCTCCTGAACCTTCAATTGTGGATTAACCTTCGAACGCGCCTCATCCTCCGTGAGGACAGGTGGTTTTATGTCCCTCTCATTATGGAAGTTGAAATATTCCCTTGCGGACAAACCGAGCACTTCCCCGTTATCCAATGCTACTTTGACAACAAGAGCATCCGGGTAAAAACGGACGTCATCTTGAGTATAGACAAAACGGAAGACACCGGTTCGGTCATATTGACTGCTTTCCACTAACTCAATCGAGTCGACTTCCATCCGCTCCACAAATGCTTTTGCACGTTCAGATGCTTCGTGAAGACTGATTGCTGCTTCTTTTACCGGCCGGCTGATCATCATCGTAAGAGGATGTCCACCTTTTTTGGTTAAGTCAAGATACCCGTTCTTTTCACCCTTCTGAAAAGAAGCCGTCAGTGTCGGAACATTCGCCCCTTTGCCGGATTCTGTCATGGTCAAACGGGATGGTTCGATGTTCTCAAGCCAACCTGATGCGATCTTCCTCGCTTCCCGTTCATCGATCTCATCCCCGGATAAATATTCATACTGCTTGGCAGGGCCAGATGTCCCAGAACCCGTTCCCAATTCGGCCGTTTCGAAACCATCTACGGTTTTCTCTACGGTTTTAAACCCATTCACGATTGTATTGTCTCCAACTTCGTCATTCGTTGCTAACGCTAGCTGAACATCCATCCAACGCAAATTGTCGCGAAGAACGACATTTTGAACCTTCCTAAGTTCATTTTTGATTTCTCTGGAATGTTCATGAAGTTGTTCAAGCTTTTGCACCTCTTCTTCGCTCAACGGCTTTTTCTCTAGATCACGTACAGCTGTTCGATAAGCGAAATCACCGATTTGAGACAGGAATTCTTCTGTTTTATTAAAAGGCATAAGCGTTAATGGCAGCTGTCCAACATCACTATTTGCCTCTGAAGTGACCTTCCATATTTCAGCTAGTTGAGGAGAAAGTTGCTGCCTTGAGTTCATGGCCAAGGTGGCACCAATTTTGTCATGGAGAAGTTCGACATTATATGTCAGCTCATGAAATGCCCGTTGATAGCTGTTTTCCGCTTGAATCAATACGGCGTTTTTGTCCTGATGCTCCATATAGCCCCAAACTCCTGCCCCCAAAGTCGATAGGCCTAACACTACAATGAGTATGATTCTAACCATCTTTCCACCTCCTATTTACAGAAAATATGTTTTCCGATTTGCTTGATTTGCGGTCTGGACCATATCCAGCTCGATGTCGCCGTATTCGGATTGAAATAATACATGGCTTCACCAGAAGGGTCCCATCCGTTCAGCGCATCGATGACCGCCTCTTTTGCCGTCTCATTCGGAGTCAGCCATATTTGACCGTCGCTGACTGCTGTAAAAGCTCTAGGTTCAAAAATTACCCCTGATACAGAATTAGGAAATGATGAGCTCGCTACACGGTTGATAATGACAGCAGCAACAGCGACTTGACCAACATATGGTTCTCCGCGCGCTTCTCCATAAACGGCATTCGCCATTAATTGAATATCGTTTTGAGAATAACCGCCAGGGACGTTTACGGCAGTCGGCTGGTTTGGAGTTTGTTCCCGACTAGGCTGCTGAGCTTGATTTTGTGAAGATTGACCTTCTTTAGTTTGCTGAGCTTTCGGAACGCCACCATAGTAGGTGAAATCATTGCCTTGTCGGATTTGTTCCTTAACAAAGCCTTCATCGTAATTCGATGCCTTGACCAATTTGTCTTTAACTTCCTGCCCGACAAGTCCATCTATTGTCAAACCAAATTCATATTGAAAGTTTCGGACTGCCCAGTAGGTTCCCCACCCAAACACTCCATCAATTTCACCATTATAGAAACCTAAATACTGAAGCCTGGACTGCAACTCAATGACATCATCACCAATCGCACCTTGCTGAATCACTTGATTCGAAAACCCGTGTACAGGTTTTACACTGGTCCATTCCGAAAGAGGAAACAGCAGCAATGAAAGCGCAGCGGCTACGACCAATAGTTTCTTCCATAGCATCCTCGCACACCTCTGATCATTTGAATTTGTCGGTCTGTAATGCCAACCATTTATAGAGCTAGTTTTCGACAAGGATGCAAAGTTATACACATTAAGAACTCCATGCCTACTTCCTTCTCGTTTAAGACGATAACTCAAAATCCTATCCCAATAAAAAAACCTCCCGAATGGAAGGTTGTTAGTCACTTGATAAGTGTTTCATGATGGCGATTCGCCACTCGGATCTTTCTGAATCCAATGACCCAGAGTACAATCATAAAAGGGGTGATCCAATACAGCCACGACTGTTCAAATACAGACATAATAAAGTCATACACCGTGTGAAGACTCACTGGAATTGCAACCGCCAGAAACAAACAGAGCTTCTTGTGCCTGCTTGAGAACTTCGCCTTTCCTAAGTAATACCCCATGATAATCCCGAATAATGCATGGGAAGACACAGGAAAAACAGCGCGCAGCATGGCGATTTCAATGCCATTTGCGAATAAGTATATGATGTTCTCAATGGTGGCAAAACCGAGGCTGATGGCTACTGCATAGATAATTCCGTCGTAGTGATGATCGAAGTCTGAGTGTTGATAAGCGACGAAGATTAAAAAGAACCATTTAAAAAACTCTTCTATAAGACCTGCAAGAAAAAACGATTTAAGAAAAGGATTTTGAAAAAGCCCCTCGGTTTCAAAAGCATATTGTATAAACATGATTGGAAAAACCATGATAATACCGATGATGAACATGCGTACGATTAACGGCAATGGTTCCAATTCGATTTTTTTACTTAAATAAATAAAGGTCATAATGGCTACTGCGGGGGAAATGGCCGCGGTAAGAATGGCCATGGTTCATCAGCCCTCTCTCTTTCTTTCACCTAAGATTCATCGTATCATGAAGAATGAGGAAAGAAAACAAATGAATGAAAGTTGGTGTACAGACCTTGAAGAGAATTTTGATTCTACATACAGGTGGAACAATATCCATGAAAGAAAATAAGGAAACCGGTGAAGTTGATACTTCTGACAAACACCCGTTGGACGAAATCTCCGCTATGCTGAAGGGTGAAACCGAGATTGAAGATGAAATCGTCTTTTACCTTCCTTCTCCCCATATGCGACCTGACCATATGCTGAAACTTGGCCGTACAATCCACGAGAAACTAGCTCAAAGAGATTACGATGGTGTCGTCATCACTCACGGAACGGACACATTAGAGGAAACCGCTTATTTCCTCGACCTCTTCGTCCAGACGAGAAAGCCTGTCGTCGTAACGGGTGCAATGCGCTCAAGCAACGAAATCGGTTCTGATGGACTTTACAACCTACTAAGTGCCATCCGGGTTGCAAGCTGTGATGAAGCGCAGGACAAAGGCGTGCTCGTCGTGATGAATGACGAAATCCACACGGCACGGAACGTCACGAAGACCTCTACTAGTAATGTGGCCACATTCCAAAGTCCACAATACGGTCCGATCGGAATTACGACGAAACGCGATGTCTTCTTCCATCACAAAATGACAAGGTACGACTCCTATCCCATTCAAAAGATTGATAAGAAAGTATCGTTAATTAAAGCTTACGCAGGGATGGACGGAACTCTGATTGACGCTGTGAGGGAAAGCGGGATTGACGGGCTCGTCGTAGAAGCTCTGGGTCAGGGAAATATGCCACCGGATACGGTCGATGCTTTAAAACGAACGCTAGACGACGGGATTCCGATCGTGCTCGTCTCTAGATGCTATCAAGGAGTTGTACAAGATACCTACGCTTATACTGGTGGGGGCAGACAGCTGCGAGAGTTAGGTATTATTTTCGCAAACGGTGTGACGGGACCGAAAGCGCGAATCAAGCTTATGGTCGCCCTTGAAATGACGAATAACCCAACAGAACTCCAGCACATGTTCAGCTGATCAATATACATGAAAAAGGCATGGAATCATCCATGCCTTTTTTCTATGCTTTACTTTGAATACTTTTTGCGATTTTGCCGCCGTGATGACGACCGTTCTCGATGAAAATCTCATTGTTGTTGTATCCAGCTGCAATGACACCAGCAATATAAATGCCAGGTACGTTCGTCTCCATTGTATCTTCTTGGAAGTTCGGTCGTCCTGTTTCCTCGTCCATTTCCACACCCATTTCAGTAAGAAAATCATGGTCGGGACGATAACCGGTCATAGCAAATACAAAGTCATTAGGAATACGGTGCGTTTCCCCCTTGCACTCGTAAACGACCTCTGTTTCGGTGATCTCCTTTATGTTTGCACAGAACTTCATATCGATCAGTTCTTTTTTTGCTAACGACTCGAACAAAGGAAGAATCCAAGGCTTAATGCTTTTCGAATATTCTTCTCCTCGGTAAAGCACGGTTACATTCGCACCTGCTTTCTCAAGCTCGAGCGTTGCATCCGCCGCAGAGTTCTTCCCTCCAACGACCACCACATTCTTTTTGTAAAACGGGTGGGCTTCTTTGAAGTAGTGCTGAACTTTATCAAGCTCTTCACCTTTGACTCCCATATAGTTCGGCTGGTCGTAATAACCGGTTGCGATGACAATCTGCTCGGCAGAGTACACACATGCCTCTCCCGTATTTTTCGTTGTCGACAAAACAAAGCCGTCGTCCTTACGCTCGACTTTCTCCACCTTCTCAAACGCATGTACGCGAAGTGATTCACGCTGCGCTACCCTGCGATAATAAGCAAGTGCTTCGTTTCGCACAGGCTTCTGCCGCTCAGAGATAAAAGGAATATTTCCAATTTCAAGCTTTTCGCTGGAACTGAAAAAAGTCTGATGAGTCGGATAGTGATAAATGGAGTTTACGATATTGCCTTTTTCTATAATAAGTGGCTCAAGCCCTTGATTTTGCAATTCAATGGCCGCACTCATGCCACACGGGCCACCGCCAATAATGATTACCTTTTCTTGTTGCACGTTCTGTCACTCCTCTGTCCTGTCGCGAGTCTTTCTGATTTTTAGGTTTCTTCGGTCACTTTGTCGTTAAGAGAAGAGATCTTTTTGAACAAAAAGAACCTCCTACCATCCTAATGATAGGAGATTCATATGATCAAATCAACCTAAATCCATCCGCGGAACCTTGAAGCCTCCGCCATCTTACGGACACCGACCATATAAGCAGCCAGCCGCATGTCGACTCTTCTCGTCTCTGCCGTTCGATAGACGTTATCAAACCCTTTGACGATTACTTTGTGGAGTTTCTCTTCCACTTCTTCTTCCGTCCAGTAATAACCCTGGTTGTTCTGTACCCACTCGAAGTAGGAAACCGTTACTCCGCCAGAGGAAGCAAGAACGTCCGGCACAAGGAGAATTCCTCGTTCAGACAGAATTCTTGTAGCGTCAAGCGTCGTCGGTCCGTTGGCTGCTTCAACGATAATGGATGCTTTTATGTTATAGGCATTGTCTTCTGTAATTTGGTTTTCGATTGCAGCTGGAACTAGAATATCACAATCCAATTCCAATAACTCTTCGTTGGAAATGGTGTTCTTAAACAGGTTTGTTACGGTTCCAAAGCTGTCGCGTCTGTCAAGTAAGTAATCAATGTCGAGACCATCTGGATCATGCAGTCCACCGTAAGCATCTGAAATACCGATGACTTTCGCTCCTCGATCGTGCATGAATTTAGCAAGGAAGCTTCCGGCATTCCCGAATCCTTGGACGACAACACGGGCACCTTCTACATTAATACCCTTCTTCTTCGCAGCTTCCTCAATACAAATCGTTACACCTTTAGCCGTAGCGGTCTCTCGTCCGTGTGATCCGCCGAGAACTAATGGCTTACCAGTAATAAAACCCGGGTTGTTGAATTCATCAATACGGCTGTATTCATCCATCATCCATGCCATAATCTGTGAGTTTGTGAATACATCTGGAGCCGGGATATCCTTTGTAGGCCCTACAATTTGACTGATGGCACGAACATACCCGCGGCTTACTCCTTCAAGCTCACGGAATGACATTTCTCTCGGGTCACATACTATTCCGCCTTTTCCCCCTCCATATGGAAGGTCTACAATTCCAGCCTTTAAACTCATCCAAATGGATAGAGCCTTTACTTCTTTCTCTGATACATTCGGGTGGAAACGCACTCCGCCTTTAGTAGGACCAACGGCGTCATTGTGCTGAGCGCGGTAGCCTGTGAAAATTTTTATTTTATCATTATCCATTCTTACTGGAATTCGTACCGTCATCATTCGAACGGGTTCCTTCATCAGTTCGTAAACTTCTTCTGGATACCCTAATTTATCAAGTGCTTTTTTTACCACCGTCTGAGTGGATTTTAACACGTCGAGTTTGTCATTCTTATCATTTGCAGTATCTGTTGGCTTATCGGCTACCATCCATTTACCTCCTATATCCATCCATTGACGTAAGGGTCATCGTTCAGTCAATAGTATACACGCTAGCCCCGCTTATGGAAAGGCGGAATTGATGAATTTCTCTTTAAAATC
Source organism: Halobacillus litoralis (assembly GCF_020171725.1). Taxonomy (GTDB): domain Bacteria; phylum Bacillota; class Bacilli; order Bacillales; family Halobacillaceae; genus Halobacillus; species Halobacillus litoralis_F. The sequence continues at coordinate 490,177 of NZ_JAIVAJ010000002.1, read as the reverse complement.
AAATAAATTGTAAACGTTTACACGGTTTTAGTTTTCTCTGATACAGATATTTCGACAAACTTCTGAATGAGTTCATCATAGCTCCAACCGATTTCCATTGCTGAATCCGGGAACAGACTCGTAGGCGTCATGCCCGGAAGTGTATTCACTTCCAAAATGACAGGTTCACCGTCTTCATCGACAATGAAGTCAACGCGCGAATAGACTTCGCAGCCTAGCTGCTGATGGGCCCTCACCGCTTCTTCCTTCATTCGATTCGTGAGATCAAGGTCAATTTGGGCAGGTACGATATGTTCACTGCCGCCTGGTTTGTATTTTGAGTCAAAATCGTAATACTCATTCTTAGGAATGATCTCGATAATAGGGAGCGCTTGTTCTTCACCCTGACGTCCAATTACTGGCACCGTCATCTCGCGCCCTTTGATATATTCCTCGATTAAAATCGTAGAGTCTGATTCAACCGCAAGCTTAAGAGCTTCCTCGAGTTGACGATCCTCTTTCACAATCGTAAGTCCTAGCGTTGAACCTTCCTGATTGGGTTTTACAACAAAAGGAGGAGTGAAATGTTTTCTTACGCTCTCGGCAATGGTTGCAATCCCATCTGTTGCCGGATAGGATTTACTTTTCGCTATCTTGATCCCGTTTGAACCGAAAATCTGCTTAGCTTTTGTTTTATCCATCGCAAGTGCAGACGCAAGCACACCAGAACCTACATAAGGAATCTCAAGCATATCGAGTAAACCTTGGATTTTACCATCTTCTCCGAATTTTCCATGTAACCCTATAAATACGAGGTCCACATTCAATTTGATAATGTCAATCAATTTTTCAGGTGAAAAATCGATTCCGAATACTTCGTGTCCGTTATTTTGTAACGCTTCTATAATTCCCTTTCCTGTTGACAAAGAAACCTCGCGTTCCCCGGAAGTACCCCCGTATAAAACCGCAATCTTCATGATCTACACTCCATTTCTATTCTGTTTCCCTATGATATACACGTTTTTATCGTAACATTTTCCATCATGGTCATCTATGCTAAAAACAAAAAAGAACGAAGCTAAAGAAGCATCGTTCCTGCTTTTCCATTTTATGAAAAATAGTGATGAATGGTTCGACACGCCTGATTTTCCATAATGGTTTTTCCATACTCTATCAAGCGGTGAGAAGTCGCTGCTGAAGCGGATGCAAACTCAGACATTAACGCGATGACTTGATCGTCATCTAAATGCCATACATCATCTTCTGTAAGAAGCATATAGTAATCATCTTCATAATGATACACACTGCCCCCGTCCACATTCAATCGATGAAGCTGCAAGCCTGCCTGAATGACATCTTCAAAACGTTGGAAAGAAAACATCATTTCACTGCTTTCATCCAGTGTGACTTTCATTTCCAAATAATCATCTTCATCATCAAAGTCAATCGGTTCACTTCTCGTAACGATGATTAACATCCCTTGTGCCTGCAACAAATATACCTGAACAAGAAGGACACCCGAAAGCTCTTCCCCAAGCTCAGACCCTGCATCATACATCATATCGCTGAATATACGATGAACACGTGGCAGGTCATTCCACAGCTCATCACGCGACAAACCTCTTTCCGATAAATCATCAAACGTTAGGAATATCTTGAATTTCTCATTAGACATTCTTTCTACTCGCACATGATCGCCCCCCTGTCACAATGTGTTTATCTATATCTTATGATGATTGTGCTCAATATGGTACCTTTTTTCAAATTATATCGAACCCATATTTCAAGGGGCAAGTCTTTTAAAGGATTAGGGATTAAGCACTACGCTCGAAGCTGCAGCCACTTTTCCCAGTCTTTCTTAGAGTTACCTACGATAAACGGCTGTATTCGCTTCCTGTCCAACTCTGATAACCGGTCATAAGCGTACCCACCAAGACCGATTTTCATATCCGGAAACTGCTTGGACAACGATTCAGCCAGCCTGACCGTAATCGGTATATTTTTTTTCAAGGTGCATGACATAAACACGTACGTCGGTTCGATTTCTTCTATTACGATGTCTATGTCTCCTCCTGCGATGCTCTGACCGAGATAGACCACATCGTAACCTTTGCGCTTTAAGAACAATGCAAAAATCAGTAAGCCCAATTCATGACGTTCGTTAGGACCGCACACAAGCAGCGCTTTCGGAAGCATGCCGTCTGTAGGTATCGCTAATAGCATCATCCCGATTCTAGATCTGATGAATTGGCTGGCAAAGTGTTCATGTGCACTTGTGATATGATTCTCTTCCCAAAGATCGCCGATTTTCACGAGAATCGGACCAATGATATCAATCGCAACGGTTTCGGGAGTAAAGAGCGCGAAAGCATGATCCAGTTTCTTTTGTGCTTCTGTTTCATCAAAAGAAAGAAGGTCATCCAGCAACTCGTCACCGATTTTTTGCAATTGGTTTGTATAGCCCGATTCATTGGTTTCTGTAAAGACATCCTCATTGCTCTCCAACAGGGATACGGCTTGAGAAATGGTAAAACCTTTATTCACCTTTTCCATCAACCATTTCAATATTTTTATATGATCATCGGTGTACAACCGGTGTCCTGCTTCATTGCGGGATGGGCGAATCATCTGATAGCGTCGTTCCCATGCTCTGAGCGTTCCTGGTTGGATGCCAATCATTTGTGATACGGCCTTTATATTGTATTTGGGTTTCGTATTCGCCATAAGATTGCCTCCACACACTTGAGTAGTTTTATCATTATTATATCGTTACAACATTGAGCATGTAAAATCTGTATATTCTTCACAACGCATCGATGCCGGATATTTCAATCATGTGACACTCCGCAGCGGTTCCCAACCTGAGCGGAACCAAAGAAGTCCCGTACCCCTCGCTTATGAGAAAGTGCTGACTCCCCTCCAATTTCATTCCACCTCTTTTGTAGGGTCCTATACCAAGGAAGCGGATCTGCCCACCATGGGTGTGCCCTGTCAAAATAAGACGGAATTTCTGTCGGTCTTCGCGGTTCATCCGCTCAAAAACAAACGGATCGTGGACACATAAGATTTGATAGCTCCTCGTATCGTGGATGGCTGACTTCATCCTGCGCCTCGGTTTCAAAAAATAAGGATCTAAACCGCTTAATAGAAAATCCGAACCGTGAAGAGAAATCTTCTGATCTTCATTGGCAAGCACCTTGACCTCTTCCTTTTCGAGAAGCGAGATGAGGTCACCGCCTTCCAGTTCATGGTCATTATTACCCGGCACAAAGAAGATCGGCGCTCCGAATGATTGAAGAGTGCTCAAGTTTTCTTTAAGTTTCTTCAAAGGGGTACGGCGATCCACAAGATCTCCTCCGATGATGACCAAATCGACATCTGTCAGCGAACGAAGCGTCTCCTGCTTGATGACTCGATTATGTATATCAGATATAAACAAAATGTTGAGAGGGGTGGATGAGGGATATTGATGGTCTGTTATTTGATGAAAGCGAACATGATCATACTGTGCGCGGAACAGCATATAGCCTGACATACAAATCAACAAGAGAAAGAGAATGATAAAAGAAGTCAACATGTGAACACCATCCTCGAAAGAGAAAGTAAAATCCATCTTACCATACAGCTGAGATGATAAGAAAGTGATATTACTCGAAAGAAGTGTAAAGCTGCTGTAAACAGCAGCTTTACACTTCTTTCACGCTAAGTATTCGAAACCCTGATTTCTCCAACTTCTTCGTAAAGGCTTCAATATTATCACTTTTTTCGACCTTGAGAACGATTCGTCGTGCCAGTTTGTCGGTTTCATCGAAAGTCGCAAGCGAAATGACATTCTCATGATAGCTTTTAATAATATCTCCGAGACGCTCAATCCTACCTTCTGATTCTTCAGATGTGAAGGCGATTCGAACTCCTTGTTTCTTGACGCCGAAAGCACTTTCAAACTGCTCTAATACGTCGTATCTCGTAATTAAACCAAGAAACTGCTTATCACGATCCACAACTGCTAATACCGGAAATCCTTTGAACGAAGGTAAAGTACGCTCAAATACCTCTTCATCGTGGATATATAAGTCCTTTTTAACAGCAATTTCACCAGCTGTCGTCTCATTAAGGAAGCTATCCTTATCCATTTCCTTTTCAAAGAACGATTGGTAAACCGCTTCTTTCGATACCATCCCCACAAAGGTCCGCCCCTCTAACACAGGGACACAGTCGATATCTTTATCATTCAAAAAGGATAGCACCGTCTTCAATGGTTCGCTGCTCTTCGCCGTGTACGATTTGTGCGGCGGTTTCATGATACTTTTGACAAACATTCTGATCACCTCTACATTATTCTGATTCTATAACTATTTCTCCAACCGCCTGAAGAATCCCTTTTTTATAGACTGAATACATGTTCCGGATTTTGCATAGGTATGAACATGAGAAGAAAGGTGATGATGAGATGTACACACCGGTGAAATGTTATCAGCCTTACTACAGCCCTTTTGACCCGTGCCCCCCTAGAACTCCGATCTGCTATGCTACACCACCCAATCTCTATTTAGGATTCCAACAACCCAACCTCCCTCAATACAGTCTGAAAGAAGCTTTGTACAAAGGAACATTATGGCCGAGTCTTTACGATCCTTACCCACTAGAAGGAGGCGGCTACCGTGAACAAAGCACCGAAGGCTGACCGCTATGAATTGATGGAGAAAATTCAAGTCGTCGATTTTGCCCTCGTCGAGCTAACTCTCTATTTGGACACTCACCCTCAAGATTCACAGGCCATTCAACAGTTTAACCAACTGGCTGTCGAAAGTCGGGATTTGAAAAATGTCTACGAACAACATTTTGGTCCTTTACGACAATATGGAGCCAGCTTCTCCGGTTATCCGTGGAACTGGAAAGATGGTCCTTGGCCGTGGCAATTATAGTGAGGAGGATCAAGACATGTGGTATTACGAAAAGAAGCTGCAATATCCGGTAAAAGTGACCGAGTGCAACCCGAGGCTCGCCAAATACCTCGTTGAGCAATACGGAGGTGCGGATGGGGAATTATCGGCCGCCTTGCGATACTTGAATCAGCGTTACACCATCCCCGATAAGGTCATTGGGCTTTTGACAGACATCGGGACAGAGGAATTCGCTCATTTAGAGATGATTGCTACCATGATTTATAAACTCACGAAAGATGCGACACCAGAACAAATGAAGGAAGCTGGTCTCGGTGCTCATTTTGCGAATCACGACCATGCCCTCTTCTACAACAACGCTGCCGGAACACCTTGGACGGCTACGTACATAGCCGCAAAAGGGGATCCGATCGCAGACTTATACGAGGACATTGCTGCAGAAGAAAAAGCGAGGGCGACGTATCAATGGATCATCAACATGTCGGACGATCCATGTTTGAACGACAGCTTGAAGTTTCTTAGAGAACGAGAGGTTGTGCATTCTCAACGATTCCGTGAGGCGGTCGAGATCCTAAAGTTCGAGCGAGATCGCAAACAGTACTTTTAACCCTAAATCATTTATCAGGTTATGTGAAAAGGAACGTACCTTACGAAAGGTACGTTCCTTTTCTACGTTTGCTATCATTTGTTTTCATAAAAATGTTAACGACATGTCTAACCATACAGGCTGTTGCCGCCCCACCTTTACTCATTCATTTCTTTCTACAGTCACTTCATCATGCAAAGGCTGCTCATCGATTATGATTGGATTCTCTGACTGAAACGTCCCGAACCACTCTCCCCAGTAGGGCTGGGATAAAAATACCGCAATCAGCAGAATAAGAAGAATGAATAAAAACCTGATCCAGAGAATGTTCAGCTTCCACTTCGTCTGCTTCTTTGAAGATTCATGCACTTCACTACGTGGAGGCAGATCAAGCACCGACACGTACTCCTGGAATCCTTCTTCCTCTTTATAGGCTCGTAAAGCTTCAGCTTGATCCTGACTTTTCCTATTTTCCATCATTTCCACCCCATTTGCCAAAGCGTATCCAAAGTCCCAGTACGAAGTCGACGATAAAGTGCGCGGTTATGGTAACAGTAAGGTTCCCTGTCACCTCGAACATGTATCCAATCAAGAAGCTTACAAATAGTACAGAGATGATCAGTACCGGTTTAGTCAAGTAGCGGAAATGAATCACAGCAAAAAGAATGCTTGCAGGTATATACCCAAGTGACGTGTGCAGAACACCACGGAACAGCATCTCTTCACTAAACGCAATCAGCAGGGTAAGAAAAAGAATGCTGAGCACGGACCGATTCTCAAAAACTTTTTCATTGATACCCCCATCATCGTAATACTTCTTAGGAAGACTATACATCAGCATGAGATCGATGAGAAGAATCAAAACACCCGGAAAGACTCCATACCATAACCATTTCTCAATAGTAATAGGGAAGAATGTAAGCCAATCTGCCCAGAATGCATCGAATACAAATAAACTGACCACTAAAGCCGTAACGAGCAGAATCAGTTGCGTGATCACTAACTGGAGCGTCACTTCACGATCGCTCATTTGTCGGATGAGTTCTGCTTGTCTGTTCCGTCTCATCGAGCGACTCCCCTGCCAAATATCGAAGCTAAACGTTCTTCCCACGTGCCACCTGCGATTTCGGTTCTGTTCACTTCCTGCCATTCAATCTCGTCAATGTCAAACTCACAAGCATCGCAGCAAGGAACCTCAGGAAGTCGAGTGTTGTCCTGAAAAGATTGGTAAAGCGAAACACGGCGGCAGCCCGTTTCATGAATCCAATGTACCATCTCATTCAGCTTGTTCTGTTTATATGTCCATCGTTCCTGTACAAGCATGGTCAACTTTTGTAAAAAGTCAGGGTCTTCAGTCGGCTTCATGATGTGTCTGTTATCTACCATTCCAGCTTGCTCCATTTGAAAATGAATAAAATTCCACTGCGATTCAGAGAGTTCAAGATCGCCAATGATCACTTCGTCTAGGGGCAAGACACCATTTTGTCCTCTCTTACGTTCCACGTAATTTAATATTCCAGGGAGGCGGTTCACGTCGGGAAGCTCACTTTCGATTAACATTTGTGGAAGATAGTGATCCTTTGGAGCATAGAGAAGCAAGCTCGCTGATGCAGCACCGTCCCTCCCAGCTCGTCCAATCTCTTGAATGAACGACTCGAGCTGAGGTGGAAAGTGAAAGTGTATAATCAATCGGATATTTTTCTTGTCGACCCCCATTCCGAATGCGCTCGTGCAGCAAATGATGTCCAATTGGTCGTTCATAAATTGTTGTTGGACGAGCATACGATCCGTTTGTTCCATGCCGCCATGGTAGAAGGCAATTCTTTTATTCAATTTCGTCTGAAGCTCTGTTGCCACGCGTTCCGCCCACTGCCTGCTTGAAAAATATATCATCGTCGGAACATGGGTACGTTCGAGAAGTTGAGTGATTTCGATAAGTTTGCTTTCAGGAGTGGTGACGTGCTTAACAGCAAAACTGATATTCGTTTTATCCATTGGATGAATCCGTTTATTCATATCTGGCTTGTTCAGTTTCTCCAGGATATCATCCTGCACCTCAGGCGTAGCCGTCGCACTCAACGCCAGCACAGTAGGATCCCCTAGTTCTTCAATGACAAGATGCAACTTTAAATAATCTGTCCTGAATTCGTGTCCCCACTGGGAAATGCAATGCGCTTCGTCGATGACAAATAAATCGACGCCCGTTCTCTTGAGCCCATCCACAATATCGTCATTCTGCAGCATCTCAGGCGAAACGTAGATGAGTTTATAACGATCCAGGTTTTTCGTAACACGGATCCTTTCGTTACGATCCATAAAGCTGTTGATAGCTGTTACAGCCTTGATCCCTTGGGCTTTCAACTGTTTCACCTGATCGACCATCAAGGAAATCAAAGGGGAAACGACTACCGTGACCCCCTTTAACAAATGGGCTGGCAACTGGTAACAGAGTGACTTCCCTGTTCCTGTTGGTAAAATCCCGAGCGTATCCCGACCATTCATGACATCTTCAATAATGGTTCTTTGGCCATCTCGAAAATGATCGTATCCGAAGTTATTTTTCAGCTCCTCAATTAACCGATCCATGAAGAGACTCCTCTCTAGAATGATGTTGATGGTGAGCAAGGGTCAGGCGAATCTGGAAATAGCTGAACTCTTCCTTCAACCCCAGATAAATTTCTTTCAGACGTTTCGTCTGTAGAGAGCGTGCCATCGTAACAATTAGGGACTGACCTTCAAGAGAGACAAAGGATTCAATCCTAAAATCAGGAAGAACGAGCGCTGCCTCTACGATGTGGTCTTGGATAGTGCTTTCTTTTAGCCTTCTCTTTTGAACGATCTCTTCGATTGTCCAGCCTCTTTCGACGTAATAATACGTCCGTTTCGCAGACTCGGTAATAAGACTGGATGAACCCAGACCTTCCAAACACAATGAAAGCGCTGAAAAGCTTGAAGGGTCTGCTTTCACTATATGTATCATTTGATGCATGACGCGTTCTAAGTGCAGGTGAACATCCCATTTTTTGATATGGCATTCATCCGCAAGCTGGTCATATGTGGAACCAACTTGCCCATTTCCTGTAAGACGGCACACAAAAAGATAGGCCTCCCTCTTAGAGCATGCCTCGAGTACAGTATTTAACTCTTCATAAAGGGTCGCAACAAAAGACTCCAGCTGGTGACGTTTGCTGGAATAAACGCCTCTCACCCATGCTTGGACTCCCGCATCGTCTATAATAGGAACAAAGGAATTCTTTTTTCCGTTAAGGTTGGTAACCGTCTGAATGAGCAGCAACAGCCGCTTAGTCAATACGGGCGTCACCTGGTGGTAATCCAGCCCTCTAAATCCACTCAGCTGATTTTGAATGTCTCTTTGTTTGAGGTACAATGCCCCCTTTTTTGTCAAGCGAGCATACAACTCGTCAGTGACAATCATCTCTTTCTCTTCTAGAGATTGCAGCACCTCGGTTAATTCGTGTCTCTCTAAAGATTTATGCACCCCGAAGAAGGATGAAAGCTGATAGGCCTTCGCATCCTGCATCGTCTGTGATGAACGTTTGCCCGTTAATAAGTGATAGATTCCTGAGACGGTTCGTTCCTCTTTCATATGCTTGATACAAATAAGAACGATTTCCTGCAGCATGATGGGTCCTCCTTTTCCAAATGCAGACGGTTTGATTGAAATAAGACCTCCAGCCCTTTAAAATGGAAGGGGAAGTAAGGAGGTTCTTGAGTTGGCTAAGTTCACGATTGTTGATAAAGATACATGCATTGCCTGCGGGGCATGCGGAGCCGCTGCACCCGATATATATGACTATGATGATGAAGGACTTGCTTTTGGAGTCCTTGACGATAACGAAGGGACCGAAGAAGTACCGGAGTTATATGAAGAGGATATGGAGGACGCCTTTGAAGGGTGCCCAACCGAATCGATCAAAATCGCTGACCAACCTTTCAATGGCGATCCATTGAAGTTTGAATAATTTCTTCCCCCCTTCCGTTGAAGGGGGTTTTTAGTTGTTTGTTAATTCATCGAAACGTGTTTTGGCCTCCGACTCTTCAAAACTCGAGTACCAGCGCTGATAGTGTTGGTCAATAATCCGGTAATGCTGGCTAATTAAATTCTGTTGAAGAATAAACGATTCGCTCTCTTCAATATTCTGCCACCACACCTTACCACCCATCGTCTGACCAGCCGGACGCTCGACTTGCTGGTGGGCAAGCGTTTCTACGATTTCAAGCGGAGCATCTCCTAGGATTCCTTTCAACACTTCACTATGTTGAAAAAGTGCACATACAGCTACGACTGTCGTCCATCCTGCCGTCGATCTCCCTTTCTCGATTTGAACAAGTGTTTTCTTTGAAAGCCCGAGACATTCTGCCATTCTGTTCTGAGTGTAATCATATTCCACTCGAATCAGTTTCATCTTTTCTGAAACCTGGCTTCTTAAATCATCTCTTTCCATTGTGGATCGTCCCCTTCTCACATCTCTTCTAGTTTAACATGAGACCGTAATTTTAACCTATCAAAAAGTAAAGAAAGAACCCCCTCACACCATTCGTGCAAGGGGGATTGGTTATGGTTGTAATGGATTTACATTTCCAGGCACGGGAATAGGTTTTGTATAATCAAACTCAGCATCCTCTGATGGAGTTATTCCCTGAAACTGGACTTCTTCAAACCCGTATTGTTTGGCCGTCATCAAGATGGCTTCAACAGCGGTCATGCGGTTTTGGTCCACCCTCCAACTGTCGTGGCTGACCGTTAGATTCAGGATGTCATCCGTTGTGTCAATTTGTTCAAACACTAGGTGCGGGGGGACCGGCGCCGAAGTGTTTGACTGATCTCTCTTCAGGCTTTCTAGGGCTTCCTCTATCGTGCCTTCGAATGGTACGGGGACGAGGAACTGAACGCCTGTTGTAGAGGTGAACAGATGATAGACATAAGATGATGATTCAATCGTAGACAACTGTGTCACCTCTCCACGGTTTCCTAAGTTCACCGGGCCTCCCTCTTCGGTACTCACATTGATCCGGATTGCGCTGTTTGCTTCTGCCCTCCATTGAATCGAACGGACTATGGCATTTTCGGTCGCACTGCCCTTCGCTTTAAAACCTGCAGGAAAAACAACGTTCGCCTCATTATTCTCCATTTCAAATGAGTAGCGTGCGGATGGTTCTGTCAATCCGTAAGCTTCAGCGGCTATGGAAGAAAGATCTTCATCGGGCACTGGCTCGTTTGTTACCCACGATACCGGGACCACGACTTGAGCCTGACTGTCAAAGTACACCATCGGCTTTCCTTCTACTCGGGAAGTGGTCATCCGATTTAATGCCGGCATGGCTGTATCGGCTGATTCCATCGTTGCTTGTTCTGAACTTGACGCTTCATCACCAGAAGAGGACTCACCTCCACTTTCTTCCCCCATTTCAGGCTGGCTGGATTGGAATTGGAGATTCATCGAACTCCAAATCGAAGGAATGATCATAACCATGACCAGTACTACAGCAACAGATGCGAACGCAGGAACGAGCCAAGGGGCTTTTTTCTTCTCGGATTTATTCATTTTCTTTTGAACGTTTTGATATAATTCGTCTTTTCGTTGTTGATCTTGCACGGAAGGGAGTTGTTTCACGAGGTTTTCGATCTGGTTGTCATCATAAGATTTACGCTTCACGCTGCACCCCTCCTTGTCCCTTTTCCTCAAGCTTACTTTTCAAGGCCTTCATTCCCCTATGCTGCGTTGTCTTGACCTTACTTTCACTCCACTCCAGTACTTCTGCCGCCTCTTGAATCGACATCCCTTGTATATATCTGAGGATAATAACACTTCTTTGATCGAGCGTGCAGTCGTCAAGAGCACGGTACACCTGTTGCATCTCATCGTTTAAGACCGCAACTTCCTCGGGCATACGAGCTTGGTCCCGCAACTCTTCACCTTTTTCTCCCCAGTCAAAAAAATCTAAGATGCGTTTTCGTTTTCGCTTCTGTTTTCTAAAATAGTCGATGGTCACATGACGCGCAATGGAAAACAACCAAGTCTTCTCACTGCTCCGCCCATCAAAACTGTCGTAGGACTTCAAGACCTTCATGTACACATCCTGAACAAGGTCTTCAGCCAAATTCCGGTCTTTGACCATGTAGATGATGTATTGGAATAAATCTTGATGATAGTGATCGTATAATTCATCAAAGAGCCGTTTCACGTCATGTACCTCCTGCTTAATGATATAGTCGTCTATGTATAAAAAAAGTTACACTTCTATCTTAATATGTGAAGAAACAAAAAGAAACCTTCCCTCGACGTCTTTATTCAAAGTTGAATGCTCCTAAAAAAGAAGCGTCCGGTATCAACCGAACGCTTCAAACTTAACTGACGACTTGGAGATTCGTTTCATATCTTCTAAACAGCCTCGACAACACCGGAGCCAGTAAGCCGATGACCACTACGTTTGAAATCGCATGGTTCACATCAAAACCGATCCCAGCTAGGTAATAGGCCCAAAAAGGCTGGCCTGCTGCCCGGAAGGTTACAGCCATGATGAACCCGAAGAAGAACCCTCCGAATGCGCCATAAACCATTAACGACCAAATCGGCGTATTGTTCCAAAACTTACCGATTATTCCTGCGCCGAACCCAATGATTGACCACGCAACCAATTGCCATACCACCCACATGCCCATACCGATCACAAGGTTCGATAGCAAAGCAGTAAGCAGACCGACTAGGACTCCTCCAAGTGGTCCCAGCCAAAAACCCGTTATGATAATGATCGCTGTCGACGGTTGGATATTCGGAATATTCGCGAAGATAATTCTCCCTGAAACGGAAAGCGATGCAAGCATGGCAATCAATGTCAGCTTATAGACATTCATCACGTTTTATTCCCAAGATTGATAGTCAAATGTGATTTCGTCACCCTGCTCGATCTCGTACTCGTTTGCTCCTACCATCGCTTCTTCACCGTTAATGGTGTACATCCAAGCCATTTTTTCCTCTTCGTTCATTGAAATGCCTTCCAGACCATTGATGAAACCATCACTTTCTTCCACTTCAAAGTTCTCTTTCATCACTTCCATCAATGTCGTTCCCGTTTCTACCGTAACTTCTTTGTTGGCAAGCTCTTCTTCTCCATTATTGAGAATAATGGTTGCTGCCACTTCCTGTTTCGCTTCTGTTTGGCCACTTTCCGCCTGCCCGGGTTCCGTAGTGGCACCGCAGCCCGCAAGAACCGCCAAAGAAAAACTGACAGCAAGTAAAATCGAGTAAAACTTCTTCATGTTCTTCACCTTCTCTTTCCAGAATTAGTCAAGGTTTGAGAACACGTAAAGACAACGACCTCGTTATTAACCACAAAAATAAGCCTGCCCTTTACATAAGGACAAGCTTAAGACAAACCAGATAGGTAAAAATAACGCTGCACCGATCGGTTGTCTCAAACGCTCAATCCTCGAAGCTTTGAAACATCAGATCCGGCAGGTCTACTGACTCGTGCGTCTTCCTACTCCGGAACCTTCCCGCGATTCAATATCGCAGTGGCTCTTCCGGTTCGTTAGCACTTACAGTTGCGAGGACAGTTCCGGCTTTTCACCGGATTCCCTTTTCAGCCTTAAAGGCACCATGATCCTACTAATGTTCATCTATTAACTTATCGTACATTCGGTGGACAAGCAACCTAATTTTCATTTTTTTCTAGATCTTTCGGAATACGGAACGTAAATGTCGTACCTTCTTCCCATTTACTACGGACGCTGATCGAACCACGGTGGGCTTCTATAATATTCTTTGCAATCGCAAGTCCGAGACCCGTTCCTTTTTTCTGTGTATCCCGTTTTCTTGATTTATCTGCCTTGTAGAACCGCTCAAATACAAAGGGCAGGTCTTCTTCCTTTATGCCTTGACCGGAGTCCTGGACAGAAGCCATCCACTCCTTACCGTTCTCGACGACTTCGACACTCACGACTCCCCCTTCTACAGAATGGCGGATCGCATTGTCGATCAAGTTGGTGAATACCTGCTCGATTCGGTCTTCATCAAAGATCAGTTCTTCTTTTTTCAAGTCCAGCTTAAGGGAAAGGTCCACTCCTTGCTCACTCGCAAGCCCATTAAATTTACGGATGACCTTATTCATATAGGATGACATATCAACACGGTCCGTATTTAATGTGATGTGTCCTGCTTCCATTTGTGCTAGATCCAGCAGTTCATTAACAAGCCGCCCGATTCTCAACGATTCCTCGTGAATGATTTGAGCCAATTCATTTTTTTCTTCCTTGCTCTCTGCGATGTCATCAACGATGGCCTCACTGTAGCCTTGAAGCATGGAAATTGGAGTTCTCAGCTCATGGGAGACGTTCGCAATGAAGTCTTTGCGAAGTTTATTAAGCCTGCGCTCCTCGGTCATGTCCCGAAGAACGGCAACAGCACCACGAACCTTCGAATCATCATAAAGAGGTGTCATGATGATGACCCAGGACCGCCCTTGGAGCGTGACCTCTGTCATCGTTTCCTCTTCTTCCTTAATCACCTTTTCAAACATGTGCTTAAGCGGATCAGGAAGAGACGTAGATTCTGAATCACTCATCGAAAGGCCGTACATTTCGAATTCATAGGCTTGTAGAAATTGTTGGGAAGGAGGGTTTGAAATCAAAATTTCTCCTTCTCGATTGACCGTAATGACTCCGTCAGCCATCGAACTTAAAATACCCGAAAGCTGCTCTTTCTCATGATTGAGTTCATTGATATGATATTTAAGCTGCCTGCCCATTCGATTGAAAGCCATGGCAAGCTCACCGATTTCATCATGAGTCCGAATCGGAATCTTCCTATGAAACTCCCCTCTTGCAAGTTCGAGTGCACTTTCCCGCATTTGAATTAAAGGAGAAGTGATTCTAGTGGACAAGAAGAAGGCAAAGACTGTCGTTAAAATAATGGCGATCCCCGCACCAAGAAAGATGATCTTCGTCGTTTGTTCAGACGTTTCGCGCACCGTATCCAAAGACTCATATACGAAAACAGCCCCTTCCTGAGCTTGAAGAGGGGTCCCGACAACCATCAAACCAGTCTCGGACTCTTCCGTATCCGAGACCATCTTGACATCCTGCCCGTCCTCTAGCACCGAAGCGAGCTGCTCATCTGAAGAGAACCACTGGTATTCCATGTGCGGGAGGGTATCGGACTCACTCTCCGAAACGATTACATCGTTAGGATTGAATATGATGACAGCCCTGCTTTCCGGGTCTTTCACTAAAGCTGTCGTCTCAAGCATCAGGTCACGGTCTTCATAGCGCTCGACTACCTCTGAAATCTTAGAGGCTGTTTGCAGTAAGTGCTCTTCAGCCTCCAGAACATGATAATTCTGAAAAAATTCCAGTAGCAGGATCGTCAGCAGCGTTAATACGGCCGATACGAGAAGCAAGATGGTAAACCAAAGTTTTCCTACTACACTTCGCCAGAACATTAGTCGCCACTAACCTCGAATTTATATCCGATGCCCCACACGGTCACAATCATACTTGCAGCTTCGCCGGATACTTTACTCAGCTTTTCCCGTAATCGCTTGACATGTGTATCGACTGTACGAAGATCGCCGAAGAATTCATACTGCCACACTTCTTTCAACAATTGTTCCCGGTCAAACACTTTATCCGGAGCCTGAGCAATGAAATGAAGCAGCTCATACTCTTTAGGTGTCAACGCGACCTCTTTTCCGTCCGCTGTTACACGGTGAGCATCATTATCAATTGTCATATGCGGAAAGACGAGAACATTTCTTGCTGACGTATCTGTCTCCAAGAACCGGGTCGAGGAGGCTCTCCTCAATAAAGCTTTCACACGCAGCACCACTTCACGTGGGCTGAACGGCTTCACGATGTAATCATCCGTCCCGACTTCAAAGCCCTGAACACGGTTTGTTTCCTCACCTTTGGCTGTCAGCATGATGACAGGAGTCGCTTTCTTTTCCCGTAACTGTTTACACACTTCCATACCATCCTTACCAGGCAGCATTAGATCAAGTAAAATCACATCGAAATCTTCCTGAAGAGCAAGCGTCAAGGCTTCCTCCCCATCCTCTGCTTCCTCAACGACGTAATTCTCACGCTCTAAATACATACGGATCAGTCTGCGGATACGCTCTTCATCATCTACGACTAATACTCTAGCTTCTTGTTCCACGATACATCCTCCTCTTTTCAAAGATCGAAAAAAGGACAGAGGAGTACTCCTCACCCCCCTGCCCTTCATGACGTACAGATTTGTTAAGCGTATGAGTGTAAACCAGAAATTACAAGGTTCACTACAATCAAGTTAAACATAATAATGCCAAATCCTCCAACGGCAAGCCAGGCGGATTTCATCCCCTGCCAGCCTCTGGACAACCTTAAATGAAGATAAGCCGCATAGAAGAAGAATGTAATCAATGCCCATACTTCTTTCGGGTCCCATCCCCAGAATCGGTCCCAAGCTTGTTGAGCCCAGATCATGGCAAAAATGAGTGCACCAAGCGTAAACACCGGAAATCCGATGGCTACGGAGCGATACGCCACTTCATCCACAAGTTCAGGATTGACACGCTTGAGCAGCGGTTGAATCGAAGCTGCAAGACGCTTTCTCAGTATGAGTCTGAGAAGTCCATATAATACGAGCCCTCCGACAATCGACCAAAGGAACGTATTCAACTTCTTGGCCGCGTCCTGGCCTTCCATCCAGCCAGGTGCACTGAATAACGGAGCCATAACGCCTTCTGTGGTCAGCTCACCACCAGCAGGTCCGACTAAAGCTGGCAGCTCGTACGTCACCTCACCCTGCTGTCCATTCACAGGTGCTTCGAATGTCGCTTCGTAATTCAGCGCACTGAACGTGGAAGAGAGAATGATGAAGGCTACGGTTGCCACAATTACATATAAAACAAATTCCAGCCAGGAAGTATGTTTTGAACGTTTCGTCTGATCAACCTGACGGATCAAGAAGATCAGCCCTGCTACGAAGCTGACGGATAGAATCCCCTGTCCAAGTGATGCTGTCGTTACATGAATATAGAGCCAGTGCGACTTGAGAGATGGCACAAGTGGCGACAGCTCGGTCGGAAACATGCTGGCAAAAGCAATCAACAACAAGGCGACCGGTAGGGCAAACAGTCCGAGGAAATCCAGCCTGTAAATGAAATACAAAATAATGAATGCAAATACAAGCATCATGCCAAAGAACGTCGTGTATTCAAATAAGTTACTGACCGGTGCATGTCCGCTTGCCATCCATCTTGTAATAAAATAACCAACTTGAGATAAGAAACCTACGATGGTAATGCCTATTCCTATTTTACCAGCGACCCGGCTTCTTCCTTTTTGTTTATCGCGTATCGTGCCTCCAAAGAAGAATGTCGCAATCAAATAGATGATGAATGAAGCATATAATAGGTTACTGCTGATCGAAACTAAATCTCCCATGATCGTCCTCCTAACTGTTCAATGGAAATGACTTACGATTTCATTTCATACTGATCAACGGGTTCTTCGATGTTCGTCCCGTCAACCGCTTTTTCAATTTCGCGCCGGAGTGCAAACCAGTTTTTGTTCGTATGTCCAGCTATCCAAACGCCATCCTTCTTCGGCTGAAGCCAAATACGGCGATGGTTCCAATACATCCCCTGAATCACACCAATCATAAAGATCGCACCGCCGAGAGAAATGATCCCTAGCGTATGGTCCTTTTTGACAGACAGACCCGTTACATCCCGCACATCGAAATTCACAAGCCCTAGCTTATACTCGTTGTTTTCATTTGCTGGGATATTACTGCCAATGCCAAGGAAGCTCGTTTCCGGCTCTGATGCATCTGGAGGGTAAACATTGAATACGAAAGCCGGGTTTTTCGGATATTTCGAAATCGAACTAGGTACGCCGTCACTCAGCTCATACTCAGGAAAGTAATCTTCAATGACGACCCGGTAGCCTCCTTCAAGCTGGTATTCGGTTTGCGGATCGTTGAGATCTACCGTGAATTCTCCGTAATTGGTATCCTCATCACCTGCATCATGAATCTTAAATGTCATTTCATCAAATTCATTCAACTGATAGCTGGATTGATAGAGGGCGAACTCACCGAATTTAATCGGATGGTTCATTCTCGCCGAGTCTTCTTTAACCACTTGAAGTTCGGACTCAGCTCCAGGGAGGGCTTCCTCAGAACGTTCATAGATGATGGCATCCGTTTGGAAGTTCTTCGGTACAAGACCACCTGAATTCTGAATCGCTTCTTGGAAACGTTCATCGTTCTGATCATAGGTCTCAAGAATAAAATCTAAATTCTCAATGTAATACTGACTGTCCGTACCGGGGATAACGGTTGTTTCTCCTTCCCGCACCCATACGAATTCATCAATGTAGAAAGCCGGAACAAATCGTAATAAAGCACCGATCAGAAAAATGATCAACCCGATGTGATTGACGTATGGACCCCATCTTGAGAATCGGTTCTTCTCTGCAAGGATATGCCCATCTTGTTCCGTAACTTTAAAACGCTGTTTTTTCAAGTTGCTTTTGAACCGTTCCACATCAATTTGTGCATTTTCTGTCTTTCCGAAAACGCGCTGCTTTTTCATGAATGCCTCGTGACGCTTCGGTTTTTGTTTCTTCAGTACTTTATACAAAGGGAAGAAACGGTCGATACTGGCAATCACGATCGAAATCCCGATCATCGCGAGCAGCAACATATACCACCATGAACTGAACAGATTATGAAAGCCCAGTTGGTAATAAATTTGACCTAAAATCCCGAACTCATCACGATAGTGAATAGCGGGATCTACATTACTCGGTATGTACATCTCTTGAGGGAAAATCGTACCAATCCCCGATGCGATCACCGTAATGACAATTAACCAGACCCCCACTTTAACAGAAGAAAAGAAATTCCAGATCTTATCGACCACTGTCCTGTTGTAGGTCTGTGAGCGCCTGGCTGAACCGTCATAGCGCATGTTCAAAAGTTCCTGGCGGTCATTTCCATCAATGTGCTGGTTCCCTTCAATCGGTTTCCCGCATTCCTCACAAAGGACTGTACCAGTCGGGTTAACATGACCGCATTCACATTTCATTTGTTTCATACTAAAACCTCACAATGTTGAATAGACTTACTCAGGCGTAATTTGTTGGAGGTAGCCTTCCAGCTTGTTCAAGGTCAGTTCACCTTTGACTTGCTCAACAATTTCTCCTTCAGGGCTGATGAAAATGGACGTAGGGATTGGACCGATTTGATACAAGTCCATCACTTGCCCCTTTTTGTCTCGCAAAATCGGGAATGTAATGCCATAGTCGTCAAGGAACCTTTCAACCACGATGTTGGTAGAATCCAGGTTGATCGCTAAGATCTCTACACCTTTATCTTTATACTCCGCATACATTTCCTCCATATAAGGCATTTCGTCTTTACATGGTTCACAATAAGTGGCCCAGAAATTTAACATGACGCCTTTTCCCTCTAAACTACGCAGGGTAACCGGTTCATCTGTTCCGAATTTGTTCAGTTGAAAATTAGGTGCTTTTTCCCCTTTTGCAATCACGGCATCCTCCTCATTGAGGCTCGAAATAATCGCAAACGCAACGAGGCCTGCCATGAAGAGCAGCATGAAGGTACGGAAAAATAAGCGCTTTCGTTTTTTCTTGAACGTAGATTCTTTCATATTTTGTCACTCCCCACTCATTATACCATTGTTTGGAGATACTAAATTTGAACGTTATTTAACATTTTCTTCAGCTAGTTGACGAAGCTGTTTCACTTCATGAGGTTTCAACGGGCGGTAGTCACCGGCATTCATTCCATGAAGCCCGATCATGCCGTATCTCTCACGCTTCAACTTGTCCACAGGGAAGCCTAATGCATCAAACATTCGACGGACTTGTCTGTTCTTCCCTTCATGGAGGATCACTTTTACAATCGCCGTATTTCTCTTGCTTTCTGTAGACATCACTTTTGCATGCACAGCTTTCAGATAGTCTCCATCAACTGAGATGCCCTTTTTCAGCTTTTTCATATGATCTGAGCTCGGGATTCCCTTTGTCTTCACGATGTATTCTTTGTCAACCTCATGACTAGGGTGCATGAGTAGATTAGCGAAATCTCCGTCATTTGTCAGAAGAAGCACGCCGGAAGTATCATAATCGAGACGTCCGATCGGGAAAATACGTTCTTGTACTTCAGGCAGGTAGTCCGTGACTACTTTTCTACCTTTATCATCTTTCACACTGGAAATCACTCCGCGTGGTTTATAGAGAAGGAAATAGACAGGTTCCTCTTTGTCGATCGGTACACCGTTCACTTCGATGTCATCGTTCGGCGTTACCTTCGTTCCGAGTTCTGTTACGGTTTCTCCGTTTACTTTCACTTTTCCATCTACAATTAATTGTTCTGCTTTTCTTCTTGATGCTACACCTGCATGGGCGATCACCTTTTGTAGTCGTTCCATGTTTGCCATAGGACCGTCACCAACCTTTTTATTTTACATATTCATACTATCCATAGATAAACCACGTTGTGCCAGATACAACGCGGCTTTCAACATCTCATTATACACGTTCCGGCACCAAATGAGAATAAGCGGAATCAGCTTGTCGAAATTGATTCTCTTTCTCTTCCATTAAACCTTGCCAAATGTGGAAACTCTTATTCCATTTTCATGATGATGAGGGAGCGGTACGACCATTTTTTGTACGTCCCGTGTGAGAACACTGCGCACAAAAAAATCACCCTATTACGAAAATAGGATGAAAACAACAACGATGGCTGCAATGATACCGACTAAATCCGCCAATAGTCCAACTTTTAACGCGTCTCCCATACGTTTGATTCCGACTGCCCCAAAATAGACTGTAATGATGTAAAGTGTCGTGTCGGTACTTCCCTGCATGGTGGAGGCAAGCTGTCCAATGAGGGAGTCCGGTCCGAATGTACGAATCAGTTCCGTCGTCATACTTAAAGCAGCCGTGCCGGATATCGGTCTGATCAGGGCGAGGGGAAGAATTTCTTCCGGTACGCCAATCGATGTCATTAACGGTTCAAACACTTTCAGAATTGCCCCCATCGCTCCTGAAGCTTGAAAGATGGCGATAGACACCATCATTCCAAGGAGAAAAGGAAGAAGGGAAACCGCTATTTGAATTCCTTCTTTGCTACCCTCTACAAACACCTCATACGCCGGTACTTTTTTGATTGTCGCAACCGCAAGAACGATAAAGATAATACCCGGTATAAACCAAATGCTGATCATAACTTCCTCACCCTCATCCGCCTGTAGTAGAAGAATCGGTCGATCATCAAAGCAGCAAGCGTTGAGATGATCGTAGCGGTGATCGTAGCCCCGACAATACTGGTCGGATCGACAGACCCATATTTCATACGGATGGCGATGACAGTGGTCGGAATTAAGGTGAGGGAGGAAGTATTAATGGCAAGAAAGGTAATCATAGAACGACTCGCTCCGTCAGAGCCTGACAGTCGTTTCATTTCTTTCATCGCTTTCAACCCCATTGGTGTTGCAGCATTCCCAAGGCCGAACATATTCGCCGTCATATTCGATAATATATAGCCAATAGCTGGATCATCTTTAGGAATTTCCGGAAAGATTCTTTCCACAATAGGTCGGAAGATGGCGGCGAGTCCCCTCAGCAGACCCGCTTCCTCTGCTATCTTCATTAACCCAAGCCAGAAGACAAGGACACCGGCGAGGCTGATGGTGATCATCACCGCTTCATCAAGTGTCAGGAAAATGGCTTCATTGACTTCTTTCATGGTTCCATTGAAAGCAGCAAAGATGATTCCAACCGCCGCCAGTAAAACCCATATCAGGTTTACCATATGGAAACCCCCGTCAACTGTTTCATGAAGTTCAGCGACTCTTCTATCAATCCCTGCTCTGGACGTTCTTTCCACACATGTGTTTTTAACAACGGAGTGTCGCCAATGGAATAGTGTGCAACACCAGCCAAGTGACTCGAGTCATCGACAGGATAACGGTAAAAGTGTGCTTCAAGCTGTTCTTTCTCGAGTAAGGAGAGCGGCATCGATACATCTCTTGGAATGTAGTAGCTTTGCCCATTCGCTTCCATGACCCCTTGCTTTTGAAGCTGAACCGTTTCGAAATGCTCAAATCCCCACTCATACATCCGCTGGTGATCGTTCCAGTCGTCCGGAGCATTCAGCGTGACTGCAATCAGCTCCATTCCGTCTCTCTCGGCGCTGCTTACAAGCGTCCGGCCTGCCTTTTTTGTGAAGCCGGTCTTCCCACCGTTCGTAGGCTCGTAATACTTCGTTAACAGTTTGTTCTTGTTCATCCACGCATAATCGCGGTTCTCAGAAAGGTATTTTTCACTGCCCGTCACTTCTCTGAACGTTTCATCCTTCATGGCATACGCCATAAGCAGCCCCAAATCGTAAGCACTTGAGAAGTGGGTCTCTCCGTCCAAACCATGAGGATTCTCGAAGTGACTGGACTGCATCCCAAGCCATTGCGCTTTCTCATTCATCAGATGGGTAAAACCTTCGACACTTCCACCGACATGTTCAGCAATGGCTACGGCCGAATCATTGCCAGACCTCAGCATCAATCCGTAGACTAAGTCTCTCAGTGGGATTTTCTCGTCTTCTGTCAAGTAGATCGAGGAACCCTCTGTTCTTACAGCCTGGCCGCTCACTTCTACTTTCTCATCCAGTTTTCCTGATTCAATCGCGATGATGGCTGTCATTATCTTGGTTGTACTGGCAATCAAAGACGAATCATAGGCATCTTTCTCAAATAACACCCTGCCTGATTCGCTATCCATCAGCACAGCATGTTCAGCTGAGACTCCGAGATTCGGATTGGCTTGTCCTTTTATTGGAGAGAATGTGAGTAATAACATGGTCATGAGAAGACTTAGAGTAACTATCATTCGCAAGAGGTATTCCTCCCTGTTATCGTCGTTTACTCCACTCTATGCAGTGAAAGACAAGCATATGAAAGAAGTTTGCCTTTTCACAAACCGTTCAAAGACTCATGGAGCAAACTGAACCGAAAGGTCTTATCGATAGATCCAAGCTCATTGTTTTTCAGACAAAAAAAGAGTCTGACCTAAAAAGGCCAGATCTCTATGAATCAGAATCATCCAGATCGGTGAATTTCTCAAAGAACAAATCCGCTTCGTCCTCTACGTCCTGCTGTTCAATGAACTCTGACAACGGAGGCAGTTCATCGAGCGATGTAAGCCCGAAATATATCAGGAAGTCCTTTGTCGTACCATAAAGGATCGGCCGGCCGATCGCTTCTTTTCTCCCCTTTTCTTCAATCAATCCACGATTGACAAGAGTCCGGGCTGCATGATCACTTTTCACACCACGTATGTCGTCGATCTCTATGCGCGTAATAGGCTGTTGGTAAGCAACAATCGCCAGTGTCTCAAGAGAAGCTTGAGACAGCCTTGTCGAGCCGG
Organism: Halobacillus litoralis; assembly: GCF_020171725.1. Classification (GTDB taxonomy): domain Bacteria; phylum Bacillota; class Bacilli; order Bacillales; family Halobacillaceae; genus Halobacillus; species Halobacillus litoralis_F. The sequence continues at coordinate 467,244 of NZ_JAIVAJ010000002.1, read as the reverse complement.
AGGAATCAAGCAGTTGTTTATAATAAACGGCGTGTTCAGGTTTCGTTGTCAGATGGAGGGTTCCGTTATCTTTCATCACAGTGATTCCTCTTTCCTTCGCCTGATACCCCTTAATCATTTCCTCAATGATGGCATCCAATTCGCGCGGGGTGACTTCGAGCAGATCCCCTAGTTTTTTCAGCGTAATCCCTTCTTCACCAGAAGCGAATAACACTCCTTCAATAATTGCTTTTGACTCTTCTACATTCACGGCAGTTCCTCCATTGTTTATTCTGATGGATAAACGACCAATTCTTCAAAATGCTTTTGTTGAACACAAATGATACTTCTCGATTTCATCAATTCCAGTAAAGCAATAAACGTCACAACCATATGCGGACGGGTCCGCTTTTCAAACAATTGGGTGAAAGGGGTCCCTTCCTCTTTCAGCTGCACGCGTTGAAGAATCTCGTCCATTCTCACTTGAATCGGAATCTCATCCCGCTTGATTCTGGATTCCTGTTTGGATTGATGCTTCGACCTCTTCAGCAGGCGACTCATGGCTTGTACCATATCATACACTGACGCTTCGCCCTGCTCGATAGGCTGATCGGTTTCTTCCGTCTCAAGCACCATAGGAGGACGAGTATAAATCCGGTTCGCTTCGACCTCTTTTTCCTTCAACTCATGGGCAGCCTGCTTGTACTTACGGTATTCGATCAACCGCCTCATCAAGTCTTCCCGTGGATCTTCCTCCATCTCCTCATCTTCCGCTTCTTCCATCGCTGGATTAGGCAGAAGCATTTGGCTCTTCAGAGCAAGAAGCGTGGCAGCCATAACGAGGTATTCGCTCGCCACATCGAGTTCAAGTTCCTGCATCGTATGGATAAACTGCATATATTGATCCGTTATTTGAGACACAGGAATGTCGTATATATCAATCTCATAACGATGAATCAAATGAAGGAGTAAATCAAGCGGACCTTCAAATCCATCTACTTTCACTTGATAAGTTTTTGTCATATGAATCGTCCTTTACATCTGATGCACCTCTAATCGTACCAAAAAATCAAGGTGGCGTTAATCTTAATTTGAATTTGCCTCTTCTGTACAGCGTCAGATAAAATAGCATCAGTGCGACGAAAAGAGGAGATTTGTCTATGTATCCACAAGCCTATATTGACTATTTAGCTCACTTTCATGGAACGAGAGACTACTTTGAATGTCACGAGGTGTTAGAAGAATACTGGAAAGATACGGACCCCGAAAACAGACAATCACCATGGGTTTTCCTGATCCAAATGGCGGTCGGCTTTTACCACCATCGTCAAGAGAACTTCAAAGGTGCGAAGAAGCTGGTCAACCGCTGTCTTCTGTTTCTCGATTACCCGGATACAGATCTTACACCTCTCGGAATCGACGAGCAGCGGTTAGAGACGTTACTTCGCGAAGAACTTCAGCTCGTCCAATCACTCATGCCTTACAAGAGCCCCCTTATCCCATTAAAGGATGAGGCATTGCAGCAGCTCGTCTACGATCGTTGTAAGGAATGGGACGTCATGTTTGGTGAGCCCAGCCCGAGCGAAGATGCCATTGTGTATAAACACAAACTACGAAACCAATAAAAAAGAGGCGCTGTCCAGCACCTCTTTTTCTTACACTTGTGAAGACGGGCTCTCCGACTCACACTTCTCAATGAACGATTCGGTGGCGACATCTGAACAAACATCGTACTCTTTGAAAAGTTCGTTGATGCGATGGAACATCCGCTTTCCAATTCCCATATTACGATGAGAAGGATTGACGGTTACGTGTTGAACGATCACTTTCGCCCCATCTATACGCACACCGACTGCACCAAGAATGTCTTCATCCTTCCAAAGAAACAGATGCCAGTTTTCATTTTCATCATATTCCTTGATCATACCTTGTAAGGTTTTTACGTCCGAAACCTCCGGCATGAAGGACAAGAGTCCCATTGCAATCTTCTCAAATGATTTTTTATATCGAATTAACATAATAACCCCTCAATTTAAAAAGTGAAGTGTACAGGGTACGTGTTCACTTTTACAGTCATTGTCCTGATCCTCATGTATTCACTTCATGAGAATGCCGAATAAAACATACGCACCCCAAGACAAACTCAGGATCAGCAAGATCGTAAACAGCTTCCAGTTAGACATTTTCATAGTTCGTTCCCCCAGGGTTTGTTCATACCTGACATATAGAATAGCCGATGACTGGTTTTAAATCAACCCTTATGTCAAAAACGAACGAAAGAAGCAGTAACCGTCGGATTTTTTACCACGATAACGAAAGGGAATACTGTTTACGATGGCCAGATAAGCATTGAACAGCATAAACCATAGTAAATGGTTTGAGAAGTCCAATGGCAGTTGAACGAATAGGAAGGCGACCAAACCATTGAGAAAAGGTCCCCCCAAACTGATCCAGGCTTTTTCCTTCTTTGAAAATTCTATGCTTTTCTCGTTCATTGAGTGCGCACCATGAAAGTAAATGGTATGAATATGTATATCCACCCGGCAGACGGACAAGCTGAACCATTTTGGTCCGGAGCCGATTGTCAGACGCGATGTTTCTGCTTTGCAAAATCTCGCGGCAAGAACATGCCCCCCTTCGTGTATAAACAAACAAAGGGGGGCTGTCCAAAAGATCAAGACGATGATTTCTAGAATCATGTCACCTTAAGCTTCGTCTTCTACGCGTACCTTTTGCATGACGTCTCCGACGCGCACACGGTCAACCGTGTCCACTCCTTCGATCACTTTGCCGAAGACCGTATGACGTCCGTCAAGGTGTGGCTGAGGAGAGTGACATACGAAGAACTGGCTTCCTCCTGTATCTTTACCGGCATGCGCCATGGAAAGTGTGCCGCGTTCATGCTTGTGAGGATTCCCTTCGGTTTCACAGTTGATCGTATATCCTGGACCACCTGCTCCTGTTCCGTCCGGGCAACCTCCCTGGATGACAAAGTCAGGGATAACACGGTGGAACGTCAGTCCATCGTAGAATTCCGTGTTAGCAAGCTTTTCAAAGTTGGCTACCGTATTGGGTGCCGCTTCATCGTATAGCTCGATGATCATCTTTTCTCCATTTTCGAATTGAATCGTTGCTTTTTTCATTGTGTAAGACCCCTCTCATAATTCATATGACACATCGTGTCGTGTCATCTCCTGATAACTTTCTCTTCTTACGACGAGTTGGTGCTCTCCATCCTCAACGAATACGACAGCCGGCTTCTGGAACCGGTTATAATGGTTCGCCATCGCGTATCCATAGGCGCCGGTTGAGTAAACGGCCAGAAGATCGCCGTGTTCGATTTTCGGAAGCTCCATATCCCATATTAGCATATCTCCAGATTCACAGCACTTCCCTGCTATCGAGTAAGTCTTTTCGACCTTTTCGTTCATTCTCTCCGGCAGCGCTGCTTCGTACTTCGCACCATACAATGCCGGTCTGATATTGTCTGTCATTCCTCCGTCTACGGATACATACGTCCGGACATCAGGAATGTCTTTCACAGAGCCGACGGTATATAACGTCGTCCCGGCTTCTCCAACAATCGACCGCCCTGGTTCGATCCAAATCTCAGGCATCGGATACTCATTCACTGACGTGAGCCTTTTCACCTCATCGATTAAAGCATGGGCGTACTCATTCAATTCCAGTGGTTCGTCTTCACTCTTGTATTGGATTCCAAATCCTCCTCCAAGATTAAGCACGCTCGCCTTGTAACCGAATTTTTCACGCCAACTTTCCAGTGTGGCAAAAAGCTTCTGAACGGCCATTTCAAACCCTTGCGTTTCGAATATCTGTGAACCGATATGGCAATGAAGCCCTAAGACATGCAGGTGTTCGTGTTCATTCATTTTCAGGAAGGCTTCTTCGGCCTGCCCGTTCGACAAATCGAAACCGAACTTCGAATCTTCCTGGCCGGTCAAAATATAATCATGCGTATGGGCTTCGATCCCCGGTGTAACCCGCATCAATACATTCATTGTCTTATTCTGTTCCACAAGTATTGCCGTCAGCAAATCGATCTCGTAGAAATTATCGACTACGATGCAGCCTATATCATTGGAAACCGCCATCTCGAGTTCGCGGATACTTTTGTTGTTCCCGTGCATATGAATCCGATCGACCGGGAATCCGGCCTCGAGTGCCGTATGTAACTCACCCTCTGAGACAACATCCAAACTCAGCCCTTCCTGGTGCGCCACTTGGACCATCGCTATAGATGAAAAGGCTTTGCTGGCATAAGCCACTTGTGCCTTCACATCATATTCTTTGAAGGTATTGACAAAAGCCCGGGCATTGTCTCTGATCTGCCCTACATCATATACGTATAAAGGTGTACCATATTCATCTGCAAGTTTTTTGGCAGGAACACCTCCGATCAGCAATTGTCCATCTTCGTTCACTGTTTTATTCCTCATACCGTATCCCCGCCCCTTCTTCAAATGATCAAAAGAAAATGCTCCTTATGATAAAGGAACATTTCATTTGTTTTAATGTATCACAATGGTAAAGAGGCGGCAATCCTGTTTTATTTCTGCCTTTGATTGTTTTGCGGATTGGTAATGCTCGGTCGAACCTTCAGCATAGGCATGGACATCCGGAAAACGATCTGGATCGCTGCCTTAGGATTGAACGGTAGGAACGGCCAGAGATACGGCGTATTCAATGACTTGATTCTTGCCAACAGCAGGACGTAAGCGGCTAAACCAATCATAAACCCTTTCACCCCGAACATTGCGACAAATATAACAAGCGTCACTCGTGACATTTTGTTCGCTACCGAGAGCTCATAACTCGGCGTCGCATAGGAACCGATCGCACTTACCGCAACGTACAAAATGACCTCCGGAACAAACATTCCAACGTCGATTGCTATCTGTCCAATCAATACAGCTGCGATCAATCCCATCGCCGTTGATAGAGGGGTTGGCGTATGAATCGCGGCAATCCTCAACATTTCGAGTCCAAGATCTGCAATTAATATTTGGAAAATAACAGGAATCGACGTTTCCTCATTAGGTCCTATAAAAGCGAATGACTCCGGGAGTAAATCCGGCTGCAGTACAAAAAGCATCCATAGCGGTAATAAAAACACAGAGGCCAGGATACCAAAAAAACGAACCCAGCGGACAAACGTCCCGACCAGTGGTGACTGCCTGAATTCTTCCGCGTGCTGAACATGGTGGAAATAGGTCGTAGGCGTAATGATGACACTCGGGGATGTATCCACCATAATGACGACATGCCCTTCGAATAAGTGAGAAGCTACTACATCCGGGCGTTCCGTATATCGAACCAGAGGAAACGGCGTGTATCCCTGATGGACAATATATTCTTCCAACGTTTTGTCCGCCATGGAAAGGCCGTCAATATCGATCCCTTTGATTTCTTTTTTCAATTTCTCTACGAGGCCTGGATCCGCGACATCCTGAATGTAGGACAGGCAGATGTCGGTCTTGGAACGCTCCCCGACCTGCATGATTTCATTCCGCAGCCGTTCGTCACGAATCCTTCTTCTTGTGAGGGCGGTGTTTTCAATAATATTCTCGGTGTACCCATCCCTCGACCCACGAATGACCTTCTCTGTGTCCGGCTCTTCAGGCGTTCTGCCCGGGTAAGAACGAACATCGACGATAAGAGCCTCCGTCTCACCGTCTATGAACAGAACGGCAAGCCCAGACAAGAGCTGGGTGATACATTGCTCCATGGTTTCGACCGCTTCGACCTGTTGGTGGGGAATGCCGTTTTGAATTCGTTTGAATACCCCTCTGTTATCGTCCGTATCATGTTCAACGTCCAGTAATTGCTCAATCATTTCGACAATCACAGGTGTTTCACATAAACCGGTCACATAATAGATGTTCACTTGTTTTCCAAGAATATCTAACTTCCTGAATCCGATATCAAATGACTGATCGACACCGATGCGCTGATTTAAAAAATCACGGTTTTGTTCCAACTTCATGACGATTGGTGTTTTCGTCTTTTCAGGCATGGTCCTTCCCTCCTTTTCGCCCCTCTATCCTTTCGGTTTGAAGATGATGGCCACAATAAAGCCGAACAGTATGGCGGAGGCGATTCCAGCCGATGTTAATTCAAAAATCCCGATGGCTATCCCGATAAATCCGTGTTCATCCGCCTGCTCCATAGCCCCGTGTAACAGCGAGTGTCCGAAACTTGTGATCGGTACTGTCGCCCCTGCACCTGCAAACTCGATTAAGTTGTCATAGAGGTCAAATACATCAAGTACGGCACCTGCAACGACAAATGAGCTCATGACGTGAGCAGGTGTTAATTTCGCGACGTCCAGAAGCAGCTGCCCTATAATGCAGATACCCCCTCCTACTAGAAATGCCCAGACAAAGTTCATGACGATTCCTCCTTCGTCAGAACGACGGCATGAGCAATACCGGGAATCGTTTCTTTTTGTTGAACCATCGTAGGACTCATGAGTGCTCCTGTGGCCACAACGAGAATTCGATTATACGTTCCGTTCTTCAATTCTTCGATTAATTTTGAATAAGTGACAACAGCCGAACAGGCGCATCCGCTTCCTCCACTGAAAACCGGTTGGTCACTATGATAGACCATCAGGCCGCAGTCATTATGGACTTCAGACACATCCAGTCCGTCCTGTTTTAATAAATCCCTTAGAATCGGAGTTCCGACAGCCGATAGGTCGCCTGTTGCAATCAGGTCATAATCGCTTGGAACACGCCCCATGTCTTCAAGGTGCGTCTTGATGGTACTCCACGCTGCAGGAGCCATAGCGGATCCTAAGTCGAACGGGTCTTTCAATTTATAATCCAGGACTTTTCCTATCGTGGCCGCTTCGACTCGAATTTCAGATGGCTTAGTGGAGACCAGGGCTGCTCCACTTCCTGTTACCGTGAATGTAGCGGTTTGGGGCTTCTGTCCACCGTATTCGGTCGGGTATCGAAACTGACGTTCAGCTGTCGCGTTATGAGAGCTTACCGCGACCATCGCTTGCTTGGCGTAACCTGATGATACGAGAGCGGAAGCAGTTGCCAGTGTCTCCATGCTTGTGGAACAAGCTCCGAACATACCTAGGAGCGGGATCCCCAGTTGACGGGCGACATAGTTTCCTGTGACGTTCTGATTCAAAAGGTCCCCCGCTAATAACAGGTCAACATTCGACTCATCGACCCCTGCTTTTTGAAGGCACCTGTGAACAGAGTCCACCATTAACGCACGCTCCGCTAATTCCCAATTGTCTTCATTACAGTGAAGATCATCATAGACATGGTCGAAATAATCTTTCAGCGGTCCTTCCCCTTCTAACGGGCCAACCGCTGTCGCTGATGCTTGTATATAAACAGGATTGTCATAAACCCAAGTTTGTTTCCCTAATTTCGTCATCACGTTGTCCTCCTAAAATATCAGTGACCAGATATAACGAATCATACCGAGTACGTAAGCGGAAACCACTCCAAATACGATGACGGAGCCGGCCAGTTTAAATAAGTTCGTGGCTACACCTAGTACATATCCTTCGCTTTTGTATTCGAGAGCTGCTGATGTGACAGAGTTCGCAAACCCCGTAACAGGAACAGCAGAACCCGCTCCTGCAAATTGACCGAGCTTATCATACACACCAAACCCTGTCGCAAGTGAGGAAAGCAGAATAAGTGTTGCTACAGTTGGGTTACCAGCCTCTTCATCACTGAAATTAAACCAATGAATATACATTTCTGATAACAGTTCTCCCAGCACACAAATCAATCCACCTACAACAAAGGCTTTAAAACAGTTCAACACGTAATTCGGTTTTGGCTGATACGTTTTACTGATTTTCTCAAAATTATTCTCATCTATTCGTTGATCGCTCATTTCCTATCCATCCTTTCACCTTACGAATATGACCCACTGAAAAAGGGATCCGGCTATTTTTCCCAGCACGACCGCCATTAGCAACGGAATTAAAAATACGTCTACTCCTACCCGCTTGAACAGCAGCGGAAAAACATTCAGAACTTCAGTCAAAGCGGCTGCCAGCATGCCGACAAAAATCCCGTGGAACAACCCCCAAAGTGAAATACCAACAACGGAAATGGGAATCGCTATGTCGCCAAATGATAAATAGATCCCTGCAAATACCCCAGCCATAATGGCGGCTTCATAATACCTGAGCTTCGACTCTGATCGACTCAGCTGCATCAACCTCGGCACAACACCGAGCACCGTCAAAAAAGCAACAAATCCAGTACCCACAGCGAGACCAGCGGAAAGCCCAATTAAACTCTCAACGATCCACATGTTTATTGCCCTCTTTATTCTCATGGATCGCAACATAGTGGTCCAAGTCTTCCTGGTACTTGAACACTTCCACCTCAAGCGGACTCGGCTCTTCGTTGAAACGTTTCTTGAACCAGTGGTTGAAGAATAAAATCATACCGATTCCGAGTCCGATCGAATATGGAACTTGTATCCATAGCGGATGCTCAGCTTCTTCTCCGGTCAGCATAAAGTGAAGTTTCTGCTGCACTTCAAGCATGCTGACATCATAGTGAAAATTCATAATTGCCATCGCTGCTCCGATAAATAATAAAATCCAAATCCCGATAATCATCACAATCGATGGTTTTTTCTTAGCTTTTTCGATATGCACGACACACTCACTGGGTCCTAAAAGTTCTACATCCAAGGTCGGAAATTTCCGTATCACTTTATCAATGATGGAAATCCCATCGATGACGACGATATTCTGATCCTTGGGTGTAATATGATGAACCAGCAAGTCATGGAGCGAATGACTGTATCGTTTAGGTCCGGCGACCCTCGCGATATGGCCGAGTCGAACCTCCGACAGGGAGTCCACCTTGACAGCCTGCTTTAATCGTATATACACAGGAGTTGCCATTCTGTTGTCCTCCCCTGCAAGTTTTTCTTGCGCTTATTATGTGCCCCGTAACAAAAAATATGAGAAAAAGAAAAAAACTGAGCCCGGTTAGGAGCTCAGTTTCAAGTCGTATCATTCATCGTCTGTTTCATATCTGACAGAATCTTCTTCTCGAGACGGGAAACTTGCACTTGTGAGATGCCAAGTCTCTCCGCTACTTCCGTTTGGGTCTGATCTTTGTAGTAGCGAAGGTAGATGATCAACCTCTCTCTCTTATCAAGCTTCTCCATCACGTCCCGTAACGTAATGTGTTCAAACCACCCATCATCTTTTTCTGCGATTTGATCTCCGAGAGTAATCGGATCTCCTTCATTCTCATACACCGTCTCGTGAATCGATTGGGGTGGTCGTCCAACTTCCTCCGCCTGGACGACTTCCTCCGGTGATAAGTCCAGAGCTTCCGCCAGCTCATTGACTGTAGGTGATCTGCCAAGATTTTTCAGAAGTTCTTCTTTCTTTCCTCGGATCTTGTGATTCAGTTCTTTCAAGCTTCTGCTCACTTTCACGCTTCCATCATCCCGAATGAATCGTTGAATTTCCCCAATGATCATCGGGACCGCATAGGTGGAAAAGCGTACATCATAGCTTAAATCGAACTTATCGATCGACTTCAAAAGACCGATGCAGCCAATTTGGTAAAGGTCGTCCTGGTCGTACCCTCGACGCAGATATCGCTGCACAACGGACCAAACGAGCCTTGTGTTGCTCTCCACCAAAAAGTCCCGTGCATCCTGGTCACCTTCCTGGCTTTTTCGGATCAATTCCTTGACGTCATGATCACTGAGGCGCGCTTTCGTCGTATCACTCATCTCAGGGACCCTCAATTACAGAGAGCCTTGGTGGAAGTGAGCTGCTTCTTCATATGAATCGTTGTCCCTTCCCCCGGCCCTGAAGTGATTTCGACGTGGTCCATGAAGTTCTCCATGATTGTAAAGCCCATGCCCGAGCGCTCCCATTCCGGTTTAGAGGTGTACAAAGGTTCGCGGGCCATTTCAACGTCTTCAATGCCCTCACCCTCATCCTGAATGGTAATTTCAATTTCGCCCCCATCAATCGAGCACATCAAACGGACCTTTTGATCCACTTTCTCCTGGTATCCGTGAATGATAGCATTTGTAACAGCCTCAGACACAACCGTCTTGATATCCGTCAACTCTTCCATCGTAGGGTTGATTTGACTCACAAAGGATGCGACAGCGACGCGGGCGAGAGATTCATTTTCACTGACACTGAGAAATTCAATCGTCATCTCATTTCTCATGAAGCCACCCCCAGCATCTCAAGTGCGAATGTCTCATTGTCCACCAGCTTCACAATTTTGAACATTCCTGATAAGTCAAACAACCTTCTCACTTCTGGTGAAATGGAACAGATCACCATCTCACTTCCTGATGCCTGCACTTCTTTATATCGACCCAACATGACACCAAGTCCCGAACTATCCATAAAGGTGAGCTTCTCTAAATTTACAATGACATGTCCGACATTGTTGTTTGCAAGCTCTTGTTGCCAAGCCTCCCGTAGTCGGCTCGCTTCATGATGGTCCAGTTCACCCTCTAATCGAACAAGAAGCACATTTTCTTTTACAATAAAATCGACGTGAAGACTCATCGTTTCCCTCCTCAATCTAAATAAGAGTCACGTAAGTCTTTCGCATGTTATCCTTCTAATTCCTGCTGAAAAACAATACTAGTGGAAATAGGCTAAAACCTGTAAAAGCTCGTCAAATTTCTCCATGAGCGTTCCCACAATTTCAAGAACCCGGCTCGATCCACTTCCGTCGCAGCTTCAAGCCTGACTTTCGCCACTTCATCGCCGTTATGGGTCACCTTCACCCATCCCATGTGCTCGCCTTTCTCAACAGGAAGATCTACAGACTTCCTCACTTCCGTACTTGTTTCATAGTCCCCTTTTTTCTCACTCTTCTTCTTCAGTACGACGACATCCTTCTCAGGAACTAAAGACAAGTGAAGCGGTTCTCCTCGAGTTGAGCGAAGGGTGGCCATCTCCTCATCTTTAGAGTGAAGCTTAATTCCTTCATATTGTCCGAATCCATAATCGAGTAGGCTCGTAACATCAGCGTTACGCTTCTTAGGTGTCTCTGCCCCCATCACAACCGCTACCATATGCAGGTCGTCACGCTTCGCGGAAGCAGTCAGGCAGTACATGGCTTCTCTTGTAAAGCCGGTCTTCAATCCGTCCATACCGGGATACGACTTTATCAGCTTATTCGTGTTCACCAGCCAGAACTCGTTTTCTTCCCCTTTACGTAAGTAATCGTCATAAATGGTTGTGAATTTCGTGATTTCATCATGCAGAAGCAGCTCTCTTGCCATGACGGCCATATCGTGAGCTGTACTATAGTGCCCTTCTGCAGGCAGACCTGTAGGGTTCTCAAAATGAGTATTCTTCAAGCCTAGGTCCTTAACCTTCTTATTCATGGCTTTGACAAATGCCTTCTCTGTACCTTCAATGCGTTCGGCCATAGCGACACTCGCATCATTACCAGAGGCGACAGCAATCCCCTTCAAAAGGTTCTCAACAGACATTTCTTCTCCTGCCTCAAGGAAAATCTGAGACCCTCCCATAGAAGCAGCGTGCTCACTGATCCTTACCATTTCATCCATTTTAATCGTTTCTTTCTCCAACGCTTCCATAATTAAAAGAAGCGTCATGATTTTCGTCATACTAGCGGGTGGCAGCTTCTCGTCTGAGTTCTTCTCATACAGTGTCATTCCACTGTTTTTCTCTAATAAAATGGCGGATTTTGAAGAATCGATTAAATCACTTTTCTCTGCTCCAAAAACCGATATGGGAAAGAACGAGAGGAGTAAGCTGAGTAACAATAACAATGTCAAACATTTTCGCATAGGTCATTCCTCCATTTTGCTGTAAGTGAACCTATTTTTCCCAAGGCATATCTGTTTATACGAAAAGTTGACGAAATCAAAGCGAGGAACGCAGTTTTTATCGAGATAATTTGTGTGGATCAGGTGGGATAGGGGAGACCGTTAGAGGAAATTGGAGGGTAAAGCGAATAGGCTGAAGGATTTTCCAATAGCAACTAGAAAGTGTTGAACCAAGTGACAGGAAGACTCCCAGCGCTTGGCCAACTTGGTATGTAAGCACAAAAAACCCCGGAGCAGCGCTCCAGGGAATTCCATTACTTAATGATGTTGTGAATGAGGGTCGGCTTCTCCACTTTTTCGGAAGAAACGGTGTATGCTTCTTTCACTTTATCGATGGAGGATTGAGGAGTCTCATCGTCACTGTGAAGAATGACTAACGCTTCTCCTGCTTTTACCTCATCACCGATTTTCTTGTTCAGCGTTATACCGACGCCGTGGTTGATTTCGTCCTCTTTCGTTGCACGACCTGCTCCTAGGTACATCGCAGCAATTCCGATGGACTCCGCATCAATTTCAGATACGAATCCGTCCTTGTCTGCTTTCACTTCGATGTCGTACTTCGCTTTAGGAAGCTTATCCAAATCATCGATCATGCTGACATCTCCGCCCTGTGCTTCGACAAGTGTGCGAAGAGCGTTGAATGCTTTACCATTCTCAATGTTCGCTTCAAGAGCAGCATAGGCTTCATCATAGCTTGTGAACACTTCAGCAAGAACAGCCATGTGAGATGAAATTTCAAGAGAAAGTTGACGTAGATCTTCTACATTCTTACCTTGAAGAATTTCAGCTGCTTCACGGATTTCATTGGCATTTCCAACTTCGTAGCCGAGCGGCTGGTTCATATCACTGATCACAGCAACCGTATTACGACCAAGGTTATTCCCGATATTCACCATTTCACGCGCGAGGTTCTCAGAGTCCTCCAATGTCTTCATGAAGGCGCCTGATCCTGTTTTAACGTCCAAGACAATGCTGTCTGCACCGGAAGCAAGTTTCTTACTCATAATAGAACCTGCAATCAGTGGAAGAGAATCCACTGTGCCTGTTACATCACGAAGGGCATAAAGCTTTTTATCCGCTGGAGCAAGGTTTCCAGTTTGACCTGCAACAGCAAGTTTATGCTTGTTGACGTTTTCGATGAACTTCTCTTTCGTCATTTCAATCTCAAGTCCTTTGATCGACTCGAGCTTATCAAGCGTTCCACCTGTATGACCTAGTCCGCGGCCAGACATCTTTGCAACAGGAACACCTACAGACGCAACTAGAGGTCCTACAATAAAGGTCACTTTATCGCCTACTCCACCAGTGGAGTGCTTATCCACTTTCTTACCGTGGATCGCAGATAAGTCAATCGTTTCCCCGGAGTCGACCATCGCTTGTGTCAAAATGGCTGTCTCTTCAGGCGTCATACCCTGGAAGTAAATGGCCATCGTAAGGGCTGAAGCCTGATAATCAGGGATGTCACCTTTCGTGTATCCTTCAACGAAAAATTCGATTTCTTCTTTTGTTAGTTCTGCACCGTCTCTTTTTTTCACAATAATGTCGTACATTCTCATGTCTAATCACCCTTTACGTAGTTATGCTGGAAGTGTTTTAAGAAGTTCTTTCACAAAGTTAAGGAAATCCTGGCGTACTTGCGCGGTTGTTTCAATGACTTCATCGTGCGTAAGCGGCTGGTCAAGAATACCTGCAGCCATGTTGGAAATACAAGAAATTCCGAGAACGCGGATCCCTGCATGGTTCGCTACCATCACTTCCGGTACGGTAGACATCCCAACAGCATCTCCACCAAGTGTACGCAGCATTCTTACTTCTGCCCCTGTTTCATAAGCAGGACCTGTATTGCCTACGTAGACACCCTGCTGAACTTTAAGATCCAGGCGCTCGGCACTTTCTTTTGCATGCTTGACCAAAGCGCGGTCATACGCTTCGGACATATCAGGGAAACGAGGTCCCATCTTCTCATCATTCGGTCCGATCAATGGGCTGTCTCCCATGTTGTTGATGTGATCGGTAATGATCATGAGGTTTCCTGGTTCAAACGTTTCGTTGATGCCACCTGCAGCATTCGTGACAAACAGCGTTTCTACACCAAGTTCCTTCATGACTCTTACCGGGAATGTAACCTGCTCCATTTTGTAACCTTCGTAGTAGTGGAAACGCCCCTGCATGGCAATAACCTGACGTCCTTCCAATTCACCAATCACGAGCTGACCTTTATGTCCGGATACGGTGGATTCTGGGAAATGTGGAACGTCACTGTACACGATGGTTGTAGGGTTTTGGATTTCATCTGCCAATACACCGAGGCCTGAACCTAAGATTAGTCCGACTGTTGGTTCTACACTCATCTGTCCCTGAATATAGTCTGCTGCTTCTTTTACTTGTAATTGATACATATTCTTCACCCCTATTGAATGTCTTTTAAAAAGCTTTTTCCGTGTTCCGGCATTTTCGTTGAGAAGTTCTCAGAAATCGTAGCCCCGATGTCAGCAAACGTTTGACGCTGATCAAGTTGACGTCCTTCTGCGATTCCATTGTAATACACAACAAGAGGAACAAGCTCTCTCGTATGGTCGGTTCCGTGGTGGACGGGGTCATTTCCGTGATCGGCTGTAATGATCAGCAAATCATCATCCTGAAGCTTGTCTAATACTTCAGGAAGCCTCTGGTCATAAGCTTCTAGAGCTTCCCCGTACCCTTGTGGGTCTCTGCGGTGACCATACTTGGCATCGAAATCAACGAGGTTCAGGAAGTTCAATCCTTTGAAGTCCTTGTCCATCGATTCCACTAGTTTATCCATGCCGTCCATATTATCCTTCGTACGAATGGCTTCCGTAACGCCTTCGCCATCATAAATGTCAGAGATTTTCCCAAGGGCTATCACGTCATAATTCTCATCAGCCAGCTCGTTCATAACCGTGCGTCCAAAGGGCTTTAAGGCATAATCGTGACGGTTCGACGTCCGCTCAAACTCTCCTGGGTTCCCGACGAATGGGCGGGCGATAATGCGTCCGACCATATATTTTTCATCTCGCGTGATTTCACGACAGAACTCACAAATTTCATAGAGCTCTTCTGGAGAAATCACTTCTTCATGTGCTGCAATTTGCAGAACCGAATCCGCTGACGTATAGATGATCAGATCACCTGTCTCCATGTGGTGCTCACCGTATTCTTTGATTATTTCTGTTCCTGATGCTGGTTTATTCCCAACGATACCTCTTCCCGTTTTTTCCTTGATTTGATCAAGAAGCTCATCCGGGAACCCTTCAGGGAACGTTTGGAACGGCTGATCGATGTAGAGACCCATGATTTCCCAGTGTCCTGTCATCGTGTCCTTTCCGTTGGACGCTTCTTTCATCGTCGTATAGTGGGCTTTAGGTTGATCGGCAACCTCGATGCCTTTGATCTCCTCGATGTTACTCAACCCTAAAGCACCCATGTTCGGCATGTTCAAACCGTTCATATGATCAGCGATATGTCCGAGTGTGTGGGCACCTTTGTCCCCAAACTGCTCAGCATCAGGCGCTTCGCCGATCCCTACTGAATCCATGACAATTAAAAATACTCGGTTAAATGATTTCATTTCATAATCCCTCCTAAAGGTTAATTTCCCAAGCCAGCGAAAAATTACGCTTCTTCAGCTAGTTGTAGGATGTCAGACAACTAGAAAGACGAAAAAGTGCTTATGCTCGTGGATGGTACGAGCGATAAACATCTTTTAGGCGTGTTTTGCTTACTTGTGTGTAGATTTGAGTTGTGGAGATGTCTGCGTGACCAAGCATCTCCTGCACAGCACGCAGATCTGCGCCGTTTTCCAGCAAATGAGTGGCAAATGAGTGGCGAAGCGTGTGTGGTGTTAATTCTTTAGAAATCCCTGCATCACGAGCAACCGCTTTCAGTATCTTCCAAAAACCTTGACGGGTCAAGCGATTCCCGTGGTGATTCACGAATAGTTCTTCTGTAGATTTCTGTTTCGTTAAAGTAGAACGACCATGATCAAGATAGTGCTCCACAGCCTCTTTTGCCATATCGCCTAGTGGAATAATCCTTTCTTTTGACCCTTTGCCTAAGCATCGGACGAACCCCATTGATAAATGCAGATCACCCATTTTTAAAGATACGAGCTCACTCACCCTTAAACCTGTGGCATAAAGCATTTCCAGCATGGCTTTGTTCCGCGAACTTAGAGGGTCGTGGGGTGTAATGCTCAACAGCTTGTCCACCTCATCAGAGGACAATACTTTGGGTAATTTGCGTTCTTTTTTCGGCGTCTCGATATGAAGACTCGGATCTTGGCTCGTTACTTTCTCACGAACGAGAAATTGATGATAAAGGCGTACCGATGACAGCAGCCTTGCAATCGTTGCCGTGGAGCGCCCTTTATCGTTTAACGCATACATGAATTTCATGATGTGCGTTCTGGATACGTGATCCCAATCACTGATTTGAGCCTCTTCCTGCAAGTAGGACTGATACTGATTCAAATCTCGTTTGTAGGATTGTATCGTATTGTGTGAAAGCCCTCGTTCAACCGTTAAGTAGTGAAAGAAATCCAGTAAAGCATCATTCATTGTTATCCTACTCCCCCAGCCGGAAAAACATCGACAACCGCTCCGTCCAATCCAGCTCCACTGGTTGATAGACCTTGACAGCAGCTCCTTTGGGCGGATCGTAACGATGCTGTCTCTCATATTCGTAATGTACGATGCGCAGGGCAAAATAAAACACACATGTACAAATCGTGAATACAATCATCACTTTCGTTAAGTCTTGCAGGTGAGCGCGTAAATTGCTCATCGTAGGCCTCCTTTTACAAAGATCTTTGTAAAAGGATATGCCCATAACAGGTCGAACTATACATGAAACCTGCCTCTACGTTTAACGTACACGATTTATTTTCGTTTGTAAATCATTTTCATGTAATTTGAACGTTCTGATCATCGAAAGATTTAGAGAGACCCGTCTACTCAGAATGTCATGCTTAAGTAAGCGAATCTGAAAATAAAAAAGCCACTATGTATCGATCATAGCGGCCGTTCGATTAATTCGATTCGTTGGTGGATGAGGCCGCCACTGCTTGCTTCTGGCATACCTTGCAAATCCCATGAAACGTCAGACGGTGGTCTTTCACTTCAAATCCCCACTGCCCTTCGACGATTTTTTCAACGTCTCCTAAAAGGTCATCTTCAATCTCTTCCACAGCCCCACACTCAATACAGACTAAGTGGTGGTGGAAGTGCTCTGCTCCCTCTTTGCGAAGATCGTACCTGGAAACGCCGTCTCCAAAGTTTATCTTATCGACGACTTTTAGTTCGGATAATAATTCTAATGTACGATATACCGTTGCTAGACCAATTTCAGGTGCTTTCTCTTTCACGAGGAGGTACACGTCTTCAGCACTCAAATGATCGGTTTCGTTTTCAAGTAATACACGAACAGTCGCTTCCCGTTGAGGCGTAAGTTTATAGCTCTGGGAATGGAGCTGCTTTTTAATTTTATCTATGCGGTGTTCCATCGGTTCGTCCCTCCCTCGCCATTTCTACTCTTTCATTATAATCAGAGGCGAAAAGAGTGTCAAATTAAAATCATTATAATTAACAAGGTGATAACGATTCTAAAATGATAATGATTATCGCCGTAATTCTAGTTATAAATCCATCTTAACACATACTCAAGAACCGTATTGGAGAAAAACACTTCAACCGTAGATGACACCATCAAAACAAGAAGAAGCACGACGAACATCAAACTGTACCTCATCAGTCCTGGGAGTATGGGCTGATGCACCCTGCGCACGAACAATTGTTTACACAGCGTCAAAGAGAAAATCAGCGCAAGTGACCCTGCTGTTAAGTACACTGGAATAATGATGATGTTCTGCGGTGCTATCGAAGCAGATGAAATGAATAAGCCGTACCATCCCATCTGGTTGACTAAAAAGCCGACTGAAAAGCCAACAACAAGACCCTTTATAAAAAGGAGCACTGTGATGATCGGCATGCCGATGACAGAGATCCCCAAGAGAAACAAAAGCAGCATATACTTAGCATGATAAAACACACTATCTTTCCACAGCGTTGCCTTACTCGACCCCTCAGTAATGATGGACTGCTCAAAAAACTGTTTCAAATAAAAGAACAGGTCCTGCTTTTGAACAAAATTCATACTGTTTACAATCACTGCCCCGAAAATCATGCCCATTATAAAAAGGACAAAAATGAATACAAAAATATTCATGTGGCTTTGAATATCTCGTTTTGCTACCCGCACACCTTGCTGCATCCTTTACACCCTTTCCTCAACCAGGTCTACCACCAATCTATGAAATCGAAAGAATAAATAGACCAACTCTTCCTCATTTCAGTAGATTGATCATGATAGACCTGATGCGAGAAACGAATGCGGTAAAAAGAACACACCTTGTCATCCTGTTTCAGCTCATCCCATGATGGTTCCGTAGGTCCCCCCACCGCCAGGTTTCACGGAAAGCTGGCCTTTTCTCATTTTCATTAGAATTTCCCAGGAGTGATTCGGCATGACCTTCCTCACTTCTTCAGAATCGGCATGATGAATAACGTTCATTTCCGATTCAAAGGTATCAATCAGCCTATTATACGTTTTCGGACCGATTCCTGGTATCGAAGACAAGAGGACCTGGTGCACATACAGAGGCCTGTGACGTGTTTGAGGAACCTCAGATTTCAGCTCGACAATCCGGTCCGCAACCCCTTTGATGACCTTTTTAGAACCACAACGGAAACATGTCTTTGCATCCGGGTCCAGTTCTTCGTGGCAATTCCCACACACCGTCTGGTGATACTTCCCCATCCTCGGATCCAAGCCGTAGTGCGATACAACCCTTCGATCATTCTGTTCGTTCAGCGCCCATTTCAGTTCCTGGAAGGACGGGTGCCTAAGAGATAGTTTCTGATACTCGCGACCAAGGTTTCCTAAAGAGTGGGCATCCGAATTCGTCACGTAAGGGTACGGTTCCAACTCTTTGATCTGATTTGCCATGGATGTATCTGCACTCAAGCCCAACTCCACTGCATCGATCCATTCAGGGTGAAAGACTTCTTTCAGCGACTGCTTGACCCCTTTTCCGTATAAACTTTTGAAAGGTGTGAAAATGTGAGCTGGAATAAACAAACCACCGTTCTTATGGACATATTCCTGCAGTTCCCTGCCTGTTCCGTAAAACCGCTGCGTACTCAAGCCCGTATTTTTCATCTTGGCAGAGAGCCATTCACGATAAGCCCTCATTTTTTCGATAGTTGGAAAATAACAAAGCACATGTAAAGGCCCACTGCACGACGCATCATAGATTTCCACTTCCGAACCGAGAAGCAGCACCGTCTGTTCAAAGGAGATGCCCCCTTCTTCTAATTCAGAAGCCTGCCCTGTTTGAATTAAGGACTCAATTTCATCCATGACAGCTGGAGCCTGTGCATCAATGATTCCGATGAGATCAAGTCCCTTCGTCCGGCTTGCTTCCATTAATATGTTGTGGACTGTAAGCGACTTGGAGCCCGTTATTTTCACCGGGCTCCCATTCCAGTCACGACCTATGTGAATGTGCAGATCGGCAAAAAACGTCCTCACTTGGTACCACGAAGTTTCCAGTAAAGAAGCGCATAAGCCGTTTTGGCATCATGGATGCGTTCGTCTTTCTCCATCTGCTCCGCTTCCTCAAGCGTTAATTCCATCAGCTCGACAAACTCATCTTCATCGCCGGCTGGGCGCTCTTTCAAAGGCTTCACTTGATCAGTAAAGTACAAGTGTACAATCTCATCCGCAAAGCCCGGGGATGTATAAAAGGAGGTGATTTTCTCCAAATGATCGGTCGTGTATCCTGTCTCTTCTTCCAATTCTCTCAAGGCACACGTCTCTGGTGCTTCATTCGGTTCGAGTTTTCCAGCTGGTATCTCCACCATACTTTTTTCCATCGGCTTCCTGTATTGCTCGACAACGACGAGTTTCCCCTCATCGGTGAGAGCAATGACGGCGACCGCACCCGGGTGTTTAATCAACTCTCGTTTAGAGGTGTTCCCATCGGGTAAAGTAACACTATCGATATCAAGCTGCACGATCTTCCCTTGATAAATCGTTTGTTTTTCATAGGTTTTCTCTTCAAATTTTTTCAACTTCAGCATCCTCTCACACAAAATGTACCATCATTTTATCATAGGAGTGGCTGAATTCAGGAACGATTCGTTATGCTTAGTAGGAGAAAGGATGGTTCAATTGAAAAAAAGACAGTTAGGACATTCAGATTTACACGTATCAGAAATAAGCTTAGGGTGCATGTCACTCGGCACAGATAAAGAACAGGCCAAATCGATCATAGATCGCGCACTTGATGCAGGCATCAACTACCTTGATACAGCGGATTTATACGACTTTGGTAAGAACGAACAAATCGTCGGCGAAGCGATCCGAAACAGGCGCGAAGATTTGATTATCGGTTCCAAGGTAGGAAATCGCTTCACACCAGGTGAAGAGGGTTGGACATGGGACCCATCCAAAGAGCATATCAAAGCTGGTATCAAGGACAGCTTGAAGCGCCTCGGGACAGACTATATCGACCTCTATCAGCTTCACGGAGGAACGATAGACGATCCGATAGACGAAACGATAGAGGCATTCGAAGATTTGAAGCAGGAAGGATTGATCAGAGAATACGGCATCTCTTCCATCCGACCGAACGTCATCCGTGAATTTGTGAAAAAGTCGAATATCGTAAGTGTGATGAGCCAGTACAATGCTTTAGACCGCAGGCCGGAAGAAAACGTCCTCGACCTGCTTCATGAACAAAACATCAGTGTACTGGCAAGAGGACCATTAGCCAAAGGCATGCTCTCCTCGAAAGGCGTTCAAGTAGCTCGCAAAAAAGCGGACAGTGGTTTTCTATCCTACAGCCAGGAGGATGTTGTTGAAATCGCTGAAAAGTGGAAAGATTATGCCCAAGGAGATAAAACGCCAACAGCTCTAGCCCTGCAATACGTTCTTAAGCACCCTGCTGTCGGGTCCGCCGTGTTCGGAGCAAGTTCAATCGAACAGGTGGAAGACAACCTTTCTTACCTTGATGCCCCTGCCCTTACAGATGAAGCGTTTGCTGAGCTGCAATCGATGACACGCGCTATCCAATATGACAAACACCGGTAAATACAAAAACACGGGAACGACGCCCATGTGCGCCGTTCCCGTGTTTACTTTATACCAATGATCTTACTTCCACGTATGTTCCAACACGCGAAGCCAGTTTTGGTAAGCTATTTTCTTAACATCGTCATCAGACAGACCTTCCGCCTGGAGGTGTTGAAGGAGCCCCTGTACCCCTCCGACATCTTTAATCGAGTCAGGAATCGTCGCTCCATCAAAATCTGAACCGAGAGCCACATGATCAATGCCGATCCGATCGATGACGTAGCGTATATGGTCCGTCACCACCGTCAGTGGGACGTCGGAATCGATCTTTCCATCTTCCCTGAGCATGTTCACAACATAACTCACGCCAATGACTCCGTTAGACGCAGCGATCGCATCCAACTGTTCGTCCGTTATATTTCTTGAAATCGGACAAAGCTTATGTACGTTTGAATGAGTCGCGACAATCGGCGCATCCGATAGCTTCACAACATCCCAAAACCCTTTTTCATTCAGATGAGATAAATCCAGCATGATCCCAAGTTCATTACATTTTTTCACCAGTCGTCTTCCTGCCTCGGTCAACCCTTCTCCCAGATCAGGTGTTGAAGGAAAGTGGTAAGGAACACCCGTTGCAAAGGCATTCGGCCGACTCCATACGATCCCAAGCGAACGTAAACCGGCTTCATAATATACATCTAGAGCGTTTAGGTCGGTATCGATCGATTCAGCCCCTTCCATATGGACAATTGCCCCTAAACGGTCTCCTGTCAAGCATTCTTCCAATTCATCCGTGTTTCGAATTAAAGTGAAAGCTCCACCTGACTGTTTTTCAGCTTGAATCAACCTGGAAAACCACTCGTTTGTCATCAGCTGACTCTTCTCTATCGGCAAAGCATCTGGTAAAGGGAACTGGTAGCCTTCTTCATTTTGAAAATCGCTGAACTTAGGCATTCCCTCATCATTCGGACTGAACATGGCGAAGAATCCAGCACCAAGTCCTGCACGCCTTGCTCTCGGCAGGTCAATATGAGTGTTATGATTCCCTTTTATGAACTCTTCCACATTTTCGACCCTTGTGATCGTGTCGTTATGACCATCTATCCATTTCATCAAAACGTTCACACTCCCTCTCCCATTTAATATGTGATCAACCACTAAAGAATGATCATTTCCATTATACATGGAAAAAAACAAACATTTTAATGGAAAAATTTCCGACAGCTTTTGACAACAGGTGCGCCTATTTAAACCATTCCTTCATGGAAAAACCGATCATTCGACAAAAAGGGGGCTTCTTTTCAATTTGCTTGCAATCTGCCACGAATTATGGTGATGAAAAAATGTTTACGGTACAGAAAAAGACGGTATATCTTATAATAAGCACAGAAGAAAACCGTCCTTTCGTCACAGCCTGTTCATCAAACCTTTTTAGGAGGCGTGAAGAATGAAAATCCAGGCAGGTATTTGGAGTAAACTGACAAATGAGGATAAAATGATTTTGTTGAAAGGGATCAGCCAGGATTCTGTCGTGAAGAAGAGTGCATAGTCAGGCTATGGAGGAAGGTTACCTACACATACAAAGCTTCAACAATAGATGGACCTGACACCTATTCGTTCAGGTCTATTTTATTTTCTTGTTTATTGTTTACATAATAATATTACTGTAAATTTATAAAATTTCGAATCACGAAATATTACTGTTGCTTCCTTTTACGCAATAAGCGTATAATAGTGGAATTGATAACTCTACGATCGGAGGTACACACAATGCCCCATACAGGCTACAACAAAATATTGATGGCCGCTCTATTACTGGCCGGTTCGTTTATCACCATTTTGAACCAGACATTGATGATCACAGCCATTCCACCGATTATGGAAGAGATGAACATAACAGCGAATACCGCTCAGTGGCTGACGACGGTCTTTATGTTGGTGAATGGTGTCATGATCCCAGTCAGTGCTTTCTTAATCGAAAAATTCACCACCCGTCAATTATTCATTGCTGCAATGAGTGTCTTTACAGTCGGCACTGTAATGGGCGGGTTAGCCCAGAATTTCGGATTCCTTCTATTAGGAAGAGTCGTGCAGTCCGCCGGAGCGGGCGTGATGCTCCCTCTTATGCAAACCGTCTTTTTAATGATTTTTCCCGTTAATAAAAGAGGGACTGCGATGGGATATATCGGTCTAGTCATCTCATTCGCCCCGGCAATCGGCCCTGCACTCTCCGGATGGGTAACGTCCAACTATTCTTGGAGATTGTTATTTTGGATCGTACTGCCGCTTGGACTATTAATCATTGCCCTTGCCTACTTCGTTTTGAAAAACGTGACCGAGTTATCCAACCCTAAAGTGGATCCCTTCTCTATCATTCTTTCATCTATCGGGTTCGGAAGTCTGCTTTATGGATTCACTTTGGCAGGGAACGTCGGCTGGGGAAGTGTCTGGACGATCACGACGTTAGCCGTCGGTGCTGCATCACTGTTCGCCTTCATCATGAGACAGCTGAGAATGAAGCACCCAATGCTTGAGTTCAGGGTGTTCAAGTACCCGATATTCGCCATTTCGACTGTCATTGCGATGATCGCCTTCTTAGGATTGATTGGTGCCGAAACGCTGGTTCCTCTGTACATGCAGAACATGCGTGACTTTTCTGCTTATGAATCCGGACTTGCCCTGCTTCCGGGTGCAGTGATTGTTGCCTTTATGTCGCCGATTACCGGTCGTATTTTTGATCGGATCGGAGCGAGGCTTCTATCCATTACAGGGTTAACGATTATTACAGGAGCATCGGTCGCCTTTTCTTTCTTAACGATTGAAACGACGTTCTGGACGATCACAATCCTTTATGCGATTCGAATGTTCGGCCTATCTATGGTTATGATGCCTGTCACAACAGCAGGTTTGAACCAGCTGCCTAAGAAGTTGATTCCACACGGCGCAGCCATGAGCAATACGATGCGGATGGTGGCTGCATCTGTCGGAACCGCGATCTTAGTAACAGTCATGACGACGACAGAAGAAACCGCCAAAAACTCTCCGGCGATTGATTACCCGGGGATTTACGGTGTGAACACGGCCTTCATGGTCGTAGCCGGCATTTCACTTATCGCTTTGATCTTAGCTGGGTTCGTAAAGAAAACAACGCCTCCAGAAGAAGAGATGGAACAGCCGTCCTCTGATCAACAAAAGCAATATAAAGAAGCATAATAAAACGGAAGACGCTCCCTGCGTCTTCCGTTTTAAATTCCATATTTATTAGGTTCGATACCAGCTCTCGTCTACTTCTAAGCCAAGAACGTCTGCAAAGGTGAGGGCAAATTCAATAAATGACGACCCGCGAGCCGTTACAATCCTGGAATCCACTACTACCGGCTTGTCACGATAGAACGCATGATCAAATACTCCAAGAAAACTTCTTTGTCCCTCATCCAGTCCACAAGTGAAGGATTTTCCTTTTAATAACCCTGCTTTTGCTAAAAAGTACGGCGCACTGGAAATCGCCCCTATCCATCTTTCGTCATTAGAAAATTCTTTTAGAAACTCGTTTAACCCAAGGTGATCGACAAGGTGTTCCATGTCGTCCACACCAGGAAGAAGAAGGCTGTCCAGTGAGCGGACGTCGACCGTGCGAACCGTTGTTTCCGGGAGACATGGGAGACCTGCTTCTCCTTTGACCATTGCAGAAGTAAGACCAATGAACACGACCTCCTTTCCACCCTGCTGTAAAACAGAAAGGGCAACAGACAATTCATATTCGCTGAACCGATCATAAAGGATAATTCCCGTTTTCATGAAATCCCCCCTCTTGCACATGTGAAAACTGCAAATAATCACCAATTATTGAAACCGCTCCTCCACCTGTATCGTACGTATAATAGAGGAGGATTCAATATGGCAAACTGTCAGAACTGCGGTTACAAATGGAGTTACAGCACATCCCTTAAAAAAACGTTTCTACGATTCAAACGTTCGATGGAATGTCCGAATTGCGGAAAGAAACAATACCAATCTCAACAATCACTCAAGAGATCTTCGTCTCTGACGTTGATTCCTTTAGCTTTACTGCCCATCGCCTGGCTGCTTGATCTAGAAATATCTACAGCATATGGACTTGCCGGGTTTCTATTGCTAGCTTTCGTCCTGCTTCATCCATTCACACTTGAGCTTTCCAATGAAGAGCAGCCCTTATGGTGATGTTTTCCTTTAATGAAAGATTCGCTCAACACCAAAGTGATTTACGTCCAATTCTGGCTGATTCCCACTCACCATTTTGGCTACTTCAGCACCGACATAAGGGCCGCTTGTCAGACCTGAGGCACCCATGCCGTTCACAAGCCATACGTTATCATGATCAGGGACTTGTCCAATCGCTGGAAGAGAGCCTTTTGTAAAAGGACGAAAACCTACTTTCGTTCCAACATATTCTGCATTCTTAAGTCCAGGGGAAACCTTAAGGGCTTTTTCCAATAGCTCATGAACCGCCCCCATGGTTACCCGCGTATCATAGTCGTTCCTTTTTTCTTTTGTCGCCCCGATCACGACTCGTCCAGAATCAAACCCTAATTGATAGTGTCCGAATGGTGGCAGTAAGACTGGCCATTCGGACGTGTTCTCTGTCGGTAATTGAAGGTGAAGGATCTGCGCTTTTTCAAATGTAACGTTCGAACGCAAACCCACCGATTGAAACAACTCATTGGCCCATGCACCGTTCGCAACCACGACTTGATCACTATAGAGGGTCTCATCGTCCACCTTTACCCCTTTGGCTTTCCCGTTCTCAACGTGAAGTTGTGCATTTCCCTGCACATATTCAGCACCATGATTTATTGCCGCTCGCAGCAAAGCCTGATTGACTTTATGCCCGTTCACTCTGGCACCGCCGCTGATATGTAAAGCTTGGTACGAGTCATCGAGAACCGGAAACAGCTCGTTCGTCTCTTTTGAATCGAGCTTCATGACCTCTCCCATTTCAGGCGCCTCGGCTCTTCTCGTCAATGCCAGTTGATATTTCTTATCGAGCTTCTCATCTGTATCAAAGATATTGATGGCCCCGACACGTTTGTAGCCGGTATCCGTCTCCCCATCTGCCTTTAATCCTTCCACTAATGATGGATAATAGCGCGCTCCTGCAAGAACAAGCTGATACCATGCTTTGTTGCTCCTGTTCGTCAACCACGGACAAATGATCCCAGCACCGGCCTGTGTTGCCTGTCCAGGCTCGCCCCGGTCGATGATGGTGACGGATGAACCCGCTTTTGCTAAATGATAAGCGGTGGATGAACCCACGATTCCCGCTCCGATTACGATGACTTCTTTCATTATGACCACCTGTTTCTATTCATTGATACCTTTGATTCTACATGTGATCGGACAGGTCGACAATGATTATGTCAATTGAGCCGCATAATGCTGAAGCGCTCGTCTGTACTTCGTCACATCCCGATCACTCGTTGTATTCAAATATGTATAGAGAACTTCCTGTAATGCTGCTCCTTCCTGATTACACGAAAACAACACGAGGGAACGGAACAAATGGAGCGGTGGATAATCCGGAAATTCCGAAAGACCCTGATCTAAGATTTGCAAAGCCATCTCCACCTGCTCAAGCACTTGACAGGAACTTCCAAGGCAGACGTACGTATCCTTCTTCACTTCGTCAGGCAGTCCAAGCTTGAGCGCTTTTTCATAATACGTGACAGCCTCTTTCTCATAACCGAGTGCGTCATGACACTGTGCAAAGTGATGATACAGCTCCCCCGTCTCTTCCGTCTGCAACCTTTCTCGTAAAACCTTTATAGCATCCTCATATAAGCCGTCTTTTTTCATCGAAAGAAAATCTTTCATTCTGTTATCCTCCCACTATTCTCTATCATCCTGCAGTTTACCTAAGCCGGTGACAATTGGATTGTATCGGAACAAATAGATCATGGTACCGACAGCCGCATTCACCACCCCAGCCATCAAGTAGATGTAACTGATGACGCCTCCACTCATAATGTGGGACTGAAACAGCCCTACACTAATAAGAAAATAGAAAAGACCTGTACTCATCAAGAACAAAGCAAAGGCTTTCGGCTTCGACTTTACTAGTTGATACCCGATCAGTCCGACGAAGACGACGATACAAATACTCATTACGCCCGGATAAAATGGATTGAACTTAACGGCATAAACGAAGAAGTCAAGTTCAGAGATCTGTTCACTACTCCTTACTTCACCGTACTCCCAATGTGAAAAAGGTGTCGAATACGGCCATTCCCACGGGCGATCCAACAATGCACTTCCCTCATACCATGCCGCTAAAGCTGCTCCTGCAAAAATCGTTACTAGTCCAAGAAAAATCAAGGTCATCATGTATAGTAACCTCCCTCCCTTTTTGCTCTCCTTCATTATAAGTTCTGCTTCATTGTTTTTCCACTTCTGTCACCTCTATCAAAAAAAGCGCCTTGAGTTCAGGTCTGAACTCAAAGCGCTTTAGTTTATTCTTCGATATAAGCATATTTATATGTGTAGTCTGGTCCCATTGCGTTTGGCGTTACGTTCTTCACGTAAGGCTGCCAAAGCTGAGCATGAGCTCTTTGATAAAGAGGGGCCAGCACTGCATCCTCTTCAATCAATAAACGTTCCGCTTCGAGGAAAGCTTCGAAACGTTCTACCGGTTTTTGTGCCAATTCGTTTGCGGCTTGATTGATCAGCGAATCATATGTCTCGCTTGCATAACCGGTCTTATTGTTTCCTCCACCCGTCACCCACAGGTTAAGGAAAGTATTCGGATCGATGTAGTCAGGACCCCAGCCATAGTTTTGAAGATCGTAATCCATATTGGCATCGCGTTCGAGTCGAACTTTGAATGGTACGCTCTCTAAATTGACTGTAAGACCTTCTAACTCCTCTAACTGCGCTTTCAGATAAGCATCGAGATTTTTAGAGACTTCTGTATCTCCACCAAGGAAACGAAGTTCAGCCGTTTCGATTCCGAGCTCTTCTTTCGCTTCACTCCAAAGCTGCTGTGCTTCTTCCACATTCTGTTCAACCATATCTGCGTTCAGTTCCGTAAAGTCCTCTCCTGTTTCAGGATGGTTTACGAATTCACTTGGCATAATCCCATCAGCCACGACGGATCCATTGTTTAAAATGACATCCACCATACTCTTACGGTCGATAACATGCTGAATCGCCTGTCGTGCTTTTACATTAGATAAGATTTCGTTTTCCTGATTCATTTTAATGAAGAAGGTCGTCGGCGCTTTTTGAACTTTGAATTCTGAGGAAGAGCGGTACTCGTCTACAAATTCAGAAGAAAGGTTGACCCTGTCAATCGCTCCTGTCTGATAAAGGTTGACAGCTGATGCTACATCCTTCACGACTTTGACGGAGATTTTATCAAGCTTTACATTTTCAGCATCCCAATAGTCTTCATTCTTTTCGACTGTCCATCCTGCTCCATGATTCCATTCTGTCATGACGAAAGGACCGTTGGATAATAGGTTTTCTGCTTCAAGAGCATACTTTTCGCCTTTTTCCTCAACGAAAGCTTGATTTTGAGGAAGGAAGGTACCGAATGCTGTCATCGACTCGAAGTAAGGAGTCGGCTTTTCAAGCGTTACCTCCAACGTATGGTCGTCTACAGCGGTCACTCCCAATTGATCGACTTCCATTTCACTGTTTGATACGGCTTTGGCATTTTTGATGACGCCATTCATCATATATGGGCCGTACTCAGATCCGGTCTCCGGATTCACCGCACGTCTCCATGCAAAGACGAAATCGTTTGCTGTCACTTCGTCTCCATTAGACCATTTCGCTCCTTCACGAAGTTCAAATGTCCAAGTGAGTCCGTCCTCACTTACCGTATGTTTCTTAGCCATTCCAGGCTCCAGCTGGCCGTCGTTTCCAAGACGGTACAAACCATCTTTCGTAGAACCTAACCATTGTGAAGCGATGGCATCAATTGTCAAAGCAGAGTCCATCGTCGGAATCTCTGCACTCTCAACTAAATTTAATTCCTGCTTTTTTTCTTCCGTGCCTTGTGTGGCATCTGCTTCTTCGCTCCCGCCTCCGTAACACGCTGCAAGAAGTGTACTCATTGCAAGCATGAGGCTGAGCATCAACCATTTTGTTTTCTTCAAGAAATAACCTCCCAGATGTTATGTAGCTTGTTCGTGCCGAAGCACATGGGAGCTATTATACATACTTGTTTTTATTTCAACAAAAGTCACTCTAATCGAATTTTTGAAAATTATTAGGTCTTTACACTCTTTCTTGTATGCGTTTTCGTTACTTTATAACCATCAAATTATACAGTTTAAATTGTATAGATTATTTTTGTTGAATCAAATTCAAATGTTTTCAATTTATAAAGGCATTAAGAACCAGTTCTTGAATCACCCAAAATGGACGTTCTAACGAAAGCTTTGACTTCTTACACAAACAGCACGCTGACAGAGATGCCCATCGTTAATCCCTTGATGCCTAAATACAGCAAAGAAGAGATGGACCGGGTCTGCTCACTGTAAAGAATCGCACCATTTACAATCATATAGGTAGACAGCAGAATCAAGGTGAAAGCATATGTACTCCAGTCTGTGAACAGCAGCAGCATGGTACAGATGAAAGCCATGCCGAGTATGAGCTGCGCCATTTTTTCCATTGCCCCGTTCATCCCGTCATTCTGCTTTCTGCATCCAACACAAAACGCAGGTGATCGAAGCTTGTTATGTATTCGTCCGCGAAATGACAGCTGAATCTGTCGTTGACCTTCCAGTACCCTTTCATTCCTACCGCCTGTGCAGCTGCCACATCGTTTTCGGGGTGATCTCCGATATATACACACTGTTCCGGGCTAACATCGAGTCGTTCACAGACCCTCTCGAAGATCTCGGGACTTGGCTTCTTCACTCCTTCTGTCTCGGAAATCAGAATCGTATCAAAGTATGCGTCAAGCCCGAGCTCCTGAATGTTCGAACGCTGCATCTTTTCCTGACCATTCGTAATCATCCCGAGCTTATACCGCCCGAAAAGACCACTTAACAGTTGGGCGGTGCCCTCAAAAGGTACACAGAACTGGCTGAGGTTCTCCTCATATTCTTGTAAAAATACAGTGTCATTCACCCAATCGAACTCACGCTGTAATTGTGCATAAACCTCCCGTTTCGGAACATAGCCCCCTTGATCGAGTTCCATGAACCTTGAGATAAATGAATCTCGTTCTTCTCCCTCTTCATGATGACGACTGTACTGGTCCGCCAAAAACGCCCTTACCGTTGCGTCCCTATTTAACAATGTTTCATCAAGATCAAAAATGACCGCTCTCATCGAAACACCTCCATTTTTTGTTATTTTACCCGATTTTTGAATAGTTTGAAAGGGTGGAGAATGAAACCTTTTGAATGGAATATGTGTTTTATAAAACGTCACAAGTTTGTACTTGCATTGAATTGGATAAATAAGAAATGCGTAATCTTCTATGGAACATCAAATAAATGTGAAACTTTTTGTATGAATATCCGTATCAAAGGTAAGCCTCGTTACATAGAGACGACAGGCATAATGAAAGGGGAATGAAAATGAACAAACGTATAGCAGCAAGCCTTATCGCCATTGGGGTGCTCATCATAGGGATTGTGGTTAACATTGCCGGCGCTTTCTTCGGTAACCAAATGGATAGCGCCTCCCAAATGATGGGAGCCAACCAGACTCCCGATGTGAAAGTGGTGGAAAACGGCTCGCAGACGAACAAAATTGCAAGGATCAACATCGAGGGACCGATTATCAGTTCTACCACTTCCGGTTCCAACCCTTTCAACAGCGGTGGTTATCAGCATCAGCAGATGATTAAGAAGCTTGAAGCCATCAAGGAAGACAATTCTGTTAAAGGCGTGCTCCTTTATGTAAACTCTCCGGGAGGCGGTGTTTATGAAAGTGCAGAAATCCATGAGCACCTGAACGAAATAAAAGAAGCCGGCAAAACCATCTATGTTTCAATGGGTGGCACAGCGGCATCAGGTGGTTATTATGTGGCCACTCCAGCTGATCAGATCTTCGCCTCCAAAGAGACCTTGACTGGATCGCTTGGGGTCATCATTCAAAGCATCAATTACCAGGAGCTGGCCATTGAATACGGTGTGAAATGGAATACGTTCACAAGCGGGGAATTTAAAGATATCTTGAGTCCGACAAAAGAAATGACCGATGCGGAACGTGAAATCATTCAAGAGCTCGTCAATGAATCCTATGATCAGTTCGTCCAGGTCATTGCAGAAGGAAGGAACATGGAGAGAGACCGTGTGCTCGAGCTCGCAGATGGCAGGATCTATTCAGGAAATCAAGCACTCGAGAATGGGCTGATTGATGAAATTGGATTCACAGATGATGCGTTAAACGCTTTGAAAGAGGAAATCGGAGGGAATCCGCAGGTTATTGAATACCGAAACGGTGTCGGCGATTTGTTCGCCAATCTGCCATTCGCGAAAAGCTTTATGCCTAACAGCGAGATTCAACTTGTTGAGGAATTGATCAACAACCGCCAAGGCCCGACGCTTATGTACTTGTATGAATAAGGAGGGATTCGAATGGAACTAACAAATCAGGAACACACCTTTTCACCGAAACATAAAGATGACCTCCAGCGCCTTTTCTATGCCGGGTTCTGGGTCCGCTTTTTCGCATATATCATTGATCTGATCGTGTTATGGGGCTTTAACTCCATCGTGACACGTCCGTTATTAAACCTAACAGGACTGTCAGATGCCAAGCTGTGGATTGATTTCTTTAGTGTGAGCAACCTGCTTACATTACTGATTTTCTTCCTTTACTTCATTCTCATGACAAAATACTTCAGAGCTACGCTCGGTAAAATGATTCTCGGACTCTCAGTCGAATCGCTCAAAGGAGATTCCTTGACGACGGGGCAGATCATTTTCAGGGAATGCATCGGCCGTTATATCAGTATGGCTGTTTGGGGACTTCCCTATCTTGTTGTCGCTTTCACTAAAAAACACCAAGGCATTCACGACTACTTTGCCGATACATCCGTTATTAAAGAAAAGTTTAGAACATTAAATCAAACCATAGATAGATAACAAAGAGCGTCAGCATTTTGCTGACGCTCTTTTTAGAGTGTCGAGAAAGTCATATCGGTTCTTTTATAGATTTAAAAGCGATGTTGGCGAAACAACTTATTGAGGTGGAGACGAAACCCCTTATGCTACTATCTGAAAAAGGCGGTGATGGCACAGAATAACGTTCGTCTTTCTTCTTCTCGCTCGGTTCTGTTCACACTACTTTCATACAGTGGGGTGGAAAATGGTGAGACTCCGGCGGGATGCACGGACCACGGCGAGATCCACTCAGGCGATAGCCTGAGTTAGCTCGGCGTCCGCCGCGGAAAGCGAGCTATTTTCCACCCCACTGTCCTCCTCATTTTTAACAGAAGCGATCTCCATACTTTTTCAACAACCTGAAAGAGCGTCGATAAGTCCCTCGGTTCTCTTTAAGTATCATAAGCGGCGTGTAAGAAGCGTACGTTTGGTCTACTGAATGGGAACATAGCCGGTTTTCTCGATGAGTGACTGCCCCTGCGGTGAAAGCATCCATTCAATTAACGGCTCGACATTTGGGTTGGTCGTGCCGTTCGTGATGGCGTAAAACGCAGCCGTTAACGGATAGTGATCACTGCGGATCGTTTCAACAGTCGGAGCTACACCATTCACTTCAAGCAGTTTGATCCGGTTTTCATCAACCATCCGGGTAGCGAAATAGCGGTAGGAAAAACCGATGGCGTTCCGGTAATTCCGATAGGTCGACGCTTTCTCAATGATGCCGCCCATTCCTGCAACACGCTCATCCATAGGAGGTTCCATAATCGGTGTAGTTCCCATCATATTCTGCAATCCTGTTTGACTTCCACTTCCTTCCGGCCGCTGGAAGGCGATGATTTCTTGATCTGAACCTCCAACCTCTTTCCAATTCGTGATCCTCCCCGAATAGATTCCCTTCAATTCCTTGATAGTCAAATTTTGAACGGGGTTGCTTTCGTGTACAAAAAATACGAAAGCTTCTCTGCCGATTGCCGTTTTCTCCATCGTACGTCCTAATCGTTCAGCCTGCTGCTCGGATGGGCCGGCTGCGATGATGAGATCAGCAGCTCCTTTTTGCAGCCTGAGATAAGCTGAGTTCGTCTTCGTGACAACTACTTCACTCTCTCCTGTATGCTGATGAGAATAGTCTTTTTCAGGATAAACCGCCTGTGTAAATGCAGAATAGACAGGATACAAAGCGGTGGCACCATCCAGGTGCGGCAGTTCTCCCGTCAACTTTAATGTGGACGGCTGGTCGAGCTGGGCAAGTTTGTCCTGACCTGCGAAGGGCTCATACGCTTCAAGGTCCACTTCTGCAGTACGAATTTCGATCTTGTTCATATACCATTCGAACCCTCCATAACCACCGAGGGGTAGAAGGAAAAGCGACAGGATGACGCCCCACTGAACTCCCTTCTTCCATTTCTGCATGTAGCCTAAAATGAATAAGTTGAGCGTAATGCCAAGAGCTGCTAACGCAATAGCTATGTAGATGTACCCGTTTTTTGAAGAGGCAAGTAAGGAAATGCCCACTACAAACAAACTGATCATCGAATACAATACCGTGAAGATAACGGCACCAATGATACGTTTTGCCATGCTGATACTCCTTTTTTCCATATTTTAAAAGAAGTATAGCATATTTTAGTGTAAAAATACACTTTTAAAGTTATTATTCATACGTAATGTGTGTCACGTCTTCTAAGGTAGACTTGTTGAAGGTTAAGGCATATATATCAGGCATCTGCAGCTTCTTCCAGAAACGAAAGTCGTAACGGGAGTCAAAAGCCCCCATCACCAAAGCCATGATATTCCCATGGGTGCCAATCGCGACATGCTGGCCTTCGTATTGGTACAGTACTTCATTTATGGCTTGGACTCCTCTTCTTCTGGCCCCTTCATTCGATTCACCCCCGGGGTGGGAAAATGTTTCATCCGACCAAACCCTTCGAATCGCCTCGTCGAAATTTTCAGCTCCCCCTTCCATAAGCTTCCTCTCCTTAAACCCTTCAACGATTCTTATCTCCTTTTGCAAAGAGGCAGCTAAAGGCTGAACGGTCTCTACCGCCCTTTGATACGGACTGGATAGAATGACATCTATCGGAAATCCAGCGAGCGACTTGCAAGCCTTGTTTGCTTCCTGCGTCCCTTTTTGCGACAACGGGCGCGACCGCTCTTCAGGCGTGTAGGTGGAATGAGCGTGCCTGACTAAATAAATGGTCGTCATCGATTATAGTTCCTTTCTGAGAATCCATTCATCCCGGATTTCAATCCCCTCGTTACTGTAAAACGGAATGTCCGGCTTCTTTTTTCGTGCGTTCTGTACAGCATTCAGCATGACTCCTACGACTCTGTATTCTCGTTTTTGATAAAATCGAACCGCACTCAGATTATCGTTTGTTGTAATCAACTGTACATCGGAGTACCCTCGTGCCTTTGCATGAGCTTCTGTTTCCTTCAGCAGCAGGCTCCCTATTCCCAGCCCTTCTTGGTCACTGTCTAAAGAAATGACTTCAAACTCTTTTCCCTCGACGAACGTAATACATCCAACGAGCTCGTCCTCAATTAGAATAGTAAACCCTGGCAGTTCATCACATACGAACGTTCCTGACGAAATGACCATCTCGTTGGATCCCCAGTGTTTCGAAAAGAATCGTGTCAATCGCTCTTTATCAATCGTTTCATTCTTCTCGATCTTCATGTCCTTTGCCCCTATGCCTCTTCTTTCACCTTTGCATAAATACACGTATCCGTCAGTTTTGAGCCATCGACAGATCGGTCATCGTTTTTCAAAATCCCTTCAAGCTCATACCCTAACTTCTCTGGAATCGAGCGGCTTCTCATGTTCTCACGGTCACATTGGATTTCGACACGGGCCATGTCTAAGTCGTTTAGAGCATAGGTAGTCAAAGCCTGCACCGCTTCAGTTATATACCCTTTTCCGCTATGTTCTGTTACAATCCAATATCCGATCTCAAGCTTTGGTACGTCCCAGTCTATATTATGAAAACCTGTCGACCCGATCAGTTCCCCCGACTCCCTCGACAGGATCAAATAACGTAAGTTCTCTCTCGTAAGAAATTTAGCCGCTGCCTTTCGAGTATTGGACTCGGTATCTTCTACAGTCGGTTTTTGAAAAGCGAACGGAAGCCATTGGCTTAGTTCGTTGATAGAAGCATGAACAGCTCTATTGATTTCTTCACCATCCCCCGGTCTTGGAGCACGCAGGACCAAACGTTCTGTCAAAATTTCTTCTTTTACTTCCCTTAAGGCAGCATTCATACAATCTCCTCCATTTTATTGGGTACATACAATCAAACCGCACTTCATGGAGAAAATCAATAGAATTTTTGGAATTTTCTATGATATGACATCCAAATCTTATTTGCAGCTCACATCCACATCGAATATGACCAGTTTTGCTCAACAATTCAAGCAATCAAAAAGCAGCCTTCACTTTGGAAGAGGCTGCCTTTAATCATGCCAGTGGAAAAATATCCTGACATTATAGAATCTCCATGGCCTGGTGATAAGAGTTTTCTTCTACATAGATTTGATAATGACACGTGATCCTGGAACCACCTCCATGAGTGGCTCCTGCAGGTGATGTTTCCGTTCTCACTTCGATGCCATCATTTTTTAAAGCGCCAAGCCTTCTGAAATACTCATTGATATCCTTCGTTGAACACACCAGCTCCCACTGTGTACGATCGAGCCATCCTCTTC
Organism: Halobacillus litoralis; assembly: GCF_020171725.1. GTDB lineage: Bacteria > Bacillota > Bacilli > Bacillales > Halobacillaceae > Halobacillus > Halobacillus litoralis_F. Next base: position 431,434 of record NZ_JAIVAJ010000002.1, on the reverse strand, counting down.
TTTGCATGATACACACACCCGCTTTCCATCATAATGTGTACCACACTATATGAGCGCTCTCGCATTTTTATTCTACTTTTCTGCATGGATGACAGTGAGAATATGATTGATTTTACGAACCTTTACTCTGTATCCGAGCTGCATAAGCTTTTCCTTTATTCGAGAACGGTTCCCATAATACTCATCCTCGATGGCTTCGACCGCTTCATCGTTTCCTGCTGCCTCATAGTTTCGCAGAACTCCGCGGCGGCCTTCTTCATCATCAAACATGAGATCCGCAATGACAAGACGCCCATTCGGCTTCAAAACTCGAGCCATCTCCTCAAGAGCCAGGGGTTTATCTTCTTCTTTTACGTGGTGAAGGGCATAGCTCGTTGTAATAAAATCGACGGATTGACTCATGACCGGTAGTTGCAGGAAATGACCTGACCTCGTATCGATTTCCGGGTGCTGTTCACGGCACATCTTAAGCATTTCTTCGGACTGATCCACCCCAATCACCGAAGCGCCATCCGCCAAATAGCGGGAACCGAGATTTCCTGTTCCAATACCGATATCAAGCCCTGTTTCTCCTACTTTTGCTTCTACAATGCGATGAGCATAACCTAACGCTTCATCATAGCCTTCATGGACATTGAATCCGTGTCCTTCTTTCTTTAAGTCCGATTGATACGTTCCCGCTTGTGAATCGAAGTCCCATTGATCCTTCCAGCTCTTTCTCTTTTCTTTCATTTGCTTCAGCGCGCGAGCTTTATCTACTAAATTCTTTTGGTCGCTTTTCAATAGATCATCGAGAGTCTCAACCATGTCCCTAATCTCGAGCCACTCTGAATAGAGGGCCGAACGTTGTTCACTTAATTTACGATCCATTGCTCCTTGGTGTGTGATGGTCTGTTTGATCTGACTAGTAGACATTCCGACTTCCCTTAAGGCCAGAATCACCTTCAGCTGTTCGACCTGTTCCTCATTGAAAACTCTGTAATCATTCTCCATTTTTTCAGGCTCGATTAATCCTTTCTCTTCATAATAGCGGATCGTTCGAGTCGTCGTATGTAATTTCTCTGCAACTTGTTTAATCTGCAATGTCCTTCCTCCTTCATGTGTTGACTACATCATAAAGGTTGACGTCACGTTAAAGTAAAGGGGAAATCTATTATTTTTTCAAAGCACTTCCAACAGCAATGATAAAAATGACGAAGAACGTCAAGCCGACACCTAACAGGATATTGATTAACATCTTACCACCTCCACATTTAATTAATTTTACTGAGATAGTTTCATAGTCCTATGTAAAGGGGACATATTATTGAGAAATCATTCAGTCTTTGAAAGGTCGTAGATCATGAAGATGAACTATTTGCATATTGTTCTCGCAGTCTATATCGGGCTTGGCGTCCTGATCGGGGTATTTTTCTCCCTTACTTTACCAGTATGGATGCCACTTCCGGATGATATGAGACCGCTGTTTACCATTGTCTGCGTCATCACAGGTGTCGTGCTGGGTCTTGGTCATTATCTCATATTTTCCATTTTCATCAAAAAATTCATTCAACATTTTCAAAATGTGTTAAAAGCTGTCCGTAGAGGCGATTTGAGCGCACGATCCGATATGAAAAGTACAGGGCTTCTAGGTGACCTTCGAAATAATGTAAACGGCACAATCGAAGCCCTCCAAAAGACACAGCGTTCGATGCAGCGTGATGACTTAACGAGACTTCCGAATCGACTGGCGCTTCAACAATTCTTCCACCACACCGAATCCAAGATAGGACGTTCTTATGCCTTGTATTTTCTTGATCTGAACCGGTTTAAAAAGGTGAATGATACATACGGTCACCTGATGGGGGATCTTGTGTTGAAGTTTATGGCGCGCACCATATCAAAAGAGGCGGGAAAAGGAACACGTCTATACAGGCTCGCAGGAGATGAATTCATCCTGGTTCACCCTGTCATCGACCCCGAAAACGAGGTGCCGTTTAAATGTCGACAGATTCGAAAGCCATTTGAGGACTTCATTACGATTGAAGGGATTTCATTAAAGGTGGACTTGAGTATCGGGGTGTACGTCTTTCAATTTGGACATGAAGAGCTCGATTCCATTCTGGATAAAGCGGATCAAGCGATGTACGATGCGAAATCAAGTAAAGATAAAGTATATGTATCTTATGAAAACAAACCGAATAACATCCCATCATAAAACGCAAAAAGGCCAGAGCCTGTCCGCTCTGACCTTTAATACCATTCGCCATTTTCATCTCTTCTCATATCAAAGAGCCACTTTTCACTCACTTGACATTCCTCAGCAAAGTAAGGATTATCAGGTGATACTTTCGTTCCACACACATTCGTTACGACAGTCGTTACTGGATCGTACAGGTCACTTACGTCGGTCTTTCCTTCTTCCTTTACATGATAAGAATCATAGTTCGGAATATCATACTTTTTATGGACATAGGGTTCGGAACTGATTGTATAATAGTTTGAATCACCGGGAATGGTCTCTTTTTCGATCCAGTTCATATAGGCAAAGTACGCTTCTGGACTTACATCATCAGAATCAATCTCCATATGGTGGTTCTCATGGATACTTCGCCTGACGTCCATTACGCTTCTTTTTTTGTTGAATTCCAGATCATAGAGAGCGGTTCCTTCTTGAAGAGGAATAAGAACCACAGCGTCTAAACGCTCGACGCTTCCGGTCTGATCCAATACAAGTCGAAACTCATCGATACGCCCGGCATTTCCCCGTGGCCATTCCTTCCTTACATCCGACCACATTTCTCCCATACTCATTTCAAATAGATTAGAATCTTTCATTTGAATTGTCATCGTTTCGTCTTCCAAAGGCTCCACTCCACGATTTATATCCCATAAAAAAACAACTCCGGCGAGCAAGACACATATCCCGATCGACCATTTTATTTTTCCCATTTTCTTCATCAACCTTTTCTACTAAGAAAGGAAATGGTTCGGCGGCGATCCATTCCCTCTCGGCATTTCTCACTTGAACAAATGATACAACAACCGCTCTCTGTCTTCAAAGAACTGTTCCATAGTCCGGTAGTGATCGGTTTCTGTTAAATGCGTTTCTTCCATCCCCTCTTCCGTCAGCTCGATGATTTTCGAATCCGGATAAGCCATCAGCAGCGGAGAATGGGTGGAGATGATGAACTGTGATCCCTGCTCTACTAATTCATGGATCCGTGACAGCATCGAAAGCTGGCGCGTCGGAGAGAGTGCCGCCTCTGGTTCATCCAGGATATATAGTCCGTTTCCAGAGAACCGGTGCATAAACGCAGCAAAGAACGACTCCCCATGAGATTGCTTATGTAATGACTCTCCTCCGAACCCATCAATCACTTTTGGACCGAATCCTTCTGAATCCAGTTCTTCAATATTCGTCGCTACATTATAGAACGTTTCAGCCCTGAAGAAAAAAGAATCCTTTGGACGCGTTGTACCTCTTGCGACACGCAGGTAATCATGTAAATCAGAATGAGAATCGTAGCTGGAGAAATTGAAGTTCAACGTTCCACCCTCTGCATTGAATCCTAACGCAACAGCGACCCCTTCGAGAAGCGTGGACTTGCCCACTCCATTCTCACCAATGACATACGTAACATTCGGATGGAAATAGAGGGACGAAAAAGATCGTAATGCCGGTATGTTCAAAGGGAACTCTTCTTTAGGCAGGTCCCCCTCCTTCAGCCTTATCGATTGGATATAAGTATGATTAGAAGTCATTCCCATGTCATCCTCTCCTTTAAACTCTCTTCACTATGAAAACATCCGAACACTTAAGAACGTCACGAAAAACAAGATCCCCGATGTTACAATCAACCAGATGAACCCCTGCTTTGTCAGGGACCGATCAACCGTGAATTTCTTTGTAATCATATACATGGCACCAAACCCGACCAAAAACAACAACAGCGTCAACCAGGCCATTTGATCTCCTCCTCTAAGTGGTCTTTGAAACGATGACCCACGAGCTGAACACAACGGTCATATAAAGGGCAATCAGAATTTGAATCACTTCAACAGCTGTCAACGAAACCACGTTCACTTGAAGCAGCAACAGCAAAACCGACATTAAGCCTAAAATGACGAAAAACGATACAAATAACCCTTTGTAGCGGATCAGCTTCATCCGCTCATCCTTCTGTTTAAATTGCGGGTAAAGGTGACTCATGCAGAAAGCGATGACAGCAAGTGACAAAAGCGGCAGTGCATATAGCGGAATCCCGTCTTTTGCAAGCAGACTGATCGTCAAAATAAACAAAAACTGCAAACCGAGTACGACCCCTGCCCCGATAAACGCCTTAGGATAATAATCCTTCCTCAATCTTCTTCCCCCTCATATATGAATAGTGTTTCAATCGTGACTCCGAACGTCTTCGCCAATTGAAAAGCCAGTGGCAGTGAAGGGGAGTAACGCCCTTTTTCAATCGATATGATCGTTTGTCTGGATACGTCCAGCTTTTGAGCCAGCCGGTCTTGAGACAAACCGAGCTTTTTGCGATGCTCTGCAACTCTATTTTTCAAGCCTTCCCCTCCCTCACATACAGTTTATGCCATCGTTCTGTTTTTGTAAAGGAAACTTTACAATCATGAAATATGAAAAGCAGGAGACTTAAGCTCCTGCTTTCTTACACCATTAATTCCGTTTGATATACTCCCCGCTGTCTGCATTAATCCAGACAGCCGACACTCCGTCCAATCCTGTCACAGGCAGGCGGTAGGCAAGAACAGATTCGTGTTTCACTTCAATGAATTCCAATTCCGCTTCCCCGTCTTTTTCCAAGTGAGGGTTCACTTCTTTCCAGGCCGCTTCTGCCGTAATAGTGGGTTCAGCTTCCAACTGCTCTGGTTGCGTGTAATAGTCTTTGAACATGATTTCGGAAAGCGCGTATTGCCCTTCCTCTTCATCATAGCTCACGACTACTTTCTGAGCTTGGACAGCTACCCCTTCTTTGACAGGGTAGAAGAACACATCGACATCCTGATTGCTCCGTGTGATCGCTTCGATTTTCCACTCTTCTTCTTTCCAGGCATTTACTCTTCGTGCTGCATCCTCTTTCAATTGACCTTCGCTCAGCGATTGATAGGTCAATTTCTCACGATCAAAATTAGATAGGCCAAGGATGTGACCACCATTTTCTGCTGCATCAATAAGATATACCTCGTCATCCGATTCGAAGTGGTAATAGGCACCGAATTCAGGGTATAGACCACCAATACCACCACCAGAACTGCTAACCTCACTCGCTTCAGGTAAGATCGACATCGCCTTATTCTGGACTATCCCTCCAACTTCATTACGAGTCAGTTTTTTCTCGTCATGGAAAACGATGTTGGACCTCTTATCGCCGTATAAATACTGTTCGAATGCAGGATCATTCTCTCTGGCAGATTGGTAAGAATCCCACTTCTCCTGAAGGGTCCTGAGTTCTTCTCGAACGAATGCTACGTTAACCCTGCTCCCGTCTTCATACAAAGATTGCTGAATGGATTCAAACGCAGCCTCTGCAGCACGGCTCCGCTCAAGCACCGTCTTCAAGTAGCGCCATTCTTCAGTGGATAACCCCTGGTTGTCCCACTCCTCGATTACATAGTCTATATAGCCGTACGTATCCCCTGAATAGAAGGGGTACTCAACGTAGGGCATTTCACCCAAGGGAGATGCGACATCCATTTTTAAAGGTATGTTCGTGTCCATCCTTGGACTCCCGTCGGACTCGACTGCCCTGTAGAGGTGACCCAGCGTAGCCTCAGGTGAGCTGGATGCCAACGCTCCTTCTAAGTGATAACTAAGCTGTCTGTATTCGTCCATTTCACCACTGACCCAATCATGGTAGACTTCCATCCATTCCTTCTGTTCTGCAGCTTCATTATTGATCATCCAGAAGGCCAGCGCTCCAACAACGAGAACTGCAGCCCCTATCCACTTCCATCTATGTTTCATTTCACTTGCTCCTTTATGTAAATCATTAAAAAAAAAGACCCTTCCATTTTAGGTTCTTCAACCTGAAATGGAAAGAGTCTTTTCGCACCTATTTGGAAATTTTATAAATCCTTGCCTCATGCGGCTGCATAACAGAGCCTTCTGGTGATGAGTAGTTGGAAAGCAGCACTTCTCCCTCATTCTCCTGCAGCTGCAGTCGAGCCAAATCACTCTGCTGATCGGAGTGATTGAGTGCCACGAGCCATGTGATGCCTTCATACGTCCTTTTGTAACAATATAAATCCGGGTCTTCTCCAGATAAATCCTGATAATCACCATAAACCATGACAGGGTTCTCATTACGCAGTCGAATCAATTGCTGATAGAAGTAAAAGACGGAATTCGGATCCTTCAATGCTTCCTTTACATTGATCGAAGGATAGTTCGGATTCACTTTCATCCAAGGCTGTCCCTCTGTAAAGCCTGCATTCTCATCATCGGACCATTGCATCGGTGTCCGCGAGTTATCGCGACTCAGGGGGAGCAGCTCTTCAAACACTTCCTGATGGTCCCGGCCTTTCGCCACCTCTTCTTCATACTTGTTCCTCATCGCAATATCCTGATAATCTTCGATCGAATCAAAACGAACACCCGTCATTCCGATTTCTTCCCCTTGATAAATGTAAGGGATCCCAGGCAGGGTGTGCAGCATGGTCGCCAGGAGCTTGGCTGATTCTTCACGATACTCCCCGTCATTCCCGAACCGTGTCACTTGGCGTGTGTGATCATGGTTATTCAAAAACTGAGAGTTCGTCCCTTTTTCTTTCAGTCCCTCATACCACCTGTTTTGAATTTCTTTATACCGTTTCATATCCCATGACGGCATATCGTCCGCGACTTCGAAATGAAACAACGTGTGAAGCTCCTGTCGATCCTCACCGACATAAAGCAGCCCGTCCTCTGGTGTTACAAAAGGAATCTCGCCTACTGTCATAATGTCATAATGACTAAGGACCTTTTCATTCATTTCCTTCAAGTAATCATGGATACCCGGGTTGTTGCCGAGATAGCTCAGGCTGGCCGGGTCTTCTGAGTCCGGGAACCCTTTCTGCTTCGCGAGAAGGTTAATGACGTCCAGACGGAAACCATCGATTCCCTTATCAAGCCAGAAGCGCATCATGTCATAGATTTCCTCACGCATTTCTTCGTTCTCCCAGTTCAAATCCGGCTGTTCTACAGCAAACGAATGCATGTAATACTGTTCGGTCTTCTCATCAAACGTCCAGGAGGAAGGTTCAAAGTAAGATCGCCAGTTGTTCGGCGGACCTCCTTCCACAGGATCTTTCCATATGTAATAGTCTCTTTTCGGGTTGTCTTTCGATGAAGAAGATTCAATAAACCATGGGTGTTCATGGGAGGTATGGTTGAGAACCAAGTCCATAATCAACTTCATACCACGTCTGTGAACTTCATTCAGTAATCGTTCCCATGTCTGCATATCTCCAGCTTTTTTCATTATCCGGTAATAATTTGAGATGTCATAGCCATTATCAAAATCGGGAGATTCATAGCAAGGGTTCAGCCAGATCACATCTACACCGAGCTCTTTTAAGTAATCGAGCTTCTCGATGACTCCTTTGAGATCTCCGTATCCGTCGCCATCTGTATCGTTGAAGCTGCGCCAGTACACTTGATATACGACAGCCTCTTTCCACCATGTCTTGTTCATTGAGTTCGCCCTCTCTCTTTTTTAGATACTTCATATTATACAGGAAGGAGCGCGTAATGTAAGGGATTACATATGTAGGTGGAGGGAGTAAACATGAGAAGGTTCGCAGCCTGGGTTCAAGCTGTCGGCACAATCGTTGCAGCAATTGGAGAAACGCCAAGTTTCTCATGGACACCTGAACAAATGGAGAACTTACTACTCTGGGGAAATGTCCTCCAGGCAACGGGTAACGGGCTATCTGCCGACCTGAATGACCCTCAGAGTCTGGATCATTTGGGCAATATCATTCAAGCAAGCGGAAACTCCACTATTATAGCAGGAACCATCCTTGATGTGTCACCTGAACAGGAACTTGCATTTACGATCAAAGGAAACCAACTGCAGGCACTCGGATCCTCCCTTTCTCTCGTCGAAGGACTGGAAAGGCGTGATGCCATTCACTTTTACAGCAATGCCCTCCAAGTAAAAGGGAATATTCTTCAGGCAGAAGGAGCAAGACGTGCGAGGAAAGACTGGTCGCTTGCCGGGAGCTGGATCCAGGCAACAGGCGCCACTCTCTCAGCCATCTACAGCGACTAATCCGTTATTTGACTTAGAAAAGAACTCACTCCACGTGTCGACTTCAGTACAACCACTTCCCTCTCAAGAGAACAGCTCCTTAACCTTTCCATAATCTCTGGTCTCTTTTTCTTCCGGTACTGCCACACCCACTTCAAAAGCTGGAACGAGATCCTTTCCGGGCACCCCTCCGCCATATCCGGCCTTGTTCGGTTTCTGTATTGGACATACCTTTTTATAATACGGTAAAGACATACCCTTCTTGGTACGTCCATGAACACAATGGTATCTGCTGCTGTCAGTCTTACATCTAAGGTACCTCCGTAATTGCCATCGATAATCCAGGAATTCTGTGAGATGATTCCGTTCTGTATGCTTCTCTGCTCTTCCTTCGACACAGCTTCCCAGCCGGGACGCCAGTGCAGGGAATCAAGATGATAGACTGCAATCCCGGTCTTCTCGGAAAGCTCACGGGATAACGTCGATTTACCAGATCCTGCGGGACCAATAACAGCTATCCGTTTCATGTTTTCACTCCTATATGTAAAGTAACCGTCCACTTTTCCTGAAATATTCCTCCTGGATCATAAGTTAACAACGCCTCTTCTACTTCCTTTTCAAAGTCATCGACGGATTCCCCTAAGAAGCTTCGTAAGCCGTACGAGGTGGAATACAAATGACCGAGAAGAGACTCGATTGTCCAATCGATGTTGAAGTCAGAGAAAGTGTGACGCTCAAGCTCAAAATGGGATTCCTCTATCACTTGTGCATGACCTTTTACAGGATGGGAATACGTTGTAATACCAGCCTTTCTTTCGCTTCCATACCAATTCTTCACGATTTGGTTGAACGCTTCTTTCCATAAGTCTGGTTCTTCTGATGATTGGATTGTACCAACCACCATTACGCCTCCTCCCCTCCTTATATGAGGGTATAACTGATTCAAAGTTTCCTGACGATCCATCCAATGAAAGGACTTCGCCATCAAGACGAGGTCAAATAATTGATCCTTGTTTTGAGATAGATAGGACGATAACGTTTCTTGCTGCCAGTCGATCTTACCCGTCCTAAGTTCATTGTGAATCCTCACGGCTTCCTTGATCATACCGGAGTCCTGATCTATCGCTGTAATCCTTTCACACCAACCCGCAAACCGCACCGTTAACTGCCCTGTCCCGCACCCTATATCCAAAAGATGCTGGGAACCATCCAGTGAAAATCGCTTCACCACAGCTCGAATGAGAGAGGAGGGATACACCGGCCGATACTTGGCATAGTAAGGTGCAGCCCCTTTGAAGAGTTCATTCCCATATTCCTTCATAAGCTTCCGCCACCTAACTGAGATGCATATAAAATGTCCCCAACTACTTCAGCGATCGTTCGATTCTCCGTGGAAATCTTAGTAGCGAAAGCATCCTTTTGATAAGCCTCGAGGCACTTCTCCGTCTGCTGAAAAGGCCAGCTCCCTGGTTGTTCCCCTCTTTCCGTTAAACGATTGTGAATCGTCTCCCTGCTCGCAGTCAAACAGAAGTGTTTCGTTGGAGCAATGCTTGAAAACCCGTCTTTGATATAGGTCAGATTCTTTTCATTGTGAATGGTCATGGGAACAATTAAGTTGCAGGAATACGTTTGGACGATGGAAGCGGCCGTTTTGACCACTAATTCTCTCCACAATACGAGATCTTGAAAATCCCCGGATGGTGCTTCCTTTTCTTTCAGGTCATCGGGTATCATCTCCCTCAACATGAACCCGACCATCTCAGGGTCAAAAAGAAAACTCTCTGGCAACTCGTCCAGCAGCGCATTCGCCGTCGTAGTCTTTCCGACGCCGAACGCACCGTTGATCATGATAATCATCATACCTCCCCTTTCTATTCCACTAGCTATCAGTGCAGCGACAAAAAACTGCCCCGCAAGCGGGACAGTTCAGGTTACATGAGTAAAAACTCATTTTCGTAGATGTAAGAGTAATTAAGATCGATAAATAAGAAGTATTGATCCGTCAACGGGAAGCTGAACGTACGGATCAGCTCCTTCGTTTCGATATCTGAATAGATGTCCGACAAAAGTCCTTTGTTCCAGGTTTTCATCTGCATGACATTCTCTAAGAAATACGGTCGGAACGCCCAGTTGGAGCCTTTCTTATTGTACTCCGGCTCCCATTCCTCCTGTCGCTTCCTGAAGTTAGAGGAGACCTGAATACCATCTGCGTCGCAAATGAACATACGAAAGCTTTCTTCATTGAATTCCGACGTCAGCCGCTCTAGGTATTGATCGACCTTCTTCGGTCCCTCCCACTTCAAAACACGTTCCTTTAAGCGCTGCTCCCAAGATAGGACGAACCGCAGTCGACGTTCGACCAAAGCTTTCTCGCGTCGGATATACTGGTTCACCTTCTCTACAGCATCTACTCGTAAAGAATCCTTCGTAGCGAATTCGAAACTCGGTTCCGCCAGGTAAAAGCCTTGGTAATACCTGCCGCCGTGCTTCCAGGCGAAGTACAGCTGGTAATCGTCTTCAATCGTCTCAAAAAGCATCGCCGCTCCTATCCGATTGGCAAGCATGGACAGTGAGTACATAATATCCTGGAACCCTTGCGAATCATGGTTACGAATGTGCATCGTGTCCACTTTCAGGATATGTGGTTCAAGCTGGCGGATGCGATCTATATTGGAACTTTTAGCCCCGACATGGTCCACCGCGATCATGATACCGAACGTCTTATAATAAAGAAGGAGATGATTCAAAGCTTCAAAGTCTTCATCAAAATCATGTTCACGCACCTCAATGACGATGCGGCTCAGGTCAAATCCTTTTTCCTCAAACTCAAGCAGCGTATCCAGGAGGTCCTCTCCGTCATTGACCATCAATTCCTTTGCACTTCTATTGATAAAAAGAAGCCCCCCTACACCTTCTGCCATCACCTTCTCTAAGGCGACCGTCAACAAGTGTTGGTCGACTTCCACTTTGAACTCCTCTGGAACGTCGGGGTGCATGAAGAAGGAACGGAGGCTTTGCCACGCTTCCCCGTCATGGTATCGTCCGAGGACTTCGTGCCCTTTCACATCTTGCCTGATGGCACTGATTATGGGTTGGTAAACTGGTTTAACATTATGTAAGTTTCCTATGACATCTAATGGATCCATGTGACTCACTCCTTTGTTCCTCTATTATTGTATCATGACGAACAAAGGAATGATGAGAGTCGTGATTTAATTTTTTTATTTTTCGGAACGATTCGACGATAAAACTTCGAAGTTCGACACTTCTTTCAAGTACTCCGTTTCTCCCTCTCCAAGTCTGTAGTAGCGATCACCATCGCCCTCTAAGCGGAGGTAGCTTACGGCACCTTCAAACCAGACATTTTCTGAAAACAATACCACAGACTGTTTCGGGCTCCTTACCTGAAAGAGCATATCCGGTTCACCTAATTCCCTGGGTTGCGAGACTTTTTCCCTTGAGAAAAGGATCCCAAGAAGGTTATCCACCACGATTTGATCAGAGGTGTTGGTTTAGGTCTTAAGGAAGTCAATCCTGTTGTCCTGTGTTTCATGAGGGAAACCGAATCGTATTTCGCGGCTTACGGGTTCCTGAGCTGACCAATACCCCGCCCCAAAGCCAAGCAGCAAGATAACGAAACCATAAATCATCAAGGTCCCTTTTTTCTTCATCCATGCCACCTTCTAATAGCTCCTGCTCGTTCCAGATGAATCACTTTCGAATGGATTGATTTCAAGCGTCCATTCTGTCGGTCCTTCAGTGTTCGGGATATACTTCCGGTAATACATGCCTGTCTCTTTATCGAATACGATGAGGTTGGAATCATTCGCTGAGAACATTTCGTAACGATATGACTCCTGCATTTCTGATTGGTTTCCGCTAACTTCTGCATTGTGCTCTTCAGTTTGATTTAATGCACTCGCAACGATCGAGCTTCCGATCAGTATACTCAATCCGAGGAAAATAAGAGATGCATAAGGCAGCCACTTCTTCATTGTCTCACTCCTCAACTATGTACTGTTCATTTATACGACCCGACCTTAAAAAAGGTTTCAATACAACGAGGGATTTATTGGATAAGTCACGAAGGAATACAAATAGGAGGTGTTTGACCATGGATGTGACATGTTTCTTCTGCAAGAAAGACTTCTCAATCAATCTTTCGGATCCTCAATACACGAAACTGCAGCGAAACCCTGAATCGAGCTATGTGTGTAAGCCCTGCAATGATTCTATGCAGCGCGATGCCCAAACGAGCACGGGGCTGCACCCGCATCAAATCGACGCTTACAACAAATACTTGTGACAGTATTTCTTCTCCATAATAAAGGCAGCGAGTCTTTCGACCGCTGCCTTCGCGCTTCGTTCTATCGGATGGTGTCATATAGCTCTACATCGACCTGCGTAATGTCTTCTGCTGAATTCACCCTGTATCTTTCTAGATGCCACTTATTCAACATTCTTTCATACTGATTTTTGTCGATCCACTCATGCAGCTCCTGGTAGGCCGTCATGATTCGGTGGTTCGGCCCTTTGAATGGAATCGTCGCATAAGTTTGGGCGGGAACAGTGAGCACTTCCATTCCATGAGGGATTTCTCCCACTCTGCCTACTCGCTTACCGACCCAGTAACCATCATAAGCAGGTTCGCAGGCATCCACCATGAAAGCCCCGTAGAAATGATCTTCTTCCTCTACAAAATCGATTTCATGAGTTCGATCCAATAATTTCTGAACGGCCTTTGGAATCTCATCAACATAATCTTCTCCCTGGGTGCACAGCACCCGAAAACCAACAAGTGTTACGTCTCCCAGCTTTTTCTCAGAAGGTCTATAGACCACAACAGACTTCATTTGAACACTCCTTTTGAACGTAAATCCCAAACTGCACTTCGAACCGCTCTTAACTAAAAATGATTCGCCGTCGTGCACCATTTCCCCTTCCTTTATTTTGAAAATAATGGAAAAGACCTAATACGCTACTGAACACGATATGATTCCGAGTCGAAAGATATACATCAAGTTCTCTTCTATACAATGCGCTGCTTGACGCATCGGCCAAAAAACAGATGTTTAGAACACCCCGATTGAGTGGAAATAGTATTTTACAATAAAAATAAATGCGTGCTTACAATCTTTGTATAATGAATGTGATATTTTTTATGAAGGGTTTCTGCACATAGAGGGAGTAAAGGTTATGAGTGTATATGATTTCAAAGTGAAAACAGCTAGTGGATTGACGACCGGATTAAATCGTTATGAAGGCAAAGTCATGTTAATTGTCAACACCGCAACAAAGTGCGGTTTTACACCTCAACTCGAGGATCTACAAAAGCTTCAAGGCAAATACGAAAGTCAAGGTCTTCAGATTCTAGGCTTCCCTTCCAATCAGTTCGCTGATCAAGAGCCTCTTAAAGACGGGGAAATCACAGAGTTCTGTGCATTGAATTTCGGAGTCAACTTCCCGATTTTGAAGAAAATTGATGTAAGAGATGCAGACGCTTCCCCCCTGTTTACCTACTTAGCAGAACAAAAGCCGTTCGAAGGCTTTGACCACAACCACCCGACTTCCAAGCTTTTACTCGCTATCCTGAACGAGCGGTATCCTCACTATTTAGAAGGAAATTCGATCAAATGGAACTTTACAAAGTTTTTGATTGACCGGGAGGGAGAAGTCATCAAGCGCTTTGAATCCACCACAGAACCGTTAGATATGGAAGAAGAAATTGAGCTTGCTCTAGCTGCCCGATAAACAATCCATCCTGACAGCGCATCAGACCCACAAATCTGATGCGCTGTTATTTATTATCTAAATATAGTTTTTGTCCCTTACTTTTACATACCACTTAAGCTGGATTGGACATGCAGTTCGACTCCTACAAAAGTCCCTATCGGCTGGATCCAGTAAAGAGGTTGATACACTACCACTTGTGCAGACAACCAAATTGAAGTATGATAGGAATAGTGATTTTTTTCAGAGGAGCGTATGTATGAAACCATCTATTTACGGACTGACATTTGATCAGCTGACAGATTGGTTAGTGGAACACGGGGAGAAAAAATTCAGATCCAAGCAGGTTTGGAACTGGCTTTACGAGAAGCGTGTCACACAATTTGCAGACATGAAGAACGTCAATCAGTCATGTATTGATAAATTGAACGAACATTTTACTTTAGGATCACTCACAGAAGAGATCAAGCAGGAGTCTAAGGACGGGACTATTAAATTCCTTTTCAAACTGGAAGATGGAAACGTCATTGAAACTGTATTGATGCGATTCAATTATGGTTTGTCTGTTTGTGTGACGACCCAAGTCGGCTGTAACATCGGCTGTTCTTTCTGTGCGAGTGGTATTTTGAGAAAAAACCGTGATCTGACAAGCGGCGAAATCGTCGAACAGATCATGCAGGTTCAGCACCACTTGGACGAGCAAGGCAAAGATGAGCGTGTGAGCCACATCGTCGTAATGGGAATCGGTGAACCGTTTGATAACTATGATAACTTAATCGACTTCCTGAATGTCGTCAACGACAAGAAAGGCTTGTCCATCGGCGCTCGTCACATTACCGTATCAACCAGCGGAATTGCACCGAAAATGTATGAATTCGCAGATGAAGGCATTCAGATTAACCTGGCTCTTTCCATTCACGCACCGAACAATGAGCTGCGTTCACGTATTATGAAAATCAACAAGGCGTATCCATTGGAGAAACTCATGCCTGCGATTGATTACTACCTCGAAAAGACGAATAGAAGAATCACCTTCGAGTATATTCTTCTGAAAGATGTCAATGATCACGTCAAAGAGGCCCACCAGCTGGCGGACTTGTTGATGGATAAGAAGCATTTATCCTATGTGAACCTTATTCCTTATAACCCGGTTGCGGATAACCCTTACGAGCGTAGTGAAAAAGAGGCGATCCTTTCCTTCTACCAAACGTTGATGGATCGTGGCATCAAGTGCGGAGTTCGAACAGAACATGGTACAGATATCGATGCTGCCTGCGGACAACTTCGCAGTAAGCAGATCGAGAAAGAGAAAGCACGCAAAAAGAATAAAGCACCAGTCAGTTAAGACTTAAGGCTTCGTATCTAAACAGATACGAAGCCTTTTTAATATAATGGATTCATATTTTATTACTTAAATAAGCTGACGCAAGTAAATAACCGCTCATCGACAACAATTGCGTCTGAATCGTTCCTTTACGCACGAGCTGACCGAAGTCCTGAAAGTTTATATGCTCAATATGTATATCTTCCGTTACATCCAGATCTTGATTATGGACCATTTCAGCCTCAAGAATCAAAAACGTTTTCACCTTGTTACTCTGCACAGCAGGATTGACATAGTAGTCTCCAAGACAGATCGGTTTATGGGCGGACTGGTAACCTGTCTCTTCCCGTACTTCTCTTATGACCCCCTCTTCGTCTGACTCATTCCCCTCAACTTTCCCTGCTGGTATTTCCAGGAAGGAATCTCTTGCTCCGTGCCTGTACTGCTTCACCAAAACTAGTTCCTGGTCTTTCGTCATCACCACTGCATTGACCCAATCGGGATACTCGGTAACGACATAGTCATCGATTTCCAAACCACTTGGAAGCTTGCAGTGTTCTCGCTTGACGGTAACGAACTCTGTATCAATCAACTTATTCGAACGTAGAGTTTTCCACTTTTTCATCTTAAACCTTCCTCATTCTTATGCTTATTATCTCCCGTACCTTCTTCTTCCTCCTGCTGATTTTCTAGGCTTTCTTCCTGGAATTCGTGAACCGCATGACCCGTAATGTGATCGAAGGGAGTGTAATAGTTTTCGGGAATGTTCTTCTTAATCATGACTTGATAGAACTGCCGACCTATGAGGAGAGTCAACAAAGCCAAAAGAATCAGTGGTATAGAATAAAACAATGTCATGACTCTTCCCATCCTTTGACACTTCAATTAAATTGATTTACAAATTGTACAAACCCATTTTTCGAGAACAGCTTCCGATTGTCCTCACAGATATGCTGAACATGATAACTAACATCTTCATCCTCCCAAACCATCACCGCAATATCTCCCTGTTCAGAAAAATAGCCGACCTTCCCTTCACTCAGCTCCACCTTCTCGGTTTCTTCAGGAGGCGATAAATTCCCCTCTACAGCCGTAATCGAGAGAGCTTCCTTATCTTCCGGTTTCGCAAACAGATTCAGCGTATAGGATTCAGCACGGTTGTCCGAAGAGCTTTCGCTCATAATTTTGAAGGTTTCAAAGGGGACAAGTGTTGGTAACTTAACATTCATCGTAAGACCCTTGATGTCTTCTGTCACCTTCTTCTTATCGAATGTTGAGCCTGCCTCTATTCGGTTCGTACAGCCAGCACAAATCAAAAGGATGACGACTATTGGAATAAGGGTTTTCCTCAACGTGGGTTCCTCCTATGTCGATCTAACTACCATTCTTTTCTATCTTTCGGTCTATGGGTCTCTATGCTAATACCCTTCCCCACTTAAATTATTCCAAATTTCCAACATTTTAACAATCCTACTTTTTGACGATACCTTCACGGATTTATTACTTACCTAGAAAACCACCATTTGAATCGATTGTCTGACCTGTAATCCAACCTGATTCCGGCCCTGCAAGGAAACGAATCAATTTTGCTGCATCTTCTGCTTTCCCAATTCTACCTTTCGGAAAGAGAGGCTTCAGCTGTTCCTTTAAAGATTCGTCCATCCAACCTGTATCTGTCGGACCTGGGTCCACCGAATTCACGGTTATGCCAAGAGGAGCAAGACCCACCGCAAGCGGATAAGTCATCGCCTTCAACATTCCTTTCGTTCCTATGTATGCAAGGTTATTGGGGTCAGGGCCACCCGAAACAAGCTGGATAATCCTGCCTTCATCACTGCCACCCATTTCCTCAAAACGCTTGGCAAACTCCGTACTTAGCAAAATCGGCTCACGATTATTGATCTTATAGTATGTATCGAGCGTCTCTGCATTCAGTGACCGGAAATCGGTGTCTGTCTGATAAGTCGCATTATGGATCAATACAGAGGGTGTTCCCCATTCTTTCTCCACGGCATCAAGAAGGGTTTGATGGGAACCACTGATAGAAAAGTCGATTTCCATATGTGCAGCCCGTACCCCTTTGGCTGACAACTGCTCCTTCAACTGACTCGGCCATTCGTGCTCCTGACCGTTCCCTTCTATTTCATCGTATTTTCCGAAATGCGTGAAGAAAATATCCATTCCATCCTCTGCGAGTGCATGACAGACAGCCGTTCCAATGCCATCCTCTCTACTTGCTCCTGTTACGACCGCTATTTTCCTATTCTCTGAACTCATGCTAACCCTCCTATACGTATCATCGTCTTGAAACTTGTGGCCGTATTCGAAAACTGGTCTACTTCTTTGAAGCCGAGCTTCTCATAAAGATGGATCGCTCTCGTATTGAAATTGGCTACCGTCAACCGAATCGGAACATTTCCATGTCTTTTATGAAGTTCTGCGGTCACCATTTTTACAAAATCAAACCCAAGACCACACCCCGTATAGATCGGATTCATACCTAGCCCCATATCTACTGCCTTCTTATGATAAACGTCGTATTGATCGCCGGCCGGAACCTGCGCTGACCTCCCGCTGCAATAAAAACCGAATAGCCGCTGCTGGTCGTCAAACACCGCTTTATAGGAACCATCCAGAAACTCTGCGATCGATTCATCGTTCATCTCAAGATTGTACAATTCATAGGGAGGGTCATATCTCCAGCTCACGATTTGGCGCGCATCTTGTTCCGTCATATCTCGGTTCGATAATTTCATTTTTTCCCCTCCAAAAACGAAGCCTCATTGGTTAGGACTTCTCCAGAAAAAATTCGTGCAGCCGATCCAGTTCCATAGCTAAAGTGCCCCACGCTAATAAAATGCTGATCAATAGCCAGAACAGATCCGATTTTTTCAACCGTTCGTCCTTTGCACGTTCAAGAAGAAAGAAATAAAGCAATGAGGATGTCGTCATATAGAAAAACATATATTTGAGTCGCATATCTTTTACATCTTGCACGATTTTTTCTATTTTCCAACTTTCGCCATCTATGAAAGTTACTCTAACAACAGCATCTTTCAAACCTATCAACGTGTTCTGCTGTAAAACCAAATACTGCTCCCCGATTTCTATGACTTTGTAACCTTTCGGGTGAAAAAGCATGTGATAGGATAGCCAATAGCTGATTAGAAAAGCCACCCCTACTCCCATTAGCCATAACAAGAAGAAACGTATTCTTTCTACAGGAAACCGAGTCAGGTTATCTTCCATACTCGACCTCCGCTCTATTATGCTCGTGCATCGCCTGCCTCCGGTGCCACTTTTCGAGGTTCCTGGAGATGAAGAAAGGGAATAGGATAAAAGCAAGGATTGTTGACATGACCGGATGAAAAGGGGCTGCTACTAAACAGATGAACAGCACATTCGGAAGCGAACGAAGAACCGCATACTTATATTTCCGTTCACTCCACTTCACATCCCAAATCTTCCATAGTTCAGCTGTCTCCTGTCTGCTTTTCCACCCATAATGCAGCCAACTCAAGAAAAGAAATAGGACTGCAGCAAGGACGGGCATTTCAAAGGAACCGTCGATGGTTTGATAAAGAGTCCCGATGAAAAGGAAACCTATGAGAGCAGCCTCGACCATTCTTTTCTTCTTTATGTAAACCTGCCTCAAATCATAGTCGATTTCTTCTTCCATCGCCCTCCCCCCCTCTTGAACAGTTCTTCACGTCTTGCTCTAAACTAAATTATGGCAAAATTCTCTCAATTATTCAAATTTATCCTCTTATATCAGTATATAAAAAAAACACTCGCTGATACGATACACGCATCAACCAAGTGTCTATACAAACCATTACGCTTTATTTGTCTGTTCTCTAAATTGTTTAGCCTTCGACTTGGCAAACTTTACAATGCCTCTCCGTGTCTCAGGAGCAATTTCCTGCTTCGATGGATAATAAATCTTCGCACTGCTTTCATCAATGACCTTGATCCGCTCGCCTCCACGAACATATAAAATCACATATAAGAAGGGTTCCTTCATATTGTTCTCTGTCAAAAATTCCTTTGGAAAATCAGCTGTAATGAGTAAACGATCTTCGACTTGTTTCAGAGAGAGTTGACTATAGAGCTCGAAATTTTGTAAGTCCTTCAGATACATATCTCCATTCCTTTCTATTGAACCAGCCGCGTGGTCGTTTATTCAGATTATACACGTTCTTCCCCATCTCTTTCAGTTTTACACCTGAATCTTTACAACGTTTTACACCCACTTCATTTCATGCTACCTTTAAAATGGATGCTGCCTGTTAGTTTATGGGAAAGGAAATGAGGATATGTGTGATTTATTGAACAAGATGAAGGAAGGATCTCCCAAGCAGAAGCGTGCTTATCAGGCTCTGCAGAATCTCCACCTGCTTTACGACCTTTCCTGCTATCAACCCGTATTATGCGGGACCATTCCGATCGGTTTCGACTTGGAGGGTTCGGATTTGGATATTGTTCTCCATGTAGAAGACTTCGCTTTGTATGAAGAGAGGTTGCTGAAGTTATATCAAAATAAAGAAAAATTTCAAATCAAAAGAAAACCCGCTGCCTTGAAAGCCAACTTTTTCTTTGGCGGGTTTGAGTTCGAGCTTTACGCTCAAAACCAGCCGTCGCTCCTTCAAAACGCATACTTACACATGATCATTGAACACAAACTGCTTCAAGAAGACGCTTCGCTCAAGGAACGTATCGTTTATTTGAAACGTACAGGCCTTACGACAGAAGAGGCTTTTTGCGAACAACTGGGGATTAAAGGAGACCCTTACACCGGATTGATTCGCTACGGGAAAGCAAGACATTTCATTTAGACCATCTGTTACTCATCCGCTGGATTGAGCGCAGCTAACACAACGTGGTCTTCCCACTTTCCATTGATCCGTACATTTTTCCTTGCCAATCCTTCCCTTTGAAACCCAGACTTCTCCAGGACACGGATGGAACCTTGATTATGCGGCATGACCCCCGCTTCAATACGGTGCAGCCCCAGCTTTTCGAATGCGAATGTCTCAAGTAATCCAACGGCTTCCGTCGTATATCCCCTCCCATTTTCCCTGCGGTCGAGAAAGTACCCGATGAAAGCACTCTGAAGCGGACCACGCATCACGTGAAAAAGATTAATCGTTCCAATCAACCGGTTCTCACCGTTAAGAAAAATCCCATATGCATATTCTTCATCCTTTTTTCTTGCGGCCTGTTGTTTCTCAATCAAGCTACGTTGATATTCGACCGAATAATAATTCTCCACCCGATCCATCGAGTACGTTTCGAAGAATTCTCTATTAGAAGCTTGAAACTGTAATAGGGGTTCAGCATCTTCCCTTTGTAACGGTCGCATATGTATATGCTTCCCTTTCACGATAACCTCCTCCTTTCTTGTTCCTTCTTTTCCCCTAAATAAAAAGACAAGAACCTACGTCTTGTCTGCCTGTGTCTATGAGAATTGATTCACAATGTGCATCATGGCTACTAATACAAGTAAAGAAGCACCTGAGAATAAATGAATAGAATGCGCCTTTTCCTTGGCTCGCCTGCCTTTTATTCCTTTATTGAAGAAGTACACTCCAATGGATACTATTAATATGGTAAGTAGAAAAACAATGATTTGCATACGATTCCCCTTTTATGTATAACTACGGAAAGCCTGAAGGACCCTCTATCATTATTCCAAAAGTCTTCGCATTATACAAGAGTCGACAAATACAGACCAAGGCTACATCCTGTTTTGTCGACTCTATTTGTATAATAGAACTTTAATGCTTGTCGTTGGTTGCAACACCATCAAGTACGGTTTCGCTTCGTAAGGGAAATATTCAATCATGTGCGTATTTTTCATAAATAACTTCATGAGAGAGTCCGCATCCATCTCTTGATTGAGAAACTTGGAATGCTTCTCACCGTCCATAATATAGGAAACTTTCGTGTACCCTTCCTCTTTTAAAAGAGAAATCAAGTCCAAATATAAAACTCCTTTTATACGAAAAAAACTTTTTTAAGAGCGCGGTTCCTCCGACATCCCATACAGCCTGTTCAATGCTTGATCCAGCTTCTGAGAAATCTTCAACACATCTTCATATTTATGATCGTTTAAATGGGCATGGTACATTTCCGACCGAATGTCTTCTATCTCTTTTTCCAATGATACATGAGTCATTGTTTCGCCCCCCTAATATTACGACCTTACCCTATTATTATATAAGTAAAACAATATCACAATCATTCATGAATGAGAACACAAAAAAAGAGAAGAGGCGACACGTTCCCCCTTCCCCTGCTGAAATATGGCGATCACCTGTGACGATCATTATCCTCTGAACCCCGCGGTGTCAGCCACCCATCCACGTAGTAGACGAGCCATTGATTTTTTTCAAGCAGCAAGTGACTCGCAATCAAAGATAAGAAATAACTGACCACCGGGAGTCGAGCCCCGTCCATGATGCCTGCAATAAGTAGATATAACAGTGTGCCACATCCAAACACTGTCATGACATGAGCCATACCATACCTCAAGAAATTCCACCTCCTGTCATTCACCCTGAATAAACGTGTTAAAATACAAAAAAGGGTGGTGTATTGATGAAAAAACAAAACAGATTCCGTGAACGCCATGGAAGCATCGGCGAAATGGAAACAGGGCCGTTGAACTCTATTACGGATGTCGAGGGAGTTACGGTCGGTCACGTAACCCTTTCTGACGGTGATTGTCAAACAGGTGTCACGGCTGTCCTGCCTCACCAAGGAAACCTGTTTAAGGAGAAACTGATTGCCACAAGCCACGTATTGAACGGCTTCGGCAAAACGATGGGTACGATTCAACTTCAAGAGCTTGGTGTGATTGAGACCCCGATTCTGCTCACAAACACGTTGAATGTCGGAACTGCTGCCGATGCCTGCATCGAGCACATGCTTGCGAGGAATCCTGAGATCGGAAGAACAACCGGAACCGTAAATGCGGTAATCGGTGAATGCAACGATATGCTTCTTAATGATATCAGGAAGCAGCATGTACATAAAACACACATCCACCAAGCGATCCAACACGCTTCAAAGCAAGTGGAGGAAGGGAGCGTCGGTGCAGGCCGCGGCATGCTCTGCTACTCGTTGAAAGGCGGAATCGGCACCTCTTCCAGGCTGATCCCTCTTTCCCACGGCGTTTACACGATGGGGATTCTCGTCATGTCTAACTTCGGCATTCTGCGGGACTTGACCATCAAGGGCCGCAGTATCGGTCAGGAGCTGAAGAAGAAGCTTCTGGACGAATGGCAGGAAAAAGACAAAGGCTCCATCATGATCATTGCAGCCACTGACCTCCCTGTCACAGACAGGCAACTCAACCGTATCCTGAAACGGACGGTGACTGGGTTATCAAGAACAGGATCGATCATCACACACGGAAGCGGGGAGATCGTCATTGGTTTCTCTACCGCTACAAGAATCCCTCATGAGAAGACCAACCAGCCGATTGAGGTATCCATGATCCACGAAGAGGAAATGGATGAAGCATTCCGTGCTATCGGCGAAGCCACCGAGGAAGCTGTTCTGAACTCACTTACAACAGCAGTCGCTGTAAAAGGAAGAGACGGCAATGAGAGACCTGCTTTCACTGACTTACTCGACCGTTTCAACCTTTCTCTCTAAACATGTGAATAGGAGAGCTGATCCCACTGGCTCTCCCATTCTTTAACACCATTACTCCTCCGTTACGGCCATTTCACTGACAACTCCCGGGTCTTTCTGTATGTAGTACACTAAATGATCGGTCCACTGGAGCCCTTCGTAGATAAAGCCTTTACGCGTACATTCATACTCCATCCCGACGGACTCCGCCAGTCTGTAGGAGGGTTCATTATTAATATTGATATGGGCTTCCACTCTGTGAAAATCAAGGTCTTCAAAGGCAATCTCCAAGGCCGCCTCGACCGCTTCCTTCGCAAACCCCTTCCTCCAGTGCTGGTTATGAATGGTATAACCAATTCTCGCCCACTGAAATTGGTCTCTTGCCAACGTAGAGAAATCGACCATCCCTATATGCGTTTCTGACTTTTCCTCAAAGACACCGAATACATGGGCCGTGTCCTCCTGCGCCAGACTTTGATGCTTAGCGACCAGTGCGGCAAACCATTCTTTGGTACATTCCGACATATCAATCTTTCCAGGGTCATATTTCCTAACCGCTGGCTGCCGGCTTTCGAAACCGCTGAGCCACGGTTTGTAATCCTTCTTTCTTAAAGGCCTGATGACTAAGCGCTCTGTTTTTCGACTATTTGTAAATGCCACGTATCCCACTCCTATGCTGTTCCTTCATTAATCCGGGTGATCCATTTCAGTATTTCATATGCCACTAAATCTTTTTGGTCCAGGTACACATCGTGTGCTGCCTGTTCAATCTCGCAAACCTGAACCGGTGATCCGTTTTTCAATCGATCTGCTTGTTTGGTCCTGATCGACTCTATTTCAACTGGCTCAGTCGCCCTCAGTAACAATGAAGGGACAGACCATTTCTGAAGCGTCTTGTCTGACGGTTCATTAGACAGCTCCCTTGTGAGTCCTTTGGCGGTTTCAACATCTACTTTCAACCGAACCTTTCCACCACTTTCATGCATCGCAGCTTTCATCGACTCTGCTCCGGGCATCTCCAGGAACTCCTTCCATGACGAAAAGACGAACCCTTCGCAGTGCTCCTCCGTCTGCCGGACCTCTTCCTCCACAGATTGACCGAAGGCTTCCCCTGTCAGGTAACCTCCATCTAATAATAGAAGGGAGTCCACTTTCTCTGGAAAATGAAGCGCATATTGAACAATCAAGTCCGCGCCAATCGAATGGCCTGCTAGATGGAGCCGCTCCCATTCAAAATTCGCTACTAAACCGTCCAGCCACTTCACCCACGCTTCAATCGTGTGCACCTCTAAAGGCTTTGACTGTCCGTGCCCGGGCAGGTCGACAGCCACTACGTCCACTGATCCACTCAGTGATTCCATCAGTGGTACAAACGTGTCCCCCGTGCTTCCCAAACCATGCAGGAACAAGATCGTGACTTGTTTCCCGTTCCATTTATTTCGAATATGTATGCCGTTCTTATTGCTTTTCATCTTTATCCACCATGGATTCAAACTCACTGAACGTAAACGGCGAGTCTTCCTTAATATCAAGTGCTTCTTTCACTTTCTCTAAATCCTTCAAAATCGTCCGTGTATTGATCCACGTTGCAATGATAGCAAATAAGAGAAACAGTATGACACCAACCAAAATCACGATCATCGTCTTTCCTCCCCCTTTTCGTCAGCATGACCGTATTGGAACAGTCGCGGACTCTGCTTCAATCCTAGTTCTTCTTTTATCTGTCTTTGATTACGCATCAAAACGAATGTATTGATCCACGTCAGAACGACCAACACAATTAATATGAGTAACAAACATAACATCCTCCCTCTCTCTATATTTTAACAAAAAGACGGAACCGTTTCTCCCGGCCCCGCCTCGTTTATTGATATGTTCTACTTAAAGCCCTTCCTGAAAGCACGACTTCTGCAATCCCTGCAGAGATCATAAACAAACCGAGTCCGATAACGTACCCCATCACTTCTGATCCTCTTCTCTCCCGTCCATGGCTACCCCTGCTTTTCCCAATGAATAAAGAACGAGGATTGAAGCCAAAATCCCGAGTATGGACAGCAATGCTTCCATGATTGCCCCTCCTAAAGTGATTGTGTTTACGTATATACGAGCTGAACCTTCAGCAAGTTTCAAAAAACGGCAAATTCGAATCAAATATTTTCATTTCGGCGAAATGTTGGTATGCTAAGTAAGGTAAATTGCAGCTAGAGAGGAACGGTTTTAACCTGATGAAATTCGAAGAGAAATTTGACTGGCAGCTTCTATTTATCATGTGCTGCTTCATCGCTGTCAGTGTTATTGCTTTATATAGTGCACAACAAAGCCCGCAATATGATTCAAACTTCGCCGTTAAACAGTTGTTCTTCTATGGAGTGGGAGCCATTATGATCGGCGGTATGCTGCTTGCTGACCCGGAAGACTTCAAAAGAATCAGTTGGTATTTGTATGCTTTTGGGAACCTTCTACTTATTGCGCTGATCCTTGCGCCGGACTCGATCGCACCTGTCATCAAAGGGCAGAAAAGCTGGTTCCAGTTGCCCGGTGCCTCTTTACAGCCATCTGAATTTATGAAAATCTTCACCATACTCGTGCTGGCAAGGGTGATCACCCAGCACCATGAAAAACATAAGAAATCATTGAAAATGGACTTCATGCTGTTGGCGAAGCTGATAGGGACCACGGCCTTGCCGCTTTTATTGATCATGCAGCAGCCAGACCTTGGAACAAGCCTTGTCTTTATCGCCATTTTAGGCGGCATGATCCTGGTGTCGGGAATTCAGTGGAAGATCATCATTCCGATCTTTCTCACCATTGCATCGCTCGGAACAAGTCTGATCCTGCTCGCATTGAAAATGCCCCAGCTTCTTGATCAATATTTAGGGGTGAAAGAGTATCAGCTCGATCGTATCTATTCGTGGCTGCAGCCGACGAAATACGAGGATTCGTCCGGGTATCAACTCGTCAAAGCGATGCGTTCCATTGGATCCGGTCAGCTTTACGGGAAAGGCTTCGGTGACCGGGAAGTATACTTACCAGAAAGCCAAACCGACTTCATCTTCAGTATCATAGCGGAGGAATATGGATTTATCGGATCATGCGTCGTCTTGGTCTTGTTCTTCTTCCTGATTTATCGATTCACTGCGATAGCCTTTAACGCGAATCATGATTACAGCACGTACGCTATGGTCGGTATTATCAGCATGATCGCTTTTCATGTGTTCCAAAACATCGGAATGTCGATTCAGTTGCTGCCGATCACCGGAATTCCTCTTCCTTTCATCAGTTATGGAGGAAGTGCTTTGATCGGAGCCATGATGGCCATCGGATTCACATTCTCGGTTTCCTACCATCAACGAACATATATGTTTGGGGACTAACCTCACAAAAAAACGACCGACTCTTTCGCGAATGAGTCGGTCGTTTTTTATAAACTCTATTCTTCTTTACACACACGCCTTGCCTTTCCCCGAACAACTCAGGCGACGAAAAGAACTACCCCTGCGGCTGGAATTTCGAGAAGTAGGCAGCAGAGACGAACAGAACACCAAGCAGGAGATAGCCGGCACCATATAGGCCATCATAGGCGTAACTCAAAAGTGCGACTACCGGAGCAAGATGAAGGCAGAAAGGTGTAACCCAGCTTTTCTTGCTCCCACCCTCCCCTTTATCCTTGCGTTTTTTATACGTAAAATAGCCGGATACTCCGACTAAAATGATTGTCAGGACTGTCATCACAAGCAGCATGAAACCTCCCCTTTCCTTTTCTACAGCTTTTCAAGAGTAACAGAGGAATGGATCACAATCCACCTCTGTCATCACCTATTTTGTCGAAAAATCCTCTAAGACGTCAGAGAATTTTTGTTTTTCTTCTAAAAATGGGTAATGGTTGCTTTCACGAAAAATTTCCAACCGGGCATCCGGGATATGATCCGCGATTTCGCGGGAATAGGAAAGCGGACACTGAACATCATGCTCCCCGCAAACGACGAGCGTAGGGCACGAAATGAGCGGAAGCTTCCGGGTGACGTCAAAGATATGTAACTCCCGACTGAAGAATCTCAAACGCTCTGCTGAGAGCTCCTTTTCAATCGATTGATCAAAATAAGAGTCGAACTGAGCAGGTTTGTAAAGGGACAGCTTCGTTCTTTCTCTCTTGATCCTTTTCCTTTCTGGTTCGGATTGGTCTTTCTGTTTCAGCTCCTCGAGGTAATGCTGCATCGTTTCGAACTGCGGATGTTCATTATTGTAAATGCATTCCGGGCTCTCCGTCATGTACTCTCGCGCCGCACCGCTTACCATCACTAATCTTTCTAAACTGTCAGCGTAATGAATACCGTATAGACATCCGAGCATAGCACCTGTTGAATGCCCGGCAAAGCTCCACTTATTAAACCCTATAGCCCGCCTGATGGCATCCAGATCGATAGCCGCTTCGAGCATACTCCATTCATAGCGGGACGCGATAGTAGAAGAGTCGCCACATCCCTTCAGGTTGATCAAATAGACTTGATAGAAACGGCTTAACGCTTCTGCGAAGTAGTCGCCGGATTCATTGAAAATGGAGTACAAATGGGTGACCGCTACAGGGGGACCTTCCCCTTTTACGAAGACTTCGAATGTGCCTCTTTCCGTCTCGACTGTCGTTCTCTTCCAACTTGACATCAACGATCCTTCCTTTCAAAAACTTCTCTAGTACGTACGGCTTGAACAGTCAAACATAGTTTGTGATAATGTGTAAAAGTATTAAGAAATGGGGGAAGCTTAATGGAATCATTCATTCGTGCTGATCAGTACCATTACATCGAGAAACAGACCGCTTCATTGGTGAACAGTCATTCCTCGACAAATGACCAGGCCGTTGCCTCTGCCATGATGGCCATCACGCAGGAGAAAGTGGTCGACGCGTTCCTGGACCTTACCGAGGAACAGCAGCAGATGATCGCTCAGGTCAATCAAATCAAAGACGAAGCCGATGCCCTGTTTTTCCTCTCACGGTTAAAGCAGTATATCATCCCTTTTCCAAACTTGACGGAAAAAGAGATCAAAGACCTTTTCCCAAAAGTGAAACGCCTGCAGGTTCCAGACTTGACCCAGGTCCCTTGGAACCATATCTCCTACTTGAGCTGGAATGAGCCAGGTTCAGGCCGTAAATACATCATCACGCATCAAAATGATGAATGGACCGGACTTAAAGGAGACTTTCTCCCATCGAATAAGACAGGCATTTGCGCGATTTGCCACGAAACGGAGAGCGTTGGCTTATTCACCACGACCAACCAGAAAAGCCGGTCTGAAGAAACCGTGAGCCGCGGCAATTACATCTGCCAGAACAGCGTTCAATGTAATCATAATATAAAGAATCGAAAACCGCTCGACCAATTCGTCGAACGGCTGAAAGGCTGATCAAGTCCCTCTGTTTAATCAGAGGGGTTTTTTATGTCTTTTTCCATAATGTAACACTCTTCTTCTTTTTTGACTGGGACCAACCCTTCTTTTTCATAAAGGCTCACTGCACGAATGTTCCGCTTCGCTACCTTTAACTGGTATGTGTTCAGTTCGTGTTCTCTAAAATAATCTTCTGCCCAGCGGATCAATTTCTTTCCATATCCCTTTCCTCTGTAACTTGGAACCAAATAAAAAATATTCACGTAACCTAGGTTACCTCTTATTTCGCAGCCGATTTGACCAATTGGAAATCCATCTTCCACGATAAACACTTGACCACCCGATTTATTGTCGA
The DNA here is from genome assembly GCF_020171725.1 of Halobacillus litoralis. GTDB lineage: Bacteria > Bacillota > Bacilli > Bacillales > Halobacillaceae > Halobacillus > Halobacillus litoralis_F. The sequence goes on along the minus strand of NZ_JAIVAJ010000002.1, from coordinate 402,771 downwards.
TTCGACTTCGGATTCTTTTTAAGTAGGAGGTTTCATCAAACCTTTCCATATGGCCGTAACTTTCAAGCTCAGCATCCCGCCTGAATGACAGGAGCTTGTCTTGATCCTGCTCGAATCTCACTTTTCTTATCTTCATACCCCGGCCTCCTGCTTGTGAGTTTATGTAAAGACCGCTACTACCCCACCTAATAGCGGTCTTATCAGCCCATTTTTCTTCTTAACGTAAAGGAAGCAGATCAAGAGATTCTTCCCCTGGAACAGGCAGAGGCTCAATAGGCTCTATTTCTACTTCCGGAAGTGGTTGAAGACCGTTTTCATACAATGCTTCTCCAATCACTAATGTTCGCTGGCCGTCTGTCTCTACTTCAGCCAAATCCTCATTCACAGCGGTACCTCCAGAAAAACCAACGCTCAGCGCCATAAGTACAGATGCTGCTTTCCACATCGTTCATTCCCCCTTCTCCACATTGGACGAACGCCTAAAGAAAATGTTTCAATTTTTCATAACCTATCCTTTAAACTTGCTTCAATGAAGGATGGAGATAGAGAAACGATGCCGCAAAAGCTACAACACCGCCGATCGCGATTGTCGCTCCCGTTCCGATCCACTCTGCCAAAATTCCTGACACCAGGGCCGCGACGGGCATCAGGAGCCATGTCATCCAGCGGCTCGTTGCCTGCACACGCCCGAGCAGCCGGTCCGGGGTCAAGTACTGACGGATGGTTACGATGGCCGGACTCATCATCGATGCCGTAAACGCCCCGATCGCATTCATAAGGGAAAGCATCCAGAACGATTCGACTACGCTGAAAGCTATAATCGAAAGAGCACCAATCGTTCCTCCCGAGAACAAGAGAGTTCTTGCGGACATCATCGGTTTCACAACATTTACGCCCGCCGCACCAAGCAGAGCCCCCAAGCCGCCGAATGATGCGAACCAGCCGATCTCAACCGCACTGAACGAAAGGAATCTCACATGGACGATCATCATCGTCAAAAACAACGTCGTCCCAAATATGGAGAAAAACATCGCCAAGTTGGTAAAAAGGATCGGCTTATGATCGATGATAAACTGCGCCCCCTCCTTTACTTCATTCCAAATTGTAGGCCTCTCTTCAGTAGATGGTGCCTTGTTCGGAAGCGCCCACATCAAAAAGAATGCAGCGAGAAATGTCAGGCTGTTCAGGATCAAGCCAACGCCTGGAGCGAACAGGCTGATGACCAGACCTCCGACTGCAGGTCCGATGACGATGGAAAATTGAAGGAGACCTGTATTGATGGAATTGAACAGCTGCAGACGGCTTTTATGTACAAGTCTTGGTAGAGTGGCAAACTGAGCCGTTTGGTAGCACTGCGTCAGACAACCGATCAACAAAGCCCCTAGATACAAATGGATCAACTGAAGGGATTGTGTAACAGCCAGTACCCCAAGGCCACCCATGATGGCAAACCTGCCTGCGTCACAAGAGAGCAGCAGTATTTTTCTATTCGCCCGGTCGGCTAATACACCGGCATATGGCTGGAGGAGAACCGGGAGCCGTTCGAGTGCAGAGACAATCCCCATCTGAAGCGGTGAGCCCGTTAATCCGAGAATAATAAGCGGGAGTGTAATCATGTAGATCTGATCACCGAAAAATGATATGAAATTGCTCCCTAACAGGCGGAAGGCTTTCCGTTCATCGTGTGCTTTGAATGGCTCGTTCTCAAGCGCCTCCATCATCTCACACCCTTCAAGTATTGCTCGAGATTCGCCTGAATTTGAGATAGCACGCTCCAATTCACGGCGTACACGGCTCCGTCCTGTTTAATCACCCTCGCTGCTTTCATTGTTTTCAAATGGTGGTGAATCGTTGTTTTTCCCATTTCTAGATCATGGGTCAGGTCTTTCAATGTCTGGGGTTGATCGTTCAATTTTTTGAGAATCAAAAGTCTCTTGCCGTCCCCTAACGCCTTCAAAGGGCGAACAAGCTGATCTTGAGGCTCTTCTCCATCAGGCTCGAGACTTTCTTTTGCCACTGGATAATAAATTACTTTGGTATGAGGCAGATCTGCTTCGACATTCCACGGGCGGTAACTGACGTGAGGGATGAGCAGGACCGTCAGAACGCTTGGTTCAGGCAGATATTCACGTCCCTGTGTCGCCCATTTCACGAACTCTTCAGGATGCATCCGATCGCTCATCTGACTTTTGGTCTCGAAGTCTCTTTTTAAAACAGAAGAGAGCTCGTCCTGTTCTGGAACGATGACCTCATCCCACCACAATGTCATAACCTCGAGCAGACCCCGTTTTAATTCACCAGCATCTGCATCGACTACATATTGAATATAGCCCGGATAAAATGGATGACCTTCCGCTCTCAGGTAGAGCTCTTCTATCGCCGCTTCCTCACCAAGAGCTGCCAGGTCATACACCTGTCGCTCCATTTTTCTCATAAAAGGTAAGCAATGTTGCTTAAGATGATTGTCTGATAAACCTTGGACAAACGTCTGCCATTCCTCAATGGTTGTGCTTTTTGCAGCGTGTGCCAACTGAAGCAGGGCTTTCCAGGTGTTATACGTCTGCACGTGATCGAGTTGGTGCTGAAGCGGTTCAGAAAATGTTGAACGCTTTCCCTGCCACGGCTCTTCCAACGTTTGAATGAGAGAATCATTTGTCACAGCTGCAATACCCAGTGCCGCTTCAAATACAAGCGAATACTGCAGGGATATTTCATACGTTTCCCTGTTTAATGAACTTGTGTTAATCACTTCCATTTTATCACCTCTACTATATTCTATAATTTTAGAATTAAAAATTCAATATTTTTAGAATAATATGCTTTACTCTTTTCAAATCTATCAAAATAGGGTATAAAGAAGGAGCGTAAGGAGGAGAAAAAATGTTATATATTGTCTTTTTGATAGCTGCAGTAGTCGTAGTCTATTCAGCTATCTATTTGAATAGATTCGGCGACGTAATCAGTAAAAAATCTACGTTAAGCGGAGCCGTAGTCGGTACCTTTCTTATTGCGGGTGCCACATCACTTCCCGAGCTGACAACCAGTCTGACGGCTGTCTTTATCGATAACCCGGACATCGCGGTTGGGAACATGCTTGGAAGTAACGTATTCAACTTGCTTATTCTGGCCGCAGTCGACCTCTTTTACAGAAAGCGGAGACTCTTTCAGCGGATCGATCATAAGGGGAATATCCCGTCGGCGGTAGTCGGTCTGGTGTTCTTAGTCATTATTATCACTTCTATTCTGATTCCAGGATCGAGAAGCTTGTTCAACATCGGCCTTGAGATGTTTGTAATCGTCGGGATCTATATTGCGGCTGTCAAGCTGATGCCTGACGGTGAGGATGAGTCAGAAGAGGAAGTACTTGAAAAAGATTATTCACTGAAAACCGGTGTGATCGGCTTCATTATCGCAGCCCTTGTTGTATTCATCTCAGGTAGTGTGCTGTCGGTATCAGGTGACCAGATCGCCCAAGTTTCAGGCCTTGATTCAAGCTTTGTAGGAAGCTTCTTCATCGCTGCTTCGACTTCACTTCCTGAGCTTGTCGCAGTGCTCGCAGCATTTAAACTAGCGAATTACAACATGGCGATCGGCTCCATTCTCGGGAGTAACCTGTTCAACATGCAGCTGCTTGTTATAACGGATGCCCTCTACCGCGAGGCACCGATTATGTCTGTGGTAGGGTCATCCCATCTGTTCACGGCCCTGCTCGGTATTATGATGACATTGGTGATGATCTACCTGCTTGTGAGACCACAAACCAGTATTCAAAGCCACTGGAGATATGCTGTGCCGTCTCTCCTCATCACCGTGCTGTACTTTGTCGTGACTTTTGCGATCTATTAGGAACCACCCATTAAAAAAGCTCAGGGTCGTACCCTGAGCTTTTTTCAGACTGTTGAAAAGTATAGAGAAAGGTTCTGTTACAAATGGAGTGGACAGCGGGTTGGAAAGTAGCTCGCCGTGGTCCGTAAATCACGAGGGAGTCTCCCCATTTTCCAACCACTGTGCGAAGGTAGTGAGAACAGAACCAGGTTGGGATATGTAAGGCTGAACGTTATTCTGAGCAATTATCGTCTTTTCCGGGTGATAGCATATGAGGTTCCGTCTCCACTTCATAAAGGTGTTGACTCCTGTGGGAGCAGAGTACAGATGAGGCCCCACAGCGACCGAAGGGAGCGAGGAGACTCAAGCGGACGCCCACGGAAAGCGAGTTGATTCGCCAACACCGCTTCTCCAGTTAAAAAAGAACCGATAAGATTTTCTCATAAACGATTTAAAGCCTGCACACTTTGATCGACTGCTGTTTCGATGTAGCCAATGATTTGATCAAATGTAAAAATGCTGAGAGGTTCTTCTAAATGCGATGACTGCCATTGAAAGTCTTCGAGCGCTGAAGGAATAAAAGCTTCTATCTCTTTCTCCTCCACTTCATCGATGGGGAGACCTTCTACAGGATTCAATAGATCCTCCATCACCTCTTCCCTAGCCCCGTAATGGTTCAGCAACTTGCTGTTTAAGAGTCTGAAGTCATGGTGATATTCGCTGTGTACTCTGTCGTTCACTGCCATACGGTTCCTCAACCAGCTTAGATAAAAACCACTCAACCAAAGGTGATCAGCAATTAAGTGCGTATAGTAACCTTTAATGAAATCATGCTCCTGAAGATGCTGGTATTTCTTCAGGAAGGAATCATACAGGATGAATCTCGAGTAATCCTCTTCTTTTCCTGCATAAAAGTGTGAGCGTTCCTTCGACCGGGAGGCATCGGGTGCGAGCGATCCGCGAAGAAAAGAGGTGCGGTCCTGAATCGGAGCTTCCTCACAAATCCGGTTTGCGATCAATAGATGCATCATTCTTGATCCCATGCTCACCCTCCTTGCGACAAGAGAGAATCAGAAACAAGGGGATGCGCTGTCGTCTTTCGTATTCTTCCCTCTCCTGAAACATGTCTTCTTTAGGCTCTGCTTCACTTAAGCCTTCGATGACAAACCCGCTTCTCGCGGCAAGGCTTACGTACGCTTCTATTGTCCTATGAAACTTGACGACGCTTTCCCCAATCCACGGCTCTTCCCTCTTGCCGGTTCGAAAATAATCATCCACTATCCACTGCCCGCGCTTTCCTTTCGCTTCAGCACTCTCAATAGAAGACGTAAGAACAGGATGCTGGACGCTGAATAAAAACTGTCCACCTGGCTTCAGGCTGCTTGCGACTTTTTCAAATACAGAACGTAGATCTTCTATGTAATGAAAAACCATTCTTGAGACGACCACATCCGTTTGTTCAGCTGCTGGCTGCCATTCTTCAAGAGACGTGTGATCAATTGTAGCATGAAACCCTTCCGTGACCTCTTTCGCTCGGTCCACCATTTTCAAAGAACCTTCTACGCCTGTATAAAGGCGCGTCCCTCTTTGAAAGAGTTCAAGTCCAAAACGTCCATCCCCACATCCTAAATCCAAAACACTTCTGCCCTTCACATCATCCAGCAGTTCCAAGATTGCCGGTCGTTCCATAAGATTGTTCGGACTTTCATCCCGGTTCCTTCTTGACAGAAACCTCTCGAAAAATTCATCTTGATCATATGCATCGGAACCTCGATACGCCATTTATCCCTCTCCCTCCAAGTACGTGATTACGACATCCGCATTCTTGATCGGCTGACACTTCTCCATATAATACTCTTCTGCCTTCCAGTATCTTTCCGTAAATTTCTTGATCTTTCTCCTCGTCTCCGGCTTTTCACGAAGGAAACGAACGCTGCGTGAGACATCCAAATATACGACTTTGTCAAAGAATCCAAGCCATTCTTCTCTTTGCAGAAATACGCCCTCAACAATGATGACATCCGCATCCCCTATCGCCACGGCATGCTGTTCATACACGTTCAGTTCCGGATGATAACGAGGAATCTCAAGTGTATCTCCGCTCCTCATCGGCTCGAATAAATGCTCTCTCAATTCCATGACGTTCCACTGTAAGGAATAGTACTCCTCCCATTCGGGCAGCCCTGTTCCGTATCGGATGGACCACGGTTCAACATAGTCGTCTAGATGAATCGTGACGACATGGTAATTCTGTTCCGTCAAATATCGGGCAAGATTTTTGGAATAGGTGGTCTTGCCGGACCTGCTCAGGCCATCCACACCTAGCAAATAGCGGTGATCCGATTCTCGAATGGAAGCGATGAATGAATCATATAACTCCGGGTTCATGTCGCAATCCAAAACCTTTTGACAACATTTCCGTCTTCTTCTATGAAATCATGATCGATTATGCCACCATTGTTCAGGATGGTCTTCATGGAACCCAGATTGGTTTCATCACAAACAACGAGCACTTGTTTAATCCCGATTTCACAGGCTTTTTGAACGGATTGTCTCAGCAGCTCGGTCGCGTATCCTTTTCTCCGCTCAGTCGGACGGATGCCATATCCGATGTGACCGCCACCGTTTCTGAGCGCTTCGGTCAAGTCATGACGGATATTCACTGCTCCGACAATGTTGTCTGACGGGTTTACAAACCAGTAGGTAGAGTCCGGCACGAATCCCTCCGGCAGATGAAGTCCCTCTGCATGATTCTCCAAGTACTGGATCATTTCTTCAAAATCTTTCGGGTCCTTCTCGATTACCCATGGAACCATCGTTTCACCACTATGCTTCCATTCCCTGTAAAAATCCAGATACGCATCTTTCCACTCCATCGATGGTGCAACAAGTTTACACGGCATGATACAACCTCCTTTAGGATTCGGCTAGTTTGTCTTTATTGTAACGAAGAGCTAGTTGAACACCGAGAATCAAACTTATGACGGTTGAAGAGATCAGAGCTATCATGTCCCCATTCCCGGATATAAGTGATAGGGTGAGCCAAAGTGCACTTCCGAAGAAATTTATAACGATCACGAAGCCCCAAGCCCATTCTTTGATCAATCGATACATTCTCCCACCTGCAAGATAATGGATATAGACAAAGAGTAATCCCCCCACCCCTATGAAACCTAAGAACGTCTTCAAAGCAGAGTCTGACAATGTGATCGTCTCTTCCCATGGCATGTCAATCAAGACGACGTTTGCCATATACATCGCTTGGATGAATAGGACCGTTAGGAGAACAAGTCCTAAAAGCAGCCATTCCCCGGTGATGTAAAAAGGCATCCATATTCTTCTCATCCTCATCCCCCTCTTTCTCTAGATGTACAGGGCTTCTGCCTTTTGTTTAAGAAGAAGCCCTCTTTTCTTCAATAGTTTCTTCATATAAAACTCAAGAAAGATTCTGTCTGCCACCCTTCCTATAAGACCAAATGGAGAACGATAGTCGAATACATCTGTCATCATCGTCCCTCCGTCCCGGGTCGTTTTGAAGTGATGTTCATGCGTAAAAGAGTGAAAAGCCCCTCTCACCATGATGTCTTCGAAAAAGCGATCCTTTTCCATTTTTGATAATTCAGCTGTCAGCCTTTGTCGGACACCTAAATGGACGGCTTCCCACGTCACACGTTCCCCGAGTTCCAAAAGCCCTTCGGTTCGACCCGCTACCGCTTTTTCATCTGTTTGTGACGTCGTTTCTGTGTGGGTGGCGACGTCACGTGCCAAGTCAAAGCAAATGTTACGCGGAGCGTTAATTTTCTGATGAAGTATAATGACAGGCATCTGTCTCTCCCACCTTATGAAAAAGGAGCAGTTAGGACTGCTCCTTTTAGTCGTTTCGTCTCAACCGATCAACAGAGCTAAATAGTTCACGAATGCAAACCATCCAGCCGCACCTAAGCTGATAAAAAATAAACTGACCGCCAGAAAGATCGGCTGATGGCGCTCGGTCCTCGCTTGAAAGAATGTGATTCCTCCCACTAATAGACTGACGACCAACAGCAAAGCAACCCCGGTCGTATAGGGAGCTGTGTATCGAAACGGCGTATCTGTCAAGGCTGTTGCGATATAGGCAATGTTCAAAATTAAAAGGATGATTATGATTGTTCGCTTCATACGCTCATCTCCTTCTTCATAGTTGTCTGTTCATTGATTCGTATAGTCATCAGTACGAGAGCACCGACAGCCATTACAAAACCTGCTGCTAAAAATACGTATTGTACCCCAACCCCATCTGTCCACCAACCGAACACCAACGCGCCGATTCCGAATGTGAGCGTTACCAAGGCTTCTTGAGCACTGTACACGAGAGGCAGCTGATTTTCATCTACTTCGATTTGCAGGGTCGTTTCGATGGCGATGGATTTCGCCTGCTCCATCACTCCAAAGAGTGCCGAGATGACCAAAGCGATCCACGCAATGGAGTTCAGCCCGAACAAAATGGTCAGTCCACTTGACCCGATTGCTGCTGTCACCATCATCGTTTTCATCAATACTTTCGTTCTGATCACGTTGACGAGCGCTCCTCCGGCCAAAAGACCAAGAAAAAATGTCGTATTGATGTAACCCCAGAAGGCTTCTGTTTGATGAAGCACCTCAGCCACAAAAACGTATACGATCGCCGCAATCCATACAACGTTGGCGAAAGCATCGAGAAATACAACAGCATGGAGTTTACGGAACAGCTTTTGGTTCCAAATGAGGGACCAGCCCTCGCCTAACATCCGGAAAGAGAAAGATGGTTTCCATTTCCGGTCATCCGATCGTCGTTCTTTGATTCTCATCATGAGAAGGGAAGAGATGATAAACAACGTCACGGTCAGCCACAACACGTTAAGACCGCCCCATAACGCCACCATCATTCCCCCCACAGCCCAGCCGGTTAGTTGGATCGACTGGGTGACGACCGAAAGCCAGCTATTCGCCTGTAACAGCTCTGCTTTCGCCACGACCCTTTGTACCATCGCTCTCGATGCCGGTCCTGAACATCCGTCTAAAAAGGCAATGACCAAAACGAATCCGAAGACCAGATACAGCGGTGCTTCACTCACAGCGTTCAGAAGTACCGTCAAACTGAACAATAAAACGGTCTTTCCCCATTGAGGGACAGTGATGACCCTCTTTAAAGACAGCCGGTTCATCCAGACCGGCCCTGACAGCCCGCCAAAGAATCGGCCGAACGTATGACAGAACGGCAGCAGCGCAAGAGAAAATGCAGATGCCGTCGATTCAAACAATAATGCGATCAGCGCAACAACGTAAAGAATATCACCAAGATTTGCACAAGATTGACCCAACCATAAATATCGAAATGATGATGTGAATTTCATGAATTCCTACCCCTTTTCTCCAAAGATTGTGTTTGGTTGAAAAGGGAGGTTCTACATAGGCAGATTTCTCCTTCCTTTACATGTAATTGGTCGAGCTTTTGTAAGATACGTGTTTTATAACTCTAGAGGGTAGGACTCATTTCGATAGATGGTGTAGTCATCCAGAGACCACTGAATGCGTTGTTGTAAAAAACATTTCAAAACGTAAATATACTACTTCCGCACATAATCAGCGTTGTGAAGGTGTGATTTGCTTGTCAACTTTCAATTCCCACAACCTGAAATACAGCACAGGATTCACGAGGCATAATCCGGCAGTCATTAAAAACAATATAAAAGCAGGCACGCTTCCACTGCCGTTCAAAGCATCCACTGCCATCCCCTGCATATAAAGAGATTCAGCTCCAATCAGGAAGCCAAGGACAGAGATCCCTACAACCGTCGTCCCGTTCACAAAAGGCTTCTTTTGAAAAAGAACGAACAGGAATGTAGCGAAAAGAGCGAGAAAAAGTGTGATTTGAATAAATTCTAATGGCATGCCGCACATCCTTTTCTATTTAAGTATTTGGCCGATTCCTTCTATCCGCGCACCTTCTTTAAGATGAACTATGGATAGTTTAATATATTTTGTATAACTTTTCCATGAAAGAATAAACTAATTTAATTAGAACCGCTTTAAAGGAGGTGGGGGCATGTTTCCCTTTTCAAACAGAACGTTGAAAAAGAAGCTGAAGCAGTCACTTAGTGAAACCAAGGTGGGGACTTATTCAGAAAGAGAGAAACAGTTGATTGATGACATTCACCAGTCAACGAAAGAAATGAATCGGAATAACGTCACCAGGACGCAAGCTTACTGGGACCTCTTCGTGAAGCATCCGACCCTTCACTGGGCTCTGCTCGCCCATCTCGTCTCCCGCAATGCGGGCTGGAATATGACAGATCTTAAAGGAGAACATTTACCCGAACTCCTTACTCCTTCAGAACAAAAGGATTTTTTCCTTTTTCTCGAGCGGGGCAATTGGCTGATCTTTCAAGATGCCTATCCTCAACTTCTACTCTATGACAAAAGCGTCGAGGAAAACCGTTCCCTTCTTCATCTACTGCCCGCTTTTCGTGTGTCCAGGTTTATGCGTCCGTTTTGGGAAGCATTCATAGAGAAAGGAGACTCTTCCCTCCTCACAAAAGCGCTGATTGTGAATGAACAGCATTACATTGAAGGTCGAGTGATACAAAACAAGCATTACAAGCAAACCGTGACCGACACCCTTTTGTTCAAAATGCAGGACTTACTGAACTTGAATCACATTCTGCTCCCCTATACGACAACGACGCTGAAACAGCGAAGACTGTTCGGCCATACTGTTCACCATTTTTCCTCGTTGGAAGAACGGATTCAGTTCGGCAAGGAGCTGTACGACTTGCTCTATTCCGTGGACAGCCGACTGAAGCAAGTCATCGACTGGGCCGCGGATCACCCTCATAGTGGTTCGCGAAAAGACTATTGGCCGACGTTATTCAATGATGTAAGAGAACGGATTCCCCACCAAATTGAGCGTCCTGTCGAAAAGCCTTGTGGCATTCACGGTAATGCGCCGAGATTTTACAGTCCAACTTTACAGCAGGCCTGGCCAGATCAACTCCCGACTCCTGCTGAGGGAGAGGATTGGTTTACCCACGTGAGGCAAATCCATCTGCTTACAAAAGGCATCGAAGAGCAGGATGGGGATGTCCTTCCTCTTTATTGTGATACGATTGAAAAGCTTGAATTTGCTTTAGTCGCTAAAAATGCCTTGAGGGAAAAGGAGGACGACAGCGAATAGTCGTCCTTCACACATACTTCTTAATGGATTGAATGACGATGTCCGGTTTTTCCAAATGAATCGAATGCCCACTCTCCACCCAGATGTGTTCGGTTTGATCGGTGAGCGCAGCAAACTTCTCCTGATGCTTCAGCCAATCTGGTGAGCGTTCTGTTGCGCTCAATACCGTTACAGGAAGGTCTTTAGCAAGCGGTCTACTGACCATCACTTCTTCCGCTGAAATCTCTGTATCTTTCACTTCCTGATACAACGATTGAAAAGCCCCATTTTTGTAAGATACGTAATCAAGATGAGCGGTGTATTCCTTCCCTAAATCCGAGCGGCCAACCCCCTGCTTCAAAAGCCGCGGCAGTCCGGTCAAAGACATCATATAGCCGAGCTTTGCCGTTCTCTCAAATGAGCGGATTCTCGAGAGGTTTTCTTCTGTTCTTATGTAATAATCTTCATGTGTCGGATCGACGAGGACGAGAGCTTTGACCTCCTCTGGATAAAGGCTGGAGAAAAGCCTTACTGCCATTGATCCGAACGAGTGACCGACAAGTATGTAGGGAGGCTTCAACCCGTATACCTTCAGCAGCTCTCTCATTTCATTCACTGCCGTGAGAGAAGACATCGACCTTCTATTCGTGCGGCTCCAACCATAATTCCCTCGATCATAAGAGACGACCGTCGCCGTATCAGTCAGAGCGGGCTGCACGAGATGCCAGTCGATCGATAGCGAACTCATCCCTGCTTCAAGCACGACCGTTGCAGGACCGTGTCCCCTTTTTATGGTATGCAGGTGGGATTCGGTTGTCCTGATCATTTCTCCTGGGGGGTTGGTTCTATTGCGACTGTTGCGGTATGCATTCCACAGCGTCAGTGGAAGGCAGACGGACGCGATCCCTTTTCGAATCCATGACTCTATCATGTAATAAGTCCCCTCCAACAAAAGGCTTCATGCTCCAATTCTTTCACAATCCGCTCTTTTCCTTTTATATAGGCGCCGATGTCATCGGGGTACTTCTCTGCAAGTACCTGCTTCACCTGACTATACCGCTCCCTCGCTGCTGGGTGTTCCATCAGGTAGTCACGGAAGATGAGGTGACGCTCAATCTCTGGATTCCCTTTTTCATAAATATGAACGTGATGGGTACGCAGGTCCCTACCCTTTATGAAAAAGCGCCGTCCGCTTATGCCGTATTCACCTTTGGGCTCGTACCCAAGCGCTTTCATGCTTTCATTGTGTGCATCGATCCTCGCAATATCCGCGACAACCGGCATCAAATCGATGACCGGCTTAGCAGCCATTCCTTCGACTGCCGTGCTTCCGATATGATGAATATCCAATAGTTCCCTGCCAAACAAGGATTCAAGTCTTTTCGCTTCCTTCGTAAAACTTGAGCCCCACTCCGGCTGATAGGGGTGCACTTCCACTTTCCGCGTCACGGACTTAACTCGCTCCAGACATCGAAAACGTTGCCACACAAGTCATAAAAGACGAAGTTGTTTCCCATATGGCCACGATCCTCAACGTCACCCACGATGACATGCCTCTCCTGAAGACTTTCTCTCAGCTCCTCCAACTCATCCATTCCATCCACTTCAAACGTAAGAGAGAACCGACGGTGCCCTTTTCGGTCTCTAAAGTTCGCTGTCGCCCCGTCTTCTGCCAATACTAAGAAAAAGCTCTGACCCGCCATTTCCACAATCGCCTTTTCATCATCTATAAAATTGAGCCGTGCTCCAAGCTTCGCTTCATACCAATCCGCCGCCCGTCTTACGTCCTGAACGGGCAGATACGTTGTTCCTACTCGTCTCAAATGTGCCATTTCCGACACCTCCATGATTTAGTCTAAGCTGACGCTTCCATACCCTTTCGTGCGGTCCACTTCAATGTCGTGCTGCTTTGCAAAGTCTAGTAAATACCGATCGATATTCTCAGGTTTGAACTGGTAGATTCGAATCGGCAGTCCTTTGTTCTGTTTAATCTTGATAAAGCGCCAGGCAAACCCTCTTAACTCAAATTTCATGACACGTATATCAGAAGGGTGCAGCACCTTCGTGAAGGTGATCCCTCCCATAAGTTTGACCTGATATTCCAAATGTTCGTCTTCGATCCGGAGTTCGAATGTTGTCGGGATGCTGTAGACGACCACTGCTATGGCCACCGCATACCACCAGTTAGGGGATAGAATCAAAGAGAACAATAACACGATGCTCATCATCGTAAACGACAGTTTATAAGGAGTTGCGGTAAACGTCATTCGATCACCTTCAACTTGACGGCCTTGGTGGCGGCCATCGTCTTAATGTATCGATCCACGGTTCTCCTTCCACCGAAGTCATCTTCATAGAAGTCTGCAATCACTAGCCCAGCATCCGTCTGCCCCTTGATCTGGTCCTCCAATGTATGACCGAACTCGAGCGCCTGCCCTTCTTGAACGTCCTCCTTTAAACTGGAGTACGGGATGGTGTTGACCACCTCAAGCTCGCCCTGCTCCTCCTTCTCATCGTCGAACAAATACAACACCGGGTTCATAAACCCAGAAATCAGCGTTCCGTTTGTCTTCAACACTCGACTCGCTTCGTTCCAGACCGGCCGTACATCTTCTACGAACACGTTGGACACGGGGTGAACGATGACATCAAATGTCTCATCTTCAAAAGCAGACAAATCCGCCATTTCACCTTGGACGGTGCGTAACCTCAGTCCGTCGCGCTCCGCGACATAACGATCCTGCTCCAGCTGTTTCTCTGAAAGGTCGATGACGGTGACATCTGCTCCCGCCGCTGCGAGAACAGGACCCTGCTGTCCGCCGCCGGATGCCAGACAGAGCACCTTACGCCCTTCAAGCAATTTCGGAAACCATTGGCGCGGCACTTTCCTGTCCGCTGTGACACCGATCTCCCACGTTCCTTCTACCGCTCTTTCAATGGTCTCCTTATCAACGGCTTGTGTATAAGCTACATTCTCTTCTACCTTCTGGTCCCACGCCTTACGATTATGTTCTATAAACTTTTCCATTTGTTTCTCCCTTGTTATGTATGGCTTTTTGAATCGCAATCTAGTTTTCTGAACCTAATAAAAAGCGATAGATTCACCCTATCGCTTCCTCTACTCTTCCTTTTGCTCCGGGTACATGCTTTGCAAATAGTTTATTGAGGAGGTAATCATTTCTTTCAGCACTTCCGCGTCCACATCGTCCAGCTTATTAATGTACACACACGCCTTGCCGGACTTATGCTTCCCAAGACGCTCCAACATGTCGTCCCGCTCTTGTCCGGTAGCGAAATAAAGGCTGAAATTCGCTTTTCTCGGTGAAAAACCGACGAGCGGCGCGTCCCCTTCATGACCGGTTGGGTACTTGTAGTGATAAGAGCCGAATCCGATGATGCTCGTCCCCCACATTTTGGCGGAATAGCCTGAGGTTTCAGTGAAAAGGTCCAAAAGACGGTAAGCGTCTTCCTTCTTTTTCGGTTTCTCCACTTTTTCTATAAACTCGATGACGCTGCTGTCGTTCTCTTTTGTTTTCAGTTCATACATTCCGGGTGCACCTCCATTCCTTACTCCCTTATTCGACAAACCTTTTCAAATCCCTTCCAATCATTCAATCTTTCAGGCGCTCGACTTCTTCCTCAAGCTTCTCCACCCTATCTTCCATTGATTGATTCGGTTCTTTCATTCTTCTCACTACCGCGACCAAAGTTCCGGCAACGGCGACAACGATTCCTGCGATTCCAATTAAAAGCAGCAAGACTACATCCATGATGCCCCTCCTCATACCTGTTTTATACTCTTACCCATTCTGTTGCTTTATTTCCTCTTCCTCAAGCGTCGTCACGGTCACACCCGTCCGGTTCTCCAGTTCACGTATCAGGATCGACGCATCCGCTTCCTCCATTTTATCTGTGTAAATGTCGTCACGGTGGCTGTCATCCGTTGTTTGAACCGAAAGGACATTCTCCACATACGAGATCTGCGTAACATCCTCATAGAAGACTTTATGTCGGGGATCTACGATTCGATTATGTACCGTGAAATACTGCTCCGACATCCGGACATAATCTCTTTGCGTGATGTTCATATTGTAAACGGCCGCTATCAATGAAATAAGAATGATGAAAGCCGATGCATATACGACGTACTGAGCTACCTCATGATTGAGATACAATGAAACCGCAATAAGCAGAACCTGTCCGCCCACATTCATAAATGACTGCTTTACGATTCTTCTCGCTTCATCATGGAAGGCGTATTGGAATATCATTTCTTCTCACCCTTTTTCTAGTATCTACTATATGTACGATGGCACATTCACGCACGTTTCACTTCCCCAGAATTTATCACAAAAAAATAAGCACACTGCCTGAGGCAGGTGCTTATTTTTTGAATGATTTCCAGTCCAAGTCGCTTTCGTTCAGCAATTCTTCAAAGCTTTTGTTCGCTTCACGACGCTTCCGTTCTTCTATGCGCTTCTCTCGTTCTTGTTCTTCTCTTTCAACCTGCTGCTCCTTCAATTCCGATTTTTTGGATTGAAGCTTGGCAAGCAGATCTTCATTCAGCTGGGAACCGAGCGTTCCCTCCTGCTGCTTTTTCTTCTTACTCATACCGTCGCTCCTTCCCGCACGTCTCGAATCGGAATGATCGGGTTCAGCACACCTTCCGGGCTTGATAAGCGGAATAAGCCTTTCTTAAAGTCCAGCTTCATTTCTTTTCGGAAAAACACAGCCTGCTGCTGATCGATGATGACATGGAAATCTTCGTTCTCGACGTTTTCGTCTGTATCTCGTTTTTCATAATCCAGTCTTATAGTCGGAAGACCGTTCACGCCGCATCCGCACCCTTCCGTATCGTAAAACAGGCGGATCAACGGGCGTTCTTCTTCCTTCATATAGGTTAACTGTTGTTTAGCTTCTTCTGTCAATACGAGTTTCATGAGGCATTCCTCCTTATTCTAGTTTAAAAAATCTGCTATCTTCCGGCAATTGTTTTGCTTCATTCCGGCATATTTTTTTACTTTACAAAAATTTCATATGTATCATCGCGTCCATTTTGTGTATAATGGGAACAAACGTTCTGTTTGGAGGTATTGTGATGGATTATTCTCATTATCCTCGCCACGATGTACTCTGTATCGATATGCGGAGTTTCTATGCCAGTGTTGAAATGGCACATCGCGGTCTTGATTCGAAAACCGCACTCCTAGCTGTCGTAGGGGACCCGGAGCGAAATGGCAGCATCGTGCTTGCCGCCTCGCCCGCTTTAAAAAAGAAACACGGTGTCAGCAATGTCAGCCGTTACTTTGAACTGCCGAATGATCCGGAGCTGATTGTGGCTCCTGCCCGAATGGGCGAATACGTCCGTGTGTCCGTCGAGATTACACGGATGATGAAGGAAATCGTTCCGCCTGAGGCCATTCATGTCTATTCGGTCGATGAACTGTGGGTCACGGTCGACGGACTCGGCCGGCTGTATGGCTCTCCTTATACGATTGCGGCGATGATTCAAGACCGCATTCGGGAGCAGTTCGGCGTCGAATGCGCGATTGGAATCGGTGATAATAAGTTTCTCGCCAAGGTCGTCATGGACATCCACGCCAAAAAAGCGGATGACGGAATTGCAGAATGCCGCTATGAAGACGTCGAACGCCTGTTGTGGCCGACACCCATTGAACACATATGGGGAATCGGCTCGAGGATGACGCGCAACTTCAACCGTCTCGGCATCGTCCGTCTCGGACAGCTCGCCAAATACCCGCTCAAATATTTGAAGAAGCACTACGGTATCATCGGAGAGCAGTTGTACTGGCACGCCTGGGGAATCGACTTGAGCCCTGTGATCGGAGATTTTACGAAGACCGAACAGAAGGGCTTCGGCCATGGTGTGACGCTCCTTCGCAATTATGCCAAAGAAGAAGTTCCAGCCGTTATGCTCGACCTTTGTGAAGAAGCCTGCCGACGTGCACGCAAGGCGAAACAGGCTGGCCGGACGGTTCATTTATCCGTTGGGTACGAAAGAGACACAGGCGGCGGGTTCAGCAGGTCCACCTCGATTGATCTGCCGACGAACATCACGATGGATATGTACCGTCTGTGCCTGCAGTTGTTTCACAAGTATTATGACGGATTCAGCATGATCCGCCGCATTGCCGTAACCTTGACGAACCTCGATGAAGACATCGCAACCCAGCTCACTCTATTTGATGATCGTCCGAAAAAGAAAGACGTCGGGAACGTCATGGACCAAATCCGCGATAAGTACGGATCGACCGCGATTTTACGGGCGAGCAGCTTTACAGATGCCGGCATCACCCCTGAGCGCAGCAAAAAGATCGGCGGGCATTATGCGTAAGGGACGTTTCCCAACCTAGGTACCTATATGCAAAACAAAGCAGCTTCCACTGACGGAAGCTGCTCTCTATTACTTTTCTTTCTCATTAAAGAATGCGTCGGTTTTCGAGATGGTTGTCCGTTCTTTCCCATTAGCAGGTTGTACGGCATCCCGCGACTTCTGTGGATTACGCTTCGACTTCGAGTTTTTACTCATCTTTTCCCCTCCAATGATTGTTGGGTACTTGATTAAGTTACACATTTCCCTCGCATCTTATGTATGCTTCTTTTCTCCCTGGCTGCGGATTTTCCAGGCGATCAGAAAAGCGAACACAAGGGCTTCGAGTACAAGTGTCCACCAGAGAACAGGCTGTACCTGATCCATCGGTGTTCCTCCGACTCCTCCGTTCGAGAACTTCTCCAGCCACACGTACTCGCCCCACATCACAACAGCCAGAAACTGGCTGACCCATACGAGTAAAAAGAGGATGAGGAACTTCAGCATAAAACGCCACCTCCAGCGGCCGTCATTTTTTATTGAACTGGCCCTGCATGGCTTTTTCCATCAAGGCGGGCGCGATGGAATACACTTTGCTTCCTGAGTTCATCCAGCCCGGAAGATTGATTTCCCGCTGTTTCTTAAAGAGTCCTTGGACGACCACCTGTGCAACGTGGTTCGGATCGAGCATGATTCGATCGACCGAACGCTCATAGCTCCCGGACGGATCAGCCTGCTTGAAAAAGTTCGTACGGACCGGACCAAGGTTTACAGAGGTGACAAACACACCGTCGTCCTCCACCTCCATGCGCAGGGCATTCGTGAACCCGAGCACAGCATGCTTCGTCGCGGCATAAACAGCCGACTTCGGCGTAGCGATTTTTCCGGCTTGGGAAGCAATATTCACAATGTGACCGTTCCCTTGTTGGATAAAATGCGGCAGCAGCTGATGGGTCGTACGAATCAAAGATTTGACGTTGATTGAAATCATGCTTTCGATA
The DNA here is from genome assembly GCF_020171725.1 of Halobacillus litoralis. Taxonomy (GTDB): domain Bacteria; phylum Bacillota; class Bacilli; order Bacillales; family Halobacillaceae; genus Halobacillus; species Halobacillus litoralis_F. The sequence continues at coordinate 384,443 of NZ_JAIVAJ010000002.1, read as the reverse complement.
TCTTTCCACTTCGTATCTGCCACATAACCGAACACCGCCATTCCCGCATTGTTGATAAGAGCGTCGATCGACCCGTGATCATAACAGATCTGGTCGATGATATCCTTCCAGTCCGCATCATTCGATAGATCCGCTTCATACCAATAGGCTTTGATGCCAAAAGACTCCTCCACTTTATCTGCGATAATGCGGAGGCGGTCCGTCGACCTGGCCACCATAATCGGCGTGCCACCCTGCTGGGCTACATGAATGGCTAAATACTGCCCAATCCCGCTTGAGGCTCCTGTAATTAAGATCTTCCTTCCCTTCACGCGTTCATTCATGCCCATCACCCGCTAATTGATAATATTTCGTTTTTCCATCCATAAAGGTTTCGAGCTGCTTCGTGTCTTCTAAGTAATCGAGCTGACCGATCGTTTCGGACATCGTCAAGCCGAATTGAGCCTCGATATGTTTCGGAAATAACAGCTGGCACACTTCAAACGCGTTCATCGGTCCTTCCTTGAACATCAGCCTTACTTTTTCCGCCCGTTCTTCCTGCTTCTTCAAACGCTTCAGAATAAGCGGCTCGACATCAGTAAATGCTTTACCATGGCCTGGATATACTTCTCGTATCGATAGCTCCAGCACTTTTTGCATGGAATGCCGATATTGCAGAAGGGGGCGCGGACGCGGTTCGCCTTCCTCATAAGGAGGCTCAAGTAAAGGGTTGGATGAAATATGATGAAGGAGATGGTCTCCAGCAATCATCAGCCCATCCGCCTGCCTCACAAAAGAAAGATGAGACTGGGCATGACCTGGCGTTTCGATCGTCATCCACTCCTCATGCCCGGGAATCCGCTGCCCTTCTGTCAGGCTGTGAGTCAGGGTTCCTTCTGCTGTCCACTTAAGCGGCTTCCTCAGCGCTTTCAGGAGACCGTAGTATTTATCCGGCACACCAGATTCCTCATACATATGGTAGAAAAACTGTTCATACCGGGTGAAGAATCGCTCATCCCGTTCAAGCCATGGCTCAAGCTTCGGATGTCCGGCGACGACCGATACATTAGGAAAATAATTGACGAGCCCCATATGATCGGGGTGGTGGTGCGTGAGAACGACCTGTGAAATATCTTCCGGCTGATACCCTAGTTCTTTAAGTTGAGTTCGGACAGCGTCCCAGGCTTCCTTCGTCTGAACCCCTGCATCAATCAGCGTCATTTGATCGCCGACCAACAAATACATATGCACATCCCCGACCGCGTAAGGTGTAGGGACCGTAAGTCGATGAATGGTATCTTTCAAAGTCTGCATCCTTTCAAGCCTCCAAACTGAATCATCATTCATTATTCAGTTTATCATGAAACGGTGGAATTATCTTCCCTCGAATGACCTGTCCGTTTTTCTCCTCAATCGAGAATAGCAAGAGAACCCCATTTACATGAAAGGAATTCCCTTACTGGAGGCGTCTATTTACTTTTCTCGAGAAAATGGTGAATGGTTTTTCTTAAAATTTTCGGTAGCGTCTCAAAGCTGTAGGTGAGTTCAAGCCTTTCCGTCCATTGGTGTGGATCCCTTCCCAGCGGCCCGATATTGATGACAGGCATAGTGATCGCCTTCATCGCATCCACGGGCAGCGTATAACCATTTCCCTGGATCGGCATCTGCTTCAACAAGTCATCGATGGGTGAAGTCATGGCACTCGGGCCGATGAAGCTCAAGTCCGATAAACCGGTAAAGTATTCGACTTCTTCGAGTTCCACCTGATAGTCGTTCTTCGCCGTATCGATGGCAAGATTCACGCCTTCCTGCACGAACGCATCGTGATGAGAAGATACGGACGGATAGAAGGGTGGACTGTAAAATAAGACGATCATCGGGCTCAGGTCCTTACATAGAGCAGACAGATTCTGAACGAGCATTGTTGAAAAGTCCCGATCTCCCTGACTCTGGTCCCGTTGGTTTTTCAGACGGTTCAATCTTCGGTCTACCTCACTCTTCCCAAAACGTTTGACAGCTTCCTCATACAGCTGCTCATATGTTAAGATTTGGATGTCAGGCGAGAAGGACGATGTCTGTGTCCCTTCTAAATAAAAGGATGCCTGGTGGTGATAGTGATGAATGATGTTGGCACGGGCGCGCTGCGCGGCCCGGAGCAGCTTTTCATTCAATTCCTGTATCGATTGTTTCATGTATAAAACGTTATACATCGCAACGGCGGCCTGAGGGGTCTGGACAGAATATTCAAACTTGAGGTCACGCTGCATCAGGCTGATCGGTGGCGGCGTACGCTCCCCATCCACTTTTTCGATGAAGGATTCATTCAGCTCCATCTCCTGTGCTAAATAACTGACCATCAAGTTCGCATTCAGTCCGGCGAACGGCTCTCCAACGTGCGTTTCCTTCCCGTAACAGAGAAATCCTGGCAGCGTCTTTCCGATCGATCCGGTGTACAAATAATACGACTCGTCACCAGGATATTTACTGAACATCGGCTCCCCGTTAAAAGCAATCACGTATTCAAGGTTTTCCTTTTCTTTCAGTTCGGCGAGTACCGGAACCGCCGTCAGCATCCCTTCCGAGTTCATTTCCTCATCGGGAACGACAACCAGCAGGATGTTCCCATCAAATTCTCCGTCCATCGCTCTTTCAAGCATGGAAAGGTGAACGGCAAGCCCTGCCTTCATATCCATCGTCCCTCTCCCGAACAGCCAATCTCCTTGAAGAAGATCCTGGGCTGCTGATTTAGGGAGTTCATCGATATGTTTATGGAGCTCGACCGTCAATTCAACCGGATAAAAGGCAAGGTTTTCAAAGGAACCATAATCTTTCACACCCACGACGTCCGCGTGGGCAATCAATACGATCGTCTTCTCTGCTTTTTCCTTTTTCACGAGGGCTGTCAACAGTTGGCGCCCGTCCTTCAAAGGGTGCAGATTAAGGTGATCGGGGTGATTTTGATAATAATCACGATCTTCTAAAATATAATATAAGTATTCCATGATGGCGATTTCGGCATTGCTTTCTGTGACACTCGGGTACTCCACCAACGCACATAATAGATCGGTCAGCTCATCCTTTGTCTGCCAATGATTCATAGTATGGTCCCCCTTTTTTCCTTTTTTCTGTATAATAGACAACGACATTCTTACGAAAGAGGTGAAGATTCTTTGAAAAACACTTTAATTTTTGCTCATAGAGGAGCGAGTAAACTGGCACCAGAGAACACGATGCCAGCCTTCGAATTGGCCCAGGCTTCAGGAGCGGAAGGAATCGAAACCGACGTTCAGCTGACGAAAGACAATATCCCAGTGCTGATTCATGATGAGAACCTGCGTCGCACGACAAACGGAACAGGGTTTGTTCAAGACTATACATATGATGAACTAAGTCGTCTTGATGCAGGAAGCTGGTTTTCTTCAGAATTTTCTAATACACCTATTGTAACACTGGATGAATTCCTGCGGTGGTTTAAAGAACAAAAGATGTTATTGAACATTGAGCTCAAAACGAACGTCATTGAATATAAACACATCGAATCGATCGTCTATGAGAACCTTAAGAATAGGCAGGTGCTCGACCGAACGGTCATTTCGAGTTTCAATGCGGACAGCCTCGTCCGGATGCACGAGATCAATCCGGCGGTAAGGACTGCCTTCCTGACTTCTACGAACCGCCGAGACCTTGTGAAATATGCTCAATCATTCGGCGCCAATGACCTCCATGTCAAACACCGTATTTTGGATAAAAAACTGGTGAAACAATGTCACAGGCAAAACATGGACTTGCGTGTTTATACCGTGAACCGTACGGGTATGATGAAGAAATGCTATAAGCTCGGTGTTGATGCTATCTTCACGGATGTGCCACATGAAGCTCTCGAGCACCGGGAACTTTTTCAAAAAAGAAAGGGATAAGCGCTATGTTCTGGCTCTATGTAATACTCGCTTTGTTCTGGATGGTTGTGTTGGTGGATTACTGGCTGGGGTACAGAAAGATTCCTTCTCTTACCTCGATGAGCAGTCTTCCCTCTGACGAAAAACTCTCGGTGATCATCGCCGCTAAAGATGAAGAGAAGGATATCGAAGCCACGATCCGCTCCCTTGCTGGACAGGAAAACGTAAACGTTGAGATTATTGCGGTCAATGACCGGTCGGATGACCGAACAGGTGAAAGGATGGAGCGGCTTGCTGGTGAGTTCCCGCAGGTTCAAAGCTTCACAATCAAGGCGCTGCCAGACGGGTGGCTCGGGAAGAACCATGCCCTCCACTTCGGCGTGAAACAGGCAACAGGGGACTACTTCGTCTTCACGGATGCCGATATTATCTTTCAGAAGAACGCTCTATCCAAAGCCTTCACGTTTTTGAAAAAGGAAAAAGCTGATCACGTAACGGCGGCGCCCGACTTGAACGGCGAATCCTTCTGGCTTCGAGGCCTCATCTCCTTTTTCCTGTTAGGGTTCGGCTATTTGAAAAGACCCTGGCAGGCCAATCAGGATAATAAAAAAGGCGGCATGGGGATCGGTGCCTTCAACTTGATCTCACGAACGTGTTATGAACAAATCGGCGGTCATGAAGCGATCCGCCTCAGGCCGGATGACGACCTGGAGCTCGGACAGAGAGTGAAACGTTTCGGATTCAGACAGCGTCTCGTCTCTGCCCTCGATGATATGACGGTGGAATGGTACCCATCGCTGAAGGCTGCCTTGATCGGTTTTGAAAAAAATGCCTTCGCAGGACTCAATTATTCGGTACTCTTAGCGTTAACAGCCGTCGTCGGCGTCTTTATTTCACAAGTCCTCCCTTACTTGCTCCTCATTATTTCGCCACTCGAAATTCAAATCATTAGCGCGGTGAATATCGTTTTGTTATGTTGTTTATATGCCTTGACCATTCACAGCCTGACAACGTACTCCATGTGGTATATTCTGGCACTCCCGATTTTTGCCTTATTATTCGTCTATATGCTGTCGCGGGCGCTATTGCTTACATGGATTCGGGGAGGCATCGAATGGCGTGGCAGCCGTTACTCATTAAAGGAATTAAAGCAGCATTTCAAACACTCTGAGGAGGACTAACACGTGAAGCATAAATTGTTTTCACCCTACACGATTAAAAACGTGACACTGAAAAACCGCATCGTCATGTCGCCGATGTGCATGTATTCATCACATGAGCAGGACGGAATGGTCCAACCTTTCCACCTTGCCCATTATGAGAGCCGTGCAGCCGGACAAGTCGGCCTTGTGATGATCGAAGCAACGAGCGTCTTACCTGAAGGACGTATTTCTCACGAAGACTTAGGTATCTGGGAAGATGCACATATAGAAGGACTGAAAGAAGTAACAGAAGGCATCCACCGTCATGATGCGAAAGCTGCAATCCAGCTTGCCCACGCCGGACGCAAAGCCAACTTGAAGGATGAAATCTTCTCACCAAGTGCAAAAGCGTTCAACGATGCATTCAAAGTACCTACAGAAATGACAAAACAAGATATAGACCGAACGATCACAGCCTTTAAAGAAGGGGCAGAGCGTGCCAAAGAAGTAGGATTCGACATCATTGAACTGCACGGTGCGCACGGATATTTGATCAACCAGTTCCTCTCCCCGCTTACCAATGAACGTAACGATGAGTACGGAGGAAGCGCAGAAAACCGCTACCGTTTCCTGAAGGAAGTCATTGAATCGGTCCAGACGGTTTGGGACGGTCCGTTGTTCGTCCGCATATCTGGTGAAGAATATCACGAGGGCGGCAATACGATGGAGGATTTCATCTTCTTCTCGAAGGAAATGAAAGCGCAGGGAGTCGACTTGATCGACGTCAGCTCTGGTGGAGTGGTTCCTGCCGCCATCGACCCGTACCCAGGCTACCAGGTTTCCTATGCAGAGCAAGTGAAAAATGGAGCTCAGATCGATACAGGAGCTGTCGGACTCATTACGTCAGGAAACCAAGCTGAAGAGATTCTGCAAAATGATCGAGCGGACTTGATTTTCCTTGCCCGTGCCTTACTAAAAAATCCGTACTGGCCGAAGCAGGCAGCGGATGAACTCGGATATGAACTCGAAGGTCCTCGTCAATATACGAGAGCCTGGTAAAGATCGAAAAGGAGACTCTCAACCATCGAGAGTCTCCTTCTTTATGACAGGTAATCATAAATGGATGACCGGTTCTGCACAACGATTCGTAAACCGTTGGGTGGGAAACGTTATTTAGTGGATGCAGAACCTTATAAAGTCCATAAGATGAACTCTTCGACTGCCACCCCTACACCGTTTCATTAAGCAAAGAGACTTCCCTCACTAATGAATTTCTTACTCTAGCTCATTCATCCCGCTCTACTTTTTTGGATAGGATATGAATGCGACCAGCATCGACTAAACCTTCAGCCTGCTTCCCCCACACTTCCACCAACTGACCGTTCTGTATAGAATCCGCTTCACCACTATAATCTGTTTCTTCCGTTACCCGGATCGTGTACACCGGAAATTCGGCTTCGGGGTCCTTACTGATAGGATTCAGCAAAAATCCACTGCCATCCATTTCATGGACAACCCCTTTGACATCAGGTTTCAATGAGAGCCAAGTCCCTCCGACCATGATCACCAGAACCAAGAGCGTTCCGAGCACCACACCTAAGATAACAATTTCCTTCTTCACATGTGCGTTCACGATGAAAAATGAGGACTTCTAAGGGTTTTAAAGTCCACTTCTCCTACTGAGTAATTCGTAATGGTGCCTTGATGGAAAGACAACTTCCACTCCGCACCCTGACGCTTCCAAATGGAACTTCTGAACGTATTTCGTTTCCTTGTAAGGTCCTCTAAAAAGTATGTGGCAAGCACCACATGTTCTGCGAGAATTTCAATGCCGTAGTGGTGAATCGTCATGTCTGTCAGAACAACGCCTTCATTCAAGCAGTGTTCACGGTCATAAATGACTCCAGAACTGCCAAACTCCCAGAAATCATCGGCTAATAGCTGAGAAAGCTTTAGTGTAGAGGATCTGACTTCCATATGGATGTGGTCTTTCTCCAAACGAAGCAGCGTCTCTTCCAACTGTCGACTATACGCGTTCATAGGCACCGACTTCTTCAAGGAACTGCCTCAAGATCGTCGAATACAACTCGGGCTGTTCGTCATGGACAAGGTGAGCGGCAAAAGGAAGGACGGCCACTCGAACGCGGTCCGACTGTTCTGGATATAGAGCCGCTCCTTTCACTTCATGAAGATTACGCTCTCCCACCATAAACAGAATAGGCACATCGATATCCCCTAAATTCTTCGTCTCTTCAAACGGATACCAAGAACCGTCTTGTGCCATATGGATGATCGTCCTCCAATCAGACTGATGCTTTTCATCCAGCTGCGCACAGAGCTCTTCATTATTCAAAAGCTGAGACTGCATGGCACTGTCCTCCCCGTGCATCTCCTCCCAATTGTGCGGCTTCCCGGGCATCAGTCCGGAGACTGAGAGGCTCTGTACATAGCTTGGATACTTTCTTGTGAAAAACAGACCGACAAGAGCACCGAGTGAACATCCGACGACATGCACCTCTTTCAATCCGAGGCCGTCGAGGGTTTCTTTCAAATCATCTGCGCTGTCTTCAAAGAAATGGTCAAAGTCTTCTGTGTAAGACTTCCCATGCCCTCTTAAATCCGGTGCAATGACTCGAAAGTCTTTCTCGAACGCTTTCTGCTGCTCTTCAAAATCTGTGATGCCGGTTTCAAGACCCGTATGCAGGAACACGATGGGTTCGCCGTTTCCTTTTTCGTATGTATGTAGTTTCATTGAATTTCACTCCTTAAATAAGTTGTTTCAGAATTGGATCAGACATCGTTTCGACCCTTAAATGGATTTGTTTATCAAAAAACAGATCTCTTGTAGTTGGATTGGGTATGGCAACACAAGGAATTCCTGCACGAATAGCTGCTTTTGCGCCGTTTGGTGAATCTTCAAACACTACGGCTGATTCCGGTTCTGATTGGAAGTTATCTAATACATGTAAAAAGAGCTCTGGATCTGGTTTCACTCTTTCTACATCATCAGCTGTGCAGATAAAATCAAAGGTACTCTCCAACCCAAGCAGGCTTAAATGATTGTCCACCCAACTTCTCGTCGAGCTCGAGGCTAATGCAAGAGTATGGCCTTTATTTTTAGCTTGGTCAAGATAGTCACGCACCCCTTCTCTAGGCTCTGCTTCGGAAATCAGCGCCTGATAGATTTGCCTTCTTTCCTGCCTTATTACTTCTCTTATAAGGTGCGGACGAGCTTTTAAGACTGCTTCATAGGGATCAAAGTTAAGTGATCCGCCAATACATGATAACCATTGTTGCTTCGGGAACTTAGAGCCGTAAGATTTATAGAGTTGTTCAAAAGCTTGAAGATCATACGACTCCGTATCAAATATAAGACCGTCAAAATCAAAAATGAACAGTTTAACCATAAGCAATCAAAGCCTTGTCTATTTGGTCGACATATCCGATATCTTCCAAAAGGTCCCATAGTACAATTTGATCAGCCTCATCATTTTCCCTAAAAGGTTGGATATCATGTAGCCGGCAGCTATATAAAGCCCCGTATTCTAAGCGGTCATCCGGCTTCAGTTGGAACTTCATCAATCCCTTAAAACACATATCCCTTGATTGTTGATTTGTCTCTTCTTTCATTTCACGTATCGCACATTCTCTTGCACTTTCTCCCGCGTCAATGACACCTCCAGGAAGCTCCCAATGTTGACGCCACGTATTGTAAAGCAGCAAATACTTTCCATCATACTCTGCTACAACCAGTGCGTGAGTAAGCGGCGCATCTGAGAGCGAGCTTTTCATTTCGTTTTCCTCAACTTCTAGAAACTCAAGAAAGGCATGTCCTTTATCACTTACTAATATCGTCATGTGGCACCTCCGTTTTCAGAAAATAATGACATATGATAGTTTAACATAATCTTACAACATTTTCTTTCATTTCATTTGAAGTGTGGAAAAAGCCTTCAAGTGGTATGATAGAAGCAGTAGGAGGGTATCTACATGGAACTATTTTTTCTAGGAACGGGGTCCGGAGTACCGTCAAAGGAACGCAATGTTTCCTCCCTCGTCCTCCGTATGCTGGAAGAGCGCGGAACGACATGGGTCTTTGACTGTGGTGAAGGAACCCAGCAACAAATTTTAAACACAAATATCCGCCCAAGGCGCATTGAGAAGATTTTCATTACACACCTTCACGGTGACCATATTTACGGACTACCCGGGTTGTTAAGCAGCAGGTCCTTTCAGGGCGGCGAAACCCCTGTAACCGTCTATGGTCCGCGCGGATTAAAGGATTATATTGAAATCAGTCTGCAGCTGAGTGGGACTCACCTGCGCTACCCTCTTTATGTCGAAGAAGTGGAAGAAGGCTTTGTATTTGAAGACGATCAGTTTATAGTCGAAGCTGTGAAATTGGAGCATGGGCTCGACAGTTACGGGTACATAGTGACAGAGAAGGAGAAACTCGGGGAACTACAGCCGGATAAGCTGAGAGCGCTCGGTGTACCGCCTGGTCCCATCTATCAGCAAATCAAATCAGTAGAACAGACCCGGCTTCAGGACGGCCGCATCATTCATCGTAAAGATGTGATCGGACCTCCGAAGAAAGGCAGAAAAGTTGCCATACTTGGTGACACACGCTCCCTTCCTGAATTGAAGGAACCTCTATACAAAGCAGATGTTCTCGTACATGAAGGGACTTTTGCGGGTGAGGATGCTGAACTCGCCTATGATTACTATCACTCTACCGTTACAGAAGCCGCTTCTCTCGCCAACGAGGCAGAAGTCGGCGAGTTAATTTTGAATCACATTTCTTCCCGTTACCAAGGGAAAGCGATTCAACAGCTCGAGGAAGAAGCACGTTCGATCTTTCCGAACACGACTGTGGCCTATGACTTTTATCAGCACGCCATCAAGCGAAGTGAATAAAGGAGGACTTGGGATGCATCCCGTTGTTGATCAACAGAAAACGTGGTTTCAAAAAGGCCATACAAAAAGCTATGAATTTCGCCGCAAACAGTTAGAACGTCTGAAAAAAATGCTCATTACGTTCGAGAAACCGATTCTGGATGCCCTTAAGTTTGACTTGAACAAGTCGGAATATGAAGCCTATGCTTCGGAGCTTGCTTTTCTAAAAAGTGAGATCCATCATCAGATGAAGGATTTGAAAAAGTTAATGCGCCCGGAGAAAGTGAAAGCGCCACTGACGCATACGGGTTCGAAAAACTATATCTATAAAGAGCCGTATGGAACCGTCCTCGTCATTGCTCCGTGGAACTATCCGGTCCAGTTGGCTCTTGCTCCCGTTATCGGAGCAGTGGCAGCCGGAAATACGGTGATCATCAAACCATCAGAGCTTACGCCGACGGTTTCCTGGGTGATCAAGAAGATGATCGAGCAGTACTTCCCACCTGAATACATCGCTGTACTTGAAGGGGACAAAGAAGTGACACAGCAGCTGCTGGACTCACCGCTCGATTACGTCTTTTTCACAGGAAGTGTCCCCGTCGGGAAAATCGTCATGGAACAGGCAGGTAAACGCCTTATTCCCGTGACGCTTGAGCTCGGCGGAAAGAGTCCAGCCATCGTCCACAAGGATGCAAAGCTTGACTTAGCCGCAAAACGCATTGTCTGGGGGAAATACACGAACGCCGGTCAGACGTGTATTGCACCTGATTACCTGTTCGTTCATCAGGACGTGAAAGAAGAGCTCATCGCAAAAATCCAGCACTATACGGCTGAATTTTACGGAAACGCACCGCTCGAAAATCCAGATTACGTGAAAATCGTCAATGACAAGCACTTCGATCGTATCAAAGGATACTTGAATGACGGAACAACCCTGTCAGGCGGAGCATTCGATTCTGTCAGAAGGAAGATCGAACCTACGCTTCTTGATGACGTCAGCTGGGACGATTCCGTCATGCAGGATGAAATATTCGGACCGGTTCTGCCGATTCTCACTTATGAAAACCTGGATGAAGCTATCGAACAAATTACGGACCGACCAAAACCACTTGCTCTCTATTACTTCGGAGAATCGGAGGAAAATCAGGAGAAAGTCATCCAGTCTGTTGGTTTCGGAGGAGGATGTATCAACGACACGCTGTATCACATTTTGAATCCCTACCTCCCATTCGGCGGTGTAGGAGAAAGTGGAATCGGAAGCTACCACGGCAAATACAGTTTCGATACGTTCACTCACCACAAGAGCATTACCAAACAGTCTACGAAATTCGACCAAAACTTCCGCTACCCCGGATCCGAGGTAGGACTGAAAATCATCAAGCGAATATTTGGGTGAAATAAAGCCTCCGTTATTAAAAACGGAGGCTTTTTAGAGTGTTAAGAATGCACTGAAATTTACTCAATATTATTTCGAAAATGATATTTTTATATAGGATGGAAAGAATGTTCAAATGCTGAGTGTTCGCACAGCCCTTTGCTTCAGAGGCTAATTTTTCCCAGATCCACTATTATCGCAAAGTGGGGTGGAAAATGGCGAGACTCCTGTGGGAACAGCGGGTCAGTTGAGACCCCGGAATGACCGAAGGGAATGAGGAGGCTCAGCGCCGCCCACGGAAAGCGAGTCATTTTCCACCCCACGACTCACTCTACTTCATCAAGAACTTTTTTTAATCCTGCTGTTTCTTAAGCGCTTCCTGCAAAGATACTTTTTTCAGCTTGCGCTTCGACAACGTCAACGATAGCCAATACGTAAGACCGATCACGACAAAGCCAACGACAACCATCCACCAGGTGACATCTGTCGGAAGAATGAATCCTGTTTCTTGAACAAGACCATTCATCGCCTGGGACAGCGCAAGCCCCGCAAGAGGAATCGAGACGAAATAAGATAGAAACACAATAGGTGTGTACACATTCAATACGAGCTTCGATACCTCTTTCTCATGATAGCCAAGCACTTTGAACAACGAAATGGAAGGCGAATTCTCTTCGACGATCAAGTTCGTTAAGAGTGTCAACACGATGACGCCGATCAGCACCGCAAATACAGCCATTCCGATCACAGAATTCCGGGTAGCACCGGATGTCGATTCAAAGCTTTCAATCAAGCTCTTTTTGTTCTCAACCATAAAGACATCTTCTGTCATTTCAGGTTCTGTATCCTGCCAGGCACCTGTGTAAGCCCCTTCTGGATACGATAAAAAGTCATTCACTTCACTTCTCGGAAGGTAAATGTGACTTCCGATATACACATCGGCAATGCCCGCGATCGGAACAGAATGCTCTTCGTCATTCAAAGCGTTTGTAATCGATATTCGATCTCCAACCGAGACACCGGCAACAGCGGCTGCCGGCCTGCTAACAATCGCCCCTTCAGTCAATTTCCCATTCAAACGTTCTCCACCATTCATCAATTGAAGATAGCCTGTATCTGGTTCCACTCCATAAAGGGTATATGTTGCGCTATCGACCTGCACTTCCGCTGTCGTGTAAGGACTCACACCTTCAGGTAGTTGTTCGGTTTGCAAACCAGCATAATGAACGGCATAGTCGTAAGTCTGGATATCCTCATACGTCGTTTCCACAAGGCGGTCCATCGAATTGAACGTAATCAATCCGAATAGTAATAGAACCGTGGAAAACATGACACCAAGAAAAATATAAAGGCTCCTCGCCTTACTCCGAACCAGCAACCGGAGACGGAATCGCCGGATAAAACGACCTTTGGCCAGCCAAGGGAGCTTCTCCAACCAAGATTTCTTGCCTGTCGACATTTCCTTAGGCTTCAAAAGGGTCAACGGCTCTGTTTTCAACGTACGGTTGATCACAAGCATCGTTAACAGGACCAAAAGGACGATTGGGATGACGAACCCGATCAATAGAACGACGGGGTCGAAATCAAAGTTTGATAAGGCCGGAAGATTGAAGTATGTCGCATAAAGGTCAGACAGTGGAAGCGACAATAAGGCACCTAAGAGGATGCCGAGAATACTTCCTGCAAGACCAATCGCATAGGCATAGCCGAGGTAATGCCTTCTCAACTCTTTCTTATAGTAACCAAGAGCCATCAACGTTCCGATTTCCTTGCGTTGAAGGTCCAGTCTCCGCTTCATCAATAGAAGAACCATAGCGATCGAGAGAGCCAGTATGATTAAAGGCAGCGTTGTAATTAATGCCTGCGACCCTTCAATCTCAGATTCAACAAATTGAATTCTGGCGTTGTCTTCACGGCTGACGAATTGAAGAAGAGACGCTCTTTCGTTCACTTCCGTCCTGAGCCCTTCTGGAACCTCTCCTGTAGACGTCCACCCCAAGGTCTGGAGTTGTGCCCTCTCTTCCATTTGCTCCAGCGTATCCGCTGTTGTGACGCCTATTCCAAATTGAGAAGGGTCACTCAGTAGGTCTGTCTGCCGCTCGATCATGTAAATGTAGTCAGGCAGATAAACGAATCCAGTAATGGAAAAGTCGACCTCATTCACCGTGAACGTATCGCCAATCTCCAATCCCTGACTGTCCGCAAATGTCCGGGCTAAAGCCACTTCTCCCGTACTTCCAGGCATCTCACCTTCTGAAGTATAAGGGATATTCACGTCTTCCGTTGGATGGAATAGACGGAGGGTCGTGTTTTCATCCGTCCCGACATCTTTGAACGTACGTTGTTCCAAGGTTATCTCGTACGATTCTTCAAGACCAGTGAGCGTAGTATCATCAAGCGGTTCACTCGCCATCCAATGGAGCGTTTCCTGTTTGTAATCTTCCTTGAACGCTTCATTTCGCTCCTCAAGCGTCGTAATGGCCATCGAGAGAGACACATAAAGCATCACAGCAAGCATCAACAGGATGGTCACTCCTGCGTATTGAAATTTCTTCTCTTTAATTGTGCGGCTGATTGTTTTTCGTAAAATCATGCCCACGTCACCTTCTCAGGATCGATCGGGTGTTCGTTGTCATATTGCTCTACAATTTCACCACTGCTCATCCGAATCACTTTATGAGCCATCTCGCCGATTCCTTGGTTGTGTGTGATGATAAACACCGTCGTACCGTACGTTTCATTAACGAATTGCAGCAGCTTGAGGATTTTCTTCCCGGTCTCTTCGTCTAAGGCGCCAGTCGGTTCATCACATAGTAAAAATTCCGGGTTCTTGATCAAGGCTCTCGCAATCGCGACTCTCTGTTGTTCACCTCCACTGAGTTGGTATGGGAACTTATCTTTTTTATCCCACATTCCGACTTTTTCTAATGTATCTTTCATATCCAAAGGGTTTTGACTGAGTTCACGACCGACCTCCACATTCTCCTCCACGGTCAAGGTCGGGATCAAATTATATTGTTGAAAAATAAAGCCGGCATAATTTCGACGGAATTCAGTCAATTGGTGATCCTTCAGGGCATCGAGTTTTTGATCAGCTATCGTGATCGATCCTTCGTCATAGCGGTCGATCCCGCCGATGACATTCAGTAATGTGGATTTGCCTGAACCAGACGGACCTAGAATGGTGACAACCTTGTGATCCGGCACCTCCAGGGTCGCTTTCCTTAGTGCATGCACCTTCACTTCACCACTCTGATACACCTTACTTACGTTTTGCACGGCAATCGCCATTTCATCATCTCCAATGAAAGTTTTGAAATGAATTACATTGATTATTTCATTTTCAGTTTACTACACCCCTATTGAAACCGCAACGACTTTTTGAAATATATCTATGCTTATATTTCATTTTTTATAAATAAAAAAAGAAAACCGGAACGATGGTCCGTTCCGGCTCTCTTATTAGAAAGTAGGCAGTTGATCCAGGTTATTCGATTTATCGCCATCAGGCTGACTGCGAAGGTGGTCTTCGCCATCTTTCCCTTTGATCAACTGGACGTGCTCAATTTCACCACTTCTTGCAAGTTCATGAGCTTGTTTATAATCAACAACACGTCCAGATGAAAGCTGCATTTCAACAATGCTTCCTTCAGCGTTTTTTCGAACAGCTACAATGTGGTCCGGCATTTGAGCGGGCCTCCTTTTATTTCTTTCACGTTTGTTACATATCGTGAGAAGTTTTTTGGTTGTTTCGTGAATGGTTGGCTGTCTTCACTTTATGAGAGCCTTCCATCGGTTCGCCGTACCCCTGTTTCGGAGATTTCGGCAGATGGGGAGCTTTCTGTTGTTTCGGTCCCATGCGTCGACCCATGGTCATCGCCTCCTAACGTCTCTTTCTGGCAGCTTCCGGTCCTTCCATTGCGGTAGCACCTGGATAGCTGAGCTTCTGATCTCGGTCAGACTCGACTTTTCCAGAACGTTTCAGCTTTTTCTCTTGACGATCTTTACCCATAACAAAATCGCCTCCCTTCTCTTTTAGTATGGAGAGAAAAAAGGCGATTATTCTTTCTTATAGTCATCCAAAAAATCCTTTTGAAAGCTGGTTTCGACTTTTGCATCTTTCGGTGCGGATATTTTTTTGAATGGATTTGAACCATAACGTTCCGTTAGATGGTCGATCACTTTATAAAGGTTTTCTTTCTCAGCGTGCTGTTCGTAATTGAATAAGTCCAGCTGCTGGGTCACTTCTGACTTTTCTGCAAAGTCGGAAGCTGTAATCCCAAGAAGGCGGACGGGCGTCTGATTCCAATGATCATCAAACAGTTGGATGGCAGCGGAGAACAAGTCATCCTTATGATCGATATAGTCATGCAGCTGCTTGCTTCTCGTAATCGTTCTCCGATCATGATAACGGATCATCAGCTGTACGTGGCGTGCAAGCACTTCTTTGCTTTTCATCCTGGCTTCTACTTTCCCAGCGAGTCTTCGAAGAACAGACCGGACCTCTGTATCGTCTGTCGTATCTTCAGCGAGCGTTGTGGAGGTGCCAATGCTTTTGAATTCATGGACAGCGTCAGGGTCGACGGGGCGGTCATCCAGTCCGTTCGCCCTGTTCTGGAGTCTTTCTCCGTTTATCCCAAGCAGTCTCTTCAAATCCAAAACGGGTTGCTTCGCCAAGTCCCCGATCGTTTCAATGCCGATTTTCTTCAATTTTTCCGCTGTCTTCTCTCCTACTCCGTACATTTCCTCGATAGGCAGCGGCCAAAGTTTATGGTCAAGATCTCTTTTCCTTAAAATCGTAATGCCCATTGGCTTCTTCATATCCGAAGCCATTTTCGCCAGAAATTTATTCGGAGCAATTCCGATACTGCAAGGGAGGTCCAATTCCTCATAAATGCGCTTTTGGATGTTCTCTGCAATTTCAGGTGGTGACCCTTGATCGGCACAGGCTGTAATGTCCATATATCCTTCATCAATCGAAACCGGCTGTACCAGATCCGTAACCTCTGCCAGGATCTTGAACATTTCCTTCGATGCCGTGCGGTAACGCTCAAAGTTGGGGCGCATCACCTTCAAGTCAGGACAAAGCCTTTTGGCTTCAAACAAGGGCATCGTCGTCTTCACTCCGAATTTCCTTGCTTCATAGCTGCTCGTTACAACGATCCCCTTCCGTTCCTCAGGGTTTCCGGCAATCGCAAGAGGTTGTCCTTTTAACGAAGGATCGAAAGCCATCTCGACGGAAGCATAGAAGCTATTCATATCGACGTGAAAGATGACACGCCCGTTTTTCGGATACCATTTCGACACGTGAATCCGTCCTTTTCTCGAACTGTTGTTCCTCTATTATATCACGAAGCCCTCGGGCGTTAACAGAAGAAAACCCGAGCTAGCATTTCGGAATCGAATGCTCGCTCGGGTATCTAGGCTATTTCGCTACTTCTTCAACGATTGATGTGACAAGCTCGGCCACTTTCTCAAGTTCTGAGACCGGCATGCGCTCATTGGTCGTGTGAATCTCTTCGTAACCCACTGCAAGGTTTACAGTTGGAATCCCGAAGCCTGCGATAATGTTTGCGTCACTACCTCCACCGCTTGTCAGAAGTTCACTTTCTCTTCCGATCGCTTTGGCTGCTGAACGCGCCACTTCTACTACTTGGTCTCCCGCTTGCTGCTTGAAGCCCGGGTACATGACCTGAACATCCAGATCAACAGAGCCGCCCATTTCTTCCGCCGTTTCTACAAGAGCTTTTTTCATCTTCTCCACTTGTTCTTCCATTTTCTCTGGAACAAGGGAACGCGCTTCTGCCAGAATCTCGACGTGGTCACAGACGATATTCGTTTTTTGACCGCCTTCGAAGCGACCGATGTTTGCCGTCGTCTCTTCATCAATACGACCAAGCGGCATCTTCGAGATGGCTTTAGAGGCAAGAGTAATCGCTGAAATCCCTTTTTCGGGAGCGACACCTGCGTGAGCCGTCTTGCCTTTCACAACCGCATTCAACTTCGCTTGTGTAGGAGCCGCGACGATGATGTTTCCGACTTGACCATCACTGTCGAGTGCATAGCCGTACTTCGCCTTCAGAAGGGAACTGTCCAGAGCTTTCGCACCGACAAGTCCGCTTTCTTCTCCAACTGTGATGACGAACTGCAAATCACCATGCTCTACGTTGTTCTCTTTCAATGAACGGATCGCTTCCAAGATGGCTGCTACTCCGGCTTTATCATCCGCTCCAAGAATCGTCGTTCCGTCGGTGATGACGTATCCGTCTTCGATGGAAGGCTTAACGCCATTACCCGGTACAACTGTATCCATGTGGGATGTAAAATAAATCGGATCTGCACTGTCTTTTGTGCCCTTCAAGTTACAGATGAGGTTGTTTGCACCGTGACCCGTTTTCTCTTTCGCATCATCTTCCAATACTTCGAGACCGAGGGATTCGAACTTTTCTTTCAATATTTTGGCGATATTCGCTTCTTCTTTTGTTTCAGAATCAATTTGTACGAGTTCAAGAAACTCTTCTAATAAACGTTCTTTATTGATGGCTGTCATGTCAAAATTCCTCCTTCATATGTAGACCTGCCTAATAGTACGTTAGCGGAACGAGAAGGGCATGTCAATTAGAGAGGAATGTTTCCATGCTTTTTGTACGGTCGATCCTCCTGTTTATTCGCAAGCATTTCAAGCGATTGAATCAGCTTCTGTCTTGTTTCTCTCGGATCAATTACATCGTCAACCATCCCGAGCCCCGCTGCCACATAGGGGTTTGCAAAGCGTTCACGGTATTCATTGATCTTCTGCTGCCTGGTTTGTTCAGGGTTTTCACTATCTTTGATTTCTTTGGCAAAAATGATATTGGCCGCTCCCTCTGGTCCCATTACGGCGATTTCAGCATTCGGCCAGGCGAACACCAGGTCCGCTCCAATGGACTTACTGTTCAATGCCACGTAAGCTCCGCCGTAAGCTTTTCTTGTAATGACCGTAAGCTTCGGCACTGTTGCTTCTGAATACGCATAAAGAATCTTCGCCCCGTGCCTGATGATGCCCCCGTGTTCCTGTTTAATACCCGGGAAAAAGCCTGTGACGTCCTCGAACGTAATCAACGGAATATTGAACGAGTCACAGAAGCGGATGAAGCGTGCAGCTTTATCACTCGAATCAATATCGAGCCCGCCGGCCATATATTTCGGCTGGTTACAAACTAAGCCGACCGTCTGGCCTTTCAAATGGGCAAAGCCGACAACGATGTTCTTTGCGAAGTCTTTATGGATCTCGAAAAACGAATCGCGATCGACGACTTCATCAATGATGATCCGAACATCATATGGACGAACAGGATCAAACGGAATGCGGTCGGTGATGTCCGGACGATAATCGTCTTCACCGGCCCCTTCCACCGGCTCAGGTCGTTCCCGGTTATTGGCTGGCAGGTATTTCACAAGATTTTTGACAGCATCCAGTGCACTCGCTTCATCCGGTGTTTTTAAATGGGCATTTCCACTGAGACTGCTGTGAACGCCGGCTCCACCCAAGTCCTCTGCTGAGATCTGTTCTCCAGTTACCGTCTCAATGACTTTCGGACCTGTGATAAACATTTGCGAAGTCTTCTCCACCATAATGACGAAGTCTGTAATGGCAGGCGAATAGACGGCTCCACCTGCGCATGGCCCCATTATGACCGAAATTTGGGGAATGACGCCTGAGTAGATGGAATTTCGGTAAAAGACTTGACCATACCCGTCCAGTGAGGAGACGCCTTCCTGGATACGAGCTCCCCCTGAATCATTCAAACCGATGAACGGTGTTCCGTTCTTGGCAGCCAAATCCATGACCGCAGCAATTTTTTTGGCATGCATTTCTCCGAGAGCCCCGCCATATACGGTGAAGTCCTGCGCAAATAAGTATATGGGACGGCCGTCGATTTTGCCGTATCCTGTTACCACTCCTTCACCAGGAGCTTGTTTCCCGTCCATTCCGAAGGCATCATGACGGTGTTCAATGAAAGGGTTCAGCTCTACAAATGACCCTTCATCCACTAAATAGTCGATCCGTTCACGCGCCGTCCATTTGCCTTTGTCGTGCTGCTTTGCGATTCTCTCGTCTCCACCGCCAAGTTCCGTCTGACGTCGCTTGTCGTACAGTTCATTGATTTTATCAAAGATATCCATTTCCATTCACTCCTTCGGCTGACATAACTCAAACAATACTCCGTGTCCGGCTTTTGGATGCAGAAACGCAATTTGACTTTCGTGTGCGCCTGTCTTCGGCTCCTCATGAATCAAACGAACGCCCTGTGTTTTATACTGCTCAAGACGACGATGGATATCGTCGACCTCAAGAGCGATGTGATGGACACCCGGCCCTTTTTTCGTCAAAAAGCTTTTAATCGATGATTCATCACTCAATGGTTCAAGAAGCTCAAATCTCGTTTCTCCGATTTTCAAAAACGCGACCCGGACCTGCTCAGATTGAACCTCTTCAACCGATTCAAGCGATAGCCCTAAAGTGTGCTGATAGAAAGGAAGAGCTTCTTCAATATCTTCGACAGCAATCCCGATATGAGCGATTCTCTTCGGTTCCTGTACCGCTTCCCCTGCAAACAGCTGCTTGATGTACACTGCAATCGCATCGGTCGGAGACCCACTTGTGAAGATCTTCTTCACTCCCTGCTCTTCAAGGAACGGAATGTCCTCGGCTGGAATCACTCCTCCCCCGATGACAGGAATATCTTCTGCCTGTTCATCCTTCAAGGCTTTCACAACTTTTGGAAAAAGAGACTTGTGGGCACCTGACAAAGAAGAAAGGCCGACCACATCGACATCCTCTTGAACGGCTGCTCGTGCAATCTGGACTGCAGACTGCCTGAGCCCGGTGTAGATCACTTCCATCCCGTGGTCTCTGAGAGCCTGGGCAATAATTAAGGCTCCCCTGTCATGTCCATCGAGTCCTGGCTTTGCAATAAGTACACGTATTGGCTTCATCGTCAACTTCCCCCTCCTACATTCCCGTATATTCTCCGAATTCCTCTCTCATCACACCGGCGATTTCCCCTACCGTTGCATAGGCTTTTACGGCATTCAGAATATACGGCATCACATTATCCCGCGACCGCGCCGCTTCCCTTAAAGCACCTAAAGTACCATCGACGACGGTTTGGTCACGCGTTTTTCTAACCTGTTTTGTTTTTTGAATCTGGGATTTCTCGAGCGCCTCGTCCACACGAAGTAGGTCCGCTTGTATTTCCTCATCCACTTGAAATTCGTTCAAGCCGACGACGATATCCTCTTTTGCTTCCATCCTCTTCTGTGCTTCATAAGCCGCTGTATGAATTTCACGCTGCATAAAGCCTTCTTCAACAGCTTGAACGGCTCCTCCGAGCTTTCGGATCCTCTCAATATAGTCATTGGCTTCCTTCTCAATTTGGTCTGTCAGGGATTCCACGTAGTAAGAACCTCCAAGCGGATCGATCGTATCAGCCGCTCCGCTTTCATTGGCTATGATCTGCTGGGTTCTAAGGGCAATGCGTGCAGACTCTTCTGTCGGCAAAGCCAGCGCTTCATCACGCGAATTCGTATGCAGGCTCTGCGTACCGCCCATAACGGCCGCAAGAGCTTGCAGTGTAACGCGCACGATATTATTATCAGGCTGCTGGGCGGTCAGTGTACTGCCGCCTGTCTGAGTATGAAACCTCAACTTCCAGCTCTTTGGGTTGCGCGCCCCGTATTGCTCTTTCATAATTTTCGCCCACATTCTTCGTGCTGCTCTGAACTTAGCTGCTTCTTCGAAAAACTGGTTATGTGCGTTGAAGAAGAAGGCAAGCCTCGGTGCAAATTGATCGACTTCAAGCCCTGCTTCAATCGCAGCATCCACATAAGCCATTCCATTCGCCAGCGTAAAGGCGACTTCTTGCACAGCCGTCGAGCCCGCTTCTCTGATATGGTACCCTGAAATGCTGATCGTGTTGAATTTCGGAAGATGTGTCTGGCAATATTCAAAGATGTCCGTAATCAGCCGCATAGACGGCTTAGGCGGATAAATATATGTCCCTCTTGCAATGTATTCTTTTAAAATATCGTTTTGGATCGTTCCTGTCAGCTTCTCAGGCGCCACTCCCTGCTTTTCTCCGACAGCTATGTACATCGCAAGGAGAATCGAAGCAGGGGCATTGATCGTCATCGATGTACTCACCTGATCCAATGGAATTTGATCGAACAGCTGCTCCATATCCTCTAGGGAATCGATGGCGACACCGACCTTCCCGACTTCTCCATCCGCCATCGGATCATCTGAATCGTATCCGATCTGAGTGGGCAGGTCGAATGCCACAGAGAGACCGGTTTGACCTTGTTCCAACAGATACCGGAAACGCTTGTTCGTTTCCTCTGCAGAACCGAAACCTGCATATTGCCGCATCGTCCAATACCTGCTTCGATACATCGTAGGTTGAATGCCTCTTGTATAAGGGTACTGCCCCGGATATCCGATCTCCTCATGATAATGACTGTCTTCCTGAGCCGGAGTGTACAGACGGTCCACGGTCAGCTCAGAACTCGTTTTGAACGTCTCTTTTCGTTCTGGGAAACGTTTTTTGGTTTTCTCAACGTCTTCTTCCCAGCTCTGTTTCATTTTTTTATCATCGCTCATCACAGATGCTCCCTTCTCTTAACCATTCCCTCTCTAGCATACCAGAAATAAAGCGCTTACTTATCTAAAAAATGATACAATTCCCAATACTATTGTAATTTATTTCAGCGACTTGTCCAAATCCACTTTTTTAGGTAAAATGTTTGATAGGATTGACTAGAAGGAGGTTAACACCTTGGCAGCACAAAAGAGAAAGCGCGAACGCCGTATGAAAGTCGTCATTTATATCATGATTCTTTCCATGGTATTGTCCTCACTACTAATGGGCGCATCATATTTCCTATAAACGAAAGGCATAAAGGCGCCTGTTCTAAAGAAGGCGTACAGTCCTAGAACATTAGTAAGGAAAAATATTAAAAATGACAAAAGCCGGAGGTCATCGACCTCCGGCTTTTTAAAGTTGAAAAACGCTGGTACAACTAAGCCAGCGCCTCCTTCCATTTGTTCTTTAACCACTCATCATACAACTGTTCCATCGATTGTTCACTTTTTACGATCACGATGTCTGTTCCTTTACCAACAGACTCATACAACTTCTCGACATCCTCATTCTTTAAACGGATACAGCCGGCTGAGACGGATTTACCAATCGATTCTGGGCGATTCGTGCCGTGAACACCATACATCCTTCCGTCTGTTCCCCTGGCATCAAAGCCGATCCAGCGGCTTCCCAGCGGATTGTCAGGATCCCCACCAGGGATATCTGTTTTCCGGTAGTAAGGGTCTTTTGCTTTAACGACAATCGAAAAGATCCCTTCAGGGGTCAGATCATCGGTTTTCCCAATAGCAGCTGGCGCCGTAAATTGTTCCTCGCCACTTTCAAATAGTGCGATTTCATGTGTCGATTTATTGACGAACAGGACGGATTCATCCTGGAATCCGGCAGGAAGGATCATCAACCCTATAAATAGAAGTAGTCCATTCACAAGTTCCACTCCTCGTTTTTGCTTAGTTTTCCTACCGGCCTCATACCTTATACGTCACTCTTTTTAAAGGACCTCTTAATAATTAAGTACTCTTCAATTTGGTTCAACAAGTGGTATAAGCTCGCCCGCACCTCGAATTCTTCTCGTGATTCAGGAAGTTGATCATTGCGGAACTGATCTTTCATTTGTTTTAATTTTTTCAAATAGATGATTGCGGTATTTCCTGAGTGAACGGCATCTGCAAGTTCTTCAAAGAAATCGGCTATCGCCTGTCCATGGGAATAAGAAGTAGAGATCTGACTGACGAGTGGAAGCATCCTCTCGAGCAGTTCGAATTGCTTCATCCTCATATGAAAGTAATGGTAAAAAGGATTATGCGTGCGAAGCAGGTGGTTTTCCACGTCGCGGAAAGCCAGTGATTTCGCTTTTTCGAGAACCTCTGCCGTATGTGTCAGTTCTCTGCCTGCCCAGTGCTCATTCCCTTCCCTCAAATAGGCCGCAAATTCTTTTAGAATGGATGAGAAATTGTGCTCCACTTCCCTTTGATACTGCTCCAGTTTCGTTTCAAGGCTTGGCATATATAAGTTCAGTAATAGTGCCGTTCCAATTCCGACTGTAATCAATACTAATTCGTTCCAAATCACACCCCACCCGATGTTACCTGAGCCATAAAGGTGAAGAATGATAACGGAACTCGTCACAATACCCGGGGTGATCTTCAACCAGACCGTAACCGGGATGAATGCGAACAGCATCAGACCAATCGCTATAGGCTGATACCCAAAGACCTCAAAGAACGCGAAGGAGAGACCCATCGCGATCATACATGCGGCAAACCGGTGCCAGGCAGAAAGGATCGATTTCTTCCTCGTAATTTGTATACATAATATCGTTAAAATTCCGGCAGATGCGAAATTATCCAACTGAAGCATCTGCGCAACCCAAATAGCAAACGGGGTTCCGAGTGCCGTCTTAATTGTTCGATAGCCTATCTTCAAAAGCTTCTTCACCTCTTCAACCAAAAAGGGGATCTTTGTTAGGAACAAAGATCCCGCCTTAAATTAAACTTCTTCACAGTGTTCTTCAAACTGACGCTGAAGCTTCCCGATGACTTCCATCGGTTCAAATCCTTCAATATCATGACGCTCGACCATCGTTTGAATCTTGCCGTCTTTCAATAGCGCAAAGGACGGTGATGATGGTGGGAACCCTTCGAAATATTCACGAGCACGGTTCGTCGCTTCACGGTCTTGTCCAGCAAAAACCGTCACTAAGTGATCCGGGCGCTTATCATAGTGAATCGCATGAGAAGCCGCTGGACGGGCAATGCCGCCTGCACATCCGCATACGGAGTTAATCATAACAAGAGTCGTCCCTTGCTTTGTAAGAGCCTGATCGACTTCCTCAGGCGTCGTAAGTTCTTCATAACCTGCCTTTGTAATCTCGTCACGCGCTTGTGTGACTACGTCGTTCATAAAAATATTGAAATCCATCTGCATGGCTCCTTTGTTAAGTACTATCAATATTCTACCAAGTTCTCTCAAGCCTTTCAATGAAAACAGAAATCACAGGCCAGCGCTGTTTGGTCATTTTTTCGAAAAGTAGCGTCAGAAAACTCTGAAGATGGTATCGTCAGGGTATAAAAAATGGATAATCGACGTTTGGTCTCCGCGCGGATCTCAAGACGTCGATAAAAATCATATTATCTACGTTTTAACTCCATCTGCCTCTCAAAACGTCGATAAAATCCATATTATCTACGTTTTGACTCCATCCGCCTCTCGAAACGTCGATAAAATCCATATTATCTACTTTTTAACTCCATCCGCCTCTCGAAACGTCGATAACAGGACTCAATTTCAAGACGATCCTGCAGCAAACCAAGACAGGGGCTATTTTCCAACCCCGCAATCCACTCTATTTCATCAAAAACCTTTTTAAACAAAACGAAAAAAATGCCCCCTGAAAAGGAGGCATTTCCTATTAATAGACCGACGTATTCTCTTCGGACATTTTCTCTAGAATCTCTTTGACACGTGCAAGGAAGTTCCCTGCTACAAGGCCGTCCAAGACACGGTGGTCGAGGGAAAGGCATAGGTTTACCATGTCACGAGCACCGAACATCCCGTTTTGATAAACGGGCTTCTTGACGATCGATTCCACCTGAAGAATGGCCGCCTGAGGGTGATTGATTACGCCCATAGACTGAACAGAACCGAATGAACCGGTATTGTTGACCGTGAAGGTTCCGCCTTCCATATCCTTAGACGTCAGCTTGCCTTGACGAGCTTTGCCGGCAAGGTCCGTGATATCTTTAGCGATACCTTTAATGCTTTTCTCATCGGCGTTACGGATGACCGGAACGAACAATTGGTCCTCTTTTGCCACGGCGATGTTAAGGTTGATCGCCTTACGCTGGATGATCTTATCGCCAGCCCATGAAGAGTTCAACTGCGGATACTCTTTAAGAGCCTGTGCGACTGCTTTCACGAAGAATGCGAAATACGTTAAGCTGAATCCTTCTTGATCCTTGAACTGTTTCTTCTTCGCATTTCGAAGTTCAACAAGGTTCGTCACATCCACTTCCACCATCATCCATGCATGAGGGATTTCGGTCTTCGACTTGACCATGTTGGAAGCGATCGCTTTACGTACACCTGTTACAGGGATTTCGATATCCCCTTCACCAGCTTGTACATTCGGAACAGCGCTGCCAGAAGCAGCTGCTGGGGCAGGTTGTGCCGGAGCCTGCTGTTCCTGCTTTGGTTCTTCTTTGGCAGGTGCAGAACCAGCTGTTGGAATGTTTCCGCTCTCAATCAGCTTCTCGATATCTTTACGTGTGATGCGTCCGCCACGGCCGCTGCCCTCGACTTGATTCAAGTCGATCTCATGTTCCTGAGCAAGCGTTATAACTGCAGGAGAATAGCGCTTCTTACTGCCTTTTTCCTGCTTGGCAGGTTTCTTGACAGGCTTTTCTTCCTTGTTTGGCTTCTCCTCAGCTACTGGGTCTTCTTGTGCCGGGGACGGCTCATCGTCAGAAACAGAGCCTGCGCCTTCCACTTCTACGTAGCACATCAAGTCGCCTACTTCGATTGTATCGCCTTCCTGTGCTACCAGTTCTTTGATCGTTCCGGTAAAGGAAGACGGGACTTCTGCATTGACTTTATCGGTCATGACTTCAGCAATTGGATCATATTTATTTACAGTATCTCCAGGTTGGACAAGCCACGTACTGATCGTACCTTCTGTGACACTCTCACCAAGCTGGGGCATATTGATTTTCTCTAAACCCACAGGAATTCCTCCTTCTTAAAATTCAGCGAGATCACGCATCGCTTTTTCTACTTTATCAGGATTCATCATGAAGAATTTCTCCATTGTTGGTGCATAAGGCATGGATGGTACATCAGGTCCAGCAAGTCGCTGTACAGGAGCATCAAGGTCGAACAGACAGTTCTCACTGATGATGGCGCTCACTTCAGAGATGATGCCGCCTTCTTTATTATCTTCCGACACAAGAAGAACCTTCCCTGTCTTGGATGCTGCTTCGATAATCGACTCTTTGTCGAGTGGATAGACGGTACGAAGGTCAAGGATATGCGCATCGATGCCTTCTTCCGCCAGCTTCTCGGCTGCTTGAAGAGCGAAGTGTACGCAGAGACCGTACGTGATGACCGTAATGTCTGAGCCTTCCCGTTTCACGTCCGCTTTCCCAATGGGAAGCGTGTAATCCTCGTCTGGTACTTCCCCTTTAATCAAACGATAAGCACGCTTATGTTCGAAAAATAGAACAGGATCATTATCACGGATGGAAGCTTTCAGAAGTCCCTTCACGTCATATGGAGTAGAAGGCATGACGATCTTCAGTCCAGGCTGATTGGCAAAAACAGATTCCACAGATTGGGAGTGGTACAAAGCCCCGTGTACACCGCCACCGTATGGTGCACGGATTGTGATCGGTGCCTGCCAATCGTTATTCGAACGGTAACGGATCTTCGCTGCTTCTGAGATGATCTGGTTTACGGCCGGCATAATGAAGTCTGCGAACTGCATTTCCGCCACAGGACGCATCCCATACATCGCGGCACCGATTCCTACACCGGCAATCGCTGATTCGGCAAGCGGTGTATCCAATACGCGATCTTCTCCGAACTCATCATATAGACCGTCCGTCGCGCGGAACACGCCTCCACGCTTCCCAACGTCCTCACCTAAAACAAATACTTTTTCATCACGCTGCATTTCTTCCTTCAGAGCTTGAGTGACTGCTTGAATATAAGATAATACTGGCATCGTTATTCCCCCTCCTTACTCTTCATAGACATATTTCAAGGCTGATTCCGCTTCCGCATAAGCTGCGTTCTCAGCGTAATCTGTCGCTTCGTTCACGATCTCATCAATCTCTTTGTGCATCGCCTGTTCTTTTTCTTCAGTCAATATGTTCTGTTCCCGCAAGTATTCAGCGAAGGTAATGATGGAATCCTTCTTCTTCGCTTCCTCGACTTCTTCTTTCTCACGGTACGTACGGTCATCGTCATCACTGGAGTGCGGCGTCAAGCGGTAAGAGACCGTCTCGATCAGAGTCGGACCTTCACCTGCGCGGCCGCGGTCTGCTGCATTTTTAACAGCTTCATAAACCGCTAATGGATCGTTTCCGTCCACTGTGTATCCAGGCATGCCGTATCCGATGGCACGATCAGATACCTTCTCACAAGCAAGCTGTTTGGAAACAGGAATCGAGATCGCATATTTATTGTTTTCGACCATAAAGATGACCGGAAGTTTATGCACACCTGCAAAGTTTGCTCCTTCATGGAAGTCCCCTTGGTTGGAAGACCCTTCACCGAACGTCACGATGGATACAAAGTCTTTCTTCTCCATCTTACCGGCTAATGCAATTCCGACAGCATGAGGTACCTGTGTCGTTACGGGCGATGAGCCTGTTACGATACGGTTCTTCTTCTGTCCGAAGTGACCTGGCATCTGACGGCCGCCAGAGTTCGGATCTTCTGCCTTCGCAAACCCGGATAGCATTAAGTCTTTCGCTGTCATTCCGAATGAAAGCACAACCCCCATATCACGATAATAAGGAAGCGCGTAGTCTTTCTCGCGGTCCAAGGCATACGAAGCACCTACTTGAGCTGCTTCCTGACCTTGACAGGAAATAACAAACGGAATTTTACCAGCACGGTTCAACAGCCACATGCGCTCGTCAATTTTTCGCGCTAAGAGCATCGTGCGGAACATATCTAATACTTGATCGTCACTTAAACCTAATGATTTATGGCGATTTTCAGCCATGAAATTCCCTCCTCTGATCTCTATCCGTGAATTTGGTTAGCATCCACTGCCATCGCGGCCTCACCGATCGCCTCAGCAAGTGTCGGGTGTGGGTGAATGCTTTCTGCGATTTCCCAAGGGGTCGCATCTAACACTTTGGCAAGTCCTGCTTCTGAAATCATATCTGTTACATGAGGTCCGACCATATGGACCCCTAACAAGTCATCGGTATCTTTATCGGCAATAATTTTCACAAAACCGTCTGTTTCACCGAACACGAGCGCTTTTCCAATCGCCTGGAACGGGAACTTGCCTACTTTCAGATCATAGCCCTGGTCTTTAGCCTGCTGTTCTGTCAATCCTACACTTGCTACTTCAGGGTTGGAGTAAATACAAGTCGGGACTTGATCAGCCTGAATCGGATGCGGCGTTTTATCAGCCATATGCTCGACGGCTACGATTCCCTCATGAGAGGCAACATGCGCTAGCATCATGCCGCCAATCACGTCTCCAATTGCGTAGATGTGGCTCTCTTTCGTCTGGTACATGTCATTCGTTTGAATGAACCCGTTCTCCACCACAATATCCGTGTTTTCCAGTCCGATATTGTTCACGTTCGCTGAGCGTCCGACAGAGACGAGCATCTTCTCCGCTTCATAGGAGACAGATTCGCCATCCACTTCTGCCTGGATGGAGACACCGTTAGATTTATCGAGTGTATCCGGCAATACTTTCGCATCCGTGACGACGTTGACGCCCTTTTTCTTCATCTGTTTAAGCATTTCCTTGGATACATCCTGATCCTCAGTCGGGAGGATCGCTGACATGTATTCAAGCACGGTGACATCGACACCGAAGTCTGAAAGCATGGAAGCCCATTCGATTCCGATCACACCGCCACCGACGATGATGATCGATTTAGGAAGTTCCTCCATATTCAGTGCCTCGTCAGAAGTCATCACATACTCCCCATCCACTTCAAGGCCAGGAAGGGACTTTGGACTTGAACCTGTTGCAACGAGAACATTTTTAGGAATAAGCATCTCATTTTCTTCACCGTTATTCATTTCGACAGAAATGGTACCGGCTGTAGGGGAAAAGATCGACGGTCCTAAAATGCGACCGAACCCTTCATAGACGTCAATCTTCCCTTTTTTCATCAACCCTTGAACGCCTTTATGTAGCGTATCGACAATCGACTGCTTACGCTCTTGGACTTTCAGGAAGTTCAACGTCGGTTCACCCGCCGACACACCATAGGATTCCGCTTCTTTTGTCTGGCGGAACACTTCTGCACTTCTAAGCAAAGCCTTTGAAGGAATACACCCTCTGTGCAAACATGTTCCTCCTAATTCACGCTTTTCAACAAGCGCTGTTTTCAATCCAAGCTTTGACGCACGGATGGCGGCTACATAACCGCCTGTTCCTCCGCCTAAGACGACCAAATCATATTCTTCTGCCATACATACCTTTCCTTTCTACTCTGCAAAGTTAGGATATTGCTTCGGCACTTCTTCTTTATTCAACACACGCAGTGTCCCTTCCGTTAAGGCTTCCAGCTCGTTTTCACCTGGGTAAACCAATACATCTGAGATCCAGTGTACGCGCTTTTTAATTTCTTCGACGAATCGCTCTCCGTAGGCTAGTCCACCAGTAAGTGCAATCGCATCCACTTCACCGCCAAGCACGGCACTCATACTGCCGATCTCTTTCGCGATTTGGTACGCCATAGCCTCATAGACCAGCTTCGCTTTCTTATCTCCATGTTCGACCATCTTCTCCACTTCGCGGGCATCATTCGTATCAAGGTAAGCCATCAGACCACCTTGTCCGACGAGCTTTTTCATCACTTCATCACGGTAGTATTGCCCGGAAAAACAAATGGATACAAGGTCCCCTGCCGGAACCGTGCCGGCACGTTCAGGAGAAAAAGGTCCGTCACCATGCAGGCCGTTATTCACATCGATCACGCGTCCTTCAGCATGTGCTCCGACCGTAATCCCTCCGCCCATATGGGTAACGATCAGGCGCGTTTCTCGATACGACTTATTCAAATCTTTTGCGGCTCTTCTGGCAACAGCCTTTTGATTCAACGCATGGAAGATACTTTTCCTCGGTATTTCAGGTACACCTGAAACACGTGCAATATCTTGAAGCTCATCGACGACGACCGGGTCTACAATGTAAGCTCCAATATCAAGCCCTTTCGCTATTTCGTGAGCAATGATTCCGCCAAGGTTTGAGGCATGCTCGCCGTTATAGCCGTTCTTCAAATCTTCAAGCATCGCATCATTGACTTCATACGTACCGCCTTCAATCGGACGAAGCAGGCCGCCCCGTCCGCATACAGCGCTGAACTCATCAATCTTGATCCCTGCAAAATTTAACTCATCAAGAATGACTTGCTTTCTGAAATCATATTGATCGATGATGCGTTTATATTGATTGACCTCTTCCGGCTTATGACGGATTGTCTTTTCAAAAACTACTTCTTGATCGTCAAAGACGCCGATCTTAGTTGAGGTGGAGCCTGGGTTGATGACTAGTATTCGATGGGTTTGCACTGTCTTTGACCTCCGTTATGACTTATTTTCTAGAAAGAATGTGATGACCGTTCTGAAGGAATTGGCTGCGTGAGCGACGAAGGCGTTCGATGCGCTCTTCAGCCATACGGTCTGCTGCTGCGTATGTTGGTATGTTGTCACGACGAGAGATTTCAAATACACGTGCTACGTTATCGTAAATCGTTTCCACTCGCTTCATCGCACGCTCTTTGTTGTAGCCATGCAGCTCATCGGCTACGTTGATGACACCGCCAGCATTGATGACATAGTCAGGTGTGTACACGATGCCTTTTTCGTGTAGGATATCGCCGTGCTTCGTCTCTTTCAATTGGTTGTTCGCTGCACCAGCAATGACTTTAGCCTTCAGCTGAGGAATCGTGTCGTCATTGATCGTCGCACCAAGGGCACAAGGCGCATAAATGTCACAATCTACGCTGTAAATTTCATCAGGTTCCACTGCTTCTGCACCGAATTCTTCCACAGCACGTTGAACAGCTTCTTTATTGATGTCTGTTACAATCAGGCTCGCTCCTTCTTCGTGAAGGTGGCGGCAAAGGTTATAAGCAACGTTCCCGACACCCTGAACAGCAACCGTTTTCCCTTCAAGTGAATCAGAACCGAATCCTTCTTTCGCAGCAGCCTTCATACCACGGTAGACACCGTACGCTGTTACTGGTGAAGGGTTTCCTGATGAACCGAATGCTGGTGAAATTCCTGTTACGTAGTCTGTTTCTTCGTGAATCAGGTCCATATCCTGTACCGTTGTTCCCACGTCTTCAGCTGTGATGTATCTTCCGTTCAATCCTTGGATGAAACGTCCGAACGCACGGAACATTTCTTCGTTTTTATCCTTTTTAGGATCACCGATGATAACCGTCTTACCTCCACCCAGATTCAATCCGGCAGCAGCATTTTTGTATGTCATTCCCTTTGATAGTCTAAGAGCATCTTCAATCGCATCTGCTTCAGAAGCGTATGTCCACATCCGAGTACCACCAAGAGCAGGTCCAAGCGTTGTATCGTGAATCGCAATAATCGCTTTCAAACCAGATTGTTCATCCTGACAAAGCACCAATTGTTCGTAATCGTATTCGTTCATATACTTGAAGATTTCCATTATAAATTCCTCCTAGTTGGTAGTTGATTGTAGGGCAAGAGCTAGTGAATAGACTTTACTTTCCGCTGTGTCTGCTCGAGATGTAAGTACGATCGGAGCCTTTGCTCCACTTATGACAGCGGCGACTTTTGCACCTGCAAAATACATAAAAGATTTATATAAAGCATTGGCCACTTCAATGGTCGGAACGAGTAAGATGTCCGCATGACCTGCTACTTCTGAATGAATGCCTTTCTGTTCTGCAGCCTTCTGGTCCACTGCATTGTCAAAAGCAAGTGGTCCGTCAACGAGACAGCCTTTAATCTGACCTCGTCGATTCATCTGGGTGAGGATGGCTGCATCCTGTGTAGCCGGCATGGCCGGGTTCACTACTTCAACAGCTGCAATTGGAGCGACTTTCGGCTCAGCCCACCCGGCTTTGTTCGCCACTTGCACCGCATTGTTTAAAATGGATACTTTTTCTTCTAATGTCGGAGCGATGTTCATAGCTGAGTCCGTTAAGAAGATCAGCTTGTCCCTGCCCGGCACTTCGAATAAGGCAACGTGCGAAAGCACTCCTTTCCCACGCAGTCCGTACTGCTTATCGAGGACCGCTTTCAAGAGAGACTTCGTATCGATATTTCCTTTCATCACCACATGTGCCTTTTTTTGTTGAACGGCTTTGACCGCCTCTAATGCTGCTTCGGAATTCGAACACTCCAACAGCTCGATCCCCGGTTGCTGCAGGTCAAGCGCCACCTCGTTTGCGGCTTCTTCGATACGCTCCTTCTCTCCTACAAGTAGGAAGTTTGCAAGCTTCTCTTCTGCTGCCTTTTTGACAGCCTTCAGCACCTCGTTGTCTGCCGCTTGAGCAACAGCCACTGTCTTGATGTTGGTGCGGTCGACATTTTGTACTAATTCATTCAACGAATTCATGTTGTCACCTCGTTTTGGTCAAGCACCCATTGTGCCAATTGATAAAAAGTTGAAAACCTTATCATTTTCATGTTCAATTTCATGAAGAATCCTGCATGGTGTTTTTATCCAATCCATACTTCTCCAACTTATAGTATAAGTTGCGTACGGAGATCCCCAGCGCCTTTGCAGTCTGAGTTTTATTAAAATGATGTGCCCTGAAGGCATCGGCTAACAGCTTCCGTTCAAAATCATCGACGGCCTGCTGAAGCGTTTCTCCAAGCCATGCCGCTTGGGGTTCATTGAGCTCTGATTTGGCGTCATGGTTCAACCTCGGTAGATGGTCCGCTTTGATTGTTTCCTCTAAATGATCCATGTAAATCATAGCCCGGCCGATTATGTTCTCAAGCTCTCGCACATTGCCCGGCCAATCATACTCTTCAAGAAGTGCTAATGCTTCACCAGACAGGCTGGTTACATTCCGTCCATAATCCTCATTCAACCGTTCGATGAGATGATGAGAAAGCATCTTAACGTCCGACTTCCGCTCTCTCAAAGGAGGAATATAAATAGGCAGCCTGTTCAGCCGGTAATAAAGATCCTCACGAAACACCTTCGTCATAATCGCTTTCTCCAAATTCATATTGGTGGCAGCAATCACTCGAACATCAACATGAATGGGCTTCGTACCACCTACACGAATGACTTCATTCTCCTGAAGGACTCGGAGCAGCTTCGCCTGCATCGGCAGGGTCAACTCACCGATTTCATCAAGGAAAATACTTCCCGAGTTCGCTTCTTCGAACAAACCTTTCTTCCCGCCTCTTCTGGCGCCTGAGAAAGCTCCGTCCACATAACCGAACAGTTCTCTTTCTAATAGGGATTCTTCTACGGCTGCACAGTTCACACGAATGAACTTATTATGTCGCCGCTCACTTTCGTTATGAATGGCGTGAGCAAACAGTTCCTTCCCTGTACCGGACTCTCCTCGAAGCAGAACAGTAGCGGGCGTCTTTGCTCCGACTTTGGCCTGTTCGAGAGCAAGGGTCATCTCTTCGGAGTTTCCAATAATGTCATCGAACGTATATTTCGCTTCCAGATTTCGGATAATCTGTCTCGCCCGCTTCAGTTCGTTCGTTAACGATTCGATTTCTGAAAGATCGTGCAGAACCCCTACACTTCCTCTCAGTTCACCATCAACGATGACAGGGGCGACGTTTACAAGTACATCACGCTTGGCCGGTCCAACCTTCAAACGGACTCCTCTTACGGGCTTACGGGTTTTGAGCACCTTCATGTGCATGCTCTCACCTTCTGAAATGTCGACCGTCGCCGGTCTGCCTACGATATCCTTTTCTTCTAAACCTGTAATTCTCGTATAAGCGGGGTTGATCATTAAACCGTTTCCAATTTCATCTACGACCGAAATGGCTTCGTCTGAAGAATGAATGATCGCCTCGAGCATCGTCTTGACTTCTTTGAGATCTGTAATCTCTTCCGCTAAATCGACCACTTCTGTTATATCTTTGAAAACCGCGTAAGCTCCAATGACCTGTCCATCTTCGCCAATCATCGGAATTCTTGTCGTAATGACCTTTTTTCCATTATCTAGCTCAAGCTTCTGGTTCACTTCTTTTTCTTTTGATTCCAACAAGTGAGGAAGTCTCGAGGTTGGAATAATGTCCTGGACCGGTCGTCCGAT
This sequence comes from Halobacillus litoralis, assembly GCF_020171725.1. Classification (GTDB taxonomy): domain Bacteria; phylum Bacillota; class Bacilli; order Bacillales; family Halobacillaceae; genus Halobacillus; species Halobacillus litoralis_F. Next base: position 350,030 of record NZ_JAIVAJ010000002.1, on the reverse strand, counting down.
AATGCGGTTCCGGTCTCTACCTAAAATCCGTTCTGCACTTTTGTTCATGAAAGAAACGTGTTCGTCTTTGGAAATGACGATCATACCATCGTGAATACTGTTTAGAATCAAATGCTGATTATCGGTCTGCTCTTTCAGCTTCTGTACAAGAGACTCCTTCTCTTCAAGGAGTTCCGACGTAATATAAGCAACTGAACCTGGTATTAAAACGGTCGACCGTTTACGGGTGGACCGTATCTCTTCAAAAACCGTGTCACTGCCAGTGGCCTCGATCACAATATCGATCTCTCTATGTATCCAATCCTGCCAGTCACGCCCAGTCGATATCCCATAAGAATGGGCAAGGGCAAATCCCTTAGCTTCTGGGTCGATGTCCGTGATTGCCACCACTTTCATCCGATCCGTTTCATTCAACAACTGCAACAGGGCTGTTCCGCCTTTTCCTGCACCGACAATTAATACACGTTTCATTTCACCACACCCTGCAATTTTTTGCGCAATTTAATCATACATTAGCCTGCACCTTTTAGCAAGTCCTATAGAGTTCCTTCTCTATCTCTGATTTGATATACTATGAATGGAATAATTAAAGGGGTTATACGACTATGCGAATCATTGCACTTCTCATTTTAGTCATTCCCGGAATTGTTGCTGTTTACGGCATTAAACTGATTCGGGATGCTTTATTTGGTGAATTTCATCCGGTTTTCCTGCATATCGCCTTGCAAGGGGTTGCGGGACTTGCTTTCGTCATCGGAGGCATCGCCTTTATCGGAGGGTTTATTTTACATCGCGACCGAAAGCGCAACCTGACAAAAGGACGCTTTCAAAAAGAAGATTGATTATGAAAAAAGGGGGTTATCTCCAATGGCAGAGTTTGAACTATTTCGCACACAATATCCATTCGACTTGCTGAGCGAGGAAGAATTTGAAGAAGTCTTCGGCAAAGCAGTTGTGAAAGAATTCAGCAAGAATGAATTCTTGATTCATGAAGACCAGGCAGACGATACCATTGATATCCATTTCTTAGTGTCCGGTCTGGCTAAGAATATTATGCACCGATCGAACGGCCGTCAGCTTTCGGTCCGATTTTATTATCCAGGTGACTTGATCGGCGTCATGATCCTGCTCACCAGCGGAGAGATGCGGTTTTCTGTACAAGCATTAGAGCCGATCAAGACGCTTTGCTTTGAGCGGGAGTCATTCCTGAAAGTGATGTCGAATAACACGAAGTTTTCCAAAGTCGTAATGGACGGCATCAGCCACCTGATGAAGAGCTTGTATGATGAAGTGAAATACAAGAGTTCGACGACAGATGAGCAGGATGACCGTGATCTTTATAAGAAGCGTGCGGAGGCTTACATGGAGACGCCGACGTTCATTCACCCGGACGCTTCGATCGAAGAAGCAGCCCGACTGCTGCAACAGCAGAAAATTGAAGCTTTGATTGTCAGTGATGATGAGAAATCCATGCTCGGGATGATTGGTTACGGGGAAATCCTGAAAGCTTATTTCGAAAATGACCACTTGAACCCAGTGAGAGCCTATATGTCAGAAGAATCTTATGAAATCAATCAACAGGAATTCATTTACGACGCGCTCAGTTATTTAAAGCACCATCCAACCGAAATTATCCCTGTCTTACACAGAGACAAAGTCGTAGGGGTCCTCAGGCAGTCTTCCTTCTTCACGATTAAAAACTCCGTGTATTTCGATTTGACTTACCGAATTTCGAATGCAACGAGTGTGGAGGAGATCAAGCAGCTGTCGCCTATCTACAATAAGCGGTTCCAGCAGTTTGTGCGCAGTCTGATCAAAGAGAATATGTTCGCCTATGACATTGCGGAATTAATGACGAACTACAACGATCGTATCCATAAACAAATTGTTCAAATTGCTGAAGACGAAATGATTGCTGAAGGCCATGGTGCTCCTCCCGTCAATTACTGTTTTCTTGTGATGGGTAGTGAAGGAAGAAAAGAGCAATCCTTCTCAACGGATCAGGATAACGGAATGATCTTGTCGGATTACGAAAACTCGAAACATAAGAAGCAAATTGAAGCTTACTTTATTACGTTTGCTGAAAAGATCAACCGCATGCTCGATGACTGCGGATTCCCCTACTGTAACGGCGGCATCATGGCAAAAGAGGACAAGTGGCGTCAACAGATGACGAATTGGCATAAAAGTATCGACCGCTGGATTGAACAGATGGATGCAGAAGAGATTCGCGACTTTACGATTTTCATGGACTTCAGACCGATTTTCGGGGACTATTCCCTCGCTTATGACTTGAAGAAATACGTGACAAACCGCGTTCAGAAATCCTTGAACCTCCATCAACTGCTTATGAAGGATACCCTTCGTTTCAGAGTCCCCGTACAGCCGTTCGGAAGAATCTCCGGTGTTGGCAAGAAGCGGACACTCAACTTGAAGAAGTCCGCTATCATGCAGATTGTCAATGCAGTACGGATTTACAGCATGAAGCATGGAATTGAAGCCATCAATACAGTTAACCGTCTGGAATCTCTGGCTGAGCAGGAACGTTTCCACCCAAGGGACGTCGAAAACGCGAAAACCGCCCTTCACCGCTTGATGCTGTTCCGCTTAGAGACGAACTTGAACCAACTCGAGGAGGAAGAGAGCCTGTCCAACGACTTGAAGTTGTCACAGTTGAAAAAGGATCAACGACGCTCCCTGCGTGAGGCATTAATTATCGCCAAACGTCTACAGCAGGTTCTAGAACTCAGCTACAATAGGAATCGGGTGGTTTAATGGTTCCCGTTGACTTACAAATTTTGAAATACATCCTTTTTGAAAAACCGATGTATTATTTTAAAATTAAGCCGTATTTAAAGTGGAATCATTACCAGCGTCTCGAACAACAACTGTCGGACTACACCCGCGATCCAGAGATCGAAAATAAACCTCTTGAAGAGTTAGATTACACAATATTCGACTTGGAAACGACTGGGTTTCTTCCTGAAATTGGACATGAGATCATTTCCATCGGTGCCATCCGCATCAAAGGACTGGATGCGTGTCACCGGAAAACGTTCCACCAGGTGATTCGCCCGATTCGTCCTGTCAACAATCAAACCTTGAGATTAACAGGGCTCTCAAGAGACCGACTGCGGAATGCGAGTCCCTTTATTGACGGATTCCAAAACTTTCTCGATTACAGTGAAGGCTCAGTACTCGTTGCACACCCTGCAAAATTTGACATGCGATTTTTGCAGGCCATGCTGAAAAGGTGGAAACTTCCGCAGTACCAGCCTCCTGTTATCGATTCTCAAGTATTGGCGCAGTGGCTCTTACCCGCCGATAAACACCAGCTCGATCCGTTATTGAAATACTTCGGGATTGAGAAGAGAGACCGGCACCACGCCTTAAACGATGCCATTATGACAGCTGAGTTATTCCGTCAGCTTCTCTACATGACCTTTAATAGGCACGTGGAAACGTTCGGCGAGCTCGAAGAAATTTTAAGGAAGCATAAACAGAAAAAAGCGAAGCAGGACCGATAAGCGTCCCGCTTCGCTTTTTTTCACTCAAAAAACGTCTTATATAGAGATTGCACAGCTGAAGCAAGTCCCTCTGACTTTACGCCAAACATCATGGATACTTCAGAAGACCCCTGGTTAATCATTTCAATGTTGACCCCTGCCTTATGGAATGCAGAAGTAGCGCTGCTTGCAATGCCGACTGTCTGGTTCATCCCTTCCCCGACAATCATGATCATCGCCATATCCCGCTCAATCAAGACCATGTCGACCTGAAGTTCATCTTTAATTCGCCTGACAACCACTTGTTCTTTATCCTTCGGAAGATGGTGATCCCGAATAATGACAGACATATCATCAATTCCCGAAGGAGCATGCTCGAACGAGACGCCCTCATCCTCAAGGATTTGAAGCAATCTGCGCCCGAATCCAATTTCTCGGTTCATTAAGTATTTGCTGACATAAAGGTTCAGGAAACCTTCATCACTAGCGATTCCGACAACATGATCTTCACGCTCAGGCAGCTCGGCAACAATCATCGTGCCAGGCGCAGATGGATTGTTCGTATTTTTAATACAGACCGGTATCTTCTCTTTAAAGGCGGGAATAAGTGCTTCATCATGAAACACACTGAAACCAGCGTAGGAAAGCTCTCGCATTTCCCTGTACGTGAGCGTCGTCATAGGACGCGGGTTATCAACGAGCATTGGATTGACACAAAAAACGGAGTCGACGTCTGTGAAGTTTTCGTATAAATCAGCTTTGACACCCGCCGCAACAATCGACCCTGTAATATCAGAGCCCCCTCTTGAGAACGTTACAAGCTTCTCGTCAGGCGTAAACCCGAAAAACCCGGGTATAACGAGCGTTTCCTCCCTTTCTCTAAGCTGATACAAACGTTCGAAGCTCTCATCCAGCACAAGGGCACCACCCGGCTGATCACGGACGAGAATCCCCGCTTCCTTTGGATTGACATAAGCACCTTTATATCCGAGATGACTCAGATAGGCACTGATAATGAGTGCCGATCCATCCTCCCCACACGACTTCAGGGAATCCATCCCTGTGGAGTCATTCGATCGTATCAGCTCGACCGACTGATCAATTTTATTTTTGACTGTTTCCATGACCGAAGAGTCGATACCCAAATCGGACACGATCCCACCAAAACGTGAGATGATTTGTCGGTAAGCTTCCTGATGATCGATTCCAGCCTGCAAAGATTCTCCGAGCTGAATCAAGAGGTCAGTAACCTTCACGTCTTCTGAAAAGCGTTTTCCGGGCGCCGACACCACAATGACCCTTCGCTCTTCGTCTGATGTAATGATCTTCGTAATTTTTTTAATTTGATCTGCACTTGCTACGGAACTTCCGCCAAATTTTACTACTTTCATCTACAACACCCCATTAACGACCTAAAGTATTTAATAATTAAGAATTGTACCACAATAGTCGGTTGAAGATGAAGGTAAAAAGAATAAAAAAAATAAGAAATTAATAGAAAATTGACATCAGATGACAAATGATGTCATTATTCATGTATAATGATTACAGGTTAACACGTTTAAGAAAGGAGGCTCACCCTTGCTGGTTCGTCGCCGTAACGGCTTCGGAGGATATTCATTTTATCCCTCAGAGTGCGAAATTAATTTAGTATGTACTTTTAAAAGTGATGGTCACCGGTATGTCATCATCCAATATCCTGACCTTCCGTTCTGCTATCGGTTATTCAACCGCATGGGCGTCTTCCTCCTTGAACAACCTCTGCGCCAACTCCTTGACCCCTACATACATGCGATTGATCAAGGTTTCTATGATGACAGACAACTTGCTGAGCATATACATAAATGGATGGAATACAAATAGCAGGGAAAGCGGCATGGCCGCGTTTCCCTGCTATTTTGTTGGAAAAATAAAAAAGCCTCTTATCCCACCAGGAGACAAGAGACTTTTAAACTTAAGCGTACATAAATAAGTCCAGTGAAGTTTTGAATCGTCTATCTTCAGCTTGCTTTGTGTTCAAGTCTCAGACGATCTGCAACCATTGCGATGAATTCTGAGTTCGTCGGTTTTGCTTTCGTGTTGGAAATCGTGTAACCAAACAGTGATGAAATTGCATCAATATTTCCACGGTTCCAAGCCACTTCGATGGCATGACGGATGGCACGCTCTACTCTTGAAGCTGTCGTATTGTACTTCGTTGCAATGTCTGGATAGAGAACTTTCGTAATAGAGCCAAGAAGCTCGAGGTCATTGTACACCATCGTAATCGCTTCACGCAGATACTGATACCCCTTAATGTGTGCTGGTACTCCAACTTCGTGAATGATATGCGTAATGCTTGTATCAAGATCCGGTTTCTTTCTGGAAGACGTGTACGTGCTGCCTAACGCTCTGTTAATCGGATCCCCTGCATGCTTCAGCTGACGGATTTGTTCAGCTAAGTGGTCTAAATCAAACGGTTTCATCATAAAGTAAGAAGCACCTAACTCAACCGCTTTCTTCGTTACTTCTTCCTGACCGAAAGCTGTAAGCATAATGACGTCAGGGTTCGATTCGAATTCCTTCAGTTTAGACAATACAGCCAGTCCATCTAGATGTGGCATGATAATATCTAAAATGAGAACGTCAGGCTTTTTCTCCTCCACCATTTGCAAGCAGTCTTTGCCGTTATAAGAAGCACCTACCACCTCAATGTCCTGAGCACCCTCAAAATATTCCTCAAGAAGCTTAACGAGTTCACGGTTATCATCGGCCAAACAAACTTGAATCTTCTCCATGAAATTTCCTCCTTACGAGAATAGTTCTCTAATCCCTTGTGTTGATATATTCGACAACAGGTAACTTAACCCTTTTTTATTATAACAAAAAAATTTCATAATTTGAGATTATCTTCAAAATGCTTAAAAATCCTTTAGAATTCGCACTCATTCGACAGACAGCGACCGCTATTGTCGAATTTTGTCGAATGGATAATATGTACATAGTCGTGTTCAGATCGTCTATTGAAATTGCATAAAAAAACCCGTACAGCGCATTTGTCAATGCTACGTACGGGTTCTTCATGTGCTACTTAGCTTGCCTTCGATGTCTCTTCGTAAATCTCAATCCCAGCTTCCTGCAGCATCCATTCAATGTGAACCCCGTATCCGCTGGTCGGATCATTTACAAACACGTGCGTCACCGCTCCGATGATTTTTCCGTTTTGAATAATCGGACTCCCACTCATCCCTTGAACGATTCCACCGGTTTCGTTCAACAATTCTTCATCTGTAACCTTCAGGATCATGCCTTTTGTCACGGCACTTTTCTTCGGCATATTGTTTACAATTTCGATATCATAAGCCTGAAGCTTGTCTCCTTCAAGCACGGTTAAAATCTGTGCAGGTCCTTCTTCGACCTGGTCAGAATACCCGACAGGAAGCCCTTCTGGAAATTGGTCGTTCGCCATATCACGATCAAGCTCTCCAAAAATTCCATATGGTGTATTCTTCGTAATGGTACCGAGACGATCTTCTTTCATTGAGAAGCGTGCTTTTTTCTCTCCAGGAACGCCTTGGCTGCCTTTTTCAATGGACGTCACATGAGATTCGACAATAGTGCCTTCATGAATTTGAATCGGTTTCTTTGTATCCATATCTGAAATGACATGACCAAGTGCCCCGTATTTCTCACTCTCTGGATGATAAAACGTCATCGTTCCAATCCCAGCAGCTGAGTCACGTACATATAGACCTACTTGAAATTCCGCGTCTTGCTCGTTGAATGCGGGCTTCAGTGACGTCTCTAATTCCTTACCGTCTCTTTGAAGCGTCAGCTGTATTGTTTCTCCCGCCTGACCTGACTCTTTGACTAAAGAAGACAAGTCCTCCATACTATTCAATTCCTGACCATTTCCTTCTAACAAAATGTCACCAACCAGCACATCAGCTTTCTCCCCTGGAGATACACTTTGATCCCCTTTTTCTGTGACAAGATGGTGCCCTACGACGAGTACCCCTTTCGTATGCAGCTCAACACCTACAGATTGACCGCCTGGAATCAGACGGATATCCTTCATGGCTTGAACCTGTGTTTTCTTTAAAGGGACGCCCGCCACTTCATAAAATATCTGATGATCATTGCTCGAAGAAAAAGCTGTCAAAGCTTCATTCGAGCTGTCTTTGAAGACAGGCTGTGCGTCTTCTGAAGCCATCACCTTCACTTCATCAGGGATGGACAAATATTTTTGAACCGGGCTTAGAAAAGGTAAAGCGAGCATGAACAGCAGGAGAATCGAACCACATATATAGTTAAATGTTCTCTGTTGCATCAAAGGTTCTCACTCCTCAATCATCCAATGCCAACTTAATTGGCTTACTACTAATGTGGTCTTCAAGCCCTCATTTTAAACGAGCATAATCTGCGTAAAAATAGTACGCTTTCCCACCACATGAAACAACAACCAAGAATAATAAGACCGTGTTATCTGCATATTCTTTCGCACTTCAACAAAAAATAAACGCAGGAAAAATTCCCACGTTTACGTTTTTATTTTTTATGTTTTTCGGCCATTTGAAGTAGTTCCCTGGCATGCTCAAGCGTTGTTTGAGTGATTTCAGCACCTGTTATCATTCTGGATAATTCGTCGGTTTTCTCGCTGTCTTCTAGCTCGATGACACGCGTATAGGTGCGGTCATTATCGACCTGCTTTTCGATTCTTATATGTGTATCGGCCATTGCTGCTACTTGAGGAAGGTGTGAAATACAAAGCACTTGGGAACCTACGGAAATCCCGTGAATTTTCTCAGCAATGGATTGAGCGACTCGCCCGCTTACACCTGTATCAACTTCGTCGAAAATGACGCTCGTAACGCCTTGATGACGAGAGAAGATTCTTTTTAAAGCAAGCATGATTCGTGACATTTCGCCTCCAGATGCAACCTTATGTATTTCTTTAAGAGGTTCACCCGGATTCGTCGTAATAAGGAATTTAACAAGGTCAATGCCTGTCGGGAGCAGTTGTACGTGCTTTCCATCAAGCTTGGGGTCACTTTCTTTCCCCTCTTTCATCTGAATATCGACAGCAAAGGAAGCTTTCTCTAAGTAAAGGTCTTGGAGTTCTTCATGGATTGACTTTGAGAGTTCCTCAGAAGATTGAACACGTAAATCATGGATGTTCTTCGCTTCTAACACCGCATCCTGCCCGATTTCATAAATCTGGTTCTCCAACTTCGACAAATGAGAATCCTTATTCTTAATTTCATCGATCTCTTCTTCAATTTTAGAAGCATATTCCATCATTTCTTCTACCGAAACACCGTACTTCTTTTTCAGGCGGTTCAGTTCATTCAGTCGAGATTCAATTTGATTCAACCGTTCAGGATCGAATTCCAAATCGGCCATTTGACTGCTCAGCTGGAACGTTAATTCTTCCATGATATAGTAAGAATTCGAAAGCTCTTCTGCAATCTTACCCATTTTCTCATCAAAATCTGCAATGCTTTCCATTGAACTCATCGCATGTCCTAACCAGTCCAGACCCTTCTGCTCACCGTATAAGGAATTGTAGGCGTCGTGGATCCCTTGGTAAATCTTTTCATAATTATTCAATTTGGTCCGTTCTTCGCTTAACTCTTCATCTTCGTTCGGCACGAGCTCCGCTTCCTGCAACTCGTTTAATTGAAACTCTAAAAGGTCAAGACGTTGAGCCATTTCCTGCTCATTCTCACTTAGTTCTTTGTAGCGCTTCACGATAGCGCGGTATTGATCATAGGAATCACGATATTCCTGTTGGGATTTTTGAAGTTCTTTATTTGAAAACAGATCCAACAGCTCTATGTGACGATCCGGGTCCATAAGCGACTGTGTTTCATGTTGGCTGTGAATGTCGATCAGCGTATGTCCAAATTCACGGAGTATCCCAAGCGTCACGAGTTTTCCGTTTACACGGCAGATACTTTTGCCTTGATGGGTAATCGTCCTCTGTAGAACGACCATTCCATCCTCCTCAATTTCAACACCGAACTCCTGGCCTTTCTCATAAATCGGATGGTCGGCATCAATGGTAAATAACCCTTCGATTTCTGCTTTCTTTGTTCCGTGACGGACGAATTCGACCGACCCTCTTCCACCAGAGAGCAGTTGAATCGCATCAATAATAATCGACTTCCCGGCACCTGTTTCACCTGTAAGCACCGTCAAGCCTTCTTTAAAGTTCACTGAAACATGTTCAATGATAGCAAAATCACGAATAGATAATTCAGTAAGCATGAAACGATCCACCTCAGTTTAAATTTATAGCATATTTAATAGTTGATCACTTATGGTTTGAGTCTGTTCCTCACTACGGCAAATGATGAGACATGTATCGTCTCCACAAATCGTTCCCATGATCTCTTCCCACTCCAGGTTATCAATCAAAGCTCCAACAGCATTCGCATTACCGGGAAGCGTTTTTAAGATGATAAAGTGACCCGCACGATCGATACTGACGAAAGCATCCATCATAAGTCGCTTCAACTTTTCAAAAGGATTAAAGCGCTGATCTGCAGGGAGGCTGTATTTGTATCGTCCATCCATCATCGGCACTTTCACTAAGTGAAGTTCCTTGATGTCCCTCGATACAGTAGCCTGTGTGACGTTATAGCCCATCCCTTTGAGACGATCGACAAGCTCATCTTGTGTTTCGATATCATCATTTGTAATAAGCTCTCTAATTTTGATGTGTCGTTGTCCTTTATTCATGACCTTCCTCCATTTCAAGGATGCAAAACCTATTCTTACTCCTAACACTCTAAAGATGTCGCGACTAAGAGAAAGCATGTATTCCCTTTATCATAAGAAAAGGGCTGTATCAGCCCCTATCCTACTCTGTCTTTTTTTTATGAGTCGCATGCGCTTCCTGCACAACCGCCTCAATATCGACTTCCTCTGATATCATTCCCTCTTTTTCGCCTGAATTACGTAAATGTACGAGGAACTCAATGTTGCCATCCCCTCCAGTAATAGGAGAGAAGGTCAGCGCCTCTACAGAGAACCCCTGCTCGACAGCGAATCTGAGGATGTTTTGACATACTTCTTCGTGAATCACAGGGTTTTTAATGATTCCTTTCTTACCAACCTGTTCCCGTCCGGCTTCAAACTGCGGTTTTATAAGGGCAGCTACCTCTCCTCCAACTGTAAGGAGACTTTTCAAAACGGGCAGGATCAATTTTAAAGAAATGAACGAAACGTCAATGGAAGCAAAAGAAGGAAGTCCTTGCGTCAGATCTTCTTTCGTCACATACCGGAAGTTTGTTCGCTCCATCACGACGACCTGCGGATGGTTTCTCAATTTCCAATCCAACTGATTATAGCCGACGTCTACAGCATAACTAAGCGCTGCACCATTCTGCAGGGCACAGTCAGTGAATCCACCAGTAGATGAACCGATATCAATCATAATTTTGTCTTTCACGTTGAGATCGAATTCATTCAAGGCTTTCTCAAGCTTCAAGCCTCCTCGACTCACGTAAGGGACAGCCTTTCCCTTCACGGTAATCGGAAGATCTTCTTCGACTTTGAGCCCGGGCTTATCTAATCTGGTCTGTTCAGAGAAGACAAGACCGGCCATAATCGTCCGTTTCGCTTTTTCTCTTGTTTCGATATATCCTTTTTCAACCAATAATACATCTAATCGTACTTTTTTACTCATATGTCAAGCCCTTTGCTGTTTACTTGGTATCATCTCTTTTACATTCGAGACAATATTGTCAGAAGTCAAACCGATCTCTTCCCACAGTTTCGAAACACTGCCGTGCTCGATAAAACGATCCGGCACGCCCATACGTTTCACCCACTGCGACGTGTAATGATGTTCTTCTGCAAACTCCAGAATACTTGAGCCAAATCCTCCGAGGAGAACTCCTTCTTCTACTGTCAAGATCGGCAATTCGCTCTTCATAATATCGTGAAGCATCGCATCATCAAGCGGTTTGATGAAACGTGCATTCACAACCCTTACGGAACGACCCTCTTGTTCAAGTTGTTTACTTGCTTCAAGCGCCATATCGATCGTCGTTCCGAAGGTGAGAATGACTCCGTCCGTCCCTTCCTTCAGAACTTCCCAGCTTCCTAATGGAATGGTCTTAAGCGTTTTGTCCATCTCGACACCTTTACCGTTTCCTCGAGGATAACGAATTGCTATCGGTCCATCATCGTATTCAACAGCTGTGTGCACAAGATGCTGTGCCTCATTCTCGTCTTTCGGCATCGTAATCACCATGTTCGGAACTGACCTCATAAAGGCAATATCGAAAACGCCCTGGTGGGTTTCTCCATCTGCCCCTACAAGTCCTGCGCGGTCAATCCCGAATATGACATTCAGATTCTGACGCGCCACATCATGAATTACTTGATCGTATCCACGCTGAAGGAATGTTGAGTAAATGGCAAGGAATGGTTTCATATTTTGTGTAGCCAGTCCAGCAGCTACCGTCGTAGCATGCTGCTCGGCGATTCCGACGTCGTACAGACGGTCCGGGAACTCTTCACCGAATTTGTCCAGTTTAGAGCCGAGGATCATAGCTGGGGTAATGGCAACGATGCGGTTATCGGTTCTTGCTTCATGTGATAAAGCGTCACTGATGACTTGACTCCATGCAGGCGGGGCATTAACCGGTTTAATTTTCTCACCAGACTCAATCTTATAAGGACCCACACCATGCCACTTGTCTTTAACGTCCGTTTCAGCAGGGTGATAACCTTTCCCTTTCTGCGTCATGACATGCACAATAACTGGTCCGTTCGTCTTCTGTGCGTAGTTTAAATTCTCAATCAGGTCGTTGAAGTCGTGTCCATCAACAGGACCGTAATACGTGAACCCAAACTCTTCAAAGAACATCCCAGGTACGACAAAATATTTCATGCTGTCCTTCAGACGTTCTGCTGCTTTAGCAAGGTGTCCTCCTACCGCAGGGACTTTCTTCAACAGCCATTCTAAATCTTCTTTTGCTCGGTTATATTTACCTGCGCTTCGCATTCTGCCTAGTGCTCCGTGAAGAGCTCCAACGTTTTTAGCGATCGACATTTCGTTGTCATTAAGGATAACGGTTACATTTTTTTTCTCATGTCCGATGTGGTTCAAAGCTTCCAGAGCCATTCCACCAGTCAAGGCTCCATCACCAATGATGGGAAGGATCGAATGGTCTTCATTCTTCAAATCCCTTGCAATCGCCATGCCCATTGCACCAGATAGAGAGGTGGAGCTGTGACCGGTTTCCCAGATATCATGCTCACTTTCATTCCGCTTCGGAAAACCGCATAATCCTTTATATTGTCTCAGCGTGTCAAACTGATCCGCTCTACCCGTAAGGATTTTGTGAATGTATGATTGGTGTCCGACATCCCACAAGAAGCGGTCTTTCGGACTTTCATACACTTTATGAAGCGCCAGTGTTAATTCGACGACGCCTAGATTAGCTCCTAAGTGACCACCCGTATCCGCCAAGTTCGTAATTAAGAACTGACGAATTTCTTCCGCTAGTACCTCTAGTTCGTTTGTTGACAATTCCTTCAAAAAAGAAGGGTTTTGAATTTTGTTCAGATCCATCAAAGGACCCCCTTATCATGATCTATATTATTTTTTGGAGGATGTTGATTTAGGCAGTACCGTGATCTTAAGTCTGGATTCCATCCAGGAAATCAACCGCGCGGCAAGAAAGATGATTCTCGTCGATGAATTAATCGCCAGGAACTTCCCGAGCGCCTTACCTCCTACAGTGAGAGCAGCCACTATGCTCGTCAGGATTACGGATATCGTAATTTGAACGGTGGAACCTTCAGTATAGCCGATAGATCCAGCCAATTGAAGGACGACCATACCCGAGGCAGTACCACTCACTATACCAGATATATCCCCTATTACATCATTACAAAAACTAGCGAATCGATCGGCGTTTCTCACGATGAGGATGGCTTCCTTAGCTCCAGCCACCTTCTCCGATGCCATGGCATGAAACGGCGTCTCCTCTGCAGCAGTAGCCGCTATTCCCAGCATATCGAAAAACACACCAATAAATACGATGATAAACACGATGATGAGTCCGATAATCCATACTACTCCGCTTAACACCGAGTTGGAAACGACTGAAAAAATAGCCGCTAACACAAATGTGATAACGGCAATACTTATACTGAATTTGACTGATTTTTTAAATTTATCATTCATGGTAAACCTCTGCTGTTCATTAATTTTAGTATGTAACGAAAGGAATGGTCATCATTCAGGTAAAAATTGCGGCTTAGGTCTAGTAGGTTTTCCCAATCGAGTACCGAGTGTCACCACTCTGGCGGTTCCCCATTAAACTCGACTCAGTAACGTTTCCGAATACTGGACTAGATTGCCACTCAGTCCGCACTATAATTCCTGAATCATGTCCTGTACGTGAACAGCCTAGGGGATTTCCCCGACAGCCTTTGACCGTTCCTTAGCCTCTTTTGCAGTTCTGATTTCATATAGTTAACACATCCCGAAACTGGTGGCCATCCAGTTTTTTGATGCTGACATACTATAATCCCCTCATGACCACTCAAGGCAGGCTACGCTGCGCATAAAGATTTTACTCCTTATGCTGCAGGTTCATACCCCATTTCATAAAGATTTCTAGCTTAGAAACCTTTACAAAGATGGGCCTCCGCGGAAGCAGGGTCAACGCCCACATGCCTTTGTGGATCGCCCTGCGACCTTAACTCCCAGCATCGACCCAAGGCTGGGCGCCTCAAGCCAACACAAGGAACTTCATCGATGTGCCCTTTGGCGGATTTTTAGGCCCGCCTTCAGGAACGGAGGACCGACTAGGATACTGCACCATTCCTTTTCTAAACCTAATATACCACAATATGAAGAGTCGCTCAATCAAAATCCATCAGTGGTCACGACTGCTCAAATGGTCGATTAATTCAGACAGCCATGAATCGTTCACACCTGCCTGCTCCAAAGCCTCTACTGCTGTTTGAACGAGACGATTCTTCTGCTCTTTTGCACCGTCAAGACCAAGAAGCTTGGGATACGTACTTTTATGATTGCCTTCATCGCTTCCGACCGGTTTACCGATTTTGTCTGCGTCACCGGTAACATCCAAAATGTCATCTTGAATTTGGAAAATCAGTCCTAGCGCTTGTCCCATGTGCTTCATTTGGTCCATTTCAAAATCAGTTGCCTCACCGAGGTAAGCTCCTGCCATGACAGCAAAGTTCAGAAGCTGGCCGGTTTTGTTTTTGTGGATATACTCAAGCTCCTCAAGCGAGACACTTCGGTTTTCACTTTCCATATCCTTCATCTGGCCTTCCACCATGCCGCGTGCACCGCTTGCTTTAGACAGCTCGCGAACGAGGAAGACTTTTTGTTCATCAGTCAACTTCTCGTTGTCTGTAATTACTTGAGAACTGAGTGTCAGAAGCGCATCCCCCGCAAGGATGGCAGTAGCCTCATCGAATTTCTTATGACTCGTCGGCATCCCTCTGCGGATATCATCGTTATCCATAGCGGGAAGGTCATCATGAATAAGGGAATACGTATGAATCATCTCTAAACCAGAAGCGACGGCAAGTGTCTTCACTTCTTCGACACCGAACGCTTCAGCGGTAGCCATGAGAAGGATAGGACGCAGCCTTTTCCCTCCGGCCTCAATGGAATAGAGCATAGCATCCTGCAGCCTGCCTGGATAGGAATAATCTCTGACATAGTTTTCGAGCTGTTCATTGACTAATTGACGTTTTTCAGATAAATACGACTGAAGATTCACCTTCATTCGTCCTCCTGGATCGAAAAAGGTTCCAACTCACCGTGCTCATTCATGATCTGCTGCATTTGCTTTTCAACATTGCCAAGCTTCTCATTGCAGACTTTAGAAAGCTTCATGCCTTCCTGATAATATTGGATCGCTTTCTCAAGCGGTACGTCGCCGGACTCTAGTTTCTCAACAAGCTCTTCTAATTGCTCCATTGCCTGTTCGAAAGTAAGCTCTTGTTTTTGTTCAGCCATGATCTTCCTCCTTCTTGTCCAGTACTTCTACATTCAAATGACCATCTGTCAATTTGACTTCAAGCTGCTGCCCTTTTTTCACTTGGCTCACGCTCTTCACCACTTCACCATGATCAGTAAACGGGATGGCATAGCCACGCTTCATGATCTCGAGGGGGTTGAGAAGACTAAGCTTCTCAATATTATTTCTGAAGCGGTCTTTTTTACGGTCAACGATTTGCTGGAAGTTCCCGGTGATCTGCTTCGTCCGTTGATTCAACTTCTCCCTGTTTTCCTGCACTTTCGTGTCAGGACGCTGTTGAGTCAACCGCTTCTCAAGATAAGTCCACCGATCCGAAGTTTGTTGGAGGCGGTCCCTCATCTTGCGAGTCAATTGCTCTAACGTACGGTCTAAATCCTGTTCCTTCTGCCTCATCAGCTGTTCTGGATACTTGAAGGCATAAGACTTCTGAATGCGTTGAAGCTGTTGTTTTCTTTCTTTTTGACTCACTTCCATTGCACGATTCAACCGTTGCCTAAGGGATTTCGCCTGTTCTCTCAATTCGAGAATGGACGGGACGGCGAGTTCAGCTGCACCTGTCGGCGTAGCAGCCCTCACATCCGCAACAAAGTCGCTGATTGTTGTGTCGGTCTCATGCCCGACAGCGGAGATAATCGGAATGTTGGATTCTGAAATGGCTCTCGCCACTAATTCCTCATTAAAGCCCCATAAATCCTCAATCGAACCTCCACCTCGTCCGACGATCAACACATCACAATCCATGTGTTCATTCGCATATTTAATAGCATTTGAAACGGATTTGGCTGTACGCTCTCCTTGGACCATAACAGGAAGAACGGTGACCGGGACGATCGGATAGCGTCGATGAATAGTTGTCATAATGTCCCGAACCGCTGCACCCGTAGGAGAGGTGATCACCCCTATGTGCTTCGGATATGTAGGGATCGGCTTTTTTCGATCAACAGAAAAAAGCCCTTCTTTCTCCAACTTCTCCTTCAACTGCTCAAATGCCATATAGAGGGCCCCGATCCCGTCAGGCTGCATTTCTTTAATGTACAGCTGATACTGCCCCATCGGTTCGTACACATTGATTTCGCCTTTGATCAAGACATTCATTCCGTTTTCAGGATTGAATTTCAAGCTGCGGTTCTGTCCTGCAAACATCACAGCTTGAATTCTTGCCTTCTCATCTTTCAAAGAGAGGTACATATGACCTCTGCTATGGTGTTTGAAGTTGGATATTTCCCCTCTGAGCCACACCGTCTTTAAATGAGGGTCACCAGACAGTTTACGTTTTATATACTTTGTCAAAGCCGTTACAGTTAGGTACTGATCGTTCACAGAAAAAACTCCTTATTGAGCATTGTGAATTTGTTTAGCTGCTTTGATTGTATTATGAAGCAGCATCGTAATGGTCATCGGACCGACACCCTTTGGTACAGGTGTGATGTGGGAAGCAACCTGTTTCGCGGACTCGAACTCCACATCTCCAGTCAATTTACCATCTACTCGGTTCACACCTACATCAATGACAACTGCGCCTTCTTTGACATCGTCGCCTGATAGTAGGTCGGCTTTACCCGCTGCTACAATTAAAATATCCGCCTGCTTAGTATGCGAGCGTAAATCCTTTGTACGAGAGTGGCAGTGTGTCACTGTAGCATTCTCATTCAGAAGAAGCTGTCCGACAGGCTTACCGACCAAGTTACTTCTGCCTACAATAACGACATTCGCTCCCTCAAGCTCTATATTCGCTCGTTTCAGCATGACCAAAATGCCGTACGGGGTACACGGATAAAATGTATCTTGTCCAGTCAGCATCTTCCCTACGTTAATCGGGTGGAACCCGTCTACATCTTTCTTAGGAGAAATCGCTTCAATGACAGCCTGATCATCAATATGATCCGGTACAGGCAGTTGAACTAAAATGCCGTGAACGTGGTTGTCCTCATTCAGTTTGTGAATCAACTGAAGCAGTTCTTCCTGCGTTGTACTCTCCGGCAGCTCGATCAAATCGGATTCCATACCAATTTTGGCTGATGCCTTCTGCTTTCCTTTTACATAGGACATCGATGCCGGGTCCTCCCCAAGGATTACGACAACCAGCTTCGGGTGGATGTTGCGCGTCCCGAGTTCTGCTACTTCCTGCTTCATTTCTTCCCTTAACTCTTCTGCTAATACATTTCCGTAAATTACTTCCGCCGACATATCCGTTCCTCCTCAAAAAGATGATTAAAGCATTTTAGATAAAACACCGTTAACAAACTTACCTGAATCCTCTTCACCGAAGATCTTAGCAAGCTCTACCGCTTCGTTAATCGCTACCTGATTTGGCACTTCTTCATTGTGCTTCATCTCATAAGCTGCGATGCGAAGTGCTGTTTTTTCGACTTTTGGCAGACGGTCAAACGTCCAGTTCTCCAAGTGTGCGGCAATCCATTCGTCCAATTCAGAACGATGTTCCGTCACTCCGTGCACAAGATCATCTAGAAAGCTGTCAACCGTCGGATCTTCAACGACATGCTGGATCGCCTCGTCTATATCAATTTCGTTCGTGTTCATTTGAAAAAGCGCCTGAAAGGCTTTTTCTCTGGCTGTACGTCGTTTCATGATCATTCTCCTTTAAATAATATCCGTTAGAATAATACCATTTTAGCTTAATAAAAGCCATTGAACAAAGGAAGTATCGTAAATAATTGAACGAGCTTCCTTTATCCACCCCAAACTCAAGGGTGAGAAAGCAATGAAAAAAGTCAGAAAGGGAAGCTCCCTCTCTGACTTGTAGCGTTTACATTTCTTCTTCAACCTCAATTTCTTCTTTCGCTTCCATCTGAATGCCTACAACGTGAACATTGATTTCTTTAATTTCAAGAGCTGTCATGTTCTTCAAGGCCTGTCTCGTATTGTCCTGAATCTTCTGAGCGGTATCGGGAATGGAAATTCCGTAATCCATCACGACATACGCTTCGATTAGGATCCCTTCTTCTGTAAGCTCTACCTTGACGCCTTTACCATGGTTTTTCTTACCGAGGCGTTCCACAACTCCAGAAGCGAAGTTTCCACGCATAGACGCAACACCAGCAACTTCTGATACGGCAATTCCTGCAATAACTTCGATGACTTCCGGTGCAATCTCGATATTACCAAGTGTTGATCCAGCTGTTACATTCAACAGTTGCTTTTCACTCATCATGACCACCCCTTATTAGGATTCATCTTTCATTATAGTATATTTATCTAGAAACTTCGTATTAAAGTCTCCTCCAACAAAAACTTCGTGTTCCATCATGCGTTGGTGGAATGGAATCGTTGTATGAACGCCTTCCACGACGAATTCGTCTAGTGCGCGTCTCATACGGCTGATCGCTTCGTCACGATCTTTTCCGTAAGTGATCAACTTCGCTACCATGGAGTCGTAATAAGGTGGAATCATATAGCCCGGGTAAGCTGCAGAGTCTACTCGTACGCCGAGTCCCCCCGGTGGAAGATACATATCAATCTTTCCAGCTGAAGGCATGAAGTTCTTAAACGGGTCTTCTGCATTGATCCGACACTCGATGGACCAGCCTTCAAACGTGATTTCTTCCTGAGTGAAGGATAGCTTTTCGTTATTTGCGATGAGAAGCATTTCCTTGATCAAATCAACGCCTGTCACCATTTCAGTTACAGGGTGTTCTACTTGAATGCGCGTGTTCATCTCCATGAAGTAGAAGGAATTTTCTTTTTGATCGAAAATGAATTCCACTGTACCTGCACCAGAGTAATCAACAGCTAGCGCAGCCTTCACAGCTGCATCCCCCATTTTTTCACGCATGGCAGGGTCGATCGCTGGAGAAGGAGTTTCTTCGATCAGCTTCTGCAAGCGGCGCTGGATGGAACAGTCACGCTCACCGAGATGGACGGCGTTTCCGTGATTATCAGCGAGCACCTGGATTTCGACGTGACGGAAGTCCTCAATGAACTTCTCGATGTAAACACCAGGATTACCGAAGGCAGTTTCCGCCTCTTGCTGAGTCATACGGATACCTTTACGAAGGTCGTCCTCATCACGGGCAACGCGGATGCCTTTTCCCCCGCCTCCTGCTGTTGCTTTAATGATGACCGGGTATCCAATTTCTTCAGCAATGCGGATTCCATCTTCCTCGCTTTCAATGATGCCTGTGGAACCAGGTACGACAGGAACCCCGGCTTCACGCATCGTTTCGCGAGCGACGTCCTTCGTTCCCATTTTCTGAATCGCATAAGCAGATGGACCAATAAACGTGATGTTACATTCCTCGCACATTTCAGCGAACTCTGCGTTCTCAGAGAGAAAGCCATATCCTGGATGAATGGCATTTGTCTCAGTCAGCGTAGCCAGACTTAGAATATTCGTATAATTCAAGTAGCTGTCCTTACTCAGCTTCGGACCAACACAGTATGCTTCGTCCGCTATTTGAACGTGAAGCGCTTCTTTATCTGCTTCTGAATAAATAGCTACTGTTTCAATTCCCATCTCTTTACATGCACGAATGACTCGTACGGCGATTTCGCCTCGATTGGCAATCAATACTTTCTTAATCATTCTATTCATCACCTTCCGTTATTTAGATTTCACGCGGAATAACGGTTGGCCATACTCTACTAATTCGCCGTCTTCTACAAGAATTTCTACAATCTCGCCCGATACTTCCGCTTCGATTTCGTTGAAGAGTTTCATCGCTTCTACAATACAAACGACACTATCTTCCTTCACTTGATCTCCCTCTTTGACATATACAGGCTGATCCGGTGATGGAGAGGCATAGAATGTCCCTACCATAGGTGACGTGATCTCTTTATCGTAATCAGACGCCGCCTCTTTCTGCTGTGTTTCTTGCGTTTGTGCTTTTGCTTCTTCTTGGGCAGGGGCCGGCGCCGGTTGAGGAGCTGCTTGTGGCTTGGCAGGTTGAGCTACCTGTACAGGCTCTGTCACCACTTGTCCATTATTCTTCTTGATGGAAACTTTCGCTCCCTCTGTTTCATACTTGAATTCGTCAATGTTTGACTCATCGATTAATTTGATGATTTCTCGGATTTCTTGCACCTTTAACATCTCTGGCACTCCTTTATGTAAATTTCTTTTTTATAACTGGTACTAATAACTCCTGATAACATTTTACGATAGATGAACCAGACCTGCAACTTCCCGTTTGAAAGCGCTGTTAGTTTCTTCAAATTATGCGAATTTCCTACATTGTTCCCGTTCAGACGTTTTTCACGCAAAAAACCCTCTGACTGCTTTCAGTCAGAGGGTTCTTTTCAGCTTGCTGGCTGGAACTGGACTTGTACGGTCTTCTCTCCGAATTCATCGGAGACCATCTGGATGATATCGTTTGTTTCCGTTTTGGAAAGCTCACTGGCTTTCACAGATACGTAGATCACATCATCTTCTGCTCTTACAAGAACATCCTCGTAAGAGGCACCAGCACGGATTGTGTTCTCAAGTATGGACTCCTTGGATTGGCGCTCTTTAATCGTCTCCATCCGCTCCAGGGCTTCATTCTTTTCCTGAGCGGTGAAGTCGCTCGAGGTCACGATCTCTGAGAGCTGCTCTTGGAGCTGATCGCGCTTATTCTGCTGTTCTAAGCGGATCGTTGCAAACAATTCCTCTGTGGAGATCTGAGAGATGACGGTATCTTCACCACTTACCTCAACATTCTCTTCTCCTGAGGCCTCATCCGTCATTTCAGACCATTCTTCATCCTGTATGAATGCCATTTCTCCATTATCCGGGGAAGTCATGTAGTACACACTCAGAACAATCAGCAAACTCAACATCGTCAATAACCAAACCGTTTGTTTTTTCACCATAGAAGACACCCTCCTTATTGTTTAGGCAGAACAGACACCCTGTGACTCGGAACATCCAATACTCTTGAAATGGCTTCAACTACCCAGCTTTTCACTTCCATTGAATCGACCCCTTTGGCTGTCACAAAGACACCCCCGACATCCGGTTTCTCGGTCTTCGTCAACAGCGGCACTTCACGGTCGCCTTGTCTCACCAGTACGAGTTGTTGTTCCCTCGAATAATCTTCAATTTCTCTTTCCCCTCCATTCTTATCTGTCTCCATCGTAGTCTGCTTACTTATAATTAAATTTTTGTCATACACCTTTTCATGTGTTGCCGCTAAATTCACCATGATATCCACAGCACTGACTCCATCTATATTCTCAAGAAGAGGCTTCAGCTGCTTCTCATATTCCTCTTCCAATACGGTAATGGAGTCCGTCCTTTCCAGACTTTGAGCAGCAGAGGAGTGATTGGAAGACTGTTCGATATCATCTGGCGGCACGGCTGGCGCTGGATCGGATTGAAACCAATTACTCGTTAAAATGATCAACACGCCGACGAGTCCGAGTCCGATGAAATATTTCGGTTTGTTGATCTTCCGACCCTCTCCCTGAGACAATGGCTGCATCAATTTATTCCACCACTTACTCATCCTCTTCCTCCCAGCGAATTTCAATTTTGTCCTTTTCGAGGCCGACATAATCCGCAACCCACGATTTCACTCGTTCGGTCACTTCCTTGTTTGGATCATCAGGCTTGTCTTCAAATGAAACATCAACCTCTTTCACTTGTTCTGTCGTCATGTCCCGGCTGACGGTAATCATCAGCCTGTCCAGTGTTTCCATGTCATACGTTTCATTCAGGAAGCTCATTTCCACACCTATTAACTGAAGGTCCAGCTCCTCCTTTAGAGGGTTTTCCAGTTCCGCCTGCAGTGACTGAGTCACCTGCTCTAATTTATATGCACCTTGTCCTTCAAGTATTTCACTTTTCTTCTTTTCAATTTCATCTTCTACTAAATCGGCGTTCACCTGTTGATTCATCTGTTCGTCTGCCGCATTCATGATCTCTTCAGGATCAATACTCAGAACATCGAGAAGGGGACCGAGAAAAATCAAAAGAAGTAAGATCGACATGACAAGCCGGGCGTATTTTTTCATCAATCCGGAAGGGAGCAGCGTATCGGCTACCATCGCAAGTAACAGAAATAATACAATTTGGGTGATCCACTCAATAAACCAATTCATATCCTTCTCCCCTTACCTGACCATCATGGTAATATTGCTGGCCGCAACCATAATGACAATGACTAAGAAAAACATCATCGATACCATTAAAAGAGCTGCGAAGATGTACATGATGTGTCGGCTGACAACATCCATGGCCTTGATGACAGGTCCATCTCCGAGCGGTTGAAGAAGCGCTGCTGCCAGCTTGTAAATGATAGCAATTGCAAAAACCTTTATAGCGGGGAAGATCGCAATTCCAAGCAGAATGACCACCCCGGCGAGCCCTAATGTATTTTTCAAGACGAGGGAAGCCCCTAAGATGGTATCGGTCGCATCGGTAAACAACCTTCCGACGACCGGGACAAAATTCCCTGTCACAAAGCGGGCCGTCTTCATCGTCACCCCGTCCTGGACGGCTGTTACCGTACCCTGAACGGAAATGACACCGAGAAATATCGTCAAAAAGACACCCATGACAGCAAGCCCCGTCTTCCTCAACAGCTCTGCCAGCTGATCGACTTTATAAGTCTCATTAAGAGACCCCATAATCAACAACAGAGCAGATGAGGCAAACAGAGGGATAAGAATATATTTGACCAACAGCCCACTGGATTGAACGAGCGCAACAATAATCGGATGGAAAAATGAAATCGACATCAGATGAGTGAAAGAAGCCATGATGCCTAAAAGCAAAGGAAGTAAACCAATCATAAAGCTGCTCATCCGATTGATGGACCCAAGCGTATAATCGATTACCTGCTGAAAGCTCTCAAGTGCAAGAGAGATCAGTACTAAGTAGACGACGAGGTAAGCGATTTTACTGACGGCAGTGTTTTCAAACGAAGACTGCACAGACTGCAGCAGCGTACTGAACAATGTGAGAAGTAATAGGGAGGCAAGCAGCTTCCCATTGACCATCAGTTCCTGGAACAAGAACTTCAGAATCCCTTGGAACCAGTCAGTGGACTGTACTTCCCCGTCATTCTCAACAAATTCCTTAAAACTTCCCAAGTTGTACGAAGGCATGAATTCTCCGTACTCCTCATTGATAAACTGCCAGCTTTCCTCTAATTCTTCCGTTGAAACATGATCCAGTAAGGAAGGCGTGACATCAGTTGAAGGTTCTGCTGCGATAGAAAGCGGAAAACAAAACAAGGATATGATTATCAGGCAAACCATCCATATCTGTTTCATGTAATACCTCGCGATCTTTAGCCTAACTGTCCAGGTATGAAGTTGATAATCGTTTCAATGACGGCTGTAACAATTGGAATCGCCAGCATAAGAATGAATAACTTACCGGCAAGTTCGACCTTGGATGCTAGGGAACCAAGCCCTGCATCCCGGATAAGCTGCGCTCCAAATTCAGCAATGTAAGCAATTCCAATGATTTTCAAAATGGTTTTGAAGTACACTGGTTCTACCTGAGCCTGATCAGCCATGTATGACAGCAGTGTGAAAATGTGTCTGACCTGATCAAGGATCGATAAAAAGATGATGATCACAGTGAAAAGTAAGAGCAAGAATGCGACAGACGCCTTTTGTTCTTTCAGAAGAATAATCAACAAGGCTGCCACTAATCCAAGAGTTACAATCTGTACAATATCCATCTACTCTACCCCTGGTATAAAAACACCGACTTGATTTGCTGAAATAAATCAGCGAGCCGGTAAAGGACGATAAACAATACGATGATGAAGCCTGTCAACGTCACAACTTGAGCGATTTCTTCCTTGCCCATCTGCTTTAAAATACTGTGAATCATCGCAACGATGATGCCTACACCCGCAATTTGAAAAAGAATGGTTGCATCCTGCAGCACAATGCCCCTTCCCCCTTTAAATGATCAATAGTATGACTAACAATCCACTAAGAACACCCATTCCACGGGCCATTTTCTGATATTTATCAGCTGCTTCCAGCGCTTCATGCAATTCACGATCCAAGTGGTGAATCGCCAACTGGATGTGCTTCTGTTGTTGTTCGAGATCATGTTGACCCAAAGTACGCCCAAACTGGTCGAGGATCTCCCACTCGCTCTTTCCAAGGGCATTCCATCCCCAATGCTTCTTAAGGTGAGAGGACCATAGACTCGAGAAATCATGACAAGGCTCTTCTGTTTCTTCTATTGATTGAAAAAAGTGACAGATGGGCTTCGGAAGGTGTTTAGAAAGGTTCTCACAGACTTCCCACAAGGACGCCTGTCCGTAAACCATTTCTGCCTCAATCATCTGGAGAGCATTTTTCCATTGCCTGATATGCCCCGGCCTTTTTTGGAACCTTGAAGCGATATCAAACCCTGTCCATGTTGTAACGGTTAAAATGATAAGAGCCCCTACCCACTGCACCAGGATCTAACCCCCCTTTGCATTCCGCCATCATTTCCCCACGAGCATTCAAGATTCGAATGGTCCCCGCTTGTCCTGGGCGAATGCGATGTAAGACGATAAATCGTTCAAAGATCTGCTCTCTTACCAATTTCTCAACTGATGGGCGCTTTTTCACCTTCTCCAGACGATCACCGTGCACACTGCAGATGACCTCCACCCCAGTCAATGTGGCTTCATGGATCGCCCTGGCATCCTCTTCACTCCCGATTTCATCTACGATGAGTACCTCAGGTGACATTGATCGAATCATCATCATCATCCCTTCGGCCTTAGGGCAGGCATCCATCACGTCCGTCCTTCGTCCAACATCAAGCTGCGGGACTCCTCTCAAGCTTGCGGCCAGTTCCGATCGCTCATCTACAATGGCTACCTTCGACGCCTGCCGGCCATCTTGCGGAGTACTGATCGACTTAGCCAACCCCCTCAACAGAGTCGTCTTGCCAGAGTGCGGAGGACCAATCAAGAGCGTACTGCACCATCTCCCTTCTTCCATCAGATAAGGGAGAAGCTGCTCGGCTTGTCCAGTTGTAGACCGCGCCACTCGAATATTCATGAACGAAATGTGCTTCAGTGTCTCCACTTCCTCATTAACCGTGTTCGCCTTGCCGGCAAGACCGACTCTGTGTCCTCCTTCCACCGTAATGAAGCCTTCTCTTAATTCGTCTTTAAAACGATAGAGCGAAAATTGACTGATTTGATTGAGCATGTACGTCACATCTTTCGGCTCTACTAATTGACTGCCTAAGGAGCGGTGTTGATGCCGATCCAAGACTTCGATAGGCTGATTCACACGAACCCTCAACTCCTGAACCTTGTTCCAGTCGACCTCCTGCTTCAGACGAAGCTGAAACGGCTCAGGGAACAACCGGATAATCTCTCTCATTCCTTCTAACTCCTTTAACAGGTTTACTTCATATGTATGTCCTCTTTCTCTGCTTATGACTAAATTCAATAGAAAAGAATGAGAGGGAGGGAAACAAATTGATAGAGCGGATAAGCCCAGATAGATGGACTCTATCAATTGCGAAAGACCCCCGAACGAACCTGAAACAATCTGCTCTTTTAAAAAAATTCTAGTTAATCTAGTAATCACGACAAGGCCTTATATGTAAAAGCAAAGGTAAAAGTAGAAACAATACAAAAAAATCCCAGCACATAAAGTGCTGGGATTTTTTTCATGCTATTTACGCACGAGATACGTATTTACCATCCGTTGTGCTGATCAAAAGAACTTCTCCTTCATTAATGAAGAATGGCACTTGTACAATCAAGCCTGTTTCAAGAGTGGCCGGCTTCGTGCCGCCACTTGCTGTATCCCCTTTGATACCAGGCTCTGTTTCGGTAACCTCAAGTTCTACGTTCTTTGGAAGCTCTACGCCAATCGTCTCACTTTGATAAGACTGGATATGAACTTCCATATTTTCCTTCAAGTAGTTCAGCTGCTCTTGAATAACAGCAGTTGGAATCTCAACCTGTTCGTAGGTTTCCATATCCATGAATGCGTGCATATCACCATTTGCATACAAGTATTGCATTTTGCGGTTCTCGATGTGCGCACGTTCCACTTTTTCCCCACCGCGGAATGTTTTCTCTTGAATGTTTCCGTTACGCAGGTTACGCAGTTTAGAGCGTACGAACGCGGCGCCTTTACCCGGCTTTACGTGTTGGAAGTCCATGACCTGCCAAATATCACCTTCCACCTCGATGGTTAAGCCTGTCTTAAAATCGTTTACTGAAATCATAGTGTTTCCTCCTTTAAAAACTTACAGCGTGATGAGTTCTTTCGTAGATTTACTCAAAGAAATGTTCCCATCTTTTGTAATAACGGCGTCATCTTCAATGCGGCAGCCGCCTACTTCTGGAACATAAATGCCTGGTTCGACCGTAACGACCATACCTTCTTCAAGCTTTTTCTCCGAACGGAATGAAAGACCTGGACCTTCGTGGACATCCAGTCCGATGCCGTGTCCCGTGGAGTGGCCGAAGTACTCTCCGTACCCTTTTTCTTTAATATAATCGCGGGTTAATGCGTCAGCTTCAATGCCAGTAATACCTGCCTTTAGTCCTTCCATACCCTTTAATTGAGCTTGTAAGACCGTATCATAAATTTCTTTCAGTTCATCACTGATCTCTCCTACAGCCACTGTACGAGTAATATCGGAACAATACCCTTTATAAACAGCACCGAAGTCAAGTGTTACCAATTCACCAGATTGGATCTCCTTCTCTGAAGCTACACCGTGTGGAAGAGCTGAACGGTAGCCGGACGCCACGATAATATCGAAACTGGATGAGGTCGCCCCCTGCTTTCTCATGAAGAACTCAAGCTCGTTTGAGACATCGATTTCTTTTACGCCTGGCTTTATGTAACCAAGGATATGCTCAAAAGCGTCGTCCGCAATTTTGACAGCGTCTTTTAATATATTAATCTCCTCGTCGGTCTTAATCAAGCGCAATTGTTCAACTATGCCTGCAGTCGGGACTAATTCTGCATCCAGAGCGTCCTTATACTGCTCAAAAGCTGTATATGTAACATGATCCTTCTCGAACGCGATTTTAGAAAGCCCAAGACGCTTCGCCTGGTTTGAGACTTCTTCCGGCATAGGAACTTTGTGAGTCACAATTTCAAAGCCCTCCGCCTGTTCTGCAGCCTGCTCTGTATATCTGAAGTCTGTGATTAGCAGCGCTTCTTCCTTCGTGATAAGAAGTGCCCCTGAGGACCCGGTAAACCCTGACACATAGCGTCTATTCTGCGGGCTCATAATCAATAAGCCGTCTACATGCTTTTCTGTAAGCGATGTTCTTAACTGGTTTAATTTACTCATTTTTATTTCTCCCTTCTTCAATTCTCTCTATTAATCCAAGCGTAGCAAGACGATATCCATCCACCCCGAACCCCACGACTTGACCGTCGCATACAGGGGCTGTAAAGGACTGGTGACGGAACGATTCACGACGGTGAACGTTTGATATATGCACTTCAATAACAGGTGGAGCAATTGCACTGATGGCATCTCGAATGGCAACACTCGTGTGCGTATAGGCGGCAGGGTTCAATATGATTCCCTCTGCCTCTTCTCCCGCTTTTTGAATGCAGTCTACCAAGTCCCCTTCATGATTGGATTGGAAATGAATCACGTCATAGCCTTTTTCTTCTGCAGTGTTTTGAACCAACCTTACAACATCCTCCAAACGAGACTTCCCGTAGGTATCAGGCTCCCTTTTCCCAAGGAGGTTGAGGTTCGGTCCATTCACTAAGTACAATTTTTTGGATGTCATATTCAAAAAATCCCCACCGTTCACGGAATAGTCACACTCTGTTAGTTTATCATACTCCGCTCTCATTTGAATACGATTTCGCTGGCTGGTTAAATTCCTGAAATTCGTATGAAATTGAATATCCGATGAACACACCATATAAAATAAACAAACAGCCTGTTGTGACCCACGTATCACTAGACAATTCTGTAAAGGAAGGAATCGCCGGGAACAAAGGGGTAAGAATAATAAAAACCAACGCCCAGAGAATCAAACCGTACGCAAATCCAGGCCAAATTCCACTCTGTCGTTTCAACGTAAAGTAATACACAATGGCCGTTACAAATGAAAGAACCCCTACTCCGATGATGGAAATCACCTCTGCAAGCCACGTGCCGGTCCAATCAGACTGAAAGTAGGAACGAATGAGGAAAGAGGCAGCCGAAACTTCGGAAAAATGAAACAGGTACGTCAAAAGACCGAGCGCACTCCAAATGATTCCTGCCGAAAACCCAATGGAAAGCGCCTTTGTAAAGACACTCTGAGGAGCTTCTTTTTGATATTGTTGTTTTGGTTTATCTGTCATCATGATCACCTCATTTTTATCATTCACCAACCTTCTTGTTTTCATGCTCTCTACATCGAAAGAATGACACATTGTCGGGTTTAGCGCTCAATCATTTAGGTAACAGTTACATAAGATAAAATATGGAACAATAAGCAGGAATCCGAAACTTTTTTATAGAAATCTACAATTCCAACATGCATAATTTGAACAGATAGGGAAACAATGTAAATAGTCATTTTTCATCTATTTAAATGCTCAAATTGTGATAGAAAAGACACCTATAGTGGTATATACATTATAAGAGACTTTTATTAAAATGAAAGAAAGGAGGATGAACAACTATGCGCAACTGGATGACTCCTATCATATACGCTCTCATGGCCCTTGCTGTCTTCGGAATAGGCTTCAGACTCATTACGGATACCACAGGTTTTCTCGGACAGCTCATCATGATGGTCGGAATCGCCGTACTTATCTATGGTGCGATTTACTTCCTATTCCTTCGTAACAGAGGTATGGGTGGTGGCAGTGGAAACGAAAT
The DNA here is from genome assembly GCF_020171725.1 of Halobacillus litoralis. Taxonomy (GTDB): domain Bacteria; phylum Bacillota; class Bacilli; order Bacillales; family Halobacillaceae; genus Halobacillus; species Halobacillus litoralis_F. The sequence continues at coordinate 320,721 of NZ_JAIVAJ010000002.1, read as the reverse complement.
GAAGAAATACAAACAAGCGGTTAAACAATCCAAGCAAAAATATAAACAACCGGCACCAACCGTTAAGAAATCGCCCCTTTCTAAGGTGGCCCCTAAAAACCAAGCAGCCCCTAAGCGAAACCGCAAACGAATGAATGCCCCGCACCTACGGGTGATTGAAGGCAATAAAAACAAAAACAAAGGCGCAAGTGCAAGATAAAGACCTGTCCTTTCAACAAAAGCAGCGATCCCCAGGAAAGCCCCGGAGCTCGCTGCTTTTATTTTTTCCACCTTGCTAGAAAAGCTTTGGCATGTTCCCTCCCCACTTCCATCAACTCTTCTTTTTCTATAGCGGACATACTAAAGTCCGTCGTATCGATTCCCTTGACTGGAATGAAAATGATGTCCTTGCTTTTTGGCAGGGATATATACCGCGCATCATGAGCTTGCTGCATGGTTTTGAACAAAGCATGAAACATTTGAATGGCGTTTTGAATTTTTCTTTCAGGAAGTTTGTTCGGAGGGTCGCTCAGTTTTAAACCGATGATAGGACGCGTCCTGCACCCTTCCTTATCCTCCCAAACCCAAATCGGGAAATTACTCAATACTCCTCCATCGACGATGACACACTTACCTTTTTTCCCGTGAAGCTTTACCGGAATGAAGAAATACGGAAGACTGCAACTCATCCGGACAGCTTTTGCTACAGAGAATGTCGCAGGATCAATACCGTACACCTTTTTCAAATCATCCGGAATGACGATGATGCGCCCGTTCGTCAAGTCAGAACAGATGATCTTCAACGAATTCGGAGGGACGTCGGCGAACGTACGAACCCCCTTTTCTTCAAGCCAGCTCTCCAAAGTGGCTTCAAGCAGATTTCCTTTATACAAACCGAGCCTGTAGTATAGCAGCAGCCATTTCATAAATGGAAACAACCGGTCAGCAATCGGTTTATCGACCACCTGTTCAAACGAAAGCGCCGTTATTTTCTCCCTGAGCTCCCCCGCTGTGTATCCTGCAATTTTCAAACTGGCGAGGATGGCACCCGCTGATGTTCCGGCAATACGCCGAAACTCATACCCTTTCTCCTCGAGTTCCTCTGTCGCTCCTATAAAGGCGAGTGCCTTTACGCCTCCACCTGAAAACACACCATCTACTTTCACCGACACCACCTCCACTTACTACATTTATAAACAAGTAGAAAAGCAAATAGAACGAGGTGCCAGATGATTTCATGTGTAGTTAAGATAAAAAAACACAGATCCAAGCTGCCTGGATCTGTGTTTACACATACTATTCTTCATTCTGCGCTTCATTTTTTTTTTGGGTTTCTCGTAATGACTTCACACGATCTGGTTTTTCCTCGAAGTACTGAACGAGATCTCCGATTCGATCAATCGAATTCCAGCTGAGGTGGTGCTCAATACCTTCGACATCGTCATAGATTTTATCCTGATCCACTCCGATAATCTCAAGAAACTGCTCAAGAAGCTCATGACGATAAACGAGTCGCTTTCCGACTTTCTTACCCTTCGGAGTCAGAATCAACCCTCTGTACTTCTCATAGTTCAAGTACTCGTCCCTGTCCAGTTTCTGGACCATCTTCGTAACTGAAGAGGGGTGGACCTGCAGGTTTTCTGCAATGTCAGAGACACGGGCATATCCTTTATCTTCTATTAATAAATATATTTGTTCAATATAGTCTTCCATACTTGGTGTCGGCATGTTAAACCCCCATGTGACCTTATGTAGGTGTTTCATAAAAAGTCTACACTAGTTTGGACCACGTGACAAGGAAGGACCCAAGCCGTGCAGCGTACAGCAAGTCCTCTTATAGTATCTCACAAAAACCAGGACCTCATGTTGATTGCTCAAAAAAAGCATGAGGAGCTTCCTCCTCATGCCCTTTGCAATTTTACAATCCGCACTTCAGCTGTGCGTTACAATTTGTACACGTATTGCATCCACCGATATCCTCAACCGTTCCTTTTCGACAAACAGGGCACGTATCGCCCACTTCCGATCCGATCGTGACGTTGGTTTTATCCAATTCATGTACCGTATCCATCAGTACAACACGCGGGCCTTTATCCTCTTCGAATTCCATCTCAGTCTGTTCCCCTGCGAAGTCATTTTCTTCTGCTTTCAGTGAAAGAACCTGGCTATCTCGACTTCCGTCCACATACACAGTTCCACCCTTGGCACCGCCTTTGTAAAGTCGTTGATACACATTCTCCACTTGTTCAACAGAATAGCCTTTCGGCGCATTCACGGTTTTGGAAATGGAGCTATCCACCCAGCGTTGAATGACACACTGCGTGTCCGCATGGGCCTCAGGTGACATCGTCATCGCTGTTACGAACCACTCTGGAAGTTGGTTCGGATCCTGTTCAGGGTTCGCTTCTAGATACTCTTGAACAATGTCTGCCTTCACCTCGATAAACTTCCCTAGTCTTCCGCTTCTGTAATAGGAGAAGGAGAAGTAAGGTTCGAGCCCTGTACTTACACCAACCATCGTACCTGTACTTCCCGTAGGAGCGACCGTAAGAAGGTGAGAGTTTCGAATTCCATGTTCAAGAACAGCTTCGCGGATATCCTCAGGCATGCCCTGCATGTAACCTGTGTCTACAAACTGCTCTCGAAGCGCCTGTGTCTCATCGTCGGTTTCACCAATTAAGAACGGGAAGCTCCCTTTTTCCTTCGCCAGATCAATGGAAGCCCGGTACGCCGTTGTGGCAATCGTTTCGAAAATCTCGTCCACGAGCTTGTTTCCTTCCTGAGAACCATATTCGGTCTCACAGTAGATCAACAAGTCATGAAGTCCCATCACCCCGAGCCCTACTCGTCTTTCTCCGAGGGCCTGCTTTTTATTCTCCTCAAGGAAATATGGGGTAGCATCAATGACATTATCCTGCATACGGACACCCGTCTGAACAATCCGCTTCAGCTTATCGAAATCAACCGCCTTCGCTTCTTTATCTGCGACTGATGCGAGATTGACAGCGGCAAGGTTACATACAGAATAAGGAGCGAGTGGCTGTTCCCCACATGGGTTCGTAGCTACGACCTTCTGACCGTATGCTGTAGCGTTCGTCTTCTCATTGGCATTATCAATAAAGAAGATGCCTGGTTCAGCTGAATACGTTGCACAGATGTTGATCAAATTCCACAGCTCTTTAGCCTTCACCGTGCGGTAGGTTCTAATTCCAAACCCTCGCTCTTCCCATTCTCGAACATCTCCGCATTCCTGCCATTCTTCGTTATATACAGCCATTTCCTCGGACGTATAATTCTCGACATCAGGGAAGCGAAGTTCATAATCTGCGTCGTTTTCGACTGCTTCCATAAAGTCATTGGTAATACATACAGAGATATTTGCACCGGTCAGAAATTCAGAGTTGTGAACATCATAATTCCCTCCCGTGTTTAGCTTGTCCTCTGCTTCCTGCAGGCTTTGTTCGGTAAAGCCACCCAGGCCAGGCATGTTTTTATAATTCACTACGCTCTGGTAAAGATCTTTCTCTGTTTCTGTGAGTGGAGTGAACTTCAACTTGTCTTTAGCCAGCTGTTTAATTTGTTCGTCTTCCGTATTTTCAATAAGGAAACGAAGAATTCTTGGATTCTGCATTTTAGAGATGATAAATTCCACGATGTCAGGGTGCCAGTCTGAAAGCATGATCATCTGGGCACCTCTTCTTGAACCACCCTGCTCAACTAAGTGAGTCAACTTCGCGATATCATCCAGCCAGGAAACCGAACCGGACGACTTCCCATTCACCCCTCTTGCGAGCGTGTTCCGTGGACGAAGGGTCGATCCATTTGTTCCTACACCTCCGCCGCGGGACATGATCTCCATAACCTGCTTCCTATGATCCGAGATTCCTTCACGTGAATCCTGGATGAAAGGCATTACGTAACAATTAAAGTACGTAACGTCTGTGTGAGAGCCCGCTCCGTATAGTACGCGGCCTGCTGGAACAAAATTAAGCTCAGAAAGCTCCTCGTAGAACTTCTCAAAGCTCTCTTTTTGTTTAGCAGGGTCAACCTCTACCTCTGCAAGGCCTGTAGCATTACGCAATGCGATCTGCTCGTAGAAGACTTCCAGCGGTTTATCTATGGTATCTAAGTTCCGAGTGATACGTCCTGTTTTCTGTTCCTCTTCGCGGTCAAGAACATGGACAAACTCATCTTCTACCCGAACGACAGCTTCATGTTTCTGCCAGTCGATGGAATGAATGAAACCGAATCCTCTTGCAGGGAACTTAGGATCGTCTTTCACCGTAAGTACAACAAAGTCTCCCTCTGTCAGTGTCACCTTCTCTGTGTCTTTGAAGGCATAGCGGTCCAACATGACCAACCGGGATACTCCTTTGTGTGTAATCTTCATATCTGGTTTGATTTCATGTACCTGAGGGAACTGCCTGATGTCTTGATTCAAACGTTCCGTATTAATCTTCGCATGCGTCTCACTAGATGTTGTGGTCTGCATTGATCATCTCTCCCTTACTACTTTCAACTCGTACTAGTACCATACCACATTCAGAAAAAGTTAATCAATATATTGTGTTGTTTTCAAAATAATTTTCTATATATTGTGTTTTGAACGAATTTATTTCGATTTGTCAATTAGAAAAACGAGCGTAAACGGTGGAAATATGGAGAAAAATGAAGAGAGAAGGGCTCTATCATCCGCTGAACCCCTTTTTTATATGTTGCAAAATATATCGAATCCAAATCGCCTTGGTGACACGATTTATTTTGCCGAATCTAATAAATTTTTTTGAAAACGGACCGATTCCCTCCTATAATAGATAGAGGAACAGAGAATTGGGGGGATAGGATATGGAAATTTGGATCTTAGTTGCAACGATTGTGGTCCTTGTCGCAGTCGGTCTGTATAGATTCTTTAAAGCGAGAAAGATCATCAACACTTTGTCTGAAGAGGAATTCCGTGAGGGATACCGAAAAGCACAGCTAATCGATGTCAGAGAGCCGAAGGAATTCGATGGTGGACATATTTTAGGAGCGAGGAACATTCCGATGTCACAGCTTCGTACACGCCTTCAGGAACTGCGTAAAGACAAACCGGTCTATCTGTACTGTCAGAGCGGTGCGAGATCTACAAGAGCTGCTATGATGCTTCATAAAAAAGGATATTCTGACTTGAATCAGCTTGAAGGCGGGTTTAAGAAATGGACTGGGAAAATCAAAGCTAAGAAGAAATAAGGTTGCGGACTTAATCTTTTGCGAAAAGCCGCCTTCATTAATTTCTACTCAAGAAAAGCCGAGCCGTATGATGGTTCGGTTTTTTCTTGTAATAAAATAAATGTTAAAATTGTTTGAATTTTCCTTCTTTTACTTGTATTATATTGTTATCGTAAAGGAGGAAGGTTAAAAATGGCGAAATACATAGGAATGCGCATTATCTACTTGATGATTACACTCTTCATGATCGCTTCTGTCACGTTCTTTCTCATGAAGCTGCTCCCCGGAACACCCTTAACAGCTGCAGATAAACTCTCAGATGAACAAAAACAGATCGTTTTGGAAAAGTATAACTTGGACGACCCAATCCCTGTACAGTACTTTCAATACATGACCGGACTGGCACAAGGGGATCTGGGAGTCTCTTTCCAGTTTGATAACCGTGCTGTGACAGCCGTCATCAGCGAACGGATTGGACCTTCGATTCAAATCGGCGCACAAGCGATGGTGATCGGAACTGTTCTTGGCATAATCCTCGGCATAGTATCCGCTATCTACCATAACGGGGCACTGGATACCTCATCTACCATATTCGCCGTTCTCGGCCAGTCGATCCCAGGGTTTATATTTGCCGGGTTACTGCAATTTTTCATCGGTGTGAAGCTCGGCTGGCTTCCCGTTGCCTTATGGGGTTCCTTCGCCCATACCATCATGCCGACGATTGCCCTCGCCATCTTCCCAATGGCGATTACAGCACGCTTTATGCGCACGGAGATGCTGGAGGTGTTAGGCTCTGACTTTATTACAACAGCTCGCGCCAAGGGGCTGAGTAAGTCTGTCGTCATATTTAAGCATTCCTTGAAGAATTCACTTATTCCAGTCGTAACTGTGCTCGGACCACTTGCAGTCGGATTAATGACAGGTACGTTCGTGATCGAGACCATATTCGCCGTCCCAGGCATCGGAGAGCAGTTCGTAAAGTCCATCAATACGAATGACTTCCCGATCATTATGGGGACGACGCTTCTCTTCTCAGCCGCGTTTGTCGTGATGATTCTGGTGATCGACCTTCTTTACAGCATCATTGATCCAAGAATACGTTTGTCTTAATAAAGCCTATCATAAAGAGCCCGTGACCTTCTTTTGAAGGGCACGGGCTCTTTAGATACAACCATTTAGGATTGATAGCGAAGAACAGGTTTACGTGCAGCCTGCGTCTCATCCATACGACTGACAATCGTCGTATGCGGCGCATCCTGTACTTTCTCAGGAGTGTTTTTCGCTTCTTCTGCAATCTGAAGCATCGCATCTACAAATGCGTCTAGGGTCTCTTTCGACTCCGTTTCTGTCGGTTCGATCATCATGGCTTCCTCTACGTTGATCGGGAAATATATCGTCGGCGGATGATAGCCGAAGTCAAGAAGTCTCTTCGCAATATCAAGCGTTCTGACTCCGAGTTTCTTCTGTCGCTTACCAGAAAGGATAAACTCATGCTTACAATGACGATCAAAAGGTAGATCGTATTCAGCTTGTAAACGACGCATCATATAATTGGCATTGATAACAGCATACTCACTGACCTTCTTCAAACCTTCAGGTCCCATTGTACGGATATACGTATAGGCACGCACATTGATTCCGAAGTTACCATAGTATGGCTTCACTCGGCCGATCGATTTCGGACGCTCGTAATCGAAGGAATAGAAACCGTTCTCTTCTTTCAAGACAGGCTTCGGAAGGTATGGCTCAAGCTCTGCTGTTACACCAACTGGCCCAGACCCAGGACCTCCTCCGCCGTGAGGACCGGTGAACGTCTTATGAAGGTTCAAGTGAACGACATCAAAGCCCATATCTCCAGGTCTTGCATAACCTAAGATTGCATTCAAGTTAGCCCCATCATAATAAAGCTTGCCGCCCGCATCGTGAATGATGGCTGCCATTTCTTCAATATCTTGTTCGAACAATCCGAGCGTATTCGGGTTCGTCAGCATCAAAGCAGCTGTTTGATCGTCCACGACTCTCTTCAAGTCTTCCAAATCGACTAAACCACGCTCATCGGACTTTACGGTGACCGCTTCAAACCCTGCCACTGTAGCAGAAGCAGGGTTCGTGCCGTGGGCAGAGTCTGGAACAATGACTTTCGTACGGTTGAAGTCACCGTTCGCTTCGTGGAAGGCACGGATCATCATCAAGCCAGTCCACTCACCGTGAGCTCCGGCTGCCGGTTGAAGAGTAACCGTATCAAGACCGGTAATTTCTTCTAATGATACCTGCAGATCATACATCAAGCCAAGAGCCCCCTGTACGGTTTCTGCTGGTTGATAAGGGTGGATATGACTAAATCCAGTCAGTCGCGCGATGTCTTCATTCACTTTCGGATTGTACTTCATCGTACAAGAGCCAAGTGGATAGAAACCGGAATCGACCCCATGGTTCCGTTTTGAAAGGCCCGTATAGTGCCTCATGATTTGCAATTCACTTACTTCAGGAAGCTCAGGTTCACTCTTTCGTACGTACGCTTCCCCAATCATATCGTCGACGTCAATCTCCGGTGTGTCCATAGTCGGCAGACTGAATCCCGTACGGCTTTCTTGGCTGAGTTCAAAAATAAGTGGAAAGTCTTGATTAGCCATGTAGATCCCCCAATTCTTTTACAAATTGATCAATTTCTTCTTTTGTACGTATTTCCGTACACGCCACCAACATGTGACCAGACAGCTGTTCATCGACTTCACCGAGGTCATAGCCGCCTATGATTCCTTTTTTGAGAAGCATTCGATTGATTTCTGGAATTTGACCGGACAGATCGACAACGAGCTCGTTGAAGAACGCACCTTCAAACGCAACCTTCAATCCTGCCTGTTGAAGTTGCTGCTTCAAATAAGCTGTTTTCTGAATGTTCATCTTCGACATCTTCTTAAGACCCTGTTTACCTAAAGAAGACATCGCAACAGAAGAGGCAAGTGCATTCAATGCCTGGTTCGAACAAATATTCGATGTCGCTTTATCACGACGGATGTGCTGTTCTCTAGCCTGCAGGGTCAATACGAAGCCTCTACGTCCGTCTTCATCAACAGTTTCACCGACAAGGCGTCCCGGCACTTTACGCATTAACTTCTTCGTTGTCGCAAAATACCCACAGTGTGGTCCCCCGAACTGAGCTGGAATCCCGAATACCTGTGCATCCCCAACAACGATATCAGCACCGAACTCTCCAGGAGGTGTCAGGTAACCGAGAGCGAGCGGATTGCTTGATGTGATCATCATCGCTTTCTTCTCTGCGTCTACGATCTTACGTACTTCATCCAACGGTTCAATCTGACCAAAGAAGTTCGGATACTGAACGACGACGCTCGCCGTATTTTCATCCAGCTCTTCAGCAAGTTGATTCAAATCCGTCAGACCATCTTTGTGATCGATCTCAACCACTTCAACGCCGGGTCCCTTCACATAAGAATGAATGACCGCAAGAGATTCAGGGTGAATCGCCTTCGATACAAGTACTTTCTTTTTCTTCGTCTGTCCAGCAGACAAGTTGACCGCTTCTGCGAGGGCTGTGCCGCCGTCATACATCGAAGAGTTGGCAACGTCCATTCCTGTCAGTTCACAAATCATCGTTTGAAATTCAAAGATGGCTTGAAGTTCACCTTGCGAGATTTCTGGCTGGTAAGGAGTGTAGGCTGTGTAGAATTCCGATCTTGAAATCACATGATCTACAATAGAAGGAATGTAGTGATCATAGACTCCGGCACCCAGGAAGGATGTGTGAGATTTCAAGTTCACATTTTGCTCAGCTAAACGCGTCAGCTCTTTCGTTAGTTCAAATTCATTCTTCGGCTCCTTGATGTTCAGGTCCCCTTTGAAGCGCACAGCTTCAGGGATATCAGCAAAAAGCTCATCAGACGACTGGACGCCGATTGTATCAAGCATCTCTTTTTTATCCGCCTTGGTCATTGGTAAATAACGGAATTCCATTCATTCTTCCCCCTCATTCTATTTATCGCTTATAAAAAGGCGTTGGAACCACTTTTGCTTGAAGACGACGTTTACGGACCTGGACGGTTACCTCTGTGCCTTCTTTTGTATAATCTGTATCGACAAGAGCGAGTCCGACATTTTTACCAAGGGTCGGTGATTGCGTCCCCGTCGTTACGAATCCAATCACGTTTTCCCCATCAAGTACTTCATAATGAGTACGCGGAATGCCTTTATCGATCATTTCGATTCCAACGAGCTTGCGTGATGGACCTTCTTCCTTTTGACGCTTTAGTACGGACTTTCCTATAAAACCTTCTTCTTTGTTCACTTTAACCGCAAACCCGACACCCGCTTCGATTGGTGTGATATCCTTCGAGAGTTCCTGACCATATAAAGCGAGGTTGGCTTCGAATCTCAGCGTATCTCGAGCTCCTAGGCCTACAGGACGTACACCGTAGGCTTCGCCTGCCTTTAGAATGGCCTGCCACAAGTCCGGCCCTGCCGCAGCAGGAAGATAAATTTCAAATCCATCTTCCCCTGTATAACCTGTGCGTGAAACGATGGCCTTTTCGGATACACCATCTATGGCCACTTCTTGAGCGAAGCGGAAGAATTTAATCTCAGAAAGGTCGGTATCTGTAATCGTCTGGAGAGTCTGCTCTGCTTTTGGACCTTGGAGTGCGAGCTGTACGTATTCATCCGAGACGTCTGTGATGGAAACACCATCGATTTGATGGTCCTTCAACCATTGAACGTCCTTTTCTCTATTCGCAGCATTGATGACAAGTAGATAACGGTCCGTAGACAAATGATAAACGATCAAATCATCTACCGTTCCACCGTCCTCATAGCACATGATCGTGTACTGAGCTTTGTTAGGCTCAAGTTTAGACACATCATTGGTTAACATTTTCTGCAAGTAAGGTAGGCTTTGTTCTCCCTCAACCAAGACTTCCCCCATATGTGAGACATCAAATAGACCTGCCTTGGTTCTCGTTGCTTCGTGTTCTTCTTTGATGCTTGAGAACTGTACGGGTAAATCCCATCCACCGAAATCGATGGTTTTAGCGCCGAGCTTCTTGTATTCATCAAATAACGGGGTCCGCTTTAAATCTGCCATGTTCACCACTCCTTTTCATTCAATCCCTTTTACAAGGCGCATCTTGCGCCTGTCTGAAACACTGTCAGGCCATAAAAAAAGAGACTTCTCCATTGGTAAGGGAAGTCTCTGTCTGTTCACCAGAAAGTTTGACGACTAGAAGGCGTTTCAAGCCGCTTGCTTCTTGGGTGGCCTGTCGTTTCAGGCACTCTCCAGAGCTGCGTCCTACAGGGGTCTTTTTGCCTGAGAGATTCACATCATCTGTTTGCTCCTTCGGCGCTACAAGTGTAGTCTCTCCCCCTGCAGTCGTTCGCTATCGTATTTTATTAGATTGGCATGGTTATACTACATACTATCTAAAGCTCTAAATTCACGTTTATTATAGCACGGGATTTACCGAGTGACTATTTAAATTTGCAAATCATTCGCAATTCTTTAACGAAAAATCCTGATAGGTATGGAGGCATCACTATGTTCGAGATTCATCCGGACAAAACCTTTTTCCATGAATTACAAGAAAGCTTGAATCAAGCAGAACATCTAGCGGACTGGGAAAGCTTCAAACTTTCCTTTGCTGCGTCAAAGTTTAAATCCATCCCACAATTCGATGGCCTATTATCTCTTGAACACCTCCCCCACGTCGACTTCTTAGAGCACCAGATCGAGGCGGCTCAGAAAGTCATCCATGAAATGAACGGACGTGCCATCCTTGCAGACGAAGTGGGACTCGGTAAGACGCTCGAGGCCGGATTGATTTTAAAAGAGTTGATGATCCGTGGGGCAGCTAAGAAAGTGTTGATCCTTACGCCCGCTTCTCTAGTAAACCAGTGGATTCAGGAACTGAACGAAAAATTTTATATACAGGCAGCTTCACCACGGAAAAAACAGGCGGCTTGGCAGGATTGGGATATTACCGTGACGTCCATCGATATGGCAAAGCGCCAGGGACACCGCGAAGAAATTCTATCCATCCCTTACGATTTAATCATTATTGACGAAGCTCATAAGTTGAAAAATCACCAAACAAAAAATTATCAATTCGTTCAATCCCTGCAGAAGACGTACTGCTTATTACTGACGGCCACTCCGATTCAAAACAAGCTAAGCGATCTTTTCAATCTTGTCTCTATTTTAAAACCGGGATATCTCGGAAATTTAACCGACTTCAAAAAGAAATATCGGAACAATAAGGATGATTCAAAAGGGGTCGAACATATCCATTCTCTCGTCAGTCAATTGATGATTCGGAACAGAAGAAGAGATACCGGCTTGAATGAATCTAAGCGAAAAGTTGTGAATGAGCGCCTCTCTTTCACAGAAGAGGAACAATCCTGGTACAACCAGCTGACATCCTTAAAGGGAGAACAAAACTCGTTTACGTGGCTCACCCTTGCCAAGGAATTCTGTTCTTCACGAGAAGCATGCTTCATGTCTCTTAAAGAAATGGTCAAAAAGATGGATAAAGAGAAGGCTGAGCACTTCATCGGGTTAATTGAACAACTCGAACAGCTCCCCCATCACGTGAAAGCTAAGAGAATGGTTGAATTGATTGAACAGGAAGGCGGGAAGTTCATCGTTTTCACAGAATACCGCGCAACGCAGTTCTACTTGCAATGGTTTCTGCAGCAACACGGTATTTCCTCCGTTCCGTTCAGCGGAAAATTCAATAAGAGCAAACGCGATTGGATGAAGCAGCTGTTCAGGGATAAAGCTCAAGTGTTGATTGCGACAGAGGCAGGCGGAGAAGGAATCAACCTGCAGTTTTGTCACCAAATGATCAACTACGACCTGCCATGGAATCCTATGAGGCTCGAACAGCGCATCGGGCGAATCCACCGTTTCGGTCAGGATCAGGATGTGAAAATTTATAACTTTGGGATTCAGAACACCATTGAAGACCATATTATGAACCTTTTATACGAAAAGATTGAGATGTTCCGGAATGCTGTCGGGGATCTTGACTTGATTCTTGAGAAGCTTCCAGGAGGATCCTTTGACGAACATATTAAAACGATCGTCCGCGAATCGGAAAGCGAGGGAGAAGTCGATATCAAGCTGAACAACCTGGTCAGCTATGTCGAATACTCGGTGAATGAAAGGAGAGAATCCAGTTGAGCAACCACCATTTTCATTTCGTAAAGCACTTTTTTGCCACTAACGGATGTACGGTTCTCAAGGAAAGCCCGTCCCAGCTGCAGGTTCAGTTAACGAATGATATGGACGAACAAATCATGAACCGGCCGTTTTACTGGCATTATATGAAAAAAATGAACCGTGAGGGTGATCCGATGCAGCTCACGTTCACCGAAGACCGCAGCGTCGATGGCATCTACCTTCACGCCGGTACCCCGAAACTTCACACGCTCTACAGAACAGCCATGAAGAACGGGAAAACAGCAAGATTATACGAAGCTACATCTTCAAAAGGTGCCCTGACACCGTGGCTTGTGATCAATTTCTTCCTTCATTTTCGTGGAAAACAGACGAAGAACGAACACATGTCTCTAGGGTTGAACTTAGTCAACGGAGCTTTCGTTCATCATATGATGGATCGTTTGGAAAACTTTTCATTTGAACAGAAGGTTTCTGATTATACGTTCCCGATGACACCGATTATTCAGCTGTCCAGTGCTTACAAAAGAATCGAAGGCTATGTTGAACAATACGCAGGAACCTTGAATCACGACTGGGCCAGGGAATCCCATGAGCAATGGCAGCAAGAGCAAGACCTTCTTGAGAGCTTTTACAGTTCGGGAGACTTATCCGAAGACTATTACAAAAATGAAAAAGAGCAGCTATCGAAGCGATACGTTCCACGCATCGAAATGGATGTCATCAATGGCGGCTTGTTTTATCTATCACAAAATTCCAATCAAGGGATTCTGCAATCAGGTTCCTGAGATGCTTACGTAAGAAACCCGGTCGACGCATGATTCATCATGCATCGACCGGGTTTCCTTTCGGGCCTTTTAATTATGATGGGTTTTCCAACGTTTTCTGAACATCTTGATGGCAAATGGAAGAATGCCGAACCAATAAAGAGAAGATTTTTTGGAAGGTTTTTTCGCTTTTCTCTCTTCCTTCTCCTGCTTGGACATGTGCATATATTTAACCATTTCTTCCGTCAGAAACTTAACATAATCATTACGATCCATTTGAATCCCCTCATTTACATGCTGTTTTCATTTAGTATGGGCGAAAACTTACCCCTTTAATCGTTTCAAGATGATTTCTGTAATTTCTTCCGGAGTCCGGTTGTCTACCTCCACCGTTAAATCGGCTGCCTGTTCATACATAGACTGGCGATCCGTGAATTTTTTCTTCTTTTCACTCTCTTCACCTCTCCAAAGGGGACGATCTGTGTCCCCAATGAGTCGCTCGCAGATGGTTTCCCATGAAGCTTGAAGGTAAATCACTTTCCCCACGTTCATCGCCTCCAGATTCTCCTCGCGTTCTACAACGCCTCCACCTGTTGAAACAACGGAATCCGCTTTTATATTTTGCAATAGCTCCGTCTCTTTCTGGCGGAAGAATGGTTCACCTTTTTGCGAGAACATATCTTTGATTGACACACCTTCCTGTTTTTCAATTTCTGTATCCATTTCAATAACCGGTAAAGCTAACCTTTCTCCCAGTTGAACTGCAATGGTTGATTTGCCACTTCCCATAAACCCAATAAGAAAAATCATTTTGATACCTCCGAAAATAGTTTTTTTAAAAGAAGGAATTAATTGTATTTTGTCGAATAGTACTTATGTACAAATAATTTAAAAATCGAGGTGATCCATTTATTGAAATCTCCAGCTAGTTTCGCCCAAGACTTGTTTGCCTCTGCTATTCAACAAACGGCATCCGATATTCATTTCCTTCCTTATGAAGACTACGCAAACATCCACTTCAGAATTCACGGTGAACGCATCCTCCACTCTTCTCTCTCACTTGTCGAATACCAGCGTCTTCTCTCCTATTTCAAATTCACATCAGGAATGGACATCGGTGAAATGAAACGTCCCCAGAACGGTACACTCGAGCATCGCACGGACCAGAAAACGTTTGACTTAAGGTTATCTACCCTTCCTATAACAGGCACAGAAAGCCTCGCTGTTCGAATCCTTAGCCCGATGGATCATACCCCCTTAGAACAACTATTCCTCTTCCCCAACCAATTAAACCAAATTAGAAGCTGGCTTCGTTACAAAAGCGGGATGATCTTATTCACAGGTGCGACGGGATCAGGAAAGACAACCACGCTATACGCCCTTCTGCAATCCCTTCTAAAGAGACGTTCCTTCCAAGCCATCACTCTCGAAGATCCTATCGAGAAGAACTTAACAAACATTATACAAGTCCAAGTCAACGAGCGGGCAGGAATTACGTATGACACCGGACTCAAAGCAGCGCTCAGGCACGATCCTGATTTATTGATGGTTGGAGAAATCAGAGATGAAGCAACCGCTCATTTCGCTTTCCGGGCTGCACTCAGCGGTCACCTTGTCATCAGCACCATTCATGCAAAGGATGCATTCGGTACGATCCGAAGGTTAAAGGAAATGAACATTCAGCAAGCGGACTTAGAGCAGACGCTCGTCGCCATAGCCGCTCAACAACTCCTCCCGATTCAAGGTCAGGCGTATATCCCGAGACGCGCCGCCATCGTTGAGTTATTGGATGGCAACTTATTAGTAAATGCCACACAGGATTCTGCCCCCTACAACGTACCGACTTTCCGTTCATTTTCTCAGCTAAGGAGGAAAGCCTATGCCCTTGGGTACCTCGAAGCTGCCAACCTGGATAAAGAAGAAACCTCCACGATTACCCGCTGACACTCAAATCCTCTTCTTCCATCGTCTCAATCACATTTTATCAAAGGGATATCCCCTTTTGGATGCCCTATCCATGACGAGTTGGGACCCTAAGCTATCCCAAATCACACGCACGATCTCTATTCATTTAAAAGAAGGGCTCGCGCTTGACCAGGCTTTCCAGAAAACCCACTTTTCTCCTGTTGTCATCACTTTCTTGTTTTTTGGTCAAAACCATTTTGACTTGACGGTCACCTTTAAACAATGTGAACTCATACTAGAAATGCGTGAAACGAACAAGAAAAAGCTTATTCATTCGCTTCGCTATCCCATTTTACTGTTCATTTTCGTACTTCTGGCCTTCAGTGTCATTCAAAGAAGCATTCTCCCAAACTTTATGATGCTTTTTAATGATGGATCGACACTCTGGTTGATCAAGGGCTTATCACTTTTGATCGACGGCCTCGGATTGACCGCTGCGGTTCTTACGGTCACTTGGATTTCTTGGCTTTTCGTATCTCCAAGACTCTCCACAAACCAACTTTTATCAATTGTATCCAGTATCCCTTATATTCGCCATGGGTACGCCTTAACCCTCTCTTTCTCATTCACAACACATATTCAAACGCTGCTTGCAGCTGGTCTTACGTTAAAGGATGCTCTTGTATTGATGAGAAATCAATCCCACCAGAGAGTATTATCTAAATATAGTGAACAAATTCTCTCAGGACTTCAAGATGGAAAAACGGCTGGACAGTCCATTTACCCATGCACACTGTTACGCGAGGAAGTGACAAACATTTTTCATCAAGCACATGATAATGAAGCGCTGAAGGGAGAGCTCGAGCTGCTGAGCGATTTCTATATGGACTACATGGAAACGACTTTAGCCAAATGGTTACAACGTGTACAACCTATATTCTTTTTATTGATCGCCCTGTTAGTCGTACTCATCTACGCCTCCATCATGCTTCCGCTTTACCAATGGATGGACCAAATGTAAATAAAGGAGACAACTCATATGAAAAACGAAAAAGGATTTACATTGATCGAAATGCTGATTGTTCTTTTAGTCATCTCCGTTCTACTGATTATCACCATCCCGAACCTTTCCGCTCAAACAGGCACCATCCGCTCAAAAGGGTGTGAAGCCCTCATTTCAACTGCTGAAGCTCAAACGGAAGCTTACCTGATCGAGAATGAGACGTATCCGGCCACTATCGAAACCCTGGTAACTGATGGATATTTAAAACAGACAGATTGTCCGAATGGTGAGGTGTTGAAGTATGACAGCACAGAGGAAGGGAAAGTTATTTCCGAACAGCCTTCTCCACCAGCTACGCCTTAATTCGTCCAAAGGATACACATTATCTGAAATGCTTATCGTCTTATCCACCTTCATCATGATTACGATACTCGTAATCCCCCTCCATTACCAAACGATTGAAAAAGTAAAAGCAAAACAATTCTTCGGCCAGTTTGAGTCAGATCTCCTACTCACGCAGCAATTAACGATTGAGAAGCATGCTTTCTTCCAAATCATGTTCAGGCGCGAAACGAACGACTATATCCTTTATGACGGGTTGCAGAAAAAAACCGTATTCAAGCGGACACTTCCCGACAAGTGGCAATACCAATTCATTACCACGAAGCCAAGCATTCGCTTTAATCGCGATGGAACCATACGCCAGCCCGGCACCATCCGTTTCGAAAATGGAGAACTGGCTTACCGCGTCACATTTCCGTTCGGGACAGTGAGGATGATCCTTCATGAAACATAATGGATTTTCATTCGTAGAAGTCATGTTTTCGTTTACCCTTCTTCTCATTGTAGTGCTCACGATCCTCCCTCTTTTGGTGGAAGTTCAACTGAACCAGAAAGAACTCGCTGTTAAAAGACACGCTTTATCCACTCTTCATGACCACATGCAGACGCTTGATCCATCATCCCTCCCTCTTCCATCTGAGGTTCCTGATCCTGACTTTTCAACTATTCTATACTCTTTCAAACAGGAAGGGAGTTTCATCAAAGGGTGTACGTACTTCACACACTCTGAGAAAAAGGAGATCTGCTTATATGCGCCTCAATAACAAAGGCTTCACTTTACTCGAAACCTTAATAAGCCTGTTGACGGCGATGATCATCTTATCCCTATCCTATCCCTTATTGAAGGCGTTGGACTCCCCTTCCTATTACCAAGAGCAATCCGCGAGACAGTTCTTTCAATTTGTTCAGGAAGAAATCAATCACTCCACCCAAGTCTCTATTACGGGCTCGTCCCTATCAATCCAAGATGGAGAAGGAAGGACAGTCACCATTGAATCTTATGGGACCAACATTCGAAGAAGGGTGGATCGTAGAGGACACGAACTCCTGCTGAGAGACGTGAAGTCCTTCCATGTGATGGCAGAAGGCGGCGACGTTCGAATTAGCATTCTAATGGAAGGGGGATTGGAGCTTGAAAAACAAATATACGTTTTTAATAAAAAATGAACGAGGTGTGATCTATCCGTGGATGTTCGTGATAGGTACACTCGTCATTACCTGCACGTTATACGCCGTTCAGCTGTACCACAACGAACTCAAATACACCGAATCATTAACGAACTCCTATATTTATCAAAACCTGTTGGAAGTCGCTGAACATGCTCTTTGGGAAAGGTGGGATAAGTTAGAAATCGAAGAGTATGAGTCTCCACAGTTTTTCCAATTCCCCTTGGGAACAGCTGAAGCGGACTGTCAGTATTCCAGTGAAGATCTGCTGAGTTGTCAATGGTTACTCACCACTAATACGGGTCAACAAGCTTATAAGAGCACGAATTACGTATTACCCTCCACATAAACAAAACCACCGCTTCCCGCTGCTAAAAGGAGGCGATGGTTCACATGCATTCTTCTATTTTCCTGTACATTATGAAATCTGTTCTGTGTATTCCATCTTTCGGTCTGTAATCCCTCTCAGCCCATCCACATCATAGCCGACAACAATCTTTTCACCATTTGTCAAAATAGGACGGCGAAGAAGTTTTGGTTTCTCTGCAACCAAGTTCAAAAATTCATTTACCGTTAAGTCTTCTATATCTATATCTAAAGCTTTGAACTCTTTACTACGCTTCGCTAGTATTTCGTCAATACCTTGAGTGGTTAGCCTAAGAATTTCTCTTAGTTCGTCGGCAGATGGAGTTTCTCGGAACAAATGCTGTTCGTTAAAATCCACCCCTTGACTCTTAAGCCATGACTTTGTACGTCTACAAGATGTGCAACTTGGGTAACTGTAGAATTTTAACTTTTCCATCTTTAACTCTCCTCATGTTGATGTTTTTGGTATTGTACACTTATTGTATAACCTTTGTACAATTTATTAAACTCTTTTTTCGCTATAATTTTCAGAAACAATGTAGAAATGTTGTATAACAATGTCGATTCAGGCAAATACTGAGTATCGTCTCTACATTGATACATTTACAATTGAAAGCGGTTCGTTTATAATAGGTGTGATAGTTTAACGATGGAAAAAGGAGGGGGAAAAAGCATGGATCGTATGTTTCGAGTGCTTGCCTTTTGGACAGGTATTTTCACTATAATGTTTTATGCTGGTGACATGATGGAAGCGGCATTATTATCTTTAGTTCAAACGGCTTTTTTCCTTACTGTTGGTTACCTTAAACTGTCTGAACGTATGTATGTGTACATATTTTTCTCATACTTGACAGTTTTCATGATCGGTTTCACGTATTATTCATCATTCATTTTAGTACCTTCGTTCGGTGGCCACTAAAAAAAAGAGACCCGGTATCTTTTCAGATACCGGGTTTTCTTTTTTATTACAGGAAAAACGGATTGTCTTCTTTCTCTTCACCGACCGTAGTCGGCATGCCGTGCCCTGGATAAATCCTCATATCATCGCGCAACCTGAACAACTGTTCTTGAATACTTTCTTCTAACTGCTGACGGCTGCCACCTGGTAGGTCTGTTCTTCCGATACCCCGTTGGAACAACGTATCACCAGCCACTGTAAACCTCTGATTTCTAAAAACAAATGATACACTTCCAGGTGAATGTCCGGGTGTATGTCGAACCTCGAATGAGAAAGGACCGATTTCCATCTGTCCCGGGTTCAACGAATGATCAGCGGCCTTCGCTGTTATCTCTCCTACCGGAAATAACGCAGAACCATTCTGCGACGGATCCATCAGCCAATTCTGTTCGGCCTCATGTAAGTACACAGGAGCTCCGTAAGCATCCCTCACTTCATCGACCGCACCAATATGGTCAAAGTGAGCGTGAGTCAGCAATACGGCGATGACATTCAAATTACGCTCTTCTAAGTATGTGTGTAACTTATCAAAATCACCGCCAGGATCGATCACTAGTGCCTGTTTATTTTCATGGATAATGTAAGCGTTTGTAGCCATTGGACCAAGCGGCATTCTGGAAATTTTAATCAATGGGTAGACACCTCTTCTTTCTTTTATTAAAATACAGATAGATAACTCGACATTTCGCGGGGAATACTATAGAATAAGCTTTGAGTCAAATTAAGCTACATATAGTATAACATCCCCTTATTCGGGATGATAATAAAGTAAAGTTCTAATAGGGGGTGCTGAATTTGGTAACAGCTATCATTCTTCTCATCGTAGCCGTTCTTTGTGTCTTTGCCGTTTTCCGTGAACTGAAAACGAAAAATTTCTTCGCAGTATTGTTTGCAGGTGTATCAGCATTAGTATTTGGCTGGTTCTCTGTCATGACAGTCTGGGCAAACCTTTTCAGTTAATACCAAAAAACCGAGCTGCAGCCGCAGCTCGGTTTTTTATTTATGATCGCTGACTTTCCATTTCTTCTTCCGACTCAATCAGCTGTTTATGCTCATTGAAGAAATAACGATACATAAAAATCGTCACGAACATGGCGCTTATGGATACGGATGAGAAAATACTGAGGGAAATAACGAGCTGATACTTGATCGCCATAACCGGATCAACCCCTCCGAGGATCAACCCTGTCATCATTCCAGGAAGCTGAACTAAGCCGATCGTCTTAATACGGTCCACATTCGGAATTAAAGCAGCGTTCAATGTGTTCCGCACAATCAAATGAGAGGCCTGTTTCGGTTCTGCCCCTAAAGAAAGCGCCGCAAGCAGCTGTCCATTATTTTGTTTGAACTCATTTTTCATCCTCTCCAGCGATAACCCCATAGCCACCATGCTGTTTCCAATGACCATTCCACTCATCGGAATCACTTCAGATGGAGCGAACTCCACCATGTCAAAAGCAAGCCACATAAATAAAACACTCACTTCGACAATGAGCAGTCCGGAGAAAATGACGGGGAGTACGTGCGGAAGCTCCTTTCCCTTCTGCCTCGCATGGAAGGTGGCGATAATCAGCATGATGCCTACCATGAGTGGGATGCCTACACCGGGTGGGAGGTCGAATAAGTATGTCAGAATATAACCGATCGCAAAGAGCTGTACGGTCCCCCTGATGGATGACCAGAGGATGCTCTTACTCATTCCCAACTGGTAAAAGTATGAAAGACTCAGCGGGATCAGCACAAAAACAATTAAAAACAATAAAGATTGGTTCGAAATTTCCGGTGACATCTTACCACCTCCTACTGTTCCAGGAATTGAGAAAGGGCCTCTGTAGACGGGGCATCCAGCATGTCCGGAATACGACCGTCTTCCTGTAGAGCACCGTCAGAAATAAAAAGACCACGGTTCCCGAGCCTTCTCGCCTGCCTCATATTATGTGTCACCATAAGCATCGTCAACTGCTGTTCCTCTATGAGGCTCTCAAGTACGTCCTCAATGTCTTCAGCTGTTCTGTTGTCCAGTGCACTCGTCGGCTCATCCAACAGGAGCATGTCCGGCTCGTTGGCAAGTGTCCTCGCTAATGATACGCGCTGCTGTTCCCCACCGGAAAGCTGATCTACTTCTCTTTCCAGAAATGAACTCGGGAGCTGTACATATTCCAACAGTTTCTTCGGATCCCTTTGATCCCACTCATTAAACAAAGCAGGTCCATATTTCAAGTTATCCAGGACGGTCCCAGGAAATAGATGGGGAGCCTGCAGCACAAGGCCTACCTTTTTCCTTAATGATGAAATCGGATGGTCTTCGATCGGATCACCTTGAAAATATATACTTCCTTCCTCGGGATCACGTAAACGATTAAACAAATACAACAGCGTACTTTTCCCAGCCCCTGACGGACCGAACAAAATGACTTTATCACGCTCTTCAATTGTAAAGCTGACATGTTGAAGTGGGGGCTGACTTACGTTTTCAAATCTGAACATCACAACGCCTACTCTCTGAAAAAATATGTATAGTTTCACCTTACCCTTTTTGAATGCAAATTATGTGAGGATTTCACCTGACGAATGCACAAAAAAACGCCCTGGACTCTGCCGTCCAAGGGCGTTTCCGGTCATGAACCGGATTTTGATTCTTCATCTCCGAAGTCATAAAAGCGGAACAAATCACCGTATATAACGTTATCTGAAAGCTTCAGCTCCTGATCCACCTGTTCTTTAATTGGTGCGCAGGCTTCGCCCTGCTGCTCTTCCTGCACAGGCTCACCTGTTTGACGATCATAACAGACGCTGTCTGTATAGATATAATCTCCGTTAATGAAGCTACCGTCACGTAAAGCAACGAAATCCTTTTCCTGCTTTGCAAACATGTTTTCCCCGAATGTTAAATCATTCTCTTCCTCGATTCCAAGCAGGTGAAGCAACGTCGGTTTCACATCAATTTGTCCAACCACTTTTTCGTTTATTTCACCTTTTTCATATCCAGGAATGTGAACCATGAAAGGTACACGCTGTTGTTGAACGTGCTCGTAGCTGTCTATTTCCTTTCCTAGGAATTCTCCCATCGCTTTGTTGTGGAACTCACTAATGCCGTAATGATCTCCCATCAGAACGATGATGGAGTCTTCATAAATACCGGATTGCTTCAACTGTTCGAAGAACTGTTGAAGAGCTTCATCCGTATATCTTGCAGTTTGGAAATAATGGTTCAACGTACTTGATCCCGAATCGTACAATTCCACATTCGCTTTTTCTTCCGGCAATTCAAAGGGGAAGTGGTGCGTCAATGTGATGAACTTGCTGTAAAACGGCTTCTCCTGTGACTGAAGGTACTTGATGGACTGTTCAAAGAACGCTTTATCTTCAAGCCCCCAGCCAAACGAGTTTTCAGGTGTAACTTGGAAGGACTGTTCCCCGTAGAATTGATCGTACCCAAGGTTATCGTACATGACGTCCCTGTTCCAGAACGTCTTGTTGTTCGCATGAAACACAGAGGTCTCATAACCATTGTCGTTCAGAATTTCCGGAAGCGCATTATACTCGTTCTGAGCATGCGTGAAGTAGACGGCTCCTCTTCCTAATGGATAGAGAGAGTTCTCCACGATGAACTCGGAGTCAGATGTCTTCCCTTGTGCTGTCTGGTGGTAAAAGTTTTTAAACCAGATGGTATCCTGACTTTCTTTCAAATCATTTAAGAATGGCGTTGTTTCTTTTCCTTTGATTTCTGAATCCAGTAAGAAGTTCTGGAATGACTCGACGCTTACGAAAATGACGTTCTTATCTTCTGCAATTCTGAAAAGCTCGGTCTCTTCCCCTTTTTGATCAGGGGAATGCTCCTTCAAATAGGATTCTACTTCGCTGATTTCACTCTCATCGGCCATTACTCGCTGTGCCCGTGTTTTGGTCTGCATCGTCATATCATACAAGTGATAGTTGTAGACGCCGATATTTTTCACGAGATATTCGCGGTCAAAAGCACGGACAAAGAGCATGGGACGTTCAATTTCTGCCAAGACTACATTACCAGCAAGCAGAAGGAACGTAACAGCTGTTGCTGCAATCTTGCTTGTTTTCGGCAGGTCGACTGAAAGATTGAATTTCTGTTTACTTAAATACCAGATCACAACTACATCAAGGAAGATAATGATGTCTTCCCAGTGAAGAAGCGTGAGAAAGCTCCCTGTTAAATCAGCGGCATTGTTCCCTTGAAACAATACAGGAATGGTAATGAAGTCTGTGAAATTACGGTAAAAGATCAAGTTGGCAAACAAAACAAGTGATCCGATCAACGCTGTCCAGCGCAGGTATTTCATCTGTCGCTTCGGGTTCAACCAGACGCTGATCATAAAAACAAGATAAGCACTTGCAATAGGGTTCACGAACAGTATGAACTCCTGCATTGCATTCTCAATCGAGAGATCGAACATAAATCTGTACACAATATACGTTTTCAATCCGAATAATAGCGTAGCTATAATAAATAAAGGCATTTTAAAATTTCTTCGCTGCATGTGGGCTCCTCCTCTAAAACACCATATAACACACTGCATTTACACACGCTTAACCATCATACACAACTATGTCTACAATTACCATATATAATGGATATTAAACACGTCTCCTTATATGACGTATATCTTACCACAAAAGTTTCACAGATTTTCAAATATACATTAAATGTAATTAGATTGTTAATTTTGCTTAACCAACAGGACAACATATGACATAATACCCCCTATTCTTACCAATAAACCCAAAGAAAGCCGGAGCATAGCGCTCCGGCTTTCTTTCAGACTGTTGTAGAAGTATGTAGAACGGTTCTGTTACAAAAAGAGTGGACAGCAGAGTGGAAAACGGCTCGTTTTCCACGGCGGATGACCATGGAAAGCGAGCTGTTTCGTCAACACCGCTTATCCAACCAAAATAGAACCGATTAGACTTTCTTTCGATTTATTGATTTTTCTTAACTAAGTAAGCTCCGCCAATAACTCCTGCATCATTTCCGAGACGAGCTAAGTCAAACGTGGTTGCCTCGGCTGTGCGAGCCAGAGCGTAGGACTGGTAGGAATCGCGCAGCGGACGAAGCAACTGTTCGCCTGCCTGTGAAACGCCGCCACCGACGACAATTTTTTCAGGGTTAAGGGCAATCGCCAGGTTCGCAATCGATAAACCTAGTACATCAATGACATCTTCTAGAACACTCTCCGCTAATTCGTCTCCATTGGATGCCGCTTCAAACACTTCTTTGGAAGTCAGGGATTGCTGATCGATGCTTGATTTTAATGAAGAGCTCGGAAAGTCTGCAAGAGCAAGCTTCGCCTTCCGAACGATTCCCGTTGCAGAGGTCTCCGTTTCCAAGCAGCCTGTTTTCCCGCAATTACAAGGCGCGCCCCCTTCTTTCACGACTGTCATGTGACCGATTTCAGCCGCTGTTCCGTTGGCGCCGTTAATAATCTGGCCGTTGGAAATGATTCCACCTCCGACACCGGTTCCAAGCGTTACAGCAATCAGGTTCTCCGCTCCCTCACCGGCTCCCAGCCAGTTCTCTCCGAGAGCAGCCAGATTCGCATCGTTGTCGACCCAGACAGGGAGACCCGTCAAACTTTTCAAAATGTTACCAAAATCGAAATTCTTCCAGCCAATGTTCACCGCTTCATGAATATAGCCTGTGTCTGTATCCACAAACCCGGGGGCTCCTGCTCCAATTCCGACAAGTTGATCCTTGTCGATATGTAATTCATCCAGCGTCTCATTGATCGCTTGAGAAATATCTTCAGGAATGGACGCACCTTGGTTATCTGTGTTCGTCGGAATTTCCCATTTCTTTTTAATTTCTCCGCTAGAATTGATAACCGCTAACTTCACGGTCGTTCCTCCAATATCTGCTCCTAAAAAAAACTTTTCCATATTAGAAAATCTCTCCCTTTGAACGATCCTTCATACGAGCAATTTCTCCCCTTAACAAGAGGAGTGCCATTTGAAAATCTTCTTTTTCAATAAACTGTGCTTTGTAAAGTTCCTTCACTTCTTCTTCCATCAGCTCTAGCTCTGCCATTCGGTCCCCTACATAAATGAACGTTCCGAATTTTTTCAGCATTTGTTGAATATCATAGATTGTTTTCACGTTTTATCACCTACTCCATTATATCAAGACCGTGTGTGAAATGAAAACGGTAAAAAACCCTGAACGATTAACGATCAGGGTCTTTAGGGTGTAGAAAGGCTGGTCTTCTGTTTTTCAATGGGATCGGAGAACGGATAAGTACGTCTCGAAGGGCTTTCCACGAAAACGGCAGAAACGGCCATAGGTACGGTGTTTTGAATGTCTGCATTCTTGCAAGATATAATAACCAGAAGCTGACTCCGATTACGTATCCTTTGACTCCGAATAGACCCGTAACAATGAGGAGAACGAGCCTTGATATCCGGTCTGCTAGCCCCATTTCATAACTTGGCGTAGCAAAGGTGCCAATCGCTGCCAATGACAGGTAGAGCACGACTTCGCTTGAGAACAATCCGACGTCGACGGCTACTTGTCCGATTAAGATCGCAGCAACGAGCCCAAGAGCTGTTCCCAGTGAAGAAGGTGTATGGATGGCTGCCATTCGTAGGAGGTCGATCCCGATCTCAGCAATTAGAAACTGAAGCAGAAGTGGAATGACGCCCTGCTCAGACGGACCTATGAAAGAAATCGCCTCGGGTAGTAACTCCGGATACATTGAAAACAGAAAGTATAAAGGAAGTATAAAGATAGAAGCAACAAACGCAAAGAAGCGAACCCATCGCAGGTATGCCCCGACAAGGGGTTTCTGGCGGTACTCTTCAGCATGCTGCAAATGGTGCCAAAACGTAGAAGGGGTGATCATTACACTCGGTGATCCGTCGATGATGACGAGAATGTGCCCTTCATAAAGGTGAGCAGCTGCTGTATCCGGACGCTCTGTATAGCGGATGACAGGGTACGGGTTCCAATGCTGTCCACTGATAAATTCTTCGATTGTCTTCTCAGCCATAGGAAGTGCATCGGTATCGATTTCCTTCAATACTCGCTGCAAATGCTCTACACGATCGGTGTCTGCAATATCTTTAATATAACAAATACAAACGTCTGTCTTAGAACGCCTGCCGACCTGTGTATATTCCATCCTCAGCGATCGATCCCGGATTCTTCTTCTCGTCAAAGCTGTATTAAAGACAATCGTCTCGACAAAGCCATCACGGGACCCCCGTACAACACGTTCCAAGTCAGGTTCAGCAGGTCCTCTGACAGGATATGTACGAGCATCAATCATAATTACTTCTTCACAGCCTTCAACAATGAGGGCTGTCGGACCTGCCAAAACGGTATCGGCTGCCTTGTTCAAATCTTTCTCGCGGTCTAATTCCACATAAGGAATATGTGTTTTCAGAAGCTGTTCAAGTGGATCAGGATCCAGCTGGTCATTATTTAATTGAGATAAAAGCTTCATTAGATAGTGAAGGATATCGTCTTTTACGAACCCATCAACAAGGAAGAGAGACATTCCTCGTCCGGCATAAACGAGATCCAGATGAATCATGTCAAAGCTCTCATCTACACCTAACCGCTTTCTCATATAGTCCACGTTTTGTTCATATTGTTTAAATACCGGTTGCTTTTCTTCGCTCACTAGACTCCCTCCTTATCCCTATCTTCTTCCTTAATTGAAAAAACATACACTTTCTTTGAAGAATCAGCATGTACAGGAGTGAAGTGTCATACCTATAGTACCAACGTATTGTTATCACGGTAAGGGGATGGAAACATGAACCGAGTTGTGTTATACGGGCTTACAGGCTCACTATTCATTTTTGTCGTCTTTCTTTATTTTCTCCAACACACGAAGGAGATGGATGTCATCAAGTACTTTCCACTCGACCCGATGAGTGGTTTCACCTCTTTTGAGACAGACTTGAGTTTTGAAGGGCAATCCGATGAGGATGAGTATGAAGTGGTTTGGGACATGTACTCCAAAAGCGACCAAACCCAGTATTTAAGACAGGACGTTTCTCTACTGTACGTAAACGGCCGTTTAAAAGGCATTATGAATAAGTGGGAAGAAAACGTTCAGGAGATACAAAAAAGCAGTAAACTACACGGAGAAGACAGCCAGAAGTATGAGGCGATCACTTTCCACCACGGGGAAATTCACCGTGGCGAAGAGCCGATCCGAAGCATACAAGCTACATCTCACGATTTGTTGTACGTCATCGATTCCCCGCACACGAAGCGTTCATCTTTTAAAAAGGCAAAGAACGAAGAAGAAAAGGAATGGAAGGAAAGGCTCGACCACAGCATATCCCAACAAGTGAAAGCTCAGTGGCAGCACTTATTTGAACATTACCAAATTCCACAGAACAAATACACAGCCATCGCTCTTACTGATCTTGCGAAATACAATGAAAAACCCCTCCCGAATACGCCAGAGGGAGAGTCAGACCGGATCCTCGGGCAATTATGGGAAGGGCTTTACAAAAACTACATAACAGGCATATCAGACACTTCGTCGAAACACCCGATTCAGAGTTATATGCCTGTTGTGTTATTCGACAAGAACGGGAAGCACCTGATGGTCCTATTTGAAGATGATACGGGTAAAAAACATCAGCTTATTCAATATTACTAAGAGGAAAGCTCTTCCTCCAATCGGGTGAAGTCTTCGTTCTCCGGATTCAACTCAGCAGCTGTTCCAGCGTGGTCAGCTGCTTTGTCGAGTTCTCCTTCCTGTCTGTATAAAATCGCTAAATTGTAATGCGCCTCTGCCATGTCAGGAGATAATTCCACTACACGGAGCAAGTCCTCCTTTGCTTGAGCGATCTCACCAAGCTGGATATAGGCATAGGAACGGTTGAATCGTAAAGGGGCCTCGAAATCTCCCCCCTCTTCAATTGAATCACTCGTCATCGATATGACCTGCTCGAATTCACCTTCCTGGTTCAGCTGCTGTGTTTCCTGAATTTGCGCGAACGACTGTCCATCATTGAAGGTGCTGTTCATCCCCAAGTACACCATCGCTCCAAGGAACACACTGTACAGAACCAGCGCAATCGACTGCACGCCTGCATTTTTTCTCTTTGGTAGGTTCACCAAGGCAGAAGCGAGAAAGCCGCCAATCAACCCACCAACGTGAGCCCCGTTGTCCACCTGCGGCACGAGGAGCCCGAATGCAATGTTCAGCCCGATCACAAAAAGCAGGTTCCATCCCATCGTGCGGAAAAACAGTTGACGATTCTGCACGCCGAAAAACAACAAAGCACCAAACAATCCGAAAATGGCTCCTGACGCTCCAGCGGCTACAGACGGATTCAGCATAAAGCTTGCCAGCCCACCGAAGACTCCGGCTAAGAAATAAATGAAGGTAAACCTCCATGTTCCGTAAATTCTTTCGACGGCTGTACCTAGATAAAATAAAGCAAGCATATTCATAATAATATGAAGCGTTCCAATATGAAGGAACATGGAAGACACGATTCTCCACCACTCTCCGTCAAGAATCGCAGGGTTATATTTCGCTCCGTACTGAATCAGGGTTTCGACATTTGTCGTATCAGCCCTCATTTCAATATATAAGAAAATGAAAATATTCAAAGCCAAGAGTAAATAGGTAATTCTCGGTTTACCGAATTGAAAAACGGATTCCGCTTCTTTTCTCCTTTGACGTTCTCTCGTCATAATCTGTTGCTGAAGGTAAGGGATCATCGCCTCTTTCTCTTCCGACGAGGGATCCTGTTCAAACTCCGGCTCATTCAGATCGAACGCATTGTATAGTCTCTTTCTTTCATCTGCTTTCGTTTCATCAGCCATATAATAGACATGAATCGTAGACTTTTCCTCTGGCAGCTCATCGAGAGTCCGCTGCCAGTCATCGACTGGCGGAAACTCGGAAACATAAACGTTGTGAACCGTAACCTTTCCGCCCTGGAACACTTGACGGTTCTTCTTAATTTGCTGTTGAAGCATGAGCAGATCACGCTTTAACTCGTTGCTCCAGTTCATTTGCGTCTGCCGCAACCGGATCACTTCTGTTTTCCAATTCCGCTCTTTCTCAAGCCACACTTCCTGTCCCTCTGTATCGATGTGGAGGACTTGGAAGTCGTGAACCACTACCAGCTCATAAGTAAATTTCCAATAATAATAACTTTGATCAACAAACACTCACGCTTCCCCCTCTGTTTTCATCATCATAGCACGGAACAAGACACCCCCGCCATTCAGATGGTCGGTATGACAGCAAGCTGTGACACTGAGTTTATCTCCCTGGCTTTTGGTTCTTTTCTGCACAAAAAAAGCTGTCATATCTCAATGACAGCTCCCCGTTTATCTACTTTGAAACATGTGACCTAACAGTTTCTTTCTCAAATAAGGAATATTCATCGTTAACCGGACCAATGCTTTTCGAAGTAAAGGATAGGAGGAGGCTGTGTTGATCAAACGATACCGAAACCGGTACGCCCCGATTAATGCAGCCCCTATTGCAACCATCCAATTGATTCCTTTCATAAGAAACCCACCTCATTTTCCTGAAGATTTTATAGATAGGTTTTGTCTCATCCTCAGCCTTTATGCATGTACATCCCACGAGACGCGCTCATCTTCCGTCAGTCCGTTGAATGCCTTTCTCGGTCAGAATGTATTGGACAGGCAGGTCAAACGCTTCAACAGGAATCTCCTCATTCCTTTGAGCCTCGGAGGCGATCATCATCGTCACCCCGTCATATGTTGAAAGGAACCGGTCATAGAACCCGCCTCCAAAACCAAGACGGTACCCTCTGCTGTTGAACAACAATCCAGGAACTAATAGAAGGTCTATTTCCTCCTGTCTTACATAGGTTGTTTTTGAAGGATCGGGTTCCCGCAACCCGAAATAGACGGTCTCAAGCTGATCGAAATGATCGATTTGATAGAACTGCATCCGTTTATCCTTAGGGGAGCATTTCGGTAAAGCCATGTACTTTCCTTCATCCCACCCTCTATGTATGATATTCTTCGTATCCCATTCAAACCCTTGAGACATGGTCGTTCCAATGATTCGGGCTTGCTGCCACAACTTGCTTTCAAATAAATGCCGCTGCTGCAAACACTCGATTTCATCCCTCGTCTCTCTACTCCCACTCTTCAAAAGATGCTGAGAACTCCTTCGTAATTCCTGCTTCTTCATTAGATCCCTCCATTTGATTTGAAAGTCGTCGGTTTTCAGGTATAAAAAAAACAGTAGGAGAATCCCTACTGTTTTACTTCGTTTCGCGGTGAAGCGTGTGCTTACCTAGGCGTGGGCTGTATTTCATAAGCTCTAGACGCTCAGGGTTTGTACGCTTATTTTTTGTAGAAATATAATTGCGGTCACCAGTTTCAGTGCAAGCAAGTGTAATATTTACACGCATTGGTTATCCCTCCAAATCTTGTTCAATGGTTTCACGTCTTTTATTCACATTATCAGACTTAACTATAATAACAAAATTAAGCCGCTCTTTCAAGTGTATTCTTGACGTAAAAACCACAGAATCTACATAGTCACAGCTTCTATTCTATGATATAAATAAACATGACACAAGTTAGGAGTGAAAATTCGTGATCTATGTCATCACTACGCTATTATCCGTTTCCATTCTATTATTCATCCTGTCCTTTTTCATGAGCAGCAAAATGAAGCAGCTCGAGGATCAAGTGGAACAGCTTTCGATGGAAATGATGCAGTCTAATTACCAAACCAGCCAAAAATTGAAAGTCCTAGAAGAAGAGCTTTTGGCCGAAGACCTGACAGGTGAGATCATGAAGCAGCAGAAACCCTCTTCTGAATCAGTGGTCGACACAATCTATTCCATGTATCAAAAAGGGTACAAGCCCAATTACATAGCAAGACAAACAGGTCTTGATGAAGACGACATTCATGCATTCATCGAACAATGGAAATCCCAGGGGGCTCACCTATGAAACATACTGTGCGCTCGTTTTCCCTCGGACTGCTGACCGCAACAACGATCCTCGGTATTACGTACTATTTAGAAGAACCTGAACTTCCTGCGCCAGCAGAACCCGTTGATGCAATGGGAACAGAAGAAATGATCCAACAAATCGAAGAGGACGGGTATCGTGTCCTTACTCAGCAAGACGTACAATCCCTTAAAGAGCCATCACAACCTGAACCCTCTGAACCTGATCAACATCAAGCAGATCAAGTACAGGAGATTTACGTGTACACATTAGACATTGTACCGGGGACGACATCTGAGGACATCAGCCAAAAGCTTGCCAACGCCGGTTTGATTGACGAAGCCGAGACGCTCGAACAGTACATGGTCGTGAACGATTACAGCCGCTTTATTCAAGTTGGTCAGGCAACCATTCGATCTGATATGACTTTAAGTGAAATGGCACAGGCGATTACGTCTAAATAATGAATGCTCTAATTCCAGTATAAAGACAAAAGGCAGAAGCTCCGGTTGGAGCTTCTGCCTTGTTTAGTCTGCAATCATTTATTCAAGTCGTACGCTTTCCCCTTCACCAAGTAGAAGATATTTTCTCCAATATTGGTGATGTGGTCTGCATAGCGTTCAATATAACGGGCTACATAAGCGACCTGCATAATATGCTGGATTTGTTCTGGGTTGATCGCGGTAAGCTCAAGCATCTGCTTGACGACTTCCCCATACTTTTCATCTACAAGATCATCCATCTCAGCAAGCTTGTTAGCCAAACTGATGTCTTCATACTCGAATGCCTTAACGGCAAGATCCACCATGTCCATGGCGATGACAGCCATTTCACGAAGTTCAGGATCAATCTCGATGTTGTGTTTCTCCCCTAAGTGAATGGTTGCCTTCGCGATGTTTGTAGAATGGTCTGCCATGCGTTCGATATCTGAAGAAATCTTAATAGCACTGACCAAACGTCTTAAATCGCTGGCAACAGGCTGCTGCTTGGCAATCATAAGAACGGCATCGTCGTTGATTTGTTCTTCACGCGCATCAATATCGGCGTCATCCTCGATCAACCGCTTCGCCCGCTCTACGTCAAATTCATAAAGAAGATGAATCGCAGTATCGAGCGAATATTTCGTATCAATTGCTAAATCTTTAATCTGCTGTTTCAGTTGCAAAAGTTCTTCCGTAAATTGGGTTCTTGTAGACACCATTACACCTCCCTCAACGATTAACCAAAGCGTCCTGTAATATAGTCTTCTGTCCGCTTATCTTGAGGGTTTTGGAACAAGTTGTCTGTTTCAGCGAATTCGATAAGCTCACCGTTCAAGAAGAAAGCAGTTTTATCAGAAATACGTGCTGCTTGCTGCATGTTGTGTGTCACGATAATGATGCTGTATTTCTTCTTCAACTCTTGAACTAACTCTTCCACTTTCGCAGTAGAAATTGGGTCAAGTGCAGAAGTCGGCTCGTCCATCAAAATCACATCAGGCTCAACAGCGAGAGCGCGAGCGATACAAACACGCTGCTGCTGACCACCGGAAAGTCCATAGGCATTCTCGTTCAAACGATCTTTCAGTTCGTCCCAGATTGCTGCATCCTTAAGACTTTTCTCTACAATTTGGTCAAGCGTCTTCTTATCTTTGATTCCGTGAACACGTGGACCGTAGGCTACGTTATCATAAACAGATTTAGGGAATGGGTTCGGCTTCTGGAACACCATCCCAACTTTTGCACGAAGGTATTCCTGCTTAAAATTGTTTGCAAAGATATGGTCACCACGGTATTTGATATCTCCAGATGTCTTTACAATAGGAACCATTTCGACCATACGGTTCAATGTCTTCAGGAATGTCGACTTACCACAGCCAGAAGGTCCAATGATCGCTGTTACTTGGCGTTCAGGAACTTGCATGTTGATCTCATAAAGAGCTTGATCAGAACCGTACCAGAGATTCAAGTCTTCAACTTCAAACACATGATTTCCTTCAGCAGCACCGTTCGTCTTATTCTCTCTATTTTCTTTACCTTTTGACTCGATGGCTACATTTGCTTTTTGTTGTTTCTCCATAGTTTCGTTCATTACGAAACCCTCCTCATCCAATTTTATAGTCGACGTTGATATTTATTTCGGATTAACACGGCGATTGAATTCATTAGAAGTAAGACGACAAGCAACACGATAATTCCTGCGCCTGCAACGAACTGCCATTCTTCCTGAGGTCGACTTGTCCATTTGTAAACTTGAATCGGCATGACGGTGTACTTTGCAAGTACAGAGTCTGGTAGCGTGTAGATCGCTGTTGCCGCTCCTACGATAATCAGAGGAGCTGTTTCTCCGATTGCTCTTGATAGCGCAATAATTGTACCTGTAAGAATTCCTGGAATGGAAGCAGGTAAAATAACACGACCAATGGTTTGTAATTTAGAAGCGCCCATTCCGTAAGAAGCTTCTTTAATTTCAGATGGGACTGAGCGAATCGCTTCCTGTGCTGCTACGACGATGACAGGAAGAATCAACAGCGCCATCGTCAATCCACCAGCGATCAACGTGTAGCCGAAGTTGAACATGTAAACGAAGAACGTGAGTCCTAATAAACCGAACACAATAGATGGAACTCCAGCGAGGTTCTGAATGTTCACTCGGATGAAATCGGTGAACTTATTTTTGCTGGCATACTCTTCTAGATAAATGGCTGTTGATACTCCGATGATTACGGAGACAATCGCGACGATGACCATCATATAGATGGAACCGACGATTCCCGGCCAAATTCCTGCTTCTTCTGGATACGGAGCAGGGAAGCTTGTAATGTAGCTCCAATTTAAATAACCAATTCCTTGAGTCAATACGCGATAGAATAGAAGAACCAGAAAAACAAGAGCAAAGGTTGTTGCTAAGAAGAACAATCCTTTCAAAATCCTGTTCGTACGAATCCGTCCATTCATGCGTTTGATAATTCCTTGTTCACTTTGTCCAAGCATCAGTATTCCTCCCTAAACTTACGAGAAATATACTGGGCAATCAAGTTCATCCCTAATGTGAAGATAAACAATGTGATACCAACAGCATATAAACTATAGTAAATCGTTGAACCGAATGACGTATCTCCTGTTGCTGCCTGTACAATAAAGGCAGTCATCGTTTGAATTGAATCCGTCGGGTTGAACGTTAAGCTCGGGGTAGCTCCTGCAGCAATGGTAACGATCATCGTTTCACCAATTGCACGGGAGATCGCCAGAACGATAGAAGCTACAATACCAGAAAATGCGGCTGGTAATACGACTTTAAATACCACTTCATGTTTTGTCGCTCCTAATCCATAGGCCCCTTCACGCAAAGCATTGGGAACAGAGTTCATTGCATCCTCAGACAAGGATGCCACCATAGGGATGATCATGACCCCTACGACAAATCCACCACTTAATGCGTTGAAAATCCCCAAGTCTGGAATAATCGCTTGAAAAATCGGTGTCACAAACGTAAGCGCAAAGTACCCGTAAACTACTGTCGGAATCCCTGCAAGGACTTCCAAGATTGGCTTAATGATACGTCTTGCCTTATCGCTCGCATACTCACTCAAGAAAATAGCTGCCATAAGTCCTAATGGCACTGCTGTAATCGTTGCAATCAACGTAATAAGCAGCGTCCCTCCAATTAGCGGGGCAACTCCAAAAGAGCCACTCCATGGAGACCATTCTGTACCTGTATAGAAATCGATGATTGATACTTCTGAGAAGAATCCAATTGATTCACGGAGTAATGTGAATAGAATTCCAACGGTTGTTAAGACACTAACAATCGCACATAGCAACAAAAACCACGGAACAATTTTTTCGAGACTCTGTCCCAGAGTTTTCGTCTGCATTCTCTTTTCAATCATGTTCTGGACATTTAATTTTCCCTCTGTTTGCAAACCTTTGTCCATTTTGAAAACTCCTTTCATCCATAACGCAAGGTGAGACTGTGTTGGAGTCTCACCTTGCTTCAATTTTCTAAGTTACTTACTCAGCCCAACCTTGGACCTTTTCCATTTGCTCTTGATACTTCTCTTCTGGAAGAGCTACATAACCAGCGTTTTCAGCAGCTTTACCAGCATTGTTCAACGTATATTCAACGAAGTCGCGAACTTGTGCTTTCTCTTTGTAAGCATTCACGTTAACGTAAGTGAATAGTGGACGAGAAAGTGGCGTGTAAGAACCGTCTTGAATCGTTTCCGGGCTTGGCTTAACTGCTTCAGAACCTTCTCCGTCTTGGATTCCAAGAACTTTAAGGTTGTCAGAGTTCTCAGCGTAGTATGCATAGCCGAAGAATCCGATTGCGTTCGGGTTGCTTTCAATTCCGCGTACTAGAACGTTATCATCTTCAGAAAGTGTTGTGTTTTCGCCTTCTTTCATAGGCTCTTCTTCAAGAATTACTTCATTGAAGTAGTCAAATGTACCAGAATCGTGACCAGGGCTGAAGATTTCGATTGGCTCTTCAGGCCACTCAGAGTTGATGTCTGACCACATTGTAGCGTCAGAAGACTCTAGGAAGATTTGTTGAAGCTGCTCGATAGAAAGACTGTCAACGAAATCGTTTTGTGCAGATACTACAACAGACAAACCGTCGTATGCTAGCTCAAGTGGCTCAAGCTGAATGCCGTTCTCTTCTGCAAGCGCCTGTTCTTCTTCTTTAATCGGGCGAGATGCGTTAGAAAGATCAATTTCACCAACAGTAGATTTCTTGAATCCACCACCAGAACCAGAACTGTTTAGTGTTGCGTTAACGTCTGGGTTGTTTTGGCTGTATTCATAAGTAAGGTACTCCATAATCGGGTAAACAGTTGAAGAACCGTCAATTGCGATTGGTCCGGAAACTGCTTCGCCTTCCTCACTTGTTTCACCAGAATCACCTGATGCTTCACTATTCTCTGTTGCTGCTTCCCCTTCAGAACCTGTTCCTTCTTCTGAATCAGATCCTCCACATGCTGCTAGAACTCCTACTACTAGGATGAACGCAAGCATAAGTGCTAAGCTTTTAAAGTTTTTCATTTCTTTCTCCCCCTATAGGTACAAAGTTTGTGTGAGCAACGGCTTGACCAACTCACAATTTATATAATAAAGGGGAAGTTTTAATCACATATAAACGAAACGTTAAGGTTTTGTAAATTGGCGGATTTTGTTGAAAAAAATGTTGCAAACCCTCTTGCATAGCAAAAAAAGAGTGACACGCCATTGCGCATCACTCTTTCCCACTCTCTATTGTTCCGTTTCTTGGGTTTGATTCTGTTGAGCACGTTGCTCTTTCAGTTCAAAGTAAGCCTGACCGATTCTTGCTCCGATCTTATTACTGACATTGAATGTTGAGTCTGCGTTCTCCCCAACATACGGGGTCATAACAGAAAAAGCGACCTCCGGGTTATCATGTGGTGCATATCCAATCAATGTTTTGTTCAAAAGGTTTCGGATCGGTCGGTACCCCTCGCCATCATCAGAGGGAACCCACTTTGTACTCTGAGCTGTTCCGGTTTTACCAGCCATGCGGTACTGGGCGTACGGTTCGCTTGAGAATGTACTGCTTGCCGTACCACGTGGGGTCTGGAACACTTGGCGGAAACCTTCCTGTACACGGTCAATATAAGACGGATCCATCTCAACCTGGTTCAAGACATTCGGCGAATAATCTTTATATACTGGACCAAGGCTGTCACGATCCACGGGAGGATCATGAATTTCCTTAACTAACCTGAGCTGGACTCGGTCGCCCCCATTAGCAATCGTAGAAACGTACTGGTTCAGCTGCATCGGTGTATAGGAGCTGTACTGGCCGATTGAGAAGTCGAGAAGGTTACCGGAATATTTAGGCACATCCCCCTGAACACCCGTACTTTCGTAAGGGAAATCGAGACCTGTTTTCACACCTAGACCAAATTGGTTAAAGTTGTAGACAAAATTCTGGAACGTATCATCTTCTAAATCTAGATACTGTCTATCGTAACGACCGTCATATACGCCCCCTAGTCTCATCGCCAAGAAAAACATATAAACGTTGGAAGACTGCTGCAAAGAAGAGATGTCGTTTACATATCCAATGTTCGGTGTGTATGATCCTTTTGAATCACCATTGATGGTAATATCTCGGTCATTGACTCCAAAACCTGGTGTAATCGCTCCTTCATGCAAACCAGTCAGAATGGTCGCCCCTTTCACCGTCGATCCAGGTGTGTAGGCATTGTAAACCGCCTGGTGGGATACATCTGTGAATCGGCTTTCTCCATTTTCGATATTCCGGTTGTATCGCTGACCGGATATCGCCAGTACTTCCCCGGTCTGTGGATCTGATACGACCGCCAGCGAATTCTCTACATTACGGTTCTCATAGGGCTCTGCCTCGATCGCTGCCGCGAGCTCTTCTCTTACAATTTGATCGACTTTCTGCTGCAGCTCCATATCAATAGAGAGAACCAGGTCCTTTCCACGCTCGCCTTCACGAACAACTTTCGAGTCCACTACGTTGTTGTCTGTGTCCGTGATATATTGGACCTTTTCTTTCGTGCCTCTCAGCACTTCTTCATATTGTTGCTCCAGTCCGCTTATGCCGACGCGGTCATTCCGGCTGTAATCCAGAGACATGTAATATTCTAGATCATCCCTCGGTACACCCTGATTCCGTGACGTAATACTTCCTATATAACTACGGAAGGTGTTCTCAAAAGGGTAATTCCTTTCCCAGTCCGCTGTTACGTTTACACCAGGTAGA
Organism: Halobacillus litoralis; assembly: GCF_020171725.1. GTDB lineage: Bacteria > Bacillota > Bacilli > Bacillales > Halobacillaceae > Halobacillus > Halobacillus litoralis_F. Next base: position 283,155 of record NZ_JAIVAJ010000002.1, on the reverse strand, counting down.
ACAGCTAGGTGTTCTGCGACTGTGGCGTATTCTTCCTCTGAAATATTTTCATTCTTAACGATATGCGGTGAAAGTGCGTACGCTTTATCAAGTTCCTTCTTGATCGCGATGATCTCTTTTGTCTGGTTATCGTAACTTTGTATTTCTTCTTCTTCAATACTGTCCAGCTGCATTTGGTATTCCTCACCCGGATCCAGATCTTCTGTAGATGCATCAGCTACCCGCGCCATGACATCTTCACGATTCATCAAGAAGAAATACTCTTTCAAGTCTCGTGTCGTCAATTTATTTTCAAATGGCATATCCATATATTCAGCCAGCTCTTCCGCAAGCTCGAGGCGATCGCCAGCCTGCACACCCTTTGGTGGTGTATATGTAATGGAATAGAGCGGCTTGTTTTCAACGATTGGACGCCCGAACCGATCGTACATTTCACCTCTCGGCACAGGAATGTTCGTAGTTGTATTTTCAGTTCTGTTGATTTCCTCTTGCGCTTCTTCTCCGTTCAGGATCTGTACAACTCCCAATTGAAGTATGATAGCTGCAAATAAAAGGAAAACCACAAAAAATACGACATTCAAGCGGAAAGGAAGATGTGATTTCTTTTTCTGCTGTTTCTGCTTTTTATCCTTACCCATAATTTCTCTCCCCTGTTTCTCCATTCTTTCTATATTATACAACGGATTTCCTTATAAGAATAGACGAGAGTCGAGGAGAGAAAGTTTCAATTGTGTGAAGGCTGCATCGCTTTCGTATCGATGCGACGAATGAAGAAATACGCAACAAAGTGCCCACCACCGACGAGAAGCAGAATATACGGAATCCCCGATTCCGGCTGAATGAAAGAAATCGCCAATAGAAAGATGGCAATCGAAAGTACCCGACCGCTGTTCAAGAAGATCTCTCGGACGACAATGTATTCCACCCTCATCTCTCCTGCGTTCCACGCCTTTCCGATCACATCATAAGTGAGGGAGAGATACGGGACGTAAAATAGAGGGAAGAAAATTCCTCCTACAGCTCCATAAATCAATAAGAGAGGCATGTTGTAAGTCATCAGTAACAACAGCACGTTCAAATACAAGATCAGTCCTGCAAAAAGAATCGCTTTCTTCCTGCGATTTGGTTTCACTACACGGCTGACGAGGAAATAAAACAAAAAAGAAAAACCAGAGTACACCAAGTTGAACAACCCAATGGAAAGCTCATCCTGTGTCATTAGGAAAATCCAAATGGAGACAGCAAAGAGAAATGTCCCCTCCCGGAACCCTTGAGAGATATGAGCGTTCGTAATGCGTTTCCAGTTGATGTTGTGATTCCGCTCATGGATGATACGCTTAAATGAGAATGTACCCGTTGCTTTCCTTTTTGAAAGACCGAAGCTGACAATAACAGCCACGATAAACAACCCGAACGAAACAGCAAAAATGACCGTATAGCCTGTGAAGTTATCAAGACGTGAAATGACAAAGCCGGCAAGCAGCGGCCCCGTCATCCCTCCCAGCGACTGAAGGACACCTAGAAAACCATTGAAAAAATCACGGGTATCGGGCTCAGTGATCTCAAAGGTCAACACATTATAAGCAAGCCAGTAAAACCCATACCCAATCCCCAACAAGGCTCCCAGCATAATATTGAACGTCGCTGCATTCTCCCCTACCAATAGGACGGTAAGAAAGAATATCGACAACACGGTCACTCCAGCTCTTAATACGATCACTCTGTCTACCCGTTTAGCCATTTTACCTGCGAAGATAAACGTAATGGGCTGTAAAATGTAAATACTCATATTATACAACGCAATATCTGTATAGCTGTTTGATTGTTTCCATAAATATATGTTCACGAACGTACTCGACAAGAAAATACCTAGGGAGTAAAGGCCTCCAATTAATAGTAGCAGCAACAAATCCTTTGATACATTTTCGTGGCGTAACCACGCACGCAGCTTACTCACCATAAACATGTCTCCTTTTCGTTCCTTCTTAGTGTAGGCAGAACAAAAAGAGATATACGGATAAAAGCCATTCAACAGGTTGCTGAAATAGAACAAAAAAAGAACACGGCATTAGCCGTGTTCCTTTTGTACAATTATTTAGCTGCGTCGAAACGCTTTGCTACTTCATCCCAGTTCACTACATTCCAGAATGCTGAAACATAATCAGGACGACGGTTTTGATAGTTCAGGTAGTAAGCGTGCTCCCATACGTCAAGACCAAGGATTGGAGTTTTACCTTCCATGATCGGAGAATCCTGGTTAAGTGTATCTGTCACTTCAAGTTCACCGTTATTCACGACTAACCAAGCCCATCCGGAACCGAAACGGCCTTTAGCAGCTGTTTCGAATTTCTCCTTGAACGCGTCAAGGCTTCCGAATGTATCGTTGATTTTAGAAGCTAGGTCACCAGTTGGTTCTCCGCCACCGTTCGGGGACATGATTGTCCAGAACAGGCTGTGGTTGGAGTGACCGCCACCGTTACGACGAACAGCTGTTTTAATATCTTCAGGTACTACAGCCAGGTTATCTGCTAGCAGTTCCTCAAGAGATTTGTCTTGAAGATCCGCATGTCCTTCAAGTGCATTGTTCAGCTTCGTTACGTAGCCGTTGTGGTGCTTCGTATGGTGGATATTCATTGTTTCCTTATCGATAGTTGGTTCTAATGCGTCATAAGCATAAGGTAGTTCAGGTAGTTCAAATTTTGCCATGGTATTACTCCTCCTTAAATGTAATATGTAAAACCAGAAGCGTCTTTACACGACTTCTTAATTTTACATTATCAAACCGAAAAATGACTTGCAACTAATTTGCAACAGGAATTGGTGAAAACTAACCTGCTCCCGATATTATGGATTCCCTTATACCAGAAAATAAAACGTCCTTTTCTAACAGGGACCCCCTCTTCGAGTGCGCAAAAGTTTACACCTCCCCATTTTTCAATACAAAAAAAGCAAACCCTGTTAGGCTTGCTTTTGAGAAGTGGCTCGGGACGGAATCGAACCGCCGACACACGGATTTTCAGTCCGTTGCTCTACCGACTGAGCTACCGAGCCATTTAAAAGTATTTCTTGTAATGTTTTCTTTGCTGCTCCTTACTCTTTCTGCACATCAGATATGTAATGGCGGAGGAGGAGGGATTCGAACCCCCGCGGGGCGTTAACCCCCTGGCGGTTTTCAAGACCGCTCTCTTCAGCCAAACTTGAGTACTCCTCCGTGTTACGATGTGGTGGACCCTGCAGGACTCGAACCTGCGACCGATCGGTTATGAGCCGATAGCTCTAACCAGCTGAGCTAAGGGTCCACATGGGGCGGCTGATGGGAATCGAACCCACGAATGCCTGAACCACAATCAGGTGCGTTAACCACTTCGCCACAACCGCCATGTTTGTCAATATGTAAGAAATAAAAGTAGCGGCGGAGGGGATCGAACCCCCGACCTCACGGGTATGAACCGTACGCTCTAGCCAGCTGAGCTACACCGCCATATGAAGTAAATCGCTTGAAGCGACATTTATTAATATAACATCTGCACAATCTTTCGTCAACACTTTTTTAATAATTCATCTGAAGTACAGCGCCTCGTTTTTTGCGACAAAAATAATATAGCATTTTCCATGGTTCCATGCAAGGGGTTTTTGCTCACTGCCTTAAATATTTCACCCTCTATTTCATTAAAGATCTCTAAGAGTGATTCTATGCCCAAAGAAAAAACAAGAGTCAGCAACGAGCCGACTCTTGTTTTCACATCTTACAGGCTTTCTTTCTCTCCTAGTACTTCTTCAGCAATGTTGACAGCGTGGTCCCCGATACGTTCAAGGTTACTGATCATATCTACAAATACAATACCTGCTTGTCCCGTACATACACCCTCATTCAGACGAATGATGTGCTTCTTACGATAGCTGCGTTCCATACGGTCCAGTTCGTTCTCTTTTTGGACAACGGCTAGCGCTTCTTCACGGTCCATGTTTTCAAGTGCTTTTGTAGCTTGTTTTACAGTCATTAACGCTAGGTCGAACATGGTGTTCAAGTCTTCCATAGCCTGTTCAGTCAAATTCACTTTATTTGAGTTTTTATAGTCAATGAGCTCAATGATATTTTCAAAGTGATCTCCGATTCGTTCAAAATCACGAACAGAGTCCATCAAGGCAGAGTGTTTGTGACTCTCCTCATCTGTTAGGGAAGCAGATGAAAGTTCAACAAGGTAGTCCGTGATCTTACGGTCTAAGTTGTTTAGAGCTTCCTCCACCTGCAGGGCAATCTCAGAGTGCTTTTGCTGCTTGTTATTCAAGTAAAGACTTGATTCTTCCAGCCCTTTGTAAGCATACTGCCCCATTCGAACGACTTCTTCTTTCGCTTGATCCAGCGCAAGTGCCGGAGACTGTTCGATGAAAATACTGTCTAAATGCTGTGGTTTAGAGTCGACCAGCGACTCTTCACCCGGTACCAGCTTCACAACAATCCAGGCAAGCACAGCAATAAACGGGAATTGAACAATCGTGTTCGCAATGTTGAAGGATCCGTGTGCGAATGCAATGGTCATTTCAGGCTGAAGCCCAAGTGCACCTTGGAGCCACTCCACATAGGCGGTGAATGGCCGCAGTAAGATTAAGAAGACGACGGCACCTAGTATATTGAAAATAACGTGTACGAATGCTGCACGTTTCGCACCTACACTCGCTCCGATTGCTGCAATAACGGCCGTGATCGTCGTACCGATGTTATCACCGAACAAGACGGGCAGTCCCGCTTGCAGTGAAATAAGGCCTTCACTGGAAAGCTCCTGCAGGATACCAATCGTCGCACTGGAACTTTGAACGATGACTGTGAATAATGTTCCGATCACAACTCCAAGAATCGGGTTGTTACTCATACTAACCGTCAACTCTTGGAAAGCTTCTAATGAACGAAGAGGCTTCATCCCTCCACTCATCGTCTCGAGTCCAAAGAATAGTGCGCCCAATCCGAAAACAGTCTGACCAATATTTGTAGCTTTTTTATTCTTAAAGAAGAAGATCAGGAACGCACCTACTGCCAGAATAGGTAGTCCATACTCTTTCACATCAATACCAATTATAAATGCTGTAAACGTCGTACCAATGTTAGCACCCATAATGACACCGATGGCTTGCCTGAATGTCATAAACCCTGCATTGACAAGACCGACGGTTAATACTGTTGTTGTCGAACTACTTTGAACAAGGATCGTCACAACCGCACCAGCGATTACACCCATTAGTGGATTGCTTGTAAATCGATCGAGCAGTTCTCTCAACCTGTCACCGGCAACTTTTTGTAACCCATCTCCCATATACTTAAGACCAAATAGGAAAATACCAAGTCCACCGATGAATTCAAATATCATCTGTTGCACATTAATTTCCAATTCATCTCCATCCCTTCTCATCCAAGTTAATCAAGTTAATCTTTAGTGTCATCTCTTTGTTTAAAACACCTCTACCATTATTAACGATAAATTCTACATATGCAAAGGGAATTCGACAATCTTAACATTAAATTTACATTCCATTTAAACGTGCATCATAGATCTATGTTTCCCGCTACTCTATATGTTCTGAAAAAATCCCTTTTCTATACTTTTATTTGGAATCAAAAAGCACCCCCACCAGGTGGAAGTGCTTTAGTTTATGAAGCAGTACGATTAAGTTTCGGTTGTTTTTCTTCATATGAAGGGCGGGGTTCCTCCCTCCACTGGTTGGATGCAATCAGTCCGGACAGTTCCTGGGTCAAGGCGACTAATCCTCTTGAAAATTCATCAAAGTGATCCATTCGATGCTCTTGTTCATCTGTCGCTTCAAGAAGTCTTTCTGTTGAAAGGGACTGGCGTTCTGTCACTTCTTTCATCCCCTCTAACACATCCTTCATTTGAGGCATCACTCTTTCTCCATTCTGTAATCGTGATTTGGAAAGGTTTAAGAGGTCATTAAAAGTACTCATTCCATTCGAAACGTTGGAGAAAGCCTGCTTTGAGACAATCATCTCCCTTTTCTGTGCATGAATTTCATGCTCAAGCTGCGTGAATTGATCCGCAAAATACTGTCCCATTTCTAATACGTCCGTCATTCGTTTATCGATATCCTGAGCAGCGTCACGAGATCGGTCAGCCAACAAACGCACTTCAGCTGCGACTACAGCAAAGCCTTTGCCTCTTTCCCCGGCTCTTGCAGCTTCAATGGATGCATTCAATGCAAGCATTCTAGTCTGTTCCGCGATGTCCTGAATTTTTGTGCCGGAATCCTGTATGGTGTTCATATAGTTTTGGAACGAATCAACTCTGGACGTCATCTCCTGCAGTTCCGAGCGGAAACCATCGAACGACACTTCGATCTTACGGACTCCTTCAGTCCCCGATGATACAGCATCATTCATATCATCCTGCTTTTCATACATTTGCTGCAACGTGTCACGCAGACTTTCAAACACTTCATGCAACTCAGCGAATACATCACCCTGTTTTCCCATCAGTTCATTCGTTCGGCGACTGCCCTCTGCGACGGAATGAACTTCTTCTTTCACTCCAGACTGTGATTCTTTTAAGCCTGTAGATGAATCCTCGATCTGCTTTCCTCCATTCTCCAGCTGATCCACAGCTCCTTGCAGTGAACTCAATATGGATGCAATGGTTTGAATTAACTCCTGATAGCTCTTTTTCAAGGATTGAATTTCCGGCAGGCTTGTTTGAATGTCTGTCGCGTCTTCCAAAATTCCCTGCCTCGCCTTCAACATGATGGACTGCATTTTTTTCAATGGGCTTACCACTTTTCCAATCAGCAGGAAGATTGTAACTCCTACAATGAGAAGAGCCGCTCCGCCTAATAGAAGATTATAAACCGCCAATTGGTTTACTCCAGACATAAAGTCCTCTTCCGGTATTCTAAGCATATAGACACTCTGCAGCTCTTGTACAGGTGCATAAGAAAAGACGTATGAATTTCCGTCAAGCTGCTGGGTAACCGTACCTTTCTCATCTGATAATACTTTATCTGAGAAACTTTGAGGAAAGCTGTCGAGCTTCTCCTTCTCAGGATAGGAGAAGACTCCTTCTTCATTAATTATGTATGCTTGGGTACTGAGGCCGTCTTGAACCAGTTCGGCCTGCTGAGAGTTCGAATATCCTTCCATCCGTGTTTCGAACTCATTTTTATCTCCAACGAAGGCGTACATCAGTTGCTCTGCAACATCCTGTGCCATAATAAGCTCACGTTCCAAGCGATCCTCAACCAAACTCACTTGACTGTCTTTTGCATTTGTATAAGAAAAAAAGCTGATAAGCCCAATTGTACAAGCAAACATAATACAAATAATGAACGATAATCGAGCTTGAAGGGACCAATTAGTAAAACTCTTGCGTTTTGGCAAAGCAGGCTTAAAGGAAGGTTTCTTCCATTTGAACGTTTGCAGCCATTTCTCCATGAATAAACACTCCATTATCTCTTGAATTTTCTTTCCCATTCAAATTATGACAACGGAGTGTTAATGTTTTGTTAAGAAGAGGTAAATGTTTCGTTATCTTCCAACTTCTTCACTAAGATTTTAGTCCCATCTACAGAAACGACGGTAACATCATCCCCTTTTGAGATCCATGTTCCATTCGTCACCGCACTGTATTCTTCCTGATCCACTTGTATTGTACCGACTGGTCGCATGTCGGTCATAGCGACTCCTGTTTGACCGACGAGGTTCTGATAAGATTCCTTCAGAGAATTGTAGCCCATTTCTGAAGACAATTGATCGACCAGCGTGATTTTTGTCCACATTTTCCTTCTTTTGAATACTCTTAAGAAAAGCAGGGATGCTGCACCACCTAAAATGACACCGATGATGCTGTAGAGTCCGGCCACCCAGTTCGGTGCACTCAAGCCTACCGCAAGTATCGTCGTTGCACCACCGATCATGGCAAGCGTCCCGTCATTAATGAGTTTTCCGTCGATGATCATGAGGGCGATGCCGAGGAAATAAACGAGCATCATGACAATGAACATATCGGTACTCAAATACGACGAAAAGTAAACGGTAATAAATCCGAGGCCGATCAGCCCGAACAAGCCTCTCATATTCACGAGAAGTTCACCGATGAGAAACATCGTACCGAGCAAAGTTATAATGAGAGCAATCCAATCATATGAAAGCAAAGAGCACACACTCCTTTTCGTATCTTATTACCTGTTATACGAACGATCATTGCTAAACGTTTCATGAAACTCAAATGATTTTTATAAAACAGTTGTCCATGATATAATTTGACATGTTTATCACCCCATTTACATTATTTTTACATGAAATGGGCTACTTTTGAGTTGATTGACTTCTCATTTAGGAAGGAAGCCCTTATAATGAGGGTTGGAACGATAGTCTTGCAACCTTTTGTGACTATATAAAGGAGCGATATGAAATGGCCATTACGCACAGAAAAGATACACGTCCTGTAAAAGTCGGAGACATAACGATTGGCGGATCTGATGAAGTCGTCATCCAGTCTATGACAACGACGAAGACACACGACGTTGAAGCAACTGTAGCAGAAATTAAACGATTAGAAGAAGCAGGGTGTCAAATCGTACGTGTAGCCTGCCCGGATGACCGCGCAGCAAATGCGATTCCTGAAATCAAAAAACGGATCAACATCCCGCTTGTTGTAGACATCCACTTTGACTATAAAAAAGCTCTGAAAGCTATTGAAGGCGGAGCGGATAAAATCAGAATCAACCCAGGGAATATCGGGAAACGGGAAAAAGTCGAAGCCGTTGTGAAAGCAGCAAAAGCTAAGGGCATTCCAATCCGTATCGGAGTTAACGCCGGATCCCTTGAACGACACATCCTTGAGAAATACGGCTACCCTACAGCTGAAGGTATGGTTGAGAGTGCTCTACATCACATCAAAATCTTGGAAGACCTCGACTTTCACGACATCATTGTCTCTCTGAAAGCGTCAGACGTTAAACTTGCAATTGACGCTTATGAGAAGGCAGCAGCTGCTTTCGATTACCCGATCCACTTAGGGATTACCGAGTCCGGAACGCTGTTCGCCGGAACGGTTAAGAGTGCTGCTGGACTTGGAGCAATCTTAAGTAAAGGAATCGGAAGTACGGTTCGAATCAGCCTAAGTGCTGATCCCGTTGAAGAAGTAAAAGTCGCGAAGGAACTGTTGAAGTCCTTCGGTTTAGCTGCCAACGCCGCTACATTAATTTCCTGTCCGACTTGTGGACGAATCGAAATCGACCTGATCTCGATTGCCAATGAAGTGGAAGAGTACATCCAGAACATTAAGGCACCGATCAAAGTAGCCGTTCTAGGCTGTGCTGTAAACGGTCCTGGTGAAGCTCGTGAAGCAGACATCGGAATTGCTGGTGCAAGAGGAGAAGGTCTTCTCTTCCGTCACGGAGAAATCATCCGTAAAGTACCAGAAGACATCATGGTCGAAGAGTTGAAGAAAGAAGTCGATAAACTCGCTGAAGAACATTACGAAAAGCAGCGTAAAGAAAAAGAAGAACAAGAAGCATAACGAAAAAAGCTGGGACTAGATCCCAGCTTTTTTTGTTTAAATGAAATTGATGATCGGCGTAAAGAATAAGGAGAAAAGAATGGAAATCACACTGACGATAATCGCCATATTCCCAAGTGAATCAGCACCTTGACGCTTGCCAATTACACCAAATATGATCCCAGCCGCCCCTAAAATGAGCGGTGCGAAAAAGAAGGACAGGATGGCAGCTGACAGCCCGATCCATCCCATGCCGACTTTCACATCGTCCTGCATGTTTGTCTCTTGCTCTCTATTTACAACAGGCTCATGGATAGGTGCGACCGCCGCCTGCTCTGCATACTCTTCTTCATAGCTTTCCCCGTACACAGGCTGGTTAGGACCCCGCCCGTGGTCATCAACCGTTTCCGCAACCTGTTCACGTTCATCGCCGTGTTCAGGAGCTTTTTGGGTTTCCCCATCTGTAATTGTACCTTCCCGATATTCTTCATCGGAGGAATGATTCTCAAGCTCAACAGTATCTTTTTCATCTTTCATCATACATACCTCGCTTTCTAATTAGAGAATCGTTTATAGTATGTGTTGAACGACTCTTTTTAACGAGGCATTTGTTGGAAAGACGCTCCTCTCCATCATCAATATAAAAGCCCGTCCTCAAAGGACGGGCTTTTTCAGTCTGTTGAAAAAGGTTGGAGAACGATTCTGTTACAAATGTGGAGAACAGAACCGAGCGTGGCTACGGAAACCCGAACACGATTCAGTGCCATCATCGCCTTTTTCGGACGGTAGCATAAGAGGTTCTGTCTCCACTTCATAAAGGTGTTGGCGAAACAGCGAGTCTCCTGTGGGAGCAGAGTACAGATGAGACCCCGCAGCGATCGAAGAGAGCGAGGAGACTCAGCGGACGCCCACGGAAAGCGAGTTGTTTCGCCAACACCGCTTCTCAAACTTTATAAGAACCGATAGGACTTTCTCGACATCCTGTAAAAGCCCGTCCTCGAAGGACGGGCTTTTTGATTAATTGGCAAGAGCTACTGTTGTGTGGTTCTCTGCTTTATTTTGAATTTCTTTGGCATACCAGCTTCTGGCATGTCCATTCTCTTCTTTATAATCTTCAAGGCCACCCATTCCTCGGTGATAAGCCGTCAATGCTTCGTCCCAATTTCCGTATTCATTGTGTAGAAAATCTAAATATACTAAGGATAATTGCATGGAATAATACGGGTCGAATAGCAACTCATCTTCGTAAGGCAGCCCTGCCATATCAGCAATCCAAGGTGCCGTGTTCTTCATAAATTGGCTCATGCCGTAAGCATGTCCATATTTCGTTTCAGGGCCCACTAAATCAGGATCGAACGTTCCACCTGTTTCAACTTTGAGGAGTTCGTAAGCTAGATATGGGTCAATATCATAACGTTTCGCTTCCCTTACCAAATACAAAGCCCATGTTTTTTTGAATTCACCATTACTTTCGGTGACAAGCTGCTCTGCTTTTTGCTCCATTTTCGGCCAGGTGTAATAGCCATTCTCTTTCTTAGCGTCCTCGTTTGACTGCTGCTTCAAATAGTCATTCGTAGAGGTTAACGTTTCGTTTTTGTTCTCCAGTTTTTCATTCTTATTTTCCAAGCGTTCATTCTCTTCTGCCAGATCTTCTGATTGTTGCTTTTGAACTTCATTCACAACAAAGAAGGTGCCTGCCACGAGGAGAACGGCAACTCCAATTTGTATGAGGGGTTGTACACGTTTCATAAATGTTTCACTCCTTTAACCTGTTCCATCGATCTAGTACTTTCGACTAGCATACGCTCTGGACCCATTGGCATATACTAACCGATGCATCGTTCGATTGCAAACCATTTACTCATAGACGAAATTTTTTAAAAACACAATATCTTCCCCCTTTTCATAAGGTGTAAAGATACCGAAATGGAGAGGGGAATGTCTATGAAAGTCTGGGCACAACAGTTAGTTACCCAAAAGTTAAAAAGCTTAACCGTCCGCGAAGTGCTGGAGTACAGCAAGAAGTACAACATTTCCATTTCAAAGCCCGAAGCAGAGGCAATTGTCACCGCATTGAAAAAAAATAAAGAAAATCCGTTTGATCCTGAAGGAAGAAAGAAAATGTTGAAAAAACTAGCCGCTATCACGTCAAATGACACCGCACGCTCCGTCAACAAATTACTTAAAAAACTTGCCCATGAGTATGGTGTATCACACTGGTTGGAATAAGACAACAAACAGACGATAATGCCCCTAAGTTAGAAGAAGTTCGACTTTATTCGCCTCGCCCATTCGACATGTCCTGCCTCATTTTTCAATCAGCACTACGTCAAAAATTATCATTGTCCCGCCCAGAATAATGGTCTTCATAAAAAAAGTTCAATCCGGCACGGTTGCACCGGATTGAACTTTTTTTCTATTTATTGGGCCATGATTTTTTCTTTAAGTTGCTCATCAAACGTGCCCTCTTTCACCATCTCAATTTCGAAACGATAAGGTGGCTTTTTATTCTTCTTGTCCTCTCCCACATAAGGAGTCTCAAGAATTTTAGGCAGATCCTTAAGCGATGGGTGATGAATCACTTTGTGAAGGGCTTTAAAGCCGATGTGGCCGAACCCGATGTTCTCGTGGCGGTCTTTCTGAGCACCGCGGACGTTTTTACTGTCGTTGACGTGCACCACCTTCAGACGATCCAGGCCGACTATGCGGTCGAATTCATCCAATACTCCGTCAAAGTCTTCCACCACGTTGTATCCCGCGTCGTGGATGTGACATGTGTCCATACAAACAGAAAGCTTCTCGTTCATCGTGACACCATCGATGATCTTGGCCAGTTCGTCAAAACTTCTACCGATTTCCGAGCCTTTTCCTGCCATCGTTTCCAGAGCGATTTGAACATTCTGATCTTTGTGGAGGACTTCGTTCAATCCTTCAATGATTTTAGGTAGTCCTTTGTCCACTCCTTGACCAACGTGAGACCCTGGGTGCAGAACGATCTGCTTCGCCCCCAGTGCCTCTGTACGTTCAATCTCGCTTCTTAAAAAGTCAACACCGAGCTGGAAGGTCTCCGGCTTCGTCGTATTCCCCACGTTAATAATGTAAGGGGCGTGGACGACGATGTCCTCAATGCCGTTTTCTTTCATATGCTCACGGCCGGCTTCGATATTCAGCTCTTCGATCGGGCGGCGTCTCGTATTCTGTGGTGCTCCTGTATAGATCATAAAAGTACCGGAGCCATATGATGCCGCTTCTTCACTTGCACCCAGAAGCATTTTCTTCCCTTTCATCGATACATGTGAACCAATTTTGACCATGTTATCCCTGCCTTACTTTTTCTTATTTCCGTACTGTTTACGTTTCATTTTTCTTAAGTTTTGATCCTTTTCTTGTTTCATTTTCTTTTTGTAACCCGGTTTAACTTTTTTAGGTTTACGGACCATACTACGGGCTTTCTTCTCCATATCCGATTCAGGACGCTTCCTCGTCTCACGCTCTTTGTAAGATTTCAGTTCTTTCCACTCACCGTTTTTCACTTCGTAGAAATCAAAGGTCAGCCCTTTCTTCTCAAGCTTCTCAATCAGCTTGAAGTCTTCTTCTTTATAAAGGTTGATTGCCGTCCCTTCAAGTCCTGCACGCGCTGTACGACCGACGCGGTGGATGTAGAATTCTTCTTCCTTCGGCATCTGAGCGTTGATCACATGACTCACGCCTTCGATATCAATCCCTCTTGAAGCAAGGTCTGTTGCGACAATATATTGATAACGTAAACTTTGAAGTTCTTTCAACATCCGCTTTCTTTCGCGAGGTGACAGGCCACCGTGAAGAACTCCTACTTCAAGCCCTTTGCTTAAGAGGGCTTCAGCCAGTTCATCAGCATGACCTTTCCCGTTTGTAAAGATGATGGCAAGATAAGGCTGAATCGCTTTTGAAATATCCATGATAATATCGGATGGGTGCTTATGACGGAGCGGTACCAGACGGTGTTCCATCGATTCAGGTGAAGGCTTATCATCTTCAATCTGAATGTGAGTAGGATTTGTTAAATATTTTTTTAAGAAAGGCTGTAAACGTTCTGGAATGGTGGCAGAGAAGACAAGCATTTGTACTTCTTCATCCATTCTCACAAGAATCTGATCCACATCCTCGATAAATCCTAAATCAAGCATAAGATCTGCTTCATCCAAAACAAAAGCCGTCGCATGATGAAGATCAACGGCTTCTTCTTTCACCATATCAAGAATACGACCAGGCGTCCCTACAATGATATGAGGAGGTCTGGATGAAAGTTTATCGACCATCTTCTGTTTATCCGTTCCTCCGATCAGGAGTTTAGATCGCCAAACTTGATCTTTTCCCGCAAATTTCACAGCTTTTTTTACTTCTTCATGAATTTGAATGGCAAGCTCTCTCGTAGGTGCCGTAATGACAACTTGTACGTGATCCCGTTTCTCATCAAGCTTCGAAAATAGAGAAAGAAGATAGGCGTGTGTTTTACCAGAACCTGTGTGTGACTGCCCGATCAAGCTTTCTCCTCTTAGAGCAGCAGGCAGTACCTTCTGCTGAATAGGTGTTGGTTTCGTAAAGCCAAGCCCTTTTACCATATTACTGACTTCCGGGCTGATGGCATATTGCTCAAATGTATGTTGACTCATAGACGTTCTCCTTTAAATATATAATGTCCCTACTATATTATAATAGACGTAGGGTAGAATTGCACGATTCCCTTTCATTCTAAGGAGAATCTTTGTCATCTTTCGACTTAGCCTTTATAATAAAAGTGGAACTTATACGATTAGAGGAGGACGTCTCGTAATGGAAGTCATTAAAATCGCCCCTCGCGGTTATTGTTATGGTGTGGTGGACGCCATGGTTATTGCTCAAAACGCAGCAAAAGACCCGAACCTGCCACGCCCTATTCATATATTAGGAATGATTGTACACAACTCACACGTCACCGATGCTTTCCATAAAGAGGGCATCATCACTGTAGACGGTGAAAATCGTCTCGATCTGCTCGAAGGCATTAACGAAGGAACCGTCATCTTCACGGCGCACGGTGTATCACCCGAAGTTAAAGAACGAGCTAAGAACAAGGGATTAATGACCCTCGATGCCACATGCCCTGACGTAACGAATACCCATAATTTAATCCGCAAGAAAGTCGCAGAAGGTTACGAAGTGATTTATGTAGGGAAGAAAGGCCACCCTGAACCTGAAGGTGCTATGGGTGTCGCTCCAGGGAAAGTCCACCTCGTACAAACTGAGGAAGACGTCGAAGAGCTTGAGCTAGATCATGATAAGTTAATGATCACAAACCAGACGACGATGAGTCAATGGGATGTCTATGACGTTATGGAAAAAGCAAGAGAGAAGTTCCCTCAGCTTGAGAAGCAGCAGGAAATCTGCATGGCAACTCAAGTGAGACAGGAAGCCGTATCTGAACAAGCGAAAGAAGCAGACTTGACGCTTGTAGTCGGTGATCCGAAAAGTAACAACTCGAACCGCCTTGCTCAAGTTTCGCAAGAAAAAGCAGGGACCGTGGCGTATCGTATATCCGACGTAACGGAAATCGATCTCGAATGGTTGGAAGGCGTTGAAAAAGTAGCTGTAACAGCAGGCGCATCCACACCGACTCCGATTACTAAAGAAGTCATCAAATTCATCGAACAGTTCGATCCATCCGATGAAGAGACTTGGATCCGTGAATCGAAAGTAGAGCAGAAGAAGATTTTACCTAAAATTCACGCAAACAAAAAAGTAAAAAGAAAATAACACGCACTTTTCAATGAAAAGGCAGATCATCAAAAAAACGAACGGAGCATTCGCATAGGAATGCTCCGTTCGTTTTTTAAAAAAGAATTTTCCTTAACCAAAGGTGAATGGTTCTGTATGAGAGGCAGACTGGATAATCGTCAATTGGTTATCCGGATTACATGTCTCTTCTAAGAATGAAGCAAGCTTTGGAACAATGACCTTTTCTGAATAGTGTCCAGAGTCTATAAGAGCGAGTCCCATGGCTTGCGCGTCTTGGGCAATATGGAAAGTCATATCCCCTGTAATGTAAACGTCAGCACCACTGCGCTTCGCCTGATGGATATAATCCTCCCCGCTTCCGCCTAGGACAGCGACTCGCTTCACTTTTTTGTCAGGGTCACCTGTAAACCGCACAGCAGGGACATCAAACTTTTCTTTGACCCACTCTTTCAACTCACCGAGTGACATCGATGACTCCAAGTCTCCTACACGACCTACACCAATCGCTTCTCCTTCGTTAAGTAGTGGATACAAATCATACGCCACTTCTTCATATGGGTGAGAAGCATGCATTGATTTCAAGACTGCAGCGAGCTTCGACTTCGGTACGATCGTTTCAATACGCTTCTCGTCGACAACTTCGAGTTTATCCTGTTCACCTATGTGAGGATTCGTTCCTTCAAGAGGCTTAAATGTCCCTTGACCGGACAACTGATACGTACAATGGCTGTAGTTCCCAATAAAACCAGCCCCTGCTTCGCTTAAGGCATTCCGTAGGTCGTCTGCGTTGCCTTCAGGAACAAAGACCGTCAATTTAACTAAATTGTCTGAGCCGCTCGATACAAGCGGCTGTGTGTGAGTCAAGCCGATCAGGTCCGCCATCACGTCATTGACTCCGCCTTTAGCTGCATCCAGATTCGTATGTGCCGCATAAACGGTAATATCATGTTGAATCAGTTTTTTAACAATCCGTCCTTTAGGCGTATCGAAATTAATCTGCTTAAGTTTAATGAATAATAGTGGGTGATGGGCAATGATCAAGTCTACGCCCTTCTCGATCGCTTCATCAACGACATTCTCTAATACGTCAAGCGTCACCATCACCTTTTGAACCGGCTTATTCAATGTACCGACCTGCAGTCCTACGTTATCCCAGTCATATGCTAAAGACTTCGGAGACCACTCTTCAAAAGCACGAATGATGTCTACTCCCGTAATCGTTTTATTCATTCTGCTAATACCTCCTCCAGCCAATCGATTTCTTTGTTCAATTGCTCCATTTTGTCTTCATCCACCGATTGTGCTTTCTTCATTTGAGCAAGTACATACTGCTTCTTCTCCAATTCCTCTTTCCACTTTGCCTGAAACACATCCCCTTTGTTCTTCATCAGGAAAGGCCCGAACCAAAGCTCCTGTTCCCTTTTATCTTTTGTATAAGGCTTAAGAGAATCTCCCTTGTCCGCTACCAGCACCTCATAGATATGCCCTTTCTCTTCAATGATTTCCTCCGCGACGAGTTCATATCCATGATCAAGGAACCATCTTCTAAGCGCACGCGCATCGATATTCGGCTGTACAATCAGTCGATCAACGGTTGAGAGCTTCTCCTTCCCCTGATCAAGAATGTCCCGGATAAGAGGACCTCCCATTCCGGCGATTGTCACTTGGCTGACCTCACCTTGTTTCACAACGTCCAGTCCGTTTCCAAGTCTTGTATCGATTCGGTCCTGTAATCCATGAGAAGCAACTTCCCTCTCCGCACTCGAAAGGGGCCCTTGATTCACCTCACCTGCAACAGCCTTGGCATCAGGGTCCTTCATGCAGACATAGCAAGGCAAATACGCATGATCTGATCCGATATCAGCAAAATGTGCGCCTTCTGGAAGGTAATCGGCTACCGTTTGTAACCGTTTCGATAATTGGTTAACATTCATCTTTCTTTCCCTCTTTTCAAAAAAATAAAAAGAAAAGCTTCCGGGCCCTGGACCCAGAAAGCTTTTCTCCTTCGAATTCCTTATTGTTTCTCTGCCAGCCACTCGGCTACAATTTGAGCCTCTTCACCTGTGTATAGTCCTGGTGGCATGCTGCCTTTACCATTGACAATGATGTCTTGGATTTCTTCAGCAGAGTATCGGCTTCCGACTTCTTGCAAGTTCGGGCCGGCTCCACCACTTAGGTCTCCACCGTGACAGCTTGCACATGAGTTTTGGAACAGCTGCTCTGGATCTGAACTGGCTGCTGTATCTCCACCTGATTCTTCTTGATGCTCTCCACCATTTTCTTCTTGATTTTGAATAGCTTCACGCTGATTAATACCTGCAGCGGAAACGATAATCATTGCCACAATACCCAATACGGCAATAACTGCGAATGGAATCACAGGGTTTTTCCTCATGAGTTCATCCTCCTTATGTATTCCCTTACGAAAGTACTCTAGCGTCTATTCGACTAATTTTATTCTACTCGAAAAGACATACTTATGAAAGAGATAAGATGTGAAAAAATTAAGAAACCAATAATACGACCATTACTATTATACCTATAGAACTCGAAATTAGTAAATAGGGCAGTTTCATACGCCAGCCAATAAGTGCCCACAACCCGCAATGAGCAGATAGAACCCCATACACACTCCAGTTATTCGGAAGATATTGATGGACGACTGCCACTGATAACAAAAGGGCAATCAACAGTCCTACGATAAGAGGTAGATGGAACTTCTCGGAGTCGCTCCTTCTCAACCGCCAACTGTACAATAAAGCGACAGCAACAAAAGTCGACAAAAGCCCTGTTTGCATTATCATGTCCATTTCAGTAAAATAAATGACAAGAAATGAAAGGGGTAACATAATCAGGATGACAGCGAGCATAAGAATCGCCCCCACTCTCCTCCGCTTGTTTCGGGATGCCTTATCTTTCCCCTTAAACTCTTCACCATCCCCTTGAGTGTAGAGAGCAAGAAGGAAGTCACAATATTCACTTGGCAGGAGCTTGTTCTTTTTCCAATATTGAATTTCATTTATTATCGTTTGTTTGCGCTCATCAATCATAAGATCCCCCCAAGGCCGAAAGAAAGTCCAAACCGGAAATGATGGTTAAAGTTCTCTGGAATACTCTCCTTATGAGAAGTGATAAAAAAACTCAGAGCCACCGTGCACAACCGATGGTCTCTGAGCTGGATGATTCTTATTCCATGAAATCTTTCAGACGCTTGCTTCGGCTTGGGTGTCTTAATTTACGAAGGGCTTTCGCTTCGATCTGACGGATACGCTCACGTGTTACCCCAAAGACTTTACCTACTTCTTCAAGTGTACGTGTTCTACCATCATCCAGGCCGAAACGAAGGCGCAATACGTTCTCCTCTCGGTCTGTCAATGTATCAAGAACGTCTTCAAGCTGTTCCTTTAGCAGCTCATAGGCTGCATGGTCTGAAGGAGACGTCGCTTCCTGGTCTTCAATGAAGTCTCCAAGATGTGAGTCATCTTCTTCCCCGATCGGAGTTTCGAGCGATACTGGCTCTTGAGCGATCTTTAAGATTTCTCGGACTTTGTCTGGAGTCAGCTCCATATCCTGCGCGATCTCTTCCGGAGTCGGTTCACGTCCGAGGTCCTGAAGAAGCTGACGCTGAACACGGATCAGTTTGTTGATCGTTTCAACCATGTGGACAGGAATACGGATCGTACGGGCCTGGTCGGCAATAGCACGTGTGATAGCCTGTCTGATCCACCAAGTGGCGTACGTACTGAATTTATATCCTTTACGGTAGTCGAACTTCTCTACCGCCTTGATCAATCCCATGTTCCCTTCCTGAATCAAATCCAAGAACAACATGCCGCGTCCTACATAACGCTTCGCAATACTTACAACAAGTCGAAGGTTGGCTTCTGCAAGGTCACGCTTTGCTTCTTCGTCACCATTCTCAATACGTTGAGCCAAACTGATTTCATCTTTTGCAGAAAGTAAGTTGACACGACCGATTTCTTTCAGATACATACGGACCGGGTCATTGATTTTCACACCCGGAGGTACGCTTAAATCGTTCAGGTCGAACTCTTCCTCTTTGTCAAGCTGCTTTATACTCGGGTCTGAATCAGAGTCACCGATGACTTCGATTCCCTGCTCATTCAGATGTTCATAGAACTCATCCATTTGGTCGGAATCAAGCTCGAAATTCGAAAGCTTTTCGGCAACCTCTTCGTAAGCGAGCACCCCTCGCTTTTTACCGATTTCGATAACCTGCTCTTTTGCTTGCTCCAGAGTCAAGTCGCTTGTGTTTTGATTTTCTTTAGAACGTGATGGCTTTTGTTGCTTATCTGCCATAAGTCCCCCTCCTTCCAACTTATCTATCCAAACTATCTAGTGTGTTTTCAATTGTTTCTTTTTCTCAATAATCTTCATTGCAATTTCAGCAGCTTTAATATGTTCCTGCTGCTGTTCTGCTCGTTTCAGATCATCTTCCAAAGATTTTATATCCGTGCGATCGCTTCCTTCTGTTCGAATCCTTTCCATATAGTCATATATTTCCTGATCCGACACTTCTTCATTCACAGGAACCATCGCCAGTTCAATTACCTGGTTCTTCAAACTCTGGTCATCAAGCCGTTCGATGAAATCACTCACATCTGCATCATTGCCGTCTTCATAATATGCGTACAAGTACGTGACAATGACCTGATGATCCGATATATTAAAAGCTCCTCCTAATTCGTTCTGAACTTTATCAGCAATCAGTGGATCTTTCAACATATATGCAATCAGCATCCGTTCGGCGTTATGAAAGGCAGGAAGTAACCTTTTCCGTCCTGTAGCCGGCTTTTCAGCTCTTGCAGGCTGAGGGGCGGGCTTGGCCGTTTTTTTGAACCCTGTCTGCCGCTGGATTTCCTGGACTTCTTCCCTTAACGTATCGGGTGACATTTCAAATTCCTTTGCCACTTCGTTCAAGTAGTAGTCTCTTTCAACAGCCCGTTCAAGGGTCGCGACTTCCTGTAATACTTTTTCTATATAAGCGATCCGATCTCCTTCAATTTGAAGATTGTAATCTCTCCTCAAATAACTCATCATAAAGGTCATGTACGTTTCACTCGTAGCAATGACCTCTTTTTGAAAACGATCCCCTCCATATTTCTGAATGAAATCATCAGGATCCAGTTCATCCGGCACTCTTGCAACAAAGGTTTGACAGCCTGTTTCCTTCATCAGCTTGGCAGCTTTCACCGCTGCTTCTACACCTGGACGGTCGCCGTCATAACATATGATGACTTGATCGGCATAACGCTTTAATAGATTCGCCTGTGACTTGGATATCGACGTTCCCATTGTACCTACACCATGGTGAATTCCAGCTTGATCTGCTGAAATGACGTCTACATAACCTTCGAACAAGATGACGGATTTCTGCTTGCGTATGGCAGACCTGGCGTGATCGAAGTTAAACAGCAGTTTCCCTTTTTGAAAAAGCTCGGTTTCGGGACTGTTCAAATACTTCGGTTCTTGATCACCCTGTGCTCTGCCGGCGAAAGCAACCGTCTTACCGAGATGGTTCCGTAATGGAAAGATGACTCTCCCCCGGAATCTGTCACTGTAGTCGCCCTGATCATTCGAACTCAGCAAACCCGCTTTGACCATGGTCTGCGGATGAAAACCTTTCTTCTCAAGAAACGTCACGACGAAATCCCTCGAGTTCGGAGAATAACCGATTTTGTACTTCTTTATCGTTTCTTCCGTGAAGCCACGATCTATCAAATATTGAAAAGCTTGTTGTCCCTCTTTTGAATTCCTCAGTAAGTGGTGATAAAGCTTAGCAAGCCATTGGTGTGCTTCAAGAATGGTTTGACTTTCTTCACTTCGCTCGCTCGAAGGCTCGTCTTCCACCACTTCTTCGGGTAGTTCAATGTTGGTTTGGTCAGCCAGTTGTTTGACCGCCTGGATAAAACCGTACCCTTCTAATTCCATGAGAAAGGTATATACATTCCCTCCCTTTCCACATCCAAAGCAATGGAAGATTTGCTTGTCAGCAGAAACGGAAAAAGAAGGAGTGCTTTCACCATGAAAAGGACAAAGTCCAAAGTAATTTCTACCTTGTTTCTTCAAATCTACATATTCACCGATGACCTCTACAATGTCTGTGGACCGACGAATCTCATCGACTTTTTCTTCTGGAATATGTCTTGCCATTTGTCATCACCATACTATTGATTTATTCGTGCTAAGTTATGAAATCCCTTCATAATTTGACATTAATTTTCTCAGTTGATGGGAAAAGCGCTGACGGTCTTCATCTGTAAATGCGGAAGGTCCCTTCCACTTCTTTTCTCTCCTCATCGTTTGTTGTCTCATATACTTGGAATCCATAATATGAGCAGCGTCATCTTCTGTAACTAGTTTACCTCGAGGTGTAAGCACATAAACACCTTTAGAGGTTAACAACACGGCAAAGGACAGGTCTTGAGTTACGACAATATCCCCGGATTTTGCCCGATTAAGAATATAGAGATCGACGGTTTGTGAACCATGATCAAGAAACGTCCAATCCTGACCTTCCAAATCCATTCTATAATGATTAATTGTAGCGATAAATCGGGGCTTCCATCCATAATGATCACTTACTTGTACAATTTCTTTTTGGACTGGACAGCTGTCTGCGTCCACCCAAAGTGTGGGAGTTAGTTTTGGCATAATTACTCTTATTCTACGGAAAAACGAAAGAATCCTCCTAATCGTGGAATGTTTAACTTTTCTGAAAAGTATGCAGTGTTCTCAACCCGCATTCAAAAGGATTTTTTCACAAATAATTATTATAATACAAACCCTTCCGAAAAGCCATATTTAATTTTACCTGATTCAAGTATTCCCAACAAAAGTCGCGCTTAACCACAGCGCGACTTTTGATAATTTGTACTATTCTTGGGCAACTTCCCGCATTTTATTCACAATGAGGTTCGCTGTCTCTTCGACGGCTTTGTTGGAGACATTAATGACAGGGCATCCAATTCGCTCGACGATCGAATTAAAATGCTCGATCTCCTGCTTGATCCGATTCATGTTCGCATAGCTCGCCTGAGCCCCTAACCCTAACGACTTAAGCCGCTCTTTCCGAATGTCGTTCAACTTATCAGCATTGATCTTTAACCCGATACACTTATTCGGATCAACTCGGAAAAGCTCAGCAGGCGGCTGTACTTCAGGTACGATCGGTACATTTGCCACCTTCAAGCGCTTATGGGCCAAGTACTGGGATAAAGGAGTTTTAGAGGTTCTGGATACACCGATTAACACGATGTCTGCTTTAGAAATGCCTCTCGGATCACGACCATCATCATACTTGACGGCAAACTCGATGGCTTCTACCCGCTTGAAATAATCTTCATCCAACTTATGAACAAGTCCTGGCTCAAGCCTTGGCTCTATTTGAAAATGTTTCTGCATCGACTCCATCATCGGACCCATGATATCCACACATTCAACCTCTAGTTCCTTCGCTTTCTCAACCAAGTGCTTTCTGAATTCTGGAATGACGAAAGTAAAGCCGATCATCGCTCCGTGCTCTTTCGCCTGAAGGACCGCTTCATTAATCGTTCCCTTATCTTCCACATAAGGAATACGCTGAAGATCGAACGGGCCATCATCAAACTGGCTGAGTGCGGCTTTCACGACTAGCTCTGCTGTTTCTCCTACTGAATCGGATAATACGTAGATCAAAGGCTTCTCCAAACTGTCCCCTCCTCAATTCTAATTCTCATAAGTGTTGGTCACGGCCAAGTTCTACCAGAGCCTTTGTGATATTCGTCTTCGTCAGTCGTCCCACTACTTCCAGACCACTTTCTTGATTGATGACGACGGGCAGGCCGTCAATCTGTTTTTCAATCAACTTCTGTGCAGCATCGAGTAATAAATCCTCTGGATGACAAATGGTCACATTCGGCATCCTCGTCATAATGATATGAACGGGAATCGAGGACAGATCTTGATTTCCAAGGCTCGCTCTTAGCAAGTCTTTTCTTGAAAGGACACCGACTAGTTGAGACTTTTCGTTCGTTACAAAGAGTGTACCGACGTCTTCTAAAAACATCGTACAAATGGCATCGTACGCTGACACATCTTCTTCCACTACAATAGGGACGGACTGATATTCCTCCACCTTGAACTTTTTCAGTTTCTCGGTAAGCAATTCAGACCCTGTTTTTCCTGTAAAAAAGTAACCGACCCTCGGCCTCGCATCCAGGTACCCCGCCATTGTCAAAATGGCGAGATCCGGACGGAGAGTGGCTCGGGTCAAGTGGAGACGTTCTGCTATATTTTCACCCGTAATGGGTCCATTATCTTTAACGATTTCAATGATTTGTTCTTGACGATTGGATAGTTCCATTCTTTCACCACCCTGCTCACGGAATGTGACATACTATTCCACTATTATAGCTCATTTTTTTATCGTGGTAAAAGAACGATGCTTAAAACTGCTGTTTCCATTCTATGGCTGTTAAGTCAGCAAACGTCAGAACATCTTGTGAAATGGCATTCAGAAGGCTCAAACGATTCTCTTTGACTTGTTCATCTTCGGCCATAACCATCGTCTGATCGAAGAAATCATGGATCGGTGAAGCTAAGCGGCTAAGAGCAGCCAATGCTTCTTCTGGTTTGTTTTCTTGTAAAGCCTTATGATAATCAGGTGTTGTCGCTTGGTACACTTCATATAGTTTCGCTTCTGTCTCATTTTCAAACAGATTTTTCGAAACCTCTGTTCCTTCCGCTTTCTTCGCAAGGTTCATCGCCCTTCCAAGTGCTTCCTGAACAGGTTTGAAGGAGGCATCAGAACGTTTGGCGACAAGAACTTTAGCCTTATCTCTCGTTGTCGCATATCGACCGATTCCCTGAACAAGTACGGCTTCTACGACATCTGGATCGATTCCGTCTTCTTTCAACAGGTAAGCCGCTCTCACTTTGAAGAACTCGTGAAGGTCATGACTTACTTCTTCTTGTGTTCTTGTTGGCAGATTCAACTCATCGTAGAAGTTGTGTACGAGCTCAATCAGCTTTTCAACGGAGACATTCCAGCCTTTTTCTTTAAGCATCTGCAAGATTCCAAGCGCTTGTCTTCTCAATCCATAAGGATCTTGAGACCCCGTCGGAATAATACCAATTGAGATACTTCCCACAATGGTGTCCAGTTTATCTGCAATGCTCACGATCGCTCCGATTGTCGTCGAAGGCAGTTCACCATTCGCCTGTCTCGGCATGTAGTGTTCGTTAATCGCAACCGCTACTTCCTCTTCTTCACCGAACAAGCGGGCATATTTCTCACCCATCACTCCTTGAAGTTCAGTAAACTCATCGACCATCTGTGTGACAAGATCGAACTTGCAGATCTCCGCTGCACGCTTCGTCAACTGCTTTTCTTGATCGTTAAGTTGCAACCATTCTGCTAGTTTCCCAGAAATGGCCACGATGCGGTTCACTTTATCAGACAACGTACCCAATTCCTCTTGGTAAACCATACGCTCAAGCTTCGCCAGTTTCTCATCAATGGTTCCTTTTTGATCTTCTTCATAGAAGAATTGAGCATCTTTCAGGCGGGCCTTCAGCACTTTCTCATTTCCTCTTGCAACATTATCGATGTGTTTGTCATTTCCGTTACGGACACCGACGAAATAAGGAAGAAGCTCTCCCTCATTTGAACGGACAGGGAAATAACGCTGGTGTTCTTTCATGGAGGTAATGAGCGCTTCCTCTGGAAGGGAAAGAAACTCTTCATTGAACGAGCCGCTGAACGCTGTTGGGTATTCAACCAGGTGGGTGACCTCATCTAAAAGATCCTGATCAATGATTAAGTTCCAGCCCTTCTCCTCCTGTAGATCGTTCAACTGTTTTTGTATCATTTGTTTTCTCGTTTCGACGGAAGCCAGAACGAACTGCTTTTGAAGAGCCTCTTCATATTGTTCGGCATCTAGGATTTCAATGTCTTCCCCAAGAAAACGGTGTCCTCGTGTCCATCGATCTGTTGACACATTCCCAATCTCGAAAGGAATCACTTGATCTCCGAATAGAGCTGTAATCCAACGAATCGGACGCACATACCGTAGCTCATAGTCCGCCCAGCGCATGTTCTTCGGGAAGTTCAGGCTTAGAAAGACAGTGTGGAATCCTTGCAGCAGCTTTTCTGTCCATTCACCTTCGACAAACTTCGTAACATGGACATACTCTGTACCTTTTATTTCTTTGAAGTAAATGTCCTCTACATCTTTTCCTTGACCTTTAGAGAAACCGATGGCCGCTTTCGTCCATTCGCCGTCTTCATTCAAAGCAATTTTCTTTGCCGGTCCTTTTGCCTCTTCTTCAAGGTTAGGTTGTTTGTCTGCTACTTCTGTAATCTGAACAGCCAGCCTTCTTGGTGTAGCAAACCCCTTCACTTCTCCGAATGGAATTCTTGCATCCTTGAACCAAGCCGCTGTTTTTGTTTCCAACTGACGAAGCGCGTCGTCAATGAAGCGCGCGGGAAGCTCTTCGACTCCTAGTTCAAATAATACCGTTTTACTCATTGTGTTCAGCCTCCTTCTCAAGCATCGGGAACCCAAGACGTTCGCGTTCTTCCACATATGTTTTGGCAATTTCACGGGCAAGGTTTCGCACCCGTCCAATATATCCCGTTCGTTCCGTTACACTGATGACCCCTTTGGCATCAAGCAAATTGAATGTATGAGAACATTTCAACACATAATCATAGGCTGGGAAGACAAGTCCCTTATCCATGATTCTCTTCGCTTCTTTCTCATATGTCGTGAAAAGATCAAACAGCATGTCTTCATCAGACTCTTCGAACGTATATACTGAATGCTCATACTCTGGCTGCGTGAAGATATCACCAACTGTCACGCCGTTCGTCCACTCCAAGTCAAAGACGTTTTCTTTATCTTGAATATAGGAAGCAAGACGTTCAATTCCGTACGTGATCTCAGCAGAAACCGGACGGGCTTCAAGTCCGCCGATTTGCTGAAAGTATGTGAACTGAGTGATTTCCATTCCATCCAGCCAAACTTCCCAACCGAGACCTGCCGCACCGAGTGTCGGGTTTTCCCAGTTGTCTTCAACAAATCGAATATCGTGCTGATCCGGATCGATTCCAAGAGCACGAAGAGAGTCCAAATATAATTCCTGAATATTATCAGGAGAAGGTTTCATGATTACTTGGAATTGGTGGTGCTGGTACAAGCGGTTCGGGTTCTCCCCGTAACGACCATCTGCAGGTCGACGGGACGGCTCTACGTATGCAACGTTCCAAGGCTCAGGTCCAAGGCTTCTTAACAGCGTCATGGGAGACATAGTTCCGGCACCTTTCTCTGTATCGTAAGCCTGCATCAGTAAGCATCCTTGATCAGACCAATGTTTCTGCAGTGTCAAAATCATATTTTGAATATTCATTTCGTCTTTCCCTCCTTATAGTGGTAAAGCTGGCTCCATGAAAGCATTGTTAGGTACGAACTCATGAGAAAATAAAAAAACCGTCCCTATGTCTGCAATAGACATAGGGACGGTTGATCCGCGGTTCCACCCTAATTGCTCCCGTACGGAAGCCACTTTTACGATCTGTCGCTCCAGAATGCCTTCATCAGTCCATCAATGTCTGTCTCTCACCATCACAGACTCGCTAAATTCGTGGGCTCTGACTACTACTTTCCTTCTCTGCAACACTTGTTTAAGTAATAGAATCATACTGAATTTATGGATTGTTGTCAAACATTACTCTGAAAATAAATCAAGCTGACTTAAGAACTTTTTGGATTTAATGAAATATCCACCGTACCGATCATAATACTCATCCATGATCTGACGCAACAATTTCTTGTTTTGCTCCTTCATAGATATTTCACCCAACCGTTTGACATCCATATGTAAAAACACTCGTAACAGCTTGGGAAGTGGATCGGGTAGACCGTATGCTTCAGGGTCCCGCGCCTTACACCGGTAACAAAGAAGCCCGCCTTCCATCATCGAAAACGAATAAGGACCTTCCGTCCGGCCGCAATGGACACATTGGTCGACTACAGGCGCGAAGCCCGCTTTTTTGAACATTTTCAACTCGTACATCATCGAAAGGATGTTGGGGTCTTTTCCCTCATTGATCCATTCAAGCGTTTTAAGAAATTGCTCATACATAAAAGGGTCAGGTTGTTTTTCCTCAATGAGCTTATCGGTCAACTCCGCCAAATAAGAGGCGTAAGCTGTATTGACGATATCTTCCCTTATACCTCGTAAGGAGGATATCATTTCTCCCTGGCTCATTGATCCTAACCCTGACCCTATTTGAATGAGATACATTCCGTGAATAAAAGGCTGTGTGACGGAGGCTGTACGGCTTTTAGGCTTTTTCGCGCCTCTCGCCATGACGCCGATCTTGCCTTTTTCTCTGGTGAACAACGTTACAATCTTATGGGTTTCTCCGTAATCTCGTGTACGGATGACAATGCCTTCGATTTTTTCCAACAACGGACTCACCTGCTTACTTTACCAATCAAGGTCATTCAAACGCTCTTCATGAACTTCAGGTGAGGAAGCTTTTATTTCAGACTGCCGATCTTGAGACTCCAACTCTTTCATTAACAAATAGGTTTCAATGTCCCCGGTTTTACTGAATACATTCCATGAAAGGTTATCGAGCACAAGAAACACCGCCTTTCGTTTAATGAAACTCATTTTGGCTTACATGTTTAGCTTGCTTCCCCATTCTGATTATCATGTGACTTAATTTTTTCCAACCTTTAATATTCGTCGTCGTGATACCCGAAATCGTTCAATTGAATTTGACGGTTCCGCCAGTCCTTCTGCACTTTCACCCACAACTCCAAGTACACTTTGCTTCCGAGAAGAGCCTCGATGTCCTTGCGAGCGCGCGTACCTACTTCTTTAAGCATGCTTCCCTGCTTGCCGATGATAATCCCTTTTTGAGATTTCCTCTCGACAATGATGGCAGCTTGAATAAAGACAGCATTTGAGTCTTCCCTCGGTTCGATTCCTTCGATCACAACGGCAATGGAATGAGGAATTTCCTCTCTCGTTAAGTGAAGTACCTTTTCACGGATGAACTCGCTGATTACAAAGCGTTCCGGGTGATCTGTGATTTGATCTTCGGGATAGAACTGCGGGCCTTCCGGCAGTTGCTGCTTCAAAACGCCTAGAAGATGATCAACATTATTACCTTCAAGTGCGGAAATCGGGATGATCTCTTCAAAGTCCACCATCTCTTTGTACTGCTCAATAAGAGGAAGTAACTTGTCTGGATGAACTTTGTCAATTTTGTTAATGACGAGGTAGACAGGCTGATTCACTCGCTGCAATCGATCCATAATGAATTGATCACCGCGGCCATATCCCTCTTCAGCATTAATCATGAATAGAACAGCGTCCACTTCATTAAGCGTACTTTCCGCAACGTTCACCATAAAGTCGCCGAGCTTGTGCTTCGGCTTGTGGATTCCTGGTGTGTCGATGAAGATGACTTGAGAGTCCTTATCTGTCATCACACCTTGTATTTTGTTTCTTGTTGTTTGTGGTTTGTCACTCATGATCGCGATTTTTTCCCCGATTACACGGTTCATAAATGTGGACTTCCCTACGTTCGGGCGTCCTACGATGGCGACAAAGCCTGATTTAAATGATTCGGTCATTGTTGTTCCTCCAAAAATCTATAACTTTCTTTCCATTTCATTTTACTACAAAAAATCCCGCGTTTCATCTTAGGATAGCAGATCGACGATTTTAGGGAGAAGCAGGAAGAAGGCAATGAGGACGGCGCCGATACTAGCTACCAAGACGGCACCAGCCGCCATATCCTTAATCAACCCCGCCATCGGATGCTTTTCAGGAGCTAAGTAATCCATGATTCTTTCAATACTCGAGTTGACCATTTCAAGAGCCATGACGAGTGAGCAGATCAACACAATGACCGCCCACTCCAACGGGCTCAAACCAAGCAGAATGCCGGCCGTAACGACGACTGCGACAGCTGTAAGATGAATTCGAAAATTACGCTCTGTCCTGCATACTTCTTGGATTCCGTTCCAAGCAAACCTGAAGCCAATCGACTTCTTTTTACTCCGACCGCTCGAGCCCGAACTCATTCAAGATCTCCTCTTGACGGCCGAACATGGCCTTTTCCTCTTCTTCATTCATATGGTCATAGCCTAATAAATGAAGAAAGCCGTGCAGAGCGAGAAATCCGAATTCGCGCTCCAAAGAATGGTTGTATTCTTCAGCCTGCTCCTTAGCTTTATCTACAGAAATCACGATATCTCCAAGCATTTGCGGCATATCTTCATTTAAAATATTCATTTCGCCTTCCACTTGTTCCTGCATGGCAAATGAAATGACGTCGGTCGCGTAGTCTTTCTGTCTATAATTTCGGTTAATTTCCTGAATTTCATCATTATCAACAAAACTGATCGACACTTCGGATTCAGTGTTTACCCCTTCTTTTTCTCCTGCAAACTTAATAATTCGCTGGATCAGGTCTACAAACGCCTCATCAACAGAATTCGTTTCGTCTTGAAAATCAATATGAATCATTATTTTGCCTCCTTTACAACCGTTTTTGCTTCAGGATATTGAATTCTTGAGTGAAAAATACCCTGAAGTGTTTCACAAATGGCATGTTCCATTTGATTGACTTCCTTAAACGTTAAGTCACTTTCGTCAAATTGTCCATCAAGAAGGCGGTCTTCGATGATCGAATGGACGATCTTCTTGATTTTTTCTTCTGTCGGTTCTCCA
The DNA here is from genome assembly GCF_020171725.1 of Halobacillus litoralis. Lineage (GTDB taxonomy): Bacteria > Bacillota > Bacilli > Bacillales > Halobacillaceae > Halobacillus > Halobacillus litoralis_F. The sequence continues at coordinate 253,144 of NZ_JAIVAJ010000002.1, read as the reverse complement.
AGAGACCGGACAGCCGCTTCCACAGAGTCACACACACAGACAACGGCTGCCTCTTTCGACTGTGGCTTGGGCCCCGGATATCGATAATCGCCTTCACTCACATGAGCCCTCTCTTCCTGTGCCTGATAATAAAAATACTTCAAGAGGGTCGTGCCATGGTGCTGTTTCGCAATATCGATGATTTCTTTAGGCAGTTTTTCCTTCTCTAAAAGCTTCGCCCCTTCTTCCGGGTGACGAATAATAATATCGGCACTTTGCTCCGGATCGAGAAAATCGTGTGGATTACGCATCTTCATCTGATTTTCAATGAAATAGTGGGGCTCTTTCGTCTTGCCAAGGTCATGGTAATAAGCCCCTACACGAGCAAGCAGCCCATTGGCTCCAATCGATTCACATGCTGCTTCACTTAAGTTTGCCACCATTATGCTGTGATGATAAGTACCAGGAGCTTCCATGAGCAGCTTCCTAAGTAAAGGCTGATTCGGACTGGCCAGTGTCAGCAGCTTGTTATCAGACAGGATTCCGAACCAGGTTTCGATAAATGGAAGCAGACCAAGCGTAAGTACGCCGGCAATGAATGCTCCCGCTAAGCCATATCCACTGTAGATGAACACATCCACCCAGGAGTATTTCTCAAAAGAGACGAATAGAAAGAAGAGCACCATGCATATATTAGTCACAGCCACAGCTGAGCTTGCTCGAATAATGGACAAGCGGTCTTTCGTTTGGATCAAAAAGAAAATAGCAGCCAATTGAGTGACAAGAATATAAGCACCAGCTGTACCATTGACTGGCCCCGACAGTTGTCCATTCATAAGAACCATCGCCATAACAGCATAGATCAGCGACATCACAATCGCCATACGTTCATGACAGAGCAGCTTGATCAACATGACTCCAGTAGCGACCGGCATACAATAATACAGGGGCTGTCCCACTGTAACAAAAAGGCCGAAACCTTTCATCATGAGAATCATGAAAATGGAGATAGCCGTCAAAACATAGACGTGCTGTCGATTCAATTCGTCTGCTTTCACAGCTCTTGAAGTCTCATAATAAAACACGAGGGCAAGCAGAACCGTAAGGACCCCGAGTCCTAGAAGCGGCAGGAGGTTCTTCTTCTCATCTAACAAGCCCGTGAGCATCAGTTCATCGTAAATATCGCTTGAGATGGTCGCCCCTTCTTCGACGATCACTTCCCCTGACCTGATCATATTGGGATCGACGTTGGAGATCGCCTCTTTCCTCGCCGCATCAGTCTCCCCGGCATCATACAGAGCGTTCTCCACCAACGCATAACTTCCTATGTCAGTTACGACTTGCTGCAACGACTCCGGAATGCTTGAGTATTCAATTTTCAGCTCAAGACTTCGTTTTTGCCCTGCAAGATCCGTGGAACGGATCCCTCCTTCAAAAGAACCTCGAAGGGCGGAAACCAGCATCTCTCTTGCCTCGTTGAGCTCTGCCTCCTCGGCAGACAGCAGTGGCCTGAACAGTTCTACTGGCAGTGATTCAGCCAGGTCTTCAGAAATCAATGACTGAATTTCCGAAGTTTGATCCATGAAGTTCTCCTGGGGTTCTTTATCTCTTCCTACCTCTTTGACGACTTCAAAAATTTCATCTACTTTTTCAATTCTTTCTTCTGTAATCGTTTTCGAAACAGAATAACGATCTTCTACAGACTGCAATGCTTCTCTCATCTGTCTGTCGGTTTCTTTCTCATTTTCGATTGTAATCGGAGAGTAAATGGTTTCCGGGGCGGTACCGTACTTTTCTAAGCTGTACGTCTTTTTATGTATATTGGAGAAGGCGGACGCCATGAACACAATCGCAACGATAAGCACCGGAAGAGACAAGGACATCCAAAATCGCCAGCGCCATAGAACGGAAGGTTTATTATTCATGTTTACACCTCATTGAAAGTTATTCTCCTTGTATGAAAGGCAGCTTTCTATCTTGTGGAGCGATGTCCATGACTTTTCTCACACCTTCATGAAGGTCAGCTGAGAGGTGAGATTTCAGCTCATAAGAAAGTAAGACCCAGGTCATGGGTCTTACTTCTCTTCCCCTTCGTAAGCATCAATAATGCGTTGTACGAGTGGGTGTCTGACTACATCGGATTGTTCCAAGTGTATGAATTGTGATCCTTTCACACGACCAAGCTTCTCTTCAGCCACCTTCAGTCCGGACTTGACCCCTTTCGGTAAGTCCACTTGCGTAATGTCACCTGTGATGATCATTTTCGAACCAAACCCTAACCGCGTCAAAAACATCTTCATTTGTTCAGGGGTTGTATTCTGAGCTTCGTCCAAGATGGCAAACGCATCGTCCAACGTCCGTCCTCTCATGTAGGCAAGTGGCGCAATTTCAATGGTCCCACGATCGATTAGCCGCGTCGTGTGCTCAGCCCCAAAAACATCATGAAGCGAATCATATAAGGGACGAAGATAAGGATCTACCTTTTCTTTCAAGTCTCCTGGAAGGAAACCAAGGCTTTCCCCTGCTTCAACAGCAGGTCTCGTTAAGATGATCTTCTTCACTTCACCATTCTTCAATGCATTGACGGCCATGACGACAGCAAGGTACGTTTTCCCTGTACCGGCAGGACCAATCCCGAATACGAGATCATTGTTCTTAATGGCTGAAACGTAGTTCCGTTGACCGAGAGTCTTGACACGGATCGATTTCCCTTTTGCATTGCGCGTAATTTCATCCTCAAATAGAGCCTCGAACTGATTGATTTTTCCCTTTTTCGCAAGTTCAACTGCGTATACGATGTCACGTTCTGTAATCGTCAACCCTTTGCGGATCACGTTCAGCACGGACATGAGAATATCTTCAACCAGTTTCACGAGTTCAGTAGGACCTGAGACCCGTACGTGCTCCCCTCTTGAAATAATTGTCACTTTCAGCTGCTCTTCGATTTGTTTCAGGTTTCTGTCCTCTGTTCCGAAGAGTGCCAAAGCTTCTGTTGTATTATCTAATTGGATATCAATCGTTCTTAAGTCTTCTGGCATACTCAATCTCCTTGGCTAATATACTTTGTTTCCGCGATGTCTTCATGCACTTTGAATAATAGGATTAATTTTACTTTACCATGCTCCTCACCGAGGTGCAAAACTTTTTCATCCAATATTTCCGCGTCTTCATCGAGCTGTCTTTTCAGGCTTCTTTTTGCGGTTTCAGCCCCCATTTTACCGAGATCCTCCTTTGACTTCTCCAACGCAGAAGGATCCATTTTATAGCTGGCTGCGAACTGCCATTGCACCGGTAACTTCCACCCTTTAATCTGCCAATCTGTGATGACGTTCTCTTCTCTAATTGTCCCTTCATCTTTTCCCCACCAGCCCCAAAGTGGCAGGTCAATAGAACCGACTTTCAACCCATACGTGCGTTTAGGTTCTCCATCCGTCAAGTTCAGTATGTGACGGGTCGGCAGTTGTTGTTCGACTTTGTACCACGTCTCTGCGATGACTTCACCTTCTGTATGCACAAAGATCTCCCCCTCCTCCACAAGTTCACCTGTTGCGAGGGGCTGTCCTTTTTCAACGATGTCGTAAACCGATACAAGTGGTCTTCCTTTTCTAATGAACGGACGGATGATCATGCCTTTCTTTTCCGCCACAAGATAACTCGGTCTGGTATTCTTATCGGTATCGTGACGAATCTTCTCTACACCATAAAGATGATAGCTTGTCCCTTGTTTTTTTACGCCGATCCACAACAAGTCTGGTATATCATCCAAAAGCTTGGCCTGAATCTCATTCGGATCACTCATGCCAATGGTTAATTTCCCAGGTGACACGCCATACGATTTCAACCTTTTTTCAACACTCGCCTCGAGCTCAGGGTTCAACCCTTTCACTTCAATGGACCAGAGCGTGTTCGCTAAGACGAAAATTAAGATCAGCGCTACCGCAAAAGCAATCATGAGAGAAGTTTTGCGTAACATCCTATGAACGAGAAAAGGGACCCCCTTCCCTCCAACAATGGTTATCTTACACCTGTACTTCTTCCTCAATGAACGTACGGCAGCCCAGTCCTGCAGACGGATGGTCAAGACGACTTCCTCATCCCCTATCCGTTTGAGGTGGCTGATCTGACACCCTTGTCTTGTGCATGCCTGCAGGTAAGGCTCAATCAACTTCCCTTTCAGTTTGATGGTCATCATCCCTTGGTAGAAGTCGTACTGATTCCTCATCACTTCACCTCCTCTTATTGATCAGGGAAGAATTCAACAGCCTTGAGCTCCCCCTCTAGAAGCAACTCTTCCTTCAACATCATCTTTATGCCAAGACCTTTTCCTGAAATTCGCACCTGGCCTCTCTTGTATTGAATCCTTATTTCTTCTTCAGAAAAATGCAGAAGTCCTGTGTGGTTCTCTATGTAAACGTGAATGGAGCCGATGGTTGTAATCCTCGGCAGATCAAGCATCACGTCAGAAGGTAAATCGAAGTAACGTCCGATCCATGCCCGTATATTCTGCTGCCATTTTGCCATCCGACTTCCCCCCTCTTCGTATTTATACGAAAAAAGCACGAATTGTATCACTACAATTCGTGCTTTTTGTTATCTTTTTTTGGGATGGGAGCTGTGAGGCTTATGTGCTCGCGGCGGACCTAAAATCTCGGCCATGACAATCCCTTCCGCAAGTTTCTTCTGATCCCAGTCTTTTGTTTTGAATGAATGAGCAGATGGGACGGCATGCTTGTTGGTTTTCTTCGGTTTTTTCGGAACAATACGCTCCATTGTATGAATATCCCTATTCGGCGTTTCGTAACTCGATCCGCCTCCAATTTCGTACGATTTCGCCTTCTCGAGGGTTTCTTGCTTTTTCTCATAATACTCCTTCAAACGATCCTCCCCTTTTTTCTCAGGGGGAGGACTGGCTTCGACTGGAGTCATGGGCTCGAGAGACTCATCGTGAACAGGACCGGAAGGCATACGCGTCGTTTCCTTCTCATCCTCATTACCTGTGACTCTCCCAAGCCAGCTGATGATTCCACCAATTGCAATAGCGATAATGAAAATGTTATTGAATATCAGCTCAATTAAGCTTTCCATGAGGATTCTCCTTTATCGCTTAGAAATTGTTTACTCCTCTTCTTCTTCATCGTTCATCTTGCCAAGTGTATTTCTCATATCCGTATCGGCGTTGATGTTTTGGTAATTCATATAGTCCATCACACCCATTTTGCCTGAACGGAGAGCTGCAGCAAGAGCTTGTGGAACTTCTGCTTCTGCCTCGACCACTTTCGCCTGCATTTCTTGAACGCGTGCGCGCATTTCCTGCTCTTGTGCAATCGCCATGGCACGGCGCTCTTCGGCCTTAGCCTGAGCGATGTTCTTATCGGCTTCAGCCTGATCAGTCTGAAGAATTGCACCGATGTTTTTCCCGATGTCAATATCGGCAATATCGATGGACAGGATTTCGAAAGCTGTTCCAGCATCCAATCCTTTACCAAGTACATTTTGAGAAATCATATCCGGATTCTCAAGTACTTTGTTGTGGTTGGTACTGGAACCAATTGTGGATACGATCCCTTCCCCTACACGGGCAATGACCGTATCTTCACCTGCACCACCGACAAGGCGGTCAATGTTGGCTCTTACCGTAATTCTTGCCTTCGCTTTGACTTCGATTCCGTCCATAGCTACACCAGCGATAAACGGTGTCTCGATCACTTTAGGGTTTACACTCATCTGAACGGCTTCCAATACGTCACGACCGGCCAAGTCAATGGCTGCGCAGCGTTCGAAGCTGAGTTCGATATTCGCTCGTTGAGCAGCAATCAGAGCATTCACCACTCGGTCAACGTTACCACCGGCCAAGTAGTGACTCTCGAGTTGGTTCGTATCTACGTTCACACCCGCTTTATGTGCTTTGATCAACGGGTTGATAACACGTGACGGGATAACGCGTCTCAAACGCATTCCCACCAGCGTGAAGATATTTATTTTTACACCTGCTGCGAGTGCGCTGATCCACAGCATTACGGGAATGAAAGTGAATAGTACAGCAAGCACGATTATGATGACTCCGATAATAATAATCGGCATCAATTGTTCCAATGTCATTGAACTTCCTCCTCATCATTTTTCTTCATTTGTCTTACAACAATTCTAGTTCCCTCTGTCTTTACGACTTTTACTCGCTCAGAAACACCTATAAATCCGCCTTCTGAAACGACATCAAGCCTTTCATCGTCAAATTCCGCTGTTCCGGATGGTCTAAGAGGCGTCAGTGTTGTTCCTTCCAAACCGATCAACTCAAGCCTGTTCGTTTGAGACACATAGCCTTTTTCAGACGACGTGGAATCCGTCAGTATGATGTGGCGGAAAAAGCCACGCTCAAGGCCCATGGTTTTAAACAAAATGACTGAGACCACAATCGTCACAAGCAAAGCGATTCCGATGCTCATAGCCATATGCCCCATATCAGCGGACGAAAGCATAAGAGACGCCACAACAGCTACAATACCAGCTATCCCGGCAATACCTCCCGGGAGGAAAAACTCTGCTACTATCAATCCGATTCCGAGAACGAGAAGAATAATGGCTTCATAACCGGCCAGGCCTGCCACAATATGTCCATAGAAAAACAAAACCAATGACAGCAGTCCCATTGTGCCCGGTATCCCAAACCCTGGTGAATACAATTCAACCACAAGTCCGAGGCTTGCAACAGATAATAGAATCGGGATTACGACAGGGTTCGTCAGGAACCTGGCAAGGTTTTCTGCTGCAGTCGGCTCTTTTTCGACGACCGTCGCATCCGTCAAGTTCAGCTTACTAAGTAATTCGGTACGATCTTCGACAATTCCTTCTGCATATCCGACTTCGACTGCATCACTTGGTCCAAGCGTCAGATACGCACCTTCGCCGGCACCATATTCCGGCAGGTCGACACTCTCATCAGCCATCGCTCTTGCATAGATCGGGTCACGACCTGTGGATTCAGCGGCCGCAACCATTGCAGAAATCCAAGCCGATTGAGCTTTTTTATCAGCAGCAGTGCCATCGGAATTGATGACACCAGAGGCCCCCATTGTCGCTTGAGGTTTCATATAGATCTGATCCGTGTTCAACGCAATATAGGAACCGGCTGAGAGGGCCTGGCTTGTAATGAATGCCGTATTCGGAACATCAAGATCCTGAAGAATTTGTGCAATCTCATTCGCTGCGTCTACACGCCCTCCCGGCGTATCAATCTCAAAAATGACGTGGTCCGCCCCATTCTCAACTGCTTCGCTAGTCGTCCGGTTCAAAAAAGCAGCCATCCCTCGCTCGACTGTACTTTCCACAGGGATGACATATACCTGTTCCCCTTCCCCGTCAGCCTGCGCAACAGGCAGTACTTGAAATACTGAAAGCACTGCCGCAACGGCCATCATGAGCACAAACGACCATACTCTGAAAGCTTTCACCATACGTACCTCCCTTCCTAAATCTTGAACATGGAATAGTACATATACGGTTGTGTTGGTTATTATGTTTCACTATTAATAAAAATATTTTTCGAACCGTCTTCATGATTGTATGTACGATGGTGTGGCATTTAAAAAAGCCTCTCTTTGTTACAAAGAGAGGCTTTTTGCTTAAGATAATTGCTGAAGTACAAGTTTATTAACCTGTGAGCCGTCCGCTTTCCCTTTCACTTTCGGCATTACGGCTGTCATGACTTTGCCCATGTCAGCTTTGGTTGTTGCTCCTACTTCTTCAATAGCTTCTTGAACAATTTGCTCAAGTTCTTCATTTGTCAGCTGTTTCGGCATATATGCTTGTAAAACTTCAAGTTCGAACTGAAGTCCTTCTACAAGATCGTCACGTCCAGCTTCTTTGAATTCTTGGAGGGAATCTTTTCGCTGTTTTACCTCACGAGATAAAACAGTCATTTCTTCTTCTTCAGATAATGAGTCTTTCCCCAGTTTAATAGCTTCATTCTGCATAGAAGCTCGAACCATTCGAATCGTGGAAAGCTTCGCTTTATCACGGGCCTTCATGGCTGTTTTCATATCCTGGGCAAGACGCTCAGTAATCGTCATCCTATTCAACACCCTCTATCATTACTTACGCTTTCTAGCCGCCTCAGACTTTTTCTTACGGCGTACACTAGGCTTGTCGTAATATTCACGCTTACGATATTCTGCTAATGTACCACTTTTGGATACACTACGCTTAAAGCGACGAAGAGCATCTTCAATGGACTCGTTTTTACGAACGCGAGTTGTATTTGACATGCAATTTCCCTCCCTCCGAAGCACAAAAACTGTTTCTATCGTATGGGACCTCCATACCTTTGACAATTATATTATAAGGAGCCAACATGGTCAACTTTTTTTGTCATCTTTCGGTATATGAATTTGTGTTTTTTTAACGGAATCATCTAATTTCATATAAGTTGACCTGCCAAGATACAGAGGAATGCTAACCTGACTGAAGTCCGGCAGTCCATCTTCACCAAACAATCCCTCTTTATAATAACATAATTCAATGTTTCCGATCACCCAGTCATGATCTCCGGTAGGAACCATAGAACTCAGCTCGCATTCATAACCTAGATACGCTTCCTCCAGCATCGGAACAGACGAATCCGTCAGGAACCACTTCTGGGTCTTCCCTTTATCGGTTTGAAAACCAGAAAGGCTGCCGTTGTATTGAATATGCTCGGCCTGACCGAATGGCAGAAAGTTAATGGAAAAACGCCCAGCTTTCTTTAACTGGTCATACGTGTAACGCTCGCGCCCGACAGCCACACCATACATGGGTGGATCCATGGATAGATAGGCATGCCAGCCCGCTGACATAAAGTTCGCCCCTTCCTCCGTATGTACACCTACAACAGCCACCATTCCCGGATAGCTGTGCATTTTGATATGATCACGTTTTTTCACCCTGCTCACCTCTTCTCTACACACGTATTGTAGCACAAAGTACAGAACCTTTATCAACAACCTAAAAACCCCGCCGTTAGGAACGGCGGGGTTCGTTTATATCTTAATAATCAGAAGTACCTTGTTCACCATTTACGATTGCGATACCAGAGCTTGCGCCGATACGAGTCGCACCCGCTTCAATCATCGCTTTAGCTCCTTCGTAATCACGCACTCCTCCAGACGCTTTAACGCCCAGTTCGGGACCAACCGTCTTGCGCATCAGGCTGATATCTTCAACCGTTGCTCCGCCTCCAGAGAAACCTGTAGACGTCTTCACGAAGTCAGCTCCTGCTTCTTTAGCAAGTTCGCAAGCTTTTACCTTCTCATCTTCATTCAGAAGAGATGTTTCGATAATTACTTTTACGATGGCTTTGCCTTCTGCTTCACGGACAACCGCTTGGATGTCTTGACCAACTACGTCCGTGTTACCGGATTTCAGCTCTCCGATATTGATCACCATATCGATTTCTGTAGCACCCTGTTCAATAGCCTGGCGCGTTTCGAACGCTTTCGTTTCTTTGGTTGTCGCTCCAAGAGGGAACCCGACGACCGTACAAACTTTCACGTCTGTATCTTTAAGGAGATCATATGAAGTTTTTACCCAGTGTGGATTAACGCAAACGGATGCGAAGTCGTTTTCTTTTGCTTCTTCGCAAATTTGCAGGATTTTTTCTTTCGGAGTATCTGGCTTTAACTGTGTATGGTCAATCATCTTCGCAAGATTCTGTTCCATGTTCACATCTTCCCTTCTATCTTTTGAGTTGTACGTACCTCTAAACCTATCATAGCATGAATGCGCTTAAAATGCGAATGGGGTTTTCGATTACTCTTCTTCCACCTGATAAGAAAGGCTTGATAAAAAGTATAGCGGTGCTGTTTCCATACGAAGAATGCGTGGCCCCAGCCTTACCGGTAAGTAGCCACTGTCTTTAAACGCCTCGACTTCCTTTTCCGAAAAACCACCCTCAGGTCCGAAGACAATCAGCACCTTGTCTCCAGGTTCAATCGAAGTTAATCGACTCTTTAATGAAGGTGAAACAGCGTCACGGGCCTCTTCTGCATGTCCGAAAAAGCACCACGTAAACGATTCTTCCTTCAGCAGATCCTGTAACTGATACAAACTGGAAACTTCCGGAATACGCGTGCGCTCAGACTGTTCACTCGCCTCTTTCGCAATCTTTTGAAGGCGCTCGACTTTCTTCTTCACTTTCTTGAGATCCCACTTTGCTACCGAGCGGTCTGCTGCAAAAGGAATAAAGCGACTGGCGCCCAGTTCAGTCCCTTTTTGGACGACTTGCTCCAGTTTGTCGCCTTTACCGAGACTTTGGACGATGGTGACCTCTACAGGGAGTTCACGGTCTTCATCCATCCACTCCAAAACCTCACAATCAACGGTTTTCTCTTTTATCTCCTCGATCCGGCACAGCGCCGCCCCTTCGACCGGGTGGATGCAGACGACTTCAGATCCTGGTTCCATACGCATAACGCGCGAAATGTGATGGACATCCTCACCGTCAATGGTTACAGCCTGACCCTGCCAATGTTCAGTTTCTACGAAATAACGCTGCATGGTCGTCCACCCTTACATTGGTTTTTTTGCAATAATGCTGATCCAGTCTTCCATTTTATTCGTTTCAACAATCTCAAAGCCGGACTCAACTAATCGATCGCGAACCATGTCCTTTTTCCCTGAAATGATTCCACACGTGATGAAGTATCCCCCCGGTTTTACTCTGTTGAAAGCATCGTCAGTGAACTGTACGATGATTTCAGCCAGAATGTTCGAAACAATCAAGTCTGCTTCCATTTCAACGCCTTGAAGCAGGTTATTATGCTTCGAAGTGACCTTCTCCTGCACTTGGTTAAGCTCTGCGTTCAATTGAGTGCTTTTCACTGCTACGTCATCCAAGTCGTAAGCGTAGGCATGTGATGCGCCTAACAACACGGAAGCGACACTTAGAATTCCGGAACCGGCTCCGACATCCAATACTTTGTCCCCTTTTTCAAGATACTGCTCCAGCGCTTGAATACTGAGGACGGTCGTCGGGTGAGTTCCTGTGCCGAAAGCCATACCCGGATCCATCTCAATGATGATTTCATCGCTTGATACCGGTGTATAATCTTCCCAAGTAGGAATGATGGTAATCTTCTCAGATATTTTGACTGGTTTATAATATTTCTTCCATGCCGTGGCCCAGTCTTCTTCGTTGATTTCACTCATCGAGATTTCGTTGCGCCCTAGTTCAATGCCGAATGTCGTCAAATTGTTGATGGATTCTTTAATTTCATCAACTGTTTCAGCGAGGAAGCTGTTTACAGGTAAGTATGCTTTCACGCGCACGCCTTCTTCAGGGTAATCGTCAGGATTCAGTTCATAGATTTCTCCAAGAGGAGCCTGTTCCCTTTCCAAATCTTTCGGGTCTTCGATCACAACGCCGCTCGCACCGGACTCATGCAGAATATTAGAAATCGGTTCAATTGCTTCATTCGTCGTATGAATACAGAATTCAGACCACTTCATCTTATCATCTCACTTTTCATTAAAATTAAAACGAGTGCCTGCTACGCTCGGAAATGGGATTTAGTGGAACCCTTTAGAACCTCGTCGTAGCAGACACTCCTCTCACATGTTAGTCGCCTTTAAAAGCTCGCTTCATTCGTTCGAAAAAATTGCCGTGTTGTTCATCAGTCGCTTCATTTCCACTGATTTCGTTGAACTCACGCAACAACTCTTTTTGACGATCTGTTAAGTTTTTCGGCGTAATCACTTTCGTAATGACGTGCTGATCTCCGGTTCCACGTCCGTGGACATTCGGAGAGCCTTTTTCTTTAAGTCGGAATGTTTTTCCGGTTTGTGTACCTGCTGGAACCTTCAGCTTGACTTTACCGTGAACGGTTGGCACTTCGATTTCATCGCCTAGAGCCGCCTGCGTAAAGGTTAGAGGCATTTCACAGAAAATGTGGTCGCCTTCCCGCTCAAAGAATTCATGAGGTTGAACGCGGATCACGACGAACAGATCTCCGGCTGGACCGCCGTTCGCACCAGCTTCCCCTTTTCCTTGAACACGGATTTGCTGCCCATCATCAATACCTGCTGGGATATCAAGGTGGATCTTCTTACGTTTTTGGACACGGCCGTCTCCACCACATGTTTCACATTTGTCTTTCACGATTTGACCGCTTCCTTGACAATGGTGACAAACACGACGGTTTACGACACGACCAAATGGTGTATCCTGCTCTTGATTGATTTGACCGCTTCCTTGACAGTGGGAACATGTCTCTGGTGACGTGCCAGGTTTCGCACCTGATCCATCACATGTTTCACATTCTTCCTCGGTCGGAAGCTCGATATCCGTACTCTTACCGAAAATCGCTTCTTCGAACTGAAGGGTCATCGTATACTGAAGGTCTGCCCCTTTACGAGGCGCATTCGGGTCACGGCGACGTCCACCGCCACCAAAGAACATATCAAAGATATCCCCGAATCCACCGAAGTCCTGTGCTCCGCCAAATCCACCAAATCCTTGGTTCGGATCCTGGTGTCCGAACTGGTCATACTGGGCACGCTTCTGCTGGTCGCTTAGTGTTTCATAAGCTTCTTTCGCTTCTTTGAACTTCTCTGAAGCATTTTCTTCTTCACTGACATCTGGGTGATATTTCCGAGCCAGTTTTCGATAAGCTTTCTTAATTTCATCTTTTGAAGCATCTTTTGAAACGCCGAGTACTTCATAAAAATCGCGTTTACTCACTAGTCCATCACTCTCCCGGGCGCTATTACATAACGTTTATGTTAACACTGACAAATCCGACAGGCAACTGCCGATTGAGTATGAGAAAGGATTGAGATCCTGCTTTGAACAGAAGGTGCAGCGCTGATTAAAGAGGATCCCGTTCATCCCACACCTTTTCTCAAATCCTCAAAAAAAGTCAAAGCCAAGAAGAACCTGACTTTGACTTTTCTTTTCTTACCTCATACCTTACTTCTTGTCGTCTTCGTCTACTTCTTCGTAGTCAGCGTCGACAACATCATCATCAGAACCGCCGGCTTCGCCTTGTTGTGCTTCCGCTTGTGCTTGAGCCTGCTCATAAAGTTTCACAGAAAGTTGCTGCACTTGTTCTTCAAGCGCCTCTTTCTTCTCTTTAATCACATCAAGGTCTTCACCTTCAAGAGCTGTTTGAAGCTCTTCTTTTGCTGATTCTGCTTTTTGCTTCTCTTCTTCAGATACTTGTTCGCCAAGATCTTTGATTGTCTTGTCTGTTGTGAAGATCAGCTGATCCGCTTCGTTGCGAAGTTCGATCGCTTCACGCTTCTTCTTGTCTTCTTCAGCGTTTTCTTCCGCCTGACGCACCATATCTTCAACTTCTTCATCAGAAAGACCTGAAGAAGACTTGATTGTAATGGATTGTTCTTTGTTTGTACCCATGTCTTTCGCACGAACATTCACAATACCGTTAGCATCAATGTCGAAGGATACTTCGATTTGTGGTACACCGCGTGGTGCTGGTGGAATATCCGTCAATTGGAAACGACCAAGTGTTTTGTTGTCCTGTGCCATCTCACGCTCACCTTGTAGAACGTGGATATCAACAGCTGTCTGGTTATCTGCTGCTGTTGAGAATACTTGAGAGTGGCTTGTCGGAATTGTCGTATTACGCTCGATCAATTTCGTCGTTACGCCACCCATTGTTTCGATTCCTAGGGAAAGTGGAGTTACGTCTAGAAGGACAACGTCTTTAACATCACCTTGAAGAACGCCACCTTGGATGGAAGCACCAAGTGCAACAACTTCATCCGGGTTTACGCCCTTAGAAGGATCTTTTCCGATTTCTTTCTTGATCGCTTCTTGTACAGCTGGGATACGAGTCGATCCACCAACAAGAATAACCTTGTCAATTTCGCTTGCGTTCATCTTCGCATCTTTCAATGCTTGACGAGTCGGTTTCATAGAGCGCTCTACTAAATCAGATGCAAGCTCTTCGAATTTCGCACGAGTCAAGTTCATTTCAAGGTGCAATGGTCCCGCTTCACCTGCTGTGATGAATGGAAGTGAGATTTGTGTTTGAGCTACACCAGAAAGATCTTTTTTCGCTTTTTCAGCTGCGTCTTTCAGGCGTTGTTTCGCCATTTTATCTTGAGAAAGGTCGATGCCGTTCTCTTTCTTGAATTCTGCGACCATGTGATCGATGATAACCTGGTCGAAGTCATCTCCACCTAGACGGTTGTCACCGGCAGTGGATACAACTTCGAATGCACCGTCGCCGATGTCAAGGATTGATACGTCGAATGTACCGCCACCAAGGTCGTAAACGAGGATCGTTTGATCTTCGTCTTCCTTGTCGATCCCGTAAGCAAGTGCTGCTGCTGTCGGCTCGTTGATGATACGCTCAACCTGAAGACCAGCGATTTTACCAGCATCTTTTGTCGCTTGACGCTCAGCGTCGTTGAAGTATGCAGGTACTGTGATGACAGCTTTATCTACTGTATCTCCAAGATAGTCTTCTGCATAGCTTTTGATGTACTGAAGAATGATAGCAGAAATTTCTTGTGGAGTGTATTCTGTACCTTCCACTTCTACTTTGTAGTCTGTGCCCATATGACGCTTAACGGAAAGAATCGTGTTCGGGTTAGTGATCGCTTGACGCTTCGCCACCTCACCTACTTGACGTTCACCGTTTTTGAATGCAACAGCTGAAGGAGTCGTCCGGTTACCTTCCGGGTTCGGAATAACCTTCGATTCGCCACCTTCCATTACTGCTACACAAGAGTTTGTTGTACCTAAGTCAATACCAATGATCTTACCCATGGTTAAATGTCCTCCTTTACAATCTCATCATTCATCTATTATTGGTTTACTTTTACCATTGCCGGGCGAATAACCCGATCTTTTAAGCGATACCCTTTTTGCAGCTCTTCGACTACAATATTGGAATCGTAATTCTCATCTTCAACCTGCATGACAGCTTGGTGAAGGTTTGGATCGAATTCTTCTCCCTTAGACGGGATTTCCTCGAGTCCTTCTTTGTCCATAGCTGACTGGAACTGGTTATAAACCATCTTGATTCCATCTGCGAATTTTTGTGCAGATTCAGAATCCACTTCTACTTGAAGTGCACGTTCGAAATTATCCAATACAGGTACAAGCTCTTCGATCAAGCTCTGAGAGCGATACTTCCGATCCGCCTCTTTCTCTTTCTGGGTACGGCGTCTGAAGTTATCATAATCTGCCTGAAGTCTCACAAGGCGATTATTCAGCTCTTCCTTTTCCTGGCGAAGCTCATCGAGTTCAGATGAACCTTGTTCTTGTTCTTCTTCGATAATTTCTACTTCTTCCTGTTGTTCATCGTTTTCTTCGAGTACTTCTTCTTTCTTGTTCTCTTCCACGACTTACACCTCCTACTTTCCCTTTAGCCGTTTTTGACTATAACATGAATGCCTCATTTGAAAAAGCAATAGACAAAAAGAAACGATGGGAGATTGCATCCCATCTCTGAGAGGATGATCTAGTACCAACCTCTGAATGTGGAGGTCATATGCTTTGATAGAACATTCATTAACGAAAACATCCGGTTGTACTCCATTCTTGTTGGACCAAGGAGTGCAATCGTTCCGATCTGGTCATTACCCAGACGGTAGCTTGCTGTAATGAGACTGCAATTCTGCATCGCATCGAACGGATTCTCCTGTCCGATTCTGACACGTATTCCCTCATCATCTGATCTGAGCAGATCCGCCATTTCGCTTTCTTTTTCGATGGTGGCGTATAATGAGCGGACTTTATCTAGATCTCTAAATTCCGGCTGCATCAGAATATTCGTCTTGCCACCGATGTACAGCTTCGTTGGCTGCTCCTCAACGAGCGCGGCGCGTAAGTACGCAAAAGCTTTTTCGTATTGATCAGTGTGTGCTTTCAGAAGGCCCCCGATTTCTTCATACAATTTCTCATGGAGTTGAATCAAAGGCACTCCACGAAGTCTCGCATTTAAAATGTTGACCATTTTCTCCAAGTCAGAAGTCGATACTTCTACCGGTACGTTGAAAGCGCGATGTTCAACATGTCCGGTATTCGTCACTAGGATGGCAATCGCAGACTGATCATTCAATGGTACGATCTGCAATTGTTTCAGCTTTGTCTCGAACACTTCAGGACCGAGGATGATGGAGGTATAGTTCGTAAGGTCTGACAGAATACCCGCAGACTTCTGAACCACTTGTTCAAACTCCATCATTTTGTCCGTGAAAGCATCACGAATAATGGTAACCTCAGAATCAGAAAGGCGTAACGGAGAAAGCAAATGGTCGACGTAAAAACGATACCCTTTTTCAGAAGGAATTCGTCCGGAAGAAGAGTGAGTCTTTTCAATAAACCCCATCTCTTCCAAGTCCGCCATTTCATTCCTGACCGTCGCTGAACTGAAGGTCACAGCATCTTTTTTCGATATAGACCGCGAACCTACAGGTTGTGCGGTTGTGATGAAATCATCAATAATGACTTGCAGAATAAGCAGTTGTCTTTCTGTTAACATCGATGATCACCTCTGTTAGCACTCGATTTACTTGAGTGCTAAATCTAATAATAAATTATCAAATGGGTATAAGGTTGTCAACGGTTAACCTATGAAAACTAGTCATCAAGCAGAAATTCTTGAAATACCTCATTTCCAAGAATCCTGCCTTTAGAGGTCAACGAAATAAACCCATCTGACTCCTGAATGAGCTTTCTGTCCTTCAGTTTCGGAATCGCTTCGCCGAATACATCTACAATCTCTTTATTGTATTTTCGGTTAAACTCACGGAAAGAGACGCCCTCTGTCTTACGCAGACCAAGGAACATCTCTTCCTCCATCTGCTCTTTCACGCCTACGGGTTCCTCGTGCAGAATCGGCTGACCGTCTTCCATTGCCTTTTTCGTATAGGCAGGTAATGGACGCAAATTGATCGTCCGCTTTCCAGGAAGGTAGCCGTGGGCTCCTGCTCCAATTCCGAAATAATACTCATTATTCCAGTATGTCAAGTTGTGCTTGCTTTCAAACCCGGGCTTTGAGAAGTTGCTGATTTCATACTGGTTGACCCCGGCAGATGCTAATTTACGCTGTAAGAGCTCATACATCTCTGCTTCGTCTTCTTCAGGAGGTTTTACAAGTGTACCTTTTTTGTAGCGTTGATAGAAAATCGTCTTCGGTTCAATTTGAAGAGAATATGACGAGTAGTGTGGCAGATCGAACTGCATTGCTTCGTCGATCGTCTTTTCAAAATGATCCACGGTCTGACCAGGCAGGGCATACATCAAATCAATACTCACATTCGTAAGTCCAGCCTTCACTAAACGGTCCACATTGGTATAGACATCTTTGACACGATGGACCCGCCCGATTTTTTCAAGCATGTCATCATCAAACACTTGGACGCCAAGCGATATTCGGTCTACACCGAATTCTTTCAGTAAACGTACTTTCTCTTCATCTAAATCTCCAGGATTCGCTTCGAACGTGTATTCTTCGCAATAAGAGACGTCGAAGTGCTCATCGATCATCGTAAGGAGCTTCTTCAGCTGGGCATGGTTGACGGCTGTCGGCGTCCCTCCACCTACGAATATCGTTTTCACTTTAGCTTTTTCACCGGGAATGTACGTGTGGATTTCGTTCTCCAACGCCTCCAGGTACTCATCAGCTAAGCGTTCATTGTAGAAAAACTTCGTAAAGTCGCAATAGTGACAGATCTGCTGGCAGAAAGGGATATGGATGTATGCAGATGAGATTGTCATGGTTGTTTCCACCTTTCATAAGGAAAACCGCAAGAGGGTTACTCCTGCGGCTTTGTTTATCTTGTTGCTTTTCAATTAATCTTCGTTTAGATCGAGAACCGACATGAAGGCTTCCTGCGGTACTTCTACAGAACCGACCATCTTCATGCGTTTCTTACCTTCTTTCTGCTTCTCAAGAAGCTTACGCTTACGTGAAATATCCCCGCCGTAGCACTTGGAAAGGACGTTCTTACGCATCGCTTTAATCGTCGTTCTCGCAACGATCTTGTTCCCGATTGCCGCCTGTACAGGCACCTCGAACTGCTGTCTTGGAATAAGTTGCTTCAACTTATCCGCAATAAGCTTACCACGTTCGTAAGCAAAGTCTCTGTGTACAATAAAGGAAAGGGCGTCGATGGTATCACCGTTCAACAGGATATCCATCTTCACAAGGTTGGATGCCCTGTAGCCGATCAATTCATAATCGAAGGATGCATACCCTTTCGTCTGAGATTTTAAGGAATCAAAGAAATCATAGACGATTTCGGACAATGGAATTTCATAAACGATATTGACGCGGTTATCATCCAAGTACTGCATGTCCATGAAGTTTCCGCGTTTACGCTGGCAGATTTCCATAACCGGGCCGACATAATCGTTCGGTACCATGACTGTTGCTTTGACGTAAGGTTCCTGCACTTCATCAAGCGATTGGTTATCAGGCATCATCGACGGGTTGTCAACGTTCAGCTCTGATCCGTCTGTCTGCTTAACTTTATAAATAACACTTGGAGCTGTCGTAATCAGATCGATTTTGTATTCGCGTTCAATACGCTCCTGGATGATTTCCATGTGTAGCATTCCGAGGAATCCACAACGGAATCCGAACCCTAAGGCTTGAGAAGTCTCAGCTTCGAATTGGAGGGAGGAGTCGTTGAGCTCCAGACGCTCCAAAGCATCACGTAGGTCGTTATATTTGTTCGCATCAACCGGGTACATACCACAGAACACCATCGGGTTCATACGCTTGTATCCAGGTAGTGGTTCACTCGCTGGATTGTTCGCAAGCGTTATGGTATCCCCGACACGAGAGTCGCCGATATTTTTGATGGAGGCTGTTAAATAACCTACATCCCCGACATTCAATTCTTTTAATGGTGTTGGAGTTGGACGGAATACACCGAGCTCATTAACCTCGAATTCTTTCCCCGTCGCCATCATGCGGATCTTGTCGCCTAGTTTGATGGAACCTTCACGCACACACGTATAAGCGACAACTCCACGGTACGAATCGTAAAGGGAATCGAAGATCAGGGCTTTCGTTGGATCGTTCGCCTCTCCCTCCGGTGCCGGAATGTCTGTCACGATCCGCTCCAGAATCTCATCGATGCCGACGCCTTCTTTTGCAGACGCCAGAATCGCTTCAGAAGCATCGATGCCGATGACATCTTCAATCTCCTGCTTGATTCTTTCAGGATCCGCTCCAGGCAGATCGATTTTGTTGATGACAGGAATGATCTCCAAGTCATTTTCAAGCGCCAAATACACGTTGGCAAGCGTCTGGGCTTCAATTCCCTGCGCGGCGTCCACAACAAGGATGGCCCCCTCACAAGCAGCGAGACTACGGGACACCTCATATGTAAAATCGACGTGTCCAGGTGTATCGATCAAGTGGAACGTATAATCATCGCCATCGTTCGCCTTGTAATTCAACTGTACGGCATTCAGCTTAATGGTAATCCCGCGTTCACGCTCAAGGTCCATGGCATCAAGGAATTGTTCTTTCATCTCACGTTGTGTGAGAGCGTTTGTTTTTTCTAAAATACGGTCAGCAAGTGTCGATTTGCCGTGGTCAATATGGGCAATAATCGAAAAGTTACGTACTCTTTGCTGTTTTGATTGACTAGTCAACTTTCATCACTCCTACTAATTTCGGCACAAATAGCTAGCCTGATTATAGCAATAGATGAAGGATAGTTCAATGTTTACCCGTATCAGTGACCCATCAGTTCAGAAAAAACGAGAACGATTCCGTTGAAGACTCCCTTCACCAACTCTCCGATTCCTTCTGCAATTTGTGTAATGAAAGGTGCCCCTGCTTCAGATTCCGAAGGGGCACACTCCCCTGAAGAGGCCACTTGAGGCTGCGGCGCCTCCACTTTCACAGCCTCTGTCTCCTTTTGTTGATTCTTTTCGATTCCGTACAACGCTCCCGTAAAAAAGAGTGCAGCAGCCATCACAACGAGGACGATCCACTTCATCCCCTTCATTCTCCCGAGACCTTCTGATCTTCAAGCATATAATCCGCAAACACTTCTGCGAATACATCAGCTGAACGGTAAAGCTCATCAAGGTTGTTGTAGACGCCACCGAATTCGATCAGCATGGCATTCTCATTCAGATCCTGGTTGTAGACCCCATCGACTCCAGAACCTTTCTTCGTAATGACCCCACGGCTGATTCCAGGATACGCCTCTTCCAGACGTTTGTGCATTTCAGATGCAAAAGCCAGGTTCTCCTCATAACCCGCATGCTCCGCTCCCACAACAAACGCAAACCTCGCATAATCCTCGCCCCCGATGGTTGTCGTCGTATGCTCACGGTCAATGCTGTCACGGTGCAAATCAAAGTAATAGTCCAGCGAATCATTCTGTGCGATTGCTTCTTCTACGACCGGCCTTGCAGCATCATACGATTGATAATGCTTCCAACCTTTCTCACGGAGAATATCAGCTATGTTGGTATCCTCAACTTTGACCCCTATCCCCTTATCTTCGAGACTCTCACCAAGACGGGCTCCGACTAAGGTGATATTGACCTTTCCGTCATAAGCGGTGGATTCGTCCGGTAAATGAGGATAGAAAGACTCTTCGCTGTGCGTGGCATAAATATAGACTCGATCCTCACCAACTACTGGCGTATCCGGTTTATCAGGTGCTTCCTCTTTCACTTCTCCTGTTTCTCCTCTCTCATCCACATCAAGTGGAGGATCAGATTCGATCGGAAGTGTCGTATAATCGGTTCCCCGCCCCGCTATGATAATCCGGCTGTTGTAAGAGGAGAGACCTGGAATCTCTCTTCCCAAAAGACTCCGCGGGTCATTCGGAGTCAAACTGGTTAACAATTGAAAAGCGAGAGTGGAAAAGGTCGGCAGGTTATCTCCTTGCGGGTGTGCACTCCTGTAAGCTTTGTTCTCCATCTCAAACAAATAGATGAAAGACTCCCCCTCAAGCTCCTTGGTTACGTTTTGAATAGTTTCTGAATATAATCGATAGGTACTTTTCGCGCCTGTTAACAAACCGATTCCGATAAATAAAACGAGCATAACAGCTGTCAGAATCACTAATCCCTTGACCCATGTTTTGAGCGGACTATACTTCTTCCTGCCCCATTGCTGAAATCGTCGCATAAAAAATATCCTCCCCATACGAACTCTATCTAGTAAATCGTATGAGAGAGAATATTTAATAGAACCATTCTATTGGGTTATCTTGTATAAGATTGCGCCTCTCCATCTTCAACTCCTGGGTGAAGCGCACCGTTTATACCCGTTGCAATGACATGCGACATGTCCTCGATGAATCCGTCCACTTCTTTTGGCGTTACCATCAGGTTGTGACCAAGCGGGGTGAGGACTTCTCGAATGAGCTGCTTCTTCTCTTCTGAGCTCAATTGTCCAAACATCCCAAGTACCGCCTGACTCTGCTCCTCATTCGGTAGATCCTCATCTGTAAGCTCTTTTCTCTCAAAAGGGTTCATAGCTGGTGATAGAGCGTTCGAAGGGGCGTCTTTCTCCTTCCACTCTCTCCCAAAGTGTTTCAACACGTAATCGACCGTGTCACTTGTAATCGTGACCGCATCGACAACGGTCGGGACACCAATCGAAATGACGGGAATCCCGTACGTTTCACGGCTGATTTCTTTCCGCTTGTTCCCGATGCCGGAACCCGGTTGAATGCCAGTATCCGACAGCTGGATCGTTGCATTAATGCGGTCGATCGACCTTGAAGCGAGGGCATCAATCACTACAACGAAATCAGGCTTCACTTCTTCGATAATGCCGTGAACCATGTCACTCGTTTCGATTCCTGTCGTACCCATGACACCTGGAGTGACCGCAGAAACGGAACGGTAACCGTCAGCCACCGTTTCTGGATGAAGCTTAAATAAATGACTGGTCACAAGCACCTGCTCCATGACGAGAGGCCCGAGAGCATCAGGCGTGATGTTATGGTTACCGAGCCCGACAATGAGGCCGCTGTCCTGTTCTCCGACCCCCATGTCCTGCAACAGTTTTCGCAGCTGGCCTGAGAGTACTTTAGCAAGATCAGCCTGCAGTTGAGTATCCTGCTTTCGGATCGCTTGGGAATCGAGGGTGATATAGTGCCCTGGCTTCTTCCCGATCCTCTCTGCTCCTGCTTCATCCACCGTTACATAGGTGATTTTGATATCTCCCTTATTATTTTCTTCTACTTTCACTCCGTCCGAATCGGAAGATGATGGTCGATCTCGTACCGTCATCTCCTGTGCCTCAACGGCTAAATCCGTACGAACACTATATGTTTCACGTTCCTTCATACGTCATTCCTCCTTATATCCATTTTTTCCTACCACCATTGAAACTATGCAATTCTTCACAACCGTTCAGATATCTATTGAAAAGCGACTCCCGCTCTGGTAAAATGTCTCTTGTTCGATATGAATGATCTTTTGTTTTTACCTAGGAGGTGAAACTATGCCTAACATTAAATCAGCTAAAAAGCGTGTACGCGTCAACCAAGATGCTCGTTCTCTTAACGCAGCATTCAAATCTGACATGCGTACAGCCGTGAAACGTGTAGAAACACTCGTTGCTAACAAAGATGCAGACACTGCTAAGGATGCTCTTCGTACAGCAGTCAAGAAAATTGACAAAGCTGTTCAGCGTGGTGCTCTTCACAAAAACAACGGTAACCGTACGAAATCTCGCCTGACTAAACAAGTTAACGCATTATAATAGTCGGTATTTTATGACCAACAAGCGATCCGTCTCCTGATTGGATCGTTTTTCATTTGAAAAGCGCCTTTCCTATTATTAGGACAGGCGCTTTTTTCATACCATCTTTTCTTACCGCAATGGACACAAAAAAGGCCTCCCTTCAAAGGAAGACCTCTTACGGTTAAGCTTTTTGTTTCACTTGAATGAGACGATAGAGCAGTAACTCAAAGGCAAGGGACTTCTCCATCTTCCCCTGTTTCAGGACATGGTCCGTCTCAGCTAACTGATCCATAATGTGATTCAACTCACCCTGCGTAAAGAAACGTTCTCTTTTCAATGCCATCTTAATGACATAAGGGTGCGCTTTGATGTAACTCCTCATCTGATTTTGGGCATAGCCTTTTTGTTTCAATAGTTTCGCCTGACTGATGATACGGAACTGTGAAGCGAGCAGGGCGGTTAACGCAATCGGCTCTTCATTGAGTTTCTCAAGATCCTTATAGAGCTGAATGGCGCGGTTCAAGTCCCTCTCCATCACAGCGTCGACCAGCTTCAGCCCGGAGGCTTCCGCACTATGAGACAGAAGCTGCTCGGCGAGCTCCCTTGTGACGACTCCGCCTTCTCCGACATTTAAGGCAAGCTTCTCCATTTCGCTTCTCAAGGCCATGAGGTTCGTGCCGACTTCCTGTGAAAACAGTTCATAAATGTCATTCGGAATCACAATATGTAGCTCATCAGCAATGGTCTTGATCCACTTATCAATGTCCCATTCCTTCACAGGCTGGCAGGGTGTCACCTCGCCCTGCTTCTTCAATTGCTTGAACACTTTCTTCCGTTCATCCAGCTTTTCATAAGGCGCGATCAGAATAAGCACGGAATGTTCAGCAGGCTGCTCCAAATAACGAAGCAGAACATCTGTGTCATGTTCAAAAGGAAGCTTGTCCGGTTTTCCTTTTAGAAAAACGGGATGATAAGCAATGACAACTTTTTTCTCGCCTAAAAAAGGGAGCGTCTCAGCATCTGTGACAACATCCTCCACTGGAACCTCTTCTAAATCGTATTGGGAGACGTTGAATTCCCTGTCCTCTTTTTTTAACGTTTTCTCAATGATTTTATTCTTGTTTTCCTGTATTAAATAAGATTCTTCTCCATACAATAAATATACGTGTGATTTCACTTTATTTGACCCTCTCGATAATAAGAATACGGCGCCCCCGAAATTCGGGGAGTCAGTGTCACTATTTTATGGTGCAATTGATTCTCTGTCAAAAAAGTGACACCGAAGACGCCGTACTCCTCATCTATATGAACGCCATACGAGAAGCCCCGGACGCTTCTCGAGGGGACGATGTTTTCCCTCTCGTTCTTTAGTTTGACCGACAACCCTAGAATTATCTGTGACAAGTCTTGCTAGCTGAGGCAATGGTTCAACAGGAGAGGAAATTCGAATTCCTTCGAGGAGAATGTGGATTTTTGGTAAACAATCGCTTATACTTGTAACTGTAAATAGGAGGGGTATCAATGAACGAATTCAAGAAGGATATTCAGTCCAAGACGAATGACGTGATCGATTCTGGATTAGGCTTTGTATTTTCATTTGTTTTCTTCTTCGTCATCTTCACCATCGGAGTCGTGTTCTCAGTAATTGGACAATAAGAATACTTAATTGAAAAGGCTGCTTTAGGCAGTCTTTTTTATTTGCCCGAAGAGTTTGGACACGCGGGTCGAGTCCGCTCACAGAGCCTTTGTCATTTCGCTTCTGCGCCATCTGGTGCATTATACGGGAGAAAGGGCGAAAACGTTCCTATCTGCCCTGAAAAAAGATAGGTAACGGCTCCATGGTGAGGAGTTTGGTACATGGTAATCCCAACATCCTGAAACCTGCTTACAACAGAGGGGTGAGGATGTCCATACCGATTATTCCTTCCTGCCGAAATCCAAGTGACTTTCGGTTCGAGTTGATCGATCCACTCTTCTGATGAGGACGTATCACTTCCGTGGTGAGCCGCTTTCAACACGTCTACTCTCACATTTGGGAAAGCCTTGATGATTTCTTTCTCCACCTCACTGGATATATCCCCTGAAAACAACCACGACAAGCCTCCTAATGTGGTCGTGAAAACCAATGAATTATCATTTGGATTCCCTTCATCCAAGGAAGGATGCAGAAATTGAAAGGCATGACCTTTCACCTCAAGCCTCTGACCTGCTTCAACATTCATTACACTCACCCCTTCTTCTTCAACCTGGTAATAAGGGTGTACGATCAGTGTATGCACCTCTATTGCATCCATTACGTATGGAATACTTCCGTTGTGGTCGGAATCTTCATGCGAAACGATCAACGCATCGAGTTGAGCGATTCCTTTCGATTTCAAAAACGGGATGATGATGTCATCCGCTGTTCTGGATTGATTTTCTATAAAAGGAGGTGGACCTGCAGCATCGACCATTAAGACCCCTTTTCGATGAGGCAGTTCGATCACAAAGGCATCTCCCTGTCCAACATCAAGCATCGTGACCGCACCTTTCCCTGATGCATAAGGCAGCAACCCATACAAGACAAGCACCAACACCATAGCACATCCACCTAACCATGCCTTCATGAGATGTTTTTTCGACCATTCCCTCATCATGTAAAAAAGCGGAATGAGTGCCAGCAAAATAAAGAGTGGGGGCAGCTTCCCCACTACCCAGGACCACTCCAATGGCTCCATCACCCACTGAGAAGCCGCCAGTACACGTAAATGCAGGTCGGCAAGGAAATGGGAGGCAGCCATCGCAAAACGATCATACAGCAGGGCTGAGAGGACAAGGAGGAGGCCACAAGGAATCACGAAGAATGAAAAGTAAGGGACCAGTATGACATTTGCAACGAGAGACAATGGATTAAATTCGTAGAAGTATTGCAGCTGGAAAGGCAGAATGGCAAGCTGGCTTATCAAACTGATTTGGGTGGACTGTACCAGTACATTCTGGGTCTGGGATAAGATATTTTTCGATAGCACTAAACTGAACGTAGCCAGAAAGGAGAATTGGAAACCGATAGAGGAAAAAGTGGTTGGAGATAACAGTAGAAGCAGGACAGCTGCCATAGAAAGGACGTCTGTTAAGGGAACCCGAAGCCTGAAGAACGAAAATAAGATAAGTAAAACCGCCATTAAGGAGGCTCTAAGGACAGAAGGTGCTGCCCCTGCAAGAAACGCATAAGACGGCAGACAAATAAGTAGAGCGGTTCTCGCCTGTTCAATTGTCCCGATTCCTAAACGGACGATTGCCCAGTAAACACCAGCTATGAAGAGGCCGACATGGAGGCCCGAGATGGCGAGAATGTGGGAAAGATTGAAGGACCGAAACCATTCAACCGTCTCCTCATCCAAATCGTCCTGTTCGCCAAATACTAAAGCGGCGATCCAGGGGAAGGCATTCGGTGCAAGGCTGCGCCTGACATCCGTTATTAAACGCTCGCGGAATTCATGCGCTTTATGATAGAACCCCTCTCCTGTGCATACCAGCTGCTCTTCCTGCGTGAGCACAACTTGAGCAAAAACTCCCTGATCACTCATATACCGTTTGTAATTAAACTGACCGGGATTAGTCGCCCCTTCTATTAGAGCCCTTTCGCCCTTTATTTCGCACGCTGCCCCATATCTCCATGAAGCTGGACTCACGCTCTCGTCCTCAGGAAAAAAACTCACTAAAGTTTTTTCATTCTTTTCAGGCTCCACAACAATAAGTTGAATGTTGCTGGTACTTTTATCTATGCTTTGAATCATTACGGATGAAGAAAAGGAAGGAGAAATGGATGGTGGTGGTACAGGAGGTTTCAGGTAGAAATAACCGAAGATGATGGAAGAAGCAAGTACCACAAGAAGGGCGCGGTCCCTATAGAAAAAAAGAAGCCAACAGACACAGATCGCTCCTAATACACTTTGTTCTAACGGCTGCAGACGGGCTAACGCTCCGCCTGCAACAAATGCTAAAGCTGGCAGGTGCAGCTTCGCTCTCATGATTTCTGCTCAGTCGGAACATGGAATAAGCGGTCAGCTTTTTTCTTCCATCCATCCAGACCGGAGTGACCTTGGGACTCTAATTCCTCGAGAAGCTCACTGACGAGCTGCTGTTGCTCATAATGAACAGGGTCCACTTGCAGAAGGACTTTCTTTGTTCGAACGCCAGCTTGTTGGAGAAGCTCGATGGCGTAAGGGTCGTTTTTGTAATCTTCACTGTAATAAACGGCTTTGATTCCAGCTTGAATGATCGCCTTCGTACAGTGGATGCAAGGGAAGTGCGTGACATAAATCTCAGCGCCGTCCGTTGCGACTCCGAACTTTGAACATTGCAGCAAAGCATTCATCTCTGCATGGATCGTTCTGACACAGTGCCCGCCTACAACATAGCAGCCTTCATCAATACAGTGGACACCACCGGTTACACTTCCGTTATATCCGCCTGCAATCATCCTCTTGTCTCTTACAACCACAGCACCAACCGCTAACCTTTCGCAAGTGCTTCTCGATTTCAGCAGATAACTTTGAGCCATAAAATATTGATTCCAAGAAATGCGTCCCATGATTATGTATCCCCCTGACATTTTTTCATTAAGCTTACCCTTCCTGAGAACGATTCGTCAAACACAGCTAAGGCACACGGATTTCCTCCTCAATCGCTTCAAGTGTTTTTTCTCCGATTCCCGACACTTCCAGTAAATCTTCTTTTGATTGAAACGGCCCGTTCTCTTCTCTATACATCACAATGGCTTCTGCTTTCGACGGCCCGATGCCACTAAGCGTTTGAATCTCTTCCTGAGTCGCCTGGTTGATGACAATTTGTCCGGTTCCCTGCACACTGATTGCAGCCTGTTCGGACGAAACCAAAATCACCATTTCATCTTGTAAAAGCTGAGCAAGATTCACACTTGTCGGATCCGCCTTGTCCGTCATGCCACCGGCTAACAGGATGACGTCATTGACCCTCATTCCGCTCTCAATTGAATACACTCCGGGCCTGACTACTTCTCCTTTAACATCTACTTTCATATCGGCCTGTTCATCGATCTGTTCATCAACCGTTACGACACTTACGTCTTGACCGGCTCTCTCTACCATCGCTGTATCGCTTTCTGCCTGTGTATGAAACACAAAAAAGCCCGCTGTCACAACAATCACAATCCACCCGTATCGCTTGGCGATTTGCATCATATCGTTTACCTGCTTTCATATTTATATTTGATGGAGAATAGTTATAGGGAAGTAACCTAAAAAAGGAGGGATTCCTTTGAAATGGGGAATAATCGGAACTGGAAACATGGGGAGTATGCTTGCCTCCTCCCTCATCAGGAGCGGCGCTGTTCCTGAAGGAGACCTTACACTTTACAATCGTTCCGTTGAAAAACTGACTCCTCTCGTCGAACAATTCAGGGAAGTCGATGTTTCGGATGATTTAACCTCTCTAGCTGACAAGTGTGACGTTCTTTTTCTGTGTGTAAAACCACACGATTACAAAAATGTGCTAAAACAGCTTGACGGTCACCTCCGGGCTGACCACTGCTTCGTCTCCATTACGAGTCCCGTGTCTGTAGACGAACTGGAAGATACGATTCCATCCCAAGTTGCAAGAATCGTCCCTTCTATCACCAATCATGCTCTTGCAGGAGTCAGCTTATTTACGTTCGGATCGCGCGTTAACAAAACTTATAAACAAACGTTGGAAGAAGCGTTCGGAGAGTTCTCGACACCAGTATTTGTAGAAGAACCACATATCAGAGTGTCTTCTGACATCGTTTCCTGTGGTCCTGCATTTATCAGTTTTCTACTGAAAGAATGGATTGAAGCAGCCCACAAGGTGGCAGGCATTCCTGAAGAGAAGGCAACGAAGCTGACAGAACAGATGGTCGTCGGGCTGGGCGAGTTGTTTTCACAAAAGATATTTACGCTGGAAGAATTAATGGAAAAGGTAACCGTAAAAGGCGGCGTAACAGGGGAAGGGCTGCAGGCGCTTGAAGATCATACA
Organism: Halobacillus litoralis; assembly: GCF_020171725.1. Classification (GTDB taxonomy): domain Bacteria; phylum Bacillota; class Bacilli; order Bacillales; family Halobacillaceae; genus Halobacillus; species Halobacillus litoralis_F. Next base: position 224,474 of record NZ_JAIVAJ010000002.1, on the reverse strand, counting down.
GGGGAATTGTTTGAAGAAATGTTCAAGGCTACTCAAAGAAAGCACAAAGATGATAAGGAGAGCATAGAATTAACTTGATCTATGCTATTGTTTAATTCGACAAAACCTGTTAAATCCCTGCAAGAGTTAACAGCTTAGGCAGAAAACGCTCAGAACATATTCTGAGCGTTAGGTCTGTCTGTTGATACGTTCACTCAGGGTGATCAGGGCTTTCCCTTCGATCTTTATCCTTTTCCTTGCTGATAAGCGTTTTTAACTGGTCGATTTTAAAACTTTGATACTTGAGCATTTCCTCCATATTTCGCACCTTAAAGAATAAGTAAACAAGGATGGCAAATGCTGCGATTGATAGAAGAGCTCCCATTTCAACACCTCTTTTTTAGAATAAATGAAAAAGAACGAAACCCGTGAGGATCCCGTTCTTATACTTTCTGACAGACGAAAAACAGACGATTCCCATCCGTTTTTGGCTGGGTATCAAAATCAGCGGTCATCCGCTTCAGCACAAAACCTGCTTCTTCAATCCAATTTATGATGTCTTTTGCCGCATACGCCCTTTGTTCATGCTGCTCGTCAAAGCGTACATACTGATCTTCCTGTTGTACAAAGAAGGTGAGATCATGGATCACGCTCCCCTCTTCTTCACCAGGGTCACAGAACCATACATACGAGAGATCATCATAAACCTCAGCAAATGTCTCCCCCATCAAATGGGCTTCCATGTGCTCCTTTGAATGGACGTCAAATAGAAAAAGCCCGTTTTGGTTCAATGCGTGATATGCATTGTTGATCGCCGCTTGAACCTGACTTTCCTCCGTCAAATAATTCATGACATCACAGTAGCTGATGACACAGTCATAATGCTGCAGACCCTCTAGCCTCGTAATGTCCTGTTTGAGCCACTGGATGTCATCCGTTGCTTTTTGCTCCGCAATGGAAAGCATCTCAGCGGAAAGATCCACACCTGTCAGCTGGTATCCGTCCGTCCTCAGCCGCCTTGTGATTTCACCTGTCCCACAACCCAGATCCAATATCGAGCGGGTATCAGGGTGGTATGACCGGATCATTTCTGTTGTGAAGTTTTTCCACTGATCATAGGGGGCGTCCGCCATCAGTCGATCGTATACTTGAGCCATTTGTTGATAGCTCACAGTCAGCTGTCCAACCCTTCAATGTGTACAGTCGAAGCATCTCCCCACAGTCTTTCCAAGTTGTAATAGTGACGTTCGTCTTTGTGGAAGATGTGACAGACGACGCCGTTCAAATCGACTAGAATCCAGCGCGCCTGATCAAAGCCTTCCATTCTCTTTACATCAATTCCGTTTTCATCAGCCTGTTTTTTCAATTCTCTTGCGATCGCCTGAACTTGACGCTCATTCGACCCCTCACAGATCAGGAAATAATCTGCGATGAGAGATACCTCTCCCATATCGAGGACGACAATGTCCTGCGCTCGCTTTTCATCGCACGCTTGTGCGGCTAAGTTGACCAATTCTTTACTTTCCATAGTGTTCCTCCCTCATCATGTTTCTATCTTTATTATTTATCATATGAAATCATTGTACGCATGAAACGTATTTGGATAAACGGTGCGCCCTTTTTGCACAAGAAAAATAATGGTATTTTTCAGAGCGAGTGCACATGCTTGGTCAAGGTCGGATTTCGCTATCTTCCTTACTTCATCAACACCTGGAAAATCCCGCCCGGGCTCGATATAATCAGCAAGGAAAATCACTTTATCGAGCTGACTCATATGCTTTTTTCCTGTCGTATGACAATCAATCGCACTCCTAACAGCAGCATCGCTCAATCCGATTTCCTTCTCAAGCATTAAAGCTCCCACTGGACCATGCCATAGCTCATGATGATAGTCGAGAAGATCCTTCGGCAGCCTTCGATCCTGCACAATCCACCGTCTCATTTCCTCGAGAGGCTTGTACTTCGCATAATCATGGAGAGCTGCGGCCACTTCAGCATGATGGTGATTGACGCCATAGCGCTCAGCAAGCTCAACAGCTTGATCGGCGACACGTACCGTATGTTCATACCTGGAGGTTTTCAAATGAGGCTTTACATACGCTAAAGCCTCTTCACGAGTTATGTTCATACAGCTGATGCTCCTTTACATAGTGATATACAGAATCGGGTACAAGGTAGCGCACGCTTTCACCTCTTGAAACCCTCTCCCGGATTTCGGAAGAAGAGATGTCGATTTGTGGAACTTCAACTGGATGTACAAACCGTCTCGGTTCCCAATCATACCCTGGTCGCTTCACACCGATAAATTCCACCAATTGAACGAGTTCATCAATCCGATTCCACTTCGGCAAATGCTCGACCATATCCCCACCAATAATGAAATAGAATTGATGGTCAGGATATTCTTCATTCAACACCTTCATCGTATCCACCGTGTACGACGTTCCTTTTCTGGTGTGTTCAATATCACAAACTTTAAAATGTTCGTTTGTTTCAACTGCCTTTTTCACCATCGCCAACCTGTCCACTGATGAACCTGCCGCATCCTCCTTATGTGGAGGGATGTAAGAAGGAAGGAACCAAACCTCATCCAGTTCCATTCCTTCCAGTGCTTGTTCTGCCATGATAAGGTGGCCAAGATGAGGAGGGTCAAATGTCCCTCCGAGAATACCAATCCGCTTCATATCAGTTCCCCTTTATGGCAATTCGATTTGCTTATGCTCAACGGATTCCTTATAAAGGATGATCGTATTACCAATGACCTGAACGATATGAGCACCTGTCGCCTCCACGATTTGACGGGCTACTTCGTTTTTATCGTCGAAATTGTTTTGGAGGATGCTCACCTTAATGAGCTCGCGTTTCTCAAGTGCTTCTCCGATTTGAGTCGTCATATTTTCGTTCACTCCGGATTTTCCTACTTGGAAAATCGGCTGTACCTCATGTGAAATCGATCTAAGGTGTTTTTTCTGTTTACTTGTTAACATTCTATACCCCTTTCAATTTGCTTTCGAACCTATCTAGAATCGCTAATGCATCAGGGTTTGTTCGGGTCCAGATCTTGAACGCATAAACAGCCTGCTGCAAGAGCATCTCATGTCCAAAATGCAATGCTGCGCCTTGTTTTTCGGCTTCTTCTAAAAATTTAGTTTTCATTGGACGATAGACAATATCGCTAACAACCGTCCCTTTTGTAATACGGTCAGCAGAGACGATGTGCTCGTCTGAATTAGGACTCATGCCCACTGTCGTCGTTTGGATGACAACATCATAGTGGCCAAGCTCTGCTTCTGCCTGATCCAAATCTAAGGAAGACGATGCCACTCGGCCACCTCCGGAATCGATGATCGCTTCTGCACGTGCAATCGTGCGATTGGCGATATCAACCCTTTTTACTCCCGTTTGTAGAAGAGCAAAATAAATACCTCTCGCAGCTCCTCCACTGCCGAGAAGAAGGACTGAAGACTGTTCCTGCAAAGCCTCAGGGAACCGGTTCCGTAATGAATCCACAAACCCAGTACCATCCGTATTATAGCCTACCCAACCTTCCGGTGTACACTTCACGGTGTTGACGGCCCCGAGGGCTTTTGCACTCTCATCGAGACGGTCAAGGTGCGGGATGATTCGCTCTTTGTGAGGGACCGTTACGTTAAAGCCATCCAGACCTTCACTTTTAAGCTGCTCGATCTTCGTATCAAACTGTTCGGGTGAAATATCGAATAATTCATATGAACCTGTTAGGCCCTGTTGTTCCATCAGCTGATGGTGAATCCATGGTGACATGGAATGGCCGACAGGGTGACCGATCAATCCTAACTTCAACACACTATCCTCTCCTTAAATCAGTGACTCGCGTAGTGAAACTTTTACACCTTCAGGAGCATAGGCTGTGACTGTAATGTCTCCTTCAGGAATTGTAATCCAACCTAACCCTGAGAATACAAGGTCCGTTTTACTCTCTTTGATTTTGAACGTATGCCCCTCGAGTGGTGGCAGCTTCTCTAACGTTTCATGATCGGGTGGTGAGAGCATTTCCCCGACGTGATCCTCATATAATTGGTCTGCCTTCTCCAGTTTCGTACGATGTATGTTGATGTCATTTGAAAAATAGCAGATAAATGAACTTCTTTCCCCTGTTTCAAAGTCGAGACGCGCAAGACCACCGAAGAAAAGCGTCTGCTCTTCGTTCAATTGATACACCTTCGGCTTGATTTCTTTGTGTGGTGTAATGGTCTTAAGATCCTGGTCCGAAACATAGTGCGCCATTTGGTGACGTTGAATGACTCCAGGCGTATCATAAAGGGAACTCTTATCATCCAGCGGGATATCGATAAAGCCTAGCGTCGTCCCTGGGAAGTAAGATGTTGTAATAGCGTCTTTGACACCTGATGTGTTCGCAATCAGCGTGTTGATGAACGTGGACTTACCGACGTTGGTCGTCCCGACAACGTATACATCCTTCCCTTTTCGATACTCGTCAATCGCTTCGGATAACTCTGCAATCCCCTGGTTCTTCTGTGCGGATATCAAGAAGACATCTTGAACGGACAGTCCCTGCTCTTTTGCAGCCTTCTTTAACCATAGCTTCACTTTACCCGGATTAACGGACTTTGGAAGAACATCCATCTTGTTTCCGACGAGGATGACCGGATTACTTCCTGTATGACGTTTCAGGCCAGAGATAAAACTTCCATTAAAGTCGAATATATCGACCAGCTGCACGACAAGACCTTCGTTGCGGCTGATTTGGTTCAGCATTTCCAAGAAGTCATCGTCCTGATAAGGTACATCCTGCACCTCATTGTAGTGTTTCAATCTGAAGCAGCGTTTACAAATTACATCTTCTCTTTCCAGAGCGGATTTCGGAGCAAACCCCGGTTGATCCGGATGGCTCGTTTGAATTTCGACGCCGCATCCTTGGCAGTATATAGCTTCCATTTAATTTTTGCTCCTTTCCCAGTTGATTTTCCCTTTTTTTCTCATCCAGTGGAGGATCCTTCTCTCGATCTTCCGATTGAATTTCGTAAAAAATCCATCTGTTTCCACAATAGGGACGACTAGAATTGTATGAAATCCAGCTAAATTCCCTCCGAGAACATCTGTAAGAAGCTGGTCTCCTACGACAACTACCTCTTCCTTCTTCAGCCCCATCTGCTTCCTCGCTTTTTTAAAAGCTTTGGCAAGTGGTTTACGAGCACTATAAATAAAGGAAGCTTCTAGTGGCTCTGAAAATAATTTCACTCTAGCTTCTTTATTATTGGAGGCAATCGTTACTTGAATGCCATGATCGTTCATCTTTTTAAACCATTCTCTTATTTCGTCAGTGGCATCTTTGACGTCCCATGCGACTAACGTATTGTCCAAATCTGTAATAATCCCTTTCACGCCTTTGTTCTTGAGTTCGACAGGATCAATCTCAAAAACACTTTCAACGTGTTCATTCGGTAAGAAACGATTCCACATTTTTTTCACTCCATCTCATCTATAACGGCAAAATCTCCTTCACCATCATATACAAAATCAGTCGATGTTTCAAAAACTCTTTTACATAGCGTAATAGTTACAATTCAATAAACAGTTTGAAATCTCTCTCAAAGGTGGAAATCAGAACAAAAATCGTTCGACAATTCCCGACACTCCCGACCTGTGGATAACTTTATACACAATTTCCACACTGTTTAACGCTTTGACAGCCCAACTTTTTACAAAATAGTATGAAAGTTATCTACAGAATCATGTAGATAACTGCCCGATTGTAGGGTTTCACTGGTCATGGTAAGGTTAACTTACCTTAAAAAAAGATGTGTTTAAGCAATTGAAATGAACCGGGAGGTGGCTGTCACATGAGTGGCAGAAACATGAAGGAACTATCTGATTCCCTGCTATTACAATCTTACCACAAAGCCATTGAACTCAACCTTTCCAGTGACTTTATTAACCAAATCAAAGATGAGATGAAAGAACGAGCATTATCGAATCACAACGATGAGCATACATCACAAGTCGGTTGATATTTTTTGACAGTTCCTAACAACAATAGACACAGATATACATAAAAAAACTCACCTTCCCCTTAAAATCGGTGAGTTTTTTTATTGATTTTTTTCTTTCGTTTTTCATGTGTTTCTTCCTATTTAATAGACCATACTAAATTAGAGGGCCAAACCGATTCCCTCAGTTGATCACAGTTGAATAATCATGCTTTTTTTGATTACAATTAAATGAACAGAACGTTGATACGATATTTATCAATAGAACTAGTTGAAACTAAGTCAAGGGAGGAGCCACACGTATGATATGGGCTGTTTTATTGCCGTTTATTATGGCAATGTTCATTCCGTTTGTAGATAAATGGAGGGAACGGATCCATACTGGTTTTTTTGTAACCATTATACCAATACTTATTTTTATTTACTTTGCTAGATTTCTCGGAACAGGCTTTGAGCCGCTCACAAGGAGTTATTCATGGATTCCATCATTGGACATCAACATGGTTTTCCACTTGGACGGTCTAAGTCTTTTATTTGTGTTATTAATAAGTGGAATAGGCGCCCTAGTTGCCTTCTATTCGATCTATTACTTAGATAAATCAGAGCAACTGGGACATTTTTATGTATACTTCCTGCTGTTTATGGGGTCCATGCTCGGTGTCGTTTTATCCGACAACGTCTTTGTCCTTTACAGCTTCTGGGAGTTCACTTCACTGTCTTCTTTCTTATTGATTGGATTCTGGAACTTTAAGAAAGAGTCTAGATACGGTGCATTGAAATCCATGCTGATTACCGTTTTCGGAGGATTGAGCCTTCTTGGTGCTCTTGTATTCATGACGGTTCTAACCGATACAACAAGTATCCAGGAAATGATCAGTCAAAAGCAGTTAATCTTGAACAGCGAGTATTTCCCGCTCATTCTTGCTTTGCTGCTGCTGGGAGCTTTCACGAAGTCAGCTCAATTCCCATTCCACATCTGGCTGCCGGATGCCATGGAAGCACCAACCCCGGTTAGTGCCTACCTGCACTCAGCCACGATGGTTAAAGCGGGAATCTACTTGGTTGCCCGCTATTCACCAATGCTATCATCGAGCGACTGGTTCTTTATCATTGTATCTTCTGTCGGTATCGTAACGTTATGCTGGGGTTCTTACATGGCTGTTCGACAAGTGGACTTGAAGGGAATTCTTGCTTTCTCCACGATCAGCCAACTCGGTATGATCATGGCGATGCTCGGGTTTGGAACGAAAGTAGCCGTATTTGCTGCCGTCTTCCACATCCTGAACCACGCAACATTTAAGGGAAGTCTGTTCATGGTTGCAGGAATTGTCGACCACGAAACGGGTACCCGTGACATCCGTAAACTCGGCGGATTGATGACGTACCTTCCGATCACCGCAACACTCGCTATTTTTGGAACGTTCTCAATGGCCGGTGTGCCGTTGCCGTTCCTTAATGGCTTCTATAGTAAGGAACTGTTCTTTGATGCATCCTTACACTTAGAGGATATTGCAAACGCAGGCTTCATCGGAGTTCTCAAAACGGCCCTTCCTTACCTGGCTGTATTCGGTAGTATCTTTACTTTCGTTTACTCCATGTACTTCTTCTTCGGTACATTCCGTGGTAAGGCAAACCTTAGTGAACTGCCTAAGAAGCCACATGAAGCACCTGTCGGGATGCTTGTTTCACCGATCATCCTTGTGCTTGGTGTCATTCTTATTGGGTTGTTCCCGGGTATGGTGAATGAGCCGTTTATCGCTCACGCCGCCTCAGCTGTAAAAGGACTTGCTGTTTCAAAAGAAGTATACTTCTGGCACGGATTCTTGTATCCACCGTTGATCATGTCGATCACCGTGCTCGTATTCGGTACCGTCCTTTACTTGTCTAGAAAACAATGGGCCCCTGTATATCGTGCGATTCCAGGTGTCTTGAGTATGAATAAAGTCTACGACGGACTAGTCGACCGCCTTGAGACCTATTCAAGCCGAGTGACGAAAGCGTATATGAACGGCTCTATCGGCCGGTACGTGCGTTTAGTCCTCGCGGCTATCCTTATTGTCACGTTCGCCTTTATGGCGCTCACAGGGGGCTTTACGGTCGATCTCAGCAATGTGGCACCATTGTCACTTCCTGAAATCTTTGTTGCCATCACAATGGTGATTGCCGCTGTCTCCACGATTCTGACGAATAACCGGATTACGGCTATTCTAATACTTGGGGTTGTCGGGTATGGACTCTCTATGCTGTTCGTACTCTTCCGTGCGCCGGACCTTGCTCTGACGCAGTTAATCGTAGAAACAGTGACCGTAGCATTGTTCCTATTGGTCTTCTATCACTTGCCGAAGCTTCGTAAAAAAGAAGAAGCTGCAAGTACGCGATTCTTAAACCTAGTCATTTCCATCGGTTTCGGTGCGATGATGACCATGGTGGCCATCTCTGCACACAGCAGCAAGTTCTTTGAGTCGATTTCAAGCTACTTCCTTGAAAACTCTTATAAGTTAGGTGGCGGAGATAACGTCGTGAACGTGATCTTGGTCGACTTCCGTGGACTGGATACCTTGTTCGAAATTGTCGTATTAGGTATCGCTGCTATGGCGATTTACGGTCTCATTAAACTACCAGGGAAAAAGGAGGATCAATAACCATGGAAATATTAATGGCTATTCTCGCTGGTATTTTATTCACAACGGGAATATACAACCTCCTTCAAAAACAGTTACTGCGGATTATTATCGGGACAGGTCTCATATCGCATGGGGCCCATCTCTTCATTCTAACGATGGGTGAACTGAAGCGCGGTGCGCCGCCTATCTTAACGGAAGGGGTCGAAACCTATACCGACCCACTGCCGCAGGCTTTAATCCTGACTTCCATTGTCATCAGCTTTGGTGTGACAAGTCTCTTATTAGTACTTGCCTACCGAGCAGCTCAGGTTAATGGAACGGATAATATGGAGCAAATGAGAGGTAATGACTATGAGTAATTTAATTGCACTGCCTATCATTCTGCCACTGATCTTTGGTATTTTGGTGGCGTTTATTCCGAAAAAACGAAAGTTGTCACGTACGCTCTCGCAAGTGTTTACCATCATACAACTGCTTGTCGTCGGCTACGTTTTTCTACACGTTTTACAGAATGGACCTTTAATCCTTGAAACAGGAGGCTGGGCAGCTCCTTACGGGATTATCATTGTCGGTGATCTGCTGGCCATTACACTTGTTCTTACAACGAACATTATTGCAGCCGCCGCGATCTTCTATGCACCTCAATCTCTATCCAAGCAGCAAGAGGAATTCTATTTCTACAGTTTCTTCTTCTTATTGATCGCTGGAGTAAGTGGTGCTTTCATGACAGGTGACTTATTCAACCTGTTCGTATTCTTTGAAGTCCTTCTAATGGCTTCATACGGGTTAATCGTACTTGGGAACGGAAAAGTTCAATTAAGGGAATCCATTAAATATGTATTGATCAACTTGTTCTCTTCCATGTTGTTTGTTACGACGATCGCATTCCTGTATTCGGTCGTAGGTACTGTCAACATGGCACAAATTGCTGTCCGTGTTCAGGAAGTAGAACAACAGGGCATCTTAACGACAATCGGCATTATGTTCTTTTTCGTATTTGCTACGAAAGCAGCCGTCTTCCCGCTTTATTACTGGCTGCCACGCCCATACATTTCACCGAATCCGGTTGTGAGTGCCCTGTTCGGTGCCTTACTCACTAAGGTCGGAATTTACTCGATTCTACGTACCTTTACGCTGATGTTCAATCAAGATGTACAGTTGACACATACGTTGTTCATCTACTTAGCAGCCTTTACGATGCTGTTTGGTGTAATCGGAGCTATGTCGACGAACAACATTAAGTTAGTCGTCGCTTACAACATCATCCCTGCTGTCGGCTTCATGCTGATGGGGATTGGTATTTTCACAGAAACATCAATTAGTGGAACGATTTATTATTTGGTCCATGACATGATCATTAAAGCTGCTCTCTTCCTACTCGTCGGAATCATCGCTTATGTAGCCGGCACGTCCGATCTGAGGAAAATGGGTGGGTTGATTCACCATTACCCTGTTCTTGGGTGGTTCTTCTTTGTTGCCTCTCTAGTTTTGGCCGGGATTCCACCATTCAGTGGGTTTATTGGTAAGCTGCTTCTTCTGCAGGGTGGACTTGCTCAGGATGAAATCATGATCGTCATCGTCGCGCTATTGTCGAGCTTGCTGATTTTGTTCTCGATGATTCGTATTTTCATCCGGGGATTCTGGGGAGAGAAGACAGAGAACCCTCACCCTGAACGCAAACCGGCTGCTTCCAAAATGGTCTGGCCTGCTGGAGTCCTCCTTGCCATGTCCATCACGTTGGGAATCGGTGCTGAGTGGTTCTATCCTACAATCTCAAACATTTCCGAGTACATCATGGACCCGCAAATCTATATTGATTCTGTGTTAAAGGAGTAGAAGCAGATGCCATTACAAATCGTTATCAATATCATTATTGCCATCATGTGGATGTTCCTTAGTGAGAGCTATGAGTTCTCAACCTTCTTTGTAGGTTACCTACTCGGAATCGGTCTGTTGTTCATCCTTCAGCGCTTTATTCCAGACTCCTTCTATATGAAACGCGTATGGAAGTTTTTGAAGCTGATTTTACTTTTCGTGAGGGAACTTGTACTCTCGAACATTGACATCGTCAAACTGGTCTATAAACCGAAGCTTGATATTCAACCGGGAATCTTCACTCTCCCGATTGATGTTCGAAGCAATTTCGAAATCACCCTGCTTGCGAACCTGATTACATTGACGCCTGGGACACTGTCCATCGAAGTCAGTGACGATCACACGAAGATCTACATTCATGCAATGGATATACCTGATGTCGAGAAATCCATTGCTGATATTAAAGAAACCTTTGAAAAAGCGATTATGGAGGTGACACGATAATGGAAGAGATGTTAAATGTCACGCAATCGCTCGTGGAATATACGACGCTTATTTGTATAACCGGTGTCTCCATTTCACTGATTATCCTTCTCTATCGTGCCATTAAAGGGCCGAGTAACCCTGACCGCGCTGTCGCACTGGACATTATCGGCATCAATTTAATGGCTCTGGCAGGATTGATCGCCATTCTGCTCGTTACAACGAAGTTCAATGATGTGATTCTGTTAATCGGAATTCTCCTCTTCATTGGAACGGTAGCATTGGCGAAATTCTTAGAAAAGGGTGTTATCATTGAGCGGGACATGGATTAATCTTGTTTTAGATATAACAATCTGCATTTCGCTTTTGATCGGTACGTTTTTCATCATATCGGGTTCACTCGGCATCCTGCGCTTTCCTGATGTGTACACGCGTCTTCACGCAGCCACAAAGGCTTCCACGCTTGGTGTGGCCGGCGTTATGATCGGTGCTTTTCTATTCTTATATATTGAGCATGATATCGTCAGTGGTAAGCTGTTGTTGGGTATTTTCTTTGTTCTCCTGACAGCACCTGTTTCCGGACACATGATCTCAAGAGCTGCCTATAGAAGTGGTGTACCACTTTGGGAAAAAAGCGTTAAAGACGATTATGCCGACGCCTTAGAAAAAGAAAAACAAAACGAGACAAATGCTTAGGGCTGTCTTATAAATTTTCAGCCTCAAATAAAAAGAACGAAACACTTGCTGCTTACGCAAGGTTTCGTTCTTTTTTTATGGATTCCTATTCCGCTCGAGTGTTTTCATGTTGAAGGACTTGGTGCGAGTGAAAATGGGTACATGCCTATTTCATGATGGTCAAGCACAGCTCCCCTTATTTCCACATATGTATGTGATAGGCTCTAGCCTAATCTATGAGGAGGTGCGCGTCTCATGAGCAGTTTGATCGCTTCGATTTTGTATTTCTTTAAAGAGTCGTTATTCTTCATGTCCTACGTGAAAAACCAGGCGTTCCCCAATCCCCTGCCCCCTGAAGAAGAAGCAAAGCAGCTGAAGTTGATGGCAGAAGGAGATCCGGAAGCCCGCAACAAGTTGATTGAACACAACTTGAGGCTTGTAGCTCATATCGTGAAAAAATTCGAAAACACAAAGGAAGATTTTGAAGATTTGATTTCGATTGGAACGATCGGGTTGATCAAAGGGATAGAGAGCTATTCTACGGGCAAAGGGACTAAACTGGCGACCTATGCCGCCCGGTGTATAGAAAACGAAATTCTGATGCATCTGAGGTCCACTAAGAAGACGAATAAGGATGTCTCACTGCAGGATCCAATCGGTCATGATAAAGAAGGCAACGAACTGAACCTGCTGGATATCCTCCAAGCTGACGTGGAGGACATCGTAGAAGAGATTCAACTTCATATGGAGCTTGAGAAGATCAAGGATTTCATCAATGTTCTGGATGAACGGGAGAAAGAAGTCATTATCTTTCGCTATGGCTTAAATCGTACGGAGGAAAAAACACAGCGGAAGATTGCAAAAGAACTTGGCATAAGCAGGAGTTACGTTTCCAGAATAGAAAAACGAGCGCTCATGAAGATTTTTCACGAATTTTACAAGCAGAGCAAGCAAGGTCAGAATAACTGATCCCATAAAAAATACCACTCCAACATGTGGAGTGGATGCTTACTGATCCTCCGATAAAGCTCTCTGCCACCTTTTCGTCTTAAGCGTCAGGACAAAAGCCGCCGGCAGCGTAAGCGTTAACAAAGGAAGAAGATAAAGGTGATAGTCGGCGTGATATTCATAAATACTGATTAAGGTTCCAATATATAAGTAGCTGGAAAGAATCAAAAGAGTCATAACAAATCTTTTATAATCCAGGATTTTTTTCTTCATCCATTCATTCGAATTCATGGATGCACCACCTCCTGCTACATCTATTATTCTAACATAATCCTATGAGCAGAAAGGTGGTAATTTCTTACTTATATAGCCTTCACCATCGTCATAATCATCGTCGCTGCATTCTCTGCTGCCTTAGGCAGGAACTGATCGAATGAAATGGATGATTCTTTACCGGCGATATCTGACAACGCACGAATCACGACAAAAGGTGTCCCATATTTATAGCAGACTTGCGCAATCGCTGCCGCTTCCATCTCGGCTGCAATCATCTCAGGGAATTGACCACGAACGAAGTCCACGCGTGTCTGCTCCTGCATGAATGAGTCGCCTGTCGCAATGATTCCCTTTGATGCCTTCGCACTTGTCTGTTCAACGGCTTCCATCGCCTGATTCACCAGCTTCTCGTCTGCTGCATACATAGCAGGCATGCCGGGCACTTGTCCATATTCATACTGAAAAGCCGTAACGTCTACATCATGGTGCGTGACGAGTGTGGAGACGACAACATCGCCTACTTCCAATTCTTTGGCGAACCCGCCTGCTGAACCTGTGTTAATGACAGCTTCAAGGTCATAACGCTCATGAAGGATCGTCGTCGACATCGCCGCATTCACTTTACCGATACCGGATTTCAAAAGAACGACATCCTTTTCGTGCAGCTGTCCTTCTATAAACAGACTGCCCGCCACTTCCTGCTCTTTTGTATTCGTCATCGTTTGTTTCAATAATTCTACTTCTTCATCCATTGCCCCAATAATTCCGATTGTCATGTCAGTCTTCCTTTCTAAAACGCCCTTACCCTTCTGATCCAGACGGTAGGTTCTTAAGTTCTTCTATTTGTTTAACTTGATAGCCTGTGTCTTCGATCCATTGCACATTCACACGATAGATCTCTTTTGCATCATTTCGGTTGTAGACCGTAGCAATGGCCTTATTCGGACTACCTCCGTTACCTATATACTGGGTAATCATATTCTCGTCTGTTAGACCCGTTGCACGACGGATGGCTGTCTCCATCTCTTTCCAGTCCTGGCTTTCCGTATCATATACAACACGGTGCTCGCCTTCAATATCTTGAGTCGTCTTTACAGGTTCCCAGTTTTTCTTGATGACTCTTTTAACATTTTCATCGTCACTTGCTTCTTCAACAGTCAAGCCTTCTTCAGTAGAATCGTCGGAACTCTGCTCTTCCTCTTCCACTTCAAGCTCTTCTTCGTCTGTTGTCGTTTGAGTTTCATTTCCTTCGTTCGATTCCGAGTCTTCAGATTGGTCCTTTGACTCATCAACCCCGGCGTCTCCTTCAGGATCAGAGGCATCTTCGGTTGATTTCTCATCGACTTTTTCTTCATCGGACACCATTTGTTCTTCCTTCGGTTCCGGTTCTTTTGCAGTGGTGTCTTCCCCATTTCCGCCAAAAATGAAAAGTGCTATGAAGGCAACCAGTAATAAACTTCCAGCTCCTAATAAAAACGTCATCAGTTTCGTACTTTTCCGCTTCTTCTCAAAACGGTTCGAACGTGAATATTGATTCGTCATGAACGGCCTCCTCCTAACTCGATGTTCATTATACCTTATCAGGGCTTCAAGACCAATACCCCACCCTCTTTATTTCCCGGGCAATCCCTTGAACACCTTGTTTAATGACTATTTTTTGCACAAAAAAACCCAGACAGATGTCTGGGTTCTTCGTTATTCTACCGTAATGATTTTTACATCAAGGTCGCCGCCTGGTGTGGTGACAGAAACACGGTCTCCGACACTGTGACCAATCAAGCTTTGAGCCATTGGAGAATCATTTGAAATTTTACCCTCGAAAGGATCTGCTTCGGCACTTCCGACGATCGTGTATGTCTCTTCATCGCCGTCTGGAAGCTCTTGGAACGTCACAGATTTACCCATCGTTACCGTATCCGGGTTCTCATCATCGTTCTCAATGATTACGGCATTACGAATCATCGTTTCAACTTGCGTGATACGTGCTTCTACGAAAGCTTGTTCATCTTTCGCTGCATCGTATTCAGAGTTCTCGGATAGGTCACCGAAACCTCTTGCAATCTTAATACGTTCCACGACTTCTTTGCGTCGCTCTGTTTTCAGGTGGTGAAGCTCTTCTTCGAGCTTTTGTTTACCATCTTCCGTCATATAATAGCTTTTTTCTTCTGCCATCGTCATCATACACTCCTTTAATACATCAAAAGATGTTCCCCAAATATAGGTGATGAGCCGTTTGCTCACTTTGTTTATCTATACTTTACACGGAGACATACATAATTAGAACTGCTATTGAGTACTATGCCAGATTTTTGACAGTATTTCAACTATTTTATGTGGTTTCCGGATGCTCTTTTTCATGGAGAACCGTCTGGATTTTCGTTGCCATTAAGTCAATCGCCACGTGGTTCTGTCCGCCTTCTGGGATGATGATATCAGAGTAGCGTTTCGTAGGCTCCACAAATTGAAGGTGCATCGGTCTCACAACGTTAATATATTGTTCAATGACGGAGTCCAGTGTACGGCCTCTTTCATTGATATCGCGCATCATACGGCGGATAATCCGAACGTCTGCATCCGTGTCGACGAATACTTTGATGTCCATCAGGTCACGAAGTCTCTCATCTTCTAATACGAGAATACCTTCTACGATGATGACCTCTTTCGGCTCAACGTGAATCGTTTCGTCTGAACGAGTATGCATCTTGTAGTCATAAACCGGCTTCTCCACAGACTCTTGGTTGATCAAGTGGTTCAAGTGCTCAATCAACAGTTCATTGTCGAACGCCAGCGGGTGGTCATAGTTGGTCTGCAACCTCTCTTCGAATGGGAGATGAGATTGGTCTTTGTAGTAATAATCTTGTTCAATCATAAGGATGGACTTATCGGCAAATCGCTGGATAATCGAACGCGTTACGCTCGTTTTTCCTGACCCTGTACCGCCCGCAACTCCAATCACAACAGGTTTGTCCTTCATCATGCTAGGTTCTCCTTTCATCCACGTAAATCTCACTGCTTTTTATTTCTTTGTCGTGATGGCTACACCATCACCTATTGGTATAATCGTTGTATGATAATCCGGGTGACTCGTTAACCACTCATTGTAGTTCCTAATCTTCTTAGCAAGTTTCGCCATCCGTTTAGAGGCTTCGGAATCGTCCGCTACGAACCCTTTAAACAGCACATTGTCTGAAATGATCACTCCGTCTTCCGATAAGAAGGGCGTGTACAAGTCAAAGAACTCTTCATATTTTCCTTTGGCGGCATCGATAAAGAGCAGGTCATAAGGGGCATGTTCTGCTACTTTTTCTGACATATCAAGGGCATCGCCGTACAAAATATGAATGTGTTCAGAAGCATCCGCTTCCTGAACATTGCGCTTGGCTTCTTCATACCGTATCTCGTCCCGCTCAATCGTAACGATACGGCTGTCCGGTGCTGCTTCCAGCATCCTAAGAGCTGAATACCCGATTGCCGCCCCGATCTCCAATATGCGCTCAGGTTTCTTCAGGCGGATCATTTGCTGCAAGAAATGAATCCCTAAGGGCTCCATAATCGGCACGTTATGATCTTCGGCAAACTTTTCGATCTGCTGCATGTGATCAGAGCTTTCCGGCAGCAAGGATCGTAAATACGCTTCTTGGTCCATTCACGAACATCCCTTCACACGTTTCTAAATTACAACCCTATTATTTTAACACATAAAAAAGAAGGAATGCGAGCATTCCTTCCAAAAAAGATTAACTACCTGTGATATATTTCGCTTTCAGCTCATTATGCTTCTCTAACGTCTCTGCATAGTAAATATTCCCTTCAGAATCTGCCAGGAAATAGTAGAATGCATTATCAGCTGGTTCAGCCGCTGCCTGCATGGCATTTGAACTGAAGTTCGAGATTGGCCCGACTGGGAGTCCGTTCACGTAATAGGTGTTATAAGGTGACTCTACTTCCAGATCTTCATATAATACACGGTCTTTATGCTCACCTAGGGCATAGAGGACGGTCGGATCCGTTTGAAGAGGCATCCCCTCATCTAATCGGTTATAGAAAACGCCGGCAATTTTTTTACGGTTTTCTGCTGTGCGTGCTTCATTTTCCACGAGAGAAGCCATCGTAATCCCCTCATGAATCGAAAGGCCCTGAGCATCTAATGCATCTGTGAATGGTAGAACGACCTGTTCCGTTTTGCGAAGCATCTTCGTTACGACCTGATCGATACTCGGATCATCGACATAGAACGGATATGTCGCGGCGAATAAGTATCCCTCAAGAGGATAACGGATATTCTCACCTAGAATATCTTCCGTTAGAAGTGCAGAATGCCGACTCATCAAATCTTTCACGTATGCTGGATCATTCACTTTCTCCATGAACTCTTCTGTAGTGAAGTCAAATTCCGAAGCGTAAATGTCTGCAATCTGTTCGAGTGACTGCCCTTCCGGGATGGTAATATTGGCTACAGGCTCTTTGACAAGGCGTCCTGTTTTCAACGTCTCGATGATTTCACTCAGCTTCATGGACTGGGTGAATTGATAGTCTCCGGCCTGAAATCCTGTTTCGTTGTTAAACTTCGTATAGAACCGGAAAATCAAATCGTTCTTGATGACCTCATTCTCTTCAAGAATAGCGGCTATTTGAGAAGTAGAAGAACCCAGTGGGATTTCCACATTCATTTGGCTGTTATCATCCGGATCAACCGGGTCAAGTGCAGATTTGACGTACAAGTAACCAGAGACGCCACCTACGACAAGGACAACGATAAGCGTCGTCAAAATAGTTGCGACAATCTTTCTCACAGTACTCGCCTCTTCTGTTCTTCGTTTTAATCGATCTTTATATTTATCTTTAAAGTTTGAATCTGACATCGGAATTCCCCCTTCCATCCGCTACATTATACTATAAAGTGCCAGATTCTTTCTACATGTGCTTTCAAATTTCTACAATTGTAAAAAAATTTATAAATTCTCAAGTAAAAAAAGGGGGAATCAAATGAATGATTCCCCCTTTCACTCTATTATGCTAAATCTTCATCTGTAAGAGTGTTCAGCATTTCTTCAACCATTTCCCACTCTTCCTCCGATTCAATCTGGAAAAGAGCTAGGTCATCTTCTTCGTTCCCTTTCTCTTCATAACGGAAAGCGAATACTTCTACTTCGTCGCCTTCTTTTTGATCAGCCGGTACGACAGCGATGTAAGATTGCTTCGTCTGCTCTACGTCGAACGTAAACAAGACTTCAAATAAATGTTCTTCTCCATTTTCATCTGGAATGATAATACGCTCTTCTTTTTCTAATGCCATCGTTTAGTGGCCTCCTTTTTATTGTTTGGAATCAAGATACCCTTGCAGGATCATGACCGCAGCCATTTTATCAATGACTTTCTTCCGCTTTTTACGACTTACATCTGCGTCGATCAGCACTCTTTCTGCTGCCATCGTTGTAAGTCGTTCATCCCATAGATGAGCGGTGATGCTAAAGTTTTTCTCAAGCCAAGAGGCGAACGTTTGGCTCGCCTCTCCTCTTGGTCCGATCGTTCCATTCATGTTCTTCGGAAAGCCGACGACAGCCTCTGTAACCATATGCTCATCAATGATAGATTGGAGTTCATCTTTGGCTGTGGAATAATCATTTTCATCCCATTTAATCGTCGTCAGTCCCTGGGCTGTCCAACCAAGGGCGTCTGATATGGCGACGCCAATGGTTTTCTCTCCCACATCTAAACCTATTTTCTTCATTCGCTGCCCTCGTTATTCTTTTCAAGATAAAATTTCACTAGTTCTTCAATCAACTCATCGCGTTCTATTTTGCGAATGAGATTTCTTGCGTCCTGGTGCCTCGGGATATAAGCAGGGTCTCCTGAAAGCAGGTAGCCGACAATTTGATTGATCGGGTTGTACCCTTTCTCCTGCAGGGCGCCGTGTACAGACAATAATACTGAGCGCACATCTTGGTCGAACGGTTCTTCTGAGAAATTAAACCTCATGGTTCTATCCATCGAACTCATTTCATTCACCTCGCACTTAGTAGTCTTTACTTTATTATATACCTGATTCCTAAGCATGAAAAACTATGCGTTTTGACTCACATACTCTTTCGCGAACTCAAGTGCTTCCGGAATCTTAGACGCATCTTTTCCTCCGGCCTGAGCCATGTCGGGACGTCCACCGCCTCCGCCTCCGCAGCGGGTTGCAGCTTCCTTGATCAATTGACCTGCATGGTATCCTTTTTCTACTAAGTCGTCAGATACTCCTGCAATCAACTGTACTTTATTTCCGTTCGGTGTTGCAAGTAGTATGATCCCTGAACCGATCTTCTGTTTCAAGTCGTCGATCATCGTACGCAATGCGTTTGCGTCTTTGACATCGACTTGTTTGGCAAGTACGTGAACCCCATTCACTTCTTCTACTTCATCCAGAATCGAGGAAGCTTCCATGTTCGATAGTTTCTGGCTGAGGGAATCGTTATCACGCTGCAAGTCTTTCATTTCTTTATGAAGCGCGTCGATCCGTTCCGGTACTTGCTCAGGTTTCGTTTTCAGAAGTTCCCCGGCTTGCTTCAGAAGCGCTTCTTTCTGATTCATATACAGATAGGCATCTTTTGCGGTAACGGCCTCGATACGGCGTGTACCCGCTCCGATTCCAGACTCTGAAACGATCTTGAACAAACCGATTTCCGCTGTATTATGGACGTGACATCCACCACAAAGCTCCAAGCTGTAGTCTCCGACCTGTACCACTCGTACAGTATCTCCGTACTTTTCACCAAACAGAGCCATGGCACCTTTCGCCTTTGCTTCCTCGATCGAGTTGTACTCGATTGAAACAGGAATCGATTTCCATACTTTTTCATTGACGATGGACTCGATTCTTTCCATCTCTTCATTGGTAACAGATCCAAAGTGAGAGAAGTCAAAACGAAGACGGTCCGGTGCTACAAGAGATCCTGCCTGGTTGACGTGGTCACCCAGTACATCTTTTAGCGCTTGGTGAAGAAGGTGAGTCGCCGTGTGGTTCTTCACAATGAAGGAACGGGAACCTGCGTCAACTTCTGCTTCTACTACAGCGCCTTTTGTGATAGTGCCTTCCTGAACGACTGCTTCGTGCATGTGCTGTCCGTTTGGTGCTTTTTGAACATTCGTTACTTCGAGCTTCGCATCGTCTGTTCGAATAAAGCCTTTATCCGCCATTTGACCGCCGCTCTCAGCGTAGAATGGTGTCTGATCAAGGAACAAGTAGACGGTATCTCCCGCCTGTGCCTCGTTACTGAAGTCTTTCCCCTTGATCAGCTCGACAACCTTGGATGTCGTTTGCAACTGATCGTATCCGATGAAGGTACTTTCGACATGGACATCACCAAGTACGCCTTCCTGAATCTGCATCGAATCGGACTTCTGTCGTGCATTACGTGCACGCTCACGTTGTTTTTCCATTTCTAAGCGGAAGCCTTCCTCATCGATGGTAAACCCAGCATCTGCGATATACTCCTCGGTCAACTCTTTAGGGAAACCATAGGTGTCATACAGACGGAATACTTCTGTACCAGGGAAAACATTGCTGCCTTTTTCTGTTTCCTGTTTCATAATCGTAGAAAGGATTGCGAGTCCATCATTCAAGGTCTCGTGGAATCGTTCTTCTTCTGTTTTAATGACATTTTGAATGAACGCTTCTTTCTCTTTCACTTCCGGATAAAAGTCTACCATGATTGCTGAAACTTCCGGAACAAGCTTGTACATGAACGGCTCGTCGATTCCGATTTGTTTCGCAAAGCGAACCGCACGACGAAGTAGACGTCTAAGAACGTAACCTCGTCCTTCGTTGGAAGGAAGCGCGCCGTCACTTACAGCGAATGTTACCGTACGCATATGGTCAGCGATGACTTTGAACGCCGAGTCTTCTTCTTGACTATTTCCGTACTGACGACCCGAAATTTCTTCCGTTTTCTTGATGATCGGCATGAACAGATCTGTCTCGAAGTTCGTGTCCGTTCCTTGAATCACGCAGACGATACGCTCAAGTCCCATCCCTGTATCAATGTTCTTCTTCGGTAGAGGCGTGTACGTATGATCCGGGTTGTGGTTGAACTGAGAGAACACGAGGTTCCAGATTTCCAAGTAGCGTTCATTTTCCCCACCAGGATAGAGTTCAGGGTCCTGTGGATCATTTCCGAACTCCTCACCACGATCATAGAAAATCTCTGTATTCGGTCCACTCGGGCCTTCCCCGATGTCCCAGAAGTTCTCTTCAATTCGAATGATTCGCTCTTCCTCAAGACCTACTTTATCACGCCAGATGGCAAACGCCTCATCATCCTGTGGGTGAACAGTGACGGACAGCTTTGACTCATCGAATCCAATCCATTTGTCACTCGTTAGAAATTCCCAAGCCCATTCGATCGCTTCCTCTTTGAAGTAGTCACCGATCGAAAAGTTTCCGAGCATTTCAAAGAATGTGTGGTGACGGGCTGTAAACCCTACATTCTCAATATCATTCGTACGAATCGACTTTTGAGCGTTCACAATTCGTGGGTTGTCCGGTGTTACCCGGCCATCAAAGTATTTTTTTAGTGTAGCCACACCACTGTTGATCCATAGAAGTGTAGGGTCCTCGTGTGGGACGAGGGATGCACTCGGCTCAACACTGTGACCTTTTTCTTTAAAGAAATCTAAGAAAAGCTGACGCACTTCTGCTGAAGTTAACGATTTCATTGCTTTGCCTCCTTAAGTATCTGAAAATCATTTCTATACAAACGAAAAAACTCCCGTCCCTGCACATTGGCAGGGACGGGAGTTCACTCCGCGGTACCACCCTGGTTATAGGCGAATGCCTATCATCTCAGTACGCGTATAACGGGGCGTTGCCGGCGGTGATTAACCGCACTCCGGAATAGCTTTCAGTAACCTTGTCCATAGCCTTCCTCTCAGCCAAAGGGAATGCCTCTCTTTATGGAAGTATTACTTACTCCGTTCCATCTTCGTATTGCTTCGTTCATATAGTGTCGATATGCGCTATTATAGATAAACGAACCTCATCTGTCAATGTTTAAACGGCCTTCCCTCACTTCCGATACAACCACTTTCACACAGGTCAAAATGGGTACAGCGAGGATCAGGCCGGCAATACCCGCAACCTCTCCGCCCGCAAGCAGGGCAAGGATGATGAACAAAGGGTGTATGTGAATGCTTCTCCCCATGATGTAGGGGGACAAGAGGTTCCCTTCTGTCAGTTGAATGACGATGATGACGATGAGGGTGAAAATGACGATTTTCCAAGACATCGTAAGTGCGACAATCAAAGCAGGCACCGCTCCGAGCAGCGGTCCGAAATAGGGAATGATATTCGTGACGCCTGCCAGTATTCCGAGGACGAGCGGATAAGGTAAATCGATGATCCAAAACCCGACAGAAGCGAGCACTCCGACAAATAAACTGATGAATAACTGCCCACGAATGTAGCCACCGAGGGAATGATTCAACTGAACCGTGAGACGCTTCGCTTCGTGGTGCCAGTGACCGGGCAGACATTGCAGAAGCCAATGACCGATTTTTTTATAGTCTTTCAAAAAGTAGAAGGTCATGACGGGAATCACTGCCATCAGGAAGACCATATCAAACAAGCCCCTCATTCCAGTAATCACGGACATGACTCTGATGCTGAGCCACTCTTCGAATTCCTTCAGGCTTCCGTCCGCCCGTTCATGGATCCCGTCTGGAAGTCGTTCCGTTTGGGCATAGAACGCCTTCGTCCATTGCTTATAGGTTTCTGATAGCTGCGGGGCTTGTTCACTGAGCATCTTCAATTGTTCCAGAAGATGAGGATATCCCCGGTAAATGCCGAATCCTGCAAGCGTAAAGAAAGCGGTGAAAATGAGTAAGATTGCAACTGAACGATTGACTCCCGCTCCCACCATAAACTTGACGATCGGATGGAGAAGAAGTGAAAAGACCAGGGCGAGAACAAAGGGCAGAAGGATGGTTCCAATCGTGATCAGCACGTGGTCATAGTATGGAAACAACCACGCCAGTAAAAGCAGGGAGAGGAGGATGATGAAGAAAATCACCCATCGTTTGACCCATTTCGTAGTCTGGTCGGTCATGCCCCTCTACCCTTGCTGGTAAAAGATATCATTTAAAGAGCTTAAACTTCCATCTTCTTCAATCTGGTGAATATTGACTTTTCCATCCTCCACCCACAACTCCAAACAGCAGTTCCAGCAATAAAATTGGTGCGTACCGATCTTCCCTAGGTTCTTACTCTCACAGTTAGGACATCGCATAGATGAGCAAACTCCTTTTTTACCATCCAGTATGACCGCAACCTGCGAGATTCATACATTAGGATAGTAATTGGCGCACCCACTCAAGCCCTTCTTGTACAGATTGAGACGAAGGAGAAGTATGCGGGGTATGTTCAAAAATGAAGTATTTCCCTTCTCCCTCGCCCAGCATTACAATACACCATTTCATATCGTAGGCGCCTCCCTCAGTTGGATGGAGCACGCTCCAGAAATAACCTTTCTCCGTAAACGTAACATTGTGAAGGTGGACCACTTTCGTGAAAGGCAGAAGAGGTTTTATGTAGGGCATCCAGTCCCCTTTTGCTGCCATGAAGTAGTCTCCGAGATCGATGCAGATGGGTAATCCATAGCGTCCCCATAGACTTCCAGCACATTGGTGAAGGTATTCAATGTTACACGGGGAACGGTCAAAACCAAGCTTCGGTTCACAGACAATCGGCAGTTTATACTTCTCTTGGAGATGTGACAGGAAGGTAAGCCCTTCTTCTATTCTTCCAAACGGATCCGCCGACGGACCTTTGAAGTATGGGAAATGGACAAGGACGTACGATGCTCCGACCTCAGCCAAGTAGGCTACTTCCTCTTCGAATTGCTGCCTGGCTTTTTCTATCGGCATTTTAACGGATTCGATCATGTCGTACTTACTTCCACTTCGAATCAGAGGAGAATGTACGCCAAATGTAACCTGATTCTCCTCAGCCAGATTCAAGAAAGTGTGAACGGATTCCATGTCAGGAAATTCTCCGATCTCTACATGAGTGCATCCAAATTGGAATAAGTGATCAAACTGTTCAGGGTCCGACATGATGGTACTGCCGGACATGCCTGTCTTATGTCCTTGCATACGACCGCTCCTTCCTTACATGAAATCATAGGGCGATAACCCTTCCTCTTCCTCCTCTTCAACAGGCGACGGCGGGGCATCCTCTTGAAGTTTTTCTTTTA
The DNA here is from genome assembly GCF_020171725.1 of Halobacillus litoralis. Classification (GTDB taxonomy): domain Bacteria; phylum Bacillota; class Bacilli; order Bacillales; family Halobacillaceae; genus Halobacillus; species Halobacillus litoralis_F. The sequence goes on along the minus strand of NZ_JAIVAJ010000002.1, from coordinate 200,450 downwards.
AGTGGGTGTATCGAGTATTTTGATCGGTTGCTTTGATTCCTTCTAGAAATGCCTGACGATCACCACAGATCATCAAAGACTGCTTAGCGCGCGTTATGGCAGTGTAGAGAAGGTTCTTCCTCAGCATCCGTCTATAACTTCTTACTACAGGTAAGATGACGATGGAAAATTCACTTCCCTGGGATTTGTGAATCGATGTGCAGTATGCATGCATGATACTGTTCAAATCCTTCTTTGGATAGACGACTTCTTTCCCGTCATACTCCACCACGACCTGCTCGACGCCGTCAACATTTTCTTCTGCTCGGAAAATAGCGACAATCTCACCGATATCCCCGTTGTACACCCCGTCTTCCGGTTGGTTCACAAGCTGGATGACTTTATCCCCTTTGCGGAACGTCGTTTCTTTAAATGTGAGATCGCGCTTCTGTTTGCTCTGCGGATTGACAACCTTCTGGATCTCTTCATTCAGCTTATGAATCCCTACATCCGTTCGATACATCGGTGCCAGCACTTGCAGGTCTTTCAGTTCGATTCCCTTGTCGACAGCCTTCTTCACAATCCGGGTGACCAGGTCTTTGAGTTGATATTCTTCTGCTGGGAGGAAGTTGAAGTCATGTTCTTTCGTAAGAGACTGCGACGTGCATTGATTGTTCTTGATTTCATGAGCCAGCTGAATAATTTTAGAGCCTTCCTTTTGCCGATACACTTCGTTCAATTTCACAGAAGGGATTTGACCCGAGGCTAATAAATCAGCGAGGACCTGCCCCGGTCCGACAGAAGGCAATTGGTCCTCATCTCCAACGAGAAGCACCTGCATATCCGAAGGAACGGCACGGAAAAGCTGGTTGGCGAGCCATACATCGACCATCGAGAATTCATCTACAATGAGAACTTTCCCCTCAATGGGGTTATTGTGGTTCTTCTCAAAAGTTTGATGTCCATCCCACCCGAGAAGGCGGTGGATCGTACTGGCAGGCAGGCCCGTCGATTCGTTCATACGCTTAGCGGCTCTCCCTGTCGGTGCGGCTAAGACGAAAGGAAACGGCTCATCGGAATCGAAATCCTTTACATCTGTCGAGAGCTCATTCAACGCAGCATAGGACTGGATGATCCCTTTGATCACCGTCGTTTTACCCGTTCCCGGTCCACCTGTTAAAATCATTAGCTTTGAGGATAGAGCTTTTTCGATGCCTTGAAATTGATCTTCCCCGTAGCTCATGGACTCTTCTTCTTCGATATCCCCGATGACTTTCAATAGATCTGCCTGCGTAAATTCCTGTTCAATCGATTCTTCCATGATTCGTTCGATATGGCCACGGAAGCCATTTTCAGCGAAATAGAGGGAAGGAAGATAGACGCGTTCTTCTTCAATAAATACATAGCGTTCTTCAGCTAGATGAATCAACTGGTCAGAAAGTGATTCAAACTGGATTTCTGGATCATGGCCGGCATTAAGGAGCTGCTCGACTTGAAGAAGGCAGTCCTTCGTCGGCAGGTAGACGTGACCATCCGACATGTTCTTTTGCAGAACGTAAAGGCACGCCGCTCGTATCCGAGTAGGGTGGTCATGAGCAAGCTCCTGAGCTCTTGCCATTTCATCTGCCCTGTGGAACCCGAAACCTTCTACCTTAAATACAAGTTGATAAGGGTCTTCTTCAATGATGGAAAGCGTTTGATCCTTGAAGACTTCATAGATCTTCTGAGACAACTTCAAACCGAAGCCATACTTGGAAAGATGAATCATGACGTGCTCGAACCCTTGATGTTCCTTGAGGGCATCATACAGCTGATCCGCCTTCTCTTTGGCCAGTTTCGGAACCTCTTTCAGCACATCACGGTCTTCCATCACTTTTGATATCGCTTTTTCGCCAAGGTGGTCGACAATCCGTTCTGCTGTCTTCTTTCCTATGCCGTGAAATAGATCACTGGATAGATAGTGGACCAGGCCTTCTTTCGTCTCAGGTAACACCCTGTTATACATCTCCACGACATACTGCTCACCGAACTTTTTGTGCTGTTGAAAGGCGCCGTAAAAAATGTACGTCTCTCCCTCCTCCAAAGGAGAGAAGTGCCCTTTAATGACAAGCTTTTTTTCCTTGAAATCCTCATTCGTCTCTTTGACGTGAATGAGTGCAATGGAAAAATGCTCGGATTCGTTATGGAAAATCATCCGACTGAGCTCGCCTTTTACATATGGGCGTTCTTCATTCGATTCCTCAAAGAGCGACTGTTGTTTCATGATCATCTTTCTCCTTCAAAAATTCTACTCGTTCAGGGCTTGTTCGACCTGCGCCTTGGCATGAGCAGCCAGCATGTGCTCTGAATTGATTTCAAGTGCACGGGTGAAGTGCTCCAAAGCAAGGTGTGCATCTTCTTTATGAAGAGCTACGACACCAAGATTATAATAGGCGTCACTGTGTTCTTTTTCCAATTGTAGCACACCGTTCATCACTTTTTCAGCCTCGTCAATCTGGCCATTCTGGGCGGCGCACAAGCCGTATTGGAACTGAACGTCCACATCCTCGGGAGCAAGCTCAGCTGCTCTCAGTAAATAAGGAAGGGCAAGCTTCGGATACTCCTGGTGAACGTACGTCATCCCCAGCATAAAGTGAACGTCCGCCTCATCCAGGCCGTTCTGCACAGCTAGAATGAACTGTTCCTGCGCCTTCGTGTACTTCTCCTGCTCGTAGTACACATTTCCGAGCCCGTAATAGGCTGTAGCTGCCTTTTCATCCAGTTCAATCGCACGATGGAAGAATCGCTCCGCCCTTACATGATCGTTCATATGAGTCAAAAGGTTTCCGAAGTTGATATACCCAACGGGCTCTTTCGGGTTCTCATCGATCGCCTCTGTAAACAGCTTCGCTGCCTCTTCATAGTTATGGTTCTGCATTTGTTCAATGCCCTGCTTCAATTTGTCCATTGTTCTTCCTCCTTCAAATCATGTTAAAAAGGTCATGCCCTGTTATAACCGGACATGACCTGGTTGTCAGCCGACGTACGTGACGGCTTCCTCTTCTTTCAATACCGTATCGATCGTTGCACCACCGAGACAGACATCTCCATCATAGAAGACAACAGCCTGACCTGGTGTGATGGCACGTTCCGGTTCATCAAATGTGACTTTCAAACGACCATCCTCAAGTGGTTCAACCGTCACACCGCTGTCTTGTTGGCGATAGCGGAACTTCGCTGTAGCCTTGAACGGTTCAGTCGGTGCCTCTCCTTTTGTCCAACCGGCTTCTGAAGCGATGAGTCCGTCTGAATAGAGCGCATCGTGATGGAACCCTTGTCCGACGTAAAGAATGTTGTCTTCCACATTTTTACCGACAACAAACCACGGGTCACCTGCTCCTCCGATTCCAAGACCTTGACGCTGACCAAGCGTGTAGTACATCAGGCCGTCATGCTTGCCTTTCACTTCTCCGTCCAGCGTTTCCATGTTACCAGGCTGTGCTGGGAGGTATTCGCTCAGGAAGTCTTTGAAGTTGCGCTCGCCGATGAAGCAGATTCCAGTCGAATCCTTCTTCTTCGCCGTCGCGAGATCATTTTCTTCAGCCATTCGGCGTACTTCTTTTTTCTCTAAATGCCCGAGCGGGAACATGACCTTCTCGAGTACATCTTGAGACAGTTGGTTAAGGAAGTACGTCTGATCCTTATTGTGATCGACTCCACGAAGCATTTCATATACACCATCATTCTCACGGACTTGGGCATAGTGGCCTGTCGCAAGGTAATCGGCACCAAGGCTCATGGCATGATCAAGGAATGCTTTGAACTTGATCTCTTTGTTACACATAACATCAGGGTTCGGCGTACGTCCTTTCTTGTATTCTTCCAAGAAGTACGTAAACACTTTATCCCAATATTGCTTCTCAAAATTCACGGCGTAATACGGGATATCCAACTGGTTACAAACTCGGATCACATCTTCATAATCCTCTGTCGCTGTACAGACTCCGTTTTCATCTGTGTCATCCCAGTTCTTCATGAAAATGCCGACGACATCATATCCTTGCTGCTTCAGCATAAGTGCCGCAACTGATGAATCGACTCCCCCACTCATTCCGACAACTACGCGTGTGTCTTTTGGTTCTTTCATTGTTTTCACCTTCCTATTCGCTCAGTCTATGAACAATCTGACTGACTTTCCGCGCTGCTTCCTTTACATTCTCTTCTGTGTTCGCAAGACCAAAACTGAATCGAATCGAATTAACTGTTCTCGCGTCCCCTTTTCCGTACATAGCGGAAAGAACGTGGGAGGGCTCTACAGAACCTGCTGTACAGGCACTTCCACTCGAAGCGGCAACGCCTGATAAGTCAAAGTTCGTAAGCATCGTCTCTACATTCGTTCCAGGAAAGCTGATGTTGACAATCGATTCCATACATTTATCTTCTGATCCATTCACTGTATAATTCACAGATTCCTCTGTTAGAGTGTTAAGAAACTGTTCTTTAAACGAGCGGTATTTCTCTCTGTATGCATCCCTGTTTTCAAGGATGATCATAATGGCTTCTTCCATGCCTTTGACGGCTGGCACATTCTCTGTCCCCGCTCGTCTCTTACGCTCCTGTTCCCCACCGTGCTGAAGGGAAGCAAGAGTTGTACCTTCCCGAACATATAAGAACCCGACCCCTTTAGGACCGTTGATCTTATGACCGGAAACGGCTAATAAATCGACAGCAAGCTCCTGCACATCGATTTCAATCAAACCGTAAGCTTGGACGATATCAGAATGAAAAGCGGCCTGATGATCTTTGAGCAGGTCCGCAACCTCCTCGATGGGCTGCATGATCCCTGTCTCGTTATTCACCATCATGATAGACACAAGAATCGTATCCTCACGTAACGCCTCTTTCACATCCTGAACACGTACCGAACCCGTTTCATCTACAGGCAGATACGTGACCTCAAACCCTGTGGATTCGAGATATTCGGCTGCATGTAATGTAGCATGATGCTCGACGTTAGTGGTAATGATATGCTTGCCTTTTTCCTTGTTCGCCATCGCTGTTCCGATAATGGCCAGGTTATCAGCTTCTGTGCCACCACTTGTAAAAACAATTTCTTTCTCATTCGCTCCGATGCTCTTCGCGGCCGTTCTTCTTGCCTGGTCCAGAATCCTTCTAGCCTTCCTGCCAAACTGGTGCACGCTCGACGGATTCCCATATACCTCTTGGGTTACGGGGAGCATCGCTTCGATCACTTTCGGATGGACAGGCGTTGTGGCTGCATGATCTAAATAGATCGATTCCATGTTTACCCCTCTTTTCTTAAATATAGAACATATAGGCGTCTTGTGTTTGGTCGTCTACGTGATCCTTCAAGTCCTCGAGTGTCGTCGTATCCAGAACATCCTTCACAGCATCCCTTACACGTTTCCAGAGCGCCTGTTTCGCAGGTTCTTCATTCTCAATGCCTTCAACCGGTGTAATCGGCCCTTCCAACACGCGGATGACATCCCCTGCTGTAATCTCATGAGGAGCTTTGGTCAGCATATAGCCTCCGTATGCGCCTCTCACACTTTTAACGAGCGAAGCATTCCGTAGAGGTGCAATTAACTGCTCAAGGTAGTGTTCAGATAAATCATTATCACGGGCGATCTGCTTTAAAGAGATCGGTCCCTCTCCATGCTTTCTTGCGAGTTCAATCATTATGGTTAGACCGTAACGGCCTTTGGTAGATATCTTCATATAATTCACCTTTCGTTTGTAAAAACTCCAGCCATTTCTTAGCTAACGGCAGTGTATAACCGACAAAGGTTCCTAAAAATAATGCGATAAATACAGTTCCAAGCCCAACGGGGCCTCCAAGCGCAAGTCCTAAGACAGCGACTGTGATTTCAATGCCGTTCCGTACATGAGATACTTTCCATCCCGTAGCTTTTGTAATAAGAAGCATCAAGCCATCTCTCGGTCCTGCGCCCAATCCTGGAGCTACATAGATCCCGATTCCAATAGCAATGACGAGTGTTCCTGATCCAAATACGAGAAGCTTCGTTAATAAAAGATCCGGTTCTGGCAGCAGCCAGTTGAAGAAGTCGATAAAAACACCGATCAAGACCATATTTAAAACAGTTCCCAACTGAGGAATCTGCTTTTCTAAAATGGAATGCAAGAGTACGATGACAAGTCCCGCGATAATCGACCACGTTCCGACGGTCAGCCCGAACTGTAGAAACAGTCCGTAATGGAAAACGTCCCATGGTCCGATTCCGAAGTCTTTCACCTGCATCGTCATCGAAATTCCAAATCCTAGAATCATTAAACCAATTGTGAAAAAGCTCCAATTCAGAAGGCTCTTTTGTGGGCGTTCATTGTGTTTCTCCACACAAAACCCTCCTCTCTTCATTATACCAAACGCTATTATAGCATGAATGGCAACCCTCTTGCATTTTAATAGAAATCCGACTAGTGTTAAAACAAATGACCTTGAAATGAAGGAGTTGGAACGATGAGTCAACAACCGCTCGCCTTTCGTATGCGACCGTCACATATAGATGAAATTATCGGACAATCCCACCTTGTCGGAGAGGGTAGAACGATCAGAAGGATGATCACTGCAGAACGACTGGCTTCCATGATTTTGTTCGGACCGCCGGGAACCGGCAAAACATCGATGGCCACCGCACTTGCCAAAAGCCTGAAACTGCCTCATAAAACATTAAATGCTGTAACAGATAAAAAGAAGGATATGGAAATCGCCGTGGAGGAAGCGAAAATGCACGGGCAGCTCGTCTTGATTTTGGATGAGGTGCACCGCCTCGATAAAGCCAAGCAGGACTTCCTACTTCCCCACTTGGAGAGTAACCGTCTCACACTGATCGGATGTACGACCAGTAATCCATATCACTCGATCAACCCAGCAATCAGAAGCCGGTGTCACCTTTTTGAACTTTACCGCCTTACACCTGAAGAAGTGAAGGAAGCCTTGCAGAGGGCGATTTCAGATGATGGGAAAGGACTCGGGAATCTCACGTTAGATATAGAAGAGTCGGCCTTAGATCACTTCTCTCAATCTTCTAATGGAGACCTGCGTGCTGCCCTGAACGGATTGGAACTCGCTGCGTTCTCGACTCCTGAAAACGAAGAGGGCATCGTCCCGATTTCTTTAGAAGTTGCAGAGGAGTGCATGCAGAAGAAGAGCTTTTCCCATGACAAAGACGGAGATGCGCATTATGACGTCTTATCTGCTTTTCAGAAGTCAATCAGAGGAAGTGACGTGGACGCCTCGCTTCATTATTTAGGTCGACTGATTGAAGCAGGAGACCTCGACAGCATTGCAAGACGGATGGTCGTCATTGCCTATGAGGACATCGGACTCGCGAACCCACAAGCAGGGCCACGCGCCATGGCAGCTGTTGAAGCAGCAGAAAGGATCGGTTTCCCGGAAGCCAGAATCCCGTTATCCGTTGCGGTGACGGAACTCGCCCTGTCGCCGAAGTCAAACAGTGCCTATAAAGCATTAGACGCTGCATTGAGTGATATTCGCAACGGTAAAAGCGGAGACGTGCCTGCCCACTTGAAAGACTCCCATTATAAAGGAGCTTCAGAGTTAGGCAGAGGAAACGAGTATAAGTATCCTCATAACTATGAAGGTGCCTGGGTGGATCAACAGTATCTGCCGGACACGATTAAGAACCGCAGCTACTACGAACCGAATGCGACTGGGAAGTTCGAACAGGCCTTGAGCCAAGTGTGGCAGAAAATCAAAAAACAAAAATCTACGTAAGTATAAACCTCACTCCTGTTGGCTACACTACAACTAAATCTGAAAAACTACTTTTCTATAGACGCTAAAAAAGTGGTCTTAGAATATAGAACTTAACAGGAGTGATATCATTATGCCTAAAGTAAGACAAGATGCGTGGTCTCATGAAGATGATCTTTTGCTGGCTGAAACGGTGTTACGCCACATTCGTGAAGGAAGCACACAGCTGAAAGCATTCGATGAAGTCGGCGACGTGCTGAACAGAACCTCTGCTGCTTGTGGGTTCCGCTGGAATGCGGAGGTCCGCCAAAAGTACGAACAGGCCGTCGAACTCGCAAAGAAACAGCGTAAAGAGAAGAAACGAGAAGAAGCCAAGCAGCAGCCGGCCTTCTCCCCTGCTCCTAGTAAAAAGCCTGAGTCCATACCCGCTTATACCTATATTGAAAAAGAACCTGAGCCTGTCTATGCTGATGCTCCCGTTCAATCAGGGCCTGAGGAAGGATCGATCGATTTTGATCAAGTTATTCATTTCTTAAAGGACTTGCAGAGAACCGCTTACTCCGGACAGACGAATACGGAGCAGGTTGCGTATTTGGAAGGTGAAAATGAAAGACTAGCGAAGGAAAATGAAGAGCTGAATAGAAAGTTAGAATCGATGGCAGATGATTATCAGTCGATGATTCAAATTATGGACCGCGCCCGTAAGATGGTGATGTTTGACGACCAAGAAGGATATAAACCTCAATTCCGTATGGAGAAAAACGGAAACTTGGAGAACGTCGCAAGGTAATGATTACATCTGTATTATTATAAGAAAGCCCCAGGGATATGATCCCTGGGGCTTTCTCGTTATGTAATAAAAAAGATCAATCCCAATCGTGCCGTTGTTTTGTGATGAGTTTTGAACCCGCTCTAGGCAGGTGGGTGCCCTGTTCTGTGCTTCTTGCGTCCTCCCATCAGTGATGGTTAAGAGGCGTGCATTCCACACGGAAACGCCAGGCTCCCGTCTCATAAATGTTCGGTCAAAACGTGCATTCGAACAACGTACACATCAGGATTGATCTCTTTTTATTGTAAGGTCATCATAGCATATTTAGATAACCTTAGCAAGAATGATTCATGTGATTCCTCATTCATTTTCGTCTTCTTTTTTCGACACCACTTGTAGGTGCAGCTCTTCAAGCTGATCAGTGCTGACTTGACCTGGCGCATTGGTCATCAAGTCTGTTGCAGATGCTGTCTTAGGGAACAGAATCGTATCACGAAGGTTCGTACGACCTGCAAGCAGCATCACCAGACGGTCAAGTCCGAATGCGATTCCACCATGTGGAGGTGTCCCGTATTCAAGAGCGTCCAGCAGGAATCCGAACTGTTCTTGTGCTTCTTCGTTCGTGAAGCCGAGTACTTCGAACATTTGGTTTTGAAGGTCTTTTTGATAGATACGAAGAGATCCTCCACCAAGCTCGTATCCGTTCAGGACGATGTCGTATGCTTCGGCGTGAACATTCTTCGGATCCGTCTGCAGCTTGTCCACGTCCTTCTCAGCAGGCATTGTGAACGGGTGGTGTGCCGCATGGTAACGACCTTCCTCCTCGTCGTACTCAAACAGTGGCCAGTCTGTTACCCATAGGAAGTTGAACTTCTCAGGGTCGATCAGGTCCAGTTTACGTGCAAGCTTCTGACGAAGAGCTCCTAGGCTGTCATGAACAACAGATGTCTTGTCTGCTACAAATAGAAGCAGGTCTCCGTCTTTCGCTGACATCTTGTCCATCAAGGCAGCCGCTTCCTCTTCTGAGAAGAACTTCGCAATCGGTCCGTTAAACGCGCCCTCTTTCACTTTCAACCATGCAAGACCTTTCGCTCCGTAAATTTTCACATCTTCTGTCATTTTGTCAATGTCTTTACGGGAGAAGTTATCGGCCTCTCCTTCAACGTTGATGGCACTCACCTGACCACCTGAAGCGACCGCACCACTGAATACTTTGAAGCCGGAATCCTTTACTTCTTCAGAAAGGTTTACAAGCTCAAGACCATAACGCGTATCTGGCTTGTCTGAACCGTAGCGCTCCATTGCTTCATGGTAAGGCATACGCGCGAAAGGCGTTTCGATATCGATGCCTTTCACTTCTTTCATCACACGCTTCATCATGCGCTCTGTCATAGCTTGAATGTCTTCTGTGGACATGAAGGACGTTTCGATGTCGACTTGTGTGAATTCAGGCTGACGGTCCGCACGTAAGTCTTCATCACGGAAACAGCGCGCAATCTGATAGTATTTCTCAAAGCCTGATACCATCAACAACTGTTTGAACAGTTGCGGAGATTGAGGCAATGCGTAAAACTCACCATCATGGACACGGCTCGGAACAAGGTAGTCACGTGCTCCTTCCGGTGTACTCTTCGTTAACATCGGGGTTTCCATTTCAAGGAATTCCTCTTCATTCAAGAAGTTACGGATCGTCTGAGTTGTCGCGTGACGCATTTTGAACGTATCCTGCATTTCTTTACGGCGTAAGTCCAGGTAACGATACTTCAAACGAAGATCTTCTGATGTTTCAGACTTGTCCTCGATCATGAACGGAGGCGTTTTGGATTTGCTTAGGACGTGAAGCTCCTGAGCTGCAATCTCAATTTCACCTGTGCCAAGGTTGTCATTGACCGTCTCTTCGCTACGTGCCAATACCTTCCCTTTGACTTCAATCACGAACTCACTTCTGACTCCTTCAGCTGTTTCCAATGCTTCTGGTGACGTTTCAGGGTTGAATACGACTTGGACAATGCCCGAACGGTCTCTTAAGTCGATGAAAATAAGGCCGCCAAGGTCCCTTCTTTTCTGCACCCATCCTTTAAGTGTCACTTCCTGTTCCAAATGTTCTTTACGTAAAACTCCGCATTTTGTTCGTTCCATTTTATTCGCCTCCGATCAATTGTTTTTTCATATAGTCGATGATTTCATCAAGAGAAATTTCCTGCTGATCTCCTGTTTCCATCGTTTTCACGTTGATGACGTTATTCTCGAGCTCCTGGTCTCCCAAGACGAGAACATATTTGGCATTCAAACGGTCTGCCGACTTGAACTGAGCTTTCATCTTTTTGCCTAAGTAGTCTTTATCGACCTGCACTCCGGCACGTCGAAGTTCATACGTCAATTTCACAGCCGCTTTCTCCGCGTTTTCCCCTAGAGCTACGACATAGGTGTCTAAGCCTTCATCTACAGGGAGCTCGATTCCTTCTGCTTCAAGCGCCATCAGAAGGCGTTCAATACTCATGGCAAATCCGATTCCGGATGTTTCCGGTCCGCCGACTTCTTCAACTAGACCTGTGTAACGACCGCCTCCACTCAAGGTTGTGATGGCTCCAAACCCATCCGCTTCACTCATGATTTCAAAAGCTGTGTGGTTGTAATAGTCAAGGCCGCGAACAAGGTTCGGATCAATTTCATAGGCAATGCCCATTTCGTCCAAATACTTCTTCACTTCTTCAAAGTAGTTACGAGAATAATCGTTCAAGTAATCAAGAATCGATGGGGCGGTGCTCATCGCCGTGTGCTCCCGGTCCTTCTTACAATCCAATACGCGTAATGGATTTTGGTCCAGACGAACTTGACAGTCAGCACAAAGCTCTTCTCGGTGTGGATCGAAATGACGAACCAGCGCTTCTTTGTGCGCCTCTCTGCTTTCCTGATCTCCAAGGCTGTTCAAGACGAGCTTCAAGGATTTCAACCCAAGCTCTTCGTAAGAACCAAGCGCAAGAGCCAATACCTCCGCGTCAATGGCCGGATCATCACTGCCCAAAGCTTCGATCCCGAACTGAACGAACTGGCGCTGACGGCCTTGTTGAGGACGTTCGTAACGGAACATCGGTCCCATATAGAAGTATTTCGTCGGCTGGCTTGGAAGACCGTAAATCTTGTTCTGTACATAAGAACGGACAACAGAAGCGGTTCCTTCTGGACGAAGTGTCAGGCTGCGATCACCACGATCTTCAAAGGTGTACATTTCTTTTTGAACGATGTCCGTGCTGTCCCCAACGCCTCGCTGGAACAGTTCTGTATGTTCAAAAATTGGTGTGCGAATTTCTTTATAGTTATATCGACGGCACAAGTCCATCAATTTCTCTTCTACATACTGCCATTTCTCAGAAGTACCAGGCAGGATATCCTGTGTACCGCGTGGAGCGTTCATGCTCATGTTCATTCCTCCTCAAATTAAAAACCATTTCTTTCCATACAAAAATCCCGTCCCTTTTCTCGTTAAAGAAAAGGGACGGGATTACCCGCGTTGCCACCCTAATTGAAGCTGATGCTTCCGCTTAAAACAGTTAACGCCTGTGGACGGCTGTATCTACTGTTATTCGATACAGCACCTAAGAAATGTCTTTCACCCGTTCATCATGCAAGAATGCTCTCAGCCTAACGGCATCCTCTCTCTGGCCATGTGGGGACGAGATACTTTTTTCCTCATCGGTTTTTGTCGATTCAATATAGAATTGATTATTATCATATAGCCTGATTCACTCTCCTGTCAAGTTCCTATCAAAAAAAGATCATGTTTAACGTTCTCTTCTAGGAGGTATAAATGTATACCTTGTCGAATAAGGAGTGTTAGAAACATTGGGAGGTGTGTAAATGTCAACGATACGTCACGTGCTACCCGTTCTCTTCGTTCTTATCTTCCTCTTCCCAGCCCTTACATACGCAGATAAAGCCGTCATTCAAGTAGATAACCTGAATGTGCGGACAGGGCCGGGACTCAACTACGAGCGAACGGGACAAGTGAACAAAGCCGAGACCTTCGACATCATAAAGGAGAAGGATAACTGGCTGCAGATATCCATCAATGGAAAACAAGGATGGGTGGCGAAATGGCTGACAAAGGTGAACAAAAGCGAGGCGGTTCAGTCGAATAAGTACCAATCGAAAGTAGACTACCTGCGCATTCGGTCATCCCCGAGTTTCGACAGTCAGGTGTATGGTCACTTGATGAGAGACCAAGTCGTCCAATCGACGAAACAAGAAGGAGAATGGCTGAAGATCGATCACAAAAACGGCTGGGTCCATGCGGATTATGTAACAGCAACCAAAGACCAAGCACCTTCTGAACCGAAGGAAGAAGAAAAGAAAGAGCCGGAACCGCAGAAATCTATTGGAAAAATCAAAGTCAGAACGAACGTACTTAACGTGCGGAGTGCCGGAAATACAAAAGGTGACATCGTATCCAAAATTAGAAATGGAGACATGGCTGAATACATAAGCAATGTGAACGATTGGTACCAGATCAAGCTTCAAAACGGCCAGAAAGGCTGGGTTGCCGGATGGCTCGTTGATGAAGTCAATACCGTCTCCATGCCGGATCCACCCAAAGAGCCACCTAAAAAACCCGCACCAGAAAACAAACAAGTCGTTGAATTGAAATACAACCACACTAATTTGAGAAAAGGCCCTTCGACAACTAACCAAGTTGTTGGATCAGGTCAGCAAGGAGAAACCTTCCCTGTAATTGAAAAACAGGGCGAATGGTACAAAATCCAGTACAAAGGCGGAGCCGCTTTTGTAGCCGGCTGGATCGTAAAGGAGTCGACCTCTACGAAACCCGACCAGCAAGGAACAATCAATGGCAGCTTAAAAGGAAAAACGATTCTGATTGACGCGGGCCATGGCGGTCGCGATTCCGGAGCCATCGGGCGGAGTGGAAGCTACGAGAAGACCCATACGCTTCAAACCGCGCAATCATTGAAGAAAGCCTTGGAGAACAAAGGGGCAAAGGTTCTGATGGCGAGAGACGTTGACGAATACGTTTCTTTATCGATTCGAAGCTACTATTCCAACTCTTCTTCTGCCGACGTATTTCTGAGTCTGCACTATAACAGTGCTCCGAAGCACGTGAGCGCAAGCGGCATCAACACCTATTATTATCACAACCGCGACAAACCGCTCGCTTCGGTCATTCAGAAAAACATGATCAATGCAACCGGTTTAAAGAACCGCGGCGTTCAATATGGTAACTTCCACGTTATTCGAGAAAACAAAAAGCCTGCTCTATTACTAGAACTCGGTTTCTTATCGGATATCACAGAAGAACAGACCATTCAGAAAACAGGCTACAAGACGAAGGTCAGCCAAGGAATTACGAATGGATTACTAGAGTATTTCAGTAAATGACTGTAACCACAACTATATTAAAAGCCTTGCAGAAAATACCTGCAAGGCGTGAGAAGGGTTCTTTTGGTGATTCATTAATCTTTCTAGTAAAGGAATTTGGGGATATACGCTAATTCAGATGCTAGATGTTTGCACAGAACAGCGTTTCAGACTCTGGCTTTTGCTAGGTTCTGGATCCACTGTTATGGCAAAGTGGGTTGGAAAATGGCGAGACTCCAGCGGGATGCACGGACAACGGCGAGACCCCGGAAGACGAAGTCTGAGGAGGCTCGGCGTCCGCCGCCGGAAAGCGAGCTATTTTCCAACCCACGATTCTCTCTATTTCATCCAGAACCTTTTTCGATAACCTAAAAAGCCTTGCAGAAAATATCTGCAAGGCTTTTTCCTATTATCGGTCTTTACTTTCGAGGATTAAGGTAACAGGACCAGCGTTTATCAGCTGCACATTCATCATTGCGCCGAACTCACCCGTTTCCACTTGAACCCCTTCATTTTTGACCATTTGATTAAAGGTTTCATAGAGCTCTTCAGCCTGCGGAGGCTTGGCAGCTCCCATGAAATTCGGACGTCTCCCTTTTCTTGTATCCCCATAAAGGGTGAATTGGGAAACGGATAAAAGTTTTCCACCCGTGTCAACGAGAGAAAGGTTCATCTTTTCATTCTCATCTTCAAAAATACGGAGATAAGGAATTTTTTTGGCTAAATAACGCGCATCTTCCTCGGTATCCTCATGAGTGACCCCGAGTAGTACAACTAAGCCGTTCTCGATCTTCCCAGTCGTTTCCCCTTCAACTGTCACGGAAGCATCGACAGCCCTTTGGACGACTGCTTTCATCCGAATCTACTCCTTTAAAACTTATTGCATGACACGTCGCACCGTGTACACTTCCTGAATCTGCTTAATCCGCTCCACAATCTTACGCAGGTGACTCGTATTTAGAATCAAAATGGTAATATGAATGGTCGCCATTTTATTGCGGTCTGATTTCCCGGATACAGCTGTAATGTTCGTCTTCGTTTCATTGACAGCCTGTAGCACCTCGTTCAATAGTCCTCTGCGGTCATAACCCCAGATTTCAAGGTCAACGTGGTACTGCTTGGAATCGGTCATCGACGTCTCCCATTTGACAGGGAGAAGACGCGTTTGTGCTTCTTCTGTTTTCACGTTCGGACAGTCTGTTCGGTGAACCGATACTCCCCGTCCCTTCGTGATATAACCGACGATGTCATCACCCGGTACAGGGTTACAGCACTTGGATAAACGTACAAGCAGGTTGTCGACGCCTTCAACACGCACGCCGGAATCCTTTTTCCCTGCCTTTGGAGGGGTTTTGATTTCCGTTGTGCTGACATCAGCTAACGTCTGTTCCAAATCCTGCTCTTTCTGCTTCTGCTTGCGAAGTTTCTCGGTCAATCTCGTTGCAATCTGAGCTGCGGTAATCCCTTGGTAGCCGACAGCAGCAAACATGTCTTCCTCATTGGCAAAATTGAACTTTTCGGAAACGCGGTCCAAGTTATCGGATGTGAGCACGTCCTTCGGCTGAATTCCGAAGTTATGGATCTCACGTTCAACCAACTCTTTCCCCTTGGCGATGTTCTCATCCTTCTGCTGCTTCTTGAAGAACTGACGGATTTTATTTTTCGCCTGAGACGTCTGCGCAAGCTTAATCCAGTCCTTCGATGGCCCGTAGGAATGCTTGGACGTCATGATATCGACGATGTCCCCGGTATTCAGAACGTAATCGAGCGGTTCCATCTTCCCGTTCACTTTCGCACCAATCGTCTTGTTTCCGACTTCTGTATGGATACGATAGGCAAAATCAATCGGCACAGAACCCGAAGGCAGCTCGATCACATCGCCTTTAGGCGTAAATACATAGACCATGTCCGAAAATAAATCGACTTTCAGTGACTCCATAAACTCTTCGGCATCATGCGTTTCACTCTGCCATTCCAAAATTTCACGGAACCAAGTCAGCTTCTCTTCGAAGGATTGTTCAGCGACATCTTGTCTACCTTCTTTATACGCCCAGTGTGCAGCGATTCCATATTCAGCGATTTCGTGCATTTCGTGCGTACGAATCTGCACCTCAAGCGGGTCCCCTTTTGGACCTATGACCGTCGTATGAAGCGACTGGTACAGGTTGGGCTTCGGCATCGCGATGTAATCCTTGAAGCGTCCCGGCATCGGCTTCCAACAAGTATGGATAATTCCAAGTACAGCGTAACAGTCTTTTATACTATCCACCGTAATTCTGATCGCCAATAAGTCATAAATTTCATTAAACTGCTTATTTTGGAGGACCATTTTACGATAGATGCTGTATAAGTGTTTCGGTCTACCATGTAAGTCCGCCTCAATATTGACATCCTCCAACTGATCACGAATTTCGTCCATCACTTCTTCAATGTAATGAACACGTTCGTTCCGCTTCTGCTTCATCAGATGAACGATTCGATAATATTGTTGAGGATTCAAATACCTGAGTGCAGTATCCTCAAGCTCCCATTTGATCGTGGAGATTCCAAGACGATGGGCAAGCGGAGCAAAGATCTCAAGCGTTTCATTGGAAATGCGTCTTTGCTTCTCGGCAGGCAGATGCTTCAATGTACGCATGTTGTGCAGACGGTCGGCCAGCTTGATCAAAATGACCCGGATGTCCTTCGCCATCGCGACAAACATTTTGCGGTGATTTTCTGCCTGTTGTGCTTCTTTAGATTTATATTTGATTTTTCCTAGTTTCGTAACTCCGTCGACGAGCATGGAGACCTCTGGATTAAACGCCTCTTCTATTTCTTCTAATGATATCTCGGTATCCTCCACGACATCATGAAGAAACCCACCAGCAATCGTTTCCGGATCCATTTCGAGGTTAACGAGGATCCCAGCCACTTGGATGGGGTGGATAATATAAGGCTCTCCAGATTTACGAAACTGCTGACTGTGCGCATTTTCTGCAAATTGATAAGCCCGACGAATGAATTCAAGGTCCGATTCGTTCAAATATCGACTCGCCTGCTCTATGACTTCTTCGGCAGTCAGAACTGTATCTTTAGCCATTCAATCACCCTAGTTTCTTTAAACTTACGAACTCGATCGTTAATTCTCATTATCAAAAAAAGTCGAATAAATGTAAAGGAAAACGCGGCCGGGCATTTCCCCGGCTAAAACAAAGAGCGCCCACATGTGGGGCACTCTATCAAAACGGATTAATATTGCATTAGCGTCAGTACGTCGTGATTTTTAAGCTTGTCACGGCCATTTAAGTAAGTCAGTTCAATAAGGAAAGCACATCCAGCTACTTCCCCACCAAGCTGTTCTACTAAATCGATTGTCGCTTCAATCGTTCCGCCTGTAGCAAGCAGGTCATCGATAATCAGTACACGCTGACCAGGCTTGATGGCATCTTTATGAACAGTCAGAACATCTTTACCATATTCTAAACCATAATCTACTTTAATCGTTTCTCTCGGCAGTTTGCCTTCTTTTCTAATAGGTGCGAAGCCGATTTCAAGGGCATAAGAAACAGGACACCCTACGATGAAACCTCTCGCTTCCGGACCGACAACGATGTCGATATCCTTCTTTTTTGCATATTCTACTATTTCGTCTACAGCTGCTTTAAACGCTGGACCATTATCCATTAAAGGCGTGATGTCTTTAAACTGCACACCTTCCTTTGGCCAATCTTCTACGATGGCAATATGCTCTTTATAGTCCATGAAATACTTCCTCCTTGACGATCTTTGACTGCATCGTTAACTGTTGGTTGAACCAATCCTTCAACTCTTTATACGTGGAATAATACAAGGTCTGTTCTATACGTAACTTTTCAGCACGCTGCTGATATAGAACGGATTCCTGCAAGTCCTTTTTAGATGGTTGCGAATTGATTGTTACTAGTCCATTGTCTATTTTAACAAAACCGAGTTCAAAAAACACCTTTGAAATAAAATCGACCATGGAACGGTCCCAGCCTTTTCGTTCGGCCAATTTGTCCGTCTCTCGATTAAGATCGAACGAGCCCCGCTTCAACAGCATACCATAAAACCATTTAAAATGATCCCTTGTCGGCCATTTTTTCAAGAATGTACTTTCTTCCACGCGGTAGCAGGTATAAACCTTACTTACGGTCCTGTCTTTCAGAAATTCCTCAAGGTCTGATAACTGATCAGGTAGGTCAAGAATCATCAATCCATCTATATGCTGCTGGTCGAGTTCTCCAGGTGAATAGACAGGAACCTGATGAGGCGCCTCCTTAGCTCCCTGGAATGAAACGGCTGTCAACGTGTCTTTGTCAGCAGCGGAAATGCTGCTTTCAATTCGCTTTGAACCACGAAGGTCAAAGAGCTGCCAATCTTGAACACAGAAATCTTTGATCATGATCTGCAGATTCTTCCGACCGTTCCATTCGTTGATACCAAGCTCCCCGACGAGATCCAGTTTATCCGCTGGAGCAAGCTGGTGATAAGCATCCCCCATACCAAACGCAATTCCATCCACTTTAGCCTGGTCCTGCTGGAATTGGAATTTCAGGTGGTTCTTTTTGCTTCCTATTAAACGAATCTCTTTCGGTGCCTGCTGCACGTGAAAGAGAGGTTTGGGATTCCCCATACCAAACGGACGAAGTCGGTCGACTTCTTCAATCTGCTTGAGTGAGATTTCATCAAGCGGGACTGTCGTCTCGACTTCGAGCACTTGTTGGTAGTCTTCTGGTTCTAACTTCTGTTCGGCCAGTTGAATCAAGTCCTGCCTGAGTGGATCAATCTGATCGACTTCAAGCGTCATTCCCGCTGCTTGAGCATGGCCTCCGAAGTGTACGAACCGATCACGGACTTCCATGCAGTTCGAGAATAAATCGAAAGCATCGATACTTCTTGCCGAACCCTTGGCCTGTCCTTTCTCAGCATCGATGCCTAGAACGATGGCCGGTCTGTCGAACGTCCGGACAAGTTTCGAAGCAACGATCCCAAGCACCCCCGGATTCCAGCCTTCCTTGGCTACGACAATAACATTCTCCTGATCAGGCCCTCGTTCCTTGAGCATATCTTCAGCTTCTTTAGCAATCTTGGTCACGATTTTTTGACGTTCCTGGTTCAGCTGATCGATAAACTTGGCGATTTCAACAGCTTCTTCCACTGTTTCTGATAGAAGCAATTCCACCGCAGGTGTCGCATCTTGCAGCCGGCCAACAGCATTCAGACGCGGACCGATCGTAAACCCGATTGTTTCCTCATTGATCTCCCCTTCGATTCTGCACACATCGCGCAGCGCCTGGATCCCGGGACGTTTCGATTGAGAAATCGCACGAAGTCCTACAGCTGCAAGCACCCTGTTTTCCCCGTGAAGAGGAACAAGGTCAGCAATCGTGCCGATGACAGCGAGATCAAGAAGCTCTTTCGGAAAACGCCCAAGCAGTGCCTCTGCAAACTTAAAGGCTACGCCTACCCCGGCAAGCTCCTGGAAAGGATACTCCGTCGAAGTCTTCGGATGGATGATCGCGTATGCATCCGGTAGAACTTCCTGAACTTCGTGGTGGTCGGTGATGATTAAATCGACGCCCAATTGTTTGGCAAAGTCCGCTTCAGCGACGGCTGCAATTCCTGTATCAACCGTAATGATGACAGAGAAGCCTGAATCTGCTGCAAATTGAAAGGCTCCTTCGTTCGGACCGTATCCTTCTGTAAAACGGTTTGGAATGTAAAAATCACAGTCTGCCCCGGCTTCTCTTAATGCTTCAATCATTAAGGAAGTAGAACTCACACCGTCTGCATCATAGTCGCCAAAGACGAGGATGGATTCTTCATTCGCAATCGCTTTTTGAACCCTCTCCACGGCTTTCTTCATGCCTCCCATAAGAAAAGGATCGTGAAGCTGCTCGATCGAGGGATTCAAAAACTGTTCGATCGCCTCTGGACTCGTCACATTCCGCTTCGACAACAATTGTCCTGTGAGAGGCGTCAGCCCATCGACCTGAGGACTGGTTGACTCATCGCTATATGTAAATTTCCATTTCATTTTACTTTGTAACATACGTTCACCCCTGACTTGTCTATTATACTAGAGCAACCCAGGGGTAGCAAACAGGATTATGTGGTTTTGTATGAAGTGTCTTCTTCCTCTGTTTCCTTCTCTTCCCCTGACTCAACAGATTCAGTTTCTGTAATTGTCTCGCCTGACTCATCCAATTTTTTCTTAAGTGTATGGTTCTCCCTTTTCAACCGGTAATATCGAACAGCCCCCACAGAAGCCGTGGCCAGTCCACCAAGGAGGACGGAGAGGAGAATCACAAGAATTAGTGGTGCTTCACCCGAACTGAACAGGAAGTTTACCTGTACAGGTTCGACATTGATGACAGCAAAAATGGCAATAACAATTGCAAAGATAATGGAAAGGATTATATAGGTCTGCCCCTTCATATCTTTCTCTCCTTTCATATTCAGTTAGTATGAATATACCCTGAACCCCTCCTTTTCAATCAAACGAGTCGAAGCAGCTCCATATAAAAAGAGAACATGGAATGTATATCCATGCTCTCTTCATTCGTAGGTTAGACTTGTGGTCCACCTGTATTCTTTTTCTTCACGAATTGAATCGGCTTCTCCTTGATGTTGCGTCCGCGCCATACTAACCAAAGCTGCGAAGCAATAAACAAGGAAGAGTACGTACCGGCAACAAGGCCGACTACGAGTGCGAAAGCAAAGTTCGTAATGGACGAAGCACCGAAGATTAACAACATCAATGCCGCAAAGACCACGGTAAGGACGGTGTTGATACTACGTGCTAATGTCTGCATCAAGCTGTCGTTGACGATCTTAGCCAACTCCCCAAAGCTCTTCACTTTCTTCTTCAATTTCAAGTTCTCCCGTATCCGGTCGAACGTAACGATGGTGTCGTTGACCGAATACCCGACGATGGTCAGAATCGCAGCGATGATCGTAATATCGAATTCGATTCTCGTAATACTGAACAATGCGATGATAAAGAAAGCATCGTGCAGCAAGGCGAGGATGGCCGTCAAAGCAAAGAAGATTTCGAACCGGATCGTCACATAAATGATAATGAAGATCGACGCATATAAGACGGCGAGTGCCGCGTTTTTAGCGAGTTCTTTTGCGACAGTAGGTGAAACGGTACTGACATTCGGCGTATTGCCGTATTCATCTTCGTAATACTCCTGAATATCTGTAATGGTTCCCTGCGCAAGTTCCTTATCGAACCTTGCGACCGCAATTTCACCGTTGTCTCCCGCTGAAACGACTTGCTCCGGCGTAACGCCGAATTCTTCTTCAAGCGTTTGTTCGACCTGGTCCAAGTTAATGTTCCCATCATTCGATAGAACAGAGATACGAGAGCCGTTCGTAAAGTCGATTCCAAGATTCAACCTGAAAACACTCAAGGCTATGATCCCGGCAGCTATTAGGATGATCGACAAGCTGAAGAATCGTTTACGAAGACCTACAAAGTCGAATTGGCGTCCCATAACGGTTGCTTCCACTTCTTCTCCGTCTTCGATGTCTTTAATATCTTCAGGCTTAATGCCGAACCATTTCGGTCGTTTGTTCAAGAAGCGGCTCTTCACCCATAACCCCATGAATAGTCGTGTACCATACACGGCTGTAATGAAGCTGACAAGGATACTTACGATTAACATCGTCGCGAACCCTTTGACAGAGCTTGTCCCGAATATGAACAGGACGGTTGCGGCGATAAGCGTCGTAATGTTCGCATCCATTATGGTTGCGAGTGAACGCTTGTTACCTGCTTTGAAGGCGGATAGGACCGACTTGCCTGATTTCAGCTCTTCCTTGATCCGCTCGTAGGTGATGATGTTCGCATCGACCGCCATACCTACACCGAGGATCAATGCGGCGATACCCGGCAGCGTCAAGACGCCGTTCATCCACTCAAAGACGACAAGAATTAAGTAAATATACACAGATAACGTAACCGTTGCGATAACTCCTGGGAATCTATAGTACACGATCATGTATAGGAAGATGATCGCGATTCCGATGAATCCAGCCAGAATCGTATCGTTCATTGCCTGCTCACCAAACTGTGCACCAACAGAAGTGGAGTAGATTTCTTCTAAGTTAGCCGGCAAAGATCCTGCGTTTAGGATGTCAGCTAGATTTTGTGCAGAATCTACTGTGAAGTTCCCGTTTATTTGGACGCTTGTACTTCTGATCGGATCGTTGTTGGTAAATCCTGGTGCCGAGATATAAGCTGGTTCTTCTTTTCCGAATTCCTCAGCAAACGTTGTATCTTTTTCACTGTAATCCAACCAGATAACCATTACATTATCAGGGTATGGCGTGGTAGGATCGTCTCCCTTAGAAGTAATCTCTGATGAGACTTCGTACATTTTACTGGCACTCTTCAACCCTACTGAAACGACGGGTTGGTTTGTGTTGGCATCGAATGTCTGTTGGGCACTTCCCTCGACAAGGTCGGAACCGTCCATATATTCTGTACCGTCAGCACCTCGGAATGAGAGCTCAGCGGTTGTAGAAAGTAATTCCCGTGCCTGCTGCTGATCTTCTACTCCGGCAAGCTGTACGCGGATACGCCCGCCGTCTTCGATATTGATATTCGTTTCACTGATTCCTAATGTATTGACACGGTTATCCAGTGCGGCAGCTGTCGCTTCCAGTACACTGTCGTTGACCTCCTGACTTTCGTCAATTGGCTGAACCTCATACAAGACTTCAAATCCGCCTTGAAGGTCAAGACCTAATCGTATATCTTTCGTAACGCCTGTGATCGTCGTACCGATTGTACCTGCCAGTACGGCCAGTACGAGGAAAAAGGCGATGATACGCCCCCGTTTTACCATGATGCAAAAATCCTCCTTTAAATCGTGACACACCCGCTATGCGATTTCTCTATTTCTTTTTGATGAGTGGTTCTTATAGTTTGCTCCGTAACAATTTTACTACTTTTTTATTATTTGACAACCAGTGTTCGACTTTTTTCACAGGAATGTTGCCATTATGTTCCTTCCTGATGGTGCGTGACTGCTTCGATCGAGGCGAGCAGATCTTCATCCTGATAGGCCTCCGCCGCCAGGTAACTGACATATGTATGACTGCTCAAATGAAAAACGTCCTGGACCATTTCGTAGAGACGCTTCTCCGGCTCACCTTTCCAAACTTTCTTCACGAGACAGTGCCACACCTCTTCTTTTGTGACCCGCTCGTACCCCATCATTCGGAGTTCTTCTACTTTACTCGTTAATACAGGATCAATTTGCTTCTTCCATTTATGAACTGATTTCGATTCGTACATCGCGGCACTCCTTACTGACGAATTGAATGAATTTCACATCCTTGTCATGCCTTGTCCATGAAGACGCATATACTTCATTGTATCTGAATTTTATTACTTTGAGAAGGCGGATTGTCTTTATGTCAAAACAAACCTTTCTTCAAGGCGCTTTAATTCTTGTTGCCGCAGGGCTTTTCACAAGGGTTTTAGGCTTTATCAACCGGATTGTTGTGGCACGGGTTATGGGGGCTGAGGGTGTCGGCCTTTACATGATGGCGCTCCCTACATTGATATTAGCCATGACGATCACTCAATTCGGACTACCTGTTGCGATCTCTAAACGAGTTTCAGAGGCGGACGCTGTTGGAGACGAAAAGAAAATCAAACGCGTTCTTCTCGTTTCACTGGCTGTCACGGGGTCATTGAGTATCATCTTCACGGTCGGTATGTTTTTCTTATCGCCTGTCGTCGCTAAGTATTTTCTAACAGATTCAAGAGCACTTTACCCTCTTCTCGCCGTTACGCCGATCATTCCGATCATCGCGATTTCTTCTGTGATCAGAGGGTACTTCCAGGGAAGGCAGAATATGAAACCGCAGGCTATGTCACAAGTGATTGAGCAAATCGTGCGGATCGGTGCTGTCATCATCTTGACCAAGCTATTTATGCCCTATGGTGTGCAGTATGCAGCCGCCGGAGCAATGGCATCCGTCGTGCTCGGAGAGTTCATCTCGTTGTTGTACATGATGCGCCAATTTAAAATGCAGAAGCGCTTCCGTTTGAGAAAAACGTGGAAAAACCACATTGCTGAAGGCAGGAAAACGCTGAACGAGTTGATGACGATTGCCTTGCCGACGACCGGCAGCCGCTTCATCGGTTCACTGACGTATTTCTTTGAGCCGATCCTAGTCGCACAGAGTCTTGCGATTGCCGGACTTGCTGCTGCGGAAGCAACGAAGCAATACGGAGAGCTGACCGGATATGTCCTCCCGCTGTTGTTTCTGCCGACCTTTCTCACGCATGCCTTGTCGGTATCGCTTGTCCCTTCCATCAGCGAAGCCGGTGCAAAAGGACATAGTCAGACGATCCAGTACCGGATCTTGCAATCGATCCGATTATCGCTCGCATCAGGCGGCGTAATCACTGTCGTCTTTATGATTTTCCCAGTCGTGATTTTATCGACCGTTTACGGGACGAGCAATGGCGCTTTTATGCTGCAGTTTATGGCACCGTTCTTTCTGCTTCACTACATCCAGACGCCGCTTCAAGCAAGCCTGCAGGCACTGGACTTGGCCAAGCCTGCAATGTGGAACACGTTGATCGGAGCTGTCATCAAATTCGCTGTCTTATTCACCTTGAGTTCGAAACCAGAATTCGGGATTCAAGGCGTTGCAGCTGCCATCTCATTCGGTGTCGTCATCGTCACGTTGCTCCATATGGCTGTCCTGATGAAGCATAAGGTCATCGTCTTCCCTGTTCTATTATTCACGAAATTCGGTGCGATCATGGCTGTCACCGGGTATCTCGGCTATACGATGAAGCAGTACATCGACTTGGACAGCCTTACTCATTTGTTCATTGTCGGCACCGCTCTCACCATCATCTACTTCATCCTGTTGTTTGCCTTTAAGCTGCTGACAAAGGAAGAATGGAACATGATCCCTTGGAACCGCATCCTTCATAAAAAATAACCGCCGGGTTTGGCGGTTATTTTTTGTATTCGTCTTTTTCGTCCATTTGGATTTCCCCTTCTGCATTGATGGTGCAGAGAGAGACTTCTTCTGGAGAATCGAACCCTTGCTTCTTCACTTCTGATCGTAACCACTCTTCATCCTTGTCTATGTTCTTCAGACCACTTTTTTCAATGTGGCCGTCTGAAATGAGGACTACGGCATACCCAGAAGTACCGTCTTCTTCTTTTTCAAAAACAGAGAGTTTACCGGATGGTTCGAGAATGGCGTAATCGACGTCACCAATCTGCTGAATGCCATGTTCACGGAGCTGAAGCAGCAAGTCGTTGAAATTGTAGCGCTGCTTGCGCATGGCATGTTCGTCTATGGCTCCGTGTTTGACGATGACCGTCGGCCTTCCGTCGAACCAGTTGCGGAACGTCTGATTTTTCAGGGAGAACCATGCACTGAATAATTGAATGAGGAGAATGGTGACCATGGGGACGATCGCCTGCCAGATCGGTACATCTGTATTTTCGATAAGGACCACTGCGATTTCAGCAAGCATGACAAATACGACTAAGTCCATGACGCTCAGCTCGCCGATTTCTCTTTTTCCCATGAACCTGAAAATAAGCAGAATGACAAAATAGGTGAGAATGGTACGTAATATAATGGATAGCACCAGCACGTCCGGCCACGACCTTTCAGTTGGAATTCCTACTTATAAGTTCACCTATTTTGTTCATTTTATTAAAGAAACGGAATCAAATAACGGAAAAACACGTAAACGGATGACATGATGAGCGACAAGATCAGGACGGGGACACCGTACAAGGAAAAGCGGACAAACGAGATCGGCTGATTGTAGCTTGCCGCAAGACCGGCGACGACGACGTTCGCCGAAGCTCCTACAAGCGTTCCATTGCCTCCAAGACAAGCACCGAGGGCAAGTGACCACCAGACAGGGTCGACGTCCATCATGCCATACCCTTGTAGTTCCTGAACGACCGGAATCATGGCGGCCACAAACGGGATATTATCAACTACCCCAGACAGGATTCCTGAACTCCACAGCATGATCATCGATGTGACCGGCATATCCCCGCCTGAGAACCAGACCATGCCTCTTGCCATCTCATCAATGACACCGACCGTTTCAAGCCCGCCAACGAGCATGAACAGTCCCATGAAGAAGAACAGCGTCACCCACTCCACCTCTTCAAACACTTTCTCGACATCCAATTCTTTTTCAGTCAAAAAGAGAAGCAGTAAAGCCCCGCTGACAGCGATGGTCGTAATATCCATGTGTATGAACGGATGCATCATAAACCCGATGATCGTTAGCAGAAGAACGGAAAGAGAGCTGACCAGCAGCTTGGACACTTTCAAATGCTCAGAAGCGTCCATGTTCATCAGATCTTCTGCAAGCTTCTCATCGTATGTCAGCTTGTTTCGGAACAACAACATCATAATGGAGACAACCGCTGCGAAAATGAGAAATACAATCGGTCCCATGTGATACAGAAAGGACATAAAGCTGAAGTGCTTCACCGCCTGTCCGATCATGATGTTCGGTGGATCCCCGATCAGCGTCGCCGCCCCCCCGATGTTCGAACAGAAAATGGTCATTAATAGATAAGGGAAGGCAGGAAGCTTCAGTCGGTCAATCAGAGACAGCAATACAGGGACAAAAAGCAATACCGTCGTGACGTTGTCCAAAAAAGCGGATCCGACAGCTGTAAAGAGCGCGGTCACAAACAGAAGCGGTACCGGACGTCCCTTCACTAACTGTGCAAGGCGGATCGCTACGAAGGTGAAGACGCCTGTTTTCTTCGTAATCGAAACGAGCACCATCATAGAGAACAAAAGAGCAATGGTCTGCCAATCGATGAAGCCGAATGCTTCCTCCCACTGATATACGTTCGTAATCAAGAGAAGGACGCCTCCAGCGAGCGCAACTAAAGCTCTATTCCACTTCTCGGTCATGATCAACACATAGCTGACGATAAAGATGAGTAAGGCCAATACGGTAGACATAGATCTTCCCCTTTATCAACGACTTTTCTTTATATCTATTCAAGTCATCAGGAAAATATCTACTTCTATCTATGTGGACATCCTGCATATAGTGAAATGACAAGCTTCTTTGATTGAGAGGGGGGAAATGATATGAAGAAGATGGTTCTAGGTGTTCTCGGATATGGGATAGGCTCGATCTTCGCATTAATGATTCTCTTTGCCGTTGTGCTCGCCTTGCTTCTACGGTTCACTTCCATGGAATATTCTACGCTGAATCAGATTGCTCTCATCTCAGGCATCAGCATCCTGGCCTTCGGAGGCATGATGGCCGCTTACAAAGGCGAACAGAAAGGCTGGCTGTCAGGAGGATTGACCGGACTATTATTCGTTCTGTCGATGGTGTTATTCCAAGTCATTTTTGAAAATCAGTGGGTATCGCTCGCTCAGTGGAGTTACTTCGGAGGGTTATTACTGGCGGCATGGCTTGGAGGAATGATTGGAGTCAATTTACCTAGAAGAGCTGTGAGAAGGTCATAGCCGCATGTACAAGAAATCCCGTCACGAGGCCGTAACGGGATTTCTGCATCTTACTTTTTAGTCATTCATTTTTTCACGGATGGATGAACGGTCGAACTTCATCTGTGTACCGTCTTGAACAGTCAGTACAAGAGTCCCTTCGTCGATTGCATGAATCGTTCCGTGCATACCTCCGATTGTGATGATTCTATCTCCCTTTTGCAGATCCGACTGCATTTGCTGCACCTGCTTCTGTTTCTTTTGCTGTGGACGGATCAATAGGAAATAGAAAATGACAAACATTAAAATAATAGGTAATAGACCTACTAATGTCTCCATTTATTTCCCCCCTTTCTAAAAGTTCTTTGCGTTCGGTTTATTGAAACCATACTGCTCAAAGAATTCATCTCTAAAGTCACCGAGTCGGTCTTCTTTAATAGCCTCACGCACTTGACCCATTAATTTTAACAGAAAATAAAGATTATGATAAGTCGTTAGTCTAAAGCCGAACGTCTCATTGGCTTTCACCAGGTGACGAATGTAGGCACGACTGTAGTTACGGCACGTGTGACAGTCACAATTTTCATCAATTGGACGGAAGTCACGGGCAAATTTCGCATTACGAACGACGAGTCGGCCGTTGGACGTCATACACGTCCCGTTGCGGGCAATTCGTGTCGGCAGGACACAGTCGAACATATCAATGCCGCGCATGCTTCCATCTATGAGTGAGTCAGGTGAACCGACTCCCATCAAATATCTCGGCTTGTCATTCGGGAGAAGTGGTGTCGTGAAGTCCAGAACGCGGTTCATCACGTCCTTCGGTTCTCCAACAGACAGACCACCGACCGCATACCCAGGGAAATCCATAGAGGTAAGATCCTGAGCACTTTGACGACGGAGATCTTCATATTCTCCACCTTGAATAATTCCGAACAGACCCTGGTCTTGAGGACGCTGGTGCGCTTCGAGACATCTTTCCGCCCAGCGGCTTGTCCGCTCCACAGAATCTTTCATATACTTATGCTCTGCTGGATATGGTGGACATTCATCGAATGCCATCATAATATCCGCGCCGAGGTCGTTCTGAATGCGCATAGCTTTTTCCGGAGAAAGGAACAATTTCTCACCACTGATGTGGTTACGGAAATGAACCCCTTCTTCTTCAATTTGACGGAGGTCACTCAGACTGAAGACCTGAAAGCCACCTGAATCCGTCAAAATGGAGCCGTCCCAGTTCATGAATTTGTGCAGGCCACCTGCCTCCTTCACGATGTCCTCTCCGGGTCTGAGCCATAAGTGGTACGTATTCGAGAGGATGATCGGCGCCCCCATACGCTCCAGTTCTTCCGGGCTCATCGTCTTAACGGTTGCTAATGTTCCAACGGGCATGAACATCGGAGTCTCAAACGAACCGTGCGGCGTGTGCACTTTACCGTACCGTGCACCTGTCTGTTTACATGTGTGTATTAATTCATAAGTGATCGCCATAATTATTGGTCCTTTCTATCATTGTTGCTTATAGAATAAGCATTGCGTCGCCGAAACTGAAGAAACGGTAACGCTCTTCCACGGCTTTCTGGTAAGCCTCTAATACGAAATCACGACCCGCAAAAGCACTGATGAGCATGATCAGTGTCGACTTCGGCAGGTGGAAATTCGTAATCAGGCCGTCGATCGCCTTCAATTTGTGTGGTGGATATATGAAAATATCCGTCCAGCCTGAGGCCTCTTGGAACGTACCATAATCCCTCACCACCGTTTCGAGCGTACGTGTGGAAGTCGTCCCCACCGAAATGATGCGGCCACCTTTATCTCTTACACGGTTCAGTTGATCCGCCGTCTCTTTCGAAAGCTGATAAAATTCGGCATGCATGTCATGCTCTTCCACGTTATCTACGCTGACCGGGCGGAACGTACCAAGTCCGACATGCAGAGTCAGGTAAGCCACTTCCACCCCTTTATCCTGCAGCTCCTGAAGCAATTCTTTAGTAAAGTGCAGTCCAGCCGTCGGGGCAGCTGCTGACCCTTCCTCTTTGGCATACACAGTCTGGTAACGATCGCGATCAGACAGCTGCTCTTTGATATAAGGAGGCAGCGGCATTTCGCCAAGAGACTCCAGCACCTCGAGAAAGATGCCATCGTAAGAGAAGCGGACTTTCCGCCCTCCGTGCTCCTGCACCTCTGTGCATTCTGCAACAAGCTGGTTGTCGCCGAATACGATGCGCGTCCCTTCCTTCACCTTCTTGGCAGGCTTTACGAGCACATCCCACTCATCCCCTTCCGTTTGGTGAAGAAGCAGCACCTCAACCTTACCACCTGTATCTTCTTTCGCCCCATACAAGCGGGCGGGCAGCACTTTCGTGTCGTTCAACACTAAGCAATCCCCAGGTTGAATAAACTGTGTGATATCAGAGAACTGTTGATGCTTGACGGATTGATTCTCACGGTCCAGCACCATAAGCCTGGAAGAAGTGCGGTCCTCAAGCGGGACTTGAGCAATTAATTCTTCCGGCAGCTCAAAATCATACTGCTTAATATCCATATCTATCCCCTATTCTACCTAACGTATTTTTCCTATAAAATAAAAGATCAGTGACAGGACGATACTGACAACAATCGATGTCATAATTGGAAAATAAACCGTTGTGTTCCCTTTTTTGAATATGAAATCACCGGGCAGCTTTCCGATAAATGTCCAGATCACTCCGATCAATATAAATACAATCCCTATCACAATAAAGATTTTCCCAAAGTCCGTCAAGAGTTCGGCAACTCCTTATTAAAGTGTGCGTAAGCTTTCGGTGTCACGATCCGCCCTCTAGGTGTCCGCTGAATGAACCCGATTTGAAGGAGGAACGGTTCGTAAACATCTTCGATCGTCTGAGATTCTTCCCCGATCGTAGCGGAAATCGTATCCAATCCGACAGGTCCGCCTTGGAACCCATCGATAATCCCAAGCAAGAGCTTATGGTCAATGAAGTCAAGGCCCTCAGCATCGACTTGAAGCATTTCAAGTGCCTTTTGTGTCGTTTCCTTCGAAATGACAGACTCGCCTCTTACCTGGGCGATATCCCGTACACGCTTCAATAGCCGGTTCGCAATACGAGGCGTCCCTCTTGAACGTCGCGCCACTTCCACGGCCGCATTAAAGTCGATCTCTACATCAAAAATATCCGCCGTCCGTTCTACAATAGAACAAAGTGCTTCTGTATCATAGTACTCCAATCGGCTGTGAACACCGAAACGATCTCGTAAAGGGGCGGATAATAAACCAGCCCTTGTCGTAGCACCAACGAGTGTGAAAGGAGGCAGGTCGAGGCGTACTGATCGTGCACTCGGACCAGATCCCACCACGATATCGAGACAGAAATCCTCCATCGCTGGATAAAGGACTTCCTCCACTGAACGAGGCAGGCGGTGTATTTCATCAATGAACAGTACGTCCCCAGGCTCTAACGAGGACAAGATGGCGGCTAAATCGCCAGCCCTCTCAATCGCGGGCCCGGCTGTCGAACGGAACTGAACGCCCATTTCGTTTGCGATAATCGAAGCGAGCGTCGTTTTACCCAGCCCTGGTGGACCATAGAGCAAGGCGTGGTCGAGAGGTTCGTTCCTCATCCTCGCCGCTTCGATGAAAATGCTGAGGTTGTTTTTGACCTGGTCCTGCCCAATATATTGTTTTAACGTTTCCGGCCGCAGACTGAGTTCTAAATCCTGATCGGTCGATTGCTGTTCTCCCGAAATCATTCGATCTTCCACTACAGCTCCTCCCTTTCGTTACTTTTTCATTAAAAGCTGTAAGCCTTGTCTCACGAAGTCATCCACTGTGCCTTCCTTCGCCTTCTCAAGCTCTGTTCGAACAAGCTTCACTTCTTTTTCTGTGTATCCTAATGCTTTTAGTGCTTCTACAGCATCTTCGATTCGCTCGCGCTTCTCCTGAGTCGTGAGGCCGTCTTGGTAGAAAATCGTATCCTCATTCTTCTCATCAGGCAGCCAGACAATCAGCTTGCCTTTCAAATCTAAGATCATCTGACGAGCTGTCTTTTTGCCGACTCCCGGGAACTTCGTCAAATACTTATCGTCTTCCTGCTCGATTGCAGAGACGAACTCAGGCACACTCACCGTACCTAGAATAGCCAGTGCTCCTTTAGGACCTATACCCGAAACGTTCAGCAGTTGCGCAAATAACTGCTTGTCCTCTTTCTTCTTAAAACCGAACAATGTCTGCTGGTCTTCTCGTACATAATGGTATGTATGAACTTTTACTTCTTTATTGAGATGGTCCTGAAAACGGAATGGATTCGGGCAGAGTACCTCATACCCAATGCCACCTGCTTCAAGATAAATCGCTGTATCTTCAATCGTAGTCAATTGTCCTTTAATATATGCAATCATGGCGTTAAACCCTCTCCAACTATATTCCTTAACTTTCTTATTGTAACATAGAAGCACATGTTCGCCTATTGTTTGCGGAGGGGTTCTGCCAAAAAGGAAAAGGACGGCAGGGCTTGAGAACCCCTGCACGAAACAGCGGACAGAACTTGATCCGATGGAGCCGTTACACTTCACCCCTGACAATTACATCAAAAAAAACAGTGATATAAAAAGAGGAGACTCCTGCGTTTGGAGAATTTCTCTTTTCACATCACTGTTTCTTGGATGGTGCTATACGGGTTCTTTCGTTGACAATTGTTCCAGCACTTGTTGGAAGTGGCGGAAGTCTTGGATTTTAATGCCTTTTTCAAGTTCCTGTCTTCGTTTCGATTCCAAAGGTTTGACGGGGATGGGTTTAAAAGATTCAATGACTTCCCCGTTGCCCGGCATTCCTCGGAATACGGCGATTTCGCCGTTATCGGTCAGCCCGAAGTACCCCTGCTTCTTCGTCAAGGGAGAGATGTCTTCGACTTGACGGCTGAACACGATGCGCTCGAGTTCCTGTGATTCGATCGTCCATTGTTCATATTCTGCCCAAAAATCCATCATAGACCAAATGGTTTCCTGTATTTTCGTGGTTTCCGTGACTCCGTCGAGGTAATGCTTATTCAATTCGACGGTCAACTCCAGCGGCTCAGCGTTCACTCGGGAAGATACAGCGTTCACTTTTTCTGAAGATGGAATCATTGACCTTTCCACCTGTCCTTTTTGTGCAAAGGGCAGGTCGTTACTTTCCATCCCTTCTTGACATCCTACTACTGTCAACAATAAAAGAATGGTTCCAACCAACCGTAACATGTCAGGTCCCCTCCTAATTAAAATAACTTCTGTTTCTAGTGTGTCCAGAAACAGAAGTTATTATCATAGATGTGAGGGCGTTACGTTAATTTTTCTAAGACTTCTTCGTCGGCGTCGAGGTTGTGATAGACTTCGGATACGTCATCGTTATCCTCGAGCATGTCGATCAGCTTAAGCATCTTCTCGACCCCGTCCTCATCAAGAGGGGTGTACGTCTCAGGAATCATCGTCACTTCATTTGTCGTGAAGGTGTACCCATCGTCTTCAAGTGTCTTTTTGACGTCTGTGAAGGACTCAGGTTCTGTATAGATTTCGAAATGACTGTCTGTCGTTTCCATATCTTCCGCACCTGCTTCGATGGCTTCAAGGAGCATCTCCTCTTCATCAGCGTCCGATTCAGTACGATCGATGACCAAATATCCTTTACGGTTGAATAGAAAAGCTACACAGCCGTTCTCCCCGAGGTTGCCGTCATTTTTGTTGAAGGCATGGCGGACATCGGCAGCTGTTCGGTTCTTATTATCCGTCAATACTTTCACCATGACCGCTACTCCGCCAGGGCCATACCCTTCATAAGTGAATTCTTCATAATTGACGCCGTCGAGATCTCCGGTCGCCTTCTTAATGGCGCGGTCGATATTGTCATTCGGCATATTGTTGGACCTTGCTTTATCAACGGCCTGACGAAGCGGCGGGTTCATGTCCTGATCCCCTCCACCCTCTCTTGCAGCCATATAAATTTCACGTGCGAGCTTCATGAAAAGCTTTCCGCGTTTTTTGTCTTGTGCACCTTTGCGGTGTTTAATGTTACTCCATTTTGAATGACCAGCCATGGACATTCTCCTCTCCAAAGCAAATCTTTTCCTTTACAAATATACCATATGTAAAAGAAAAGATTAAAGGGAGAGGATGTCAGCGGTCCTGTTTAAAGAAGTGCATGATTTTGTCCTTGATCTCGTCAGGGGCTTCTGATGCCCTGAGGCGCGCGTTCATGTCTTTATAATTGTCCCATTTGTTGTTGTTGATCCAGATGACGGTTTGTTTGTCCGTCACTTCTTCCGCTTTTTGCTGGACGCGTTCTGAAATCGTTGAGTTGCGGTAATCATAAGGGTTGACCATGACCGCAATGTACACTTTGTCATTTGTCGTGAAAGCTTGCGTGAGCGTAACCTCTTTCAGTTCATTGACTTTTTCTACAATCTCCATCGAGTCTTCGTTGTTAAAAGCGTTGTCCCGACCTCTGCTGGTGTTTTGGTATTTACTTTCCAGATGATCTTGTTCAGCTGAGCGCTTGAAGTAGCTGTCCTCACCTGTCGGGATCTGCCCTCTTCGCTCAATCCCCTCATCCGCCCGGTATTCAAGCGGCTCATACTTGTCTGTATTTTTCTCGAGGTCCAGTGTTTCATCTGAACCACAGGCTGCTAAACTAAGTGCAAGAAGAAGTGACAGCGTTGCTGGTTTCCACATAAAAAAACATCCTCCTTTTTCCCTTACTATGGGTTAAGGAGGATGTTTATAGTCTGTTAATATTCGCCATTGTTACTGCGGCGGAGAAGGTGGCATTTGACGCTTGTGAGCCGAGCGCTTATGCAGGGCTTCAATGATTTCACGGTCCTTGTCGGGAATTTCTTCGCCTTTAAGGTGTTGATCAATCATAGCATAGCTTGTGCCCATCTCATTTTCGTCTGTCTGGCCTTCCCAAAGGCCGGCACTTGGCTGCTTATGGATGACTTCGTCCGGAACACCGAGGTATTCCGCCATTTCACGGACTTCACCTTTTGTGAGGTTAGAGATCGGTACGAGGTCGACCCCGCCGTCCCCATATTTTGTGAAGTATCCGGTGTACCATTCAGCCGCGTTATCTGTACCGACAACTAAATAGTTGTAATTGGTCGCCACTGTGTACAGTGTACTCATTCTCAGTCTTGCGCGAAGGTTTGCATCGGCAAGCTGTTCGTTTTCTTCGTTGAAATCACCTGTTTGTTTCAGTTGATCTTTGATCGTACTGAACATCACATTGTGTGTCTCCGTCAAATCGACGGTCATAGATTTCAAATCGCAGGCATCGATGACACGTTTGGCATGAACTTGATCGTCCGATTGACTTTTGCATGGCATAATGACACCAAGAGAGTTGTCTGGGAATGCTTTCTTAATCAGGTTCGATACGACAGCCGAATCAATTCCACCACTGACGCCTACCAATAATCCATTTACATTTGCTTCTTCTTTCTTTTCGCGAAGCCACGAAACGATTTCTTCTACTTTTTTCTCCACAGGATTGTTCATCCTTTCACAGAATGGTATATCTAAATCATAGCATAGATTCTGTAGACTGGACAAACATCTTGCGGTTGGACCAGGCTTTGTCGAGCTTCCTGATGTGCCTTGAGAGTGACGTCTCCCCGCGTAGACTCTTCCGGTATCCGAAAAGCCACTCCCTTAACAAATCCGCGGGCACATGCACCCCCTGGAGCCACAGTTTATGATCATCGACAAATTCAAATTGTGTTAAAAGATCGGCAGGTTTTGAGTAAAAATACGGTAAAAAGCGCTGCCCCAGTTGTATATAATCATAAATGAATGGTCCGGTATGAAGAAGATCGAAATCAATCATTTTCGCCTGGGCAGCATCGTCGATCATGAAATTATGATGCGCCACATCCCCGTGCAGCCATTCATGATTCTCCCATGCTTTTTCTTCGACTTCACCCCAAGGGTGGTTGGCGAACTTCTCCAATTGCTTCATCATACTTGTTCGGAGTTCATTGAACAGCTTCATTCTCCGCATGTCATAAAATACATCTCTCGTTTCTTCGAACTGCTCGAGCCTCCGCTCCCATTTAATGTAGAGAGGATCCTTCGGAATAGCGAGCACGGCAATCCCCTTTGTCGTTCGGTGAAACTGCCTGAGAACATGGATGGCAGCATCCTGATCCCTTTTCTTCCCGAAATGAGCATGCCTGCCTTCCACCCATTCGAACAATCCCCACTCACAGCCAAGTTTACTTTTTGTGTACGTTTCGGAGTCAAAAGGGAGAGGGCGGGCAGCTGTGGACTCTGCATAATTCCAATGGTTGAAGAATTCGAGCTGTTGGGTCAGGATGTGGGGCCTGCGATATCCTTTTAAAATCATTCGTTTTCCTTTGTAACGGACTTGGTACACTTTCGGTTTGATAGTCCTTTCGAGCGTGATCGGCAGGTTCTGCTCTGTTTTCAGCCAATGAAAAAGGCGATCCGTATATGAATCGCCTTTTCGATCATCACTCCTCATTTAGATCATCATCCCGCCATGGGTTCTGCCCCATTTGAGGATAACCTGGTCCCTGCATGCCTTGCCACGGTCCGTATGGTGACCATTGACCTTGACCGGGTCCTGGTCCGTGTCCTGGATACCATCCGCCGCCTTGTGGCATCTGACCATAAGGGTTTTGCTGTGGCATGTACGGTTGCTGCATATGAGGCTGCTGAGCGTACGGCATTTGGCCACCAGGAGCCATTCCCGGTCCATAACCATAAGGCTGCGGGTTTCCACCGCCTCCACATCCGCAGTCTCCGCCAGCCTGCGTGCCCGCTACCATATCCGGGCTTTCTTCATACCCACCCATCGGTCCACAGCCTTGCATCGGCGCAACGTTCATGGGCATTTGATGATGCATCGGCATCTGCATCGGCTGCATCGGATGCGGTGGGCAGCAGTAGCAATCTGAGTGCATGAGCTGCGGCTGCATCGGCATCTGTGGCATCGGCTGGGCCATAGGAGCCTCGACACCTTTCACAACAGGCTGCTCTACGGACTCAGAAGATTCTTCCGGCTCCGCCATCGGCATCTGTGGAAGGTGGAATGTTGTATAATAGTTCTGCATCTGCTGATCGATACTCGGCATCTGCATATTCATGTTGATCGGTTGAGGTTGCGGCTGGATTGGCATCATCGGCTTCTGCATGACACCTTTCACCGGCTTCTCTTTTTCATCCTCTTTAATGACCGGCATCGGCTTCGGTGACGTATCTTTATAAGGCGTCTTCACCTGTGCTTCCTTCTTCACAGGAGCCATTTGCGTCTCTTTTTTCACAGGCTTAGTTCCTTGAGGGACTTTGATTTTCATACCCGGCATTATCATATCAGGATTGGAAAGCTGGGTATTCATGGCTTTCACCTCTGCAAAGTCGACCCCATACTTCTTAGCGATTGTCCAGAGTGTATCTCCTTTTTGTACAATGTGAATTCTCACAATTGCAACTCCCTTCCTGTAAATCTTAAAAAGCAATAAGACAATAATAGCTTCTTAACACTCTATGCAGAGAGAGGCAAAAGATTGATGAAAAAGCCTAAGATTATCACAAATAAAAAAGAAAAAGACCCCAAAAATCCTTCTACATCAAGGATTCCGAGGTCTCTTTCTTTTTGAGCCCAAAACATTGATTCACGAGCTCTTTACAGGAGACGGGACATCTAATTGATAACTTGGATAAGTTCCAAGCACTTTGATCTCGCAACCGAGCGCAGCCAGTTCTGCCTGGACGCCCGGGAATAGGACTTGATCGTACGGCTGATCGACATCAATCAGGAAAAAGTAGTTGCCAAGTCCTGTCTTCATGGGTCTGGATTCAATTTTGGATAAGTTCATCTTACGCCACGCAAAGGCTGCAAGCACTTGGTGGAGCGCTCCAACATAATCTTTAGGCAGCGTAACCATGACTGTCGTCTTATGCTTCGACGGCTGATGATCTTTAACTTTCAACGTCTGTGCTTTTTTCTGGACGACGGCGAACCTTGTATGATTGTTATCATAATCGTGAATATCCGTATCTAGGATCTTCAGTCCGTTCTGGTCTGCTGCCAAGTGGTTTCCGATGGCCGCAATCCCCGGCCCTTTCTCTGCCACGATTTCTGCTGCTCTTCCCGTGGAAGCCGTGTACTCCAGTTCAGCAGCCGGGTAATGGTGGTGAAGGTACTGGTGACACTGCGCAATCGCATGGCTGTGCGAATATACTTTCGTAATTTCTTGTTCGCTTTGGTCTGGGTGGACGAGCAGATGCTGTTTAATCGGAACCGTCAGCTCTGCGATGATGGACTGATCCACCTGATGGACCAAGTAATCGATCGTTAAGTGTACAGATCCTTCAATTGCATTCTCAAGCGGAACGACTCCTGTTTCGACTTCCCCATTCTCAACGGCATCGAGACAGGCAGGGATACTTTCATAACTGACAAACGTTCCGCCGTCAAAGAGTGCGTCCACCGCCATTTTCGTAAATGTTCCTTTAGGTCCTAAATATCCAATACGTTGATCTCCCATGACTACCTCTCCCTTTTAAGCTCCAGAACTTAGAATTTCCACTCGATCGACGAAATCGAGCTTATGCAGCTTTTGCAACAGCTGCTCGATCGTCCCGGTCAAACCGGTCGTATTCAATGATAGCGTCACATTCGCTTTGCCTTGTAATGGAATCGTCTGATGAATCGTCAGTACGTTACAGCCGGAATCGGCGACCGTCTGCAGCAGATTCGAAAGGGTCCCCGCACGGTCTTCTAAATGAAAGAACAGCGTAATCATCTGTTCCTTCACCATCGCCTGAAACGGAAAGACCGCGTCACGATATTTATAGAAGGCACTGCGAGATAAGCCGACCTGTTTGACGGCATCATAAATCGATTCCACTTTCCCTCTTTCCAAAAGAGCCTTGGCATCAATCGTCTTCTTCATCGCTTCCGGGAGGATGTCACTACGGACTAAATAAAACTTTTCATTATAATCCGCCATTGTTAACTCCTCCTCAGTCTACAAATTCAAATTCGTATTCCATCAGACGGACCGTGTCTCCGTCTTTCGCACCGCGTTCACGCAGCGCTTCGTCTACCCCCATGCCACGCATCTGGCGGGCAAAACGGTTGATCGATTGATCGGTAGAGAAATCGGTACGTTTGAACAAGGACTCGATTTTCTCTCCATAAAGAACATAAGCTCCGTCGTCCGCACGCGTAATCTTGAACGGCGCCTCTTCTTTTTCGAACTTATAAACGACACGCTCATCCATCTCTTCAATCGGGTCTTCGTTCTTCGGTAATTGATCCAATTTATCTGCAACAGCATACAACAAGTCCTCAAGACCTTCTCTTGTTGCTGTAGAGATTGGGTAAATGTCTACGTCAGGACCAATCTGCTCTCTGAACATCTCCAAATGATCCGCCGAGTCGGGAAGATCCATTTTGTTCGCCACAATGATCTGTGGACGGTCCTTCAGCCGCTCATCATAGGAAGACAGTTCGTGGTTAATGGTCACGTAGTCTTCGTACGGGTCGCGTCCTTCAAGACCGGACATATCAATCACGTGGAGAAGGAGTCTTGTACGCTCGACGTGGCGTAGGAATTGGTGACCGAGACCGACTCCTTCGTGGGCTCCTTCAATTAATCCCGGAAGGTCTGCCATGACGAAGCTTCTCTGGTCCTGACTCTCTACGACACCTAAGTTCGGCGCAAGCGTTGTAAAATGATAATCCGCAACTTTCGGTTTGGCTGCTGTTACAGTTGATAGGAGCGTGGATTTTCCGACACTTGGAAATCCGACAAGCCCGACATCAGCAAGCAGCTTCAGTTCAACAACGACGTCAAGCTCTTCGCCCGGTTCACCATTCTCAGCAATTTCGGGTGCACGGTTACGCGCCGTTGCAAAACGCGCGTTACCGCGGCCACCACGTCCTCCTTTGGCAATAACCGCTCTCTGCTTATGCTCGGTTAAATCGGCAATTACGCGCTCCGTTTCAGCGTCTTTCACCGTCGTACCCGGCGGAACACTGACAACGAGAGCATCCGAATTCTTACCGTGCTGCTTCTGGTTCATGCCATTTTCGCCCCGTTTGGCTTTAAAATGGTGCTGATACCTGAAGTCCATCAATGTATTTAATCCTTCATCTACTTCAAAGACTACGTCACCGCCGTTGCCTCCGTCGCCTCCAGCGGGTCCACCCATTGGAACATATTTTTCACGTCGGTAAGCGACTAGACCATTTCCTCCGTCGCCACCTTTGACAAACACCTTAACCTGATCGACAAACATGCTCTTCACCTCTTTATTCTATCGTCATCTCAACGGAGAGCTCTTGATCCTCAAAAATCGTCGAGATAAATCCTTCTTCATCAAGCTTTCGTTTTAATTCCTGTCCATCTTGGAACACGCCGTCCCATTCCCAGCTTACCCCAACCATCGAAGGTTGATCACCTTTATACAGGGTAACGGTTCCTTCATATAATTCACCATCCACATGATGCATTTCCATCAGCTGAAGCAGCTTCTTTCCATAAGCCAGTAGCGTGGAATCATGACGGGATAAATCAATATTTTCCTTCAATTCATACGTCAATCTGAATTGTTCAAGCTCGTAATTGAACGACATCAGCCATAGTGTAAAGGCTGGAGACCGACTGTTCAACAATCGGCGCTCCTGTTCCGCCTCATCTTTCACCTGACTGATTTGATCCAATAATCGGTCCTGCTTGCCTAGCGACGCATAGCCTTGGATCAATTGGATTTGATTCATCCAGTCATGACGCTTATGTCGCAGTAGTGTAATGATCTCTTCTTCTCCCACAACCCCAGCCCCTTCCGAACCTTTTCATGATAATAAAAAGTATAGCAGATGTGAGAGGCAAACTAAAACATCGCCTTTACATAAGGCGTCCTTTTATCACCCTATAGCTATAAAAAAAGCCACGCTTATGCAAAATGCACAGCGCGGCTTCTTACGTATGAAACCATACAATATTCGTTTACGCTTCCTGTGCTACAGGATAAACGCTAACTTTTTTGCGGTTACGTCCGTAACGCTCGAATTTAACAACACCGTCTACTTTCGCAAACAATGTGTCATCTCC
This sequence comes from Halobacillus litoralis, assembly GCF_020171725.1. Lineage (GTDB taxonomy): Bacteria > Bacillota > Bacilli > Bacillales > Halobacillaceae > Halobacillus > Halobacillus litoralis_F. Next base: position 159,985 of record NZ_JAIVAJ010000002.1, on the reverse strand, counting down.
ACCACGGCCAACGTTCGCTCCTGGGTAAACCTTAGTACCGCGTTGACGGTAAAGGATAGAACCAGCAGTAGCTTGTTGTCCGTCTGCACGCTTCGCTCCAAGACGCTTAGACTCAGAGTCACGGCCGTTCTTTGTACTACCTACACCCTTCTTCTGGGCGAAAAACTGCAAATCAAGACGTAGCATGAGTCTCCACCTCCTTATCGGTGAGAAATTGAAATATATTGATGATGCTCATGTTCTATTGATTCTAATGTAACCTGCATGCCTTCAAGAAGCAGTTTGGCTTTGTAGGAAGCTTCATCCGGTAATCCTTCAGGAAGCATCACTTTCAAATAACCGCCCTCTTCTCCTGCCTGCTTTACATCAGGTTCAAAATCACAAAGCTTTGCGATGGCATTCACGGCACCGATCGATGCTGTGGAAACCGCTGCACATACGAGGTCATGTCCATATGGACCGCTCTCTGCATGTCCGCTGATTTCAAAGCCAGTCAAATCTCCTTGTGAACGAAACAATGTGACCTTAATCATCCGTTCGAAACCTTACGCGTTGATGTCTTCAACGACTAGTTTCGTGTACGGCTGACGGTGACCTTGTTTACGCTTGTAGTTCTTTTTCGGCTTGTATTTGAAAACAGTTAGTTTCTTTTGACGACCTTGTTTTTCAACTTTAGCCGTTACAGAAGCACCGTCAACGTATGGAGCGCCTACTTTAGCAGACTCACCACCAACGAAGATCACGTTGTCGAATGTAACTGTTTCACCAGCTTCTACGTCAAGTTTCTCAACATAGATTTCCTGGCCTTTTTCAACTTTAACTTGCTTACCACCAGTTTCAATAATTGCGTACATACCTGCACCTCCTCAATTTACTCAGACTCGCCATTCAGGTACCGAACAATCGGTTTAAAAACCTGTTCTGTGCGGTTGCAGCAGCGGAGTGCTACTGAATAACAAAACAATGTTACCACATCTCAAAACAAGTTGTCAACATGATATCCACGATGTTCGATCGCTTCTTTCACCATGTTTTCGGACCCTTCAAGCTCAATTTGATAGCCAGAGACGAGTACGTCCTGCCTAACAAACAGCTCCTGTGGAATTTTACTAGAGATTGGAGAAGAAAGCAATCGTTTTTTCTCATTTACCAACTTCGGGTGAACCGCTAAGAGAATCGCTTCTGATGAAGAACGGGCAGCATCCATCAGTTCTCGCTCGAGCCGGTACACGCTCGTCTCTAATGTAAACGTCCTGCTCGAGGCAGCGGTAAACAGATCGATCGCATTGACACGATCCCGCTTTCTCGTCAGTTCCATCAAACCAAGCTTCGTCATGCCATAGACATTGGTTTTGACAGGGTCCTGACTTCCCTGTTTCTTCATAAATTGAACGAGTTTCTGTTCAAGCGACTTGTCCTTCATCGAAATGAAATCAACAAGAATAATGCCCGAAAGATTCCTTAGGCGCAGCTCCCTTTGAATGGCTGCAGCCGCTCTTTTATTGACATCAAAGGCGTGGGAATTCGTCATCGTCCTGCCTTGATACTTCGAGCTGTTCACATCAATCACCGTCATCGCTTCTGTGCGGTCGATGACCAATTCAATTCCGTCTTCAAGCTCCACCGTCCGGTTGGTCAGTACCTGCTGCCACTCGTTGATGGAGCGTTCTTCCCCCGTGCTCTGCCACTTGATTTTTTCTGAAGCCCCTGGAAATCGTTGTCTTAAGTGGTTGGCTGCTTTCACATCATCCACCAAAATTTCGTCCACTGTATGGATCGGAAACTTTCTTAAGAGTTGATCCGGTATAAGCGGATCTTCAACCATTTTCTGAGCCGGCTTAACCGCCTGGGTATTCTGCCAGAACGCTCTTAACGCTTCAATTTCCTCCAGGACTTGCTGTTCCGTAACGTGGGAAGCAGCCGTCCGGATGATGGCGCCTTCTTTAGACCCGAGGACCTCCTGTAACGAATCTTTCAACCTTTGAGACTGTTCCGGTGAAAGCTTTTTCGATACCGAAAGGGTTGTGCCAAAAGGCTGATAAACGGAATAAAGGCCCGCAATGGTCAAATCCGCACTGACCCCGGCACCTTTATCGTCAAACGGTTCTTTAATGACTTGCACAGGAAGAGACTCTCCTTCTTTCAAAGCCTTCTCGATGCGATCCTCTGCCCAAGGCACCGCTTCTTTTCTAAGAAAAGCATGCTTCTCTTCTCCAATATCTATAAATGCCGCCTGAAGATTCGCTACGACCTTCATCACTTTTCCCATGTAAATGGATCCGGTCTGTACGCTCTGTCCCGGGCGGTCAAAGACGATTTCGCTCACTCGCCCCTCTTCTGTCACGACCCCTGTTTTCTCAGTGAACTTTGTATGTAAGGTTATGGTTCTCATCAAATCCCTCATTGTAAACGTTTTGGAACATCTTGAACCCTTAAATCCGCTCGATTCCGGTTAAAGAAGGCTTCAAGACACTCTTGTTCATTTACTATATAAGAACCCTCCTGCTGTTTCAATACAAACACTTGACGTGAAGTCGCGCGCATTGAACGCAGCAGATCCCTTACGAACGCGTCACCACGGACCGATACATAGTGGTCCGGAAGCTCCGGAAACGCCTTAGACGAGCGATAAAGCCAGTATCTCATCAATACATAATACCGCCTCTTCCACTCCAGAACATGCTCTAAAATAAGAAATCCTGCCAGCCATACCGCGGCAAGCGTCCAATAGTGATGCAACGTCATCCAGCCTGCAACAGACATTAAGAAACATAAAGAAAACGCAAGCGTGAGCAGCTGCGTATTTCGGAAGGTCGCCCATCTTGAGAAAAGGTGGAACAACAACTTCCCACCATCTAAAGGCCATATCGGTAGTAAATTAAAAATTAGAAGTAATCCATTATAATGCCACGCCGTAGAAAGTAGAGGATGAGACCCGAGTGTCGATTCCAACAGAAACAGCAGCCCGAATATCCAAATGTGCTGGACGGGTCCCGCTAAGATCACATGGACCTGCTCTCGAATCGGGCGGCTGTGGTGCTCTTCACTGACTACAGCGCCTCCAAAGAGCCAGATCTCCATCCTGGTTACCCGCCACCCATAATATTTAGCCATAAAAAAGTGACCACATTCATGAATCAACACAAGGCTGAACAGCACAATAAACGGATAAATCGCCCCCGTGAGCAAAGCTGAGATCGCAAGCAGAAAAAAGAGTGGATGAATGTGAATGGTGTTGGAAAGGTTAAGAGCTTTCATCAACTTTAATTACCTTCGCAGGGTCAATGTACTGATCATTCTTTTCAATTCCAAAGAACACTTCTGAAGCCTGGGCGTCCCCGAGAACGGTCTGAGCAGGTATATTTTCATACAAATGCACCTGGACTTCAGTCAAAAATCCGTATGTGCTCTTACTTCCATCCTCGTGCTGCACGACCACCGTCTTCCCGGTCTCTTCTACATTTCCGACAAAGACGACCGTTCCAGACTTCACAGCCTGCACCGGGGACCCTGCTTCCACAGCCATACGAATTCCTTTCCCATTCGCTTCAAACGGAGTTGTAACCGAACCGCTGACAGGAAGAGCAGCCTGGGACGGAGCCGGATCCTCATTCTGGGAAATGACTTCGAGTGGATCCCCGAACCTGTCCGAATACCACGCCGACACTTTAGCAAAAGGGAAATCCTCCTGCATCTGGCTCGTCACCCACTGCTCTGGCCCGTCCAGCCATGTGAAGGACGCATTCTTCCCGACCGCAACCGTTGCAAACAAAGCTGCAGCAAGCACGACCTGCACCCCTAAATAGCTGCTTTTCTTCGACGGCTGTGGCTGCTTCCGTCCGGATGAATCCGGCGTGATCAGAGGTGGAAAACCGTGCATCTCTTCGTCTCCTGGAGGCTTGTACAATGACTGACGCGGTGTCGTCCCTTGGCCCTGAACACGCCTCTTCTTCCGCTCGATAATATTTTTTCGAACATTACGGATATTCTTGTCCACATTAAATCCCCTTCCTTGACCACCTTTTCTATCATTCTATGGTGGCCATGGAAAGGTTATGCCACTTGAAGCACGTTTACTTTCAGAGACCTGTAAGCACAAAAAAAGAGCACCTGAAAACAATTCAAGTGCTCTTCAAAGTTTGGAGAACGCTTCTGTTACATATGAGTAGGACAGCGGGAACAGAACAGAACCGAACAGGGGTATGGAAAGCCGAACGTTATTCTGTGCCATCATCGCCTTTTTCAGACGATAGCATAAGAGGTTCCGCCTCCACTTCATGAAGGTGTTGGCGAAACAGCGAGACTCCTGTGGGAGCTGAGTACAGATGAGACCCCGCAGCGACCGAAGGGAGCGAGGAGACTCAGCGGACGCCCACGGAAAGCGAGTTGTTTCGCCAACACCGCTTCTCCAACTTTATAAGAACAGATAGGACTTTCTCAACAACATAAAAGAGCACTTGAAAACGATTCAAGTGCTCTCCTTTATGAACGGATGCCGAAGAATTTCTTAACCTTCGCAAACATCCCTGACTCTTCATCTAAATTAAGTAAAGGTACCGCTTCGCCCAATATACGGCGGGCGATGTTCCGGTAGGCAAGAGAAGCTTTCGAGTCCGGCTTCATCGCGACAGGCTCACCACTGTTCGCAGCCTTCAACACCGCATCATCATCAATGATGATTCCGAGTAAATCAATCGATAAAATAGAGACGATTTCATCCACGTCCAGTAAATCCCCACTTTTCATCATGTGATTGCGGATCCGATTGATCACAAGCTTCGGACTCTCAACATCCTCCTGCTCGAGCAGCCCGATAATCCGGTCCGCATCACGCACACTCGATTTCTCAGGCGTCGTAACGACAATCGCCTTATCCGCTCCAGCTACGGCATTTTTGTAGCCTTGTTCAATGCCGGCAGGGCAATCGATCAGGATGTAATCGAAGTCTTGCTTCAACTCATCGACAATCGTTTTGATAGCCTCAGGCGTCACTTCCGACTTGTCCGATGTCTGAGCAGCCGGCAGGACGTATAGACAATCAAACCGCTTGTCCGGAATCAGGGCCTGATTGGTTTTGCACCGTTCTTTCACTACATCGACAATGTCATAAATGATGCGATTCTCAAGACCCATGATGACATCCAGATTACGAAGACCAATGTCTGTATCCACCAGGCAGACCTTTTTATCCTGCAAGGCGAGGGCCGTACCGAGGTTAGCAGTCGTTGTCGTTTTACCAACCCCTCCCTTCCCGGAGGTTACTACAATCGCTTCACCCATTTAACATTCTCCTTTCCAAACTCACCAAATCCGGACGTTTCTTCATCACTTGCTGAATCGTATCCATCCGGATTTTCCCTTCGTTTTCATCAATATATCCACACTCCATGTAGACGCCTTCCGATTCATAATCGGGAGATCGACTGACTTGGTCGGATATTCTAAGTTGGTTCGGCTGCATATAGGACGCAGCGATGACGGTATCCGCCGCCCCGTCCACACCAGAATGGGCGATGCCGCGCAGTTTGCCGAGCACGAAGATATTCCCTGTCGCCGTGACTTGACCGCCGGGATTCACATCGCCAATCAGCAGCAAATCCCCTTTGACATGAACCACCTGCCCGGAACGGATGGTCCGGACAATCGGTGTCAGCTGTGTATGCTCTTTCCATTCAAGGGCTTCCTGTTTCGTGATGACCTCTGATTCGATTCGCTCTACGACAAGCTTTTGTTTGTCGCGAATGACATCTGAAATTTGATCCTTCTGCTCTTCTGTGACAAATCGCTTGCCCAGTTGAACGGAAACCCGGATCATCGGTTCATCCTCATCCACGCCGTTCATGGACAACTTTTCCTCAAGCTCTTGCAATAACTCGTCAAACCCGCATTGATCATCCAGTCTTAATGTCAATCCATCACGAGTTCCTTTGATCATGATTTTTTGCATATTTGCCACCAACCCAACCTTAAACGTTTCCTGGTCCTACGTATTCATTAACTCCTCAGACCAGATCGACAAGCGTTCCTTTATCAATGGAAAAAGAATGACGAAGACGATCATATTCGCTGCGAGTGTCGGCAGCAGCCTGAGCGTCGCGTAGTCCGCCCACGTCATATCTGTTATCTGAACAAATGAATAAATGATATATAAACTCGTATCGGCAAGCGCTATGCCGATGATCGTAAGCACAGACGCCCCGATGAATGTACTGTGCAGCCAGCGGTTCAATCCATGGATCGCATACGCCACAAGCGCATACGTGACCATATAGACACCTAGTACTCCTGTGTACACGACGTCAATGAGAAGTCCGAATAACAGACCGAACCAAACGGCTGAGTATGTGTGTTCACGGTCATAAAAGATGGCGACGAGGAAAAGAAACACCAACACCCAGTGCGGGGTAATCAACACGTCTGAATAAACGAGCCCCTTCGGAAGCCACCCCATCGCCATCCCTTGCATGACGAGCAGAAGCAGACAGAATAGAGCGATGATGTATTTTTTCATCAACCCTCACCGTCCATCACGGAGTCTTCTTCAATCGATTCCGCCGTGCGGTCTACGACAATGACATGATTGATATCGAATAGATCGGCAAAAGGCTCTACATAAGCCGTTTTCGTCAGCCCGAACTGGTCATTGACGACCTCTTCTACCGTCCCGATCCGCAGGTTGCTCGGGAATACGCCGCCAAGTCCTGACGATAGGACTGTGTCCCCTTTTTCGACAACTTCATCGAGCTTGATGCCTTCAAGGAGCAGACGTCCGGATTCATCATCATAGCCTTCAATCAAACCGAATGCTTCACTTTCATCTTCTCGGACGATCCAGGATGAGATTTTATTCGAACGGTCGAACCCACTTAACAATTGAATGGTAGAGTGGAACGCGCCGGCGGACTTCACTTTTCCAACAAGACCGTCGCTCGTCATCACGGCCATATCCTTCTCAACGCCGTGCTCTTCACCCTTATTGATCGTCATTTGCTGGAACCAACGTTCTGAGCTTCTGGCAATGACGGTAGCCTGAATAGGCGAATAGTCACTTAACGCTTCTGTTTTCTCGAGCGTTTGTCTTAACTCTTCGTTTTCACGATCAAGACGCTGATTCTCTTCGATTACGCCTTTGTATTCAGAAAGGCGGGACTTCAACACTTGGTTCTGCTCATAGACCATGAACATATCCTGAATGTTTCCAACTGTCGTGTCGACAAAGCTGACAGGCTTTTGAAAAATCGTCTGCATCCAGCCGACGGTATCCTGCAGAAATTTCTCAGGGGTACTGAGAGCGTCCCGGTCGCGGATTGAGAAACCGATCAATGCCACCAGGACAATGAAACCAATTAATACAACCATCAGGCGTTTTCTACGAAATAAAGAAGGCATTCCGAATCAACCTAATCCATTTTCGCCCGCGACGCCACGTTCGGCTGTGAACGGAAGTGTTGGATGTATTCTAAGGATTTCCCTGTTCCGATCGCCACACAATCAAGCGGCTCATCGGCAATGAAAACGGGCATGTTGGTTTCTTCACTGATGACTGTGTCCAGGTTTCGTAGTAAGGCGCCTCCGCCTGTCAGAACAATTCCACGCTCCATAATGTCTGCGGAAAGCTCCGGTGGTGTTTTTTCCAATGTATTCTTCACGGTATCGATAATGGTATCGACGGTATCTTTCAACGCTCCGATGATTTCATCGGACTGGATCGTAATCGTCTTCGGTAATCCGGAAAGCAGATCACGCCCTCGAATATCCATTTCTTCACCGCCGTTGTTATTTCCTGCTCCTCCGAGCTCAACTTTTATTTCTTCCGCCGTACGCTCACCGATCATAAGGTTATAACGCTTGCGGACATGCTGGATGATCGCATCGTCCATTTCGTCGCCTGCCACGCGGATCGACTGGCTGGTCACAATCCCGCCTAAGGAGATGATGGCGACTTCCGTCGTTCCACCACCGATATCGACGACCATACTTCCTGTCGGTTCCCATACCGGGAGGCCCGCGCCGATCGCAGCTGCAAACGGCTCTGCAATCGGGTACGCATCTTTCGCCCCGGCCTGCTTCGTCGCATCGAGTACGGCACGCTCTTCCACCATCGTGATGCCGGACGGTACACATACCATGACGTTCGGTTTACTCGCAAAAGAAGAACGATTCTTCAATGCCTTTTTGATGTAATACTTCATCATCTGCGCTGTCGTATCATAATCCGCAATGACGCCATCCTTCATAGGTCGGATGACAGATATGTATCCCGGGGTACGACCAATCATATTTCTCGCTTCGTTTCCTACAGCTTCGATTTCATTCGTCTGTGTATTTTTCGCTACAACGGAAGGCTCGCGTACGATGACCCCTTTATTTTTTAAAAACACTAATGTATTCGCTGTGCCAAGATCAATTCCTAAGTCTTGTGAAAACCCAAATAGACCCAATAATATCTTCCTTTCTAATCGCCCGTATTACTCATTCGGGTCAAACCTTACGTTACAATTTGGACTAGAAGAAGCGCCATGTATAGAATTCTATAGATGGCGCTTTCGAATTCCTTTTATTTAATTATACGAAAAAACGAGAAAAATAGATAGTGTTACACGGCTCCTGTCCCCATTTTTTTGATTCTCTCTGCATTTCAGGAACATTCGACTACAAAGGGGTTCCTCGTCCCCTAGGAAGATTCTCACCTGTGTTCAAGATTACAGGTACCCTTTTTCCTTCAATGACACGAACTTCCGGTCGCCGATCACCAAATGATCGAGCACTTCAATGCCGATCATTTTGCCACATTCCTGAAGTCTTCTCGTCACTTGAATGTCCTCCTGTGACGGACTGGGGTCTCCGGATGGGTGGTTGTGTGCACAGATGATGGAAGCAGCAGAACGCTTCACCGCTTCTTTAAATACTTCACGTGGATGGACGATTGAGGCATTCAGACTACCGATGAAGACCGTCTGTCTGTGGAGGACTTGGTTCTTGGTGTTGAGGAAAAGGCAGATGAAGTGTTCCTGGTTCAAATCCCGCATCTCCTCCATGACGAAGTCAGCTCCGTCTTCCGGACTGCGGATCATGTAACGTTCAGCGGGTCTCATCTGATGCATCCGCTTGCCCACCTCAATGGCAGCCAGAATCTGTACAGCTTTCGCTGATCCGATCCCTCTGATCGAGGTAAGTTCTTCGATGGTTGCCCCTTTCAAAAGGACAAGCCCTTCAAAGTGAATCAATAAACGCTGGGCGAGGTCCGTGACGGATTCCTGCCTCGTCCCACTTCCGAGTAAAATGGCGAGCAGCTCCTGATTCGAGAGGTTCTTGGCTCCTGATTCGAGCAGCCTCTCCCGCGGACGCTCCTCCTTTGGAACGTCTCTCAGCATTACACTTGTGTCGGTCAATCTGTTCGCTTCCTCTCCTGCTTTAGATTCCTCACATCCACTCAGGAAGGCGACACATCAAACGCTCTCAGCGCCCGTACGACACGTGACAAAGGAAGGCCGACTACGCTGTAATAGTCCCCATGAATCTCTTCTACAAAAAGGGCACCCTTTCCCTGAATGCCGTATCCTCCCGCCTTGTCCCATGTCTCACCGCTTTCAATATAGGCGGCTATTTCAGAATCATCCAGTGGAAAGAATTTGACGGAAGTTTGAACAGCAAAGCTCTCCGTCTTTTCCAGGCTCCTCAGTGTCACAGCTGTCCATACCTCATGGTGATCACCACTTAACAAGCGCAGGTACGTTTCAGCTTCCTTCACATCAGCAGGCTTCCCAAGAATCGAATGTCCTTTCGCGACGACGGTGTCCGAAGTGAGAAGGACTTCCCCTTCTTTTAATCCTATGGCATCACTTTTCCGCTCAGCCAGCATGAGCACCGCTTGCTCAGGCGATATTCCATCCGGCAGCGTCTCATCGACATTGGATGCACGAACCGTGAAGGTGTAGCCTGCTTTCTTCAATAATTCTTTTCTTCTAGGTGAGTTTGATCCCAATACGAGCGTTCTCATTGTATCCCTTCCTTTTCAATGTGAGGTATCTTATAGTGTACCGTAATTCATCGCCTTTATGGATTATGCAAATTTCAATTTTCCAACAGTCGCGATGGGTAAAAAAAGAAGAAAAGACCCGTGATTCGAGCCTTTTCTCCGCCTTTTCCTCTATAAAAAAGCCTATTTCATAGTTTCTTCCATCGCTTTCGCAGCGCGCAGCCAGTTCAAGTGCTGGCGGTCTGAAGATTCCCAGTTACGAAATGCTTCGAGGAACGGGGAGTCAGGCGAGCTTTTTTCCAGCGCTACGATGTACTGCTGGCGCCCTTCTTCGCTGAAGCTCGTGAATGAATGCTGGTCCACATATTGGCTCATCTGATCGGCCACCTCAGCCTCTGCAGCTTCGAGTTCTGTTTTTTCCGTCAAAACCGTCCACGGCTTCACATACGTATCAAAGCCACCTGACTTCAGCTGATCCGCCACTTGTTCAGCCTCAGCTTCAGAGGAACCGCTCCCCACGAACAAATAGTACTGTCCATCCCTCTGCCATACAACAGACGAAAAAGCAGATGCCGTCAACTTCATCTTCCATTCATTCGCCTTTTCCTCGGTCGAAAAGACGCCTGCTTGAACGACATATCCTTCAACGGTTGAAGTACCAATCGTAGCTGAACCAGCCGTGTCCTGCGTCGCAGCAGGGGACGCATTTCCTGCTTGTCCTACAGCTGTGTCATCTGTAATCGAGACGAACATCCGCAGTAAAACAAATCCGAGCCCGAGACTGATGACGAGCGCCGAAATGCTCGAAATTAAGATCGGCTTGACCAGCGAACGGGATCTGCGGTTCTTTTTCTTCACTGGAAGAGAATAAATCTTCGGTTTGTGGTATCGTTCGTCATCCCCGGACTCCGGTTCGGCTGAAGCAGCTTGTTCATCTTTTGCCTGTCTGAATGGTCCTTCTTGATTCTTCACTTTGTCTCTGAATGAGATGGAGATCTTATTTTTGGAATTCATTCTCTATCACTCCCGCCAGGTTTGTACCAACCCTATCACAGCGGAAATAAAAAGAACGCTGAAATTTGTCACGAGTGTTTCGACAAGTTTTTTACAATGGAAGGAGAATGGTTTCCCCTTCAAAGACCGTGTCGGAGGACTTATTGTTCGCCTGTCTCACCTGCTCGGCCAACGTTTCATTATATCTTCCGTAAAATTCGTAGATGATCCGGTAAAGGGTTTCGTCCTCCCCCACTACATGCTCGCTGTAGGTTGCAGCGATACTCTCCTGCGGGGAAGACTCTTCCTGAACGGGTGCTTCTTCCTCTGTCGACTCATCACTTTCTAAATTCGTCTCCCCGTCTCCATACGGAAAGGGGTTCTGCTTATTCGACTCACTATCATAGTGATACTCCGGCATTTCATCCACTAGTTCGTTCAAGCCCGGATAGTAATAGGCGGATAACGTCACAAAATAGAAGAAATACGTCAGGTCCCCTTCGATGATCCGGTCGTCATTGAAACTGACGGAGTCGATGCTGACGATTCTTGAGCTGTTCGTGACCTCACGTAAGAAGGCCATTAAATCGACAAAATCCTGAGAGGCAACCGACATGTCGAATGTAATCGAGGAAACACCCGCTGGAAGGTTCTCATCCACCTCCGGCACTTCACCCTCACCCGTTTCTCCTTCAAGATCAAAATCAGGTGTCGATTCCTCATCCTCTGAAAGACCTTCTGCTGAGCTTATCGCAATACTTTCTATAAAACTGTTCGAAGCCGATTCTGCTCTTTCAAGCGCTAACAGCATTTGATCGGGTGCCTTCAAAACCGGAAGCCTGCTTTGCAGTTCACGGGACGTGGCAAGTGTAATCGGCTCCCCTTCGTCTTCCCGCTGAGACTCCAGCGCCTGTAAGCGCTCGGTTTCGGTGATGATTTGCTCTTCAAGCCCCTCTAACTCCGTCCGCTCTGGTGCAATCCAAAACCGGTAGAGAAGGAATAGGCTGACCAGGAGGACGATAATGGTCCCGATCAGAATGTACAACTGGTTACGGTTCCACTCAATCCGCATCCGGAGCCACCTCCTCACGAAACGCCTGCTTCTGCACCATCACGGTATAATTCGCTATGTATCTCGGACGATATTCAAACTGATTCAAGCTTTCATCGACTTCTTCTGTTAAAATATTGCCGACTTCCACGGTGCCGATATAATTTCGCTCTGAGAGTGTATTCGTATAAGCTGCCACTTCTTGAAGCGAGTCAAACCGCACCTGGATGTCCATTACACCACTGTCCTCAAAGGAATAAGACTGAAAATAGCCTCGTTCCGGAAGAAGAGCGATCATTTTTTCCACAAGCGCTACAGTCGGAAACACCCTGTTTTCCATCCGGTCGACAGCTTCCGCAAGCTGCTGACGCTGTTCCTGCTCAGCATCGACGGCGGTCTGCTGAAACTCAGCCTGCTCGGCCTGAATGGACTGGATTTCCTCGTTCAACAGCTGCTGCTCTTGCGTCAGGTCGCGTTTCTGCCAATAAAATACAGCTAAAACGAGACACAGGAGGATGACCCCTGCACCAATGATGAGCACAGGGAGGCGGTTCGATTGTTCTTTTTCTTCCAAAAGATTAATATCAATGACCAAAACCATCACTCCTGCAGCTAGCTATAGATAAACTTGAGCACCCACACCGCTCAAGCTGTATCACGCCTAGTTCTTATAGATTAATCCGACCGCATCTGTGTACCGGTCCGGCAGAGACAGATGCAGCAGCTCTAATGAAATCGTATCTACCGGGATATCGACTCGTTGTGATAACCGGTTCTGTAAGTCTTCGAAATACGCCCAATCTCCAGACAGGATGATTCTCGTAATCGCAGCCTGTCCCTTCGTAACGGAAAACTGATAAAAGTTCAAAATCCGGCTCAGTTCACCGAGCTGATCGGTCACGTAAGCCTCCATATCCTGAAGATCGCCTGTCCAGTGCAGATGACTTTCCCCATCGGCCGTGAACATTTTCCAGTCCTGCTTCGAAAGGGTCGTTTTCATCTGTCTCGAAAATTGAGGAACGCCCTCGTGAAAAGCCGTCACTGAGATGCCGTCCACATTCCACTCGACAAGGAGCAAGTGCTCGCCCTCTGTTGTGAAGGTCAGCTTCTCATACACCCTGTACACCGATAAAGACGACAGGTCCGCTGACTTCGGCTTGAACTGGGCAACCGAAAGGCTCTCTTCCATCTCGGCTATTTTTTCTTGAGGATAAGCGACAAGAAAAATCTCCTTTTCCCTTTTATCGTCACTCAGCTTCACAAAATCAAATACCGGCTGCTCAAAAGGTAAATGCAGCGATTCGCCGAGCTGCTGATACAAGTATCCTTTGATCGCCTCGTCCTCAATATCACTCGGTACAGATATATGTCGTAAAATCACCGAAGAATCCGGCACACAAAAATAGAGCGGCAGATTCTTCAGACGATGCTTCGACACGATATCTTCAAGCACCATCTCAAAACGTCTCAGGTTCTGCACCCTTCCGTCCTGAACCATATCTCCTGGTAAAAACTCTTCACCATAGGACTCAATCCGTGCCGGGTCGTTCGGAGGAGAGACGATATAACGAAGGGTATGATCTTTGATAACAATATGTACGCGTCTATCCTTTTTCCATCCAAACACACGAAGCCCTCCACATTAGAAGAAAGTTTGTAAGTACCAATCTATTATTATTCTACCAGAAAAGAAGGCAAAACTCGCCCCAAGTACAATGAACGGCCCGAATGGAATCGGCTTCTTCCGCTCGATGACCCCAGCAGCAAGCAGCCCCCAGCTGACCATCGCCCCAATCAGCGTCGACAGGAAGTACGTGACAAGCAACAGTTTCCACCCGAGGACAAAGCCTATGAGCCCGAACAGCTTCATATCACCTCCCCCCATCCCACCTTTACTGAGCAAGATGATGGCAGCTGTCAGAAACAACCCGACCGCACCGCCGATAAGAGAGGCCCACCACGGATCAAGCGGATCGATGACTCGGTATACAATGAACAAAGGCAAGAAAAAAAGAAGCAGACGATCCGGAATGACCATATAGGCAAAATCGGCTACTACGATCATATGAAACAAGGACATTAAAAGCAAAGCAAGTACCAGTTCCACCTGGAATCCGAATAGGTAAAAGCTTAAAGCAAACGTCATACCGCTTAGCGCTTCCATGATGGGATACACGGAAGAGATCTTCTTTTTACAATTTCGACAGCGCCCTTTTTGAAGCAGGAACGAAACAATCGGTACGAGCTCGTACCACTGTAAGGTGTGATGACAATTCGGACAGTGGGAGCGGCTTTCTTTGAACAGATCGCCCTTCGGAAGGCGGAGGCCGACGACATTATAGAAGGAACCGAGGATGGTGCCGAGGATGAAGAAATATAGGGTGAGGAATAGTGTCATGTGAATGGTCTCCTTACTGATTGTTATGAAAAAGAAACACCTCTCTAGGAGAGATGTTTCTTTTTTATATAAGATTGAATGAAAGTTTATTCAGTTGAAGCTGGAGTTGGGTCTAACGTTACACTGCTTCTGTCAGAAGTATTAGGATTTCCGTTGAAATATTCATTTCCATCCGGGTCTGTTAATACGACAATCGGACCTTCAACAGCTGGATCACTACCCTCTGCAGGTGTTCCGTCTAAATCAACAGTTGTGCTTGTTGTATTATAGCTGGCGTCATCACCAGGAGGGTTTATTGAATCGATGAACCCCTCATCGATAAGAGTCTTCAGAGTTACTGCGTCTGTATTTTGACTATTAACATCACTTACATCATAGAGCCTCGCTGCCTCAGCTATACTTTGAGCATTAGAAATGTGAGCATCAGCCCTACTATTTTCAATTACATTCCCAATACTAGGAACCGCAATCGCCGCAATAATCCCCAAAATCACAATAACCGCCAACAACTCAACTAACGTGAAACCATCTTCATTTTTGAAGCGTTTCTTCAACAATGCTCTCATTTCCTTCTCCCCTTTTTTCTATTTTGAATAAAAAAGGCCAGAAAACGCTCTTGTGCGTTCTCCGGCCGGTTGCACTACTCGCTCACAGCCATTCAAGTGCCCACATACAAATGACTAATCATCGCTTCCAAAACTACTACATAAGTTCTATTACAAATGATACTATAGGATAATATTATTGGCTAGTAAAAATATGCTAATTATATGTTAATACTTTCTATTGAATATTTTCAAAGATTGAGAACATCGGCACCGCAATCGCCATGACAATGGCTCCGACGATGAGCGCAAGTACGACAATCATAATCGGCTCGATCAATGTTTTGATCCGGTCCGTGGCATGATCGATGTCCTTTTCATAAAAATCAGCCGCCTTACTGAGCATTTGGTCCAGTGCCCCGGTCTTCTCTCCGACGCTGATCATCTGCGTGACAAGACTCGGGAACGCCCAGTGGTTTTGAAAAGGAATCGTCATCGACTCTCCGCTTTCGAGTGATTCTCTCGATTTCTGGAGCTCCTGCTCGATCACTTTGTTCTCAACGATCCGCTCGGTGATCTGTACCGCTTCGAGAACGGGTACTGAACTGTTGAATAACGAACTGAGTGTCCTGGTCATACGAGCCAAGGCCGCCTTCTGTACGAGTGTTCCGAAGAACGGAATCCTCATCTTCGTGTAATCGACGTAATAGGCGAATGTATCGTTCGTTAAACTATAGCGGTATATCCCATAAAGCAGAACTGGAACGATGACGAACAGCCACCAGTACGTACCGAAAAACCCTCCTAACCCCAGCACGAATTTCGTGAAAGGAGGGATGTCACTTCCGAATGACTGAAACATACTGGCGAACCGCGGCACAACGAAGCTGAGCATAAAGATGACGATCCCGAATGCAATCAGTCCGACTACGATCGGATAAGACAAAGCCGACATGATTTTCTGCTTCAGTTCATACTGCTTTTCATAGTAAGCGGCCATCCGGTCAAGGATTTCATCGAGGTTCCCTCCCGCTTCACCAGCTCTCATCATATTGATAAACATTACTGGGAACACTTTTCTATGCTTAGCAGCGGCATCTGAAAAAGAATGCCCAGCCTCCAAGTCCTCTGCGACATCTGCGAGGGTATTCTTCAGTCCACGGCTCGTCGTCTGTTCCTGAAGGATATAGGTCGCCTGGATAATGGAAATGCCGGCATCAATCAATGTAGAGAACTGACGAAGGTAAATAACGAAATCCTTATTTTTCACAGGGGTACCGAGGTTGATTTCTTTATAAAGAATGCCCTCAAGCTGCTTAAGCTGGGAAGCCGTAATGCCGTCCTCCCGCAATAGTAAAGCCGCTTCCCGCTGGCTTTCCGCCTTCACGCGTCCTTCCTTCAACCTTCCACGTCGGTCACGGCCTTTGTACTTAAAGTAGGCCATCTACATCCCTCTTTCGTTCAGGAACGGTTCTGCCGCTTCTTGCGTAATGTGTCCTTCTTCAAGAAGCCGTTTAACGGACATTTCGAGCGTGTGCATCCCTTCTGATTTAGCCGTTTGGATCACATTTTGTATTTGATGGATCTTCTCATTACGGATCAAGTTTTTGACCGCAGATGTATTTCTCAGAATCTCAGTAGCGGCACGTCTTCCTTTTTTGTCCTTCGTCTGGAATAGGCGCTGTGAAACAATAGACCTTAACACACTGGCGAGCTGAATCCGGACTTGCGGCTGCTGCTCGGCTGGAAACACATCGATGATCCGGTCGATCGTCTGTGCTGCGCCTGTTGTATGCAGCGTCCCGAGCACTAAGTGACCGGTCTCCGCTGCCGTAATCGCGGTTGAAATCGTTTCGAGGTCCCGCATCTCTCCGACTAAAATAACATCTGGATCCTGACGAAGGCATGCCCTTAGCCCATTTGAGAAATTTTTCGTATCAAAACCTACTTCTCTTTGGTCAATGATGCAGTACTCATGAGAGTGCAGGTATTCGATCGGGTCCTCCAGCGTAATGATGTGGCGGCGCATATGTTTGTTCATATAGTCGATCATCGAAGCGAGGGTTGTACTTTTTCCGCTTCCGGTCGGACCTGTGACGAGAACGAGCCCTTGCTGCGCCTGTGCCACTTCCGTCAACACACTCGGCATATGTAATTCTTCAAGAGACGGGATGCCCTTAGGCACTACGCGGACAGCGAGAGATATGCAGTTTCTTTGGTGATACGCATTGACTCTGAATCTCGAAATTCCCGGAATACCATAAGAAAAGTCAAGCTCGCCCTGATCCTTCAGTTGGTTCCAAAGGGTTTCCGGAACAATCGACTTTGCCATCTCCTCCGTATCATTCGGCTTGATGACTTCCTTTCCATACTGCTTCAGTTCGCCATGCACCCTGAAGATCGGAGGGACACCGACCGTAATGTGAATATCCGACGCCCCTAGTTTAAAAGCTGCCGTTAATAAATGATCTAAACGTTCCTTCATTACTCATCCTCCTAATCATCGAGCGCTACACGCATCACTTCTTCGATCGTCGTCAATCCCTTCTTCACTTTCAACAACCCATCATCGATCAGAAAAATCATGCCGTTCCGCCACACATAGTTGCGGATTTCAGAGATCGAAGAGTTGTTCATCATCATTTTACGGATCTCATCATCCATGACGAGCACCTCTTGAATCGCAAGCCTTCCACGATACCCTGTATATTGGCAGTTCCCGCATCCTTTTCCAGAATAAATCTCGTTGATGGAAAGTCCGCGTTTCTCAAACTGTTCACGCTCCATCGCGGTCGGCTCAACTTTCCGCTTACAATCACGGCATATTTTCCTCACAAGACGCTGGGCGACAATGCCCGATAAGCTTGAGACGACGAGATAAGGCTCAATGTCCATATCGATCAGCCTCGGAATGGTTGCCACAGCACCGTTTGTGTGGAGTGTGGAAAAGACGAGGTGTCCGGTCAAGGAAGCACGGACGGCAATTTCCGCCGTTTCTGAATCACGAATTTCTCCGACCATGACAATGTCAGGGTCCTGACGCAAAACAGAACGGAGTCCATGAGTGAACGTCAACCCTGTCTGCTTGTTCACTTGAACTTGGTTAATGCCCTCAATCTGGTATTCAACAGGGTCCTCAATCGTGATGATGTTTTGATCATCGGTATTCAGGTGGTTCAAGGAAGCATACAAGGTCGATGATTTACCTGAACCCGTCGGACCTGTAATCAGGACCATACCGGAAGGCTGTTCGATCATTTTCATATAGCGTTGATAATTGACTTTGTTGAAACCGAGTTCCGACAAGCGGTTCAGCACACTTCCGAGATCGAGGATCCTGATTACGACTTTTTCCCCATAAACCGTAGGAAGCGTAGAAATTCTCAGGTCGACCGGGACTGAGTTGATGTTCGCTTTGATACGCCCGTCTTGCGGAAGGCGGGTTTCTGTAATGTTCAAATTGGCCATAATTTTCACGCGGGCTATGAGGGAACTCTGCATACTTTTGGTCACCGTACGCTCCGTCCTCAGCAAACCGTCCACCCGGTAACGGATCAGAACTTTCGTTTCCTGGGCATCAATATGGATATCACTTGCTTTCAGCTGGACACCCGTCTGCAGGATCTGGTTCATCAACTTGATGGCCGGTGCTTGATCACTTTCATCCACCTCGGGCGCCGCTTCCTCTGATTCCTTCAAATTGTAATATTTATTAATGGCCTGAATGATTTCATCTTTCGTCGCGATGACCGGTGAAATTTGAAAGCCGGTCGCAATTTGAAGGTCATCGATCGTGTAGTAATCCATCGGGTCGTTCATAGCGAGCGTGAGCTGATTCTCTTCTTTCTTAAGCGGCATGACCATGTTCCGCGTAGCGAAATCCTTAGATACGATGCTTAAGAGCGACGTGTCAACCGGATAGCGGTACAGCGATACATGAGGAAATCCAAGCTGAAATTCAAGGACTTCAATCAACTGCTGCTCCGTGATCAATCCACGCTCAAGGAGGGCATCCCCGAGCTTCTGGTCTGACTTTTTCACGTTCAACGTTTCTTTGATCTGTTCTTCCGAGACAAGGCCCGCGTCTTTCAGTATATCTCCAAGCCGTTTACGTTCTGCCATAGAAAAATCCCCTTATTTCTCGTTATCAGTGTCGTCGCCTTCCCAAATCGGGTTGGAAGGATCGACTTCCTCTGCTTCTTCATCCTCATCGTCACCACCGTTATCGGAACTGTCTTCGTCATCCGTTCCGCCTGAACCAGGATCTCCGGTCTCTCCAGTTGAACCACCAGCTCCAGCAGTACCTCCTGTATCTCCTGTACCAGCAGGGTCCGAATTCTCTTCCCCTTCAACGCCGTAGCGCCATTCCACACGGTTCAGTGGTGGGTAGTAATCTTCTGCAATCAACTCTGTAAAGCCATCCTCCCCACGCGATTCACGATAAACAACCGCCCGTTGTCCCTGCTTTCCTTCCTGCTTCAGCTCTACTGCACCGGGATCAACGAATGACGTGTATTGCACAATCGTGCGCGGCTCTACTTCCTGCACGTCTTCAACAGACGCTACATATTGATCGACAAGCGGATACCCTCTGATCTCAGCCGAAAGAGTGGATCCGTCCATGGAAAGGGAGATCATATAATGAGAACCATTCGGATTATAGAATACAAAATCGTCGTTTTGGTCTGGCTTCACACTGGCTTCCTTACCGAGTTCTGCGTACCCCGGAAGCCTCTGGCTGATGTGACGCTGCTGGACCGTGAAGTTCGTCTCAAGCACTGCTCCGAACAGCACAGTAGCGACGAGACTCAAGCTCTCTGCATCTATCGCAACAGGCTGCTCATCTGCCCTCTCGATAAGAGAAAACGCCTCTTGTGCCTCTACAGGCATGGCACTAAGGGAAGAGACGAGATCGCTTAATGCGGGAGTAGCATCAACTTGAATGTCATAGGAAGCGATTGTTTCATAAAGGCTCGTTACATCACTCTGGAGATAGTCATAAACGGCGTATTGGAGAGGTTCTTCTATTAGCTCAGCCGCCTCAGCTGTCAGTTGATCCGTCCATGCTTCCCAGTTGAACTGTTCCTTCAAATCCGTATTCCAGCGGTCCTCGATGTCAGACTTGTAGCTGTCATCTGTGCTGACAACAAAATCCTGATTCGTCCCTTCCAGAATATGATCCAGCGTTTCATCAACTTGGAACTCGAGATAATTCGTTGAGATCTTTATCGTTTCGTCTCCAGACTGCAGAAGAACTTCTTGTTCATTTTTCCACTCGGACACTCGGTCGAGTAAAGCCTGTTTCGCTTCGCTTTCCGTCATGCCTTCAAGACTGACATCTGCAACACTTGTATTCGCCCCATAAACTTTTTCTTCACTCGAAACGATCTGCCACCCCATCGGTCCAAGGTATGTAAATAAAAGCAGAAATGCGGTCATCCCGATAAGCAATCCTAATCCTTTTGCATGCTCCACGTCCTCACCTCCGTGTCTCTGAATCTTCTTCCAGGTCTAGTTCAGGAATCTCGTAATCATCCATGTCGATCTCTACTGAATCCTTTTCATCCTTAGGAGCAGCATCTGTTTGGGACTGATCAGGCTCTTCTCCCCATTCAATCAATTCCTCCAGGTTCCGCTCCTGTTGATTCTCCTCTTTTACCTCTTTATTTTCAGGAGGCTCAGGTTGAAAGGATTTCCTTCTGTGAGCCAGCAATTCGTCTTCGAAGTCAAGCTCATCCCAGTCAGACTGGACCCTTGATTCAGTTGAGTCAACTGTTGCTTCTTCGTGAAGTGTTTCTTCTCTCTCATCATCGACTTCAATTTGAAGAGTCTCTTCTTCTGTAGATTCCTCCTCAGCAGGTTCTTCGGTTTGTTCGTTATTATCTTCTACGACTGGAAGGGTTTGTTCCTCTTGCTCTATACGAGGTTCTTCTTCCAGCCGCTCCTCTTCACTCTTCAGCTCAGTTGCTGATAGCTCCTCATACAGATCATAGTCTTCTTCAAAGTCCTCAGTCGTTTGAAGCCTCGGCACCAGTAAAACGGATAGCAGAAACAATACAGCAACGCCGAGAAGTCCTGTGATCCAAATGTTAAAAGAGAAGGAAGCCATCACGATCAAAGCAACGGCTGCAACAGCACCCGCAACTAATAGAATCGTGCTCTTTCGGTCATAGCCTGTTTGGAACGTGGATAGAAATACGAGAATAAGTAAAAGTCCGATTAAAAAACTGATTACGTAAGCTGTCATTATCTCACCTCTTAATTACAAGCCCTTGCACCCTCCAAATTTGTCTTTCCTTTCACACAGAAAATACCTGCATGTTGGAGAATTGAACTATTTATGGGTTCAGCAAAATATACATCTTTTTCAAATATTAATTCAGGGGATTTTTTCCCATTACCACTTAAAGAAAGAGAGACATCACCAATATAAGCATCCCCCTTAACAGTGAGAACAGTGCTATTACCGCTAAACTGCAAACTTCCTGAAGAGACTAACCAAAAACCATCAATTTCTATATCCCTACTACCTTTAACGTCTACTCCTCTTTCAAACCAAACATCACCTCGATAATCTTGGCCGTCGTTTTTCTTGAATTGATATTCTTCGTAATAACATTCACTAGGACCGTTTGAGGGACAGGTGCTCTCTATCACTTGTTTTTGATCAAGAATATCCTGTATCCAATCTTTGCTACCGCTGGAGAATGAAATGATGCCTTCTATAACTTTTTCAGTGTTCCCAGACCTCCCTGTCACAGTATAAGGAAGCCTCCGCCCCCCATCATCCAAATCCTCAAATTCGCTCGTGGAGATCATATAGGATGAGGATTCAGTGACATTCTTTTCATAATTCCGGTCACCCCACACTTCATCTACATCAAGTTCCTCACTGACGATTCTTTCAACGTCCTCGTTGATTAACTCCTGCCCCATAACGGCCAAACTCTCCGCTTGGACCAGTTCCTGAGACTTATTCGTTTGTACACCTGTCGAGATGATCTGCGAGGTCAACACTGTTCCAAAGATTGCGACTAATAAAATCGCCAGTAGGACAAGGACTAATGCTGCACCACGTTCATTTGAAAGGTTTTTTATCATGTAATGGACTCACCCACTTTTAAGGTAACGAAAAGTTTCCGTCACATTTACTATTTCGCCACTCTCCAGTTTCCTTTGAATGATCACTTCAATGGGAACTAGATCCGAGTCTGACTCTTCATCTTTTATCCCTTCACACAACTGCCTGACAACAGGATAATAAGTTTGATTCTGAGGGGAACTGTAATATAATTGGTTTGAATCATCTAATCCAAAAGGTTCATAGTTTTCTAGTGAAGATGTAAGATCTAACTCTATATTTCCACCTTCACATGACTCAGCTTGTAGGTCGGAAACTTCTATGTAGTAAGCGACTTCTTCAGCTAGATTAATCCCATCGACTTCGTTTTCTACCCGCTTTGTCATAAGCATATAGTCTCCAAACAGAGAAAGAAACAGCGTGATTACGATACTTATTAATGCAATCGAAACTAAGATTTCTACTAACGTTATTCCTTTTTCGTTCTGAAACATTACATCAACTCACCTACGTCATAAGGAGTTTATCCTATGAAAAATTATTTTAATCAGAAGGGTCTGACCCTTGTCGAGTTACTGGCTGCATTAGCCTTGGTAGGGATTATTGCCACAATTGCCGGCAGTGTCGTTACCCAAACCTTTCAATCAAATTCAATCGTTCAAGACGAAATCGACTTAAAACAGCAGACCAACTCAATTTTGACGATCATTCGGGAAGAGGTCACCCAGCAAAACATGAAGATTTGTCTAGTTGATCGACACACTTTGACAATGGACGACGATAATCAAGAGCCTTTGCTGTATGACAACTTATTGACTAAGGAAAATATGACTATAAGTGAATTATACATTGAAAACCTGAATAATTCATCTAGTTCCCCCTCAGAGCTGGATATCAATTCGTCTTCGAACTTATCTGGTGATAACTGTATCACTACTGCAGAAAATCCAATTTATATCAAACTGGCTACAGCCGCTAACAGAGCGGGCGAACAAGACCAAACCTATAAAACTTCTACTGTCATAAACAACCGCAGTGAAAATGTTAATGTCGAGATTCCAGATGATTCAAACGAAGATGACGAAACTGATCCACCTCAACCTGATAATCCAGATATCTTCACTTTGCAGAGTGAGTTTTTATCAATATTGGATAATCGATTTGATGATGGTGAATTTATCTTAGATCATCCAAACGGCGACAAGAATAAATGTGAATTTGATGAAAATATCAAATTGAACAAAAAGGAAGATATCGCACCTTATGGAACCAAATGCAAAGTAACGAATTATAACAAATCACTGTGGAGCCACTACTCCATGTTCATCAATCCTACTGGTTGGGATTTTGCAGAAGTTAATGTTAAGGGGAATTTGTATCAGGAAAACAAAGTGCAATTCGGTAACTCTTCCCATTTAAATGTTAGCGGAAATTCTCATATATCAAATAATGTGAACCTTTACGGAAACGGAAAAATGTCACTTCACAATACCTATTTTAAAAATAAGGTTTCCCTTAGTAATAGCGCTTCTATCTCCTCAACTGGAAGTGTCAGGTCAGATGGTATTGTAGAACTTAGCAATAATAACCAATTATCGGTAATAGGGTACGGGTTTTTCAATAATGATTTTTCAATGTACAACAATTCACTATTAGAAGCAGAGAAACTATTCTTTGGTGAAAACTTTGAAATGACAAAATCGAACCTTACAAGCAGCACAGATCTCAACTTCCTGGGCGTGAGCAGTTTCTACAATAATAGTTCATTGTCAGCTGGGAATGACATGATATTTGAGAAAAAAACCTATGGTGGTAACTCTACTTTGCAGAGTGAAGGAAATATAAAATTAAATGGAGGTGGAGAACTGTACCAAAATACCCTTACTTCGAAAGGAAGCATCATTTTCATGAAGGACCTCAAAATGGGGAATTCTGAAATTAATAGTGAGAAGAATATTTCGTTTGAAGAAATAAAAGAGTTCAACCAGAACAATTTGTTTTCTAAAGGGAATTTGAATTTTTACGATAATGCGCAAATTGGCGGGTCCTCCTTACTCAGTGAAAATAGTACTGTGTTTCAAAAAGAAGCTGGTTTTAATAATTCTGAACTACAGTCCAATGGGAATATACAGTTTAACGATATTGTCGAACTAGGAAATTCCGAAATCTATAGCGAAGGAAATATTACTTTTAGCAAAGAGATGAATATGGGAAACAGTAGTTCAATTAGTTCCAAAGGTAATATTATTTTTGAAGAAGCTGCAGGGTATAGTTGGAGCAGGGGATCAATTTGCACAGAAGGTTCTATAGTAGGAAGAGAACACATTATTGGTAAGTTTAATATTCAAGAAGGTGGTAGTTGTTCCAAACCATAAAAAAGCAGCCGAGTCATAACGACTCCGCTGCTTTTTTCAAACTCTCATATCGCGCAACACGATTACGCCCTTTCTGCTTCGCCCCCACATACATCGCACGGTCTGCATGACGAATCAGTTCAAGAGGCTCTTCACAATCGTGCGGGTACGTTGCCACACCGATCGAGGCAGATATCGATACATCCACAGGGCCATTCCTTTCCAAAATATGATGATAACTCCTAAAAACTTTACCTGCTATCTCCAAGCGAATGTTTTCGGCTGTTTCGAACGCTTCCGCATCCGTATAACCCGGAAGCAGAACGGCAAATTCTTCACCACCGTAACGGGCAACGACGCCTTGATCACCGACGAGGCTTTCCAATCGTCCCGCAAATTCGCATAGCACTTCATTCCCACTTTCATGACCATACTTGTCGTTGACCGATTTGAAATGATCCAGGTCGAGAAGAATCAAGGAAATGGGACCTGAACGGGTTCCTGCTTCATAATTCCCGAACCACTCATAAAGCTTATCCTGGAAGTACCGGAAATTATAAAGCCCTGTCAGCGGACAGCGTTCACTCTGTTCTTTCGTCCGTTCATAGTGTCTCGCATTGTCGATTGCAACGGCTAAGTAGTTCCCTAATATATTCAGGATCATAAACTGGAATTGTTGAAAGGCAAACTTTTGGTTCGAGTAGATCGTGATGACGCCGACAATTTCATTCTTCCGTTCAATCGGGACAGACAGGGCGCTTTCCGCTCCATTTGGAGTGTACTTGTTCTTCAAGTGTGCCCACTCACTCTTTTTCCGGTAATTGAAGCTCTTCCCTTCCTTCCACGTATTCCCGCTGATGCTCTCCCCTTTGTGAAGCGCAATATCAGGGAAATACGTCTTTTCCGATCGGTCGAAATATCGAATGAGAGCCATCTCTTGATCCGATTTCACATCGAATATGTAGACGTAATCAAGTGGTAGCAGCTGGGTGAGTCGCTCTACGAACAAGTCGAGCACATCCTTCGCCCCAAGGTTCCCCGTTAACTCATGTCCAATCCGGCTCGTCCGCTTCAAATAACCGTTGACGAGGTTGCTGTTGTGGTAAAGCATCAGCATTCCTGATATGAGAATGAACGGGAAGCCAACAAAAAAGACCGCGCTGAGGTCAAATTCTGTGTACACCATGTAGAGAAGGAACCCGACAGGCATGACGAGCAGCCCTGTTGAAACATCCCAAAAAAACCCGAGATCAAACAGCTTGATACTCCGGCGGTACAAAAACTTAGCGATGAACTTAATAGAGAGTTGGTTGAAAATGACTTGAAAGAGTACATAGCCAACGACTGGGACCGCATTATCTGCAGATGCCACGCCTTCAGGTCCGTGGACACCACCCAATGCATAATAAACGAAGGCAGAACTAGCCGAAATCATCAAGAACATGAGAAAATTGATTGGATAGCGATAATGATTCGCTTTTCCAACCCTCAGTTTAAGTAATAAGAATAATAATGCGATCTGAGACACGACCACTTCTACTGCCAGTCCATAATATAAGAACACGGCAAACGTAATCCCATGTGTGAAAAATACGGGATTATCCCCGATCTGGAGTGGGAATAAAGCCACGATGGAAGCTAAAACAGCAAACGCGATGATATCGTTCACATCTCCGAGCGCAACAGGCTCCGAGAAATAAAATAGGGCATAAAGACTGGAAGGCCAGACGAACAACCAGACTAACCAGACAGCGATTTTTCTCTTCCGGCCCATTCTCCAACCCCTCTTCCTTCTAAATAACTATTTTGATAAAAAATTCAGACATTTAACATCTTATCATAAATTTACTTATCATTCAAAATTTTTCCTTATTTCCGAAATAAAGTACAATGACCCTGTCACAAGAAGAACACCGTCGGCCTCTACATGAGAGAGCGCCGTTTCTAAAGCAGTTTCATAAGCGTCTACTGCTTTTGTTTCCGGAATCGGTGACAGCCGCTTCAGCGCTTCCGCTGATAATGCACGCGGGAAGTCAAAGGAAGTCATATACGCTTCATCCACGACTCCGCCCAGCATCTCAAGCATCCGCTCCACAGGTTTATCTTCAAGAGCTGAGTAGAGAAGCGTCACCTTCCGGTTTGCAAAATGCTGCTTGACGGTTTCAACAAGAGCCTGCGTGCCTTCTTCATTGTGCGCTCCGTCAATGACGACAAGCGGTTTTTCATTCACCTTTTCAAACCTTGCGGGCCAATGCGTAGCGGATATTGCCTGGTCATAAAGGTCCCGGCGGAAGGAAAATCCTCCTTGGTTCAAGAGTTCCATCGCCTGAATCGCAAGGGATGCATTGTCCACTTGGTGAGCGCCCATCATAGGACTAACATAGGTTCCAGATGAAAACGACGCATTATAAAAGACAAACGCTTCCCCTTTACTCGAACTCTCCTTATGAACACCGTGAAAATGATCCCCTAACAAATAAAAATCGGCCTCTTCCATCTGCGCTTTCTCTCGGATGACACGGATGGATTCTTCCTGCTTCCCACCCGTAATGACCGGAATTCCCTTCTTGATGATACCGGCTTTTTCCCGGGCGATCTCCGCAAACGTCGATCCAAGGATATTCATATGATCTTTTCCGATGTTCGTTATGATTGTCAAAATCGGCGAAAGAACATTCGTAGAGTCGTAGCGCCCTCCGAGTCCGGTTTCATAGATGACGATGTCGACAGGCTGCTCTTTAAAGTA
This sequence comes from Halobacillus litoralis, assembly GCF_020171725.1. Taxonomy (GTDB): domain Bacteria; phylum Bacillota; class Bacilli; order Bacillales; family Halobacillaceae; genus Halobacillus; species Halobacillus litoralis_F. Next base: position 132,838 of record NZ_JAIVAJ010000002.1, on the reverse strand, counting down.
CAGCATTGACATGGCTGTGATCACTTCGAATTCTGTCGGGGCACCAAGAGGTGTTTCTGACAATTTCTCCGCAACCGGTTTGATTTTTTCAACGAGCGCAGCAAGGTCTTCATCCGGTATCGGCTCACCATCTATACTGATGCGCTCGTTAAAGCGGACGATATAGGGAGAAGTGAACGTGCCGACTCTCAGCCCCTGTGCCTGCAGAAGCTCTCTCAAAAAAGAGAGGGTTGAGCCTTTTCCGTTCGTTCCTGCGATATGTACCGCTTTGAACGTTCGTTGCGGGTGATCGAAGTGCTCCATCATCCAAGTCATCCGGTCGAGTCCCGGCTTGATTTTAAATTTTTCGCGGCTGTGAATCCATTTCAGCGCTTCCTGGTAGTTATTCAAGATAGGTCCCTTCTTTCAAAAAGGGAGAGTATTCGTTTCGAATACCCTCCCCGATAAATTATGCTTTTAATTCTTTGATTCGTGCTTCGACACTTGCTCGTTTCTCAAGATAGTCCGTTTCTTTCGCACGTTCTTCTTCGACTACCTTTTCTGGAGCTTTGCTGACAAACTTCTCGTTCGACAGCTTCTTCTGAACGCGGTCGACTTCTTTGTCCCATTTCTTCCACTCTTCTTCAAGACGCTTGACTTCGTCTTCAATGTTGATCAGTCCTGCTAGTGGAAGGTAAAGCTCTGCACCTGTCACAACGGCAGACATCGCTTTTTCTGGAGCTTGAAGGTCCGTTGCGATCGTCAGTTCACTAGGGTTACAGAAACGATCCAGGTAGTTACGGTTTTTCTCTAATTCTTTAACGACGTCTTCGTCTTTCGCCTGGATCATCAACTGAATTTCTTTAGACATCGGTGTATCCACTTCTGCACGGATGTTACGTACAGAACGGATAATGGATACAAGACGCTCCATCTCATTTACAGCCTGCTCGTTGTGGAACTCTTCACGAACCGTCGGCCAAGCCGCTTGCGTGATGGACTCTCCTTCGTGTGGAAGGTGCTGCCAAATTTCCTCGGTAATAAACGGCATGAACGGGTGCAGCATGCGCATGATTTGGTCTAGTGTATAAGCTAAGATAGAGCGAGTCGTATGAATACGCGCTTCGTCTTCACCGTATAGCGGAAGCTTCGCCATCTCGATATACCAGTCACAGAAATCGTCCCAGATGAAGTTGTACAAGTGACGTCCCGCTTCACCGAACTCATATTTGTCAATATTGTTCGTAACGGATTCGATCGTCTGGTTCAGGCGTGTCAGAATCCATTGATCGGCTACGGACTTCTCACCAGAAAGATCGATTTCATCAAATTTCAAGTCACCCATATTCATAAGGGCAAAACGGGATGCGTTCCAGATCTTATTGGCAAAGTTCCAAGTGGACTCAACCTTCTCCCAGTGGAAGCGTAGGTCTTGACCTGGTGATGAGCCTGTCGATAGGAACCAACGAAGAGAGTCCGCTCCGTACTTATCGATGACATCCATCGGGTCGACACCGTTTCCAAGTGATTTACTCATCTTACGTCCATCCGCATCACGAACAAGTCCGTGAATGAGAACGTCGTTGAATGGACGCTCGCCTGTGAATTCAAGTGATTGGAAAATCATACGGCTTACCCAGAAACCGATGATGTCATAGCCTGTTACGAGAACGTCTGTCGGGAAGTAACGCTTGTAGTCCTCACTGTTTTCATCCGGCCAGCCCATTGTGGAGAACGGCCATAGCGCAGAAGAGAACCACGTATCGAGTACGTCTTCATCCTGTGTCCAGTTCTCAGGATCTTTAGGCGCTTCTTTTCCAACGTGTACCTCGCCTGTCTCGTTGTGGTACCAAGCCGGAATGCGATGGCCCCACCAAAGCTGTCTTGAAATACACCAATCTCGTGTATTCTCCATCCAGTTTAAGTACGGCTTCTCGAAACGATCGGGTACGAACTTAACAGCATCGTCGCCTTTTTGAAGTTCAACAGAAGCATCTGCCAGTGGCTGCATATCTACGAACCATTGAGTAGACAGATACGGTTCCACAACCGCTCCGCTTCGCTCAGAGTGTCCGACAGAGTGCATGTGTTCTTCAATTTCGAAAAGAACACCCTGCTCTTGAAGATCCTTCACAATCTGCTTGCGGCATTCGAAGCGATCCATACCTTTATAGGCTAACGCATTGTCGTTCATCGAGCCGTCTTCATTCATGACAAGAACGCGCTCCAAGTTGTGACGATTTCCGATTTCAAAGTCATTCGGATCGTGTGCAGGTGTAATCTTAACCGCACCAGAACCAAATTCCATATCTACGTAATCATCCGCGACAATTTCGATTTCACGTCCTACAATCGGAAGAACGGCTTTCTTCCCGATCAAGTGCTTGTATCGGTCATCTTCAGGGTGTACAGCAATCGCCGTGTCCCCGAGCATCGTCTCCGGACGAGTCGTTGCGATTTCAATCGAACCTTCCTCATCCTTCAGCGGGTAACGCATATGATAGAACGCACCTTGGACATCTTTGTACTCGACTTCGATATCAGAAAGCGCCGTCTTCGTCTGAGGGTCCCAGTTGATGATGTACTCGCCGCGGTAGATCAAGCCTTTTTCATAAAGCTTGACGAACACTTCTTTAACAGCTTCAGAGAGCCCTTCATCGAGCGTAAAGCGTTCACGCGAATAATCAAGACCAAGACCGACTTTCTCCCACTGAGCACGGATGAACTTCGCATACTCCTCTTTCCATTCCCATGATTTCTCTAGGAATTTCTCACGACCAAGGTCATGACGGTTGATGCCTTGTTCACGAAGCTTCGCATCCACCTTCGCCTGCGTTGCAATACCTGCGTGGTCCATTCCAGGGAGCCACAGCACATCGTAGCCCTGCATACGCTTCACACGCGTCAGGATGTCCTGCAGTGTTGTATCCCATGCGTGGCCAAGGTGCAGTTTACCTGTCACGTTCGGCGGTGGAATGACAATGGTGAATGGCTCTTTATTTTTATCACCTGTTGCTTCAAAAAATTTCCCATCTACCCAGTACTGGTAACGATCGTTCTCTACAGATTGCGGATCGTACTTTGTGGGCATCGAAAGATCTGTTTGGTTCATATCGATCTTCCTCCTTTTCTTTGTATAAAAAATAAAAAATCCCCTTCATCCATAAAGGACGAAAGGGATTGCTTTCCGTGGTACCACCTTTGTTTACAGGATACACCTGTACACTCAATTATCCATAACGGCTTCTAACCGGCTTCTCCTACTGTTCGTTCAAAGAAGCTGCTTCCGGGGCGACCTTCCATCAACAAGATTCCTGGAAAACTCTCACCATCGTGTTTTCCTCTCTGAAGGAGTTGTTAACGTACTCTTCCCCATCCATGCATTTCACGTGTATTCAATATATATCATATTGTATATAGAAATGCAGGAATTAGTCAACTGTTTTCAAAAAAACGGGCACTTTTTTCATGACAGGAGGGATGTATATGAGCCGTTTCTACCGTTACCGTCTCCCAGGGTGGTGCCGCACATGGCTTGATATCATTGAATTATGGCTTCTACCGATACTCGTCTTCCAAGCTATCCGAACGGTTTTCTGGCCGACCACGTTCGATATCTTCTTGCTTGGGCTCGTTGTCGGACTTTTCGTCGCCTTTAAATACAAATGGATTTAGTTAGGGATATAAACGATCTGACCAGGTGAAACGTCTTCCTCATTTCCATTCACGCGCTCTAACTGCTTGACGGATACATCGTACTTCTCCGCAATCGACTGGAATGTTTCCTGATCCTGAGCGATATACATCTTCATTTGAGTGTACGATTCCTCACGATTCGGGAATAGGTGCTTGAAGATCTGTTTGATGCCATCCATCCCAGAGGGTGCTTCCTGTTCACTTGTTTCTGAAGAAGACGATTCCGTTGAAACGGAGGGCTCATGATGGGAAGAAGAGCTTTCTTCCATACTTACGCTCTCAGAAGAGGAGACTTCAATGATCTCCTCTTTTTCTTCTTCATGACCAAAAAACTCCGATAAGCTCTGTGACTTCTTATATTGCCAGCGTCCACTTTCTTCTTCCTTCTTCTCTTCTTCCTGTTCCACCTGAAAAACGGGTGCCTCACGCTCAGGAAACAATGGAGGCTCCTCTGCTTTCGGCTCCGGGTAATTGACAGGTCCGATGGTCGCCTGCTGATCGAATCCTTTATCGTTCGAAGCCGTCTGCTCCGGTTGCGGATCAATTCCGTTAATATTCAACTGTGCATGAAGCCGGAGTTGATTCGTTGCTGGAATTTCATAATCGAAACTTTCAATGTCGACAAACACTTCATCAAGGCTTGAAACACGGTTAAGCGGTACGGTCACTTCAACAGGAAACGCGTGTGAGAACCTGTAATCTTCCGCTTCTCCCTCTTCAACGTAATCAACTACCCGCGCTGTAAACGGTAGTGCTTCATCGTCACCCTGTTTCCCCTGGGCGAAATACTCCCCATCCAGTTTGACCGTTCCCTTCAAGCAGACTTCATTCGCCCGCTCTTCAATCACAATTTCGGGTTCTAATGAAATACCGATCAGCTCCCGAACGCCCTGTCCTTCCTTAAACCATACCGATTCATCTAAATAAAAAGAAAACACATTATCTGAATTTTGCAATGCATAGTCCCCTCCCCATAATCTAATGCAGTCTCTATCACCAACTTATGCCGATCATAAGAAAGATAGAACCCTTTCTCTTTTATAGGGGAGTAAAGCCTTTTAAACAGGGGCCTCTAGACCTTTTTTTCTTTTGCAAGACTTGAAAAATAGACGAAAGAGCCTGTCTCTCCTCCGTTTCTGGAGGTTGTACAAGCACAAATAGTCGAGAGCGAACATACTCACGACCGAATATTCGATTAGAAAAAAGCCCAGAGGAACAAGGCCTCTGGGCTTTTCACATGTATTATAAGGTTGCAAATACGTTCTCAGCAGCCTGAATCGTTTTCTCAATATCCTCATCACTATGCTTCACAGATAAGAAGAGACCTTCAAACTGGGAAGGTGGCAGGTAAATGCCTTCTTGGATCATCCCTTGGTAATAGCGGGTGAATAGATCGAGATCAGATTGGCTTGCCGTCTCGAAATTGATGACCGGATCATTCGTGAAGAAGAAGCCGACCATCGATCCCGCGCGGTTCGTTGTGAGCGGGATGTTGTGTCTTTCAGCTGCTTCTGTGAATCCTTCGATCAAACGGTCGACTTTGCGGTTGATGTCGGCATAGGCCGCTTCATCCATCGCTGAAATCGTTTCGTAACCGGCTTTCATCGCAAGAGGGTTACCGGAAAGCGTTCCTGCCTGATAAATGTCTCCGACAGGCGCAACACGTTCCATGATTTCACGTTTACCACCGTAAGCACCGACAGGAAGACCTCCACCGATGACTTTTCCGAGACACGTCATATCCGGCGTCACACCGAAGTGTCCTTGAGCGCTGTGATAACCGACACGGAAGCCTGTCATGACTTCATCAAAGATCAGGACAGTGCCGTTGTCTTCTGTCAACTGACGCAGGTCCTGCAGGAAGCCTTCATTCGGCGGTACGACGCCCATGTTACCGGAAACCGGCTCCATGATGACAGCTGCGAGGTCGTCTCCGTACTGCTCAAATACGTAACGAACGCTTTCGATATCATTATAAGGAACGGTAATCGTGTTTTGAGCGATGGACGCGGGTACGCCAGGAGAATCAGGCAGCCCGAGCGTCGCCACGCCTGATCCTGCCTTGATCAACAGGGAGTCTCCGTGACCGTGATAGTTTCCTTCGAATTTCAAGATCTTGTCACGACCTGTATATCCGCGAGCTACACGAAGGGCACTCATGGTCGCTTCTGTACCGGAGTTCACCATACGGACCATTTCGATGGATGGCACACGGTCGATGACAAGCTCAGCTAAGTCGTTCTCAAGATGAGTCGGTGCACCGAAGCTGGTTCCGAGCTCCGTCACTTCTTTCAATGATTCAACGACGTGCTCATCCGCATGTCCCAAGATAAGCGGACCGTAGCTTAACACGTAATCGATGTATTCATTTCCATCGATGTCATAAAGCTTGGACCCTTTTCCTTTTTCCATGAAAAGAGGATCCATACCGACAGATTTGAAGGCACGAACCGGGGAGTTCACGCCGCCCGGCATCAATTCTTTCGCTTTTTGGTACGCTTCTTTGGATTGATCAAAATTTCTCATATCAAAACACCCTTCCTACTTGTTTAAATATCTAGCCGCATCTTTTGCGAAATACGTAATAATCAAATCGGCGCCTGCACGTTTCATCGACGTCAGTTTCTCAAGCACGATTTCTTCTTCATTGACCCAGCCGTTCTGAGCCGCTGCTTTAATCATGGAGTATTCCCCACTTACGTTATAGGCAACCAGCGGAAGATTGTAACGGTCTTTCACTTCTCTCATAATATCCAAGTACGCTAGAGCAGGCTTCACAATAAGGAAGTCAGCGCCTTCCTGTACGTCGGATTCCGCTTCACGGATGGCCTCTAAGCGATTGGCCGGATCCATCTGATAGGCACGGCGGTCACCGAACTGTGGCGAGCTATGTGCCGCATCACGGAATGGACCGTAGAAGGAAGAAGCGTATTTAACCGCATAGGACATGACCGGAATCTGGCTGTATCCTGCTTCATCCAGTCCTTTGCGGATGGCTTGGACAAAGCCGTCCATCATATTCGACGGGGCGATGATATCTGCTCCTGCTTCCGCCTGCGTAATCGCGGTTTGAGCCAAATAGTTCAGGGATTCATCATTGATGATTTCTCCGTCTCTTACAACGCCGCAGTGTCCGTGGTCGGTGTATTGACATAAGCACGTATCCGCCACAACCGTTAAGGACGGCGTGTCCTTTTTAATTTGACGAATGGCACGCTGGACAATGCCATCCTCCTGGTAAGCCTGTGTACCGACTTCATCTTTCTCCGCCGGCACACCGAATACGATGACGGACTTAATGCCAAGGTCGACCAGTTCGTTCATTTCCTCTGTTAAATAATCAAGGGACACTTGGTGAACCCCGGGCATCGAAGCCACTTCGTTTTTCACCTTTTCTCCCTCAACAACGAAAATCGGGTAGATCAAGTCATCGGTGCGCAAATGTGTTTCTCTTACAAGCGCGCGCATCGAATCAGTCCGACGCAGGCGGCGGTGGCGTTTAAAGTTCAAATCTGACATACTATCGTTCTCCTTTTTCACGGAAATACTGAGAGATTCGTTCCACCAGATGTTCCACTGTGAACGTCTCAGGTGTGTGTATATGACGGAATCCGACTGACTCCGCTTGTTCGGCCGTCGTTGGTCCAATGCAGAAGCAAGGCAGGATTAGAGCCTCATTGAGCGTGGCTACCTTACTGAACGCTTCGACCGTTGACGGGCTTGTAAAGGTGAGTGCATCTAATTGTCCATTCTTCAATAATTGATCGATGTCTTGTTGTTGGTCTTTCAATAACAGCGTATCATAAGCCGTCATCGTTTGAAAAAAGACCTGCTGTTTATGAAACATAGCGATCAGTTCATCACGCGACCGGTTCCCACGAACGTAAAGAATCGGTGAAGGCTCTTGAAATGTATGGAAAAACTCCGGTCCCATAGCGGACGCTTTATAGGAGGACGGTGTGAAATCCGCTTTGTATCCAAACGATTTCAGCGTCTTCGCTGTCTTCTTACCTACGACAGCAAATCGCAGGTTGTCATGTATCGATCCTCCTCTTTTTTCAAGAAGAGAGAAAAAAAACTTCACGCCATTAGAGCTTGTGAAAAAAACCCATGAATAGTCGTGAAGTTTGTTGAGGATCTGCTGATTCTCATAGGTATCTTTTGCTTTAAAGGAAATCAGAGGGGTAAGAATGGCTTCCCCTCCCTTTTCTTCAATCGCTTGAATGAGCGGTCCAGCTTGTGACTCCCCTCTTGTTACGAGGATGGTCTTCCCCGAAAGAGGCAGCATTACTGGTCATACTCCTCTTTAGCTTGATCTACGATCTCCTGTGCTCCCTGCTTCTTCAACAAGTCCGCGACTTCTTTTCCGACTTCAAGAGGGTCTGTCCCGCGAGCTGTCTCTTGGAGAATCGTGCCTCCATCAGGCGTTCCAACAAGACCGGTCAGGACAATTTCATCCCCTTGTCTGTAGGCATAGCCACCAATCGGCACCTGACAGCCTCCGTTCAAATCATGAAGGAACTTGCGCTCTGCTTTTACCGTCGTGTCTGTGTATTCGTGGTTCAGCTTCATCAACAAGTCACGAAGCTCAGAGTCATTCTCACGGCACTGGATGGCAAGCGCACCTTGACCAACGGCCGGCACACATACTTCCGGCTCCAGGTATTCGGTCACGACATCGTCATCCCAGCCCATACGCTTGAGGCCAGCGGCAGCTAAGACAATGGCGTCATAGTTTTCTTCCTTCAGCTTTCTTAAGCGTGTATCGATATTTCCGCGAATCCACTGAATTTCAACATCTGGACGCACGGCCTTAATTTGAGCACTACGGCGAAGACTGCTTGTTCCGACGATTGCTCCTGCCGGAAGATCTTTCAGGGCAACGTGATCGTTCGATACAAAGGCATCGCGGTGGTCCTCACGAATCGGTACCGACGCAACCGTAAGTCCTTCCGCTACGACCGCCGGCATATCCTTCATGCTGTGGACCGCCATGTCGATCTCCCCGTCATACATCGCCTGTTCAATCTCTTTAATGAAAAGGCCCTTCCCTCCGACTTTCGATAACGTGACGTCGAGAATACGGTCTCCTTTTGTAGAGATTCGTTTGATTTCAAATTCATAGCTTGGGTCGATCTCTTTCAGTTTCTCAATCACCCATTCCGTCTGCGTGATCGCTAAGTTACTTTTTCTCGATCCAATGACGATTTTTCTCACACAATCTCCTCCTCAAAGCTAAAAGTGAAAGTTCGATAATGATCCAAATAGAAAGAAGTTAATTAATAGAAATAAAAAGGCTGCTGAATTGAATATAGAAATGGCTCTGCCCTGATAGCCCTTCACAACGCGAAGAATCAAATAGATGATATACACGATAAGGACGAGGAACGAGCCTAGTGTCTTCGAATCATACCAGTAGAACACATCCGGAGAAACATATCCCCATGTAACACCCAGAATGATCGCGATGAGAAGGAGCGGCACTCCAAGAATCACAGCGATATAAGAAAAATGGTCGAGCTTCGTTAAATCTCCGAGACGGAACAACTTGGCATTCCACTTCTTCCTCTTCAGCAACCGGTATTGTAACAGGTACATCATAGAGAAAATGAAGGACAAAGTGAAAAAACCATATGATAGAATCGCCAGACTGATATGGATGATCAGCATTTCATTCACAAGGTTGACCCCTTGATCCTGAAGGCTTGTCTGCGCTCTCGTCGTCAGATGGATCAGCATGACAAGAAAGCCGACAACGTTCGTGAAAAAGACGAGAAAATCAACGCGGAACAACCGGTTGATGATCAGGGAGAACGTCACCAGAATCCACGTATAGAAGTAGAGCCCATCATAGACCGTCATTACAGGAAGGTTGTCCTCAACCAGGATCTGCGTCAATAAAAAAAAGGTTTGTAAACCCCAAACCATACTAAGTAACCAGAAGGCTATCTGGTTAGCCTTCCGGTTTGTCTGCACAAAATCTATAAAGTATCCAATGATACTGAGTCCATAAAGCAATAGAATGAGTTCGTACACCCATTTGAAATCCAACATATGGACAGCCACCCTTAGGAGTTCGCAACCGGTGGGGTAACAGAGAACGCTGGAGCCTTCTCGATGTCAGACTTCCCCTCCGGACTATTCTTTTTCTCCTGCTTCTTCAGCTCATCTTCTACTTGTTCTTCAATCCCGAAGATTTGAGTGAACAATTGAAGCGTCTCATCAGCATCCGGCTGTGCCGCCAATTCTTTCGCTTGCAGAATCGGATCCTTCAGCATCTGATTGATGATGCTCTTCGTATGCTTGCTGATGACTTTTTTCTCACGGTCTGTCATATCCGGCATCTTGCGCTCGATGCTCTTCATCGTCTCTGCCTGGATGGACAACGCCTTTGTACGTAGGGCTGAAATGACTGGAACAACACCAATCGTCTGAAGCCATTCTTTAAACTCAACAATTTCCGCTTCGATCATGATTTCAATCTGTTCAGCCGCCTGCTTCCTCATCTCAAGGTTCGCATCGACAATGCCTTGCAGATCATCAATGTCATAAAGGAAAACGCTCTCTAAATCCTCCATGGCAGGATCCAAGTCACGCGGCACGGCAATATCGACAAAGAACAACGGCTTACCCTTACGCTTCTTGTGAATCGGCTTCATCTGCTCACGTGTAATCACATAGTCAGATGCACCCGTGGAGCTGATGACGATGTCAGCATCTGTTAAGACATCCTCTAAATCCTCCATCGTACGAGCCTTCCCGTTAAACTGATCAGCCACAACTTGAGCCTTAGACAGCGTGCGGTTTACAACGGAAACCTTCTTGACACCTGAGCCTTGAAGGTTCTTCGCCGCAAGCTCGCCCATCTTTCCTGCACCGACAATGACGATGTGCTTGTGGACAAGGTCGCCGAAGATTTTACGCGCCAATTCTACCGCTGCGTAGCTGACTGAGACGGCATTCTCTCCGATTTCCGTCTCCTTGTGACCTTTTTTCGCCATCGTAACCGCCTGTTTAAAGAGCTGGTTGAAAATCGTACCTGTCGTACCACATTCCTGTGCGTTCAGGAAAGCCTGCTTCATCTGACCGAGAATCTGCGTTTCGCCAAGCACCATAGAATCGAGCCCGGAAGTAACACGAAGAAGATGCTCAATGGCACCATCTGTCTCATAAATCGAAAGAAATGGAGAAAACTCCTCTTTCTCGATATTAAACCAATCAGAAAGAAACTGCTTAATATAGTACCGCCCTGTATGCAGTTGATCCACAACAGCATAAATTTCCGTACGGTTGCATGTAGAAATAATCACATTTTCAAGGACACTTTTTCTTCCGTTCAGCTCAAGCATCGCTGCTTGCAGTTGGTCCTCTGAAAATGTAAGATTCTCTCGTATTTCCACAGGGGCTGTTTTATAGTTTAAACCGACAGCTAAAATGTGCATTACATCTACCCCCACTTAAACGTTCCATTCGTATTCCCATATCTACTAGTATAACATGCATCTCAAGAAATATTTCCGTAAAAATATGAACAGAGTTTGAATCTGTATGATAGGATAATGTTACATAACGAAGAAAAATATCACTGTTTTTTTAGAACAAATATAATTTATAATCCGTTTGTAATATACCAAAACCTGCGAGCTTTCGCAAGGATGCGACATTTCAATACTATGGTAGAAAGGGCGTGATTTACACTTGAAAAAACAAAATTCATTGATAGGGTTTCTGCTGATTGGTTTCGGAATATACTTTTTTCTGCGCCAGCTGAATATACCAGAGCTTTCTCCGTTCTATACGTGGCCTTCATTGCTGATCATTACAGGCGGTGCGCTTCTATTACACAGCTACATAGCGAACGAATACACCAACCTCTTTGCGGGTGCTCTCCTATTAGGGTTCGGCATCCATTTTCACGCCATCCATTACTTCGGCTTCTGGAGTGATCACTGGGGCATTTATGTACTGATCATCGGAATCGCTTTTCTGCTTCGGTATCAGAAGTTCAAAATCGGACTGATTCCTGCCCTCATCCTAATCGGAATCGGTGCATTCGCATTGTTAACCCCTGTAACACCTGGATGGTTTAGCTGGCTTCAAGATGCTGTGCTGTTTGTCAAACGCTTCTGGCCGTTTGTACTCATCGGACTCGGTTTCTATATGGTATATAAAAAATAGCCTTTCTCTTATCTTTTACCTGAACAAGAAAAGATAAACCGAATATTGCTTAATCTCACACAAAAAAGCGGGATGCATCAGATTACGATGCATCCCGCTTCTTTTTATAAAATGGAGCTAAGGAACTCCTGCGTTCTTGTTTCTTTCGGATTTTCAAATAAATCTTTAGGTTTACCTGTTTCGACGATCTTTCCATCGTGCATATAAACGACACGATCAGCGACTTCACGCGCGAATCCCATTTCGTGCGTCACGACGACCATCGTCATTCCTTCCTGCGCGAGGTCCTTCATCGTTTGAAGTACTTCCCCGACCAGCTCAGGGTCGAGTGCTGAAGTCGGTTCATCAAACAACATGATTTCAGGCTTCATCGCCAGCGCACGTGCAATCGCGACACGCTGCTTTTGTCCACCGGAAAGTCTGGACGGGTAGACATCTGCCTTATCGGCGAGCCCGACTTTATCAAGCAGCTCTTTCCCCTCTTCTCTTGCCTGCGCTTTAGAGACTTTCTTCACTTGAATCGGAGCTTCTATGACATTTTGAAGAACCGTCTTGTGCGGGAAGAGGTTGAAGTGTTGAAACACCATGCCGACCTGCTGACGCACCTTGTTCAAGTCTTCTGTTTTAGGGTCGATATTTTCCCCTTTCAGCAGGATGTCTCCACTATTTTTCATCTCAAGGAAATTCAAGCATCTGAGCATCGTACTCTTACCGGACCCACTGGCTCCGATCAAACAGACCACTTCACTCTCATCTACTGTGAAGTCAATGCCTTTCAATACGTGTAAGTCTCCGAAATATTTATTTAAATCATGTACTTCAATCATTTTCTTACCCAATCGTAACGTCTCCCTCCATTAATCGCTTGCTGCCAGTTTCTTCTCTACTAACCCTACAAGAAGCGTAAGGATAAAGACAAGAACTAAATACCAAACCGCACAGACCAAAAGCCATGTCATGTAATCGAATGTATTCGCTCCGCGTGTTGTAGCAAGGGCAAAGATCTCCTGCACCCCGATGAAAGCTGCCAGCGAGGAGTCTTTCAATCCAATGATAAACTGGTTTCCAAGTGGCGGCAATGCCCGTCTGAAAGCCTGCGGAAGAATGATTCGGCGCATCGTCGTCATTTGACTCATTCCTAATGAGCGCCCGGCCTCGGTCTGTCCTTTTCCAATCGATTGAATGGAACCACGGAAGATCTCAGCAATGTAAGCTCCGTTGTGGAAGGCAAGACCCAAAGCAACGGACCAGAAACCGCTGATCATCCAAATGCTCGTCAGTCCATAGAAGAATACGAAGATTTGTACGATAAGAGGCGTACCACGAACGACATAAATGTAGGCATTCGCGATCCACTCCAGTGGTTTTATGTTGGAGATTTTAAGAAGGGCAAAGAATAACCCGATAAAAAGTGCAATAAAAATGGATACGACAGTCAAAGCCAGTGTGACTTGAGCCGCTTTAAAAAAGATATCACCGCTGCTGAACAACGAATCAAAAAATCCAGACCAAAACGTTACAAAGCCTAAATACAAAACGATCCACTCCCATTCTATTAAACATACAACCGATCATTCATTACGTAAGTTGAAAAAGAGTACGCGAATGCGCACTCTTTTTCGTTATGTGTCCACTCAGGTGATCATTCAGGTACCGTTGTAATATCGTCACCGAAGTATTCATTACTGATTTCGGCAAGCGTTCCATTTTCGCGAAGCGTTTCGAGTGCTGCGTTGATATCTTCAAGAAGCTTCTCGTTCCCTTTCGCAACAGCAATCGCCTGTTCACTACGTTCAATCATATCTTTTGCTTCGATTTCAAGGTCCTGCTGCATCGCTTCTTTACCTGTCAAGAAGTCTGTAATCACAGCATCGTGACGGCCCTTCGCCAATGATTGCAAAGCCACGACGTCACTGTCGTATGTCTTGATATTATCGGTTACTTCCTCTGCATATGCGCTGTAAGTGGATCCTTTGGAAACGGCAATTTCCATCCCTTCCAAGTCCTCGATGCTTTGAACATCGCTGTCTGGTCTTGTGAATACCTGCGCTCCCGAGTAGTAATAAGGTGTCGAGAAATCAACCTGCTCAGAGCGTTCAGGCGTTATCGTATGACTGGCAACCGCCGCGTCAAAACGTCCTGATTTTACACCCTCAACAATGGAAGCGAACTTCTGTTTCTGCTGACTTGGCTGCAGTCCAAGCTCTTCTGCTACAGCTTTCGCTACATCGATATCGAAACCTGTCATTTCACCACTGGCACTTGTCATACTGAACGGACGGAACTCACCCGATGCAGCATACGTAAACATGCCATCCTCCACTAATTGATAATCCGCGCCTGATTCCGTGCTTTCTCCAGAATCACCAGACGTTTCATCACCTGATTCTGCTTCTTCTTCGCCTCCACCTTCACTACTGCCACATGCAGCGGCGAAGATCATAAGGAGTCCAAGTACAATCAATAAAAATAATTTCTTCATAACCGATTCATCCCCCTTAAATGTTCTGTATGTTCGTCGTATTGCGACACTATGTAATTGTACCGTTATTTCATATAATTCCCAAAATTCAAAACTTGGCGTTTTTAGAGAAATATTCTGAATACAGAGCTCATGCTCGTCCAAACAGCTATTTACTGCTAAATGCATAAAAATGCATAAAATTAAGTAAATATTCTTTTGTAAACTATGAAAAAAGCCACCTCTTTCATCAAGAAGTGGCTTTCGTACTTATAAATTCAAATGGGACAGCATCGTTCTCCAAGCAACGTCTTTTCCTTCCCCAGTCTCTGAGGAGAATGGGATCAAATCGTCTTCCTCTTCGATCTCCAACGTTTCCCGGATCATTTTCAACTGCTTCTGCCTCTGTCCTTTTTTAATTTTATCAAGCTTCGTAGCAATGACCATCACCGGCATGCCGAAATGTTTCAAGTAGTCATACATTAAGACATCATCTTCGGTCGGCTTGTGACGGACATCGATGATGAGAGCAGTAGCACGTAACTGCTCTCTTTCAGCGAAGTATTCCTCCATCATCTTTCCCCACTTCGCCCGTTCCGTTTTAGACACTTTGGCATAGCCATATCCGGGAACATCGACGAAATGGAATTGATCATTGATGATATAAAAATTCAAGGTCTGCGTTTTACCAGGCTTTGAAGATGTCCTGGCAAGGTTCTTCCGTTGAATCATCTTATTGATGAAAGATGATTTACCTACGTTGGAACGACCGGCAAGCGCGATTTCAGGAATCAGCTGCTTCGGGTACTGCTTTTGACTTGCTGCACTAATTACAATATCTGCTGAATTAACTTTCATGAATTTCCTCCGTTAATGCGTGCTTGAGTACTTCGTCCAAATGTTTAACTGGAACGAAAGTCAAGCCCTCCTTGATGCTCTCAGGGATATCCTCCAGGTCCTTCTCGTTCTCAGAAGGAATAATCACCTTGGTCAACCCGGCTCTATGGGCACTTAAAGATTTCTGCTTCAACCCGCCGATTGGCAGCACACGTCCGCGCAGCGTAATCTCACCGGTCATCCCAACTTCTTTACGCACAGGACGCCCCGTCAACGCAGAGACTAAGGCTGTCGCCATCGTAATACCTGCTGAAGGCCCGTCTTTCGGTGTAGCACCTTCCGGGACGTGAATGTGAATATCGTTCTTTTCGACGAACTCCGGATCGATATCTAATTCATCGGCACGGGAACGAATATAACTGAAGGCTGCCTGAGCCGATTCCTTCATGACATCCCCGAGCTTTCCTGTCAGCGTCAATTGGCCTTTACCAGGATAGATTGAAACTTCGATGGATAGGGTATCTCCACCTGCTGTTGTATAAGCAAGGCCTGTCGCGGCTCCGATTTGGTCCTCAAGCTCTGCTTGTCCATACCGGAACTTAGGACGACCGAGCAGTTCCTCCAATTGTTTCTCTGTTACGACGACACGCTGCTTCTCGCCTGCCACAAGAATCTTTGCTGCCTTACGACAGATACTCGCGATTTCACGTTCTAATCCACGAACTCCGGCTTCGCGTGTGTAACGGCGAATCAGCTTAAGGAGCGCTTCCTCTCTGAACTGAAGCTGACTCTTTTTCAGACCGTTTTCTTTCACCTGTTTCGGCAAAAGGTGTTCTTTGGCAATATGAAGCTTCTCGACTTCCGTGTAACCTGCAATCGTAATGACTTCCATACGGTCACGCAATGGACCCGGGATCTGCGCCATATTGTTCGCTGTCGCAACGAACATGACCTTCGATAGATCATAGGTTTCTTCGATGAAGTGATCGCTGAAGTTTCCGTTTTGTTCAGGGTCAAGGACCTCGAGCATGGCGGAAGAAGGATCGCCTCTGAAGTCACTGGCCATTTTATCGATCTCATCCAGTAAGAAGACAGGATTCAAGGTCTCTGCACGCTTCATGCCCTGAATGATACGCCCCGGCATAGCGCCGATGTATGTCCGGCGGTGTCCTCTGATTTCCGCTTCGTCGCGCACTCCACCCAGGGAGATTCGAACAAACTTACGGTTGATGGCACGGGCAATGGATTTAGCCAGCGATGTCTTCCCGACACCCGGTGGTCCCACTAAGCATAGGATCGGTCCTTTGATGGACTGGGTCAGCCTTTGAACAGCGATATACTCGAGAACACGGTCTTTCACTTTTTCTAAGCCGTAATGGTCCTCGTCGAGAATCTTCTCGGCGTTATTCACATCGAGGTTATCTTCTGTTTCGTCGTACCAGGGAATCGTGACCAGCCACTCGATATAGTTACGAATGACGGAGCTTTCAGCTGAGCTTTGAGGCACTTTTTCATAGCGGCCGAGTTCTTTATAAGCGACCTTCTCTACACGTTCAGGCATTTGCGCCTTTTCGATTTTTTCTTTCAGCTGGGCGACTTCGCCGGACTTTCCGTCTTTATCCCCAAGCTCATTCTGTATGGCTTTCATCTGTTCACGCAGGTAGTATTCCTTCTGCGTTTTCTCCATCGACTTCTTCACTCGCTGACCGATTTTCTGCTCAATCTGGAGCACTTCTCGTTCATTCCCGATCAGCTCAATCAACTTCTGGATACGTTTCTTAACGTTTTCCATCTCGAGGATCTTCTGCTTGTCTTTCAGCTTGATCGGCAAGTGAGACGTCACGATATCGGCTAGGTGACTCGGCTCATCGATGTCTGAAACCGTATTAAACGTCTCCTGGCTGACTTTTTTTGAGACTTTGACATACTGTTCGAACTGGTTGAGAAGCGTACGCATAAGTGCCTCTTCTTCGTTTTTATCCTCATGCTCATCTTCGAGCTTGGTAATATTCGCTTTGTAAAATTCATCTTCTTCGTTTAGGTCGTCAATGGTCGCACGGTAGAGCCCTTCAACCAATACACGGTTGGTTCCGTTCGGAAGCTTCACCATTTGTTTGACACGGGCTACAGTCCCGACGCTGTACATATCACTTGAACCCGGTTCATCGATATTGACCTCTTTTTGTGATACTAGGAAAATTTCATTATCATCCATCATAGCCTGCTCTAATGCCTGGACGGATTTCTCTCGTCCCACATCCAAGTGCAGCACCATGGATGGATACACTAACAGCCCTCTAAGGGGAAGGAGGGGAATTTGAGTTCTCTGTTTTTCAGTCATTACTAGCACCTCCGTATAATGCCGGTTACGTAATTCTAATCTTATATAAAACCCTATGGAAAGTAAATGAAAGCACTCCGATGTATGCCAATTCAACACGGAAACCCCCTCACACAATGAAGTGCAAGGGGATGCTTTATGAATAGTTCTATTATGAGCGGTTCTCATGTCTTTCATCCTTAAATACAGAACCACTATACAGCAGAAGCCGCGCTACAGTCTGATGTAGCGCGGCTTCTTGTAAGAATACTCTTCTACAGTGAGTTAAGCACTCTCTTTTGGTGTCTCTTTATTTTGATCCTCAATTGTTCCATCCGTCAAAATAAGCTTCGGACGACCATTATCCGCGGTTACCGTTTCCTGTGTGATAATGCATTTTTCGATGTCATCACGAGAAGGAAGCTCATACATCACATCCAGCATAATCCCTTCGATGATGGAACGAAGTCCACGAGCACCGGTTTTACGCTCGATGGCAAGACGGGCAATTTCCCGAAGTGCATCTTCTTCAATCTCGAGCTCAACGTGATCAATTTGGAACAGCTTCTGATACTGCTTCACAAGAGCGTTCTTCGGCTTCGTAAGAATTTCGACAAGCGCCTCTTCATCAAGCTGCTCAAGACTTCCGATAACCGGAAGACGACCGATGAATTCAGGGATTAGGCCGTAGCTAAGCAAGTCTTCTGGGAGTACTTTTGTAAGCAGTTCCTTCTTCTCAGAATCGCTTGTTCCCTGTTCAGAGCCAAATCCGATGACTTTCTTACCAAGACGACGTTTGATGATTTGATCAATGCCGTCGAAAGCACCACCAACGATGAATAGAACATTCGTTGTATCGATTTGGATGAATTCTTGATGAGGATGCTTACGTCCACCTTGTGGCGGTACGCTTGCTTGTGTTCCTTCAAGAATCTTAAGCAACGCCTGCTGGACACCTTCACCTGATACATCACGTGTAATCGATGGATTCTCAGACTTACGGGCTACTTTATCGATTTCGTCGATATAAATAATCCCTTTTTCAGCTTTCTCCACATCGTAATCTGCTGCCTGGATCAGCTTCAGAAGGATGTTCTCAACGTCTTCTCCGACGTAACCTGCTTCTGTAAGCGATGTTGCATCAGCGATGGCAAATGGAACGTTCAAGATACGTGCCAGCGTCTGAGCAAGTAGGGTTTTACCGCTACCCGTCGGCCCAAGCATCAGGATGTTACTTTTCGAGAGCTCTACATCGTCGTTCTTCACACCTGCATTGATACGCTTATAGTGGTTGTAAACAGCGACAGACAAGTTTTTCTTCGCCTGGTCCTGACCGATGACGTAATCACTTAGAATTTCGCGGATTTCTTGTGGCTTCGGAACTTCTTTGAACTCAACTTCTTCTTCGTTGCCCAGTTCCTCTTCTACAATTTCCGTGCAAAGTTCAATACATTCATCACAAATATATACGCCAGGCCCTGCGACAAGCTTACGAACTTGATCCTGACTTTTACCGCAGAAAGAACATTTCAGTTGTCCTTTTTCTTCGTTGAACTTAAACATTAAATTCACCCCTTAATAAAATGACGCAATAGTTGCGACTGAAGTTTTAAGATTAGGACTTAAACGATTCAGTTTCTTTTGCCCATCATATCAAATAAACTCCAAACAAAAAAGCAATACCTATTAGAGAGGTGTGCGAGCTCTTTTGCACCAACCTCATTATGTAGATATGTCAGACATAAGTCAAACAAAAGGATATTACTACTAACCTATGTAGAATGAGGTAGATATCATTCATCGTATCCAGATATTCTTTCCCCTATACCTCGGAAACAGTAAAATATATGAGAAGACAAGGCACAATAGCACCTTGTCTTCTTATCATCATTATTCAGCTTTCGCGTTTGCTACAAGTACATCAATTGCTTTGCGCACTTTAAGATCTTCTTTGATCATATCAGTGTTGCCGCCAAGCATTGCTGTAAGCTGCTGAACATCTGTTTGGTACATAGATGCCATGTTCTCAAGTTCAGCGTTTACGTCTTCTTCAGTTGCTTCAACGCTCTCTGCATTCGCAATCGCTTCAAGAGTCAAGTTCGTTTTCACGCGCTTGCCAGCATCTTCCTTCATCTGTTCACGAAGAGCGTCTTCGTCTTGACCAGTGAATTGGAAGTACATGTCTTTTGTCATGCCCTGCATTTGCAGACGCTGTTCGAATTCTTGAACCATACGATCAAGCTCAGTGTTGACCATTGATTCAGGAATTTCGACTGTCGCGTTGTCAGATGCTTTGTTTACAAGGATATCACGCTTGTGGTTGTCAGCATCTGTTTTCTTCTGCTCTTCCAGACGCTCGCGTGTTTTCTTCTTAAGTTCATCAAGAGATTCAACTTCTTCATCAACATCTTTAGCGAATTCATCGTCAAGCTCAGGAAGTTCTTTTCCTTTTACTTCGTGAAGTTTCACTTTGAATGTTGCTTCCTGACCAGCAAGCTCTTCTGCGTGGTATTCTTCAGGGAAAGTAACAGTAACGTCTGTTTCTTCTCCTGCTTTCTTACCAACAAGCTGCTCTTCGAAGCCAGGGATGAATGAGCCGGATCCTACTTCTAGAGAGTAGTTATCTGCTTGTCCACCTTCAAATGCTTCGCCGTCAACGAAACCTTCGAAGTCCATTACAACTGTGTCGCCGTTTTCAACAGCGCCTTCTTCTTTTACAACAAGCTCAGCTTGCTTCTCCTGCATCTGCTTAAGCTCGTTGTCTACATCTTCGTCTGTTACTTCTGTAGAAAGCTCTTCGTATTCAAGACCTTTGTAATCGCCAAGCTCTACTTCAGGCTTAACTGTTACTTCTGCTGAGAAGACAACACCTTCGCCTTTTTCAATCTGCTTAACGTCTACTTCAGGCTGATCGACTGGCTCGATGCCTGTCTCTTCAACTGCTTCCGTGTAAGCTTTCGGAAGAATGATATCAAGAGCATCTTGATAAAGTGATTCCACACCGAAACGCTGTTCGAAAAGTTTACGAGGTACTTTACCCTTACGGAATCCAGGTACCTGAACCTGCTTAACTACTTTTTTGAAGGCTTGGTCAAGTGCGTTGTCGAACTCACTCGCGGATACTTCAACCGTCAATGTACCCTGATTGCCTTCATGCTTTTCCCATTTTGCTGACATAAAAAATTCCCTCCAACATCTATTCATTCATTTTCGCAGTAAATGCGAATTTTCAATTGATTCTATGACTCTGTTTACATACGAATCTAATTTGCAACCACTACATTATAACATAAACCTGTATGCTTTCAACATATGTAGATAAGACGAGACAAATTCTTACGATTCCCCTACAAGCATTGTGTAATGCTGCTCGCATAATTCGATCTCTTCCTTGTACCGTTCAATGTCCTGAAAGTCCTGCTCAGATTGATATGGAATCTGTAAATAATAGTGACCAAGCTGCTTCAATGCTTCGACAATAACCGGTACTTCCTCTTCCGTCGGGAAAATCGGATATCGCACATAGAAATAACGATAGAGCAATTTGTTCGTCATCTCATACATCGTCGGGTTGCTTTGTTCCATATCCCCAAGCCGCATCTGTATCTGCTTGATGATATAATCGGACTGGAACTGATTCAATTCGCTTGGCACGATTTCAAAGGTCTGACCAAACTTCACGACAGGCAAAGTCTCATCAACTCCCGCTTCGGTAAACCATTCAATGATTGAAGTTTTGATAATCGGATGAACCCCACTATCCGTCAACAGCTCTTTAAACTCCTCGATGTGGCTGGATGCAGACTGCTTTCTCAATTGATCGAGCGCTCTCCACTGAGCAGACAAATCTTTACTCTCGACCGCTTGCAGAAAATCAGACTTCCACTTGTTCCCTTGTTCCTTCTGGTGTCCTTCGAGCAGCTTGCGACTGACTTCGAACATCTGCCAAAGCTGAGTACGGCTTTGATGCGGGATATCTTCAGACTGAAAAACCTCTTCCAGCAAGTCTACAATTTCCTGGTATCTGTTTCGTTTGAACAAAATAGTTATGTACATATGTAAATAATGATAGTACTGTTCATCCAGACTGACTTTCATCTGCTTTTGACAGAGATCCTCTGCCTTATCGAATTCACCCGTTTCAATCCAGCTCATCAAGAGTCCCGTTACCACATCATCACTCGCCACTTCATACGCTAAAAGAGGCTCCAATGCTTCAACGGCGTCCGTGTATCTTTTTTGTTTCAGCGCCTCGAAACCGACCTTCTCCAGCCGCGTCTTCCATTTCGGGAACATGACGACTTTTTCTCTTTCATTCTCCATAGCGCACCCTTCCTGTTTTTGTGAAATGACATACCTTCCACTATTCTATCCTAAAACGTATGTAATCAAACGCGTATTTATTTTTTTATGCCGTAAAAATATGACCAACTTCCCATTGGACAATAATATAACAGCCCCAAACCAAACACAACCAATCTGTACAGTATCCTGAATTGTACGACAATTATTTTTCTGAAAAAATAAAAAAATGATACTAGTTTGCCCGAAAAAGGACTTTAGACTCATGTTATCGTGTCCAGTTCTGTTAAAATTAGTCATTGTGCGAAGCAATCAAAGATGTACGAACAAGACAGTCACATAACTTATTGAAAATAAAGTAAGGAGATGTAGAGACGTGTCGGTACTAGACGATCAAACCCTACTTAAAACGTACGAAGAATCCTTGAAGCTTAATTTAGATAAGGAATTTTTGCAATTGATTACGAAAGAATTAAAAAGACGTCGCTTGACTATACCGTTTGCATTCTAGAAAAAAGGCTGCCTCAGCAATAGAGGCAGCCTTTTTTATTCACTTATTATTGGTTTCGTGATGCCTGCCCTTGAAACTGGTTCGTCATTTTAGCGATTCCAGGAAGAGCATTCTGCAATTGACCACCTTGACCTGTCATCATACTGTAAGTGGCAGCACCTACACCGACTGAGGCGATGATCGGCAGCCATTGGATGTTATTTTTCTTCATCGTTGATCACTCCCAATAAGATTGGCCGTTAAGCCTGTCTTATTATGTGAGCCAAACAAGGATGTACCCGTAATAAGTTTTTCCAGAATAGGAATCCCTTTTGACGGAATGCATTAATGTTCGACACGTTCGGACATAATAATGAAGAAACTTGGATATCATATCTACTCTCTTATCAGATCTGTTGGCAGATCATGTTGCTTAAAGACATCTCGAACATGATCCCTTAACTTCTGCCGCTCCTCATCCGAAAGTTCACGTTCGTAAGGATACTCTGCATCTTCGGGGATCATGATGGTGCTTTTTTCTTGCAGCGTCACCACCTGATCATCCGGATTCTCTTGAGAGTCCTGTTCGCTGTGAGAAAAAGTGAGCGTCGTTTCTATGTATTCTCCATTTTCATCATACTTGTCTTTAATTAAAAAGCCGGTGACTTCCAAATTTCTCATGTCCGTGTCCCCCTTCATGTACGTGAGGGTATTCGAGTGCGTCACGCCATCTGTCTGGAAGGACTCCATCGCAAAAACCTCTGTCGTTTCCCGTCTATCGTCGCTGGAGCACGAGACGAGAAGCCCTATACTTACCACAACGGCAAACAAAATCAATTTTCTTCTGAACATATGATACCTCCTCCCATCACCGTAACATACGTCATTTCCATCTGACATCCTCCCATTTTCTTGTCGGATGCTGATACACATGAAAAATATGGTACAATGACGTCAAAACACATCATAAGGAGCAAAATTATGGACAGCGACATCATTGTAGGCTTTCTGTTGATCATCGTCATCGGCGTCATCACGTGGATGGGCAAAAAAGCCAGGCAGGAAAACCGCAGAAAATAACGAAACGCACAAAGGAGAGGTACTTTGAAACGGATCAACTTACGAATTCCCTTAACAATATTGTCAATCGGACTTATGACTATTTTCCTTGAGGCATTCCCACAAGAGGTGATGAATCTGATGCCCCCACTTCTTGCCTATTTCCTTCCACCGATTATCGTGGCAGTACTATTTGGTTACTTTGAAAAGACGAAATGGAATGGGGCAAAGGCGCCTTTGTGGATCGGGGTCTGTGTGGCTGTATTCGGTCTTTCATTGGAGCCGCTCTTCCAATGGATCGCCTAGCTTTATTTGACTTGTAATTGAATCGGAGCTGTATTTAATGCGTACTGCTTCGAATCAATGGAAAAAAAAGAGGTCTCAGCATAGACATCATACTTGCCCTCTTCCAGTTCAACGTCTCTTAATGTCTGTGTGAACCTCTCTTCCCCCTCCAAAGTCGAACTGATCTGTTTAAAATCAACCACGTCAACGACCTCACCATTCTCATAGTCTTTAACAACGATGGAAGCATCAGGTTTAGAGGTGAGATTTAAGACTGCTCCTCCTGTATATTCGAAATACGAACGAATCTCAATCTTTCCTCCCTCCTCAAAAAACGGACTCTTCCCCCTCTATCACCAGTTTAAAATCGTCTGTTACTCTTTGTTCATTAACCGGACCATTTGGAACGCAACCAGCTAGCAAGAAACTGACCGCCATCCATACAAAAACAAAGCTATTCAATTTTTATCCTCCTGTTTGATTAGAGCGCATCATAACCGTGCAACAACTCACACGTTTTCATCCACCATACCTAACATGTAAGCTTTTGTGAAGATTGCATTTACTTTCTATAACTCATGATGACTGGCATAGTTTTGTCGATTTAATCATCCAGCAGAATGTTCCCACTAAATCAATTAGTTCTCGTGTACGTCATAAAGATTGGAATGCGATGGATATCTATGGTCATCATATCGGAGAAGTAGACCAATTAGAAGATGGACACTTCAATGTATTTTTTTAATAAGAAAGCCACTCTAAATGAACTAATCATGAATCCATTCCACCCATGATAAATCCACCCCATTCGGGGCAGAAATGGTGATTTCAACTACCTGCCGCCACTTTATCAGAAGGAAAACAAAAAACGCTGAAATCCTTGTCTAGCAAAGGTTTCAGCGTTTTTTCAGTTAGCGTCCCAGGAGGGATTCGAACCCCCGACCCACAGCTTAGAAGGCTGTTGCTCTATCCAGCTGAGCTACTGGGACATAGAATGGATATATAATTAAATGCTCATTCGTTCGTTGAGCTGTCGTCCCGATTTCCCTGGGTAATTCATAGAAGTAAATGAAATCAGTACGTTGAAGTGTAGCTTCGAAGCGGATTCGTTCATGCTCTATCCAGCTGAGCTACTGGGACACGTCTTAAAATATGTATGGAGCGGGTGAAGGGAATCGAACCCTCATCATCAGCTTGGAAGGCTGAGGTTTTACCACTAAACTACACCCGCATATATGTAAATTCATTATCCTTGTTGTGAACTAGATCGTCATGCCTCTTCCTCTGCAAGCTTACTCAGGGAAGTGTATCCGTCGAGGCAACTCGAAGTATACTCGGTGAAGTTTCGCTCGTGGCTGAGGTTTTACCACTAAACTACACCCGCATATATGTAAATTCATTATCCTTGTTGTGAACTAGGTCGTCATGCCTCTTCCTCTGCAAGATTACTCAGGGAAGTGTATCCGTCAAAGGCTTCAACAAATTGCTTTCTTTTGAAGCGGACAAGAATAATAATATAATGAATCACCTAAAAAGTCAACAGGTTGCAGCAAAGAAATTTAATTCTTTGCCGCAAGTGAAGTTTCAAGCTTCACATCCTGCATGGGTTCTCCGTTGACGTGGTGGAACTGAACCGTGACGTTGTCGAGTGTATCCCATTCGAGAATGGCATAGGAAGGCTCTTTATGGTCGCGTGGGAGGCGTATGCTTCCTGGGTTGATAAAGAGCTTATCGTTCACTTTCTCCGCTCCTGCGATGTGTGAGTGGCCGAAGCAGGCGATCTGTGCTCCAGCTTCCTCAGCACGGTAGGAGAGAGGCATCAGGGTCGATTTGATTTGATAGAGGTGACCGTGTGTAGCAAGGATTTTGACGTCCCCTACTTCCACGACCTGGTCGTTCTCCATCTCTGGTTCGAAATCGCAGTTCCCTTTTGCGTAATGATAGCCTTGCAGCTCTTCTGCATCGTAAGACAGTTCAGAGTCGCCACAGTGGATCATGGCGTCGACTTCAGCTTGATGTCGAGCTTTGATTTCTTGGACTTCCTCTGTTAATCCGTGGCTGTCACTTATGATCAATACTTTCGGCATGGTTGATTCGCCCCCTAGTTTAAGCGTTTTTCAGCCATTCCTCCAGTTGAATGATGGCATGGTGGCGGTGGCTGATGGCATTTTTTTCATCTGACGTATGTTCAGCTAAGGTGCGCGAAGCTCCCTTCGGAACAAAAACAGGATCGTACCCGAACCCGTGCTCTCCCTGGGGCTCTTCTGCAATAGAGCCTTCACACGTGCCGATTTTCACGAAGGTCTCTTCACCGGGTCTCGCGACGGCAGCGGCACAGACAAAACGGGCGGTGCGCTCTTCTCTTGGCACCCCTTTCAAGTTGTCGAGCACCTTCTGCAGGTTCTTCTCGTCATTTTTTTCAAGTCCAGCATAGCGGGCGGAGTAGACGCCTGGCTCTCCGTCGAGTGCATCGACTTTAAGTCCTGAATCGTCAGCCAGAACGGGTGTGTTCAGAAGCTTTGAAATAGCTTCTGCTTTGATTGTCGCGTTTTCAGTAAACGTGGTGCCCGTCTCTTCGATGTCATCCATTGGTTCGTCGAAATCTAGTAATGACTTTACCTCAATTCCGTATTTCGAAAACATTTCACGGAATTCGCGCACTTTTCCTTCGTTTTTGGTCGCGATGATCAATTTATTCATTGCTCGCTTTCTCCTTCGCGTTCTCAATGACTTCCGCATAGCTGCCGATCGCTTCCTTCTGCATCTCGACCAGCTCTTCTACACCCTTCTGAGCGAGAGAAAGCATCGTTTGAAGTTGTGGCATTGTGAAGGTCGCTTCCTCACCCGTCCCTTGAAGCTCAACGAACTCTCCGTCGCCAGTCATGACGACGTTCATATCAACGTGCGCCTTGCTGTCTTCTTCATAGCAGAGGTCAAGGATTTCTTCTCCGTCCGGCGTAACGCCAACTGAGATCGCCGTTAAGTAATCTGTAATCGGAAGTTTTTTGATTTTACCGCCGTCCACAAGCTTACCAAGGGCCAGTACAACTGCTACAAAAGCTCCGGTAATGGAAGCTGTACGCGTTCCTCCGTCTGCTTGGATGACGTCACAGTCGACCCATACGGTACGTTCACCGATAGAATCCAAGTCGACAACGGCACGCAGTGCACGACCGATCAGGCGCTGGATTTCCATTGTACGTCCGGATACTTTCCCTTTGGACGATTCACGGATGTTACGATGCTCTGTAGCTCGCGGGAGCATCGCATATTCAGCAGTGATCCACCCTTTTCCCTGACCGCGCAGAAATGGTGGTACACGATCCTCAACACTTGCGTTACAAATGACTTTTGTATCTCCAAAACTAATGAGAACAGAGCCTTCCGGATGCTTCACATAGTCGGTTTCAATCGTTACGTTTCTTAGTTGGTTCACTTCTCTTTGATCATTTCTCATCTCAATGACCTCCTTCAATCATCTCACTTATCCTTGCCCATCTTAACACAATTTCACAAGTGAATGTAGTAACCTCGCCCCTCGGCAAGTGTCTTTTTGAACAGAACAACAAAAAAACCCTCACAGGGAGGGCTCTTCTGTTACATTTCTACCGCTTGATTGATATCTGAGCGGGTGACCGGTTCCACAAGCGGTTTACCGAGTTCACTGATCACCTGCTCCGTTCCTTCTACATTCACTTCAACGGATTCGACTTCTTCAAGGTCCGTCAGGCTCATGACTAAGCTCGCGAGCGCTGCGTCTGATAAAGTCGGCTGGTCTTGTCCAGTGAGGATCGCCTCATTGAATGAAAGCGAGAGGACTCCGTTATGGAGCTCTGTTTTCAATACTTCCGCCCCTTCATTGAACGGCTGAAGGAGAGATGTTTCTAAAGCTGGTCCACCCAGCAAAGCTTGGACGACTGTCGAGTACACATCGTCACTTTTTTCCACACGTGTCGTAACAGGGACTTGGTAAATATGATTCCCCGACTGCGACGGGAAGTATACCGTGACCGCTTCTGTATTCACGACATCAACGTGGTCGGATACTTGAACGTTGATCCCGTTGGAACGGGAAACCCCACTGGAAACAGGGGTTCCGTCCACAGGCATCACATCTTGCTCAAATCCGTTGATCCATAATTTTATTCGCTCGATTCCTTCGAATTGCGTTAACGTGTAGGTCATCGCCTCAAGGATTTTCTGTTCATCTTTCGCATCATAGTTCTTGAATTCCTCGGATAAATCGACGACCATCGTGCCGTCTGATTCAGGATTAAGCCCAAGGACCTCCGTTCCAGCTGGAAGGACAGCTTGGAAGCCTGTCGGAAGCAGGTTCGTGACAGGACCGTCTTTCACTAAGTATTCTAACGCTTGAGCAGCAGCTTCCTGAGAGGCTGGCAGCTCGATTGTTTGAGGGGCAATCATCCCGTTTTCGTCCATTAAATACAACTCACGTGAAACCGTTTGAGAGGATTCTTCCGTTTCCTCTGCGCCCTCCTCCCCTTCGCTCGGTGCCTCCTCTTGTTCAGGAGCTTCTTCTTCCAACTCTTTATCCGGCGTGGTGTTCACCGCTTGTTCCGGGCTGTCCATTTTCTCTAACGTCTGCTCTCCTTCGAATAAACATCCAGAGAGAAGCCCAGTTGCTAACAAAAGAAATACCGCAATGACGACCGGCTTGAAACCGAGGCTCTTCATACTATTCCCCTCCTGAGATAGATTGTACTACCATATATACGAGCCCCAATTTGGATTAGACCACTGAATTTTTTTCAGCAGCCGCTGTATATTTTCCGCAACAAAAAAAGCCCTGCTGTTTAAGCAGAGCTTCTCGTTCCTTCCAGTTCGACCAGCTCAAGAATTTGAACAGGGTCTTCAAACCAGCTGTTGGCGACAACGCGGAACTTCTCAATGTCACCTGTCGTATAAAATTCATGTACGGGCTGCTCATTCGATGTGTTCAGGGCCCGGTGGTATGCGAGAATCAAACTTGCTTCCCTCGCCGTTTCCTCACCGGAGCTGATCACTTGAATGTGATCGCCCATCTCTTTTTGAACGAGATGTCGGATCAACGGGTAGTGCGTACACCCGAGGATCAATGTATCGATATGGTTCATCTCTTTGAGAGGCGTAAGTGTTCTTGCGACGACACCTTCCGCTTCAGCCCCTTCAAGAATACCGTCCTCCACCATGGGAACAAAAGGAGGGCACGCCAGATCGTTGACACGAATCTTAGCATCAATCGCACGCAGCGCATTCGGGTAGGCTTTCGAGTTGATCGTCCCCTCTGTTCCAATGACACCGATCCGTTTGTTCTGACTCACTTTGATGGCTGCTCTAGCCCCAGGCTCAATCACTCCGATAACGGGAATTGAGAGCTGTTCCTGAAGTTCCTCAAGCGTAAAGGCGGTTGCCGTGTTGCAGGCAATGACGAGCATCTTGATTTCTTTTTCCAATAAATAATTGACCATCTGCCATGTAAAAGCGCGGACTTCGTCTTCCGGGCGTGGTCCATATGGGCACCGCTGTGTGTCGCCTAAATAGATAAAGCGTTCTTTAGGAAGCTGACGCATCAATTCGCGCGCCACGGTCAAACCACCGACTCCAGAATCAATCACTCCTATTGGCTGTCTCACATCATATCCCCCACTTACTCTTCTTCTGACGCCTGATCAATGGCCAGCATATTGGTATGAAGCACACGGAGAAGTCTGTTCAATGTCTCTACATCTTCCTCCGGAACGTCGGTTAACACTTCTTCGAGATACTGTTGTCGCTTCTCAATCACTTCGTGGATGATCTTCTTACCTTTATCGAGCACTTGTATTCTCACAACCCGACGATCTTTAGGATCACGAATGCGTTCGACGAGCTCGTTCTTCTCCATACGATCGACAAGGTCTGTAGTGGTGCTGCAGGCTAAATGAATATGGTTGGACAATTCCCCGATCGTCATGTCCCCTTTTTCAAGTAACCACTGTAAAGCAACAAATTGCGGAGCCGTGATGGGGTAATGATTAAGGATTACCCGTCCGCGCTGCTTAATGATTCCGGCTATGTATCTTAATTCTTTCTCCACATCCGCAACTTTAGTCATCTGATCCGATTTTGACACTAACAGCACTCCTTAACGTTTAGTCGTTATCCTTCATTCTCATGCTTTGATGCTGAAATTTCAAGGCTAACCTTTCATTTTCGACAAAAAATACTTTCAGGCACCGTTAAGCACCTGAAAGGTCATTCGGTTCCATGCCGCATTCGCATCATAGAGCTTAAAGCTCCAGTTCACCCATACGAAGCAGTTCTACAACTGCCTGTGAGCGACCTTTCACGCCTAACTTCTGCATGGCGTTGGAAATGTGATTCCGTACAGTTTTCTCCGAGATGAAAAGCTCTTTTGCAATCTCTCTCGTTGTTTTGTCTTGCACCAGAAGCTCAAAGACTTCTCGCTCCCGCTTGGTAAGAATCTGTGTTGGCCGATAGCCGTCCTCCTTCACAAGCGTACCCCTCCTTGTTCTCGTGAGCGTGAGAGGGGAATTATTTAGTCTTTGTATCGTATGACCACAAAGGCCGCTCTGTGCTACAGGTTTATGATTTAGACACGAGCCCGAATTCCTGAGCTTTGTACAAGGCTTCTGTTCTCGATCTTACATTCAACTTATTGAAGATGCCAGTCAGTGTATATTCAACACTGCGCTGAGACATATGAAGCTGCTGTGCGATCTCACGATTGGTGA
The DNA here is from genome assembly GCF_020171725.1 of Halobacillus litoralis. GTDB lineage: Bacteria > Bacillota > Bacilli > Bacillales > Halobacillaceae > Halobacillus > Halobacillus litoralis_F. Next base: position 102,497 of record NZ_JAIVAJ010000002.1, on the reverse strand, counting down.
GGCCTGCCGCCACTTCTTTCAAAATGGACTGCTCTTTCTCGTTTAGTGAGATTTCACTTCCATCCGGCGATTCGGTCGTTTGACTGGCACTCGCTTCAGACCGGCGCAGCTGTTTAAATAAGTGAAGCGGAATGACGACTTCATCCCTCATCGCACATTCAATGGCTGTAACGAGTTGTTCGCTCGTTGCTGTCTTGCTGACAAAGCCGTTCACATTGGCTTCAACCAACATATTAAAGTGCGTACTCAAATCAAATCCGGTGTAGATCAATATCGTTAAATCGGGGTATTGCTTTCGGATCGACTTCGCAAGCTCGATTCCATTCATCCCCGGCATATATAAATCCAAGAGGAGAACGTCATAGGCATTCTCCTCTAATAATTTTTCTACTTTGCCACTTTGTTCAATCACATCGACTCTCATTCCCGATTGCTGCTCAAGCATTGTTCTGGTGCCTGCGCCAACAGCAGGGTGATCATCGACGATTAACACAGTCGTCATACATGTGCCTCCTTATTGACGGTACAAGGAAACGTAATCACAGCCTCAAACCCTTGACCAGGTGCTGTGGATATTTCAAGATTTCCATTCAATCCGTTCACACGCTGCTCAATTCCGGATAATCCGATATGCGAGAATAAGTCACGTTGAAAAGAGAAATCCATTCCTCGACCATTATCTGAATAGTGTAGGTTCACTTCGTTTTCATTGTTCGATAGTGATATCTTTACAATCTTCGCTCTTGAGTGCTTCATTGCGTTCGTAAGCAGTTCCTGGGCAATCCTGAAGATTGCAAGCACCCGCTCCTGATCCAGGTCAGCCGTGAAATTCTCCTCGGAAAAGTAGACGGTGAAATTCGATCTCAGCTGATATTGTTGGATCAAGTTCTTCAATGACTGGACAAGCCCCATTTCCTCGATGAACGCTGGCCGCAGTTCATTACACGTTTCGCGTATCAGGTGAATACTATCTAGAAGTGACTCCTTATACATCACAAGCTCCGAGTGAAGCGTCTTCGGAAGATCCTGCCTCTGACGGAGTAAGTCATCCATTTTTCGATATAAGAATAACTGCTCTTGAAGAACGGTATCGTGCAAATCAATGGAAAGCTGCTTCCTCTGGTTCTCGGCAATCGTAAACAACAATCGAGATAACCAAGTCGGGTACTTCTGAGTTTGGTCGTTTCTCAATCTACGCAACTCTTTTACAAGGTCTTCAATGAGATTCATATTTTCAATAGCGATATTTGCATTGTGAGAGATCGTCTGCAGATACGTTTTTTCATCACGGTTTAAAGTAGTAAAGTCGCGTTTTCCTTTACACCATAGCATCGTGATTTTGTCTAAAGAAAAACCGACAATGACCCCGAAGCCTTTTGAGCTCTCAATGATGGAGCCGACATCGTAATTGTGATTGTCGAGCTGCTTTCTTATATTCTCCATGATGTCGTCTGGAATTTGATCATAGACACAGTACATGTTCCGCTTGATGTGTTTGGAATAAATATAAATATCACGGACATTCATGACATTGTTGACTTCATCCCTCATGACCTTCATGAGATCTACAGCATTCGATTGGTCCTTCATATCTTTGGACATACGGTGCATGCTTTCCTGGAAGGAATAGCGTGCCGAGAATAGATAGCGTTGGAGTTTGAAGTCCAATGCCTCCTTCAAGGAAAGGAACGATATTAGAGTGACATAAACGAGCAAGAACGTCTGAATGCAGAGAATAACTGTTACAGCCTCCGTAAGCAGCCAGACCGTAAGGAACGTCAACAACAAAGTCGGCAGTAAGGATAGTAATGCATAATACCGAACACGGTTCATTACGAAACTAATATCGATCAACTGTTCCCTCGTAACTAAATACATGAACGTGATCGGCAATGCAACCAAGAAAAAGGCACCGATTTCAAGCGTTATGATCTTCACTCCGAACGAAAGTGCCGGAATCAAGTAAAGGAAGATATACGGAAAGAAGGCGATCGATATGCCGACACTCATATATTTAAAAATCGATCCGACTGGTGTGGATTTATAAATATATAAGCCTCTGTAAATAACCGTAAATAAGATTATATAAAGAATCAAAAGCAACCAATGAGGCACAGGGTTAAACCAAGCTGGATAATCCTGTGTAACTAAGAAATACTTCTCTAATAAAGATACAACAATGGTTATAAAATACAAGAAATATATAATTTTCTTTGAAAACCAATAGATATTTAACTCTTGAAAGTACTTGTACAAGAAATGAATCAAAATGACCGGAGCGATCAGAAACATCGCCGTATTCAGTAAGATGCTGTAAAGATCATCTCTCACAGCCCCACTATTACTCATATAGCCTAAAGCAGTGGCTAGGAAGAACAGGATCAACGTCCCCATCGAATACCTCGTAGGTACACGCTTATGGACCAGATAGGCAATCCCTAGAACGGAAACGAAAAACAAAATCGGGATCAGAATGTAAAAGGCCCAGTGCAAAGGGCTTGAGTTATCAATGTTGTCATACGTGTATTCCGTATCATTGTAAAACACCTTTAAACTCTCTGCCTTTTCCACTTCATTGAACATTTCAACAGACATATGACTTTCAGGTGGCTGATCATTGACGCTGATCACTCTTGCCCCGACAGGAACGAAATGCAGATCAGCCCAGCTCTCCCTCTCGATGTTCGTAATATAGTACTCACCATTCCGCTGTTCCAAATCAACCCCCACAAACGGTTGGTTGATCGAGATCATCGCAACATAACAGCCGGATACTATAAAGAATAATAATATCAGTATATGAAACCATTTCATTTTTTTCATATCATTCACCCTAATTAAAAATAACAATCATATTTATTATACTACTCATGTCATTGCCGGCAACCCCTATGGATCGAGGAGTTCCTTTATGAACCCATACATATTCTTCACACAATTAATCACCATATCAAAGATTTCATTCCAGGTGAACAATTTTTTACATGTTTTCTAGGTATACAAAATCACGGCATAGGACTTATGTTTGTTTCGACTCAACACGTGCAGACACTAAAAGTCAATTTGCCTCCAAAAAAAACAACAATATTTGCCCACAAAAAACCACGGCTCTCCTATAACATAAAGAGAAGCCGTGGTTTGTAAGCTCTTATACTTTAGATGCGCTGGTCACTACCGAAGAAGCTCTTGAACGATTCGATCGCTGTATCTCGGTTAAGTGCAGCGATCGAGGTCGTAAGTGGAATTCCTTTCGGACAGGATTGGACACAGTTCTGCGAGTTTCCGCATCCCATAAGTCCTTCTTCATCCATAATGGTCTGAAGTCTTTCACTCTTGTTCAAAGCACCTGTAGGGTGAGAATTGAACAAGCGGACTTGAGATAGTGGAGCTGGACCGATGAAGTCCGATTTGCTGTTTACGTTCGGACAAGCTTCGAGACAGACACCACATGTCATACATTTCGATAGTTCATATGCCCACTGACGCTTACTTTCCGGCATACGAGGTCCTGGTCCAAGATCGTACGTTCCATCAATCGGAACCCATGCTTTCACTTTCTTCAGTGAATCAAACATGCGGCTTCGGTCAACAGCTAAGTCACGATTGACCGGGAACGTGGTCATCGGAGCAAGACGAATCGGCTGTTCAAGCTGATCAACAAGAGCCGTACAGGACTGTCTTGGTGTTCCGTTAATGACCATGGAACACGCCCCGCACACTTCCTCGAGACATCCCATATCCCAGTAAACCGGAGTCGTTTTATCTCCGTTTGCATTTACAGGGTTACGACGGATTTCCATCAGTGCAGAAATGACGTTCATATTTTCACGGTAAGGAATTTCAAACGTTTCTTCGTAAGCATCCTGATCCGGGTGGTCTTGACGTGTAATAATAAACGTTATCGTTTTGTTTTCGCTCATCATCAACGACCTCCTTTATTTACTTTTCGAGTAGTCACGTTTCCGTGGCTCGATGAGAGAAGTATCAACATCTTCGTACGTAAAGACTGGCTTATTGTTCTCTTTATCATAAGTGGCGACAGTCGTCTTCAGCCACTCTTCGTCGTTACGATCCGGGAATTCCGGCTTGTAGTGGGCACCGCGGCTTTCGTTACGGTTAAGAGCTCCCTGAGTGATGACACGGGCCAATTGAAGCATGTTCCACAACTGACGCGTAAACATAGCTCCCTGGTTGCTCCAGCGGGATGTATCGTTAATGTTGATACGCTGATAACGGTCCATCAATTCAAGAATCTTCTCATCTGTCTTCTTAAGCTTCTCGTTCTCACGGACAACCGTCACGTTATCTGTCATCCACTCACCAAGTTCTTTATGAATCTGGTACGCGTTCTCTTCGCCATCCATTTTCATAATTTCATCGAACTTCGCTTGTTCTTCTTGTACTTTTTCTTCAAACAGCGTAGAAGTAAGGTCATCAGCAAGCTCATCCAGACCTGAAATGTATTTCACGGCGTTCGGTCCTGCAACCATTCCTCCATAGATAGAGGATAGAAGGGAGTTCGCTCCCAGACGGTTTCCTCCGTGCTGTGTATAATCACATTCTCCGGCCGCAAAGATACCTGGGATATGTGTCATCTGATCATAATCAACCCACATGCCGCCCATTGAATAGTGAACAGCCGGGAAGATCTTCATCGGTACTTTACGAGGGTCGTCCCCAACGAACTTCTCGTAGATCTCAATGATTCCGCCAAGCTTGACATCAAGCTCTTTTGGATCTTTGTGAGAAAGGTCTAAGTACACCATATTCTCGCCGTTGATGCCGAGTTTTTGGTTTACGCAGACATCGAAGATCTCACGTGTTGCGATGTCACGCGGAACAAGGTTTCCGTAAGCCGGATATTTCTCTTCAAGGAAGTACCAAGGCTCGCCGTCTTTATATGTCCAAACGCGTCCACCTTCACCACGTGCGGATTCACTCATGAGACGCAGTTTGTCATCCCCTGGGATCGCTGTCGGGTGAATCTGAATGAATTCACCGTTCGCATAACGGACGCCTTGCTGATACAAAGCACCTGCTGCAGAACCTGTATTGATGACGGAGTTCGTGGATTTACCAAAGATGATTCCTGGTCCACCCGTTGCCATAATCACAGCGTCAGCAGGGAATCCTTTGATTTCATGGGTACTCAAGTTCTGACCGACAACGCCTCGGCCAACACCCTTCTCATCCACGATCGCGGATAAGAATTCCCAGTTTTCATATTTTGTTACAAGACCGTTGACTTCGTGACGACGAACCTGCTCGTCCAAAGCATACAACAGCTGTTGACCAGTCGTTGCACCGGCGAAGGCTGTACGGTGGTGCTGGGTTCCACCGAAGCGGCGGAAATCAAGCAGTCCTTCTGGCGTACGGTTGAACATAACTCCCATACGGTCAAGCAGGTGAATGATACCAGGTGCGGCCTCACACATCGCTTTTACAGGAGGTTGGTTGGCAAGGAAGTCCCCACCATAGACCGTATCATCAAAGTGTTCCCAAGGAGAGTCCCCCTCCCCCTTCGTGTTTACCGCTCCGTTAATGCCGCCTTGCGCACATACAGAGTGAGAACGTTTAACAGGCACAATAGAAAGCAGATCAACGTGAACCCCTTGTTCTGCTGCTTTAATAGTTGCCATCAAACCGGCCAAGCCGCCGCCGACAACTACAATATTTTTATTCGACATGATTGAAGCTCACTCCCTAATTACGATATATCTACGTTTGTTATGATATGAGTTGCTTTACATTCAGTAAGCAAATGTGATCAAAGTTCGAACACCAACGTAAGAGATGGCAACGAAAATAATGATGCTTGCGTACGTCATAATCTTCTGTGAGCGAGGTGATACTGTAATTCCCCAGCTTACAAAGAAAGACCACAAGCCATTGGAGAAGTGGAACGTTGTTGAAACGACTCCAATTAGATAGAACCAGAAGAAGAACGGGTTCGTAAGTATTCCTTCCATTAACTGATAATTCAGTTCCTCACCGAAGAATCCGACAGCAATTCGTGTTTCCCACACGTGCCATGCAATGAAAATCAATGTAACGATTCCGGTAATACGTTGGAACATAAACATCCAGTTTCTGAAGTAACTGAAGTTCGAAAGGTTGTTTTTGGCCGTGAATGCAATATAAACTCCATAGATTGAATGGAATAGTAGTGGTAAGAAAATGATGAATATTTCCAGAACGTAACGATACGGTAGACTCTCCATAAAGTGAGCTGCCGCGTTAAACGCTTCTGGACCACGTGTTGCAAAATAGTTCACAGTCAAGTGCTGGATCAAAAAGATCCCAATTGGAATGACTCCTAGTAATGAATGTAATCTTCTGTTAACATACCCGCGCGTTCCCGCCATGTTTACCCCCCTCAAAATGTATAACTCTTTTCAATTGGTGCATTTTTCAGACAGTTAAGCGCTTTTATAACGCTGTAAAAAATAAAAAAGAAAATCCCCTCTTTTTTTGACCTTCGTCTGATGAACACACAATTTGTGACATATTTATTGTACTTCTATCCAGTAGGAGCGTCAAGAAAGCCGGGATATAAATTGCACGTTTTGACAGAAATATTACACCTTCTTATAAATCTCTCATAATGATTGCACACCTTAGGGTTTCGAGAGATAATGGGGAAAGGGAGAAAGGAATGAGTGTATGAACGCTGCAAACAAACTGACAACAGAGAATATTTCATCACTAGTGGGGACAGGCGCCGGCTTCGACATCCTGCGATACTATACACTGCCGGATTTCCTCGGGAAGGATGCCCCCTACCTGCTTTATCTAATGGGAAAAAACATCGCCAGACAAACTGAGCTCCACCAATTAGAAGATCTATATGAATTCTTTCAATATATGGGCTGGGGAGATTTGAGCTTGATCAAAGAAAAAAAGAGTGAAATGATCTTCCACTTGTCCGGACACCTTATCGAAAAACGACTACAGCAGAGCCTGTACCAAGTCGATTTCAAATTGGAATCAGGCTTCCTGGCCGAAACACTCGGTCAAACAACAGGGGATACATACGAATGTTTTGAGGAAGCAAATAAAAAAGAACATTACATCGAACTGAAAGCGATAAAAGCGTAAACGAAGAGCCAGGGATTACTCATCCACTGGCTCTTCTTCTTTTTCTTCATTTAATTGAACGAGGATCGTTTGAGCGACAGGCTCTGGAATCCCGAGCTTCGTAATATCTGCAAGATCTGCCTGCTTGATCTCCGTAACGGATTTGAAATGGCGCAAGAGCAGACGCCGGCGTTTCTGACCGACACCTGGAATACCATCCAGTTCGGATTGAATCGCCCCTTTCCCTCTCAGCTGTCTGTGGAAGGAGATCGCAAATCTGTGGACTTCATCCTGGATCCGCTGGACGAGATAGAACTCCTGGGACTGTCTGTTCAGGTCGATCACAGAAGGCGGGTCTCCATACAACAATTCACTGGTCTTGTGCTTGTCGTCTTTCGCAAGGCCGCACAACGGCACATCAATACCCAGTTCATTCTCTAATACGTCCTGAGCCGCTGACATTTGGCCTTTACCACCGTCAACGACGATGAGGTCTGGCAACGGCAGATCTTCTTTTAACACACGTTTATAGCGTCGTCTTACGACTTCACGCATCGTCTCGTAATCATCCGGGCCTTCGACGTCTCTGATTTTATATTTCCTGTACTCTTTTTTATTCGGCTTACCATCAATGAACACGACCATGGCCGAAACAGGATCCGCTCCCTGGATATTCGAGTTATCAAATGCCTCGATACGGTGAGGTGTTTCAATGTTCAAGTGTTCTCCGAGCGTTTCCACCGCTTTAATCGTCCGCTCCTCATCCCGCTCGATTAGAGCAAACTTCTCTTCTAAGGCGATTTGCGCATTTTTCATGGCAAGCTCGACAAGCTCTTTCTTACGGCCTCTCATCGGAATCATCACCTTAGGATCGATGATTTCTTCCAATGCCTCTACGTTCGTGGCAACAGGCACCAGTACCTGCTTAGGATAAGGGTGGTTCTGATGGAGATAGAACCGGCCGATATAGCTCAAGAATGTTTCTTCAGGGTCATCAAAGAATGGGAATAAAGATACATCGCGTTCGATCAGCTTCCCTTGACGGACGAAGAATACTTGGACACACATCCAGCCTTTATCATAAGAGTAACCGAATATGTCCCTGTCCACCCGGTCATTCATCGTCATTTTTTGCTGTTCCATCACCGATTCTATATGTTCGATCTGGTCACGCAATTCTTTTGCCCGCTCGAAGTCGAGTTCTTCTGATGCTTCGTACATTTTCCCCTTTAAATCCTTCTTAATCTCAGCATGTCCCCCATTCAGGAACGAAGTGATGCTCTGGACGATTTCCTGATTGGTTTCTTTAGTTACGGTGTATTCACAGGGACCGAGACATTGGTGCATATGATAGTACAAACATACACGGTCCGGCATCGTGTTACACTTTCTCAAAGGATACAACCGGTCGAGAAGTTTCTTCGTCTCACGTGCTGCGATCACGTTTGGATAAGGACCGAAGTATTTGCCCTTATCTTTCTTTACGTTCCTTGTAACGATTAGTCTCGGATGACGCTCTCCGGTAACCTTCAAATAAGGATACGTCTTATCATCCTTAAGCAGAACGTTATACTTCGGGTCGTACTTCTTGATTAAGTTCATCTCCAGGATGAGGGCTTCGATTTCAGAAGTGGTGACAATGTATTCGAAGTCCACAATTTCCCGGACCAAACGTTGGGTCTTCCCGTCATGAGCACCAGTAAAATAAGACCGTACCCGGTTCTTTAGCACTTTCGACTTTCCGACATAGATGACGGTTCCGTGTTTATCCTTCATTAAGTAACAGCCGGGTTGGTCCGGCAATACGGCTAACTTTTCTTTTATATTATCATTCACTATGGATCAACTCCGTTACGTGAGAAGATTTCTTTATTCAAAAATATCACATTTTCTACACACAGAACAGCCATTCGCCTTTCCCAGGGTGCTCCATTGAGAATAAAAAAAACCGCGCTGCGATTAAGCAGCGCGGTTCAATCCTTATTAGGAATGTTTTGTAATCAATTCAGCAAGTGCTTCTTTTGGTTGGAAGCCGATTACTTGATCTACGACTTTACCATCTTTGAAAAGAAGAAGTGTCGGAATACTCATTACACCGAACTTACCTGCTGTTTCCTGGTTTTCGTCAACGTCAAGTTTCACGATTTTAACTTGATCGCTCATTTCATCATCCAATTCCTCAAGAACTGGAGCGATCATTTTACAAGGTCCGCACCATGGCGCCCAAAAGTCCGCAAGTACAAGACCGTCATTAGTCTCTTCAGTAAAGTTCTGATCTGTAGCTTTAACAATAGCCATTAATTATTTCCTCCTCAAACTAACTTGATTAGAGTATATCACTATCTATTTTTAGTGACTAACAATTTGTTTATACCCCATTAAAACATGTAAGAAAGCCGATGCCAAATCATTGGCTCGGCTTTTCAGGTGAAAATTTAGGCATTGACTTTCATTTCTTTAATTTCTTCGATCAGCTTCGGTACCACATCGAACAAGTCCCCGACAATTCCATAATCCGCTACGTTGAATATGTTGGCTTCTGGATCTTTATTGATTGCAACGATTACTTTAGAGTTCGACATTCCGGCAAGGTGCTGGATTGCTCCGGAAATCCCGCAAGCTATATAGAGGTCTGGTGTAACGACTTTACCCGTCTGTCCGATTTGAAGGGAGTAGTCACAATATCCTGCATCACACGCTCCTCGGGAAGCACCGACTGTTCCACCGAGCACATCGGCAAGTTCAGTCAGTGGCTCAAACCCTTCCGCACTCTTCACTCCGCGTCCGCCGGCGATGATCACCTTCGCCTCAGAAAGGTCGATACCATCAGATGATTTGCGGATGACATCTTTAATGATTGTACGGATGTTTGTAATCGATACGTCCTTCTCTGTTACTTGACCTGTCAACGCATCGTTACGCTCAAGAGCTGGAATGTTGTTTGGGCGGATCGTAGCAAAAACAAGACCATCTGTTATCTCCTTTTTCTCAAAGGCTTTACCAGAGTAGATCGGACGCGTGAATACGATGTTTCCACCTTCTACAACTACTTCTGTTGCATCCGAAATCAATCCAGATTCAAGGCGGCTCGCAAGCTTCGGAGTTAAATCTTTCCCGATCGCTGTGTGCCCCATAATGATTCCTTCAGGGGATTCGTCGTTTATGACTTCCATGATGGCTTGGCTGTACCCATCAGATGTATACGTTTTCAATTCTGAGTTTGAAATTGTGATGACCTTCTCCGCTCCGTGGTAGACCATTTCTTGACCGAGCGCACTTAAGTCACCGTCCCCGCAAAGTACACCCACTACTTCTCCTCCATCACTGACAAGGTTCGCAGCTGCAATTGCTTCAAACGTTACGTTACGTAATGACCCTTCTCTTGCTTCTCCAATAACCAACACTTTTTTACTCATATCGTTTCTCCTTTCCCCTTTTCGATTTACAGGACTTTAGCTTCTGTTTTTAGTAGAGAGACTAGTTCTTTCACTTGCTCGTCTGTTTCCCCTTCAAGCACTTTCCCTGCTTGTTTTTCAGGAGGCAGGAAGATTTCAGTTGTCTTCGTTTTCGGCTCTACATCGTCTTCATCTAAATCCAAATCATCAATTTCCAGCTCTTCAAGAGGTTTTTTCTTCGCTTTCATAATTCCTGGAAGAGATGGATAACGTGGTTCGTTCAGACCCTGCTGACACGTGACAAGCAATGGAAGTGACGTTTCGACTTTCTCAACGTCCCCTTCTACATCCCGCTCGATGTTTGCTGTGCTTCCGTCAATCTCGATTTTCGTAATCGTTGTCACACAGGACATGTCAAGACGCTCAGCCAGGCGTGGACCTACTTGGCCACTGGCTTCATCAATGGCAACATTCCCTGCTAAGATGATATCCGCTTCCTTATCCTCAAAGAACGCCTCTAGGATTTTGACCGTTGTAAACTGGTCTCCCTCCTCCAGATCATCCTCTGTGTTGATCAATACCGCTTTATCTGCACCCATTGCCAGTGCTGTACGCAGCTGCTTCTCGGCGTCTTCTTCTCCGATCGTCACAACTGTGACTTCTCCACCGTGTTCATCACGCAGGTTGATGGCTTCTTCTACAGCATACTCGTCATAAGGATTGATGATGTATTCCGCACCATCATCCTCAATTCTGCCATTATTGATTCCAATCTTCTCTTCTGTATCGAACGTTCTTTTAAGTAGAACAAAAATATTCATTTTCGTACCCTCCTACACTATTTGTCTTTAAATTGTGGTTTTCTCTTTTCCATGAATGCTTGTATGCCTTCTTTAGCATCATCATTTCCGAATACTCGACCAAAGGCTGCCGCTTCCTTCTTGACACCTTCCTGCAATTGGGAAGTATGAGCATAAGGAATCAGCTTCATGACTTGATGGATGGATGGACCGCTTTTAGAAGCAATGGTCTCTGCCAGCTTCTCGGCTGCAGGTAGAAGCTCTTCATCTGAGAAGCTCTGATTGGCAAGCCCGTAACTTACTGCTTCTTCACCAGAAATCGGAACGCCCGTCAGCGTCATCTCATACGCTTTCGCCGATCCAACATACCTTGGAAGGCGCTGTGTTCCCGCAAATCCAGGAATGATTCCCAAGTTGATTTCCGGCAGGCCAATTTTGGCATCATGGGTGACATAACGAATGTGACAGGACATCGCAAGTTCAAGTCCACCTCCAAGTGCCGCCCCGTGAATCGCTGCAATCACCGGAATGTGAAAGTTCTCAATCCGATGAAAAAGCTGCTGCCCTTTGCTAGCTAAGGCTTCATAGTCAGAAGCCTCCTGAAATGATGTAAATTCTTTGATGTCTGCCCCTGCCGAGAAGAATTTCCCTTCCCCTTTGAGGAGAATGGCTTTGATTGATGAATCCTGTTCAATTTGATCGAGTTCGTTTGATAAATCCTTCAGTATGGTACTCGACAGTGCATTGGCAGGAGGACTTTCAATTGTAATGTTCGCTACATGATTTTCCTTGTGTACTGTAAGTGTCGACAAACCAATCTCTCCTTTATTGACCGGATCGGGCTAATCCATGAACGATCAAGCTATGGACTTCTTGCGCCTGGTCTACTATGTTATAACGTTGTTCTTTCATCACCCAGTTCGTAACCGTCTCATCCAATGTTCCGAAGATCATTTGGCGGACAAGACGGCGATCCAGGTTAGGACGGAACAACTCTTCTTCCACACCTTCTTCTATGATGGCATCAATCACATTCAAATAAGGCTTTAACACAAGATTGATCTTCTGTCTAAGTTCCTTATTGGACTGACGCAGCTCCAGCTGAGTCACTATAGCCAGATGATGATCGGCAGACAGCTGTTCGAAGTGCGTCTCCACCAGTGTCAGCAGCTTCTCTTCAGCGGTTTGCCTGGAAGTTGTTTCGTGCTCGATCTTTTCTATGAATTGCCCCATCTTTTCTTGGAAGAGGGAAACAAGAATATCTTCCTTGTTTTTGAAATAAAGATAAATGGTCCCGTCAGCAACTCCCGCCTGTTTGGCGATCTTAGAGACCTGCGAGCTATGATAGCCATTCTCGGCAATCACTATGACCGCTGCATCAATAATTTGTTTATATTTTGGTTTATTCTTTTTCATGATATCTCCTACCTTACCGAAAAATGAATGACTGTTCATTCACTTATCATTCTACAGGCAGGAAAATATTCTGTCAACTTTCTTTCAGGAATTCCTTTGTCTTACTGAACACTTTCTGATCCCTCTAACTTTTCTCTTTCTTCTTCCACTAATTTACGACGTAAAATTTTACCGACTGCAGTCTTCGGCAGCTCATCACGGAACTCGTAAATACGCGGCACTTTATAGGCGGCCATGTTCTTACGGCAGTATTCATTCAGCTCGTCTTCCGTAATCTCACTGCCTTGTTTCTTCACAATGAATGCTTTGACCGTTTCTCCTCTATACGGATCAGGTACACCGACAATGACCGCTTCCTGTATTTCTGAATGCTCATACAAGACTTCTTCCACTTCACGCGGGTAAATGTTATATCCACCTGCAATAATCATATCCTTTTTACGGTCAACCACATAGAAATAACCATCATCATTCATATAACCCATGTCGCCTGTACGGAACCAGCCGTCTTCACTTAGAACTTGTGCTGTCTCCTCTGGTCGATTCCAATAGCCCCTCATTACTTGAGGACCTTTCACTACGATTTCTCCAATCTCACCGTGCTCAGCTTCTTCATCCATATCCATTCTGAAGATTTTCGCATCGGTATCCGGCCACGGAACGCCAATACTTCCGCTGACTCGTTTACCCCAGACAAAATTCGAATGCGTGACAGGAGACGTTTCCGTCAGACCATACCCTTCTACGAGCTTACCTCCCGTAATCTTTTCAAATTGTTCCTGGACTTCTACCGGCAAAGGAGCTGATCCACTGATACAAGCTTCAATAGAAGAAAGATCATACTTCTTCAAACTAGGGTGGTTCAACAACGCAATATAAATGGTCGGTGCTCCCGGGAATAAAGTAGGTCTCTGCTTCTCGATGACTTTCAACACATCTTCCGCCTCAAACTTCGGCATCAAGATCATTTTGTTCCCCATCATGACCGATAAGTTCATAACAGAGGTCATCCCGTACACGTGGAAGAATGGGAGAATGGCCAGCACCGTTTCTTCCCCGTCTTTGCATTTATAAAGCCATTTTTTCGACATCTGTGTGTTGACGACAAGGTTGAAGTGAGTGAGCATAACACCTTTAGGGAATCCGGTTGTTCCTCCTGTATATTGAAGGAGAGCTAAATCTTCAGATGGATCGATGTCCACATGTTTCACTTCTCCATCACTGCTGTCCATCATATGAGACCAGATGTGAGTATCCGATGATTGTTCCGGCTTCACCAGCACTTGGTATTGACGCTTCTGGATGAACGGATAGATCTTGTTCTTAGGAAACGGCAGATAATCCTTTATTCCCGTGACGATAATATGCTCAAGCGGGATATTCGGCTTCACATTCGCCGCTTTCGGATAGAGAATATCGAGACAGATGATCATTTTGGCACCAGAGTCTTTCAACTGGTACTCCAATTCTCGTTCCATATAGAGTGGATTCGTCTGTACAACGATCCCTCCAGCCATCAGAATCCCGTAATAGGCAATGACGGACTGCGGACAGTTCGGCAGCATGATGGAAACGCGGTCCCCTTTTTCAAGACCAAGGTCCTGAAGGTAAGAGGCTACGGACTTCGCCTGATCATAGACTTCTTGATAGGTGAGTTCTTTCCCCATAAAATAAAGCGCTTTCTTTTCTCCGTAAAGCTTTGCACTCTCTTCTAAATATTCGTGCAACGGCTTCAAATCATACTCCAATGTTGCTGGGACTTCGGGTGGATAATGCTCGTGCCATGGACGTTGAAAATTTGTCATACACAACTACCCCCTTTAAGTGCTATATCTTTATTATAACGATTTAATTGTTTGATTTGAAATAAAATTTAAAAAATTTCAGTAATTTTCAGGGGTTTTATGTAAGATTATTGCTGTGAAAGGCATTCATAATCCGTAGAACACAGTGAAAGTCAATCCTTTGTTCAAGCTCATGATTAAAAATCCTTCCAGGTTGAAAAAGAAAAAGTTTCAGACTGCTCCACACTGAGCCCTATTGAAAACAAAAAGCAACCGCCTTAACGGTTGCTTTTTCGCCTATACCATAAAAAACAAGATGCCGACAACCAGAAAGACAGCGGCTACGACCATCAATACTTTCGCGAGTGTTTCCATACTGTATTCCCCTTAAATAATATTCGCTCCGATCACATAAGAAAGTCCAACAGATATGATCAAGGAAATGAATCCAACGGCCCGGTTGTCCCTCGCAATCTCTTCATCAATCTTAAAGGATGGAGTCAGAAATTCATAAATGAAATAACCGGAGAGTAATAGAATAAATCCGAACAACCCCCAGCCCATCGTTTGGATTAATGAGTCGTTGTGTTCAATCGAAAATCGAAAGATATTGGCGATACCGAAGATCTTCCCTCCGGTCGCCATAGCGACGGCTAGATTGCCTTCTTTAATTTCTTTCCAATTGTTATACGATGTCACGAGTTCGAAAATAGCCATAAATACGACTAAACATAATACAACCACACTATATCTGGCCGCTGTTTCAATTAAGGTGTATTCCCAAAAACCGCTCATGATCTGTACGCTCCCTTATCCAACATTTACTTCAATTCTAACACGGTTACGCCGCTTCCGCCTTCATTCATTCCACCTGCTCGGTAACCTGAAATGCTGCGGTGATTCTTCGCATAATTCTGGACAGCTGTTCTCAAAGCACCTGTCCCTTTCCCGTGAATGATCGAAACGGTCGGATAAGCGGCAAGGAGGGCATCGTCCACATATTTCTCCAATCGATTCAGAGCATCTTCATACCGTTCTCCTCGCAGGTCGAGTTCCGGTTTGACGTGGAATCCTTTTCCTTTGACTTTCGCCATCGGCTTCTCCTTATAAGGCGTTTCGGCTTTAATGAACTCGAGGTCCTTACGCTTCGCTTTCACTTTCATTACGCCGACTTGTACTTGGTATTCATTCTTACCCGTCTGATCGACAATTGTTCCGTTCTGGTTAAGTGTGAGCAGTTTCACTTCGTCGCCTGCTTTCAATTCGCGCGTTTCTTTCTTAGGAGCAGGCGCCTGCTTTTTCTGCTCTTTTTTCGCAAGGTTCGGCTGTGCTTCCTCAAACATTTTTCTTGCTTCGATCCATTCGTGTTCTTTCATCCCAGCTTGAGACTTCATGTTTCGGATTTCACCGACAATCATCTCAGCCTCTTCACGGGCCTGTTGGATCGCTTTTTCCGCTTTATCTTCTGCTTTTTTATAGAGCTTCTCGCGCTTTTCATCGAATTGATCCCACTTCGACTGAAGATCATTTCGCAGCTTCTCTACTTCTTCCAGCACGCGTTCCGCTTCTTCGTAATCCTTCTCTGCTCCGCGCTTGGATTCTTCAAGTGATGCAATCATATTCTCCACGCTTTGAGAATCAACTCCGACTTTCTCTTTGGATGATTCGATAATGCTCTCACTTAAACCGAGTCGTCTTGAAATTTCAAAGGCATTACTTCGTCCCGGTACACCGATTAATAATCGGTACGTCGGTCGTAGTGTTTGGACGTCAAACTCCACTGATGCGTTCACGACCCCTGGACGATTGTATCCGTATGCTTTCAACTCAGGGTAGTGGGTCGTTGCGATGACGCGTGCATCACGCTTCACGACTTCATCCAAAATGGACATGGCAAGCGCTGCCCCTTCTTGAGGGTCTGTACCGGCGCCAAGCTCATCAAACAGGACAAGCGAACGGTGATTTACCTTGTCCAGAATGTCTACGATATTCGTCATATGGGACGAGAACGTTGATAGGCTTTGCTCAATCGACTGCTCGTCCCCGATATCAGCGAAGACTTCGTCAAAGACAGACAGTTCACATCCATCAAGTGCCGGAATCTGCAAGCCGGACTGAGCCATCAATGTACACAAACCGACAAGCTTCAAGGTTACCGTTTTACCACCTGTGTTCGGTCCCGTGATGACGATGGATGTGTAATCTTCACCAATTTCGATATCATTCGGAACCACTTCGTCTTCATCAATAAGAGGGTGTCTCGCCTGCTGCATCTTGATGATGCCTTGGTCATTCATCTTCGGCATCGAAGCTTTCATCGTCTTACCCAGCTTGGCACGGGCAAACATGAAGTCTACTTTGGCAAGGACGGAAACATTATGATAAAGAGGGGCATTCTCTTCTGCAATGGCATCCGACAATTCCTTCAGAATACGGTCGATTTCATGTTTTTCTTTGACGCGTGCTTCTTGAAGCTGGTTATTCACTTCGACCACGGACTGAGGTTCAATGAATAATGTAGCACCGGAAGAGGATTGATCGTGTACAATCCCGCCGATCGAACCGCGGTATTCCTGTTTAACAGGAAGCACGTATCGGTCGTTTCGAATCGTGACAATAGAGTCGGATAACATCTTGGATTTCGAGCGGGTTAAGCTGTCCATCTTTTCGCGGACGCGGCTTTCATACGTGCGGATACTTGACCTTATCGATCTTAACTTATCCGAAGCCCCATCCATCACGGTTCCATTCTCATCGATACAATTCCGGATCTCTTGTTCCAATTCCTTCATCGGAGCAATCTCATCTACGAGACTACGCAGAATGGGTATTTCAGGCTCTTCCATGTCCTCGATGAAGCGGCGTAGCATACGTCCCCCATAAATGGTGCTCGCCACATCCAATGCTTCGAGCGCAGACAATGTCCCACCAATCGTCGTTCGTTTCAAGCTGGGCTTGATATTGAAAATGCCACCGAGAGGCACGTGTCCTTTCAGACGGAGCACTTGGGCAGCTTCGTCCGTTTCACGCTGCCATTCCTGCACCTCTTCCAAGTCTGATGATGGCTTTAGTGCCGAAATTTTTTCTTTTCCGAGAGAGGAGGCGGCCTGCTCGCTCAATTGGTCGATTATTTTTTTATATTCTAAAACGTGAAGGATTCGTTGATTCATCTTTCCGTCTCCTTTACTTTACTATCGATTATCAAACTTCTTCATTAGTTGTTCTTTGGACCATGTGTTGATCACAGTATCTTTACGGAGCCAGCCTTTTCGTGCTGCTCCGACGCCGACTTTCATATGGTCAAGCATCGGGTAGCTGTGAGCATCGGTGTTGATCGCAATCGTTACGCCCTCTTCCTGAGCTCTCATCAGCCACTCCCAGCTTAAATCCAGTCGATTCGGGTTGGCATTCAGCTCTAAGATCGTTCCCGTGCGTTTCGCTCCCGCTATCAACTCTTCGAGGTTGATCTTATACCCGTCACGTCTACCGATCAGACGACCTGTCGGGTGGGCGATCATGTCAACATGGGGATTCTCAAGCGCCTGATTGATGCGTTCCATAATCTGCTCTTCTGATTGAGTAAAGCTTGAGTGAATAGAGGCGATGACAAAGTCCATCTCTTTCAGAAAATCATCATCAAAATCTAATGTTGCATCGGGCAGGATGTCCATTTCCACTCCAGCAAATATATGAAAGTCATCCATGGATTGGTTCACTTTATCGATTTCTTCCCGCTGCATACGGAGACGCTTTTCATCGAGTCCGTTTGCGACACGTAAGAACTTCGAGTGATCGGTCATGGCTATATAATCGTACCCTTTTGCTTTTGCTTTTTCTGCCATTTCTTTTATGGACTGTGCTCCATCACTCCATGTCGAGTGCATGTGCAAGTCCCCTTTGATGTCTTCTGTCTGGATCAGGTCGACAGGCTCTTTGAACTTGTCCACTTCTCCGTAGTTTTCACGCACTTCAGGCGGGATGAAGTGGAGACCGAAATGTTTAAAGAAGTCTTCTTCTGTTTCAAACGTTTTGACCTCACCTGTTTGTGCGTGCTCGACTCCGTATTCGTTGATCTTCTCTTCCTGCTCTTTAGCAAGCTGGCGCATCGCCACATTGTGATCCTTTGAACCAGTAAAATGATGCAGAGTGGTCGCAAACTCGTCTGGAGCAACGATACGGAAGTCAATGCCGATATCATACGTCTCCCTTAAAACAATCGATACTTTTGTTTCACCGGAAGCGACCACTTCCTGAATGCCTGGGTAGCTGAGTAATTCATCTCTTGTAGCCCCTGGATTCTCTGATGCGATAATGAAATCCAGATCCTTAATGGTTTCACGCATTCTTCTCAAACTTCCCGCACGTGAAAAACGCGAGAAGGTTTCTGCCTCGCTTAAGAACTGTTCGATTCTTTCAGCCAAAGGCAGCATGAGAGCGATTGGAAGACGCTCAGGCCTGCTTCCCGCATCTTCCAATGATTTCAGCATTTTCTCAGCGGACTTCTTCCCGAAGCCATCCAACGCTTCCACTTTGCCTGACTCAAGCGCTTCTTTCAGGGAGGAAGCATCCGTTACGCCTAGTTCCTTGTACAATTTTGCCAGCTTCTTCCCGCCAAGGCCCTGAAGGTCAAGCAGCGGAACGAGTCCTGCCGGAACTTCTGCCTGAAGCTGCTTTAAGGTATCGGATTCCTCATTTTCGACATACTCTTCAATCACAGAAGCCGTCCCTTTGCCGATTCCTTTCATTTTCGTAAAGTCATCGATTTCACTCAGTGAACGGTCATCCCTTTCCAAAGCTTGGGAAGCTTTGCGATATGCTGATATTTTAAATGGATTTTCACCCTTCAACTCTAAATAGACCGCGATTTTCTCTAATAACTTAATCACTTGTTTCTTATCTACAGCCATGAAAACATCTCCTTATCTAAAAGTGAGCATTCATTATCTTATCCTGTCCACGTTCAATCTCTTCCATTGTAAAAAAAGCCGCTATGATTGTCATCACAGCGGCTTTCCTCTTAAAACCCCAGTCTTCATCAGCCAGCTACGTGCTCGAACCATAATGTTTTCAGCTGCTCAGAAAACACTGGTGTCCGCTCAATAATAAATTGAGCCAGGAACGATCCATCTAAGGCATTCTGCACGAGTTCTAACGGAACGAGTGCAGCTATGTACAAGATGACGAACATAATGACATAGGTTTCAATGAATCCGAGTACACCACCGAGCAAACTATTAAATGAGTTCAGAATCGGTAGTTCTGAAACAAAGTCCAGCATCGAAGCGATGATATGTAGGATGATCTTCGTACCAAAGAATAATATGGAAAACGCAACAGCATTATAGAAAGCCTGCTCCAGGTCCAAGTTCTCTACGAACACAGCCCACGTCGCATCTTCAGGAAGCTCAGGATAAGGTACCCAGAGCGTCAGCTTAGGAGACAAATCATCGTAGTACATGACGGCAACAACAAAGGCAACGATGAATCCGACAAGATGAAGCAACTGAAGGATGAAGCCTCTTTTTAATCCGGTATAAATTCCTATCAATAAAATAAACAATAACAGTAAATCAATCATGACCTATTCGTCCTCTTCCTCTTTCTTTTCTATATAGTTCATCAGTTCCGTACATTCTTCTTTAAGCTTTATATATTCGTTCATTGTATTCACAGCGGTCAGTACGGCGAGCTTAGCCGTATCCAGGCTCGGATTAGCCTCATGGATTTCACGCATTTTCTGATCGACAAGGCTGGATACCATACGGATATGATGGGGCTCTTCATGACCAACTATAGTGTAAGAACGTTTATTGATCTCCACTGTAATTCTTTTTTTCTCTTGGTCTGACTGCGACACGTCCATACCCCCTAGTTTCTCAATCCTAAACTTAATATTAACATGAAGGTTGACAATTAGGAAACCAATAAGGATGTTTTTCACAAATGTTCTTTTCAAACAAAAGCTTTGATATAATAGTGAACATCTCGAACTCTATATAGAAGGGAACGGCTTATGTCACACATTGTCTTAAAACTACCGAAATCAAAACTGGAAACGATGAAAGCTCACTATTCCACTCAATTGAAAGCGACTCCAAACAATGCTTATTTCGCTGCCAAAACACCATCATGCGTGATCACGGCCTACCTGTCCGGTAAAGTCCTTTTCCAAGGCAAAGACCCTGAAGCGGAAGCAGATAAATGGGGAGATGCTTCCAAGAAAGAAGCAAAGCCCAAAAAACAGGAGCACGGATATCATCCACCCGAATCTCTGTTCACTTCAAGCCACATCGGCTCTGATGAAGCTGGTACTGGGGACTATTTCGGGCCGATTACTGTTGCCTGTGCGTATGTTCAGGATCATCAGATCAACCAACTGAAAGCGATCGGGGTGAGGGACTCCAAGAATTTATCTGACCCTCAGATTACAGATCTTGCAAAGCGGATTGTCGAAATGAAGATTCCTTACAGCCTTCTTAGACTTCCGAATAAAAAATACAATCAACTTCAGCGAAAAGGGTGGACTCAAGGAAAGATGAAAACCATCCTCCACCACCAGGCCATCGAGAAGCTACTTCAAAAAATCGAGCCTGAAAAACCGAAAGGCATTCTGATTGATCAGTTCTCTCAACCGAACGTCTATCAAAAGCACCTTCGCAGCGAAAAACAATCTCTTCAGAACGATGTCTATTTCATGACCAAAGCAGAAAGTTATTCCATTGCGGTTGCTGTCGGGTCGATCATCGCGCGATCGGCGTTCGTGAAGGCTATGAATCAGCTTGAGATGGATACAGGCCTCGACGTCCCGAAAGGCGCCTCCGGCAAAGTTGACCGAGCCGCAGCTGAAATGATCCGTCATTACGGAGAAGAGAAGTTAGAAGAAGTCGCCAAAGTGCACTTTGCCAATACGGAAAAAGCCAAGAAGCTCCTATAATCATTAATCTAAACATGATATATAAGAAAAACCCGGACGAAACATCGTCCGGGTTTTGTTTGTCTCATATTCTATCTCACGATGATTAACTACGCAGTTCTGCTGCGTGTTGTTCCTTCACGGCATTCAGAATGTTCTCATGTGCCGCTTCTACTTCTTCATCTTTCAGCGTACGCTGTGGATCCAAGTATAGGAGGTTGAACGCAAGAGATTTCTTGCCTTCTGTCAGGTGCTCACCTTGGTAAAGGTCAAACACTTGCACATCTTTCACGAGCGGTGCCCCTGCTTCTGCAATGGTAGAAGCGATCTCACCAGCTGCCACCTCTTCATCGACAACAAGAGCGATGTCGCGTGATACAGATGGGTAACGAGGAATCGTCTGGAACGCTTCTTCTTTGTTATATTGATCCATCAGCTCTTCGGCGTTCAGGTCGAATACGTACGTTTCCTTCAATCCAAATTCTTTTTGAAGCTTCGGATGGACTTGACCGATGAATCCAATTTCCTTGCCACCAGCTTTGATGACAGCTGCACGACCAGGGTGTAGGTTCTGAAGCTTAGCTTTTTCATATTCGAACGGAATATCAAGCTGTTCACTCAGCCCTTCGACAATACCTTTCGCAACGAAGAAGTCAACAGCCTTCTTCTCCTGCTGCCAAGGGTGAGCCATCCACTGACCTGTCAGTGCACCCGCTGCACGCAGTACTTCACGCGGCTGCTTGGTTACTTGCTCTTCTTCACTGATGAAGACCGTACCGATTTCGTAATAAGCAAGATCGTTCTGCTTACGAGCTACGTTGTAGGATAGAGACTGCAGAAGTTCAGGTAACAGGCTCAGACGTAAATGGCTGTGCTCTTCACTCATCGGCATGGCAAGTCCTACAGGTGATGCCGCTTCACGCTGAACCTCCGGGCTGACAAGCATTTCGGCCCAGTCCTTTTTCGTCAAGGAGTACGTGATCGTCTCATCTAAGCCAGCGCCTTCGAAGTAGGCTTTCATTCTACGCTTCAGCTGCTGGTTCAATGATAATCCACCCGCTTGGGAAGCCCCTTTTGGAAGCGTGAACGGCAGACGGTCATAGCCGTAAATACGCGCTATCTCTTCGAGCATATCTTCAAAGCGTTCAATATCACCGCGGCGTGTCGGGACAGAAATATGGAACACCTCTCCGTCTTGTTTGAACGTGAACTGCAGCCTGCGGAGAATGTGACCAATCTCTTCAGGTGAGATTTCTGTGCCGAGACGGTCATTGATCCGGCTCGTCTCAATGGAAACTTGTTTCTCCGAACGGTCCAGCTCATCGAAGCTGACGACACCTTGTAAAACCGTTCCTCCCGCATATTCCTGCAGAAGCTGAGCGGCACGCTTACCGGCACGCTCTACGCGGTTCGGGTCGACCCCTTTTTCAAAACGAGTGCTCGATTCACTACGCAGTCCGTGGTCCTTCGAAGACTGACGGACGACAGCTGGATTGAAGTAGGCCGCTTCGAGAAGAATCGTCTTCGTATCATCCTGCACTTCCGATTCAGCACCACCCATTACACCCGCTATGGCGTGAGCCTTTTCTCCATTGGTAATGACTAAGTGATCCGCTGTAAGCGTACGATCCTGGTCATCTAACGTCTTGATGACTTCCCCGTCATTTGCACGGCGCGTCACGATGACATCTGAACCGAATCGGTCGTAGTCGAATGCGTGAAGCGGCTGACCGTACTCAAGCAGGACGTAGTTCGTGATGTCTACGACGTTGTTGATCGGGCGGATACCCGATGCTGTCAGGCGGTTCTGCATCCATAGAGGAGATGGACCGACTTTGACATCCTGAATTACGAAAGCTCCATAATAAGGGTTAGCCTCTGCATCCTCTACTTTTACGGTTACATGGTCAGCAGCCTTTTCGTCCGCTTCTTCCAACTGCTCTTCGGCAAGCGTATAGCTTCCATCGATCGCAGCTGCTACTTCATAGGCGACACCTGCCATACTCATGGCGTCCGCACGGTTCGGCGTTAAGCCAAGCTCGATGATTTTGTCATTCAGGTTCAACAGTTGAACGGCATCTTTCCCTGTTTCCACGGATTCAGGGAATACGAAGATCCCTTCTTTGTATTCTTCCGGTACATCTTTTTCATCATAACCAAGCTCTTGAAGCGAACAGATCATTCCGTTTGATTCCTCACCGCGAAGCTTCGTCTTTTTAATCTTGAAGTTGCCTGGGAGCACGGCACCTGGAACGGCGACCGGTACTTTCTGACCTTGTGCAATGTTTGGTGCACCACAGACGATTTGCAAGGTCTCTTCGCCAACATTCACTTGGCATAAAGAAAGCTTGTCTGCATTCGGGTGTTGTTCGCATGACTCGACATAGCCGACGACGACATGCTCAGCCGCTTCTGCAACCGGCTCGACACCTTCCACTTCGATTCCTGTTTTTGTAATGATTTCTGCTAATTCTTCAGGGTTATAATCCGTTACATCGATAAGTTCATTTAACCAGTTTAATGATACGAGCATTTTGTGAGTTCCTCCTTTAGGCTTTATGGTATTGCTTTAAGAATCGGGCATCGTTCGTGTAGAAGTGACGGATGTCGTCCACACCATATTTCAGCATTGCGATACGCTCAGGTCCCATTCCAAAGGCAAAACCGGAATATTCTTTCGGATCGTATCCAGCCATTTCAAGAACATTCGGGTGAACCATACCGCCACCAAGGATTTCAATCCATCCTGTCTGCTTACAAACTGAACAACCTTTACCTCCACACACTTTACAGGAGATGTCCATTTCAACAGATGGCTCTGTGAACGGGAAGAAGCTCGGACGCAGACGGATATCTCGGTCTTCTCCGAACATCTGCTTCGCAAATGCGTTCAGAACACCCTTCAAATCACTCATTCGTACATCTTTATCTACAAGCAGTCCTTCAATTTGAGTGAACTGGTGAGAGTGCGTCGCATCATCTGTGTCACGACGATACACTTTACCAGGACAGATCATTTTGACGACTTCATCTCCATTTTTCTGATTCATTGTACGTGCTTGGACAGGAGACGTATGGGTACGCATAAGGAGTTCTTCCGTTACGTAGAAGGAATCCTGCATATCACGGGCCGGGTGTCCCTTCGGAAGGTTCAAGGCCTCGAAGTTGTAATAATCGGTCTCTACTTCAGGTCCTTCTTTGATTTCGAAGCCCATCCCGATGAACAAGTCTTCGATTTCTTCGACGATACTCGTCAATAAGTGCGGTCCACCGACCTGCACCGGACGTCCTGGAAGGGTGACATCAATGCTTTCTTCTTCCAGCTGTTTCTCAAGCGCCTCATCCTCGAAACGAGTCTGCTTGGAATCGATGGCCTCTGCAATGTTTTCCCGTACTTCGTTCGCAAGCTGACCAATAACCGGACGTTCTTCTTTGGAAAGTTTCCCCATTCCTCTAAGAACTTCTGTGATCGGTCCTTTTTTCCCTAAGTATTCAACACGAACATCTTTCAAGCTTTTAACATCTGTTGCTTGTTCGACTTTCTGCAGCGCTTCCTGCTTCAACTGCTCTAAACGTTCCTTCATGTCTGTTTCCTCCTTTAAGAAAAATAAAAAAAGCCTCATCCCCTGAAAAAAGGGACGAGACTTGTAGTTGTTGTTTCGCGGTACCACCCTTGTTGACACATACGTGCCCACTTTGGTTTGAATAACGGCCTGAAGACCGGACCTTAAACAGGTCAGCTCTAGAGTGAAATTTCAACCACTGTCACGATGGAAACACTCCCAGTCTATGGCGCTTCCTTCCTGGATCGATGCTGCAGCAGTTTACTTGGCTCTTTCTCAGCTTTTCGTGTATTCGTTTCATAACTAATTTTAAATTATAGTCAAGAACGTCGAATTTTGCAAGCTTAACTTCGCAAATGATACATCAATACGGCAGAAGCAACCGCGACATTCAAGGACTCGGCCTGTCCATAAATCGGGATATAGACGCGTTGATCAGCCAAATCCGAAATGGCGTCTTCAATTCCCTGCCCTTCGTTGCCGACAATCAGTGCGACTTTATCCGGCACTTCAAGATCCTGATACGGGGAAGCGTCAGTCAGCGTAGAGGCCCAAACGTCCACTCCTTCTGCCTTCAGCACGTCCACGTATTCCGCAAGGTCACCTTGGATGACAGGAAGGTGGAAAAGAGAGCCTTGCGTTGCACGGATGACTTTATCATTATATGGGTCGACCGTTCCTTTTCCTAAAATGACGTGATTGAAGCCTGCCGCATCCGCCGTACGAATCATCGTTCCTAAGTTGCCCGGGTCCTGCACAGAATCGACAAGCAAGGTAAGTCGTCCAGGCTGATAGTCTGCCCTTTTCAGCTCGACGACAGCCGCGACACCTTGAGGCGTTTCGGTTTCGGCAATCTCAGCGAAAACCTGTTCACTGACATCCGTTCGCTCCACACCATCCGGCACTTCGACCTCGACACCTTCGCGGACGATTAATTCTTTTACGACAAAATCGCTTTTCAGCACTTCCTCGACCAGGTGGTGGCCTTCGACGAGAAATACGTTCGCTTTATTTCGGTTTTTTCGTTTATGTAGCTTTTTCCATTCTTTCACTTTTTGGTTTTGTATAGATGTAATCATCAATGTTTCCCTCATTTTTTATTCATTTCTTGTTCATCATACATACAGGCTTATGGTTTGGTCAAACTAATACAGATGAAAACCTTCGAACGAAAGGAGAGATACTCATGAACTTGAACTTGCGACAAGCCATTTTACAAAATGTCAGCGGTCACGATGCGGAACAATTGCAAGCCACCATTATGGATGCCCTTCAAAAAGGGGAAGAGAAAATGCTTCCGGGACTCGGCGTCTTCTTTGAACTGCTTTGGGAAAACTCCGATGAGCAGGACCACCAGGAGATCTTAGAAACACTTGAAAACAGCTTGAAACAAATGTAAAAAGAGCCAACCCGCATTGACGGGCTGGCTCTTTCTCTTTATTAGTTGAAAGTAATTTCGTTCACTTTGTCAGCATCCAGTCCTTTGATCACTTCTACGATAAGCTGTACCGCATTCTCAAAGTCATCACGGTGAAGCATAGCCGCATGAGAGTGGATGTAGCGCGTTGCGATCGTAATCGAAAGCGCAGGAACACCATCATGGCTCAAGTGAATCGCACCGGAGTCCGTACCGCCACCAGCAAGGGAATCGAACTGATAAGGGATTTCTTTCTCATCCGCTGTATCCGTCACAAAGTCACGTAGTCCTTTGTGAGAAACCATAGACGCATCGTAAAGGATGATCTGTGGTCCTTTACCCATCTTACTGGAAGCATCTTTATCGGATACCCCCGGCGTGTCACCAGCGATTCCAACGTCGACACCAAAGGCGATATCAGGGTTGATCATGTTCGCTGCAGTGCGCGCACCGCGCAAACCGACTTCCTCCTGAACCGTTCCGACACCGTATACGACGTTCGGGTGTTTTTCGCCTTTCAGACGCTTCAGGACTTCAATCGCGATTGCACAACCAATACGGTTATCCCACGCTTTGGCAAGAAGCATTTTTTCATTTTTCATCTGAGTGAACTCGAAGTAAGGGACAACAGAATCTCCCGGCTTCACGCCGAACTCTTCCGCTTCCTCACGGCTAGAAGCACCGATATCAATGAACATATCCTTGATGTCCACTGCTTTTTTACGTTGGTCAGGTGGCAGAATGTGTGGAGGCTTGGAACCGATGATTCCCGTAAGATCTCCTTCACGTGTCATAATCGTCACACGCTGAGCAAGCATAACCTGACTCCACCAGCCGCCGACCGGTTGGAAGTAAAGATACCCGTTATCATCAATGCGCGTCACCATGAAACCAACTTCGTCCAAGTGGCCAGCGACCATCACGCTTGGTCCTTTTTTGTTTCCGACTTTCTTGGCAATCAGGCTGCCAAGATTATCTGTGAACACTTCATCCGCATAAGGAGAAATGTACTTCTTCATGACATCACGAGCTTCTTTTTCATTACCCGGCACGCCTTTAGCGTCGGTTAAATCCTTGAGCATCGTCAATGTTTCATCTTTTTTGAACATATGTACTCATCCTCTCTTTGAATTCCACCTTCTATTATAATACGTTAAAAGCGATTTCACAAAAAGAAGGCTTCAGTAGCCCTCTTCCTGACGCTTGTAATTTTTCTCATTCTTCACATAGTAGGCATCCATGATTTCCGGTTCCGTCATTCCGAGTGTCTCACCGACACGTAAGAACGCAGCAAACATATCCTGATAGCTCTCATTCCCCTTTTGAAGACGGAACGCTTCCACTTTCGCGTACATCTCTAGGAATGCCTCTGTTTGATCATGGAAGGCTGAGACGGGCTTCGGCTGATACTCGAAGCCGAGGTCGAGCCCTAAAGATAATAGGAAGTGCAGACCATCTACATACTCTTCTAAGATGACGTCCCGCTCACTCGGACCTTTGAGGCTCCAGAATTTGAAGCATCGCGTTTCATTGGCAAGCTCCCCAAGTTCGACTAATAAGGCCAATGTCTTTTGATCGGTATGCTGTGCAGGTTGGAGCTTGTGCTGCTCTTCAATATATTGATCCAACTGCTTCTGCATGTCGTATAATGTATTCCAATTCACGTCTCTGTCACTCCTCACAAAAAATATCCTTATCAAATGTATCATTTTTTGAAACAAAACGACACGGTCAATCGTATGTATGCTAATAACCCAGATGTAGGGGGACAAACCGTATGATCATCTTACTATTCAGACTGTTACTCCTGATTGCCCTAGCGTTTATCATCTATACCATCTATCAGTTTATCGTGAACCCGAAACGGAAATTGGACACGGCTCGTGAGAACAAGGAATTCTTCTTCCATGATAACAAAGAGAACACGAAGCAGAACTTCCTGATGACGTATAAAGGGTATGATTTCGAAGGAGAGAAATATTTAGGTACGACAGACCACGCCTTTGAAGTCGTGACCATTTACGTCAGTGCCCAGAATCCCGAGCAGCTTCAAGGGCTTGAGAGAGAAGATTTGTATTTCATGGAAAAAGAAATACTAATCCGCTATCCGTATGCCTCTATTGAATGGAAGTATCCGATCAACCGGCTCATGATTACCCCGTTGAAGGATGACAACTAATGAGGACGGCTTTAAACAGAACAAAAATCCCCAAGGCTGCACTTGCAGCCTTGGGGATTTCTTATGCAATCAACCGGCGCGAGAGGATGGCGTCTGGAAGAAATCCGACCAAAGCACGACCTCGCATTTTTTCCGTATGAAAAAGCACACCGCTATAAGTCCGGCCGAAAATAAAATCATAGCCGGAATCGAGAATAACGAGAGCCACTGCCCGACAGACGTATATACGACAGCGAGCGGAAGATTAGCAAATAAGGATGATTTCGTATAACTTTTAAAGTCTGAACTGATTTCGAGTAAACAGTAAGATAATAAATGAAAATGGATAAATGGCACCAACCTGAGTATCGCCACCTGTTGAACGGACAGGCGTGCATGTTTGTTCAACCATTTTTCCTTCAATCCCTTTAACCGATCAAACCCTGACGGCAGCAGCCGGATCGTGCGGTAGAACAGAAGACTTGAAAGCATCGTCCCAACAACTGAATAGGCTGTACCGGCAATCGGGCCGAACAGCACTCCACCTGTGATACAAACGAGCATGACAGGCAGAAACAATAGTGGACGCAGCAAATGTATGGCGATAAATAAGAGCGGAGCTAAAGACTCTTGATGTTCCAACCACTGAAGGATTGTCGATGATGTCTCGCCCATTGCATCCCCCTCCCTGTCTACAGCTTATGAGCTGAACAAAGAGGCTAGAACAATCTTTCCAGAAAAAGCAGAACGGTTAAGTACACAAGCGAAAGTCCTGGAAGACCGATGGCAAACGCTGTCCGCTTCGTCTTGTGACGGAACAAACGCATCGCAAGCCACCCACCAATTGCTCCTCCGAGAAAAGCAACTGTCCAAAGGGTACGTTCTTTGATTCTCCATTTCTCCTGTTCTGCCTTTCTCTTATCCGACCACATCATCACATACATCGTGATGTTCATGACAGACAGATAGAAAAAGATAATCAGTCCCCAAATCGGCATAAGTATCCCTCCTCTAGACGTAATCCGGTCACACTCAAGGAATCAAGCGTCCGGTATTCCTTCTTACCATCTAAAAAAAGCCATTTCCTACCGAACGGAAATGGCTTTAATTCTTAGATTTATTTAAGAGCAGATTTAGCTTGCTCTGCAAGGCTTGCGAATGCTTGCTCATCGTTCACAGCAAGATCAGCTAGCATCTTACGGTTCATTTCGATACCTGCAAGCTTAAGTCCGTGCATCATACGGCTGTAAGAAATGTCGTTCATACGTGCCGCAGCATTGATACGTGCGATCCAAAGCTTACGGAAGTCGCGCTTTTTCTGACGACGGTCACGGTAAGCATACTGACCTGACTTCATTACTTGCTGCTTTGCAGTTTTGAATAGTGCGTGTTTTGAACCATAATAACCTTTTGCTAGTTTAAGGACACGGTTACGACGTTGACGTGTCACTGTTCCACCTTTTACTCGTGGCATGGTAATCCCTCCTATATGTTTCGATCGTTAGATTAGTCTTTTGGAAGCATGTGCTTGATGCGGCGGTAGTCTCCAGCAGAAACTAGTGCATCTTTACGCAATTTACGCTTCTGTTTTGTAGATTTGTTAGCGAACAAGTGGCTAGTGAAAGCATGAGAACGTTTCACCTTACCTGTTCCAGTCTTTTTGAAGCGTTTTTGAGAACCTTTGTGGGTTTTCATTTTTGGCATGTGAATTTCCTCCTTTTACTTAATTCAGTTCCTTACTTCTCTGCTAGAGGAGCAAGCATTAAGAACATACTACGACCTTCCATCTTCGGCTTCGTCTCGATTGTGGCAATGTCTTTACATTCTTC
Organism: Halobacillus litoralis; assembly: GCF_020171725.1. GTDB lineage: Bacteria > Bacillota > Bacilli > Bacillales > Halobacillaceae > Halobacillus > Halobacillus litoralis_F. The sequence goes on along the minus strand of NZ_JAIVAJ010000002.1, from coordinate 72,145 downwards.
AGCCATACGCTCAAGAACTTCTTGTCCCAATCCTTTGTGAGTGATTGCACGTCCGCGGAAACGAACAGATGCTTTCACTTTGTCGCCTTTAGATAGGAATTTGCGTGCGTTACGCAGCTTCGTGTTGAAGTCATGTTCTTCAATGTTCGGGCTAAGGCGAACTTCTTTCACCTTAATAACCGTTTGTTTCTTACGAGCTTCTTTTTCTTTCTTCTGCTGCTCGAAACGATATTTTCCGTAGTCCATGACGCGGCAAACTGGAGGTTTCGCGTTTGGAGCGACCATAACGAGATCCAGATTTGCGTTTGCAGCAATATCAAGCGCTTCGTTACGGGATTTAATTCCAAGCTGCTCGCCATTCACGTCGATCAGACGGACTTCACGGGCACGGATTTTTTCATTGACGTTCATATTATCCTTGCTAATATTGAGCCACCTCCATCGTATTAGAGAAAACGTATAAAAGATCTGTCATCGACAAGGTTTTGAAGACATAAAAAAAGCGTCGGTACACATACTGCACCCACACTGATCCTGTCAATCTCAAGGAATTCGTGACCTGCCAACTGCGTATGCGTCGATCAGGTGAGAAGCGGGTGCTTCTACTTGTCTCTAGATCCGTTCATTCATTTACCTAACTATCATAGCACGCCCTTATCAACATGTCAACTATAACATGCAGATAATCATGACTACCTTTATTACAATAAGGGATGAAGGCATAAAAATCAAGACTTTCTTAAGAATTGAGAAAGGGAATCCTTTGCAAGACAGGTGGGATCTGCTTTCTGAAATGCATATTTTTCTAAATGCCTTCCTTTTTAAGCTGCTGGACGATTCCCTCTTTCCTAGTATTCTTTTCATCGATGATTCCACTGTAAACAAAATCCCCGCAGACACTTAGTCTGCGGGGTTTCATCATTACTTCCGAAGAAGCTTCTGATCGATTTCGTTTCGGATTTCTTCTTTGAATGTGGCAACAGGCTTCGTCTCTGAATCCTGCTCCCCGTAGCGACGGACATTCACAGCGTCGTTTTCGATTTCCTGGTCACCGACAACCAGCTGGAATGGTACCTTCTGCATTTGAGCTTCACGGATCTTGTATCCGATTTTCTCATTACGATCATCGAGTTCCACACGGATTCCCGCTTCACGAAGTTCGTCTTCGAGTTTCTTCGCATAGTCCAGGTGAGCTTCTACGGAAACCGGAATGATCTTCGCCTGTACAGGAGATAACCATGTCGGGAAGGCCCCTTTGTATTCTTCAATCAGGAAGGCAACAAAGCGTTCCATTGTCGACACCACTCCACGGTGGATGACAACCGGGCGGTGATCGTTTCCGTCTTCTCCGACGTATGTCAGATCGAAGCGCTCTGGGAGGTGGAAGTCCAGTTGAACAGTGGAAAGCGTCTCGTCTTTTCCTAGAGCCGTCTTCACTTGAACATCAAGCTTCGGACCGTAGAAAGCTGCTTCCCCTTCTGCCTCAACGTATTCAAGCTCCATTTCTTCCATTGTCTCTTTCAGCATCGCCTGAGCTTTGTTCCACATTTCATCGTTATCCACGTACTTCTCTTTATCAGCAGGATCGCGATAAGATAGGCGGAAGTAGTAATCGTTCAAGCCGAAGTCTTTGTAGACGCGCTGAACGAGGTTAACAACACGCTTGAACTCATCCTTCAACTGATCAGGACGAGCGAAAATGTGAGCATCATTCAATGTCATAGCACGAACACGCTGCAGGCCGGCAAGAGCTCCGGACATTTCGTGTCGGTGCATCGTACCAAGCTCAGCGATACGTACCGGCAAGTTACGGTAGCTGTAGAATTGGTTTTTGTAGACCATCATATGGTGTGGGCAGTTCATCGGACGAAGAACCAGGTCTTCATTATCCATTTCCATAGTCGGGAACATGTCATCTTGATAGTGATCCCAGTGTCCACTTGTCTTATAGAGATCCACGTTACCTAGTACAGGCGTGTACACGTGGTCATACCCCAGGCGCTCCTCTGTATCAACGATGTAACGCTCGATTGTACGACGGATCGTCGCACCCTTCGGCAGCCATAGAGGAAGTCCCTGACCGACCTTCTGGTTAACAGTGAAGATCTCAAGCTCTTTACCAAGTTTACGGTGGTCGCGCTCTTTCGCTTCCTCAAGCATGTGAAGGTACTCTTCAAGGTCCGCTTTCTTCTCAAACGCTGTACCGTAAATACGTTGAAGCATTTTGTTATCACTGTCTCCGCGCCAGTAAGCACCAGAAATGCTGAGCAGCTTGAAGATCTTGATTTTACTTGTTTGCGGAACGTGTACCCCACGGCAAAGGTCGAAGAACTCACCTTGCTGATAAAGGGTTACTTGCTCGCCTTCCGGAATATCATCGATCAGCTCAAGTTTCAAGTCATCCCCGATTTCACGGAATTTCTCTTTCGCTTCCTCACGGGAAACTTCAATACGTTGAATCTCCAAGTTCTCATCAACGATTCGCTGCATTTCTTTTTCAATCTTAGGAAGGTCTTCCGGTGTCAGCGACTGTTCCATATCAATGTCGTAATAGAACCCGTTCTCAATGACAGGACCAACACCGAACTTCACCTCTCCGTAAAGTCGTTTGATTGCCTGAGCCATCAAGTGAGCGGATGAGTGGCGCAGCACCTCAAGTCCCTCAGCATTTTTATATGTCAAAATTTCAATCGCCCCGTCGTTCTCAATCGGGCGTCGCAAGTCGTATGGTTCACCATCCAACTTGATCGCAAGTGACTGCTTCTTCAAGCCTGGAGAGATGGAATGAGCAATCTCTTCTCCTGTCGTCCCCCGATCAAATTCCTTTGTATTGCCGTCTGGAAAAGTGATTTGAATCGCATTCGCCATTTTGTAACACTCCTTTTTAAATAATATAAAAAACGCCCGCCCCTCAGCATTAACTGCTAAGGGACGAGCGTATTCACACGTGGTTCCACCCAAAGTTCCCGCACGGATTGTACGGCTTTATTCATCCTTAACGCGGACCGGACGCTGTTCATTACTAGTCAACCGTTCACGAACAGGGCTCCAAGGTGGTAAACATACGAGACAACATCGGGGAGCTTTCAGCCGGTGACTCCCTTCTCTAACCATGCGTAACTCTATGCTCATGTCCTTATCCAAGCCATTATAATTTTGTATGTACATATTATATCCGAGAGGCGGACATGAAATCAAGACATTTTAAAAAGGAAATTCAGCAACTCTTTTCCAAATCACTTTTTCTTCAAAGATATTTTGCAGCAGTAGGAAGGTTGAACCTCCCTGCTGATCGGTGTAAATGATGAGCTCATTCGGGGCATGGACGAGGGCAGGCGTGACACTCCAGTTCTCCGGCAGACCCCGAACGGACTCATCCGGATACTGCTTCAGATAGAGGTCGGTCTCAGATGAACTGATCGGATTGCCTTCGTCATGGAAATACACCCATTCTCCTTCATCGAGCAGATGGAGGCGCTGGACTCCCGTGTCTCTGTAATGAACACGCTCCCTCCACGAGTGCAGCAGAAGCTGGTACGCCTCTTCCTGTTTGTACTCGTCAATTAAGAACCCGGTATAGTCAATCAGTTGTTCATGAACCGACTCAAGACAGGCGACAGCCAGCTCATCGAAGGACACATACGCACAGCCTTTTACTTCGCTTCTTAACGTTCGATCAAGCGCATCATAAACAGGCGGCAAGGAGAGCCCGGAAGGTTCCTCATCCTCAAAGTCCCGGCTGATCTCCAAGATGCGCTCCACTTCCTCCTGATCCGAGAAGTAGTAACGGTGCTTCAGTATCCCTTCCACCCAGCCGAGCCATTTGCGGGCAAGGATCAGCTCTCTGAACGCTTGGAAAATTTCATCGTACGTTTTTTCACATACGTTCTCATCATCAAGAAACACATCCAACCCGCTGTCATTCAATAACCACCGTTTGTGTTCGCGCACCACAATCTTGTAGAAGAAGTGCGCTTCGTATTTTTTAGAAAAATGTATGAATACCACCAAGATTCCTCCCCATCCCAACTTTCCTACCGGTGTTTGTTTATATGAAAAGTCTTCTCTTAAATAGGTATAAGGTTGTCTATCCATCTTATATTTATGTGAAGAAATTGGTGTTCATGCTATTCTCCCTTCAATAATAAAAGCTTTCTTCGTCGTTGGCGTGACGAAGAAAGCTTTTCGCGAAAAATATGATGTTATGAACGGCGGTTTTCGCCATTTACGACCACTGTGGTGCTGAGCTGCCGAATCCGTTCGGTTATGCGCTGAGCTTTCACTTTTTCAACGTCGCCCCGGTTGCTCGTCATCATGACTTTTTCCAAATCATCGAGACTGTAGTTCGAGCTGAAGAAAACGGGCAGACGTTCCATCATACGGTACTGCAGAATCGAACCGAGGATCTCGTCTCTGAACCATGCAGACTGTGATTCTGCTCCGATATCATCCAGCATCAAAACGGGCGTTTCCTTGAATGCCTGGATTTTCTCACTCATCGAATCATCTTTGATTGAATTCTTGATCTCACGGACGAACTCCGGCATGTAAATGAGCATCGAAGGAATGCCTTTTTCACTTAGTTCATTGGCAATCGCTCCGAGGAAAAAGGTCTTCCCTACACCGAATGGGCCGTGGAAGTACAAGCCTTTAGGAGGAAGTTCGTCTCCCAAATTTCGAATATACTGAAGAGTCTCTTTCACTGCCTGCCCACGCGCAGGATCGTGAGGATCGATCCGGTCGAGTGTCGCTTCTAAAGTCTCCCTTGGAATGTGGAGACTCTTGATCAAGGACTGCTGTTTTTCCTGCTGTTCATATTTTTTCTGTCTCACACATTTGTCATAGGCAAGCTTGATTTCCTGGTCCTCCACTTCAAGGCGAGGGACGTAGCCTTTCAACATATTGATACAGCCTTCTCTTGAAGGACACTTCTCACAGTTTTTCGATTGGGATTGATACTCATATAGTTTAATCAGATGTTTCTTAAGAGCTTCATCCGTCAAGTCCGGGTGCTTTTCTTTGAGTTGCTGCACTTCGGGTGAATGCAGCACTTCTTCCTGCATATGATTCATTCTCTTTTGAAATTGCTTATTATCTTTCATCCACTTCTGTAAGGATCGTTGGATCGGCTCCATTCCGGCACCTCACTCTCTCATTTATGAATTCCCTCGGTTCGTCAGCTGTTTCAACTGTTCGGCTAGTTCATTCGTATCCACCGACTCGTCTCCTGTAGGGGTCTGATTTCGTTTCTTCTGTTTGTAGAACCAATCCGGAATAACCTCTTCTTTGGTATTCTTTCGCTGGAATGTTTTCTGCTGACCCCACTGCTGATACTTCTGGTGCTCTGCTGTTGCCAGACTCATCGCCTGATGAACCGTTTGGACATTTTTACGCGCCCAGTGACTGGCGATCTTCTCGACGTATGGCTTGGAGAGCTTCTTATCCGTTCGCAGCATGACATAATGAATCAATACGTTCATGACACCTGGGGACAACCCTTGTTCCGTCATAATATCGCGCACGACTTTTAAATCTTGATCGGCGGCATGGTTCCCCCGCGATAAATCTTCTAAAAGTTCACGCGGGGAAATTTGTTCAAAGCGCTCGGCAAGCTGGTCCCGCTTACTCTTGTTCTCGTCACTGGATTCAACTTGGACCTTATCTCTCAAATCCAATTGATGATCCTTCTTCGCTGTCGGCTTTTCTTTCATAAAGTCATGACAAGCCGTCTTCAGCTCTTCGATGATCAGCTGGTGGTTTTCATCCAGTGCCCACGTTACAGCTTTCTCAAGTTCCAGAGAGGAAAGGTTGTATAGAGAAGCTAATTGGGAAATGATCCGTTTGTTAGCGCCTGTAAGAATCCGTTCACTCACATACATTTTATCCTTTAATGACTGACTCAACCATTCGAAGTCCACCCGATTGTCCAGGTAAGCCGGCCCCGCTTGGCTGCCTTCTGCTTTCGGTTCACTCACCGACACCGGTCCATTCGTCGTGATGGCATGGAACACTTCGTCAAAGCTTGCTGTCACTTCATCGAACCCTTCCAATGATAACTCAGGGCGCACGAGCCTGGATTTCAATTGTTTGTATTTATTCTCTCCAATTTCATGGTAAAGAAGAAGGGACAGCATGTTATCCCGGAAAAATTCTTCCGGTGAAAAGGGAGGGTTCAAGATATAAAAATATTCTCGTTGAGCATTCGCGTCGTTCGTTTGATACGTCTGAATCAGTCCGATTGCTTCCAAATACTTACGAGCTTCATAGATTTGATCAAGTGGAGCCGACAAATAAGACATCAAGGTATGATGGGTTTGAGCCGTTTCACTTCCGTTGATTTCAAATTCCGAGACTAACGTTTGGTATAGCGCCACAGCCAGCCTTCCGATTATCGGCTGGTACAAATGGGTCATCGCTCTTTCCGTTCCTTTAGGGCTTTCACCACGTTTCATAAGCTTAAACCCGTCTACGGGTAAAAGTTTACCGATGGATGAATTCATCCCATACACCTCCACACTTCGCTTCTTTACGAACGAAGACGTTAAGCAGAACCCCTTCTAAGATGCTGCTTAACACCTTCGTAACGGCAGGAAAAAAGAAAATGAGCCAACGCCAAGGCTCACTCCTCATCTTCCTGTTTAATTAAATCCTTCAATTCGTCGATAAAGACATTTATATCCTTGAATTGTCGATAAACAGATGCAAAACGAACATAGGCTACTTCGTCGATATCAGATAAACGCTGCATCACCATTTCTCCAATATCTTTACTCATCACTTCAGAAACTCCGCGATTCCTGAGCTCACGCTCGATATCAATGGTTACATGTTCTAACTCTTCCACCGCAACGGGGCGTTTTTCGCAGGCGCGTATAAGTCCGCGCATCAACTTTTCACGGCTGAATTCTTCGCGCGTACCTTCCTTCTTCACTACGATAAGAGGCACTTCTTCAATCCGTTCAAAAGTAGTGAACCGGAACTCACACTGTTCGCACTCACGGCGTCTGCGGATGGCCTGACCTTCTTCAATCGGCCTTGAATCAAGCACTTTTGTACTTTTATAGTGGCAATTTGGACATTTCAACTTTGATCAACTCCACGTCGTGTTCAATTTCATCTATCGATCAGTCGGGGTCGATAACGGTAAACTCACTGTCTAGTTGTTTGTAAAAATCTATGATCAAGTTACGGCTGTATCCGAAATCAACAGGACCCCCTGAATCAGTCGTGACAGAGAAGTCTACAGCCGTTCTGAACGGGCGTACCATAATGACGGTCGCTACAACGAAAGCACGCCTCTTCCCCTTATAACGAACCGTAATTTCGCCTCGCTCTTTGGAGGCTGCTACGATATTCGAAGGATCAAATAACCCCTCCACACCTTGAAAGATATCGCCGTGCTTCGCTTTGTAATAGTGTGTGACCAGCTGACTATCCTTGTGCTTTTCATCTGTTTCTGAATGATTACTCAAGTACTTCGAGATAAATGCCTTCAAATCCTCAATCCCTTTCCTTACGTTTCGACATATTCTATCTTTATTTTAACACGTTTTTAAGAAAGAGGGAAAGGCAGCCCCAGGATGAAGCGAAAAGCCGGGAGAAAACACGGTTCCAATGGAAAAGAAAAGCCACACAGCTGTTAAGCGGGCTGTGTGGCTTTACCATTCTTAAAGAGCGCGTGACTGCTGAACTTCGACAGGTCCCATACCTCTTGGTACTTCTACCGTCTCGTTCTTTCCTGCTTCCAACGCTTCTACGATGAAATGTGCGGCAACGTTTGGATCGATGCGATCCCCGCAAGTATAGACATCGATACTTGCATACTTGTGCTCAGGAAAACTGTGAATCGTCAAGTGTGATTCCGAAATGATGACGACTCCACTGACACCGTGCGGAGCAAACTTGTGAAAAGCTACCTCGCGCACTTCAGCTCCAGCTTTTAAAGCAGCATCTACGAAAACTTGTTCTATATACGACATATCATTCAGTTTCTCTTCATTACAATCCCATAATTCAGCAATTACATGTCTTCCCATTGTATCCATTTTAGGATCCCCCTTTATACAATAACTTCTTTTTCTTCTAAACCACTGCCATGAACTACCATGGGGGAAAGTTAGTCCTGAGAGGTCCTAACCCTTGGAGTAGACATGAAATATCTAGGAATTCAGAAGTTCAAAAAGAAGTATATACGGTTTAACCCGACATTGCAAGGTTTATTTGTTCCATTTCGTGAAGCTTTTCTAACACTTTACCTGCAATGTTCATTATAGGATACAACGGTCTATATGGCTAGTCAGGAAACGCGGGCTGTCGTCTCTCGGTTCATAAAGTGTCCGACATATTTCGCAAGATCGACGACCCGGCAGGAATATCCCCATTCATTATCATACCAAGCAAGCACTTTCACCTTTCGGTCGTCCATGACCTGCGTGGAGAGACCGTCGATGATTGCGGATGCAGGGGATGTCGTGTAGTCGATCGAGACAAGCGGCTCATCATTAAACTCGAGAATCCCGCTCATATCATTCGAAGCCGCTTCCTTGAATGCGCGATTGATTTCTTCTGTCGTCACATCCTTCTTCACGTCGACCACAAGATCGACCAACGATACGTTCGGTGTCGGAACTCTCAAAGCCATTCCATTCAACTTTCCTTTAAGCGATGGAATCACGTCTCCGAGCGCTTTGGCAGCTCCGGTGGACGTTGGGATGATCGATTGCGTACATCCTCTGGCACGGCGGAGATCTTTATGCGGATTATCTAAGTTCTTCTGATCATTGGTGAATGCATGAACGGTCGTCATCAGTCCGTTCTCAATCCCGAAGCGGTCTTCAAGTATTTTCACAACGGGTGCCAGACAGTTGGTTGTACAGGATGCATTGGAAATGACATCGTGCTCACCCGGCACGTAAGACTGTTCGTTTACACCCATCACAACGGTGGCATCAACATTTTTGCCAGGGGCTGTAATGATGACCTTCTTTGCGCCTGCTTCAATATGAAGTTCAGCCTCTTCCTGAGTCCTGAACTTTCCAGTCGCCTCAATGACGACATCAATCCCCAGGTCGGCCCACGGTAACTCTAGTGGGTTACGTGTTGAGCACAGTTTGACATGATGTCCATTGACTTCAATGCCGTCCTCAACAGGGCGAATTTCTCCATCGAACCGCCCGTGAACACTGTCATACTTCAACATATGCGCTATGGTCTCTGCCGGATAGCTGGCATTGACCGCGATCAACTCTATAGAAGGATCCATTGCAGCCTTCCTGAATACCATCCGACCAATTCTTCCTAACCCATTAATTGCAATCTTCGTTTTGTTCATCACCATAGCCCCCTATATATGATATACTTTATTCTCGTATTTTCAGAAATAGTATAACACATTGTAAGCGGTTTTTCGATTAAGAATGTGAATAAAAAGAAAAAAACACGCCGGTAAAAAACCCGACGTGTTATTATACGACTTCCCACTCGTGAAGTATGTCTCTTAATTGCTGTAAACTTTCCTCTATTGTTCCTCTGTTATCAATCACCGCATCGGCCCGGTCCGCTTTTTCTGAGATAGGGATTTGAGACTTGATACGCTGCATCGCCTCTTCTTCGGTTGACTGATCACGGTTCGTCAGGCGCTCCAGCTGTGTCGCTTCATCCACATATACAACGAGCACCCGTTCTACGTAATGTGTCAGCTCACTTTCATAGAGCAACGGAATATCCAAGACGACCGCTGGATATTTTTCGTCAACAAAGTGATCCCGTCTTCGAATCATTTCTTTTCGAACTTCAGGATGAACGATTCCGTTCAATTCTTTCCGCTTTTCTCCATCTGAAAAGACGATGCTTCCAAGCTTCTTCCTGTCCAGGGTGCCATCGTTTTGCAGCACTCGAGAACCGAAAGCTTCAACAATCTTCTGATACGCAGGCTCTCCAGGCTTCACGACATCCCTCGAAAGTTGGTCTGCATCGATTACAGGAATGTTGAGATCTTTGAACATATTTGAAACCGTGCTTTTTCCAGTAGCAATACTACCTGTCAAGCCAATGACGGTCGTCATAGCATTCCTCCTCTACGTAAGCTTAATTAATCCGATGATGATCAATAGAACACCCGGAAGGATCGAGACACTCTCTGCCTTTTCACTCCACTTTGCCCCGCAGGTAACGCCTGTAAACAACATCAGACACGTAGATAGTGTAATGAGAACGGCGGTAAAGAGTGGAGGCATTCCAATGAATGCACCACTGATGCCCGCACCAATCGTATCTAACGACAGCGCCACTCCCAAAAACCAGACCTCTTTACCGACAATGCCACCAGAACGGTCGACATCGGCTACAAGCGGGTCATGAAGGACGCGTTCTGGATGCAGCCAAGGTTCTTTCTCTTCATCAGGTGAAGGTTTCTTAAAATACTGCCATAAAAAGTATGTCCCGATGATAATAAGGGCGATTGCACCGATCCGCTCCACATATTCGGCTGAAATGAAGAGCAGCAGCAAATGACCACTATACGATGAAATTAAAAACATGACACCTGAAAGCACAGCAATGAGCGCAATAGACCGAAGATGAATGCGTACATTCTGCATGCCGAGCACGCACCCGATTCCAAAGCTGTCAATGCTGACGGCTAACACAAATAAAAACGTGAACGTAGCGACTCCCATATACGACACCTCTGCTTTATAATCTGTGAGATAGTATATGGGATTGCGCCTAGTTCGTGTTTAGCTTTGGCATTGAGGGCAGATGTGCGTCCCTCTTCCGCCTACTTTCAGCTTCGTGATCTCTGTTCCACATTGCGGGCATCCGGTGTTCTCTTTTCCGTACACCTTCAGCTGCTGTTGGAACATTCCGATCTGCCCCTGGCTGTTGATATAAGAGCGAATCGTAGAGCCGCCTTGACGTATCGCTTCATTGATGATGTCTACGCTAGCCGTTCTGACCCGTTCTGCTTCATCCTTCGTCAGTGTGTTCGCCAACCGTTCAGGGTGCACACGAGCTTTAAACAGCGCTTCATCCACGTAGATATTCCCAAGTCCTGCTACGACCGCTTGATCGAGGAGCACAGACTTGATATTCCGGGACGTCCGCTGTAATTTCTCGTGAAAATACTCAAGCGAGAACGCATCTTCGAACGGATCCGGCCCAAGCTGCTTCAGCGGCTTCTCTTTTAATTCCTCGCCTTTTTCAAACACATGCATCGTTCCGAACTTACGCACATCGTCATAGCGAAGGTCGGTCCCGTCATCGAAATGAAAAATGACATGCGTATGCTTAGGCTTTTCTTCAGAAGCATCAAACACGCCGAACTTCCCTTCCATTCTCAGGTGGGAGACGAGAGAGAGGTCGTTCATGTTAAAAATCATGAACTTACCTTTCCGCTCGATATCGAGTATCGTTTGACCTTCTAATAAACGCTTGAATTCGTTTGGATCCTGAGGGCGCTTGATGATGTTGCCCCAATGTACAGACACACGCTCGATCGTTTTGTTTCGAACGAGCTGCAAGAGCGTCTGCCTGACGGTTTCAACTTCTGGTAATTCCGGCATTGTTCATTCTCCTTACTTACTTCGCATCGTACCATGTCGGACCGTATGAATAGTCCACTTCAAGCGGAACATCCAGATCGACGGTACTCGTCATGACGGAGGCGACGACCTCCTTCAGTTTCTCCACTTCTTCTTCAGGCGCCTCCAATATCAATTCATCGTGCACTTGCAGAATCATGGTAGCCTGGAAGTTTTCTTCTTTTAACCTGTGATCCAAATCGATCATGGCCTTTTTAATGATATCCGCTGCGCTACCCTGGATTGGGGAGTTCATCGCTGTCCGCTCTGCAAAGCTCCGCTTATTGAAATTACGGCTCGTAATATCCGGCAGGTAACGTCTACGGTTCATAAACGTCGTCACATAGCCTGTCCGTTTCGCTTCGCTGACGGTTTCACCCATATAATCCTTCACACCAGGATAGCTTTCAAAGTATTTATCGATGAAGGCTTGTGCCTCCTTACGTGTAATGCCAAGACTCTGCGAAAGTCCATAGTCACTTATACCATAGACAATTCCGAAGTTCACGGCTTTTGCCTGACGACGCATATCGCTCGTCACTTCGTCCTGCGCGACTCCAAACACTTCACTTGCTGTCTGCGTATGAATATCCAAGCCTTCTTTGAATGCCTGCATCAACTTCTCATCTTGAGCAATATGAGCGAGCACGCGCAGCTCAATTTGAGAATAGTCACTGGCGAACATGACCCAGCCTTCTTGAGACGGAACGAACGCCTGTCTGATCTTTCTGCCTTCTTCAAGGCGGATCGGAATGTTCTGCAGGTTCGGGTCGATCGAACTCAACCGCCCGGTTTGAGTGAGCGCCTGGTTGAAGCGCGTATGAATTTTGTTCGTATCCTCGTGGACAACTTTCAGAAGCCCTTCAATATACGTAGACTTCAGCTTCCCTAATTGACGGTAAAGAAGGATTTTCGGAATAATCTCGTGCTGGTCCGCGAGCTGCTCCAGTACATCAGCCGAAGTGGAATACCCCGTCTTCGTCTTTTTGATCACTGGAAGCTCCAAGGTCTCGAACAAAATAGGACCGAGCTGTTTTGGAGAGTTCAAGTTGAACGTTTCCCCTGCTAACTCAAAGATTTCCTCTTGCACCTTGTCCAGGCGTCCTTCTAACTCCTCTCCCATCCCCTTTAATCGGTCCACATCAAGCCGCACACCCTGGTGCTCCATTTCGCCAAGGATGAGAGCAAGAGGCATTTCAAGCTCTTGATAAAGTTCAAACTGCTCATTTTGTTTCAATTGATCTTCGGCCTGCTTCTTCAGTCGGAAGATCATATCCGCTTTCCGTCCGATGTGGCTCCGGAACGTTTCTTCGTCCGGAAGCTTCATCTTCGCTCCCTTGCCGTACACTTCTTCATCATACTGGACGCCCGTCTCACCCATTCGGTGGCTGATCGCCGGGATATCATGGTTATTTTCAGCCGGATTGATCAAGTAAGAGGCCAATAGCAGGTCGAAGGTAATCCCTTGAATATGAATGCCGTGGTGAAGAAGGGCGACGGTCGCAGCTTTGGCATCGAACACCCACTTCTCCTGTTCAGGATTCTCTGCCCAAGCTTTGAACGCTTCAGAATCCGTAGCCTGTTCAATCGTCATAAAGTATTTTTTCTCATCATTCACGATGGAGATCCCTTCGATCGGGGATTGATGATAGTTGTCGTGCAGCATTTCGACGACCATTGCTTCCTTCCCTGTAAACAGTTCAGAAGAAATTTCGCTCACGACTTCGATATCAATCTCGTCTACTGCCGTCTCTGTATCCCCTTCGCCGCCTTCCTGAACTCTTGATAAGAGAGATTGGAAGCCGAGCTCTTTGAAGAACTGACTGACGGTGTGCGTCTCGTATCCCTTGAAGGTTAGATCCTCCAGTGATACTTCGATCGGGGAATCGCGATTGATGGTCACGAGCTCCTTACTCATGAACGCCTCGTCCTTATTCGTTTCGAGCTTCTCTTTCAGCTTCTTCCCACTTACTTCGTCAAGTTGGTTATAAACGTTCTCAAGCTTATCAAACTGCTTCAGAAGCTTGACCGCCGTCTTCTCGCCCACACCCGGGACTCCAGGGATGTTGTCAGAGCTGTCCCCCATCAATGCTTTCAAATCGATGACCTGATCAGGGCGCACTTCCATTTTTTCCATCAGAAACTCGGGATCGTATGTATCCACATTCGTAATCCCTTTCTTCGTAAGGCTTACTGTAATGTTGTCACTCACAAGCTGAAGCAAGTCTTTATCTCCGGAAATCACTTTGACGTCCAAGCCCTTATCCCCGGCCTGCGTCGCTAATGTGCCGATGATGTCATCTGCTTCATACTGCTCGAGCTGATAATATTTGATCCCGAACGCATCGAGAAGTTCTTTCAATACAGGGAACTGCTCAGAAAGCTCGGACGGAGTCTTCTGCCGCCCGCCTTTATAATCCTTATACGTCTTGTGCCTGAACGTCGTTTTGCCTGCATCAAATGCCACAAGCAAATGATCCGGTTGGTCCTCTTCTAATATTTTTAAAAGCATGGTGGTAAAACCATATACGGCGTTCGTGTACACCCCTTTATCATTATTCAATAAAGGCAGCGCGAAAAACGCACGGTACGCGATACTATTCCCATCTATTAAGACAACCTTTTCAGCCATTTCATCCACTCCTATTCACAATAAAAAAACGTCTTTTCCTTCATTCTACCACGATTGCTGTAGAGAAGAAAAAGACGCGCGAAGCCTATTACTCGAAATAACCCAAAAGCAGCTGGGCATACGGGGAATCCTTCGGAAGAATGATCGTCGTTTCACCGTCGATGGTCTTCTTATAAGATTCCAGTGTTCTGTATAACTGATAGAATTCAGGATCTTGAGAAAAGGACTGGTTGTAAATGCGTGCCGCTTCCTGCTCGCCTTCTGCGCGGATCGTCTCTGCATTGGCATTGGCGGTCGACAGCATTTCCTGTACCTCTCGGTCGACCGTCGCAAGCTGTCTGTTCTTCTCCGCTTCCCCCTGTGAAATATATTTCTGGGCCTCTTTATTCCGGTCGGTAATCATTTGATTAAATACGGCTTGTTCGTTCGCTTCCGGTAGATCCGAACGCTTAATCCGCACATCCGCTACGACGATCCCGTATTCATCCCTCGTCAAATACTCATTCACCGTATTGGTGATCTCTTCGTTCAATGCCCCACGCGAGCTGTCCTCACTGATGATCTCAGAAAAATTCATCTTCCCGAGCTCCGTACGGACGATGGAAAAAATGAACTCCCCCATCCTTGCTTCTGCGTTTTCTACGGTACGCGCGTTCGAAATCATCGCTTCCGGGTCGGAAATACTCCAAATCGCGTAGTTATCGATGATCATCCGTTTCTTATCGAGCGTCGTAATCTCTTTCTCTTCGACATCATAGACCATCTTCTTCTTCGTCAACGTAGAGGTATCCTGAATCAAAGGAGCTTTGAACTTCAATCCCGGCTCTTCATAAATCTTAATAACATCACCAAACTGACGGACGACTTTGTATTCGCCCTCTTTCACGATCGTCACAGAACTGATAGCGATAAAGAGCACAATCGCAATCAACAGTATCGTCAGTCCTGCTCTTACAAAGACTTTAAGGTCCTTTCGGCTCTTTTCCTGAATGTCTTTGATGGAATCACTCATTGGAATCCTCCTCATCCGATGCGGCTGGTGGTGTAACCGTCTGAACTTGACCTTGATTTAAAGGCAGATATTTCATCGTGTTACCATCATCGTTCATGATGTAGACGTTCGCCTCCGGGAGTACCTCTTCGAGTGTTTCCATCATCAGCCGTTCACGCGTAATCGCCTGATTGCTCTGATATTCCGTCAACAAAGCATTGTATTTTGCCACGGCCCCTTTGGCTTCCTGAATCCGTTCAACCTTGTCCCCTTCTGCCCGCTGGATGATGGCGTCTTTCTCACCGAGCGCTTCTTCCCGCTTCTGGTTGCTGTATTTTTCCGCTTCATTGATTTTACTCTGCATCTGTTCGCGTGCATCCGTTACTTCTGTAAAAGCTCGACGGACTTCTTCATTCGGCAGGTCCACCTCTTGAAGCCGTACATCGATAATGGAAACCCCGACTTCATACTGTTCCATTAATGCGACAAGCCTCTCGCGCACTTCATTTTCGATCTCTGCCTTTCCGGACGTCAGTGCTTCATCGATTTCACTGCTTCCGATGACACCTCGTAAGGAAGAGGATGTCGCATTATTCAATACCTGCTTCGGATCCTCAGAAGCAAAGAGGTACTGTTCCGGCTCTGTAATTTTCCATTGGACGACAAGATCTGCTTGAACAATTTCATCGTCACCGGTGATCATCGTCGCCTTATCAGCCGCTTCTTCCTCTTCATTAAAGCCAAAGTCCAGACTGAACGTCTCCTTCGACATTTTTTCTACCTCTTGAACCGGCCACGGCATTTTGAAATGAAGTCCCGGATCCGTAATGCCTTCCTCCGCTTCTCCGAGCGTGATGACAACCGCCTGCTCGGACTCATCAACGGTGTACCAGGTGGTAAAAAAAGCGAACAAAAGAACGACAGCCAACACCAGTAACCCTGTCCATTTATAAATTTGTTTGACACTCATAGGATTTCCCCTTCTCTATGTATTGGTTACTAGTTATACGTTTCACGATTTGAGAAGGTTTCGTTTTACACTCCAAAAATATCCATAAAAATGAATTTCCAGCCAATGAAAAAGGATCTCCCTAGTTTAAAGGGAGATCCTCGAATGATTGTATCTTTATGTTTCATAAACTTTTCAAAAAGAGGCAGAAGCGAGGGATGCTTCTGCCCAATAGAGAAAACACCTTGGATGAAAGGGTTTCATAGGTAATGTAACAAACGAATATAAACTGAAAATAAAGGAAGTATTAAGTTTGTGTAAACTCCTTAGGAATCTCGACATGAAAAGTCGTTCCCTTGTCGATTTCGCTTTCGACGTGAATCCTGCCTTCATGGCCTTCCACGATATGCTTCACTATGGCAAGCCCGAGGCCAGTTCCCCCAGAGTTACGGCTTCTCGCCTTGTCCACTCTGTAGAAACGTTCGAAAATTCGAGAAATCTCTTCTTCCGGAATGCCAACCCCATTATCAGAAACCGAGACTCTGATAAACTCGTTGAATTCTTTCAGTTTAATCGATACATTCCCCTCTTCAGGGGTATAGTTGACCGCATTCGTCAACAGATTCATAAAGACCTGTTTCAGACGACTCGAGTCCCCTTGCACCATAGCATCGCCTTTCAGATCGACAATTAGTTTGATGTCCTTCTGATTGGCCTGCTGCTCGACAATCGGTATTAAATCATTCAGCAGTTTCTGAATCTCAATCGGCTCGATGTTCAAGTGGAAGTCTTCCCTCTCAAGTTTCGATAGCTCAAGTAAATCCTGAATGAGAGACTGTAAACGCCCGCTCTCTTTCAAAATGATTTGAAGGAACTGCTCCAGCATCTTCTCGTCTTTCATCGCACCATCTAAGAGCGTCTCAGAGAAGCCCCGAATGGACGTAATCGGTGTTTTCAACTCGTGCGATACGTTCGCTACAAAGTCCTTTCTCATTTGCTCCAGCTGCTTGAGCTCAGAGATATCGTGGAAGACCAACACGACGCCTTTCCACTTTTTGTTTTCACTGAAAATCGGAGCTCCTGTCACTTCCAAGTGCTTCCGATCAATGTTGACAGGAAGGACAAACATCTCACTCACCGTTTCTTCGAACATAATAATCCGTTTAACGGTTTCATGAATGGCAGTATGAGGAATCGCATCATGGTACAAATAGCTGATATAATCTTTTTCTTCTCCACCAAACGTTTCAAGGAAAGCAGGATTTACAAGAAGGATGTACCCTTTCTCATCAATTAACACAAGGCTGTTCCCCATGTTGTTAATCACGGCCTCCAGCTGATTCTCCTGCATCCCTTTCGTACTCGTCATTTCCTGCAGGTTGCGAGCCAATATGTTGATCGATCGACTAAGCTGACCCGCTTCGCCAAAATGACCTTCATACGTTCTCGCTTTATAATTCCCTTTTGCCAGTTCCGTCGCAACAGAAGCAGCAGAACGGATGGGACGGACATACTTCGAGAAAATATTGAACCCGATTAAGAAGATAGCAAGGAGGCCTAGCAGAAGGGTCACACCAATCAACAGCCAGATGTTCTTCGTGATGTTCGTCAACGATTTCACGGGAGAGAGAAGAACCAGCGTTCCTTCTGTCGTTTCATAGTCAATACTAACAGGGTAGTAAAAGATGTTCTCGATAATCTTCCCTTCCCGGTTCTCAATCTCTCCGTTCACGACCTGGTTCATCACCCGCGTTTTCTCTTCTTTAGAAATCAAAGGAAGCACATCAATGGTATTGATGACTTCTTCCCCTTTACTGGATACAAGCACCATACCTGTATTGAACTGTTCACTGAATTCGAGAAGTTCTTCCCGACTCACTTCATTATTTTCTGTAAAGTCTTCTATATAATCAGCAAAATACTGGCTTTCCACTTCAATACGCTGTTCGAAAACATTGATGAAGTAGCCTCTCGTAAGCTGAGCGAGAATAACGCCAAGACCAATCATCACGATGACAACGAGAACGGTGTACGTGAGCAGTGGTCTCGTATTAGACGGCATTTATTTCGGCTCCTCCATTTTGTAACCAAGTCCACGGATTGTTTTAATGTAAACAGGCTTTTTTGTATCAGGCTCGATTTTTTCGCGAAGGTGACTGACGTGGACATCGACAATTCTCGTATCACCAGCGAAATCATAATTCCACACCGCACTCAGCAGTTGATCTCTAGAGAGCACTCTCCCCAGGTTCTGCGCTAAGTACAGTAGCAATTCAAACTCTTTCGGCGTAAAGGTAAGTGGATCTTCTTTGATTGTCGCCTCGTATTGCTCCGGATAAATGGTTAAGTCTGCAATTTGAATATGGTCCTGGTTGTCCTCAACAGGCTCACGGACCATCCGTCTTAAAATGGCCTTAATTCTTGCCACGACCTCACGCGGACTGAAAGGCTTCGTCAAATAGTCATCCGCCCCAAGTTCGAGACCAAGGACTTTATCAAACTCATCATCTTTTGCCGTCAGCATAAGAATGGGGGTATCGACTTGTTTCTGGCGGAGTTGTTTACATACTTCCATTCCATCCATTCCCGGAAGCATGACATCCAGTACAATTAAGTCGAACGATGTATTAGACGCTTTCTCAAGAGCGTCTGTCCCTGTATAGGCTACTTCTGTTTCATAGCCGGATTGTTCAATATTATACTTCAGTAGTGTGACGATTGATTCCTCGTCGTCAACAATTAAAATCTTCTGTTCCATTCCCATCACCTCAAGCTACAAGTTACCTTCATCATACAATGAACTTTACAGTTTGAATACGGATCTTAACGAATTTTACTTAATCTTAATAAAGGCCGTATGATCAATATGGTATAGGAGTTGGTTGTTTTATACACAAAAAGGAGAAAAAAGAAGGAAGGCTGAACGTAAGGACAATAAACCCGAACAGCTTCCTATGCAGCTGTTCGGGTTTATTTTAAAAAAGGTTTGAGTTTTAGGAAGAATCACCTTCTTTTATAAAAAGAAGACTCCTTCTTCATACAATATCTTTCGTTTAATAAAAATTCTCCAGGGAAGTCGCATTCATCGAGCTCGGTTCGTATGGCGGCTGAACGGTGAGGGATCCTTTGACGACTTCATCCCCCTCTTCATCATAACCCGTTACGTGAAGGACCACTTCATGCTCGTTGGTGTCTAGGTCCGTCAGTTCCACATTGAAGCGCACCTCTGCATAGTGGTAGACCGGCTTTGGATAGTCGAGATCCTGTCGAATGATATGACTTCCAGGACCGGGCAGATGCATCGAAACAATCGAGGAAACCATTCCGAAAACCATGACACTCGGTACGATTGGTCTTTTGAAAGGGGTCTGTGATGCATAGTCGTGTTGAATATAAAGAGGGTTCGCATCGTCCGTCAACCCTAAGTACATAAGGAGATCACGATCCTCTACCGAAAAGGATGTCGTAAACGTTTCCCCCACTTTTAAATCTTTAATCTTTCTTCCGAGCTTTCTTTTTTTATCCAACATGATGGGTCACCTCTTTGTAAGCGTTTTCTGAAACGGTTGTAAAAAAAGGATCCGAGGACAACCTCGAATCCTACTCCCTCTATTTTAATACATTGAGGACATTTTTAACAGAGTCTGCTGACTGATTGAGCTGTTCTTTTTCATCTTCTGTCAGTTCCAGTTCAATGACCTCTTCAATTCCATTCCCGCCAAGAATGGTAGGAACGCCAAGATAAATGCCATCGTAACCATATTCTCCTTCTAGATACGCAATCGCAGGAAGAATACGACGCTGGTCCTTCAGGATGGCTTCTGCCATTTGAACTAAAGAAGCGGCCGGAGCATAGTAGGCACTTCCGTTCCCAAGGAGCCCGACGATTTCGCCTCCCCCTTTACGAGTACGCTCCACGATTGCATCCAGGCGGTCTTTAGAGATTAGTCGTTCAAGAGGAATTCCTCCGGCAAAGGAATATCGAGTCAATGGCACCATATCATCTCCGTGCCCGCCTAGTACGAAACCAGTCACATCTTTGATCGATACGTTTAATTCCTCTGCAACAAATGTACGGAAACGCGCCGTATCAAGCACTCCGGATTGACCGATTACACGGTTCTTCGGAAGACCAGCTTCCTGGAAAACGGAATACGTCATCGCGTCTACAGGGTTTGTCAAAACGATGATGAATGTTTCAGGAGAATACTTCACAATTTCTTTTGTTACACTCTTCATGATTTTGGAATTGGTATTGACAAGGTCATCGCGGCTCATCCCCGGCTTACGGGCGATTCCAGCCGTAATAATGACTAAGTCTGAATCCTTTGTATCTTCATAGTTTGATGTGCCTTTAATGTGCGCATCGAAACCTTGCACCGGGCTCGCCTCAAGCATGTCCAGCGCTTTTCCTTTGGTTGGGTCTTCCATATCAGGGATATCGACGAGTACGACATCCCCCAATTCTTTCTGGGCCGCCATTAGAGCTGTTGTGGCACCAGTAAAGCCTGCACCAATTACAGAGATTTTATTTCTTCGAATTGCCATAGTAATCCCCTTTCCATCTTACACTTCAAGTTTATGCTCTTAATCATACAACAAGAGGCCGGCGAGAATCCACTTTTCTCTGCCAGCCTCTTTATGTTTTAGGGAATTAACCCATATTCTTAATTAACGCATCTCCGAATTCGGAACATTTCACTTCGGTAGCGCCGTCCATCATACGAGCAAAGTCATACGTTACGGTCTTGCTTCCGATTGTCTTATCCATAGAGTCAGAGATTAGTTGAGCCGCTTCTCTCCACCCAAGGTGCTCAAGCATCAGTACGCCTGAAAGGATTACAGATGAAGGGTTCACCTTGTCCATTCCTGCATATTTAGGAGCTGTTCCGTGAGTTGCTTCAAAGATAGCGTGCCCCGTTTCGAAGTTGATGTTCGCTCCAGGAGCGATTCCGATTCCACCCACTTGCGCAGCAAGTGCATCAGAGATGTAATCTCCGTTCAAGTTCATTGTTGCAACAACATCGAACTCTTTAGGACGAGTCAGGATCTGTTGAAGGAAGATATCTGCAATCGCATCTTTCACGATAATTTTGCCTTCTGCTTCTGCAGCATCTTGTGCTTTATTTGCAGCGTCTTTTCCTTCTTTTTCTACGATACGGTCATACTCAGCCCATGTGAAGACCTTGTCACCGTATTCTTCTTCCGCCACTTCATAACCCCAGTTCTTGAAGGAACCTTCCGTGAACTTCATGATGTTTCCTTTGTGAACAAGTGTTACGTTCTTACGACCTTCGTTCAGTGCGTAATCGATCGCTGCACGAACAAGACGTTTCGTTCCTTCTTCAGAAACCGGCTTGATTCCGATTCCTGATGTTTCAGGGAAGCGAATGTTATGTACTCCCATTTCGTTCTGAAGGAATTCGATCACTTTCTTCACTTCAGGAGTACCTTGCTGCCACTCAATACCAGCGTAGATGTCTTCTGTATTCTCGCGGAAAATAGCCATATCTGTATCTTCAGGACGCTTTACAGGAGAAGGCACACCTTCGAAATAACGTACAGGACGCAGGCAAGTAAATAGATCTAATTCTTGACGAAGAGCAACGTTCAAGGAACGGATTCCTCCACCGATTGGAGTCGTCAAAGGACCTTTGATTGCGATTTTATAATCACGAATGGTATCAAGTGTCGCCTCAGGAAGCCATTCTCCCGTCTTGTCGTAGGCTTTCTGACCTGCATATACTTCTTTCCACTCGATTGATTTCTCACCATTATAAGCTTTATCAACAGCTGCTTCGATAACACGGCTTGCTGCTGCCCAGATATCGGGACCGATTCCATCTCCTTCGATGAAAGGAATAACCGGGCGGTTAGGTACGACTAAATCTCCGTTTTGTTCTACTGAAATTTTTTCTGCTTGTGACAATGGAAACCCTCCTAGATTTGTTTCAATACTTTTTTGGGATGTTACATCCTCTTCTATCATACGTTAAACTATAAAGAATAAAAAGCCTGTCCCTACTGATCCACCCTTGGATCAGCGGTCTTCGATCGGTGTGTAGGATTGACCTTTTGGACCGACATATTCCGCTCTTGGACGGATCAGACGGTTATTGGAGTACTGCTCAAGAATATGAGCGAGCCATCCAGATACACGGCTTACGGCAAAGATCGGCGTGAAAATATCGTGATCGATCCCAAGGCTGTGATAAACGGACGCAGAATAGAAGTCCACGTTAGCTGGCAGACCTTTATTCTCTTTAATATAGTCTTCGATCTTAACTGACATTTCGTAATACTTGGATTGCCCGGTTAATTCTGTAAGTTCACGGGACATTTCTCTCAAGTGCTTTGCGCGAGGATCGCCGGTGCGATATACACGGTGCCCCATACCCATGATTTTCTCTTTGTTTTTAAGCTTCTCTTCAATGGCTGGGATCGCATTCTCTACTTCACCAATCTCGGTGAGCATCTTCATAACGCGCTCGTTAGCTCCACCATGCAGTGGTCCTTTCAGTGCGCCGATCGCAGCCGTTACGCCCGAGTAGACATCAGAAAGCGTAGCTACACATACACGGGCTGTGAATGTAGAAGCGTTCAATTCGTGGTCTGCGTGAAGCACAAGTGCTTTATTGAATGCTTCAACCTCGATATCTTCAGGGTCTTTGCCATTCAACATATATAAGAAGTTTGCAGCAAAGCTCAGTTCTTTTTTAGGTGAAATCGGTTCTTCTCCTTTGCGAATACGTGCAAAAGCTGTTACTACTGTAGGGATTTTCGCTTGCAGGCGCAGTGCCTTACGTTTATTTGCTGCTTCTTCCATTACATCTGACTCTGGATCGAACAGTCCTAACATTGAGACAGCTGTACGAAGGGCAGCCATTGGATGAACAGTGGACAGGTCATAAGACTTCAAGTGACCGATCACTTCTGTAGGGATATCCATATTTGAGACGAGCTCTGTTTTAAATTCATTCAACTCGCTTAATGTCGGGAGTTTTTGATTCCATAGTAAATAAACAACTTCTTCAAAACTGGAATGATTCGCTAGATCATCGATGTCATAGCCAACGTATGTAAGCTTATCATCAATGATTGAGCTGATCGATGAATCCGTTGCTGTAATTCCTTCTAAACCTTTAGTAGATGCCATACAATCTCTCCTTTTAAGTAATTCCAAAGTTTCCAAGTCTATCCGACAAGAAAACGCTTTACTTTTACAGTATAAACAATTAGGAAATGAACCCCAGATTCAATTATAAAGTATTCTGAAGAGAATGTGAATTGAAACCGGTTAAATTTCTGGGTTTTTATCAAATGATTCGAACTTTGGTCGCAATCTGTCTTTCTTTGACCTGTAAAGGAGGATCCCCTTGAACAGCCTTTTGTCACAACGTTTTTTCCGTTTGATCATGCTTCTCTCCATTCTTATAGTAGCCCTTTATATCTTTTATTTCTCATGGAAATACCTATACCCTTTTATCATCGCTCTAATGCTTGCCTGGATCTTACAGCCTTTCATATCGCTTCTCCAACATCGGTTTCGAATCCCAAGACCACTCGCCGTCGTACTGCTGCTTGGATTCTTTTTCACCTTCCTATCATCTCTTATATTGCTGGTGATTGTTGAAGCTGTAAAAGGAATCAAAATTATGGCCGTCGATACACCAGCGAAGGTCGAACAGATGGTGACCCATGTATTGACTCAGGTCAAATCTGTGTTTTTTAAATTTTCAGGAGGGATGGAAGAATGGATCAATTCCCTTCCCATTTCTGACCACTTGTCCTTACAAGAGTCATGGACGGTTCTAGAATCTAAGATCAGAGAACTTGCATCTACTGTCATTGAATCTGTTCTTGGAATTCTGACGATTGTACTCACTAGCATTCCAACGTCTCTGACTTCGTTCCTTGCCTTTGCACTGGCAGCCTTTTTCTTTAGTAATGACTGGGACAAGATGGAGAACGCATTGTCTAAAGTGGTTCCGGAATTCTGGCGGGAACGAGCCAGCCTGATTCCGAAGCAGATGAAGCAGACCGTGAAAGGCGTAATCAAAGCACAAATCATTTTAGTGTGTGTTTCAAGCGTTCTTATCTTTACGGGGCTTAAGCTGTTTCAACTCGAGCATGCCACAAGCATCACGCTCATCGCAGCATTCGTTGACTTGATCCCTTACATCGGAACGGGAGTCATTTTCGTCCCTTGGGCTGTTTATGCGTTTTTTCAAGGAGACTTCCTAGTAACAATCCAATTGAGTAGTTTGTATATGATTGTGATGATCACAAGGCAGCTGCTTGAGCCTAAGCTGCTCGCCTCTCATTTCGGCATACACCCTGTCCTTCTATTAATGGCACTGTTCTTAGGCTTTCAACTGCTGGGTGTCTACGGCATGCTCCTCAGCCCGTTTATTCTCGTATGCATCAAGACTCTTCACACAACCGGTATGCTTCATTTGGCGCTGGACTTCATCATGATCAGAAAATAAAAAACAGCCATTCTCTGAACTCAGAGAATGACTGAAAGCATTATCTGCGATAGATGGTGACAGAACCTTTATCCATCATTCGCATAATGATTTTGCGAAGCAATCGCTTGATCGGCGCTCTTGTCGCCGGAACAAGTAGAATAAAGCCGATGGCATCCGTGATGAAGCCCGGGGTCAGAAGAACCGCTCCACCCACGAGAATGCAGGCCCCGTCCAGCAAAGCATCCTGTGGTGGCTGCCCTGTCGACATCGACTGCTGAACGTTTCGAATCGTCTCAAGACCCTGTTGTTTCGCGAGCCAAGCGCCAATGACACCTGTCAATACAATGAGCATGATCACCCACCAAGGCCCGATCCAATTCCCGGCCCAGATGAGAACGCCTATTTCTAAAGCTGGTACAATCAGTATAAAAAGCAGCAACCAGCGGAACATACAATCGTCCTTTCCAATCCTTTTCTTTCATTATACCCACCAACCGGATAATCATAAAGTAATACGGTCAGTGGTAAGGCAGGAGTTTTTCGAACCGGTGCGACGTAAAATGAAAAACCCGGAGGACGCTTTGTGAGCATCATCCGGGTTATCTCATCTTTTATGCAAAATTAAATGACGCTTGAATGACCTTCGTAGATATCTCCGCGAGAGCTGTCTACAGTTAAGTCAGATCCGTCTTTTACAACCTCAAGAGCGTCTTTGACGCCAACTACAACTGGGATTCCAAGGCTTAAGCCTACAACAGCTGCATGAGAAGTCAGACCGCCTTCAACAGTGACAAGAGCAGATGCTCTTTCAATGGCCGGCATCATGTCACGGTCTGTGCTCTGTGTGACAAGGATGTCTCCGTCTTCCATACGGTTGTTTGCATCTTCCGCATTTTTAGCGATGATGGCACGTCCGTATGCACTCTTTTGCCCGACACCTTGACCTTTAAGAAGAACATCGCCAATGACGTGAACTTTCATCAAGTTCGTTGTGCCGCTTTCTCCTACAGGTACACCTGCTGTGATGATCACACGGTCCCCGCGAGTTGCAAGACCTGAAGAAAGGCTGTTTTCTACTGCAAGGTCAAGCATCTGGTCTGTAGAGTAAGCACGCTCACCCATGATTGCGTAAACGCCCCACACAAGAGAAAGCTTGCGGTTGATGCTGTCGTTTGATGTGATCGCTACGATTGGTGCTTTCGGACGATACTTCGAAATCATGCGAGCCGTATGTCCGCTCTCTGTCGGTGTAAGGATCAAGTTGACATCCAAGTTGATCGCTGTGTGCGTAACCGACTGGCTGATCGCATCTGTAATCGTCATGTGACTGTGCTTAGAACGGTTGTCCAGGATGGACTTATGATTCAAGCCAGTTTCTGTTTTGCTTGCGATGTTGTGCATCGTTTGAACAGCTTCAACTGGGTAGTCTCCTGCTGCTGTCTCACCAGAAAGCATGATCGCATCTGTACCGTCGAAGATTGCGTTCGCTACGTCAGAAGCTTCCGCACGTGTAGGACGTGGGTTGCGCTGCATGGAATCAAGCATTTGAGTAGCTGTGATGACTGGCTTACCAGCTTTGTTACACTTCGCAATAAGTTCTTTTTGTACAAGAGGTACATCTTCAGCAGGAATCTCAACACCAAGGTCACCACGTGCAACCATCAGTCCGTCACTGACTTCAAGAATTTCATCGATGTTGTCGACACCTTCTTGGTTCTCGATCTTCGGAATGATTTGAATATCAAGAGCATCATGCTTCTCTAGAAGCTCTTTGATTTCCAGTACGTCTGAAGCACGACGAACGAACGATGCAGCGATGAAATCAACGCCTTGTTCGATTCCGAACTCGATGTCTTTTGCGTCTTTTTCCGTAATACCAGGTAGGTTTACGCTCACATTCGGAACGTTGACACCTTTTTTATTCTTAAGTGGTCCATTGTTCAGAACCGTTGTTTTGATTTCATTGTTGTCTTTATCTACTTCTTCAACTTGCAGTTCAACAAGTCCATCATCAAGAAGGATTTTGGATCCAGGGTGGACATCGTTGATCAGTCCAGGATACGTTACAGAGAAACGCTCAGCGTCTCCTTCAATCTCATCCATGCTTACATAAGCCGTGGACCCTTTCTCCAAGTAAACTTCTCCTTCTTTCAACGTACCTGTACGAATTTCAGGTCCCTTCGTATCAAGCAGGATCGCAACCGTTTTTCCAGTTGCAGCCGCAGCTTCACGGATGTTCTTGATTCGAGCACCGTGCTCTTCAAAATCACCGTGAGAGAAATTTAAGCGAGCCACGTTCATACCAGCATTGATCAGTTCTGTCAGCTTCTCGGTAGACTCAGAAGCCGGACCGATCGTACTTACAATTTTAGTTTTTCTAAACATTCTTATTCTCCTCCTCTAGTACCACTCTTATATAGACAATTCTTTGGAAAGACGATACATATCCAAGTCAACTTGGTGCTCTGTATTTAAAATGTCGATAATATCATGATCGACCAGTTTGTTTGCTTGTATACCCACCATGCGTCCGGCTTTGCCATCCAACAGCAGGTCAACAGCATGTGCGCCGAGACGGCTTGCCAGTACACGGTCGGAAGCGGATGGTGATCCCCCACGCTGCGTGTGACCGAGAACCGTTACGCGGGTTTCTAATTGAGCCGCTTCTTCGATCTGCTTCGCAAAGTCCACACCACTGCCAACACCTTCAGCAACGATGATGATGCTGTGTTTTTTACCACGGTCATGACCGCGCTTCAAGCGTTCTACAACTTCATCCATGTTATCCTCAGATTCAGGAATCAGGATGGTTTCTGCACCGTCTGCAAGGCCTGCCCATAATGCGAGGTCACCAGCGTCTCTTCCCATAACCTCAATGACATACGTACGTTCGTGAGAAGTGGCGGTATCACGAATTTTGTCAATTGCATCTATAATGGTATTCAGTGCTGTATCGAATCCAATTGTGAAGTCAGTCCCAGGAATATCGTTATCAATTGTACCCGGAACACCGATACAAGGATAGCCCTTTTCGGTTATTTTCTTCGCACCCATAAAAGTACCATCACCGCCGATTGCAATCAAGCCCTCAATGCCATGTTTCTTAAGCTGCTCGATTCCTTTCAGCTGACCTTCTTCGGTTTTGAACTCTTCACAACGCGCAGAGTAGAGCTTCGTACCACCACGCTGAATGATATCACCGACCGAACCCAGGTCCATCTTTTCGATATTGCCATCAATTAATCCTTGATAGCCGTATTTAATCCCGTACACTTCTAAGCCGTGAAAAATAGCTTTACGAACAACAGCTCGAATGGCTGCGTTCATACCGGGAGCATCGCCACCGCTTGTAAGTACACCGATTTTCTTCATACTCATCACCTCAAAAGTTAGACTAGTTATTCTGTCCCCAAACAAGGATTCACTAAAACCTGCCTTTGTGCCCAACTACTCTATAGCATGTACAAGTTTTCCCAAAAGGTGTATGAAACGCGAATGATAGCGTTACCAACCCCTTAAGATGCGAAAAGCCGCACCTGTCCTGTGCGACTTTTTTCCTTGAAAATGGGAACCGTCATGTTTCAACCGTACCCATTATAAATCAAGATGCGTATATTCGCCAATGTTTTTATATTTCTCGAACCTACCTTCTAATAACTGGGAATCATCAAGGCTTGAAAGCTCTCCCAACGCGCTGGAAATGACGAGGTCAATCTGTTCCGCCTGTGCCGCAATATCACGGTGTGCACCTCCGCGGATTTCAGAGATCACCTTATCGACAATGCCGAGCTTTTCGAGGTCGTACGCTGTAATCTTCATGGATTCTGCTGCCTTCTGGGCATAAGCAGCATCTTTCCATAATATCGAGGCAGCTCCTTCAGGGGAGATAACAGAATAGGTGGAGTTCTCAAGCATGAAGATGCGATCACCAATCCCTAGTCCTAATGCGCCACCACTTCCACCTTCACCGATTACGATACAAACAATCGGCACCGTTAAACCAGCCATTTCCATAAGGTTGCGGGCTATGGCTTCGCTTTGACCTCGTTCTTCTGCCGCCTTGCCTGGATAGGCACCTTTCGTGTCGATGAACGTAATTATCGGTCTGTTGAATTTCTCAGCCTGTTTCATGAGTCTAAGTGCTTTTCGGTAACCTTCCGGGTGCGGCATTCCGAAATTACGTCGGATATTCTCTTTCGTATCCTTCCCGCGCTGATGACCGATGACTGTCACAGGCTTCCCTTTGTACTTGGCGATACCAGAGATGATTGCTTCATCATCTCCGTAGAACCGATCACCGTGAAGTTCAAGAAAGTCGGTAAACAGATGTTCGATATAATCTGATGTCGTCGGGCGTTCCGGGTGGCGTGCCATCTGTACGCGATCCCAAGGCTGCATTCTGTCATAGACGTCGGCCTCGAGCTTCTCGAGACGCTCCTCCATCTTGACGATTTCATCCGTCAAGTCCATTTCACTGTTTTCAGTCAGCCGCTTCAGGTCGGCGATTTTTTCGCGTAATTCCACCACTGGCTTTTCGAACTCTAACACATGCTTCACTCTTCTTCACCTCCAGGATAATGAATGTCCAATACGGTGTGTAAAGTAGAACGGAGATCGTGTCTGTGAACGACCTTGTCCAGCTGTCCGTGTTCAAGCAGGAATTCAGCGGTCTGGAAATCTTCAGGGAGTTTTTCCCTTATCGTCTGCTCGATGATTCGTCGTCCGGCAAACCCAATCAATGCTTTCGGTTCTGCGAAGTTGTAGTCACCTAAGGAGGCGAAGCTTGCAGAAACCCCTCCTGTTGTCGGATGCGTCATGACAGAGATAAACAGGCCACCATCTGCGTGAAGACGCTGCAAGGCAACAGAGGTTTTCCCCATCTGCATCAAGCTGAGTACACCCTCCTGCATGCGGGCACCACCGGAAGCTGTAAAGATGATAAATGGAATTTTTTCTTTACGTGCATTCTCAATGGCATTCGCAATCTTCTCGCCTACAACAGAGCCCATGCTTCCCATCCGGAAGCGGGAATCCATAATCGCTACCGCCGTCTCAATTCCCTCGAGACTCGTTTTCCCCGTTACGACGGCTTCGTTCAGGTCAGACTTCAAGCGGTCCTTTTCCAGCTTCTCCTCATATTCAGGAAATTGCAGGGGGTTATTGGAGATCATATGCTTGTCCCACTCTACAAAGGAACCTTCATCAAATAAGTGTTCCAGTCTCTCATATGCCGTCAAACGGTGGTGGTGATCACAATGAGGACAGACGTTCATATTTCGTTGTAGTTCTTTTCTATAAAATATCTTCTGACAGTTCGGGCATTTCTGCATCAGCCCTTCTGGTACATCCTTTTTTGCTTCTTGTCTAGGTATGGATGCATAACGTTTCTTTTTGCTGAAAAAATCTCTTAGCAAGGTGATTTCCTCCTTTGGGACAAAAGCTTCCTTTCTTTATCAATATACACGACTGACACCACAGAATCTCTCTGTTCATGTCGAAGGGTTATCGGTAGTGGAAAATAAAGCGAACACATCTTCCGGCTTACCACCCTTCAAAATTCGTATCGCAGACTGGTACCACGAGGACTCATACTCTATTTTGTGCACAGTCTGTGTGAAACCGGAAATAAACTGCCACATTGACAATAATAAGTGCTGCCCACAAACTTCAAATAAATAATGAAAGAGCTTCAAATGCTTTTCTTCCCCGTCAAATTCATGACAAATTTGCTCGATGACAGCCAAGGTATCGGCAGAGACATTTCCGGCAAGTCTCATCAATGCCTCTTTCTCAAGCATTTGCTTAGCCGCTACCAGTTCGTCTCGCGTCCTCGTTTCGTTGAGGAGAAAATTCGATAGCAGTTCGACCATATGATAAGGCCGGTACGCCCTCATAAATGTACCTTCTCCCCGCTTAGTCTCAATGAGCCCGAGCAGCTCCATCGCTCTGAACGCTTCTCGGATGGAGGAGCGTCCCACCTGGAGCTGCTCGCTCAACTCCCGCTCTGACGGGAGCTTATCTCCGGGCTTAAGCTGGTGACTTTCAATATATCTTTTCAATTGGTGTAAGACACCTTCATAGACTTTTCCATTATGAGAATGGGGCATGAAACGCACCTCCGTTGGACAAACCTTCCGTTATGTAAGGAGGAAGGGATGGCGCCCTATTCTCCTGTGTACTGAATTCAATCTTCGTCAATCATCGTTAACTGACGGGTTTTCTCTGCTACTTCCTCAGGGTCGACGTGATGGCGCGCAACCCCTGATTCCATGGCTGCTTTTGCAACACTTGCTGCAACAGCTGGAGCTACTCTGGAATCGAACGGAGCCGGGATCACATAGTCATCACTTAGTTCTTCCTCACTTACAAGAGAGGCAATCGCTTCGGCTGCGGCAATTTTCATTTTTTCATTGATGCGTGTCGCTCTTACATCCAGAGCACCTCTGAAAATACCAGGGAAAGCTAGTACATTATTGACTTGGTTCGGAAAATCAGAACGTCCTGTACCGATTACACGAGCACCTGCGCTCTTCGCATCTTCCGGCATGATCTCCGGTTCAGGGTTTGCCATGGCAAAGATAATCGGGTCATCGTTCATCTTTTCAACATCTTCTTTTGACAATAATCCTCCGACTGACACTCCGATGAATACGTCTGCGCCTTCCATCACGTCATCCAACTTGCCTTCTACACGATCTTTATTCGTAATTCTGGCAATCTCATCTTTGACTTCGTTCATTCCATAATCGCGACCTTCAAAAATCGCACCTTTCGAATCACACATGATGATGTCACGAACGCCGAAATGATATAAAAGTTTAATAATGGCAATTCCTGCGGCGCCCGCTCCGTTTGCTACCACCTTGATATCCGACCAGGACTTCCCTGTCAGCTTCAAGGCATTCATTAAGCCCGCAACGGTTACGATCGCTGTACCGTGTTGGTCATCATGAAAGATGGGAATATTCGTTTCCTTCTTCAGACGATCTTCTATAATAAAGCAGTTCGGTGCAGCGATATCCTCAAGGTTTACCCCTCCGAATGTCGGCTCCATCAGCTTGACCGTCTGTACAATTTGATCAACGTCTCGTGTGTTTAAACAAATCGGGAACGCGTCGACTCCGGCAAAACTTTTGAACAGAGCAGCCTTCCCTTCCATCACTGGGAGAGCCGCTTCAGGACCAATATTACCAAGGCCCAACACAGCAGAACCATCGCTCACGACGGCGACCATATTCCCCTTCATCGTATAATCATAGACCGTTTCTTTATGGTCATAGATTTCTTTACAAGGCTCAGCCACCCCTGGGGAATAAGCTAAACTCAAATCTTTTGCATTACGTACAGGTACTTTCGAAGTTGTTTCCAATTTCCCCTTGTTCACTCTGTGTATATGAAGTGCTTCATCTCTCAAATTCGACACGACGACACGCTCCTTTTAATCAATGAAATATAAGCCGTACTTAGGTGGTCTGACCACCGTGAACTCCTTTATTATAACAGATGGTTTTTCAGTGTAAAGAAATACAAAAATGTGGACTGAGCTTTTTCAATTGTCAGCGGAGAACGACAGAGTCCTCAGCGAAAAATTGATGCATTTTCTTCATCAAGTCGTCACTTACCGTTACGCCGTCTTCGAGCTGATACGTTTTTCGGTCCTCCGCTCGAAATATGACGATTGGTGTATTTCCCGGGAAATACCGTGCCAATTTCCTTAGGTGGTCAACAGATTCCGTTTCCTGGTCTGCCTGCACTTTCACAAACAACCTTTGATTCGATGAAGTCGAGTCACGCTCTTCAAAACGTTGGATGGATTGAATGATCAGCTGCGCGCTCCCTCTTCTTTCTTCGACTTTCCCTTGTATCATTACAAGGATCTGTTCGTTCATCCAAGAGCGCACTTCTCGGTAAACGTCCGGGAAAATAACAGCATCTACTTCCCCATTCTCATCGTTCAGATTGACAAATGCCATCGACTCTCCACGCTTCGTCCGAATCTCTTTGATTGATTCAATGACAGCTGCGATCTTCACCTTCTGATTCAATTTCTCAATGCTCTTTCGTATAGGAAGAAAACCACCTTGCTCAAGAGACGTTCTAAACTCCTGCAGCGGGTGATCCGACAGGTAACTCCCGAGCACATCTTTCTCCATCGCCAGTTTCTTAAGCGGTGGAAAAGGCTCAATATCGATGGCTTCTCCCATACCAAAGTCTTCGCTGAAGAGCTCAGGCTGGTCTTGAAACTCCTTAAAGAGCTCGCCCTGCTCCAGTGCCTGATCGACACTTGCCAAAAGCCTTGCACGATTGGTGTCGAATTCATCAAATGCCCCGGCTATAATGAGTGATTCGATGACATTTCGGCTGATCGATTGTGAAGTAATCCTCAGACAGAAATCATTCAACCCACGAAACCTTGCATTCCTGCGTTCTTGCAGGATTTCCTCCGCTGCTTGAAAACCAATACCTTTGATTGCAACGAGTCCGAGCCGGATTCCCCCGTTCTCATCCTTCGTTACGAGACCACTCTTATTCACACTAGGGGGCGACACCAAAATACCGGCCTCTCTCGCTTCCCTTATATACATCGAGACCTTTTCCTGATCACCAAGGTTTGCGTTCATCAGCTCAGCTATAAAATAAGTCGGGTAATGAGCTTTTATATAAGCGAGTTTAAAGGAAATGACACTGTAAGCCACCGCATGACTGCGGTTGAACCCATAGTTCGAGAACTTCACGATCCACTCGAACAACTGCTTCGCAACCTGCTCCGTATAGCCTTTTGATACACTCCCTTTAATAAAAGCATTCCGCTGCTGCTCCAGTGTGTCGGATTGTTTCTTACTGACTGCCCTTCTCAAAATATCGGCCTGCCCTAAAGAATAGCCAGCCACCTTCTGTGCTACCTGCATGATTTGTTCTTGATAAACGAGCACGCCGAATGTAGGCTCTAAGACTGTGCTGATATCCGGGTGTGGGTACTCGACCTTCTCTCTTTCATGCTTGCGGTTCACATAGGTTTGGATGTATTCCATCGGACCCGGACGATACAGCGCATTGACCGCTACAACATCTTCAAAGTGAGAAGGCGCTAATCGCCGCAACACCTGTTTCATTCCTTGGGACTCAAGCTGAAACACCCCGTTCGTCCGCCCTTCCTTCAATAATTCGAATGTTTGATCATCATGAAGCGGAATATCATCTATATGAAACGAACTGTCTTCATACCGCTGCAGCTTTTGTTCCAATCGTTCCAGCAAAGTCAGATTTCTAAGGCCCAGGAAGTCGACTTTCAGTAGGCCGACACTTTCCAACTCATTCATGGCTGACTGTGTCAGGTAAGCGTTCCCCTGCCCCTTCATTAACGCTGTGTAATGAATCAGAGGCTTCTCGCTGATGATCACCCCTGCAGCGTGTGTGGAGACGTGACGAGGAAGCCCTTCCAATTTCGCAGCTACTCTGAACAACCGCTTCAAGGCTTCATCTTTTTTGATGTACTCTTTCAGCGAGTCTGAATCTTTCACAATCTCGACAAGGGAAAGGTTGGAATTCTTCGGGATTTGTTTCAGGATATAGGCCGCATCCTGATCATCAATGCTCATCGCTTTAAACAAATCCCTTAGTACACTTCTCGACCCGAAAGTACCGAATGTGCAGATTTGGGCGACATGGTGTCTACCATACTTATCGGCCACGTATCGGATAACCTCGTCTCTTCGGTGATCCGGGAAGTCAATATCGATATCCGGCATACTCACACGCTCAGGGTTCAAGAACCGTTCAAATAACAAGTCGTATTCCAGCGGATCGACTTGCGTAATTTCTAAGAGATAAGCGACAAATGAGCCCGCCGCCGACCCTCGCCCCGGTCCGACATGGATGCCCTCTTTTCTGGCATAAGCAATGAAGTCCCAAACAATCAAGAAGTAATCACTGAAACTCATCGATTGAATCACACTTAGCTCGTGTTTCAGTCGATCATGTGCAAGCTTTTTGTTCTGACCTGAATAGTCGTCCAAAGCACGTACACATAACTCCTCCAAATACTCATCTGCCGCCTTCCCTTCCGGCGTAGGATAGGCGGGAATCAGTTGCTGCTCGAGGTCGATTGTGACTTCGCATCGCTTTTGGATATCTTCAGTCGCCTGCAGGGCTTCCGGCCACCAGTCTATGAAATACCTTTCCATCTCGTCTACGGATTTCAAGTATTCGTGGCCTTTAGCGGGCGTCCCTGCGGAAACCCTGCTGCCGCTTTCTATCGCCTGAAGACACTCGAACGCCTCAGCATCTTCTTTATGTAAATACTTAACGTCCCCGAGTGTGACAACCGGCACTTCCTCTTTTATACTCCATTCCTTCATAGGGCGATGGATTTGACGTTCCTCGTGCAGGTCCACATCTTGAATCCCGAGGAAGACATCTTCGTTTCCGAACACCTCACGCCATTCTGCAAGGTGAGTGGACACCTGCATTTCGCGTCCTTGAACGAACGTCTCTGCCCAAATAGTCTGAGACGTTTTTACAATAACAATTAATCCTTGACTGTATTTCGTTAGTTGGGCAAGCTCTGGGGTCACTCCCTGCGTTTGAATCCAGGAACTGATCTTCATTAAATTCCGATACCCTTCGTTATTCTCAGCTATAAAAAGACAAGGAAAACGTTCGTGCTCGTACTGGACGGAAAGCTCCAATCCGATGATCGGTTTGATTCCTGCTTTAAGACAAGCTTGATAGAAGGAGACAGAACCGTGCATCACTTCATGATCGGTTAGAGCTAGAGCCCCATACCCTAAACGACCGGCCTCTTCCGCTAACTCTTCTATTTTTATAGTACTCTGCATTAAACTGTATCCACTCTTTACTTGTAAGTGAGTAAAAGCCATCGGTTCCACCTTCTTTCAATGTAAATTATAGCGGCATCTCTCTGGATAAGAAACCCTTCTGCATAAGAAACGTCGGACTAGAATAATGTGTAAACAGGACCACATTCTCTGGCGAAAAGAGGGACAAGATGGAGGACCGCTTAATTGTGTCGATCGTACAATGCTTCTTTATCGCTTTCGGGGTCATCGTCGGTGGGACAATCATTGGGAGTATTGGAAGTTACTTGACTGGAGAAGCTCCGTTGACAGCCATGTTCCGCATCGCGAAGGGACTCCGCATATGGGCCATTGTTGCTGCAATCGGAGGAACGTTCGATGCGATCAGTAATTTTGAAAAAGGAATCTTGGACGGCTCTACCTTTGACGTGTTCAAACAACTTGTGATCATCGTATCAGCCATGGGCGGGGTGAAAACGGCTCTGCTTCTATTTGAATGGCTGCTTGGAGAAGAGGTGACATAATGCATATCCCTCCCTTGTATAAAAGGAAAGAGTGGCGCCGCTTTTTAGCAGGCATCGCACTTGGAGCCATGCTCGGGTACACTTTTTTTCTCATTATACATGGTCAGCAGCAAGAGAATATGACGCAGGAACATATCCGTCTGTCAGCTGAATTAAATGAAGTCGAGAAGAAGTATGAGCATTTGCTCGACAATCCACCTAAAGGTGAAGAAAAGCCGCTGAAGGTACGGGATGTCGTCATCAGCTATACAAATGCCAAAAAGCTGGAGGTCGACTTGCTTACCCAGCACGAGCTGACTTCTCTCGTAAAGGACTTATTGTCGTCAATCAATGGTCAGAATGTTCAGGCCGTCGCAGATCAGATCGACCTCGTGATTTCTACGGTTGAAAATAAAGATTACGTTGTAGACCAACTCACCTATCAACTAACGGTGAAAAGATTGATTGTGACAGAAGAGGTCATCATGAATCTTGAAATTAAGCTGATCCCCTAATCTTATGGATAAGGGAAATGGCCCTGTGTCGAAGCAGGACCATTTCACCTTATGATTGATAAGATTTACAAACATCTCGAAGCTCTTCTGCAATCTCCTTTGTCTCTTCCCACGACCCTGCTGTAGCTCCAGCTGCCATAGGATGACCGCCGCCATTGTGATTTTCGGCAATTTTATTAATAACCGGTCCCTTCGAGCGCAGCCGTACACGAATGCTCTCTTCTTCTTCCACAAAAAAGACCCAGGCGAGAATCCCTTCGATATCTCCTAGAATCCCAACCAGTTGACTCGTCTCTGAAGCAGTCAGACCATATTCCTCCAACACTTCTTTCGACAAGATGATTGTAGCTGACCCAGCCTCATCCAACGACACATTTTGCAAGATGTGCCCTTTCAATTTAGCAACGTGAAGCGGTGTTTTGTACAATTCGTTATACAAAAGCTTTCGATCGAAATTATAGTGAACAAGCTCCGATGCATAGGAAAGCGTCTTCGTCGTTGTACTAGGGAAAAGGAACCGTCCTGTATCTCCGACGATGCCGGCATAGATCAACCGTGCCGCCTGGTCACTAAGTTCAGTGCCTTCCTCTTTCATATGTAGATACAGTCCATAGATCATTTCACACGTTGAACTTGCATTCGTATCCACCCATTGAATGTCTCCATATTCATCTACAACCGGATGGTGATCGATTTTGATCAGTTCACTGCCTTGGTTGTATCTCTGGTCGTCAATGCGGGCCTGATTCGCTGTATCACAAACGATGACCAGCGCCCCTTCAAACGCAGAGTCGGGCACTTCATCCATCTGAACTAAGAAGTCAAGGGAAGCATCATGTTCTCCTGTAATATACACGTTTTTATCAGGGTAATTGGATTGGATGATCTCAGCCAGACCAGCCTGCGAACCGTAAGCATCTGGATCCGGACGCACGTGACGGTGAATGATGATCGTATCGTATTGCTTAATTTTATTGAAAATCGCTTGTTTGGTCATATCGTTGCTCCTTTCGTTCTACCTCTCATTAAAACATAGTTTTTTTCCAACAGGTAGCCATATGGCTGAAAACAAGCTACAATAGGAGAGAAAAATCATACGTAGCAGGAGTCGATTCATTTGCTAATCTTTGCGTTTCTTATTTTACTCTCTTTTGTCCTATATATTTACTACAAAGTCATGATCACCCGAACAAACGACCCTTTGGTACAAGACTTCACGAACAGCAAGGCTAAAATCTGTCTAGGGGCGTTCATCTTCTTCTGGGGAATCAACCAGTACTTATTCTACCAAACACAGCTTTCCCTATTTATCGGTCTTGCCTTCATCCTTCTGGGCGGCTATCAAGCCATCACAGGCTGGAAGGCCATGAACCACTATAAAGGGGAATACCAAAAACACCGCACAACTTGACTATAGAACCGTTAGAAAAGGGCTGTTACTCATAGAAGTAACAGCCCTTCTGGGTGTTGAGAAAGGTTCTGGATGAGATACAGTGGAGCGTGGGGTGGAAAATAACTCGCTTTCCGGCGGCGGCCCAACAGGACGTTGGGTCGTTCGACGTTGCCAAACGACTTGGCGGTTTTAGTTCGAACATCCTTGTTCCTTTGGGTTCGATCTCGCCGTTGTCCGTGCATCCCGCTGGAGTCTCGCCATTTTCCACCCCACTTTGCCATAACAGTGGGTCCAGAACCGAGCGGCGATAAGTAGAGACGATTCAGAGTAATCATCGCCTTTTCCAGATGATAGCATAAGAGGTTCCGTCTCCCCTTGATAAAGGTGTTGGCGAAACAGCGAGACTCCTGTGGGAGCAGAGTACAGATGAGACCCCGCAGCGATCGAAGGGAGCGAGGAGACTCAGCGGACGCCCACGGAAAGCGAGTTGTTTCGCCAACACCGCTTTTCAAACTTTATGAGAACCGATAGGACTTTCTCGACATCCTGCAGGGCTGTTACTCATAGAAGTAACAGCCCTTTTCTTAAGATACGAGATATGATATTAACGGTCAATCAGTTGTGCCATAAGAAGCGCTTTTCCGACGATGGCTCCTTCGTGGTGCACTTCAATCTCGACCTTGGCAAACTTACGTCCGACCTCTAATATTTGAGGATACAAATCAATTTCACTCTCGAGCTGAACGGGCTTGATAAAGTAGACGGAAATATTCTCGACGACCAAATCTCCCTTTTTATGCTTCTGCAAGAGCCGACTGGTAGCTTCCGTGATTAACGTCGTGAACACGCCGTAAGACATCGTTCCAAGCTGGTTCGTCATTTGAGGTGTGACCTTGGATCTTAAATGATGAGAGCGTCCTGACGTTTCTACAATCTCTAGCTGCTTCGTCGCTAAATCATCAATGGTTTCACCGACCTGCGGCTGCCTTTGAATGTGCTGGAGAGCTTTTAACACATCCTGCCTTGAAATAATCCCCTGCAAATGATGAGAAGAATCAACGACCGGCATCAGCTCGATACCTTCCCAAACCATCACATGAGCAGCGTTGGCGAGAGAAGTGGTGGTATTCACCGTCATCGGATTCTTGGTCATCACTTTATCAATTCGTACGCCAGGATCTTTTGCGATCACATCTTTGGAGGTGACGATTCCAACCACACGGTTATGAAGATCGACCACCGGATACCGGTTATGCTTCGTTTCAGAATTGTAGTCATACCATTTCTGGACCGTGTCTGTCGTTTTTAAATATTTCGAATCCGCAAAAGGTGTGTAAATGTCATCTACGAGTACGATTTCTTTTTTTATCAATTGGTCGTAAATCGCCCGGTTGATCATGGTAGCCACTGTGAACGTATCGTAGCTCGTCGAAATGACAGGCAGCTTCTTCTCGTCAGCCAGTTGTTTGACAGTCTCATTCGTGTCAAAGCCACCGGTTATCAAAACAGCCGCGCCTTCCTGGACAGCCAGTTCATGAGCATTCGTGCGGTTCCCCACAATCAGGAGGGACCCCGCCTCTGTGTACCTCATCATCGCATCTAATTTCATCGCACCGATGACGAACTTACCCAGCGTCTTATAAAGACCTTCTCGTCCGCCGAGGACTTGTCCATCCACAATATTCAATATTTCTGCGAATGTCAGTCTTTCAATGTTTTCTTTTTTCTTTTTTTCAATCCGGATTGTTCCTACTCGCTCCATCGTACTAACAAGGTTCTGATTCTCCGCTTCCTTGATGGCACGATAGGCCGTTCCTTCACTTACATTTAAAGCCTTCGCAATTCCACGCACCGAAATCTTACTACCAACGGCTAACGATTCAATATGCTGTAGGATCTGTTCATGCTTTGTAGCCATTATGTCCACCAATCTTTCTAACTGTACTAATCGAATAAGGTTCTATTGTTATTATACAACTGATACAGTTTCACCGCAATTTCTTCCAGGAAATATGTATTCAGAAAATAAAAAACCTTCCCCCTAATGGAGGAAGGCTGTTAAAAAAAGCATATTCTTAAAGTTCGATCGACTCACCAGGTTCCAAGGCCGCTCCTTTTCCGGGGCGGACCTTCTTCGCGTACCCTTCACCGTCCTGATTGATTAGATCGAAGGTGTTATAGTGAATCGGAACCACCTGTTTCGCTTTCAACCATTCGGCAGCTGTCAACGCATCATCTGGTCCCATCGTGAAATTATCACCAATCGGTAGAAAAGCAAGGTCGATATCGTTACGCTCCCCTATCAGCTTCATATCTGAGAAGAGCCCCGTATCCCCTGCGTGATAGATGGTTTTGCCATCGATCGTCAGCAAGATCCCCGTCGGCATTCCTGTGTACACAATTGTTCCATCTTCCTCAGTGTAAGAGGATCCGTGGAACGCCTGAGTAAACTTCACATGACCGAAATCAAATTCGTGCCCGCCACCAATATACATCGGGTGGGCATTCAACCCTTTATTTCCGAGATAAGTAGCTAACTCGAACGGAGCCACAATTTGAGCATCCGTCCGCTTCGCAATATCAAATGTATCGCCTACGTGATCATTGTGCCCGTGCGTCAGCAGGATCACATCCGCTTCAACGGTGTCTGCATCTAAATCTGTGTTTCCATTGTCAGAAATGAATGGATCGAATAGAATCGTTTTCCCATTTGCCTCTACTTTGACTACTGAATGTCCATGATAAGATATTTTCACATATACCACTCCTTATGAATAAATGAATCTTACCTCAATAGTTCTGCCATGCTTTTTCATACTTTTGGATTAAATGAGGATCGATCAGCGTATTAGGCTTGATGGTCACTTTTTCCCCGTCACTCGTTACGATTTCCCCATCTTCATCCTTCCCAAACACGGTCAAGGCAGGAAGCATTTCATTCGTTAAGTAGCGTGTGTCCATATCGATTTGTATGTCCTC
The DNA here is from genome assembly GCF_020171725.1 of Halobacillus litoralis. Taxonomy (GTDB): domain Bacteria; phylum Bacillota; class Bacilli; order Bacillales; family Halobacillaceae; genus Halobacillus; species Halobacillus litoralis_F. The sequence goes on along the minus strand of NZ_JAIVAJ010000002.1, from coordinate 31,316 downwards.
CACATCAATCGGATCACGACTTGCCATCACAAAGCCCCAGTTACCGAAACTCGGAATATCAACATTGAAGTTCGCTGTGTTTAAACCGGTCTCCCGTACCGTTTTATCAATCGTCCAATAGACTTCGGTCGCGAACACTGGGGAAGTAGCCTGAACCATCGCTGCCCCGCCAGGCGCTAAGTGGTTTCTGAGAAGAGAATAGAACTCACGGGTATAAAGCTTGTTCAAGCTCTCATTGTTCGGATCAGGCAGATCGACGATGATAACATCATAGAACTGATCCGACTGCTCGAGATAATTAAAAGCGTCTTCGTTCCTCACATCGACCCTGTCATCACTCAAACTTCCTTCATTCAGCGACAGAAGATGATGATTGTTCTTCGCAAGCTCAGTCACTGCAGGATCAAGGTCGACGAGTGATATCTGATCAACAGTGTCATATTTAAGCAGCTCTTTAGCAGCAATCCCGTCTCCGCCTCCGAGCACGAGAACATTCTGATGAGACGAAGCATAAGCCATGGCTGGATGAACGAGCATTTCGTGGTATCGGTATTCATCTGAAGAACTGAATTGAAGAGAGCCGTTTAAGAACAACCGGGTATCTTCCTGTTCTTTCGTCAAGACGATCTTTTGATAGGCACTGTCCTCCATATGAATGATCGGGTCCTTGTACAATTTCTGCTCGAAAGTAAAGGCCATCTCTTCCCCGAAGAACAACCCGGCCACTAACAGGACTGCAATAACGGTCCCTGCTGTCACGTGGATCCGCATCCTTGTAATTTCAGAGCGGAACAAATACAACACAACCAGTGCAACAGCCAAGTTAATACACGCGACAAAGAATGCGCTCTTGACCATTCCCATCTGCGGGCGTAAATAGAAGGCGAACAACAGTCCACCGATCAAGCCTCCCGCGTAATCCGAAAAGAGCACCCGAGCCGTACTTCGATTCAATTCCACCCCGATTTCGTTCGCCTTTCGGATCAAAATCGGTAATTCTAAACCTGTCAATGCACCGATCGTGAACGTGACTAAATATAAGAAAAAGGCATCTGTACCGGAAGGAGCAAAGGCCGTCAACCCGAACATTGTGAAGCTCGAGAACCCTCCGATCAACGCCACCATAAATTCAATCCAGACAAAAGTGACAATCAGCTGCTTCATCACTTTTTCACTGATACTTGCCCCAATTCCCATCCCTGTTAGAAATAGACTGATTGTTAACGTGTACTGCTTGACTCCGTCACCTAAAATATAAGAACCCAGTGCGCCGAACAGTACCTCGAATATGATTCCACATATGGAAACAATTCCTGATGCCCAATAAATGAAATGACTTTTTCTGATGTTACTTGCTTCCAACGTTTTTCACTCCTACACTTCCTGCTTTTGCGTACTGAAAAGCCACTAAGGATTCATTCTTAGTGGCTTCTCCAAAACATCCCCTATAGTCATGATTTATGTAATCGATGCACCAATTACAAAGGCAAGCCCGATCGAAACTCCCATAGAAATAATTCCGACTGCGGTGTTGTTTGCCTTCAGGTTCGTTTCAACTGAGAATTTACGCGTGAACAATTCAAATAGAATATACGCTGCCATTTGAAGCACCATTCCGAACGCACCCCAAATGAGTGTATCCCATACCGTGAAGCTGTGGTAGATGGCAAATGAAAGAACGATACAGATCCCAATGATTTTACCAGCAATCGACATTGCGACCGCTTGGTTTCCGTTCTTCACTTCGTCCCAGTCCTTATACTGTTTTGTTAAAAATTCGAAAATAACTAAGCCGATTAACACAATGATAATGGCAATTAAAAAATATCCTACTGTTGCAAGAAATGGTCCCATTCTAATCTTCCTCCTTTATTTTCCTGTTCCTGGTCCTCCACCGCGTGTCGATGATCCACGGAATGAACCTGAATTTCCTGAGCTGTTTGAACCGAAGCTTCCATACATCCCATATCCGCCATAACAGTCATTGGACTGTCTACAACTGCTTCTCCTGCGGTCGAACCAATCATCCGCATCCAGTACACGGTTCAGGACGATGGCCGTCAGCATGCCATTGAAGAAGCTTGGAGAATAGTTCTCCCGAACGAATCGGTCATTGGCAAGCTCAATCGTTACCAGACCTGGTTCTTCATTGCTTTCTTGTACGATGACAAAGTGTTCAGGGTACACGAGAACCTGTCTGTCATCCTGTCTCTGACTGATTTCCTCGGGTTGAATTTCATCAGACAGCTGCTGTACCACTTCTGGTAGTGTCAGCTCTCTCGTCATGTAAATCTTTGAAGTTCCGTTATTTCGATTCACGGTATCCAGTAGTGGGAAGGCAACTTGGATCAGCTCTTCAATGGACTTAGATGAGGAGCTGTCCGTCTGAGCATCATCGGAATCATCTTGAGTCTGGCTCTCATTATCATTCTCTGATGATGTCCCATTCGAACTGTAGTTATCAATGTTATCAATAATTTCATTCCTACTCGGTTCGTCCGGCAATTCATTGTATGTATCTTGCGTATAAGAGCCCGTCATACCTCTCAACGGATCGTCATCTTCTCCGAACACGTTAAACAAAAGAATGATCCCGACGATAACAGCAATCGCTAATCCAGCTAAATCCTTAATATTCACAACAAATTCCTCCTTCCTTCAGAAATAGGCGTGCCCAACAATTATATGTCGGGCACGGGCCTGTATTCATCCTTACTCTTTATTCATTTTTCTTTTCAGTTCTGCCAGTTCATCATCTACACCGTTCTTGTCGTCCAGTGCATCGAATTCATCATCCAGTGAACGGCTGGCCTGAGACATATCTTCACTAGTCTCCGCCTCGGCTTCATAACGCAGAACCTTCTCTTCCATACGATTGAAGCCTTGACGCGACTCATCTCCACCGATATTAGACATCGTACGGTTCATCTTCGTACGCGTTTTGGCAGATTCAGCACGTGCTTTCAAGGAATCTTTCTTCAGTTTCATTTCCTGGTACTCTTTTTTCATATCGTCCAGTTTTGTGCGAAGGTTGTCAGAGTCCGCTTTTGCACGGTCCCATGAAGCTTTGAACTGCTCAGCCTGCTCCTGCTGGCTGTTTTTGTCTTCAAGAGCACGACGGGCAAGGTCTTCGTTGCCTGCTTCAATGGCTTTCTCAGCCTGCTGCATACGCTTGTCGACAAGAGCCTGCGCATCGTCATACTTACGCTTCATCATCTTCTCGTTAGCAATCTGCTTCGCAACAGCCGCTTCTGCTTCACGAATATCGCTTTCCATATCGCGCATGAATTGATCCAGCATTTTCACCGGGTCTTCCGCTTTATCGAGCATTGAATTCAACTCAGAACCAACAACCGTCTGTACTCGCTTGAAAAATTTAAACATGTAAAGTCCTCCTTGTTATTTTGAACCTGCAATAATTTTAATTTCATAGGATTCTATGTCGTAGCCATAACTGACTTCGACTTCACTCCCCCATGATTCAACACTCAGATAACTCTGTTCGTCTTCGGCGATATAATCCCCGTAGCGGGTGGTGCGCCCGTTAATGTTCTGACTGCGCCCTTCTCCCGTTACTCTCGCCTCTCCTTCTTCATCTTTGAAGTAGGTGGCACCCTCATACTCCAGTTTCTTAGGAAAAGGAGTCTGGACAGGGAGCTTAACCGTTTCATATATGCCAAGCTCTAGTTCATCATCCATTTCAGCCGCCAGCCATTTGGTTGAATTCCCTTCTAGCAATTGATAGGAATACCACTCATAAGAACCATCCCGGTACGTAATTTTCCCTACGACTTCGTAATCCACAAGATCGTATGTGATAATGTCACCAATTTGAATATTCAATACGGTTCGTTCTTTCACTTCGGGTGTCTCTTTTTTACTCGAAAATAACTTTGAAAAGAATCCCAAGTGCTCACCTCTCCTTCCACTTTGACCTCGTGTACCTGTATTTACGGGTAAGGAGGCACAGAGGTTTCACGTTTTTCAATATTTTATTTAAATTCTTCTTCTCGATGTAACAAAACGTTCACAATGACCAGGAAAACAAAAATTCCCACTCCTAGTATACCAAACTTGTCAGCCATGATGTTTCTTTGTGAATCATAGAAACCTGAAAGAAAAATCCAGCAGTCAGACTGCTGGATTTAAGTTCCTTATTTATTAATTAGATTACGCGCGTCTGCATATTCAAGTCCTTGCGCTTCTGCTACGGCTTTGTATGTGACGTATCCTTCTAACGTGTTGATCCCTTTCATCAAAGGCTCACTATCCTGACATGCTTTCACATATCCTTTATTCGCCAACTGAATTGCATACGGTACCGTAACGTTCGTCAACCCGATTGTCGACGTACGCGGAACCGCTCCTGGCATGTTGGCAACAGCATAATGAAGAACTCCGTGCTTTTCATAGGTCGGATTATCGTGAGTCGTAATTCGGTCTGTCGTTTCGAATATGCCGCCTTGGTCGATGGCAACATCTACGATGACAGAACCTTCTTTCATTGATTTCACGACTTCCTCGCTGACTAGTTTCGGCGCCTTGGCACCTGGAATCAGTACAGCCCCGATGACTAAGTCGGATTCTTCAAGTGCTTCCTGAATGTTCAGTGGGTTGGACATCAGTGTATTGATCTCTGATCCGAATATATCGTCTAACTGACGAAGGCGTTCCGGGCTGAGGTCGATGATGGTTACATCTGCTCCGAGTCCCATTGCGATTTTGGCTGCGTTCGTTCCAACCACTCCGCCACCAATGACCGTGACTCTTCCACGACGGACACCGGGAATACCACCTAACAAAATCCCTTTACCACCGTGAGACTTCTCTAAGAACTGCGCTCCGATCTGAGAAGCCATTCTTCCGGCTACTTCACTCATCGGCGTCAATAAAGGAAGAGAACCGTTTGCCGCTTGTACCGTTTCGTACGCGATGGCAACGACCTGCTTTTCTACAAGGGCCTTCGTCAATGCAGGCTCTGGAGCTAAATGTAAGTAAGTAAATAAAATAAGTCCTTCATAAAAATAATCATACTCTTCAGCGAGTGGTTCCTTGACCTTCATAACCATCTCTTTGCTCCATGCCTCTTCGGCTGTAGAGACAATCGTGGCTCCAGCTTCCTCGTATTGTTCATCCGTAAAGCTAGAACCCAGTCCTGCTTGTGTTTCTACAAATACGTCATGGCCATTATTTGTCAGACTCACAACTCCAGCAGGTGTCATTGCGACACGGTTCTCGTTATTTTTTATCTCTTTTGGTATTCCGATTTTCACGGTCATCTACCTCCCATTCCATTTTCTCTATATCCCACTACTTTCTGCCAAGAAGACGTCGAAAGCCACTTCATTGTAACAAAATCGGCAGGAAAAACAACTACTTTTCCCAAAGTTATAAATCTTTCTACAAATGGCGGTGAATGACGTCCAGACCACCTGTCACCTCGTATATTGTCCCGGTAATCATGTCCGAATCCTCATGACAGAGGAACTCCACTGTCCTCGCAATATCTTCGCCTGTTCCAGGTCTGCCAATCGGGGTTTCGTCATCCTTCGACTGGCGTCCATCTTCTATGGAAGCTTCCTTCCATTCACCTAATATTTTTCCAGGGCAGATCATGTTGGAAGTGATTCCATACTCCGCTTCCTCATAAGCGATGGTCTTCGTCAGAGAAACAAGTCCAACCTTGGCCGCAGCAAAGGCCGAGCGGTATATCCATCCGGATGCTTCTCCTGCCCCTTGGAATCCATAATTGATGATTCTTCCGAACTGCTGTTTACGCATATACGGAACCGTTGCTTTCATAAGGTGAAAAGCGGCATCTAAATTGCCTCTGATCATAGCATTCCATTCTTCCGTCGTATAATCCATTAATTTTTTCCTCTCGAATATATATGGACCTGCGTTGTTTATAAGATAGTCTACTCTTCCGAATCTCTCGACAGTCTCTTGGACGATCCTTTCGAGGTCCTCCTTCTTCGTGACATCAGTTTGTATTAATTGTATGGAGTCTTTCTGCAACGGAAACTGCTCGTATAATTCAAGAGCTTTCTCGCGATCGCTTCTATATGTGACGGTTACTGACACTCCTTTATTCAAGAAGCTCTCCGTCACTTTCTTGCCGAGCCCTTTCGTTCCAGCTGTAATAATGGCATGTCTCATCACTTCATTCCTCCTCTATATCAGTTCACTCTCGTTACATTAAATCTTGATTTGTTTACAATATTCATTCGCTTCTGTAAAATGAATGCGGCAGAAAGGACGTGAGGGCTATGAGAACATCCTCTCGTAAGAAAATGATTGAAACCTTTGGATTGGAATCCGTTCCAAAAGAGCAGCAAAATACACCCTGGTATCGATTCGCCATCATCCAAATTGCGATTGCCGCCAATGCGGGTAATTTCTTAATCCCGGCACTAGCCGTCATAGAGGGCGGCCTTTCTTTTTGGGGTGCGGTATTATCAACCAGCATAGGTGCTGTACTAGGCTTTTTATTTGTTTCCTATTTATCTTTGCCTGGGGCCAGATTAGGCATCCCTGCTCAGTACTCGATTCGTACGATGCTAGGAGTCCAAGGAGCGAGATACTTATCCTCCCCGATCAGAAGTCTGACCTCATTGTATTGGTTCAGTGTTCAGACCATCGGTGGTACATATGTGATTCAGCAACTGATCGTAAGAGTCACCGGAAATGAACTGCCCTTTTTACTGTTTTCCATTCCTTTGTCGATCGTGATGGTCGTACTAGCCATCATCGGATTCGACGCCGTCAAAAAAGCGACCAGTTACTTCCTTCCACTGTTGCTGATCGGGGAAGGAACGATGCTTTATCTTTACTTTACTACAAACGATGCACAAGGTTCATGGCTGACGCTCCCTGATGACGCATCAGAAATGTCATGGACGAGCTTCTTTTTCTTTTCAAGCCTGGCTTTTGTTCAGTATGTATCCGGCGTCAGCGCATCAGCCGATATGACCAGGTACGCAAAGACACCCGCTCACGGGTTCTGGGGGCTTTTATCCGGCAACAGTATCGGCTTTTTCATCACAGCATTCATTGGGGCAAGTTCAGCTTACTTATTCAATGATATCAACCCCTATGTGTCATCCAGTAATGTAACTGATTCACCCTTATTCATAAGCATCATCACGCTGACAGCCATCATCTCGATGGTTTCGATCAATATCAGCAATGCGTACACCGGCGGCTACAGCCTTCTGAACACGTTCAGTCGCTTGAGTCGGGTACAGAGTGCTGTCCTGTTCGGCGCACTAGGCGTTCTGCTAAGTGGATTCCCGGACTTAGTAAATGAAGCAGAGTCGTATATTTCCTTACTCGGAGGCTTTATCATTCCGATCTCCGCCGTCATCTCGAGCGATTATCTATTTGTAAAAAAACGGATGCTCGACGAGAAGGCACTCGCACAGTTGACGAAAACCTCAAGCATCAATCCATGGGCGATCATTCATATCATTTCAGGAGGCATTCTGTACTTTGTTCTTCCAGAAGGCGCATCACCAGGATTCCTCACATTCCTGGTCGTCGCCATCTCCTACCCGCTGGTCATGAAAAACAGGACCTGGGGATGAAACAAAGCCCACCGATCTTCATCGGTGGGCTCTTTTTTATTTCTTGTTTTCTTTTTCAGTCTCTACACCAGACTGATAGCTTTCGTTCAGCGCACTCATCATTTGCTGTTCCGCTTCTCTTTCCAATGGGTTAACCGGCTTCTTTTTCGCCATTTATGATCACCTCACTCTTACTGTTCACAAAATAGTGTAAAATATTCGCATTTCTTAAAAAACGACGTGGTATAATAGAACTAACAAGGAAGGGGGAATCATCAAATGACTTTTGAATACAAAGACATTGTCGTCGCCGTCGACGGATCGGAAACTGCTGAGGTAGCCTTCAAAAAGGCGATTGATATCGCAAACCGGAACGAAGCTAAGTTGATCTTGTCCCACGTAGTCGATACGAGAGCTTTTGCAACCGTTGAAGCTTACGATCGTTCTCTTGCCATAAGGGCAGAGAAATACGCAACGGAATTATTGAACGATTACCAACAGAAAGCAGAAGATGCAGGTATTAAAGATGTCGTGGTAGATATAGAATATGGTTCCCCGAAGGTAAAAATTGCGAAAGATGTGGCTCCTAAATACAAAGCCGATCTAATCATCTGTGGAGCTACGGGGCTAAGTACGATGGAAAGATTCTTCATAGGTAGTGTTTCCGAACACATCACCCGCTATGCCTCCTGCGATGTGCTCGTAGTCAGACCCGACCAAAAAGAAGATTAAAGAAGAGACGACTTTTTCATAAGTCGTCTCTTTTCAGTCTGTTGAAAAAGGTTAGAAAACGCTTCTGTTACAAATGTGGAGGACAGTGGGGTGGAAAATAACTCGCTTTCCACGGCGGACGGCGAGCTACCTCAGACCTCGTCTTCGGGGATCTCGCCGTGGTCCGTGCATCCCGTAGGAGTCTCGTCATTTTCCACCCCACTGTACGAAGGTAGCGGGAACAGAACCGAGCTAGTACGTGGAAAGCCGAACGTTATTCTGTGCGATCATCGCCTCTTTCAGGTCGTGGCAAATAGAGGTTCCGTTTCCCCTTCATAAAGGTGTTGGCGAAACAGCGAGACTCCTGTGGGAGCAGAGTACAGATGAGACCCCACAGCGACCGAAGGGAGCGAGGCGACTCAGCGGACGCCCACGGAAAGCGAGTTGTTTCGCCAACAGCGCTTTTCAAACTTTATGAGAACCGATAGGACTTTCTCGACATCCTAGAAGAGACGACTTTTTCATAAGTCGTCTCTTTTTTATTTATCTTTATTCAGTTCTCTCGCCACGTGAGTCATTTCAGGGAGAATCAGCTTCTCCATAGCAAGGCGTACAGCCCCGCTTGAACCAGGTGTAGAGAACACCGCTGTATGCCCTTTCGTCCCAGCAACAGCCCTCGACAATAAGGCCGCAGAGCCGATGTCTTCCGTGTAGCTGAGCATTCGGAACAACTCCCCGAACCCTGGAATTTCTTTTTCAATTTGTGATTGAACGGCTTCAATCGTGATGTCCCGCGCAGCGATGCCAGTCCCTCCATTCGTAAGGATGACATCAACATCAGGGTGTGAGAACCCGTCCTTTAAAGCACCGGTTACCTTGTCAAAGTCATCGGTAACAATACGATAATCCACCACATCATGCTGTTCTTCCTCGAGATACTCAAGCATGATCTGCCCACTTTTATCCGTTTCTTCTGTTCTAGTGTCACTAATCGTGATCACCATACATTTCACAGAGTCCGGCGCTTCTCTTTTATGAGCTTCGACAGCCATCAACTTTCCCCTTTCATCGTGTGTAAATGACGGTATTGATAAAATCGAAGAGCGAAGTCCGTGACCCTCTTTGTCAGGTGGTAGTTCGAGTAAGCTCCGACAGCGATGCTGATGAAAGGAAGCCCCTGGAATATCTTCTTCCTGAACATCAGAATGGCCAGCGATTTGGTAATCTGCTTAATCGGCTGTTCCAACCATTTCTCATCGGTCAATTTATCGTCTCCGCTGTAGATATAGGGATGCTCTTTATTTTGGATCTCAAGGACAAGCTCCCGCCATGCATCAGCCTGCAGTCGTTTAGGCAAAGTAGCTGCATGAAATACCTTCAAAGAAATCATCATCTCATAAGGGTGGTTCATTTCGTGGCCGAACGTGAGACCGATCAATTGAACCGCTCTTATGTTCATGACCATCATAAGGGGGAAGTCGACACCGAGAAGCAGCCACCCCCCCGTTCCGGTGAGACCGCCTTGGGTGAACGAATAAAGCCTCCCCCGCGCTCTTTGCTGGTCCGCTATGTACGTCAGCTGATCAATGGTTAAGTGGTGTTTCATGTCATCAATGATTTGAATATCCTCAGAAATCGCACGCCCGACCGTCAAGATCCGCTCTCTCGCATCGTTTTGAAAAGAACTCCCCTGCAAAAACGCGTGAGTATGAAAAAACCAATCATCCAATTTCGAAAAAAGCTTCTCCTTCACACCCGGATCCATCCTACCGAAGCTATAGGCCAGCCAGTCGTCATACACCCGTTCGAAATCGTTCGGCTGGTAGTTCCGGTAATGATCCATCCATTTCTTCACATCTTGGGTAATTCGTTCTTGAGACAAAAAAAGCGCCCCCTCGCACCTTATTTTTCCTTTTCTTTATTGTATCGCTACTCCATTCAAAAGGGCAAGCACGAGAAGAAAAGCAAAAAAAGTGGTGACCCTCGTTTGAGGATCACCACTCTATCTATTATAGTCCTTTTTCAACTGTATCGCGTGCAATCATAACCTCTTCGTTCGTAGGAATGATCATTACTTTTACAGGAGAGTGCGGATAGTTTACGAATGCTTCTTTACCACGTACTTGGTTCAACGATGGATCCCAGTAAACGCCCATGAACTCAAGACCTTTCAGGACGCGTTCACGGATGGATGTACTGTTTTCACCAACACCTGCTGTGAAGATGATGCCATCGATTCCGTGCATGCGGGATGCATAAGAACCAATATATTTGTGAATACGGGCAGCGAATACTTCCAGCGCAAGCTCTGCACGCTCGTCGCCTTCTTTTGCTGCATCTTCAATATCACGAAGGTCACTTGAGAATCCGGAAAGGGCAAGCATACCACTCTCTTTGTTCAATACGTTCATGACTTCGCTTGCAGATTTACCTGTTTTCTCCATGATGAATGGAATCAAGGCTGGGTCGATGTTACCTGAACGCGTACCCATTGTTACACCAGCAAGTGGTGTGAAGCCCATGGACGTGTCGATGGATTTTCCGCCTTCAATGGCTGCAATACTTGCTCCGTTTCCTAAGTGACAGGAAAGTAAGCGAAGCTGCTCGGCCGGGCGCCCAAGCATCTCAGCGGCACGCTCTGACACATATTTGTGAGATGTACCGTGGAAACCGTACTTACGAATGCCATACTCCTCATAGTACTCATATGGAAGGCTGTACAGGTAAGACTGTTCAGGCATCGTTTGGTGAAACGCTGTGTCAAACACCGCTACGTGAGGGACGTTCGGCAGCACTTCACGGAACGCATTGATACCTGTAAGGTTCGCAGGGTTATGAAGCGGCGCTAGATCTGATACACCTTCGATCTCTTCAATGACTTCATCCGTAATGAGGACGGATTCACTGAAACGCTCTCCGCCGTGTACAACACGGTGTCCAACGCCATTGATTTCATCCAGTGATTCGATGATTCCGTTAGCTGTCAGCTTGTCCAACAGCATCGTAACGGCTTTACCGTGATCCGGGATTTCTGTAACTGTTTTATCTTTTTCATCGTTGAACTCGATTGTGAAAACAGCATCGTCTAAACCGATACGTTCAACAAGACCTTTTGTAACAACTGTTTCTTCTGGCATTTCAATCAACTGGAATTTCAGTGATGAACTACCTGCATTTATTGCTAGAATTTTATTACTCAACGTTGCTCATCCCCTTAAGATAGGTTCGTTTGTTTCTACCACTACTATTTAATCACCCGTTACGTGCGATTTCAAGGCGGAAAGAACATGATAACGTTTACTTCTTATATTCACTATTTTCACACAATTACTGCAACTTATACTGATCAAACCATTGATTCATCTGAGCAAGGATATCAGCCATGGCATCAGGGTTCTTGAACGATGGAAGTTTAACAAGAAGCGCTTCTTTGGGTGCTTTCGTCTCTTTCCCTTTCTTCTGTAAAATCAAGATACTCTTGCCATGTTTTTCATCTTTGAACAATGAATCAGAAAGCTGGAGCATGCCGACAATATGAGCATGTTCACGTAAGAAGGCATTCAGCTGCTTGGATTGATCGCTGTCGAACAGGAAGTTCGGCACGATGAACATAAGGTAGCCGCCTTCTTCCGTATAGTTCAATCCTTGTTCAATAAACAAGTGGTGAGCGTACGAATGGCCTTCTTCTGCTTTCAATTCATAGTTCGCAGCTGTGACATCATCCGGGTAGTAACCGACAGGAAGGTCAGCCACTACGAAGTCAACCGGTTCCATCAGAAACGGACGAAGGCTGTCCTGGTGGAAGAACTCGATATGGTTCTTCTGAAGGTTGGCGTTGGTAACGGCCAGTTGGATCAATGTCGGGTCCACTTCACTAGCGTACGCATTGGTAGGCATCTCAAGCTGGTTCATAACCGACGTTATTAAATTACCCGAACCAGAAGCTAAATCAAACAGTTTAAGATTTTCTTTTCCTTCGAATAGTTTGGATGCGATGTATCCCATAAACATGGCTACCGAATCCGGTGTAATAAGGTGCTGTTGCTGCGTCGCTCCTTTCATCCCTTTAAGGATGGTCAGCTGGACAGCTTTCCGGACTTCTTCTTTCTCAAATTCATCTTTCGATAGTTTCGTCAGCTCATTGTTCAGTGTTGTTTGAAGACCTTTACTCATATCATCAAAAGGCTTGCCATTGAACAGAACATCGAGCGTCTCTGCAATCGATTCTAGATAAGTGATGTTCATATCTTCTGATACGGTCATAGCCGTTTCGTCAATCCATTGGAATAACTTTTCCACGTTCTCTTGTTTCATTGTCATTCTCCTTCAACGAGCAAATTAAAAAGAAAAGAGCGCATCTGTCCTGAAACACAATGCGCCATTATCGATCTTGTTCTTCTTTCTTCTGTTTACACCATATCGAATTATCCAGCTGGATTCAACAAAGACGCTATTGACGGACTTGTGTGAAAATTGAGTGCGGTTTCACGAAGAAAATGGTAAAATGACATCACAGCATACATAAAGGAGGAAACATTGTGTCCGATCAACGTAGAAACCTATATTTCTATTATCACCCAAACCATGAGATCGACGATAAAGTAAAAGCCCTTTTCCAATTGGCTCAAGATAATGACTTTCATTTAGTGGAGGACTCCAAAGAAGCCAATATTATCATCGCCATCGGAGGCGACGGCACATTCCTGCAAGCAGTCAGAAAGACAGGCTTCAGACAAGACTGCCTTTATGTAGGAATCCGCAGCCAAAACGAAGCAGGGTTATATTGTGACTTCGACATTGATGATCACGAAGAAATGATCCAATCTATGAAGAATGCTGAAGTGGAAGTCCGACGCTTCCCGATCATCGAAGCGACCGTCAATGGGGAATCCACATTCAAATGCTTGAACGAGTGCAGCGTCCGCTCTACCCTGATTAAATCAATTGAAATGGATGTGCATATCGACGATCTTCATTTCGAGACTTTCCGAGGGGATGGACTGGTTGTGGCAACGCCTACCGGCAGTACAGGATACAATAAGTCCACCAGTGGAGCGGTAGTCGACCCGAAGCTCCCTTGTTTCCAAGTCAGTGAGCTGGCTTCCTTGAATAACAATCGTTACCGAACTCTCGGGTCTTCTTTCATCCTGAGTGGTGAACGTACACTAAGGCTTGACGTGCTTCAAGACGGCAACGACTATCCTGTGATCGGTATGGATAATGAAGCGTTCTCCATCCGAAACATTCATGATGTCACAATCAAATTAAGCGATGATGTCATCAAGACGGTGAAAATGAAACACAACACATACTGGGACCGCGTCAAGCGGACCTTCTTATAATAAAACCTTTCCAAAGCAAAGCGTCCAGGCTGCGAAACCTGGACGCTTTATTCTTGTGATCATTCCAGCAGGATGCTCTTAAAGCCGTTAACGCTGATATACAATGTCTCCATCAACAATCGTCATCATAACGTTGGCATCAGCTAGTTCATGTGATTTTAGAGCAAACAAATCCCGATCCAATACCGTGAAGTCCGCCACATAGCTCTCTTCGATCTTACCTTGTGAATGCTCCTTGGAAATCGCTTGCGCACTGCCCTTCGTATAGAGGGAGATCGCTTCATATACAGAAAGACGTTCCTCCGCTTGATAGACTTGGTGATCATAAGTCGCTCTTCGATCCACCGCGGCTCTGATTCCAAGCAATGGATTGATTTCTTCGATCGGCGCATCCGATCCTCCAGCGCACATAATCCCCGCATCAAGTAGTGTTCTCCAAGAGTAGGAGGTCTTTAAGCGTACATTGCCGATACGATCCATCACCCACGGAAAATCTGAAGCAACGAATGTCGGCTGAAGATCTAAGACCACGTTCAAGGACTTTAACTTCTCAAGCAGGTCAGCACGAAGAATCTGGGCATGGATGATACGGTCTCTTTCACCCGTTTGCAGAGGCTGCCGTTCAATTTCATTTGCTACGGCTTCCACTGCCGCATCACCAATGGCATGAACCGCAATAGGCATATCACGCTTTCTCGCTTCACCTACAAGTGAAGCCAGCCCCTCTTGCGTGTGGATCGCTACCCCTTTATTTCCCGGGTCATCCGCATAGTCTTCTGAAAGCCAGGCCGTCCGGCCGCCAAGCGCGCCATCAGAGAAGATCTTGAGCGCACCGAGCTCAACAAATTCCGTCCCTTTTTTGAAACCCAGGTTGTGAGCATCTACATCCTCAATGACGCCGTGGTGAACGAGCAGATGAGCTCTGAATTTATAACGCTGTTCATTGATGATGTCCGTAAAGGCATCCAGTGTTTTCTTGAATCCACCATAATAGTTCAAATCCTCACTGTGCCCCCCGACAAGCCCATGTGCGTGCATGTCATTTACGGCAAGTTCGGTCGCCTTCCTCAAATAATCCGGCGTTACTTCCGGCATCGCTTCTTTAATCAGTTCCTGTGCCTGGTCATGAAAGTATCCGGTCGTTTCACCTTTTTCATCGCGTACAATGACACCCCCCTGAGGGTCAGGCGTACCCTTCGTAACCCCCGCCATATCGATGGCTCGTGAGTTCGCAAGGAGAGCGTGGCGGCAAACCCTTGTCAGCATCATAGGGTGTTCTGTCGAAATCGCATCCAACTCTTCTTTATGTATGATGCGTTTTTCTTCCCACTGATTCTCGTTCCAACCATCGCCGATGATCCACTCCCCAGGTGACAGCTGTTCAGCATGCTGCTTCAATGCTTGGACGACCTCTTCTGCTGACTTCATAAAGGACAAATCAAGCCTCATAAGGCGCTCTCCATGACCGATGATGTGCAAATGACTATCCGTGAAACCAGGATACATCACAGCGCCTTTCAAATCATGCTCTTCCACAATTTGATCCTTGAATTTCTGGAAAAGAGTCTGCGTGTCTCCAGTTGCGACAATCGTACCTTTCTCAGTCACAACTGCTTCAACCCATTCTCCTTCCTTCTTCATCGTATAAATCTTGCCTCCATACCAAAGTTTCACATCCCTGCACCCTCTCTAGCTTTTAGTACTACTTATACCACACTCAAGTACAAAATGAAACGAAAAGAACCGCCCCGGAGGGAGCGGTTCTTTTATTAGAACAGATCGCTGAATTCATCTTCCTGCTTGATCTGCTTGCCGTCTTCTATTTCAATGACATAACTATCTTCTAAAGCTTTTTCAATATCTTCCGTAAAATCAGAGTTCGACTCGTAATAATTGGCCTTTTCTCTGTTTGGCTTGGTTTTCGGAGCTTTCGGTACGAACACTGTACAACAGTCTTCATACGGACGAATGGAAATATCATACGTGTTGATTTTTCTGGATAGATCGATGATCTCGAGCTTGTCCATTGTTGCAAGTGGGCGAATGATGGGATAGTTGGTCACTTCATTGATCGTATTCATACTTTCCATGGTCTGGCTCGCAACCTGTCCCAGGCTCTCTCCTGTCGTAAGAGACAGGATCCCTTGTCGTTCTGCGAGCTTTTCACTGATTCGCATCATCATACGTCTCATGATGGTCATGCTGTACCCTTCCGGCATTTCACGGTGAATCTTCTGTTGGATTGACGTAAACGGAATTACATGTATTTTAATTTTATTCCCATACTGACTCAGCTGTTCTGCCAAATCGATCACTTTCTGCTTCGCACGGTCACTCGTATAAGGAGGAGAGTGGAAGTGGATCGCCTCAAGCTCGACTCCCCGCTTCAAGGTCAGGTAACCGGAAACCGGACTGTCGATGCCCCCTGAGAGCATGAGAAGGGATTTTCCTGTTGTGCCGACTGGAAGACCTCCTGCTCCAGGATAGTCACGGGCCGTAATGTAGGCTGCCTCCTGACGAACTTCAACCTTAATCTCTACATCAGGATTGTGGACATCCACGGTTACACCTTCCGTATTTTGAAGAATGTGACCTCCAATAAGAGGGTTCAAATCCTGAGAGGAAATAGGAAATTCCTTATCCGTACGCTTTGAAGAGATCTTGAACGTTTTTGCTCCCTCAGCATCCCGGAAGGCAAGGAGCGCCGCTTCTTTTAAGTTCTCTTCCGTTTTCTCCACCTTCACAGCAAAACTTAAGCTGTGGATTCCGAACACTTTACGACATACATCCATCACCGCGTGCGGGTCTTCGCCATTTAGCAGAATGTACATGCGATCTCTTGTTTTATGAATTCTTGCACCGGGAAAAGGCTTCAGCTTACGAATTAAATTGCGCATAAGCTTCTGCTCGAACGAGCGTCGGTTTTTCCCTTTTATCGCCATTTCTCCGTAGCGAATCAATATTTGATCAAAGTTCATTTTTATCTCCCCATTGTCACTTGTAGTTGTTCAATTGATGCCTTCAATGCTTGTACAAATGTCATCAGTTCTTCTTCCGTGTTCGTATAGGACATGCTGACTCTCAAAGCTGAGGTCGTCCGTTCCCTGTCCACATTGCACGCCTTTAATACAGCACTCACATCCGGCTGCTTAGACGAGCATGCCGACTTCGTTGATATATAAATGTCACGCTCAGACAGCGTATGAATTAATACCTCAGGCTTAAATCCCGGAACCGAAAAATTAAGAATGTGCGGAGCTCCATTCTTCGGTGAATTTATGAAAACTCCTTCTATCTCTTGAAGCTCATTCCATAAAGACTCACGAAGCTGGTTTAAATGGTTCCGCTTCTTTTC
The DNA here is from genome assembly GCF_020171725.1 of Halobacillus litoralis. Taxonomy (GTDB): domain Bacteria; phylum Bacillota; class Bacilli; order Bacillales; family Halobacillaceae; genus Halobacillus; species Halobacillus litoralis_F. The sequence goes on along the minus strand of NZ_JAIVAJ010000002.1, from coordinate 14,343 downwards.
TTGGTCTTCGAAAAGGAACCGGAGTGCTTTCACAAAAGCTACGCTCCCGGGAAGGTTCTCTGTACCTGCCCGCTTTTCCTGCTCCTGTCCACCTCCGTGAAGAAGTGGAAATAACAGAACCTCCTGCTTCATAAGAAGAGCGCCGGTTCCCTTCAATCCGTGAACCTTATGGCCAGAGACTGTACATAAATCGATATGATCCTTATTTAATGAAACATCTATTTTCCCAAGCCCTTGAACATGGTCGACATGAAAGAAAGCTTTCGGATACTCGTTCACGATGCCGCCAATTTCCTGGATGGGTTGAATGGTTCCCAGTTCATTATTTACAGACATGATGCTTACTAGGATCGTGTCTTCCCTCATCGCTTCAGAAACATCTTGTGGGTTGACTTTCCCTTCTGAGTCGACCGGAAGATACGTCACGTCAAAGCCCAAAGATTCCATGGCACGAAACGCCTCGATGACCGATGGATGCTCAACCTGAGAGGTGATCAGATGCTTTCCTCTCGACTGGTGCATAAGAGCAATTCCTTTGATGGCCATATTGTTCCCTTCTGTTCCTCCAGAAGTAAAAATGACTTCCTTAGGCTGTACACCGAACCATTCAGCGGCCTGGTTCCTCGTTTGCTGAAGCAATCGTTCCACTTCACTTCCGAAGCGGTGAACAGATGATGGGTTTGCAAAAAACTTATCTGCTACCTTTTTATAACTTTCAAGAACCTCAGGGTGAGGCTGTGTCGTTGCGCTATTATCCAGATAGATCATGGGCTCTTGAGCTCCTTTGTTTGAAATTCCAATCCATAATATTATCATAACACGAATCGAAATGGAAGAAGGCTGCCCTCTATCCCAGTAAAAGAAAAAGCCACCTCCCCTGAAAGGGAAGTGACTTTTAAGACGTTATTGTGATTCGATGTTGAGAGACTCAAGCACTGTATCGATACTGACTTTTCCATCTTCATTCATATCATTGATCCAGTTTTGAGTGAGCGCATCCGCACCGAGGATCGTTTCTGCATCGTTGATCGACTGGTCAGTCCGCTCGAAGTGAGCTGTTAATTGATCGTCCGTGATCGATTTATTGTAATGGATTGGTTCTATAGCTTGGCTGTGTGTTTCAGCCCATTCAACGGTATTCGTTGAAAAGACATAGAAGCCGATAACAGATGACCACAATACAATCGTCAACGTCGCCAAACCAATAAGACCCCATTTTCTCATCCTAACACTCCTAAGCCAATACTTGCTCCTTGTCTTCAAGTCGGGAGAATGCGTGTGGATCCACTTCATTTAAAGCCTCTTTCGCTAATTCTAAAGCCGATTGATAACGACATTCCCTAAACTCTGCTTCTGCTTCCAACAGCTTTGCAGCAAGTAATGGATGTTTACTCTTATACCGGTTGGCATACTGAATGACTCGTTCGGCTAACTCTGCCGTGCGCAACGTTTCATTCGCTGCCTGAGTCAACTCTTCCGTCAGTTGAACAGCTTCCTCTAATTTCTCACCCACTCGTGACATATCAAGTGGTTGCTGCTCCAAATAGTCGAATACGATGGTAATTTTTTCACCAGCTGCTTTCATTTTCTCAAATACGACTTCAGGGATGCCAGGAAGATTGCTTCGTTTTAAGCGACGGTGCGTGTCCATCAGCTTCTGCTCCATTTCAGCAAGCTTTTCTTTTGCTTCAAGCTCGTCTTTTCTGAGCGTCTGAACATTCTCGCTGAACGATTCCTGTTTTTCCTTCAGTTGCTGAAGATGTTCCTGTGCTTCTTCCATCTCTTCTCGGATCTCAGCAAAGGAAGTCTCCCCATCTCCCCGCTTCTCATCGACTTGATATAAGCGGTTCTTCAACTGGCTATACCATTTCTTCAGGCTGCGGTAGGTTTCAATATCTTCATCGCCCAGTTGATAGGTATATTGTATCTCTTCTATTTCCTTCTCCGTCAGCTCTAAAACATAATCAAGCTCATCCAGCTGAGATTGAAGAGGACCATACTGTTTTTCAACGAAGTTATGGGCGACTGCTTCTTTCTCAAGCATTAGATAAATTTCCTGAACACGCGCTTCAATCTCGGTCAACTCTTTCTCCACGTCGGTTTGATCTCCCTGTTGAAGTTTGGCTGCCATAGATTTGAGAGAGCGTTCGAAATTATGTATTTCCGGTTTGAAGCTGAAGTGCGAGAGACGATAACCATCTTCTTTCATTTCCTGAAGACCGTTCGTTAACTCCTTCAACTGTTCAGGTAGTTCTGTCTGAGCTTTTTTATAAAGAATCGGGAATTGTTCTACTTCCTCTTTCAGTTGCTTCACTTGTCGACTCGTCGATTGAGCCAGCTCATCCGCTTCTAAGTAATCGCCCTGTTCGACAAGGTGTTCATATTCGTCAAAGCTAGCCTGCCATTCGGCTATTCTGCGTTCGAACACATGAACAGCTTTCCCATAAGCATGACGTTGGTCTACGAGCTCCTTGGACAGTGCTTTCAACTCAGGTTTGAGAGATTCCATTTCTTCTCTGCTGTTCTGCTCTGAATTCAACAATGTATCAAGCTCTTCAAACATAGAAGCAATGCTCTCTTCAATCGCTTCGAGCTTCCCCTCCGTATGAGCTACGACCCTCTTCACACGATTGAATTGATACTTATCCGCCGCTTCTTCGGCATCAAATAAATCTTCTTCTAACTCAGGAAGTTCTTTCGTAAGAATCTGATCCCAGCGATTCCTCCACCCTTCGAACTTCTCCTGCGTTTCGCCTGATAGATTCAGCGCCTTCACTTTCGACAGCTCATCCGTTACTCTTCTGTTCATAATATCCATCTTCCAGCTTTCAAGGCGATCCACTTCATCGTACACACGCTTCCGCCAAATAAGACCCGTAATGAACAGCACGATAAGCAGCAAAATACCCCCGATGACGTACTCCATAATTATCCTCCTTACACGTTAACGCCCACAGTTGGAACTGGTTCCGAGATTAATGATTGATTGCTTATTATGATACCATGTAAATAGCACTTTTGGCTAAAATATTTCAAATTTATCAACTGATTGACAATTACTTTAACAGGTAAAGGAGGATTCACCTATGAGAGATGGACACATCCATACTCCTTACTGCCCACACGGAACGCTCGACTCCTTGAAAGAATACGTAGAAAAGGCGATTCATGTGGGATACTCAACGATGACCTTTACAGAGCACGCCCCCCTCCCGCCTTCCTTCGTCGATCCTGTACCTGATAAGGACAGTGGGATGAACGCACAGGATGTCGAACAGTACCTCAAAGACTTGAACGGATTGAAAGCGGAGTATGAAAAGGACATAACGATTTTTGCAGGCTTTGAGCTGGACTATATATCCGGGTATGAAAAGGAGACAGAAGCCTTTCTGACACAATATGGACCAGAGCTTGACGATGGCATTCTATCGGTTCATTTTTTACAGGGGAATAGCGGATGGTATTGCTTGGACTTTAGTCCTGACATGTTCCGTGAGGCTGTCTTGGACTTTGGGGGGATAGAGCAAATGTATGAAGCCTACTTCCGTCAAGTACGCGCGTCGATCGAGACAGACCTCGGTCCTTTTAAACCTTCAAGAATCGGGCATATGACATTGATTCGAAAATTTCACGAGCTCTTCCCATCACCGTCGAATTGGCAGCAGATGGCCGTAGAGGTGCTCCGTTCTGCCAGTGACCATCATGTCGAGCTCGATTACAATGGTGCCGGAACACAAAAACCCCATTGCAATGAGACCTACCCGACAAAACCAATTGCCGAACAGGCCCATGCCATGGGGATCCCCCTTGTATATGGCTCTGACGCTCATAGCGCCTCTGGCCTTAAACAAGGATATCAACAGTTATCAAATGTATGTCGTTAATAGTGAGCGCTCAATGATTTGACCGTCTGCTGTTCAGACATCAATTCACTGTACACCTCCACGAAGTGATCAATCGAAGCTTCCGTAATGAAGGGGTCTCTGCACTCGTGTGGCATCATAAAAGGGGCATTCAGCAACCCTTTCAATTGCAGAAGACAGAGCTTCTCTCTGAACGTCACTTCAACTTTTGATCTTTTATTAAAGAGAATGAGGTTGAATAAATGGTTTTCTTTCGCAATATAAGTGACCAGCATTTCTCTTGCAAAAATCGTATTCAGGGAAAGTTCTCTATAAACTAAACAAGAGAGTTGATAATTCATCTGCTTATAATGTAGAATTTTTTTCAACAACGATTCCAGCCCCAACTGAAAATCAGAGGCTGCTTCTTGTTCCAGTAAATCCAAATAAGGTTCAAAGTAATTGACAGCTAACGATTCAAACAACCCTTGTTTGCTTTTGAAATAGTAATGAATCAAAGACACGTTTACATCGGCGGCATGAGCTATATCCCGAACGGATGTCCCATTAAATCCCTTGCTGTAAAAAAGTCGGCACGCTACTTCCAGCACCTTATTACTCGTTTGATTCTGTCGGCTCATTATTTTTCCCCCTCAAGGGAATAGTTCTTTAAAAAGCAGGATTTTCCTGCTGGTAATCGTTCATCAAATCACGACATGATTTTCGCGCTGCACGCGAATTCATGTAAGGAGGACTTAACATGTTTCAGACCATGACCTACACTGGCACTAAAAAAGAGAACTACGAATTGCTCATCAAACAGCTCAAAGCTCTCATCGAGGATGAGCCTGATGAAATTGCCAATCTATCAAATGCTGCATCCCTGCTCAACCAGTTTCTCGACGATGTCAACTGGGTAGGATTCTATCTATGGAAGAAAGACGAGCTCGTTCTCGGACCATTCCAAGGGCTACCTGCCTGCGTTCGTATCCCATCTGGCAGAGGCGTCTGCGGTACAGCCGTAGCGGATCAAGAGGTTCAGCGTATTGCCGATGTTCATGCATTCCCAGGACATATCGCCTGCGACGCCGCCTCCCAGTCCGAAATTGTCGTACCGATGATGAAGGACAACGAAGTGTACGGCGTACTCGATATCGACAGTCCGTCCAAAGACCGCTTCGATGAAGAAGATGAGGTCTACCTTAAAGAATTTGTTGAAACATTACAGCAGCACATTTAAACCAAAAGCTCTCTGCCTAACAGCAGAGAGCTTTCTTTATGAGGAAACAACAATCCGGTTCTTTCCATATTCTTTTGCAACATACAAGGCTTGATCAGCATCTTTTACAATCTGCTTCACATCCGGTCGCTCTGAGGACCTCCAGGACGCCATACCACAGGACACTGTTACGGAGGGGTTCGTCTCTACAGCGATGGTAGACCGAATCGAATCAGCCAGGTGGTACGCATGGGACTCTGTTAAACCTGGAAGGTACACAGCCAATTCCTCTCCTCCCCACCTTGCGCCAAGCCCTTTATCCATAATGGTATTCTGGATGATATCAGCGACCTGACAAATCACATCGTCCCCGATTTGGTGACCGTACGTATCATTGACCTTCTTAAAGTTATCAATGTCGAACAATAAGAAGTGCCCCCGCTTGTCCTTGTTCAGGTGATGTTCTACTTTTTGATCTAAATAATTCCTGGAATGGAGCTTCGTCAAATAATCAGTAATAACCGTCCTCTCAAGCTCTTCATGAAGCATAGAGTTGGCAAAAGCGAGCGTTGAGTGGTGGACAAGGGATTGAAGCAGCTTGAATGAGTCGAAGCTGAAATAATAAGGTTCCTTGTGCAGCACGATCGCAAGACCATCCAAATACTCATGATCCGTCATCGGGACGGCCATAAGAGAGTGATATTCAAACGATTCTTCCAGACGCATGGTCAAGTCCCCGATAAACACGGCTTCGTCATTCTTAACGAGGTCTCGATCAACTTTGGTTATCAAAGAATGGCAGGCTGGACTTTCAAAGAAAGCTGAACTGCCCTCCAGAATATCAAAGCTGGTGTGACTTTCATTTTCAAAAAGAATAATCCCCACTTCATCTGCACCAAACGACTGATCGATACGATCGGCTACATACGCAATTTTATCTGTTAATTTCATAGTTGAATTCAAATGTTTCGACGTGGAATTGATCAATTGCAAGTCGTTATTCAGTCTTCTTGACTGTTGATAGAGTTGAGCATTCTCAAGGGCATTACCTGCGTCCTGAGACAAAAGATCAAAAAACTCGATTTGTGCTTCTGTAAAATAAAGTAGCTGAGATGATACGACCTGAAGCACACCATAGACTCCCTGCTTACCCTTAAGAGGAGCGTATAGAACCGATTCGTCTCTTTCTTCAGAATCCTCAATCTGTAGTTCTCCCATTAAATAGGCCTGCGCACTGGCTTGTGAAGAGGCTTCTTTATTGTACGTCAGGCTTTTGACCGGCAAGTCCGCCTGACACGTGTGATCCTGAGAAAGCAATAAGTAGTAATGAAATTGAGGGTAGACCCTCTTTACCGTTTGGATCACCTGCTGAAGGACGTCTTCACTATGGTTCGTTGAGTGAAAGTCCGATGTTCCTTTATATAAGCGTTCATATTTCTGCTTCTCTTCCAAAGCGGCAAATACGACACGCACTTTATTGATTGATTTGCTGACTTCGATTCGAACAGACCTCAGCAATTGTTGATCCATTTCCCTGAAAGAATGATGCTGGATTACAAAGAACCCATACAACTTGTCCTCAATCAAAGGAATCACTGAGAAGGAGCGATCCGATGCCTCGCGGTCAACTAATGGATTGACGAACTCCCCCTTGTGAAGTATATTGGATCCTTCAAATGATATATCATGAACCGAAAAGGACTCCAGCCATTGCATACCGTCATCTTTATGGTTTGCATTCAGGTGGAAGCCACCTTCCCAATCATCCAATACATACACGCCACACTGTTGGACTTGAAGAAAGTTACGAATTTCTACAGATAGTAAATAAAGAAATGTGTCAAAGGTGTATGTCGTATCTTTCGTAAACAATTCAAAAATCCGGGCTTGAAGGTGTTGAAGGCTTTGTTTGCTATGTATTTGCATGACCAATATTCACACCTTTCTCTTCTTCACATTTACACTTGAGTCTATTGTACCACTACTTTACACCTTAGAACGAGTTGAACTGTGTAAAAATTTTATTTTTTCTAAATCCCCTTGTAAACTTAAATTTAAACCTAATAAATTTGTTAGAGAACTTGACTTATCCCCGAATAAAAATTATAATGGTCGTTGTGTAAAATAAATGGCAGCCTTTGTGAGCCGCCGTTGTGTACATTTTGTTCCTCTATTAAGAGGTGCATCGTGTAACTCTCTGCTGCTGGAGCGATGGTGCATGAAAACATAATGTGCAACGGAACAAGGACACACACGGTTTTTATTTTATACAAAATAAAAATACAAAGGAGGAAATTCCTATGGCACGTTATACAGGTCCAACCTGGAAAAAATCACGTCGTTATGGTATTTCTTTAAGCGGAACTGGTAAGGAACTTGAAAAGCGCCCTTACGCTCCCGGACAACACGGTCCAAACCAACGTAAAAAACTTTCTGAATACGGTCTTCAGCTTCAAGAGAAGCAGAAGCTTCGTTTCATGTACGGCTTGACTGAGCGTCAATTCCGTCGTCTATTCGACCAAGCTGGTAACATGAAAGGTATCCACGGTGAGAACTTCATGGTTCTTCTTGAGTCTCGTCTGGACAACCTAGTGTACCGTTTAGGTCTAGCTCGTACGCGTAACCAAGCTCGTCAGCTAGTTACTCACGGTCACGTAACTGTAGATGGTGGTCGCGTTGACATCCCATCTTACCGCGTAGCTCCTGGTCAAACGATCAGCCTTCGTGAAAAATCTCAAAAGCTTAACGTTGTCGAAGAAGCAATCGAAGTAAACAACTTCGTTCCTGAATACCTTACTTTCGATGAAGACAAGCGTGAAGGTACGTACTCTCGTTTCCCTGAACGTTCTGAGCTTCCTTCTGAAATCAACGAAGCGCTTATCGTTGAATTCTACTCTCGTTAATAGAGTCGAAAAGTATATCTTAGCAATAAAAGCCTTAGAAACGTTGTTATACCAACGTTTCGGGGCTTTTTTGTTTTTTGTCTACTTTGCAAAATAGTGCAAACATATGCTCTATTCTGGGGCGAATTATCGTTGTAGATAGTATGAAGAGTTCATAAATATTGTGTGGGCAGCCGGATGTAAAGAACTTTCATTAAAGCTAATCAATTGACACTTTGCAAATTTATCAATAGCCTATACAAAAATGCAAAGTTTTCCATAATCCGATAGAAATTGTAGGAGTGATAATGTTGAAAGTGACTCTTAGTATGTTTTTAACTACTAACACTACTGTGACCAACGAAAAGCTAAATGAGTTGATTTCGAGTTTTAAGGACGACAGAATATCCGCACTTCAAAATAACCTTTCCTATGTAATGACCTATTTCACCATATTGATAGCGATTGTTGGATTGGTCACAACATTTGTGATTATGTATTTAAACAAAAAATATAAAGAGAACTATGAGGAACGGCTTGAGGAAATAGATAAAATCAAAGAAGAGACTAAAAAATATTTTGAAGATGTATCAGTTGCTTATCAAGAAGTCATAAGAAGTGAGAAGGAAGTTAAGTCAAAAGATGGTATTATGACCTCAAAGCTTAGAGTGCTAACTAAAAAGCTAAATCAAACAATAGAATTACATGAAAAGACCGACAGCCTTAAGTCCCAAATAAGCTACCTTGAAGGAAAGCAGCAAAAACTTGAAATCAGTAACACCTTCAAAGAAATAGACCCTATTGTTTCAGAAAAATTATCATTTCTAGAATCTCAAGACACTCTACACATTACCGACGACGATTGGTCCTATCACAAAGATAGTTTTATTGAAATCCGAGATGAGCTAAAAAAGAAATTAAACTATCCTTATACTTACGATTTATTCCTGAAAGATGAACACGATAGCGACTGGGCTGATACACATATACAAGATCTCTCTCAGACTTTTGATGAATATGAAAAATACATGCAAGATATTATAGAAATTGCAGTAGCTCATCAAAATAAAAATAGTTAAAGAGCACAGCCGCGCTTTTCTCCTTAACTAACCTGAATTTCCTTTTCGAGTAAATGCCTAATTATTTTATCTAATCTCTGTTCGACAGCTCTGATGTTACTTTGAACTGTCCCTTTATTAAGGTCAGTTATTTTGGCGATTTCATCAAATGAGAGTAAATGGACTTTGCTCAATAAAAATATGTCTCGTTAATAGAGTCGATTCTAATAGCGATATAATCAAGCCCTTGAATGCTTTTCGAAGTGTTCGAGGGCTTTTTCTATGTTATTTAGCTCTCCTCCTTTTCTACATCATACCAAAGCGTCAATCACACCCTGCTTATGATGCTTCATTTGACTACATTCTCAATCAGCCCCCCCTCCATAAAAAAAGCCCGGACGATAACCGTCCAGGCTTCTCACAGGCTGAGAGACTATACTCAACCCTTTCTCTTATTCTAATTAGAAACGAACAAGGAAGTATTTCTTCTTACCACGACGAATAATGGTAAACCGGTCTTCAATACGATCTTCTTCATTGATCGTGTGCTTCAAGTCCTGATTCCGTTCCCCGTTAATGTAGATCGCTCCGTTCGAAATGTCTTCTCTTGCCTGACGCTTAGAAGAAGCAATGCCTGAATCGACAAGAAGTTGTAGAAGCTGTGGTTCTTTTTCGTCTGAGCTGTATGCCGGAACATCTTTGAATCCTTGCTCAATCTCATCTCCTGAAAGAGACTTGATATCACCACTGAACAGAGCCTCTGTAATGCGCTCTGCCTGCTCTAAAGCTTTTTCGTCATGCACGAGAACCGTCATCTCTTCTGCCAGGCGGCGTTGTGCGACACGCTTCTCCGGCTGTGTTTCGACTTCTTTTTCAAGCTCTGCAATCTCTTCAAGAGAAAGGAACGTGAAGTACTTCAAGAAGCGGATCACATCACGGTCGTCTGCGTTGATCCAGAACTGGTAGAACTCGTAAGGTGTCGTCTTCTTAGGGTCAAGCCAGACCGCTCCACCTGCCGTTTTACCAAATTTCGTTCCGTCTGCCTTTGTAATCAACGGAATCGTCATGCCGTACGCTTCGACTTCTCGCTCACCAGCTGCCGTACGACGAAGCAGTTCAAGACCTGCCGTAATGTTCCCCCACTGGTCACTTCCACCGATCTGAAGCGTGCAGTTTTCTTTTTCGTAAAGCTTCTGGAAGTCGAGAGATTGAAGAATCATGTATGTGAATTCTGTGAAGCTGATTCCATTTTCGATTCTGGATTCAACGGAATCCTTTGCCAACATGTAGTTGATTCCGAAATGCTTCCCTGTATCACGAAGGAAATCAATGACCGTGATTTCAGAAAGCCACTCGTGGTTGTTTCTTGCAACCGCAGCATTTTCTCCTTCGTCAAAGTTCAAGACCTTAGCCATTTGATTCTTTATGCTTTCACTGTAGCCGAGAACAACCTCAGCCGTATTCAGCTGACGCTCTGTCGAACGGCCACTTGGGTCGCCGATCATTCCTGTACCCCCACCAACTAGTGCAATGGGCCTGTGACCAGCTTTTTGGAAACGTTTCAGCATCATCAACGGAAGAAGGTGGCCGATGTGAAGGCTGTCTGCTGTCGGGTCAAAGCCGCAGTACAACGTCACTTGCTTCTCACTTAAATGCTTTTGTAATCCTTCTTCATCTGTTACCTGGTTGATCAACCCACGTTGTTCCAAGTCTTTTAGTAATTCCATTTCTGACACCCCTTTGTAATGTAAGTCCGTCAGCCGATAAAGTAGTACAGAGGCTCTATGGACTGAGGGCGGAAGTTCGACGAAGAATGCAACGTTTGGCTCTAACATCGAACAAACCTGCCTCAGCAGACCAAAAAAAATAGACCTCCTCCCTGGAAAAGGGACGAGGTCTATTCGCGGTACCACCCTTGTTGCGCATCACTGCGCCACTTGTATCGATAACGGCTCCAATAAGCCGTCTTCTGATTCATACCAGAAGATCCGCTCCAGACCGTATTTCAAGTTCAAATCTGTACTGGCTTCCACCACCGCCAGCTCTCTGGGAACAGGGATTTGATCCTCTACTGCAATCCTTCAACGCACGCTTATAAAACTGTATATCTATATTTATCATATCTAAAATAAAAAAGCAACAAGATGATTCGATGGAAATATGTCCTAACTTATCGACGTATGTTATAATTATGTGTGGATTTTTTAGGGGGTATGATAATGTCTGATAACCAGAAAAATGGGCGAAATAAATGGGATTTCAAGTCTTTTTGGCAAAATGGCTTAATCCAGAAGAACACACGAATTACGTATGATGTCGTTTGGAATATTATTTTATTTTTCATCATTATCGGTGTGGTCGGCCTTTTCTTTGCCGGAGGTGTTGGTGCAGGGTACTTTGCTTCCCTCGTGAAAGACCAGCCCATTGAAAGTAAAGAGCAGCTGACTCAAAACATCTATAACTATTCGGAAACCTCCGAAATGTATTTTAATGATGAAAATACGATGCTCGGTAATGTACGCTCCGATTTATATCGTGAAGAGATTGAAATGAGTCAAATCAGTGGTCATTTGAGAAACGCCGTCATTGCTACGGAAGACGAATACTTCGAAGAACATAATGGTGTCGTCCCTAAGGCGATCATGCGTGCTGTTCTTCAGGAAGTGACAAACTCCTCAGTTAAGACCGGTGGTAGTACACTGACCCAGCAGCTAGTCAAGAATCAGATTTTGACGAATGAAGTGTCGTTTGAACGTAAAGCAAAGGAAATGCTTCTCGCTCTTAGAATCGAACGATTCTTTGAAAAAGAAGACATCTTGGAAGCCTACTTGAACATTGTTCCGTTCGGCCGAAATGCGAATGGGCAGAACATTGCAGGTGTACAGGCTGCAGCGAAAGGAATCTTCGGTCGTGATGTAAGTGAATTGAACTTGGCACAATCCGCGTTCATTGCGGGCCTCCCTCAGTCACCATTCGGCTATACTCCATTTACGAATGGCGGAGAAATCAAGTCTACTGAAGGGCTGGAGCCTGGAATCGACCGGATGCACGAAGTACTCGACCGGATGCTTGAAGCCAATTACATTACGCAGGAAGAGTACGACGCCGCCATGAAGTTTGACGTGAACCAAAGCACGTTGGCGAAGTCTACAGAATCTGCTTTTGTACGATATCCTTACCTGACTACAGAGATTCAGGAAAGAGCGCAGGATGTATTGAAAATTCAACTAGCCCAACAAGATGGCTATACCGAGCAACAACTTAATGAAAATGATGAGTTGAACCAGGAATATAGTACTCTAGCAGAACGCGAATTAAGCGCTGGAGGATATAAGATTCACAGTACCATCGATAAAGGCATCTATGACACGATGCAGGATGTGAAAGACGCCTACCAAAACTACGGAAGAGATAAAACGACTTACGAAACGGACCCTGAAACAGGCGAACGCGTAGCCGTTAATCTTCCGGTTCAGGTTGGAAGCATGATCGTCGAGAATGAGACAGGTAAGATCCTCGGATTCGTTGGTGGTCGTGATTTTGATATTGAACAACTGAACCATGCTACAGATGCAAGAAGATCAATCGGTAGTACGATGAAACCATTGCTCGTATATGGTCCTAGTATGGATATGGGTGCGGCTCAGCCGGGCTCTGTTATCGCGGACGTCCCTTACCGTTACCCTGGCACATCCACGGAAGTAAACAACTACTCTGGAGGACACAGCGGTTTCGTATCGGCGCGTTACGCTTTGGCCAGGTCTTACAACATTCCAGCCGTTAAGCAGTACGTGAACATCCTACCTCAGAACCCAGTAAAGAACTATTTAGAGAAGATGGGATTCAATGGATTCTCTGCTGTAGACTATGAAATTCCTTCTCTGGCTCTTGGCGCGAAGGAATTCACTGTAGAAGAAAACACGAATGCGTATGCAACATTTGGAAATATGGGGCGTTTCACAGACGCTTACCTGATCGAGAAAATCGAAACGAAAGATGGAGAGGTCATTTATCAGCATGAGTCTACAATGACTGATGTATTCTCTCCTCAGACCGCTTACCTTATGATCGATGTCATGAGAGACGTACTGGAATACGGTACGGCGAGCCGTGTCAGAAGCCAGCTTTCCTACCCGGGCGTAGACTGGGCAGGAAAAACGGGTACATCACAGGATTACAAAGACTCGTGGTTTGTTGCGACTAACCCGAATGTAACCGTCAGTATGTGGACGGGATACGACAAGGATAAAGGACTTGATCGTGGCTACAGCAGCCGCACACAAGGCGCATGGACTGATGTCGTCAATGCTGTATCCAAAATCCGTCCTGAACTGATGGTGCCGGACACGAACTTCCAAAGCCCTGGTGGTTTAGTGACACGTTCTTACTGTGCCACATCAGGACTTCTTGCATCAGATTTGTGTAGTTCAATGGGGCTGGCAAGAAGCGATATTTACAACGCTCAATTTGCTCCTACTACTGTCGATGACAGCTTGATCAGCGGCAATTTTGTAAAAGTTCAAGGACAGCTTGCTGTCGCTGGGCCGAATACCCCCGGTGAGTTCATCATTGATGGCGGCGGCGTGACACTTAGTCCAGAATTCCTTGAAGAGAATGGATACACGTCATCTGCTGTATTGAGAGAACTGTTACCTGATACTGGAGCGTTCAGCAATGTAGCATTGCCATCAGCCGGAAGCATTGGATCGACAACATCTACCGTTCCAAACGATGGTCAGGCACCAGCTGCGCCAGGAGGCGTATCAGCAAGTGGTTCAGCACTAAGCTGGGGCGCATCGGGAAGCGGAGACGTCGTAGGATACCGTGTGTACCGCGCTTCTGTACCTGGAGGATCCTACTCCCTTATCGGAAGCACGACAAGTAATTCAATCAGCTACTCTGGAGCAGAAGGCATTTACGCAGTCCGTGCGGTTGACTACTTCGGATCTGTATCTGGATTATCCGGAACAGCGACGGTCGGAAACCCAGGCGCACCTGAGCCTGAGCCCGAACCGGAACCACAGCCGGACCCAGAACCAGAGCCAGAGCCAGAGCCAGAGCCCGAACCGGAACCAGAGCCTGAACCCGAACCTGAACCAAATCCTGATGACGGAGATTCAGGACAACAAGGTGATGGCTCAAATGACGGCAATGAAAACGATTCAAGCAACGAATAGTAACACTCTTAACGAGAAGGCAGTGACTATAAATAGTCACTGCCTTCCAGTTTGTTGAGAAACTATGTCTTATAGTGCGCTAATACCATTATTTGTAATTTTTTCTTTATGTAAACCGTTAAATGACCTTGATAAGAGGTCTCCTTACCCTCTTTTGCTCAATAT
>NZ_JAIVAJ010000001.1 GCF_020171725.1 Halobacillus litoralis | reverse complement strand
TAGCTACGTGTGGTCGGGATAAGTGCTGAAAGCATCTAAGCATGAAGCCCACCTTGAGATGAGATTTCCCATTACCCAGAGTAATTAAGATCCCTCAGAGATGATGAGGTTGATAGGTCTGAGGTGGAAGCGTGGTGACACGTGGAGCTGACAGATACTAATGGATCGATGACTTATCTATCTGAAAAGACGTTTATTTCGGTTTGAACAATTCTTATCCAGTTTTGAGGGTTTGCAAAAAAACTTTAAATTTACCCTTGATTTTTTAAACAAGACATTATATAATAGTTCTTGTCCTTGAAAAAAGAGATCTGGTGATGAAGGCGAAGAGGTCACACCTGTTCCCATGCCGAACACAGTAGTTAAGCTCTTCAGCGCCGATGGTAGTCGGGTTTACCCCCGTGAGAGTAGGACGTAGCCAGGTTGAATATTATTCCAACGTAGCTCAGTGGTAGAGCAATCGGCTGTTAACCGATCGGTCGTAGGTTCGAATCCTACCGTTGGAGCCATTATGGAGAGTTGTCCGAGCTGGCCGAAGGAGCACGATTGGAATTCGTGTAAACCGTTTCCGCGGTTTCGAGGGTTCGAATCCCTCACTCTCCGCCATTAGAAACATTGGCCCGTTGGTCAAGTGGTTAAGACACCGCCCTTTCACGGCGGTATCACGGGTTCGAATCCCGTACGGGTCACCACTACTTCCCGGAGGATTAGCTCAGCTGGGAGAGCACCTGCCTTACAAGCAGGGGGTCGCAGGTTCGAGCCCTGCATCCTCCACCATTAACTTTTAAGAATATAATGGGAACTGAAACAATGAATTCCCAAAACATCGCGGGGTAGAGCAAGACCGTAAACTTCTTGCAAATGCATCCCTGTAGGTCTTGCGACGATCGTAAGCTTCACTGAATAAGCTTGCAACGTGAGGAGCAGTCTTACAAAACTTATAATGGGAACTAAACTAACAAATTCCCACAACATCGCGGGGTAGAGCAGTCTGGTAGCTCGTCGGGCTCATAACCCGGAGGTCACAGGTTCAAATCCTGTCCCCGCAACCAAAATGGTCCGGTAGTTCAGTTGGTTAGAATGCCTGCCTGTCACGCAGGAGGTCGCGGGTTCGAGTCCCGTCCGGACCGCCACTTAAATACATATTTAGTCGTTATTACGACATGGCTCGGTAGCTCAGTCGGTAGAGCAACGGACTGAAAATCCGTGTGTCGGCGGTTCGATTCCGTCCCGAGCCACCATCCAAAGCCGGCCTAGCTCAACTGGTAGAGCAACTGATTTGTAATCAGTAGGTTGGGGGTTCAAGTCCTCTGGCCGGCACCACTTAGAACGTGGAGGGATAGCGAAGTTGGCCAAACGCGGCGGACTGTAAATCCGCTCCCATCGGGTTCGTAGGTTCGAGTCCTACTCCCTCCACCACTAATTTAATATTTATCCAAATAGGGGTATAGTTTAATGGTAAAACTACGGTCTCCAAAACCGTCAATGTGGGTTCGATTCCTACTACCCCTGCTTTCATTATGGCGGTTGTGGCGAAGTGGTTAACGCACCTGATTGTGGTTCAGGCATTCGTGGGTTCGATTCCCATCAGCCGCCCCATTTTTATTTCACAAGATTAGTGGGCCATAGCCAAGCGGTAAGGCAACGGTTTTTGGTACCGTCATGCGCTGGTTCGAATCCAGCTGGCCCAGCCACTTATCTTGCGGGAGTAGTTCAGTGGTAGAACACCACCTTGCCAAGGTGGGGGTCGCGGGTTCGAATCCCGTCTCCCGCTCCAGAAAAACTCTCACAATATAAGATGAACTGAATACAATACTTACATGATGGCGGCATAGCCAAGCGGTAAGGCAGAGGACTGCAACTCCTTTATCACCGGTTCGATTCCGGTTGCCGCCTCCAAAAGCATATGCCGGTGTGGCGGAATTGGCAGACGCGCACGACTCAAAATCGTGTTCCTCACGGAGTGCCGGTTCGACCCCGGCCACCGGTATTACATAAACGTTTCTCAGATTATGAGAAACGTTTTTTTGTTGTTTTTAAATCGTGTAGCAATCACTGCACCATGACCGATTCAGTTAACGATTTAGAATTGCAGGGTAAAGAATGGTTGATGGTGTTCCCACTGTCAGAAAGGGTGAATACGTTGCCTACAAAAAAAGAAGGAGCGATGGCAGCCGTTTCTCATTTCTTATCCATTATCCCTCTATATCCGTTTAGTACGTTGTTCGTTCTGATCTTCAAACTGTTTGTTCGTGATCAGTCCAGACACGTGAATCGCCATACCAACGAGAGCCTCAATATACAACTCACTGCTATCCTTTATACGTTTATTTTGTTGTTGGCTGGAGTCTTGTTTAGGAGAATAGGGGTTTTACAGGAAAGTGTACCGGATGTGATGCTGTTACCTCTTATAGCCGGCTTGTTGCCCGTCCTTGGTACCATCGTAACTCTGATAGCCATCCTTCTCATTTGGATCACATCCTACGTTTATTTTGGTATCGGGATAAAAAAGGCACTTGATGGCCAGTTTCGTCGCTTTCCTTTGCTGCTTCGCTTTTTCAAGTGAGGTAAAGAGGGGGACGTTGTGTCACAAGAAGCTTTCAATAAAAAGAGAGCAATTCCAATGGATGAGGAATTGCTCTCTTTTTTCATATTTTATTTTGAGTAAGACACATCGATATGGGAGAACGTGTCGACATGAAACAATCCTGTATCCGTTAGTTTTAAAGAGGGAATCACAGGTAATGTCAGGAACGAAAGAGTTAGAAACGGATGAAAGTTCCCTGTGAATTGTAATGCTTGTATGCCCTCGTGCAATTGATGGAGCTGTTGGTGAACATTTTCAAAGGAATCCTCAGACATCAGCCCGGCTATAGGTAAGGGGACTTCAGCTAATACGTTTCCTTTGTTCACGACGACCATGCCTCCTTGCATTTTCTTCAAGGATTCTATGGCAGTCAGAATGTCTTGATCATTTGTTCCGACGGCTACAATGTTGTGGGAGTCGTGGGCGACTGTTGTGGCCATAGCGCCTTCCTTCATTCCAAAGCCTTTTACGATGCCGCAGCCCACGTTACCGGTGTTATGATGTCTCTCAGCGGCTATGAGCTTCAATTGATCTTTTTCAGTAGAAGGTTGAAACTTACCATTCTTGACATTTACTTCTTCTACTAAAGAATTTGTCGTTAAGCGGTTGGGAATCACTTCAATGACATGTGCTTCTTTCTCACTACTAATCGGGATTTGCAGGGACTCTTCCGTGACCTCTTTTAGTTGAACGGACGATGTTAATTCAGGGTTCGGTGCTTTCTTCTCGATAGAGTCTTTCAGGTAGTTCCCGTTTTTTACTACGGCTTCTCCATTCTTGTAGACTTCCGAAATCTTCACTTGTTCTAAATCATCGATTAAAAGAAAGTCTGCATCGTAGCCAGGTGCTATCGCGCCTTTCTCGTGTAGACCGTAGCATTCCGCTGCATTGAGGGAAGCCATCTGGTACGCTGTTTCGACGGGGATTCCACTTTGAACAGCGACACGGATGTGGTGGTCGATGCTGCCCTCTTCGACGAGCTCGTCCAAATGCTTGTCATCTGTACAGAAAAGGCAGCGCCTTGCATTGTGGGGAGTGACGACTGGAAGCAGGCTTTCTAAGTTTTTGGCAGAGGAACCTTCTCTCATCAAGACATACATTCCCCGCATCAACCTTTGTTTGGCTTCTTCGGCTGTGTTGCATTCGTGATCAGAATGAATTCCTGCTGTACGATAAATGTTAATGGCGTCTTCAGGTAGTCCAGCGAGGTGGCCATCAATTTTCTTGTGATGCCTTTCTGCGTGGACGATTTTAGTCAGGAGATCTTCATCTCCGTCACGTAAACCAGGATAGTTCATGACTTCTGCAAGCCCAATGACGTTGTCTTCATTGTAAAAGGGTTCAAGGTCTGATGCTTTCAGAACAGCCCCTGCGTTCTCTAGTGGTGTGGATGGTACACAAGAGGGAAGCATAAAATAAATATCCAATTCCGTCTTCTTTGCTTCATCCATCATGAATTGAATCCCTTCACGGCCGGACACATTGGCGATTTCGTGTGGATCCGTGATGACCGTTGTTACTCCATGAGGTAAAACAATTTTCGAGAATTCTGTAGGGGGTACCATGGAGGATTCGATGTGGACATGTCCGTCAATAAACGAAGGGCACAAGTAACGGTTCTCAGCATCAATCGTTTGGAGGGCCTCGTATTCTCCGATTCCAACGATCTTCCCATCTTGAATCGCTACATCTCCCTCGAACCATCCAAGGTTAAACACGTCGAGGACTCGTGCATTCCGGATGACTAGGTCAGCTGGCTTCTGCTTTCCGGATGCATGGATCTTTTGTTGCAGGTTTTGTATGTTCAATGTCATGTCTATCGCTCCTTCTATATATGAGAAACACTCGCAAGGAAGGCAGCAAACATCGCGGCCATCGTAGTCAAGCCGTTTGAGGCAGCCTGGTAGAGACATTCGGACCTTATTACCGAATCTATACGAGTGAAAATGATAATTAGTAAGATTCTACCGATTGTAGGCCGTGCTTGTCAATGTAAGATGATGCCTGTCATCCACATTGTGTGTTGAAAAGATAGGAAATATGTCGACATAGCTTTCATCCGTGGTGGGAATCGATTAAAATAGATGGTGGAGAGGAAGGCAAGTTCTTTTGAGTGAGGACAGATGATTCCGTCTATCTTTCTGCTTCAAATTAGATATAACTATTTGGTAAAGGGTGTGTCATTGTGAGTTTGGAAAATAATCAATCGAAGAAAATTTTTGTCTTAGGTGGAGATGGCTTCTGCGGTTGGCCGACGAGCCTTCATTTGTCCAATGTAGGACATGACGTTGTCATCATTGATAACCTGTCGAGACGTAATATTGATAATGAATTAGAAGCCGGTTCTTTAACACCAATTCAACCAATGGGTACACGTTTGAAGGCGTGGGAAGAGAAATCTGGCAAGACAATGGGTTTTTATAATATTGATATCGCGGAAGATTACGATCAGTTCCTTGAAGTGATCAAAGAAGAGAAACCTGATGCGATTGTCCACTTTGCGGAGCAGCGTTCTGCCCCATACTCCATGAAGTCTCCGAAACATAAGCGTTACACAGTAAACAATAACCTGAATGCTACACATAACGTACTGTGTGCTATTGTGGATTCCGGATTGGACATCCACCTCGTACACCTTGGCACGATGGGTGTCTACGGTTATGGAACAGCAGGTATGAAGATTCCAGAGGGATACTTGGATGTCGAAGTTCAAACAGAAGCTGGAGATCGTGTTGAACAGCAGATCCTCTATCCGACGAACCCTGGATCCGTTTACCACATGACGAAATCCCAAGATCAACTGTTATTCCAGTATTATAATAAGAATGACAGTGTTCGCATTACAGACCTTCACCAAGGGATTGTATGGGGAACCAATACAGAAGAAACAAAAATGGATGAGCGTCTCATCAACCGGTTCGATTATGATGGAGACTATGGTACCGTATTGAACCGTTTCTTGATGCAGGCAGCCGTTGGATATCCAATCACCGTTCACGGTACAGGCGGACAAACGCGTGCCTTCATTCACATTCAAGACACCGTACGTTGTGTCGAGCTTGCGATTGCCAATGCACCGAAACGTGAAGAGCGTGTCATGATTTTCAACCAGATGACAGAAACACACCGTGTCAACGATTTGGCGAAGCTTGTCAGCAAGCTGACAGATGCAGAAATCGCCTACGTATCAAACCCACGTAAAGAAGCGCCGGAGAATGACTTACACGTGAAGAACGACTTATTCCTATCTAAAGGGTTGAACCCGACCACGCTAGATGAAGGATTGCTTCAGGAGGTAACTGAAGTAGCAGGGAAGTATGCTGAGCGTGCGGATCACTCTAAGATTCCGGCAACTAGTACATGGACGAAAGAGCAACAGCCGGGAGTCCCGGAAGAAAAAGAAAAAAGCTCAATTAACTAATCAAAAGCCAGGGGTCTTCCCTGGCTTTTTCTATAGAAAAGTTCGAATGTCCATTCAGTTGGATATCTGATACAATATAGAGAAATGTACATATAGTTAAAGGAAGGTTACAATGCCATCAGAAGAAAACATTACGAGAATTCATATTAACGATAAAGAACTGATCTTAATCGGCACGGCTCACGTTTCGAAGCAGAGTGCCGAGCAAGTGAAACAGGTGATCGAGGAAGAGCATCCAGACTCTGTGTGTGTGGAATTGGATGAGCAGCGTTACCGTTCCATCAAAGAAGGAGACCAGTGGAAGAACACGGACATCTTCCAAGTCATCAAAGACCGTAAAGCGACACTCCTCTTAATGAACCTTGCGATTTCTTCGTTCCAGAGAAGAATGGCCAAGCAATTCGGTATCAAGCCTGGTCAGGAAATGATCCAAGGAATCGAGTCTGCTGATGAAATGGGCGCTGAGCTCGTTCTGGCAGACCGAAATATCCAGATTACATTTTCTCGTATCTGGTCAAATATCGGATTGATGGGGAAAATGAAGTTGCTGGCGTCGATTGTGTACAGCATCTTCAGCAATGAATCCATTTCGGAAGAAGAGCTTGAAAAGATGAAGTCCCAAGATATGCTTGACGGTATGCTTCAAGACATGACCGAGCATTTTCCATCATTGAAGAAGCCGTTGATTGATGAACGTGATCAATACCTTGCACAGAAGATCAAAGAGTCGCCGGGTGACAAAGTCGTGGCGGTTCTCGGAGCGGCACACGTTCCTGGAATTACGAAGGAGATTCACAAAGATCACGATTTAGATGCATTGCGTAAACGTAAGCCGAAATCCAAGTGGCCGAAAATCATTGGCTGGGCGATTCCACTAATGATTATTTCGATTATCGCTTATACGTTTATTGCAAACCCTGAAGCTGGAGCACAGCAGTCGCTCAGCTGGGTGCTTTGGAACGGTTCATTCTCAGCTATTGGAGCTGCTGCTGCTTTGGCGCATCCTGTAGCTATACTGACTGCGTTTATTGCCGCACCGATTACATCATTGAATCCTCTGATTGCAGCAGGATGGTTTGCGGGATTTGTTCAAGCTTACTTCCGTCGCCCGAATGTGTCTGATTTCGACAACCTCTCTGAGGATGTAACCTCTGTCAAAGGATTCTGGAACAACAAAGTGACACGTATTCTACTTGTCATTGTACTGGCGAACCTCGGCAGTTCTCTCGGAACGATTATTGGTGGAGCAGACGTACTGCGTTTATTCTTTGAAAATCTATAGCAGGAAGAGGAGGGTCTTGATAAGCCCTCCTTTTTTTTATCGATTAAATGAAAAACTCTAAAGAATTTTTTTGCATTTTTTGAAACGTAAGGAATGTCCGCTGCGTATAGAGAGAAAGTCTTATAGACAGGAGGGGATGTGCGTTCAACGAGTTTTGGATTTCAGGAGCAATTATGATCTTTCTTTTATTTGCTGTGCCACTCACGTTAAATAAAGTGGTTACATTCGTTGAAGAGCGTTTCCTGCGCCATCTTCCTAAAAAGGGAGTAGTGGGTCTGTTGATCAGCGTAACGATTATAGTAGAAATCGTTTTGTCCATGATGTTATCAAGACGACTTGGCTGGTCATTTACAGAAGGACACTTCACAGTAGGGTTTCTTCTATTTATACTGGTGTGGTTCATGCAGTTCAACGAGTGGATGGGGAATAAGTATGCGAACGTAGATAACAAAGTGTATGGAAGCGGAAAAGATGTGTATGCTGTACAAGTCTTTCGTTTCTCTTTGAACCCATTCTCAATTGCTACTCTAGTTTATTTTCTAGGCGGAGTGGCTTCATCCATTGTTTTATATGCGATTTGACCTTGAAAAAAATCCGCCGGACAATCGGCGGATTTTTTGTGTATATTTTCGGTGAAGGATGGGTATACTAGTTGAAATCCCTTCGAGGAAGTCTGATATATTAATAGAGAATAAAAATTTCGACAAAAAATCGTAAATTTTGTGTTGCATAGCTGAAATTCGATTGTTATAATAACAAATGTAGCAAAGATGTTGGTTGTCAGACTACAGAATTTGGCATTTATGCGGGTGTAGTTTAGTGGTAAAACCTCAGCCACGAGCAAAGCTTCCCCGAATTCCCAGCGAGTTGCCTCGACGGATACCCTTCCGTGAATAAGCTTGCAGAAGAAGAGGCATGACGGACCAAGGTCTTACAAGGATAATGAATTTTCAACTATGCGGGTGTAGTTTAGTGGTAAAACCTCAGCCTTCCAAGCTGATGATGAGGGTTCGATTCCCTTCACCCGCTCTGAGTCACCTTTTCGGTGACACGTACTTATTTTATACTATGTGGCAAACGCAGTGTTTCGTTAAAAGGGTAACGAAGCATTGCGTTTTTTATTGAGCAAAAAAGGATAAACCTCTAAAAAGAATCATTTTTTCAGGAGGCTTAGTAATGAAGAAACTACAACAACTACTCAATCAAATCGACGGAAAGAGTTATAAGGGATACAAGCAAATACAAGGAACCTATTCTTTCTCTACTTATAAGCTTCACATTGATTACGTACAAGGCGATCCGTTTGCGGCGCCGTCCAAGATACGGATTCATGTGCCTAATCAACATCGTTCCATCTCGTCTGAATGGCGGGAAACGAAGCGCAGGAAGACCTACACGGAAGATCGAATGACAAGAGAAGTCGCTGCTGCGATCCAAAGTAATGATGTTTTCATTAAAGGTTCCGGCAAGAGTGGAATGGTATCGGTCGACCAACCGGGACAGGAAATCCTTGAAAGGACGGCAGTAACGTTCGATGGAAAAGGGACGACTATTTGTCTCACTGTCGGGCTCCCTGCAAATGGACGACGTATCAACGGTAAGCAGGCAGAGAAATTATTCTTCACAGTGGTGCCGGAAATCCTGAAGAGATCGATTTTCTCCATTGAAGATGAGCAGCTTGAAGAAGCGGCCCGGCTCGCAGATCAACACGACGTGATTTATGAAGAGATGGAGCGGAATGACTGGATTTCGTTCGTGGCGGATGGTGCCATACTACCTCGAGCGAGCGGTGTAAGTGATCGTCCTATGAAAGAGGCGGTACCTTTTAAGAGTCCTCGGGAGAATCGTGTATCCTTTAACGTTCCCCACCTGGAGGAACCGTTGACAGGAATGGCCGTTAAGAAGGGGATTGTATTGATTGTCGGCGGAGGTTACCATGGTAAAAGTACCCTCTTGAACGCAATCGAGCGTGGCGTTTATCCTCATATTAGAGGAGACGGAAGAGAGTATGTACTGACGGATCGTTCAGCCGTTAAAGTGCGCGCGGAGGACGGACGTCAAGTGACGACAGTGGATATTTCTCCTTTTATAAAAAATCTTCCCCATGGTACCGACACAACTAGATTTTCTACAGAAAATGCGAGTGGAAGTACCTCGCAGGCAGCGAACGTCATAGAAGCGTTGGAAGCACAGGCGAACACCTTGTTGATTGACGAGGACACAAGCGCGACCAACTTCATGATTCGTGATGAGCGCATGCAGGAACTTGTTGTGAAAGAGAAAGAACCCATTACGCCTTTTATAGATAAAATCAAGCAGATGAATGAGGAGTTAGGGGTTTCGACTATCATGGTAATGGGAGGATCGGGAGATTACTTCCATGTAGCGGATGATATTATTATGATGGATCAATACCTGCCTCACAATGTGACAGAGCGTGCAAAAGAGATTGCCAGCCGTTATCCGAGTTACCGCAGCGAGGTGGGGGAGGATTCGTTCGGTACGTTACCTAAACGCTCCTTTTCTCCACAAAGCCTCCAAACACGAAGAGGTAAGAAGGAAAAAGTTCAGGCGAAGGGGAAAAACTTGATCATCATGGGACGTACAGATATTGACCTTGCCAATGTGGAACAGCTTGTAGACGCATCTCAAACGCGGTTCATCGCTGATTTAATTACGCATTTAGATAAAAAAGGAACACTTAAACAGGAGCAACCCTTTAAAGCGCTGCTTGATGATATAGAAGAGCAGCTGGACAGACGAGGGCTGGAGTCGTTTGCGCCATTTAAGGATCAGCATCCTGGTGAGCTGGCACGACCAAGACGTTTTGAAATTGCTTCTACGTTAAATCGAATTCGTACAGCTAGAGTAAGAGACTTACGATAGAAAGGAGGTTGTCAGGGTGGATTTTCATACATTCCAAGAAGAAGTCATCGCCTACAGCAAAGAAATCGGTATTGATAAAATAGGCTTTGCGTCTGCTGATGTGTTCAGTGAACTGAAAGGGCGTTTGGTGAGACAGCAGGAAAATGGCTATCAGTCCGGTTTTGAAAAGGGAAGCGTTGAAGAACGAACGGAACCCAGCCGGCTGATGCCCGGAGCTCAGTCCATCATATCGATCGCCCTGGCGTATCCTTCTAAAATGAAAGATGCTCCTAAAAGCAGGAAAGGGGAACGAAGAGGGATCTTTGCCCGTGCCTCATGGGGCATGGATTATCACGATGTACTTCGGGACAGGTTAAATAAACTCGGGGCTTTTATTAAGGAACGATTCCCTGAAGCTGAACTGACATCGATGGTCGATACAGGTGAATTGTCCGACCGGGCTGTAGCCGAACGTGCCGGCATCGGGTTCAGTGCTAAAAACTGTTCGATCATTACTCCAGAGTTTGGTTCGTATGTGTACTTGGGGGAAATGGTGACGAATATTCCTTTTGTTCCTGATGATCCTGTCGACGATAGCTGCGGCGACTGCAACATCTGTGTAGATGCTTGTCCGACAGATGCACTCGTACAAGGAGGGCAATTGAACGCACAGCGCTGCATTGCTTTTCTTACACAGACCAAAGACTTTCTACCGGATGAGTTCAGAACGAAAATCGGGAACCGGCTGTATGGCTGCGACACCTGTCAGACCGTATGCCCGAAGAACCGAAAGAAAGATTTCCACATCCATGATGAATTCGAACCGGATCCTGAAGTGGTCAAGCCGAAGCTCGTTCCTCTTCTCTCCATTTCAAACCGTCAATTTAAAGAAACATTCGGACCAATCTCTGGTTCGTGGCGGGGGAAGAAGCCGATTCAACGAAATGCGATTCTAGCACTCGGTCACTATAAAGATGAAACAGCGATAGATGAATTGATTCGCTTGATGAAGGAGGACCCTCGTCCCGTCATTCGAGGAACTGCTGCCTGGTCTCTGGGAAAAATCGGCAGAGAGGACTGTTATAAAGCGATTAAAGATGCTATCATCAAAGAAGAAGATTCTGAGGTACGATCAGAAATGGAAAAAGGGCTCGATTTTCAGTTGCAACAAAGCTGATTTCGGCATCTACTAATAGAATCTAAGAATGTTTAGAGAAGGGGTTGTTTATGAATCACCGGTCCTTCATGTATTATGGAACGTTTGATACTCCTTTAGGAGCTATAACGGTACTAGCTAACGATACAGGAGTTTGTCGCATTGATTTTGGCACGTATGAAGACCGCCTTTCTACCTTCCAGTCATGGATGAGGAAGCATTTATTAAAAGGGGAGCTGGTTTACGATCCGGAACATACCTACGTAAGCCAAGCGAGAAATGAACTTTATGAATACTTCGAAGGAAAACGTAGAGAGTTTGACATCCCCTTGAATTGTTATGGAACAGATTTTCAAAGAAAAACATGGAGAACGCTGCTTCACGATATCCCGTTTGGTGAGACTCGTTCGTATAAAGATATCGCAAGGGCCATGCACAGCCCGAAAGCGATTCGTGCGGTAGGTGGAGCGATTAATAAGAATCCGTTCTCTGTCGTCGTTCCTTGCCACCGTGTTATCGGAAGCAACGGAAAGCTAGTAGGATATGCTGGCGGTTTAGATAAGAAACAGCAGCTCTTGGATTTTGAAAGTAAATCCCCTGCTGTCTCCCATCGTTCTTAACCACACCTTCTCCAGGTGTGGTTTTTTTATCTCGAACTAGAAGGAGGTATTCTTCATGGTTTGTCTTTATCCTTCATAAGATGATACGAAGGAGGATGAGCTGTGAATTATATAGATGAACTGCAACGATACTGGGAGAAAATCATAGATCGACTGCCGGATCAACAGGAAGAAACCTGGCTGCATCGCAAAATACAAAGGCTAGTTGAACACGGGAAGCACATCCAGCGGGTAACATTTGAGATCCATCCTTTTCAGAGGCATGCTTATGACGAGAATGTCACGTTGCATTATGTGCTGAACCTAAGCCTTTTACTTAAAGAAGGACGTCATTTTTATTTGGAAGAGGGAATTTTTAGAGGAACGGTTCATTTTCAAGGAGATAAGTGGGTGCACCACAGTGTGGAAACGGAATCTCCTCTTAAAGAAGCAGAGAGAATCACCTCCGCCTTCATTGAGAAAGATGACCGGCAGCGGGAATTCTCTTACAATCGTCGTGAAGCGGTTCGTTATGCCGACCGATGGTGGGACAGTTACAATCCTGCATACCGCCACTTCGAAGTCGATTGCACGAATTATATTTCACAGTGTCTTCGGGCTGGTGGCGCACCAATGTGGGGACAGCCGAATCGTTCTAAAGGCTGGTGGTATGGAAGCGGGAACTGGAGCTACAGCTGGGCCGTTGCGCATGCGCTACGTTGGTATTTGAGTGGTTCCAGAAAAGGCCTGACGGCGACTGAAGTATCCTCTGCAGATCAACTTTCACTTGGAGATGTGATCTGCTATGACTTCGAGGGGGATGGTCGTTTCAATCATAATACGATTGTAGTAAAAAAAGATGCGAACGGTATGCCCCTTGTGAATGCACATACATCAAACAGCCGACATCGGTATTGGGCTTATGAGGACTCGACTGCTTACACCCCGAGCATACAGTATAAGTTCTTTCATATAGACGGTTGAAGGGTATGATATAATAGCCTAGTTGAAAAGACTAGACTGAGGTGACAATTATGCCAAATCATATCGTATTATTCCAACCGGAAATTCCAGCGAACACAGGGAATATCGCTCGGACGTGTTTAGCGACGGATTCAGAGCTTCATTTAATTCGACCACTTGGTTTTTCCACGGATGACAAGATGCTACGCCGTGCCGGTCTTGACTATTGGCACGATGTAAAAATCCATTATTATGATTCCATTGAGGAGTTGTATGAGAAGTATCCAAAAGGAGATTATTACTATATCGAGAATTTCGGTACGAAGTCTTATGCAGATTTCGACTTTCAATCTACAGAAGATGATTTGCTTTTCGTCTTTGGTAGGGAAAGTGATGGAATTCCGAAGAGCTTGCTCGAGGGGCTTGAGGACAAATGTCTTCGTATTCCGATGACGGGCCAAGTCCGCTCGTTGAACTTATCCAATACAGTGTCGATTATCCTATTCGAAACCTTAAGGCAGCAAGGGTTCAAAGGACTCATTAAATAATAAGACGCTCTGTCATTGGGCGGTAACATCCCCATCAGCACCCAAAAGCATCCAGAACTTTTTCATGGTATAGAGAAAGATCGATTGGTTCTTATAAAGCTAGAGAAGCGGTGTTGACGAAACAACTCGCTTTCCATGGGCGTCCGCCACCGGAAAGCGAGCTATTTTCCACCCCACGACCCACTCTATTCCATCCAGACCCTTTCCAACAACCAGAAAAAAACGCATCCGTTATGGATGCGTTTTCTTTAGATGCGTGAATTCTTTTTCGGTGTTCCGCCTTTCACGTCGTACCCTGCAGAGAAAATAGCAGATAAGAATGAAAGACAGACTAGAATGATTAACGTTAAATTCATGTAAGTGTATCCTCCTTTTCCACCAGACAAGCGTAACTGACCTCATTATACCTTAATCCGGAAACAATGTGAATCAAATGTCCAACTAAATTTATCCTTTGCCTGAAGGCACCAGCCCATACATGAGGGCGGGCGGATACATAGGTTGAAGAGTAGGTGAATAACTAAGCAGAGAAGTGGAGGAGAAAGCATGAATCATTTTCCTTATCAACAGCCGTATCCGATCCAGAATGGCTTTAGGAATGAAGACGAACGTTTCTTTTTTGGTCCTTTCGCCGGAGGTCTGTTGGGTGGGTTTCTAGGTGGAGCAATTGCTCCGGGTCTATATGGTGGAGGGTTTTACGGTCCTCGTCCTCCTTTTTATGGACCGCGCCCACCTTACTACGGAGGTTATCCCGGTGGTGGCGGTGGGGGCTTCTACGGACGTCCTCCATACGGCGGGTTCTGGTAAGATTCCTATATAAGAAAAGGAACTTCCTCAATCGAGAGGGAGTTCCTTCTTTACATACGTTTAGAAATTCGTGTTGTCGAGTGTTTCGCCTTGTTCTTCGTAGCCCTTCATATACTTAATACGGCGCTGAGCAGATGTTGCATTGACTTGCTCATCGGCGTGGTAGGAAGAACGGACCATTGGACCGGCTTCGCAATGCTTGAAGCCTTTCTCAAGGGCAATCTGTTTCAGCTCTTCGAACTCATCCGGATGGTAGTAGCGCTCGACATTCAAGTGTTTCTTCGTCGGCTGAAGGTATTGACCAATTGTCATGATATCGACATTATGAGCTAGTAAATCGTCCATCGCTTCGATGATCTCTTCTTTAGTTTCTCCAAGACCGACCATGATGCTTGACTTCGTTGGTGTGTTCGGACGGATTTCCTTAACGCGGCGTAGAAGTTCGAGTGAACGATCGTACATGGCGCGCGCTCTCACCTTTTTCGTTAATCTTCTCACGGTCTCGATGTTGTGGTTGAAGATATCTGGTTCTCCACCCATTAGGGTATGAAGGCTGTCATAATCGCCCTTCATATCAGAAGGAAGGATTTCCACGGTACATCCCGGTACACGGCGACGGATGGCCTTTACGGTTTCGCCGAATACGGCGGCGCCTCCGTCGTTTAAGTCATCACGGGCGACAGCGGTCACGACTACGTGTTTGAGCCCCATGATTTCGACGGAGTCCGCTACACGTTCAGGCTCTCCCCAGTCCAGTTCATTCGGAAGTCCAGTCTTAACAGCGCAGAAGCGGCATCCACGTGTACACGTATCGCCTAAAATCATGAACGTAGCGGTTTTACGCTCACTCCAGCATTCGTGAATATTAGGACAGCGCGCTTCTTCACATACTGTGTTGAGTTTTTTCTCGCGCATCAGTTTCTTCAATCCTGTATAGGATTTGTTCGTATTGATTTTGATTTTCAACCAATCCGGTTTTCTTATGTATTCTTCGTTTTTAGCCATTTCAATTCCACTCCCTTATTATCTTGAGTAATTCCAATCATCAGAACGATAGCGGGTATCAGCGATTTTCTCGACTTCATCCCATTGAGCCTGACTTAATTCAAATGGCTCAAGGTTGATTTCAAGACCCTTTTCGAACCCTCTTTTAAAGGCGTTCTTTGTCTGTTCATAATCCACTGGAGTATCCAGAATTTGATTGATGGCGACGGCTTTGTCACCGAATGCTTTTCTTGCTCGTTCTTTGATGCGTTCATTTTTATATAGGAACATATCGAACAATTTAACGTCATCGACATCGATTGGAATGGATCCGTGCTGGAGGATGATGCCTTTTTTTCTCGTCTGGGCACTTCCTGCTGCTTTCTTTCCATCTACAATCAGTTCGTACCAGGAGGGTTCTTCGAAGCAGACCGCTGAATCGGTCGTATCCAATTTCCCTTCAGGGACAGCGAAATCTGCTGCAATGTCTAATTCACGAAACCCTTCGAGAAGACCTCTTGAAATGACGAGATAGGCTTCCTTAACGGAGGGCGGCATGGCTTCATGTTCTTCTGAGACAATGACACTATATGTCAGTTCCTTGTCGTGTAGAACAGCACGTCCACCTGTTTGACGGCGGACTAATTGATAGCCATGTTCTTTCACACCTTCAAGATCTATTTTCCCTTTCACCTTCTGAAAATAACCGACAGAAAGTCCAGCCGGTTCCCATCCGTAGAAGCGCAGGACGGGTGGAATGCTTCCTTGGCGATGCCAATTCATCAGTGCCTCATCCAATGCCATATTCATGGCAGGTGTACAGTGACCGGAATCAACATAGTACCATGTTTCCATTTGCAGTCCTTCTTTCTCTATTTTGTCCTTTATTGAGTTAAAATGTTCTAGACAATTCTAACAAGCCTAAAGATACGTGTCAAAAAATGCTAATGTTATCCTTTTTCATTCCAGTAGAAGCTCTGTGTCGTACGTGCTTTGGTGTAAACAGCCAATAACATATATAATGAGTTCAAAGAATATAGGAGGGGAGAAACGATGAATCAGCAGTTGTTGTCCAGTCTGCTCTTTTTTACCAGCTCCGTCATATGGGCCGTTCTAGCATACCTCTACGAAGATTACAGGTGGTTGAACATCGGGCTTTTCATCCTTTTTCTAGTGATGGGAATAGTTAAAAGGAAAAAGTATCTGCAGGGGAGAGACGAGCCGTAACTCAGTTTCTTCTAAGCTCAGAAGAGTGGAGTGTCGTAAAGTAGACATGTTTTATCGCGAGAGGGCATAAGATATATTAAATTTCGTCTATTAGGACGGGGGAGGTCTCGCGAAGTGGACATTTTACGTAAAATACAAGACCACCGTGAAAAAGAAGAAGAACTGAAGTGGGAAGGTACATTCTCTGAGTACTTAGAGCTTTTGAAAGAACGTCCTTATTTAGCACAATCGGCACATTCCCGTGTATATAATATGATCAAGAGTGCGGGAGTGGAGGAAGATCACGATCATAAGAAGTATAAGTTCTTTGATGATGATATTTATGGCTTGGATGAGGCGATGGAACGCTTAGTGGAGGAATACTTCCACCCGGCAGCTAGAAGACTGGATGTCCGTAAACGAATTTTACTATTGATGGGACCGGTCAGTGGTGGTAAATCGACGCTTGTCAACTTGATGAAGCGCGGCCTTGAGCGATACTCTCACACAGATGAAGGGGCAGTCTTCGCAATTAAAGGATGCCCGATGCACGAGGATCCGCTGCACCTTATTCCACAGCATTTAAGAGAAGAGTTCCTGAAGGATTATGGCATTCGGATTGAGGGCAGCCTTTCTCCATTAAACACAATGCGAGTGGAGAAGGAGTACGGCGGAAGACTTGAGGACGTCCTCGTCGAACGAATCTTTTTCTCAGAGGATAAACGTACGGGAATTGGTACGTTCAGCCCTTCTGATCCGAAGTCACAGGATATTGCTGATTTGACAGGGTCCATAGACTTCTCGACGATTGCTCAGTATGGGTCAGAATCAGACCCAAGAGCATACCGGTTTGACGGGGAGCTGAACAAGGCGAACCGCGGCGTAATGGAGTTCCAGGAAATGCTGAAATGTGATGAGAAATTCCTCTGGCATTTGCTCTCACTGACCCAGGAAGGAAACTTTAAAGCAGGTAGATTCGCCCTGATCAGTGCAGATGAAATGATCATCGCCCATACGAACGAAGCGGAGTACAAATCGTTTATCGCCAACAAAAAGAATGAAGCCCTTCACTCACGTATGATTGTTATGCCGGTTCCTTATAACCTGAAAGTGAGCCAGGAAGAACGAATTTACGAGAAGATGATTCGGGAGAGCGATATCCGTGACGTGCATATTGCGCCTCATACGTTACGTGTAGCTGCCATGTTTACCATCCTAACCCGCCTGAAAGAGTCGAAAAAAGCTTCTATTGATATTCTGAAGAAAATGCGTCTGTACGATGGTGAGATTCTCGAAGGCTTCAGTGATGTGGATGTAGAAGAATTGAAGAAGGAGCATTCTGACGAGGGAATGAGTGGCATCGACCCTCGTTACGTAATCAACAGGATCTCTTCTACGATCATTAAGAAAGAACTTACCTCCATTAATGCGCTGGATGTGCTGCGATCCCTCAAAGACGGTTTGAGCAGTCATGCCTCGATATCAAAAGAAGACCAGGAACGGTATCTGGACTTCATCTCGCTTGCAAGAAAAGAGTATGATGAGATTGCGAAGAAGGAAGTTCAGAAAGCGTTTGTGTATTCCTATGAAGAATCTGCCGTTACACTTATGGACAATTACCTCGATAACGTGGAAGCTTACTGTAATAAGGCGAAGCTGCGCGACCCACTGACGGGTGAGGAGTTGAACCCGGATGAGCGCCTGATGCGTTCGATTGAGGAGCAGATCGGTGTATCCGAAAATGCTAAAAAAGCATTCCGTGAAGAAATTCTCATTCGCATCTCTGCATATGCGCGTAAGGGCAAGAAGTTTGATTACCAATCGCATGAGCGCCTGCGTGAAGCGATTCAGAAGAAACTATTTGCCGATTTGAAAGATGTCGTGAAGATTACAACGTCCACGAAAACGCCTGACGAACAGCAGCTTAAGAAAATTAACGAAGTGGTGGCTACACTGGTGGATGAGCATGGGTACAATTCAAGCTCCGCTAATGAACTACTCAAGTATGTAGGAAGTCTATTAAATCGTTAATAAAAAAGGAAACACCCTGCTTACCCTTACGAGGAAAGCAGGGTGTTTGTGTTATAATAGCAAAAAAAATGAAATGCAGGTGAGAGAATTGTCGAAAAGTTATTATGCCATAATTGATGTCGGATCGAACACCATGAGGCTCGTCATTTATTTGAAAGACAAGAGTGGACGGTTACGCGAGATTGAGAACGTGAAAGCTGTAGCTAGACTGAGGAATCATTTGTTGGATGATGGAACGCTCTCAGAAGAGGGGCAGCGTGTCCTTATTACGACGTTGAAGAGCTTTAAACAAGTGGCTCATTCTTATGACTTAGAAGAAATGGTCTGTGTCGCGACGGCTACCATCCGTCAGGCAGAGAACCAGGAAGAAATCATCAAGCTGGTTTCCGATCGTACAGGATTCGATATGCGAATCTTGTCTGAGCATGAGGAGGCGTATTATGGCTATTTGGCAGTTGCCAATTCGACTCAGGTCCAGGAAGGGGTAACCGTCGACATTGGAGGCGGCAGCACAGAAGTTACATATTTCAAAGACCGCAAACTGATCAAATCGCACAGTTTCCCATTCGGCGCTCTCACATTGAAACAGGATTTCTTCAAGAAAGACTTGCCGACTGAAGAAGAGTTCTATAAGCTGAGACAATTCTTGTTGGATGAATTCAAATCTCTCCCATGGCTTAAGAAAAAGAATGTACCGCTTATTGGAATCGGAGGCGGCGCGAGGAACTTGGTCCAGGTAGACCAGAACTTGAAAGAGTACCCGCTCGCCGGGCTCCATCAGTATAAAATGAAAGACAGTGATTTATCTTTTGTGAAGAATTATCTGTTTACACTTTCTATGAAGAAACTTCAAAAAGTAGAGGGACTGTCCAAAGATCGGGCAGACATCATTCTGCCTGCAACGGAAGTGTTTCATTCCTTGTACGACACGATTCAAGCGAGTGGCTTCATTTTAAGTAGAAAAGGACTGAGGGATGGTGTTTTCTACGAGCAGCTCACCAAAGATATGGGAACTTCTCTTTTCCCGAACGTATTGGAAGAAAGCATTCAAGAGCTGATCAGTGATTACGATTTGAACATCCAGCAGATTCACCACGTCCAGCACTTGTCCCACCAGCTTTTCATCAAGCTTCATGAAAAAGGGCTCGGCTCACTGAAGAAAGAGGACTGGTTGGAATTGAAGCGTGCGAGTTACGTGTTCAACCTTGGAGATTATATTGATAGTGAAGCGAGTTACCAACACACATTCTACCTGCTTGCCAACCGGACGATTGACGGTTTGATGCACGTAGAACGGCTGAGGCTCGCATTGCTTGCTTCGTTCAAGAACAAGACAGTATTCAAGCAGTTTCTTCAACCTTACAAGAAATGGTTCCTGAAAGACGAACGGAAAAAACTGAGGCTGATGGGCGCGTTGTTGAAGTTCTGTTACAGCCTGGATAGTACGAGAAGGAAGACGGTCCGTGACCTTCAAGTGGCGACGCATGATGGAGACCTGCACATTACACTCTACTGTACTGGAGAATGGATGCCTGAGGAATACCAGGCAGAAAAGCAGAAAAAACATCTTGAAAAATCACTGAAAAGGAATATTGAGCTGTCATTTGTGGAATCGAAAGGATAGACAAGTTTTCTACAGCTTTCATCATATTTTTACAAACTCTTAATGTCACAGTAATAATAAGAACATATTCCCATACTATGGTGGAGGAAAAGAGGAAAGATTACTTTGTGAAGGGTGTTGTACAATGTCTACACAAAAGAAAACAGAAGAACTATCCAATCCACTATTTTACAATAACCGTGAATTGAGCTGGCTCGCTTTCAACGAGCGTGTGATGCAGGAAGCTCTCGATATGGACAACCCTTTACTGGAACGTTTGAAATTTCTTGCGATCTGTTCGTCGAACTTAGATGAATTTTTCATGGTACGTGTTGCCGGCTTAAAGGATCAGGTAAAGGCAGGATTCAATAAGCCTGAGAATAAAGCGGGTCTTACTCCCAAGCAGCAGCTTTCAAAGATTGCAGAGATTAACCATGAAAATGTCCGTAAACAGTATGATGCGTATCAGGGAATGAAGCCTGAGCTTGAGAAGGAAGGTATCTCCATCCTGTCGATGGAAGAGCTGACTAAGGACGAGATTTCCCGTCTGGAATCGTACTTCAACGAAGAGATTTTCCCTGTGCTTACTCCAATGGCTGTGGATGCGTACCGTCCATTCCCGATGCTTTTAAATAAGTCCATCAACCTGGCTATCGTCATTCAAGATGCTTTGGATCCGACAGACAGGGAAACCAAAACGGCGATCGTTCAAGTTCCGGCGGTTCTCGATCGTTTTGTCCAAATTGAGCACGAGACGAAGTTTCAGTATGTATTGTTAGAAGAAATCATCAGTTACTTCATTCATAAATTGTTTAAGGGCTATCAGGTGAAGTCGATTACCGAGTTTCGGATCACTCGAAATGCCGATATGACGATCCATGAAGAAGGCGCACGCGACTTACTGAAGGAAATCGAAAAAGAGCTTAAGAAACGGAAGTGGGGAGCAGCGGTTCGTCTTGAAGTCCGGAACGGTAAATATGATGAGAAAGTCGTGGATTTCCTTCTTAAGGTATTGGAAATTCATAAAGGTGATTTGTACGTCACAAATGGTCCGCTCGACCTAACCTTTCTCTTCAAGTTCCAGAAGACTCTTGGCAGCGTAAAAGACCATCTTACGTATGAAACCCTTATGCCTCAGCCTCCAAGGGACTTGGAAGGAAAAGAAGACATATTTGAAGCAGCGTCTGAGCGGGATCTCTTTTTCCACCATCCTTATGAATCCTTCGAGCCTGTCGTTGACTTTGTGTCGGATGCAGCGGATGACCCTCACGTTTTAGCTATCAAACAGACGCTCTACCGTGTGAGTGGAGATTCTCCAATCATTGAGTCATTGAAAAGAGCGGCAGAGAACGGAAAGCAAGTGACGGTTCTAGTGGAACTGAAGGCCCGTTTTGACGAAGAGAATAACGTTCAATGGGCGAAAGAGCTTGAGAAAGCTGGTTGTCATGTCATTTATGGTATGACTTATTTGAAAACCCACAGTAAAATCACGCTTGTTGTTCGAAAGAAGAATGAGAAAATCGAACGTTTCGTTCACTTGGGAACAGGGAATTATAATGACCAGACAGCATCGCTTTATACAGATATGGGAATTATTACTTCGCGCAGAAAATTCGGAATCGACGCGACGGACTTCTTCAACTACCTGAGCGGATTCACTGAGAAGCCGAAGTATCACCACTTATCCATGGCGCCCTTTGACATTCGAAACGATTTCATACGGTATATGAACAACGAAATTCGTTTTCATAAACAACACGGTAATGGTCGAATCATCGCTAAGATGAACTCGCTGACAGATAAGAACCTCATTATGAAACTTTACGAAGCATCACAGGCCGGCGTGCAAATCGATTTGATTGTACGCGGTATTTGCTGCCTGCGACCAGGAATTAAAGGGGTTAGTGAGAATATTCGGGTCAGAAGTATTGTCGGACGGTTCTTAGAACACAGTCGGATTTATTATTTCCATCACAATGGGGATGATCGTGTGTTCTTATCTTCTGCCGATATGATGACGCGAAATATGGTTAAGCGAGTGGAACTGCTATTTCCGATTCATGAACCGGCGATCAAGAGCCGCCTTGAAAAGATTTTATCAGTCACTCTTAACGATAATGTGAAGGCACGAGAGCAGCAGAATGATGGAAACTATCGTTATGTTGAAGCCTCTCCGAACGCTCCGAAACTGAACAGCCAGATGAAATTATTCGAAATGGCCTACAGAGTTCTGGAGGACGAAGAGTAACAATTGTATAAATTGACTGAAAAAAGTAATAAAAGGCGTACCCATTGGTGCGTCTTTCTTGTTATAATGAACTTGTTGTTAAACGAAAAAAAATTGCGAAATATGTTGAACACGTAAGCGTTTCAATTCTATAATAGTACTTGGACTTGGAAACGTTTTCGAGGAAACATTAGCCAACAACTACTTGGGGGTATTACACGTGTCTAATCAAGGCTCCAACGAAAGATTCTGGGAAAAATTCCACGGCCCCAACATGGGGTATATCGAAGAACAATACGAACAGTATGAAAACGATCCTAGTGCCGTTGATGCGTCTTTAAAAGATTTATTCGACGAGCATGGGGCGCCCGACTGGTTGGGAGCAGGTTCAACAACGCAAGAGAATGGATCCGCTGCACCGTCACAAAGGGATATAGCCAAAGTTACCTCAGCATACAAACTTGTTGAGGCTATTCGACGTCATGGTCACTTGGAAGCGGATATTTACGCCGTTGGAAGCTTCGACCGTGAACAAACAAACTTATTAGAATTTGAAACATACGGTTTAACCGAAAAGGACCTCGAAAACATGCCGGCAGACTGGGTTTGGCCGAACGCACCGGTCAAATTGGATAACGCACTGCAGGTGGTCCGTACATTAAAAGAAAAATATGCTGGAACCATCTCATTTGAGTATGGTCACGTCAATAATGAAGAAGAAAGAAAATGGTTGCAGGACCGAGTCGACAGTGGATCTTTCCAAGTATCACTGACCGATGAAGAGAAAAAGCAGCTTCTCCGCAGACTTGCACAGGTCGAAGGATTTGAGAATTTCCTTGCCAAGACATTCGTTGCGCAGAAGCGGTTCTCTATTGAAGGTCTTGATGTCATGGTTCCGATGCTCGATCACATCGTGCAATCCGCATCGAGCGATTCCATCAAACATATCATGATGGGCATGGCTCACCGTGGTCGTTTGAACGTATTGGCTCACGTCCTTGGCAAGCCTTACGACCGCATATTCTCTGAGTTCCACCACTCTCCGGACAAAGAGTTGATTCCATCAGAAGGTTCAACAGGCATTAACTACGGCTGGACGGGTGATGTGAAATACCACTTTGGTGCAAGACGGGATATCGACAATGGAGAGCAGGCGGCAACAAGAGTGACACTCAGCCACAACCCTTCTCACCTTGAATACGTCAACCCAGTGGTACAAGGGTTCACACGTGCTGCTCAGGATGACCGCACAAAAGCAGGCTACGCTGAAATGAATCGTGACGAAGCTTTCGGAGTAATCATCCACGGTGATGCAGCCTTTATTGGAGAGGGTGTCGTTGCTGAGACCCTGAACATGAGCGATCTTCCAGGATATCGCATAGGTGGAACGCTTCATATTATAGCCAACAACCTTGTCGGCTTCACGACAAACCGGGAGAAAGGTCGTTCTACAAGGTATGCAAGTGATTTAGCGAAAGGGTTTGAGATTCCGATACTGCACGTGAATGCTGATGATCCCATTGCTTGCTTATCTGCCATTTCCCTTGCTTATGAGTATCGTAAGAAATTTCATAAAGATGTAGTCATAGATCTAGTCGGTTACCGTAGATTCGGACATAACGAAATGGATGAACCTCGAGCGACTCAGCCGAGGCTTTATAATGAGATTGACAATCATCCGACAGTAGCAGCCTTATTCGCTGATCGTTTGGCCAAAGAATCTGTAGTAGGCGAAGATGCTTTCGATGGAATAAAAGAGGACATAGAAAGTGAACTACGAGACATCTATAACAATATGAATGAACATGAAACGCAAGCACCGGATGTGAAAGAACGTCCGAGTGGTGTAGAAAGTACGTTGGATGAAATTGAAACAGCGGTCGACATCGATCGTTTGAAGAATTTAAATGAAGGGATGCTTAAGCGCCCTGAAGGGTTCAATGGATTCAAGAAGCTTGAGAAAATTCTACAGCGTCGAAGTAAAATGCTGGAGGACGGCGGTCAAGTCGACTGGGCGACAGCTGAAGCTTTGGCTTTCGCTACCATTCTTGAAGAGGGACAGCCAATCCGCATTACAGGGCAGGACACGGAGCGGGGAACGTTCGCGCACCGTCATATGGTTCTGCATGATGTGGACACGGGTGAAACCTATTGCCCACTTCACGGATTTGAGCAAGCAGATGCTTCCTTTGATATCCATAACAGTCCGCTTTCAGAAGCTGGTGTCATCGGATTTGAATATGGGTACAGTGTTCAAGCGCCGGAAGCCCTTGTATTATGGGAGGCACAGTTCGGAGACTTCGCCAATGCAGGGCAGGTCATCTTTGACCAGTTCGTTTCGGCAGGACGTGCCAAATGGGGTGAGAAATCCAACATGGTCTTCCTTCTTCCACACGGCTATGAAGGGCAGGGGCCTGAGCACTCCAGCGCGAGATTGGAACGCTTCCTGCAGATGGGGGCCGAGCATAACTGGACCGTCGCCAATGTGACGTCTTCTGCTCAATACTTCCACTTGCTACGTCGTCAGGCAGCCATCAGTAACAAAGAAGAGGCACGCCCTCTTGTGTTGATGACGCCTAAGAGCCTGCTCCGTAATCAACGTGTAGCAGTTGAAGGAGAAGCCTTTACTCAAGGGAAATTCAATCCCATTATGAGACAGCCTGGACTGACGTCTGAAACTGACAAAGAAAGAGAGAAAGTGAAAACACTGCTTCTCGGAAGCGGTAAAATCATGGTGGAAATCGAAGACACAGTCGAGAAAGC
The DNA here is from genome assembly GCF_020171725.1 of Halobacillus litoralis. Classification (GTDB taxonomy): domain Bacteria; phylum Bacillota; class Bacilli; order Bacillales; family Halobacillaceae; genus Halobacillus; species Halobacillus litoralis_F. The sequence goes on along the minus strand of NZ_JAIVAJ010000001.1, from coordinate 765,713 downwards.
AGACGACACCTTCGAAACCATCGATGCTCTTCGAATTGAACAGATCTATCCATTCCCAGAGAAGCATCTCGAGGATATCTTACAGATGTATCCGAATGTCGAGGAACTTGTATGGGTACAGGAAGAACCGCAAAACATGGGAAGCTGGTACTATGTAGAAGGCATTCTGCACAAGCTGCTCAGTGAAAACCAAATTCACAGATATGTAGGACGGCCGCATCGTGCCTCCCCTTCTGTAGGAGAACCAAACATTCATAAAACCGAACAAAACCGTATCATTCGAGAAGCGCTACAGATGTCCAAAGGAGGAAATTCAAAATGAAGGAAATCAAAGTTCCTGAATTAGCTGAATCCATAACAGAAGGTACAATCGCGGAGTGGCTCGTGAAAAAAGGCGATCAAGTTGAAAAAGGAGACCCGATCCTTGAACTTGAAACAGATAAAGTCAACGTAGAGGTCAACGCTGATGCCGGCGGTGTGATTACGGAGCTTCTTAAAGAAGAAGGCGATGACGTAGAAGTAGGAGACGTGATTGCTAAAGTAGACGAAAACGGTGAAGCGGGCGGTTCAGATGAGGACACTTCAGAAGATGAAGGTTCTCAAGAAGAGAAGAAAGAAGAGCCGAAGCAGGAAGAGAAGCAGGAATCCAAGTCTGACGACAAGAAAGAATCTGATGATAAGGCCTCTGAGAAGAGCTCTTCTGATCAAAAACAGAAAGATATCATCGCAACACCGGCTGCACGTAAGCGTGCCCGTGAGCTTGGTATTGATCTAAGTGAGATTTCTGCTCGTGATCCGCTTGGCAGAATCCGCCCTGAAGATGTGGATGCAGCAGCAAGCGGCGGTCAAAAAGAAGAGAAGAAAGAACAGCCGAAGAAAGAAAAGAAACAAGAGAAGTCGAACGAAAAGACTGAATTTGAGAAGCCTGTTGAGCGGATCAAGATGTCGAGACGCCGCCAGACGATTGCCAAACGTCTCGTAGAGGCTCAGCAGGAATCTGCTATGCTGACAACTTTCAACGAAGTTGATATGACCAATGTCATGAACCTTCGTAAAGAACGTAAAGAATCGTTCCAGGACAAGCATGACGTGAAGCTTGGGTTCATGTCCTTCTTCACAAAAGCGGTCGTTGGCGCATTGAAAGAATTTCCATTGCTGAACGCGGAAATTCAAGGCAACGAAATCGTTCAAAAGAAATTCTATGATATCGGTATGGCTGTATCGACAGATGAAGGACTGGTCGTTCCAGTCGTACGCGACGCTGATCGATTAAGCTTTGCCGGCATTGAAAAAGGAATCATGGATGTTGCGGTGAAAGCACGAAACAAAGAGCTTCAGCTGGAAGACCTTCAAGGTGGATCCTTCACCATCACAAACGGAGGAATCTTCGGCTCTATGCTTTCCACACCGATCCTGAATTCCCCGCAAGTCGGAATTCTAGGTCTGCACAACATTGAAAAGCGTGCGAAGGTTATGCCGGACGATACGATCCAAGCTCGTCCTATGATGTACATCGCCCTTTCCTACGACCACCGAATCGTCGATGGTAAAGAAGCGGTTCAGTTCCTTCGTCGAATTAAACAAATGATTGAAGATCCATATGATCTACTACTAGAGGGATAATCTATCCACCCGCCGGCTCCTGCGCCGGCGGGTTTTTCTATAGAAAAAATCTCAGGATTTAAATACTTTCGATAAAAAAATGAAACGAAATCTAATTCCATAACGTAAATAGGATTACGCCAATTACGAAAGAATGAGATATTCATGCTATTATTATTTGAACTGCTGAATGGTTCGTTTGAAGTCTTCTTCTTGTCGCTTGTTGTGCCTATGCTCTTTACGATTGCTCTCGGTACGCTTTCTTTCTTTACCTTGAGAGCTTCTGCTACTTCTTTGGACAAATCGAAAACCATGATCGTCGAAATGGAAGCTTCATCATCAGATGAACGGTCCATCATCGATCAAGTCCTGCATCAACTCGTAAAGTGGCTGCAGCGTACAGTGAGACGGAAGGAAGGGTCAGAAGACGACCACTTTCTCTTTATTCCATAAGACAACATGCGAATAAAGAGGAGGAAAAAATGTGTTTCATCACTATTTTGTACAACCATTTATAGACGCTTTACAGTTTACGGCCGGTCTTGTCAATGACAATTACGGTCTTGCCATCGTATTCATCACCCTTGCGGTACGTCTTGTGCTAATGCCGCTCATGCTGAAATCATATAAGAGCAGTCAATCGACCCGAAGGAAAATGGAAGGTCTGAAGCCTGAGCTCTCTGATATTCAACAAAGGATGAAAAATACAGATGATAAAGAGGAAAAGGTGAAGCTGCAATCTGATATGATGGCACTCTATCAGAAGCACGGGGTCAATCCTATGCAGATGGGGTGTCTGCCGATGCTGATCCAAATGCCTTTATTCATCGGGCTTTATTATGCAATCCGCAGTTCAGAGGAAATTGCGACGCACTCTTTTCTATGGTTCGACCTAGGGCAGACGGATGTCGCCTTGGCGTTGCTGGCTGCTGCTGTTTACTTCATCCAGTCCCGGTTGTCGATGACGCAGATGCCGGTGGAACAGCAGGGGATGGTCAAGATGATGAGTTGGATCTCTCCTGTTATGATCGGGCTTCTTTCATTGAATGCCCCGTCCGCTCTCCCTTTGTATTGGGCAACAGGTGGATTGTTCTTGATCTTACAAACCTACTTGTCCAAAAAACTGTATCAGGAATAAGCGTTAGTCAGACCCCCGTCATTGCTTGGGGGTCTTTTCTAATGGTCAGAATATTAAGAATAAAACCGCCTGTTCTCACGATATCTTTCATCCATTGACGTGGACCTGCATACGATAGAGTAACACTCGATTAGGAGGGAGAAATATCATGGATGAAGAGAAGAGTTTTGTTATCGCCGAAGACGACTGGTCCCTCCACAGGAAAGGCTATGACGATCAGAGGCGACATCAGGAAAAAGTGAAAGAAGCTATGAATAAACAGTTGCCTGACTTGATTACAGAAGAGAATATTGTGATGTCGAATGGAAAGCGTGTTGTCAAAATACCCATCCGTTCACTTGATGAATATAAAATCCGATACAATCATGATAAGAACAAACATGCGGGTCAAGGTGAAGGAGATAGTGAAATTGGCGATGTCGTGGCCCAGGACCCGAACGCGAAAGGAAAGCCTGGCCAAGGAGATGGAGCAGGTGATCAGGCGGGGGAAGATTACTACGAAGCAGAAGTTTCGCTCGCCGAATTAGAGGAAGCGTTTTTCAAAGAGCTGACGCTGCCGAACTTGGATGAGAAAGAGAAAGACAATATCATTACAACCGATATCGAGTTCAGTGACATCCGTAAGACAGGGTTAACCGGCAATATCGACAAGAAACGGACGATGCTTGAAGCTTACAAACGGAATGCCTTAGGTGGAGAAGCTTCCTTTGCACCGATCTATCCTGAAGACATCCGGTTCAAAACATGGAACGAGAAACAGAAGCCTGAATCAAAAGCGGTCGTCATTGCAATGATGGATACCTCGGGTAGTATGGGGCAGTGGGAGAAGTATATGGCCCGCAGTTTCTTCTTTTGGATGAACCGCTTCCTACGCAGGAACTATGAAACCGTTGATGTAGAATTTGTGGCCCACCATACACAGGCGAAAGTCGTCAGTGAACAGGATTTCTTCTCTAAGGGAGAGAGTGGCGGAACCATTTGTTCATCTGCTTACCGCAAAGCACTGGAATTGATCGAAACGAAATATTCCCCGGATCGTTATAATATTTATCCTTTTCATTTCTCGGATGGAGATAATCTCACATCAGATAATAAACGTTGTCTCGGTTTGATCGATCAGTTGATGGAAGTTTCGCAAATGTTCGGCTATGGAGAAGTGAACCAATACAACAGGTCCTCAAGCTTGATGCAGGCTTACAAGGCCATCGACCACCCTAAATTCAGACACTATATTCTACGGAAAAAGTCCGATGTGTTTCATTCCATGAAAGAATTTTTCAGCGAAAAAGAAGAAATGCTTCAATAGAGGAAGAAAGCCAAGCGGGTCACTTCGCTTGGCTTTTATGTTGTGACCCTTTTATAATTAATGTAATTGAAGAAAAAGGGGTCCGTGAAGATGATTCAGGAGATTTTAGAGTCCAACCAGTTCATTATGCTGGTGGCGCTAGTGTTGGTCGCGAGCATCATCGTGACAAAATTCTCTTCAAGACTGGGTGTCCCCTCCCTTGTGCTCTTCATTGCAGTGGGGATGGTTGTAGGGAGCGACGGTCTTGGGCTGATTTATTTCGACAATGCCGAAATGGCTCAGCTTATCGGGGTATTTGCTCTGATCGTCATTCTGTTTGAGGGTGGTATGCAGACGAAGTGGCGTGATATCAAACCGGTCATTGCTCCATCGGTCAGTATGGCAACCGTTGGTGTCGTTCTGACGACTTCTATCGTAGCGGTCGCTGCCAAGTTCATTTTGCCGATCACATGGATAGAAGCTTTCCTGGTAGGTTCGATTATCGGTTCTACGGATGCTGCGGCTGTGTTTGCGGCATTGAAGGGAAAGAATATCAGAAGTAAGCTGGAAGCTACCTTAGAAGCCGAGTCTGGAACGAACGATCCGATGGCTGTATTCTTAACGATCAGCTTTATACAGCTCCTGACGTTGGATGAAGTCAACTTGTGGACGATGGTTGGCTCGTTTTTCTGGCAGATGGGCGCGGGGCTCGTTGTAGGACTGACGATTGGATACATAGCAAGTTTCTCATTGAATCGGATTAACCTCGATTCGAGTGGTTTATACCCATTGTTTGCGTTGAGCTTCGCTTTTTTAGCTTACAGTGCGAGTTCGCTCATTCAGGCGAGTGGGTTATTAGCGGTCTATGTGGCAGCGGTCCTTGTCGGGAACGCAGAACTGGCTTATCGCTATTCGATTCTGCGTTTCCATGAGGGGTTCGGCTGGATGGCGCAGATCCTCATGTTTATCATCCTCGGTCTGTTTGTTTTTCCTACAGAAGTATTCCAGGTCACTGTGATGCTGGATGGCTTGATGATTGCTGGAGTGCTCATACTTGTGGCGAGACCTTTGGCGACCTTTATCAGCCTGATAGGGTTCAACTATACGTCTAAGGAGAAATTCTTTTTATCATGGGCAGGTCTTCGAGGAGCCGTTCCGATCGTGCTGGCTATTTTCCCGATGCTTGCTGGAATTGAGAACAGTCAACTGATTTTTAATGTGGTGTTCTTCACGGTTCTCATGTCTGCTTTAGTTCAAGGCTCATCAATTACTTGGGTAGCGGATCGATTTAAGCTCGTCTCAGATAAATTGACCAACCCGATCCATTCCCTTGAACTGATTTCGATTGGGAAGGCAAATGTCGAAATGATGGAATTTGAAGTAATGGAGCGTAACCAGATCGTAGGGAAGAAGTTAGAAGAGATGGAGTTGCCGGATCGTGCTTTGATTAATGCCATTATACGGGATGGCGATGTCATTACACCTTATGGTCAAACAGAGATTCAAACAGGTGATACATTGTATATCTTAGTCTCAAGGAAGAATAAGAAAGAGTTGAAAAAGCTATTAGAGGCGGTGCATCCAGAACTTGATGGTGAAAGGGAGGAAGTACAAGCAGAACAACCATCATAAAGGAACGAAAAAAGCCGAGCTTAGGCAGCTCGGCTTTTCTCGTAGCAGCTATGATATTTTGGGTGAATCGCTATGATATGAAGAATACACTACTTATTATAGGGAATCGAAATAAATTTGTAAACCTTTCCTGTTGAAAACGCGAAATATTTACTACTTCTTTACAGCTTTTACATTACTATGACGGAAAGATTGTGAAGTGGGCGTACTTCTTATACAATAAGAGCACTAGGAGGGATGAACGTGAATAAAAAAATCGGATTTATTGGTTGTGGACAAATGGGGCAAGCGATGATTCAAGGCATGATTGGTGCAGGAATCGTCCAACCGGGGGATATTTCAGCAACAGCCCTATCGGATGAAACGATTGATTTTGTAACAGAAGAAATCGGAATTGACATTACAAACGACAACAAAACATTAGCGAGAGAGAGTGACCTGCTGTTTTTAGCAGTGAAACCTTACGTCTATCAAGGCGTCATCCAGGAAATAAGAGATGAAGTACAAGAGGATACGGTCGTTGTTACGATTGCGGCAGGGATTACATTAGACCAAATGAAAGAAGCTTTCGATAAGAATGTAAAAGTGATTCGTTCGATGCCGAATACTCCGTCTCTTGTTGGAGCGGGGATGAGTGTACTATGTCCGAATGACTTCGTTACGAAAGAAGAACTGGCTGAAGTGATGGAAGTCTTTGAAAGCTTCGGAGAGGCTGAAGTGATCGATGAGAGCTTAATGGATGCTGTCCCTGCTGTGAGCGGATCTTCTCCTGCTTTTGTATATATGTTCATAGAGGCGATGGCGGATACAGCCGTTCAGCAAGGCTTTCCCCGTGACAAAGCCTATAAGCTTGCCTCGCAGGCTGTCCAAGGTGCAGCGAAAATGGTTCTTGAAACCGGACAACACCCAGGTGCGCTGAAGGATGCGGTTTGTACACCTGGTGGAGTGACGATTGAAGGCGTTAACATGCTCGAACAGACAGGACTCAGAAGCTCAATCATCCAAGCGATGAACGCGTGTACGAGCCGGTCGAAAGATCTATCGAGTGGAAAATAAAAGATAGATAGGACCAGATAAGACAATAGGTCATATCTGGTTTTTTTGAAACGTTCCGGATTTCTAAACGTAGAAAGAGATAGAGGAAGAGGGGGATAACGATGGGGTATGAACCTGCCCGTCAAATCTCGAGAAGGGCTTTGACGTTATGGAGGATCAGCGGTGTGATTCAGTTTGGGGTTTCATTACTTGCGAGCATTGGCCTGCTTGTAGCCGTTTTGCTATGGGAATGGCCGGCCTGGCTTTTATGGATTGCAGGGGCTGTACTCGTGCTCGAGCTGGTCTTTTCAGTTTGGCTCCTGCCTTCGCTGAAGTGGAAGCGTTGGAGGTATGAAGTATCGGAGCATGACATCGAATTACAGCACGGAATTTTCTGGATCACCAAAACACTTGTCCCGATGGTTCGGGTTCAGCATGTCGACACAGAACAAGGACCGCTGCTCAGAAAATTCAGGTTATCGACCATAAGCATCTCGACTGCCGCAACGGTACATAAAATTCCGGCACTTGATGAAGTGGAGGCGGAGGAAGTCAGACAGTCGATCTCCTCCTTAGCAAGGGTGGCGGAAGACGATGTTTGAACCGAAGCGACTGCACCCGATATCAGCTGTCATTAATTTTGTAAAAGGCTTGAAAGATGCTGCCTTTCCTTTGATTGCGCTTGTTGTGTTGAACGGTGGTCTTTCTGGGGATGCGATAGATTGGATTCCTCTTCTCGTTTCATCAGGGCTTCTGCTATTTATCTTAGTAGGTGGGATTGTAAAGTGGCTTCGCTTTACGTATCGGATAGAAGAGGGAGAATTACGTATCGAATACGGTCTGTTTGTGCGAAAGAAACGTTACATTCCCATTGAAAGAATTCAAAGCCTGGATTTTTCAGAGGGAATTTTCCACAGACCATTTCAACTGGTGAAAGTATCGGTGGAAACGGCTGGATCGTCGGCTACGGAGAAGGCAGAAGCGGAGCTCACGGCTATCTATAAGGTGGAAGCTCAAGAGCTTGAGGAGCTTATTCATCAGTATAAACAAGCCGATTACTCGGCTGATGAAGAAGAGGAAGAGAAAGAAATCGAGTCTCCGCGTGAATCGGTGTATGAGATGCGAACGAAGGAAATCGTTCTAATGGCGATTACATCTGGAGGGGCTGGGGTTGTTCTTTCTGGTGTAGGCGTATTTTTCTCGCAAATCATGGATGCGCTTCCTCTTGGAGCTATTTATAATGAAGTGGTGGATTGGATCCAAATCGGGGTGCTTGTCGTAGCTTTCACAGCTTTGCTGATTCTGTTTACTGCCTATGTGATTTCCATACTGCTCACATTAACGCGCTATGCCAATTTCAGAGTATCCATTCATGATGAGGATTTAATCATCACACGTGGGTGGCTGGAGAAAAAGCAGATGACGATTCCGTTAAAGCGGATTCAGGGCTTGCGGATTGATGAGAACCTTATTCGTCAGCCATTCGGTTATGCGAGTGTCACAATTATTAGTGCAGGTGGAGGTATTTCCCAAGGAGCAGAGAACCAGCTTCGACTGCTGCCTTTTGTAAAGAAAGAGAATATTCCTATCATTATGGAAAAAATCTTAGAGGACTATTCCTTCGATATTGAATTTGAAACCCCTCCGAAACGTGCACGCCTACGATACATCATCAGGCAATCGTGGTTGTTCTGGCTCGCTGTTATTCCTGTCAGTATATTCTTCTTCCCCCTTGGGTTGCTCAGCATCGTTGCTGCGCTTGGGGCAACAGCATTAGGCTGGCTTGCTTATCATGACGCAGGTTGGAACATAAGGGAGAAACAGTTGACGCTCAGAAGCCGTACATTATTGAGGCAGACGTTTATTATGAAGAAATATAGAATTCAGTCGGCTTCTAAGCAGCAGAGTATTCTGCAGAAGCGAATCGACTTATCAAGTGTAAGGGTTGCGTTGAAGTCAGGAGCGGGTGGTCAATTCGCTGAATGCTCCTTTTTGAAGGAAGAAGTCGTCGATCATGTCTTACTGTGGTATCGACCAGAACCGCTTCCCACTCAACCAAACGAATAGAGCTGCGCATTGCGTGGCTCTTTTTTTACGCTCCCAAAACACGAACATTAATTAAAAGAGGTTGATTTTTGTTCGTTTTCGTTATATCATGAATCTCGTTGTGTTTTTTAGATTCGGAATGAAAAGGGGAAATCCGATATGAATAAGTTTTTTAAACTAGAAGAAAATCATACAAATATGAGAACAGAAGTCATCGCTGGTTTTACGACATTTTTAACGATGGTTTATATTGTCATTGTAAACCCGGCGATTCTTTCGAGTGCGGGGATGCCGATTGATCAAGTGTTCATGGCGACGATTATCGCAGCGGTAGTCGGTACATTGATTATGGCATTCGGGGCGAACTATCCGATTGCGATTGCTCCTGGGATGGGCTTGAATGCTTACTTTGTAACAGAAGTCATTCAACAGGATGTCAGCTATTCCGTTATATTGGGGGCGGTCTTTTTAGCTGGTGTGCTGTTTGTTATCTTAAGCCTGACGCCTTTCCGAGAAATACTGATTACAGCGATTCCTTCGTCGCTGAAGTATGGCATTACATCAGGAATAGGGTTGTTCATCGCATTCTTAGGACTGCGTATGTCTGGAATCATTGTCGCAAGTGAAAGTACGTTAGTGACACTTGGCGACCTGACAACGCCATCTACAGCATTAACAATCTTCGGGTTGATCGTCACTTTGATATTAATTGCTAGAAATGTAACAGGTGGGCTATTTGTCGGAATGTTGATCACGGGAGTGGTTGCCCTCTTCACAGGACAGCTTCAAATTGAGTCGGTTGCTTCTGCACCACCTGCCCCTGTCTTTTGGGACTTGGATATCGGTGGAGTGATTTCGAATGGTCTGTACACGGTGATTTTCGCATTCCTGCTCGTCACCATCTTTGATACGACAGGTACGATGGTCGGGGTTGCTGAACAGGCTGGATTCATCAGGAAAGATGGAAGCCTGCCGAGAGCAAGAGCTGCTTTAATGGCGGATGCTTCTGCAACAACTGTCGGTGCGATGTTCGGTACAAGCCCATCATCTGCCTATATTGAGTCTTCATCAGGTGTAGCAGCAGGCGGAAGAACGGGCCTTACGACTCTTGTTGTAGCCATTCTGTTTATTGTTTCCATGTTTTTCTCACCGGTTGTAGGAGCTGTTTCCGGCGTACCTGCCATCACGGCACCGGTACTTATCATCGTTGGAAGCTTTATGATGGGGGGACTTTCGAAGGTGAATTGGCAATCATTCGATGATGCGTTTCCGGCGTTCATTACGATCCTCATCATGCCTCTTTCATCTAGTATTGCGACAGGCATTGCCTTTGGATTTATTACGTACCCTGTCTTGAAGTTAGTGAAAGGAAAAGGGAAAGACGTTCATTGGATTTTATATCTGTTTGCCGTCATCTTTGTTCTGCAGATGATCTTTTTCCCAGGACACTAAACCACAGCATCCGCTGTGGTTTTTTCTTTAGGCAAAGGACTATTTAATTTTATTCATCTATCTTCAATAAAAGCTGTATAGTTCCCAGGTCAGGTGGAAGCCTAACAGTAGGTGATGACTATGGGATTTTTTAAGCGTTTGTTATTTGGAGATCATAAAAGGTTACATGACCGAGAGTCTTCTGATCCAGATAAAGAGCCTGAACATCCGAGCTCGACGAAGCTTTCTGTTAATATCGATTATCTTATGCATGAATTCCATCGTACGAGTGACTTGAGAATTCGTATATTGGAAAAAGGACAGGCAGCGCTCGTATATATGGAATCTCTTGTAGACCAGGAGAAAATCCACGAAATGATCTTCAAGCCTCTTGAACTTGGAGATGTTGAACATATTAGTGATATTCCGAACTCTAAGGTCACGTTGAATATGGAAGAAGCGATTCAAACGCTTCTCAGAGGTCATGCTCTGTACATGGAGGATGGACTGCGTGGTGTTTACCAGTTTCGCGTCACTTCCTCCTTTAACAGAAGTATTGAGGAACCTGCTAATGAGAAGGTAGTCAGAGGCTCTCACGATGGATTTGTTGAGAACTTAATGATCAACATCAATCTCTTAAGAAAGCGTATCGAAAATCGAAACCTCACAGTTAAATATTACAGACTCGGAAAGAAGACGAATAATAATATAGCACTCGTTTATATAGACGGTGTGACAGACCCTTCTTTGATTCAAGAGATTGAATATCGATTGAAATACATCAGTGCGGATATGATCCATAGCCCTGGGTATGTTGAAGAATTCATTGAAGATCAAACTTTTTCACCGTTTCCCCAGATGTTGAATACGGAGCGTCCGGACCGTGTTACAGCGAATCTGATAGAAGGACGTGTTGCGATTATGAGTGAGGGGAGTCCTACAGTTTTAATCGCTCCCTCCACTTTTTTTAGCTTTTATCAATCTTCAGATGATTACAACATGCGTTGGTTTACAGGGACGTTCGTCCGCCTGATTCGATTAGCGAGTTTCATTATTGCCGTCTGTATGCCCGCTTTTTATATTGCAGTCGTGAGTTTCCATTTTGAAGTGATTCCAAACGAGTTGGTGATGCCGGTCAAACAGTCGATTAATGGTATAGCCTACCCGCCTCTTATAGAAGCACTCGTTATGGTTGTCATCATTGAGCTCATCAGAGAAGCCGGGATCAGGTTGCCGCAGCCGATTGGCCAGACTATTGGTATTGTGGGAGGTCTCGTCATTGGAGACGCTGTCGTACGGGCAGGTCTCGTATCGAATTTGATGGTCATTGTGGTAGCCTTGACGGCCATTGCCTCTTTCGTTGTTCCTTCAAATGAAATGAGCACGACGCTGAGATTGTTGACTTTCCCGCTCATTCTACTTGCCGGAACGCTTGGTTTCATTGGGATTACATTTGGTTTCATGATGATCCTTATCCATATGACAAGACTTGAATCATTTGGCGTTCCTTATACCTCTCCAATAGCTCCGTTACGAATAAAAGATTTGAAGGATACGTTTATACGAATGCCTATTTATAGGATGAACAATCGTCCGAAAGATTCCCGAGCTGTCGATAAGGAAGTGATCGGACCTTCAAGGGAGTGGAAACAACTTGAGCGAACAAACAACGAACAGCAGCCAGCTGGGTCCCAAGAAGCAAGCCAGCAAGCCAGTTCAGAAAGTAACCAGTCCTCCGACTAACAAGCAGGAGAGGAAAATTTCGAGGCGTCAGTATTTTTTTCTTTTGGTGCAGACCCAAATAGGGGTAGGCGTTCTCTCTCTACCTTCTGACCTGCATCAAGTGGCAAAGCAGGATGGCTGGATTTCATTAGCTATTGCTGGTGCTGTCCTTCCTGTTATTCTTTTTTGTTTATTTCTTATAGGGAAACAGTTTCCAGATTCTACGTTTGAGCAGATGACAGAAAAGTTATTTTCAAAATGGGGAGGCAGAGTCTTCTCCTTTTTGTATATTCTTTACTTCTCATCCGTAGCTGCTTTAATCATTCTGCTGTTTGGTCGAATGATCAGCTTGTGGGTTCTGCCTAACACGCCATTTTGGGCCATTGCTCTCTGTATGGTCATCGTAGGCTTGTATCTAGCTAATGGGGGATTACTTGTTTTAGCCAGATTTTACACGATGGTTTCAGGGCTATTACCTGTATTAATAATACTCACTCTTTTTAGTTTCCAAGAAGTCCATCTGATGTATCTTATGCCCATTGGAGAATCAGGCATTAGTAAAATCTTTGAGGGGGCAAGTGAAGCGATGCTCTCCTTCTTTGGCTTTTTTGTCTCATTAGTAATCTTTTCAGAAGTAGAAGGAAAACCGAGGCAGAAATTTATAATTATACTTCTAGCTCACTTTTTTACATTTTTCTTTTATATGATTACATTACTGGTTTCTTACACATTCTTCAGCACGACAGAGTTATCTTTGGTTCCGGAACCACTGCTGTATATGTTGAAATCATTTGAATTACCGTTCGTAGCCAGAATCGACTTGTTTTTTATATCCGTATGGTTTGTTTCAGTAGCTACTTCCTATACCACCTATCTATATATAGCATCATTAGGCTTAAAACAACTGTTTCGAACGAAGAGTATAAAGGTCTTCAATTTGGTCATCAGCTTGTTCGTTTATGCATTCACCCTTCTCATAGGGTTTGATGTGGCGAAGGTGGATCGACACGCAAATGTTGTAGTCTATGGTGGATATATCTTCAGTTTCACAATTCCAATTGTCATGGTCGTTATTATTTTGGTGATGAAACCGTTCCAAAAAAGAAAGGAGGAGGCATCTTGAAAAAAATTCTTCTGATCATTATCTGTTTGTTACTGCTGACAGGGTGCTGGGACGAGAGGCAGTTTAAGAATATCAAGCTCGTTATGACTATGGGCTTTGATCAAGGAGAAGATGGAGGAATTATTGAGACGGTGTCCATTCCTACAGTTAATCGAGGGACAGAAGGACAAACGGAAGAGAGAGTTCAGGTGCTCTCAACCTGGGCAAGAACTCCACTAGAGGGGAGAGATTTTGTGGACCAATCGATTGCAGAGTCTTTTGATCCAGCTAAATTACGAGTGGTCGTAATAGGGGAAGAATTGGCTAAAGAAAATATTTACTCTGTCTTGGATGAATTTTACCGTAATCCTACGAACAATTTGAACGCTCATTTAGCCATTGCTAAGGGAAGGGCATCTGACGTTCTATCCTATCAAAACATAAGTGACACGATGATTTCTGAGTATATAAGTGGAGTGCTTGAAGGAGCCGTAGCTTCCACGCACGCTACAGGAGAGAATATACAATTGATTTGTGCTGAATTATTTGAGCCTGGAGAGGACTTTTCTCTTCCGATTCTTGCAGTAGACGAAGAGAAGCAGCTCATTAAATACGACGGAATGGCTCTCTTTCATGAAGAGCAGTATTCTGGAGTGGATATCCCCATGAAATTGTCTACCATGTTCATGTTGATGCAAGGGATAAAAGGAAGGGTCGCTCATCTAACGAAAAAAGTTAGTGATGAACACGAGGATGAAAGGTATAACTATGTCACAGTGAACGTCAGGGGACACAAACGAAAGGCTGATATCTCTGTTCATAAAGATACCGTTTCTGTAGATTTGAATCTTTCACTTAAGGTCAGAGTAGTGGAATACCCTTCCGATCATTTGCAAGAGAAGAGAACCATCGATGAATTGGATGAGAAGCTATCGGAAACCCTCACAAAGGACGCTCAAAAGGTGGTAAGTCTTATGCAGGAAGCGAACAGTGACATATGGGCAATAGGCAGGCAAGTAAAGGCCTATTACCCTGAGGTTTATAAAGAGTTGGACTGGGCAGAAACTTTCCCTGAAATTGAAATCAAACCGAGTGTCAAAGTAGAAGTGATTCAACACGGGATCATTCATTAAAAAATATGATAAAATTTGAAACCTTTTGAAAGTCCTTCTCGTCTTTAGTAGTGAAAGAAAGAAATGCACCTCGGGGGATTGAATCATGAAGTACTTACAACCAATATTCCTAATCATCATGCTGTGTCTGATTGCAGCCTGTGGAAAGCCCGGTGATCAAGTTCCGGAAGGATATTATTCCTACAATACGGGAGAGGTGCAAGCGGCAGTGGATCACTTAAGCTTTACCCCGGAGCTCCCGGATTATATTCCGATTCCAATGGTTAGTGTGGTTTCCGACAAGTATGAGGAAAATCAACATGAAATGATGGACGTCAGCTTCTATACAGAGGCCAATGACCTGTTATCCATCGAAATTACAAAAGGTGATCAAAATAACGAGTGGATTGAACCACAGAAAGTTTCGATTGATCACCAAATTGATGGCATCTATGAAGACAACCGATTTGCCAAACAGCTGTCTTGGACAAAAGACGGCATCACTTATACTCTCTCTTTTCGGGAAAGTGTAAGTCCCGATCCTCGTGATGAACAGAGCGTAACGAAAGAGCACTTAATCGAAGTGGCGCGCTCGTTTCATTTATAAACCTATATACCTCCCCTTAGGTATAGCACCTGTCGTCTGACCAACGGCAGGTGCGTTTTAGTATTTATACATAATTTTATCAGAGAGAGCCAAACTACACCTGACTAAAACATAAAGGAGCGAACTGACGTGAAATTTTGGATGTGGTTAGGTGTATTGGTATTTTCAGTTGTATTAGTTGTTCAAACACCTCAGACAACTAGTGCTCAGACGACAGATACGTACATTGTAAAGAGCGGGGATACATTATGGAAAATATCCAAGAAGTATCAAATTGGGCTCTCAGAAATTATTAACGCGAACTCTCAATTCAGTAATCCGGATTTGATCTATCCCGGGGATCGAGTGACGATTCCGCTTAAGCCGAATATTAAATCAGTTGAACAGCAGGTCATCGACTTAACAAACCAGGAGCGTGCGAAGCAAGGCTTGTCTCCACTGAAAGGAAACTGGCAGTTATCACGTGTAGCCAGATACAAATCAAGAGACATGAGGGATAAGAATTACTTCTCCCACCAATCTCCAACGTACGGTTCACCATTTGAGATGATGAGAAGCTTTAATATCTCTTATCGAAGAGCAGCTGAGAACATCGCAGCTGGCCAACGAACGCCTCAAGAAGTGGTGAATGGCTGGATGAATAGTCCGGGACACAGAAAGAACATACTCGATCCGAACGTAAGACAGATTGGTGTAGGGTATGCTCAAGGTGGAAGCTACGGTCATTACTGGACACAAATGTTCATCTCTCAATAGCAGAAACTGAAAAGCGTCCTGAATAAGGGCGCTTTTTCTTGTTCGAATCTTTACATATTTGTAAAAAAAGGATAAGATGAATAACGTTGAACTTGATAATGATTATCAATAGCATCGGAGGTTTGTAAAATGAAGTGGAGTTTACGTTTGTTCACGATATTAGTTGTTTTATTCTTAGCTGCTTGTGGCTCTGGTGAAGCAGAACCGGATGAGGAGTCACAAGGCGGGAATGAGGGAGAGACTCGTGTGATTCAACACGAAATGGGTGAGACCGAGATTACGGGACAGCCTGAAAATGTGGTTGCTTTAGAATTTTCTTTCGTAGATAACTTGGCATCTCTTGGAGTGTCACCAGTAGGTATAGCAGACGATAGTGATAAAGATCGTATTATCGAGCCAATTCGTGATATCATTGGCGACTATACATCAGTAGGTACGCGAAAGCAGCCTTCTTTGGAAGTCATCAGTTCCTTGCAGCCTGATTTGATCATTGCAGATATGAAGCGTCATAAAGATATTTATGATCAGTTATCTGAAATTGCCCCAACCATCATCCTTCCTTCGCTGGCAGCGGATTATGATGGTATTATAGAGAGCTTCCAGACCGTTTCTAAAGCAATGGGGATGGAGGAAAAAGGCGAAGAAGTGCTAGCCGAGCACAAAGCGAGAATCGGTGAGCTCCGTGCACAAGTACCAGAGGACGAAGACCGCACCGTTCTTCCGGCTGTTGTAGCAGATAGTGGCTTCTACGCGCATAACATGGAATCTTATACAGGTTCACTTCTTGAGTCGATAGGACTTAATAACGCCATCCAGAGCGGAGATGCACGGTACAATAAGATCAACCTGGAGCAAGTCGTTGAATTCAATCCAGACGTTATGTTCTTTATGCTGAGCGGCGAACAAACCGTAGTGGATGAATGGGAAGAGAACGAACTTTATCAGGACGTCTCTGCTGTGAAAAATCAAGAAGTGCATGAAGTGGACCGGAACATGTGGTCACGCTTCAGAGGGTTGATTTCCTCGGAGAAAATATTAGAGGACGCCATCCAATACCTCTATGAATAAGTTGTTCCAACTATAAATGTGTTCGAAGAAGAAAGCGGAGGGTGCTGCCTCCGCTTTTTGTTGGAAATCGAAGGGAAAGGAGAAAAGCATGAATCAAAATCACACATCCCTACATAGATGGAAATTGTTTTGGACTACGCTCACGGGAGCTGTGTTACTATTCTCAAGCTTCGTAGCCAGTTTGAGTATCGGCGCTTATTCCATCGATTTTCAAGACGTGTTGTCTTCTCTTATACAGAGCAATGAAACGAAAGATGCCGCCATTATTCAAACCATCCGCCTCCCACGTGCTGTGGTAGGGATGGTCGTTGGAGCCTGTCTCGCAATAGCAGGAGCCGTCATGCAGTCGATCACCAATAACCCGTTGGCATCTCCTCAAATCTTCGGAGTGAATGCGGGTGCCTCTTTAATGGTTGTCGTTGGTGTTGTCTTATTTCCCGACTTTGCTCCTGGTACCCTTATCTATTTTGCTTTTCTTGGAGCCGCTCTTGGTGGGATGGTTGTCTATTATATGGCTTCAACGGGAGGCGGGATGACGCCTGTAAAGCTAGCACTTGCAGGGATAACCGTCCACTTGTTTCTTTCGTCACTCATTGAAGGGATTGTATTATTCAATGAAACATCGACAGAGGATGTCTTGTTCTGGCTCGCGGGAGGTATCGATGGTCGGAACTGGGGAGATGTCCAGCTTCTTGTTCCTTGGTTTCTAATGGGTTTCATTCTAGCTCTCGTTATAGCTAAATCGTTGACGATCCTGAGTCTTGGAGACGATGTAGCCAAAGGACTCGGGCAGAACATAGGCTGGATTCGAGGTGCATCTGCTGTCCTAGTCATCATTTTAGCAGGTGTATCGGTAGCTGTAGCTGGTCCGATCGGATTTATCGGGTTGATGATTCCGAACATCGTAAAGGCGCTTGTCGGGTCGGATTATCGAATCGTCATTCCTTTATCCGCCCTTCTCGGAGCGGCGCTTCTGACGATCGCCGATGTTCTCTCACGGTTTATCGCTTTTCCTTCTGAGTCTCCGGTCGGGATTGTGACAGCACTCATTGGTGCACCATTCTTCTTATATTTAGCACGTAAAGGAGGGCGATGATTATGAAAAAACATCCGATTTGGATCATAATTGCTGTGGCCTTTCTCGTCCTCCTCGGGGCTTTCCTTTCGATTGGAGTAGGAGCTGTTTACATTTCCCCGGGCGTTCTATGGAATTACTTTCTTGGGATGGATACGTCGAACAGTGGGTTTATTATTGAAAACTTCCGTCTCCCTAGAATCATAATGGCTCTTCTCGTTGGGGCTGGGCTTGGTATTTCAGGAGCTATTTTACAAGGGATCATTCGAAACCCTCTTGCTTCCCCTGACGTAATTGGCATTACAAAGGGAGCAGGATTAGCAGCTGTCACCGTCATTATTCTGTTCCCGGGTGTGCCTGTGATTGGTCTGCCTCTAGCAGCCTTTATTGGGGCAGGGGTTGTGACCGTCTCTCTGTATTTCTTTGCTTACAGGCAGGGTGTTAAACCTTCAACACTCGCGTTGGTTGGAATTGCGCTGGGCTCGATCTGTCAAGCAGGCATTCAGTACTTGACCGTAAAGTTTCCGCTCGAGACGAACGCGGCGCTTGTCTGGTTGACAGGCAGCCTTTGGGGAAAGGATTGGGCGGATGTTTCGCTCCTCCTTCCTTGGATCCTGGTGCTTGTGCCTCTTTCTTTATTCCTGACACCGAAGCTTGATTTATTAAGTTTAGGAGATGATGTAGCAGAAGGGCTCGGGGAACCCGTTCGGAGAGCTAGAATCTTATTGTTGACAGTCGCTGTCCTTCTCGCAGCTGCGTCCGTAGCTGTCGTAGGTACTTTGGGATTTGTCGGGCTCGTTGCTCCGCATATTGCCCGGCAGCTTGTAGGGAACCGGCATAAGTTCCTGCTCCCTGTTTCGGCTTTAACCGGCATGGCCCTGCTCTTACTAGCGGACGGTCTCGGAAGGGGATTGTTTCCTCCGACTGAGGTGCCAGCAGGGATTTTCACAGCCATCATCGGCGCACCATATTTTCTATACTTGTTACGAAAATTACAGACTGCTGCATAAAAAAGAACTCTTAACAGGAGTTCTTTTTTGTTTCATTGTATAAGATTTGTACGTTCTGGGAATAGTTAGGCAGGGGAATATACATGTGTTAAAGTTAGAATATTTCGTATTTATAAATAACCTTGCATGACGTCTGACAACCTGATAGAATCTTAACTAGTAAAACGTTATGTAAGCATTTTCATAACTGGTTGTAATTTATCTATATCTATTATGGGGAGGATTTATCCGTGGGTATTGTAACGAATATTTTACTTGGTATTCTTGCGATTTTGGTCATTCTTGGTATTGCTTTTCTAATGTCTAACGATCGTAAGAATATCAACTACCGTGGTATTTTGGTCATGATTGGTTCACAGCTGTTAATCACAGCATTTATGTTCAACACACAATTAGGAAAAATCATCATTACGTTCATTTCAGATGTGTTCAACATGCTGATTCAGTTCGGAACAGAGGGCGTTAACTTCGTATTAGGTGGAGTTGAAGTCGGAGATGGTGGCGTGTTCTTTTTCAACGTCCTTCTGATCATCATCTTCTTCGCAACAATTCTTTCTGTCCTGACGTATCTGAAGATTTTGCCTTTCATCATTAAGTATTTCGGTATGGGACTATCGTACATTACAGGGCTTCCGAAGGTTGAGTCATTCAACGCTGTAAACAGTATCTTCTTCGGTCAGTCCGAAGCGTTGCTGGCGATTAAGTCTCAGTTCAAAACACTGAACGACAACCGTTTGTACATTGTAAGTGCTTCGGCGATGGGATCCGTATCCGCTTCGATCGTAGGTGCATACCTTGGTATGCTGCCTGATGAATACATTTTGGTCGCTCTTCCGCTGAACATGTTCAGTGCCTTGATCGTTGCATCTATTATTGCTCCGGTCAAAGTATCAAAAGAAGAAGACGTAGTCGACATTCAAGACGTTTCCAATTCTAAGAGTTTCTTCGAGGCTATGGGGAATGGAGCGCTTGATGGTGGTAAGATCGCCTTGATCGTTGCTTCCATGCTGATTGCGTTCATCGCTTCACTAGAGGCTGTGAACTGGGTATTCGGTGCCGTATTCAACGGATTCACTCTTCAGCAGCTGCTAGGATATATTATTGCTCCAATCGGTCTATTGATGGGTATTCCGGCTGCCGAAGTATTGGATGCCGGTGCGATCATGGGTACGAAGATTGTAACGAACGAATTCGTAGCGATGCTTCAATTCCAGGAAATGCTGGGTGGCGTTTCTGAGAAAACAGCGGGTATCGTAACCGTATTCCTAACGAGTTTCGCTAACTTCTCTTCCATTGGTATCATCGCTGGTACGGTTCAGGGAATCGACTCTGAAAAAGGTGGAAAAGTTTCAGGCTTCGGTATGAAGCTTCTAATTGGTGCGACTCTAGGTTCAATGCTATCTGCTACAATTGCAGGTATGTTCATCTAAATCCATTAAAGTAACCTGCATGGCATCTGCCATGCAGGTTTTTTGTTTGGTTTAGAGCACGGTGCTGTGTGGGAGAAGTTTACCATTCATATAAATTGGAAATAAACAACTAGAGACACAGAGAGGAGAATGGGAATGGTGAAACACTATCCTTTATATATTAATGGTGAATGGACAAAGACGGATGATGAAGTAGAAGTGCTTAACAAATATACACAAGAGACATATGCTAAGGTATCAAAAGCCTCAGAAAGAGAGGTTGACCAGGCTGTTGAGGCCGCTGAATACGCCTATCGAAACCACAAGCTCGGTGCATATGAACGTTATAGTATTTTAAAAAGAGTCAGTGAATTGCTCCAAGAAAATAAAGAGGACTTGGCGAGAAACATTACAATGGAGGCAGGGAAGCCGCTGAAGCAGGCGAGGACGGAGATAGACCGGGCAACCCAGACCTTTGAACAGTCGGCTGAAGAGGCGAAACGGATCCACGGAGAAGGGGTACCCGTCGAAGCAGCCCCAGGATCTGAAAACCGGATGGCATTCACGATAAAGGTCCCTGTTGGTGTGGTCGGCGCAATCAGCCCATTCAATTTCCCAATCAATTTAGTCGCCCATAAAATTGCTCCTGCGCTTGCTGCTGGCAATACGGTTGTGCTCAAGCCAGCAAGTAAGACACCTGTTTCAGCATTAAAGCTCGCGGAACTGTTTAAAGAGGCTGGGCTTCCTAAAGGGTATTTCAATGTTGTTGTAGGTTCCGGCTCGACAGTTGGGAATCAGATGATGAAGGACTCGAGAATTAGTTTATACTCGTTTACAGGGAGCGCTGAAGTCGGGCTTATGTTGAAGCAGAATACAGGGTTGAACAAGTTGGTACTGGAACTCGGGAACAATTCCCCGGTCATTATCGACAAAGAGGCAGATGTTGAAGCGGCAGCTGAGAATGTGGCGGCTAAGAGCTATGCCTTCGCAGGACAGGTCTGTATTTCTGTTCAACGGATCTATGTACATGATGATGTTCGGGAAGCCTTTCAGGAGAAGTTCATTGAAGCGATAGGGAAGCTGAACATCGGAGACCCGAATGACCCCGAAACGGATGTCGGTCCCATGATCAGTGAAGAAGAAGCAGAGCGTGCGGAATCCTGGATTAACGAAGCGAAAGAAGCGGGGGCTGAAGTCGTTTACGGGGGAGAGCGTAAAGGCGCTTTGCTGCATCCTACCATCCTTACAAACGTGACGAATGACATGAAGGTTGTTTGTGAAGAAGTTTTCGCACCTGTTGTAAACTTGATTCCTTTCTCTGATATTAAAGCGTGTATTAAGGAAGTGAACAAGTCGAAATACGGTTTGCAAGGTGGAATATTCACTCAGAATTTCGATACGGCTTTTTATGCAGCTAAAAATATTGAGGTGGGTGGTCTCATGATCAACGACTCCTCCCAATATCGTGTGGATTTGATGCCATATGGAGGCGTGAAATCGAGTGGATGGGGCAAAGAAGGACCGAAGTACACGATTGAAGATATGACAGAAGAGCGTCTCATCGTGATGAACTTAAAAGAAGGATAAAAAGAAAGCCGCCAAGGATCCCCTTGTCGGCTTTTCTCACGTTGCGATTTTTCGTTTTTGTAAATGCAGCATACGGATCAGCAAAGTAATCGCACCTGCAGTAAGACCGATAATCAGACTCATCCAGTACCCGTAAGGTCCGAGAGATGTATAGTTAGCGAGCAGATAACCGCTCGGTAGACCGATGACCCAGTAGGAAACGAACGCCATCACGAGTGTAATGTTTACATCTTTATACCCTCTTAATACACCTTGTATAGGTGCGCCGACCGCATCGGACAGCTGGAAGAAAATTGCGAAGAAAATGAAGTTTTTCGTCAGCTCGATGACCGTTGGGTTTGCGCTGTAAAGTCTGGCAACAGAATCATCGAAAATGAAGAGTGTTAATCCTGCAAGTATCGACATCAATACAGCAAGACTGATTCCCATGTAGGAATAGGTTCGAGCATCCTTGTACCTTTTCGCCCCGACTTCAAAACCGACAGCGATAGTCAGCGTGAAGGCAATACTCAACGGAATCATATAAAGGAATGAAGCGAAATTAATCGCTGCCTGGTGGGCGGCAATCGTGTATGTATCGTAAGCGGTCATAAAGAACGTAACAGCTGCAAAAATACTTGTCTCAAAGAAAATGGCAAATCCAATTGGGACTCCGATCTTCAACTGCTCCCACCACTCTCCGAGTGACGGCTTCGGGAACGCTGTAAATATACCGAATCGTCTGAGTGATACATTTCTCCGGATCGTCGCAACTAAGACGACGAGTGAAAACCAATAGGTAAGAGAGGATGCGACGCCTGCTCCGATTCCCCCAAGTTCCGGTGCTCCGAGCTTGCCGAATATAAACATATAGTTGAACACGATATTGACAGGTAACGTAAGGAGAATGATCCCCATAGATATTCTGGTGAGGCCTAGTGCATCTACAAATGACCTCAGTAAGTTGAACGCAAATAATGGGACAATCCCAGTTCCGAGCGCGATTAGATAATAGTTAGCGACTGTTCTTACACCCGATTCGATATTAAGAAGAGAAAGAATAGGATCAAGTAAGAAGTATCCGGATAAACCGATGGATAGGGCAAGTGCGACGGATAAATAAAGACCTTGTCTGACCGACCAGGGAATTTCTTTGTCTTTTCCTGCGCCTTTCAATTGAGACACAATAGGGGAAATCGCCATTAAGATGCCGTTCAGTCCAGTAAAAACAGGCAGCCAGATGCTTGAGCCTATAGCTACACCAGCCAGCTCATCCGGGCCCGCCTGACCCGACATCACTGTATCAAAAAAGTTCATCGCATACATTCCCAGTTGAGTGACTAAGATAGGGAACAGGATGACACTGAATAATTTTATTTTTTGCCTAATCGATGAAGTTTGATACATAAACCATCTTCCTTTTCTGTTACAATTCCTTTAGAGGAATACGAGGATTATAGCACACTACATCCATCATACCTACTTTGGTGCATCAGAGAAAGGACGTTGAATAACAAATGAGTCAGAAGCGGATTCTTTTTACAGGAGGAGGCACGGCAGGGCACGTGATTGTAAACCTTGCCTTGATTCCTGAGTTTATAAATAAAGGTTACGAGATAGACTATATAGGTTCCTATGATGGAATAGAGAAGCAGCTGATCGAGCCGCTTAACGGCGTGACATACCATAGCATTTCCACGGGTAAATTAAGACGGTATATATCGAAAGAAAACGTGAAAGACCCGTTTAAAGTGTTAAAAGGAATGTGGCAGGCAATGAGGATTATCGGAAAGCGTAAGCCGCACGTCATTTTCTCGAAAGGTGGCTTCGTATCTGTTCCGGTTGTAGCAGCTGCAAAGTTGAAAAGAGTCCCGACTGTGATTCATGAATCAGACTACACCCCCGGCCTTGCGAATAAGCTGTCATTTCCGTTTGCTAAAAAAATATTGGCTACATTTCCAGAGACGATGAACTATCTCCCGAAAGAAAAGTCGGTTCACATCGGTGCAGTGGTGCGAGAGGAGCTGTTCGAAGGCAGTCGTTCGGAAGGACTGTCCTTTTGTGGGTTCCACAAACAAAAACCGGTGGTCATGATTATGGGCGGAAGTATGGGATCGAAGAAGATCAATGACTCGGTTCGGTCTCAGCTGGATTCACTGCTTGAACAAGTTCAGATTATCCACCTCTGCGGGAAAGGTCAGCTGGATGACTCGATCAACCGTAGAGGGTATGCTCAATTCGAATACGTCAGTGATGAGTTGAAAGATTTATTTGCGGCAACAGATTATATTATTTCACGGGCAGGATCAAATGCCATTTTCGAGTTCCTTGCATTGAAGAAACCGATGCTTCTGATCCCGCTATCCCGGCAGGCCAGTCGAGGAGATCAGATCTTAAATGCCGATTCCTTCGTCAAGCAGGGATATGCCATGAAGCTTGAAGAGGAAGAGCTGACAGGGAGCCGTCTCCTTGAAGATGTTCAGAAGCTTATGAAGGATAGAAATCAGTTTCTGGATAATATGAAGAACTACCAGAGTGAGAAGACGAAAGAAAAAGTGATCGACATCATTCAAGAAGAAGAGAAAAAGTAATCGGAAAGCAGCCGTTTGGAGCAAACGGCTGCTTTTTTTATGTTTGAAAGATGTATGTGTCTATTTGCCACGTGTTGTTAAAACCATGCCATGAACGCATTTTTATCGATTTGGTTTTTGAGAATAATAAAACAAGGTTTAGGGGTGAGACTTTAGGGCTAATACCTATGAAGGATTCAAATATCCCAGGGAAGGGTGATGGCTTTTTGAAATTCAAGCAGAGTAAGATGCAGATGACGATTGCAAAGAAGCTGATGCTCATCGTATTTGCAGCGACTATTTTTAATTTGTTGATGGGTACTCCTATTTCCTATCTTCAAAGACGATTATTCAATTCAGGCATATTGGATGTATTTGGTTCAACATCTGTGGCATTTCTACAAACCTATTTTACTATAGTCATAAATTTAATCATCATGATTGCGTTCGTTGGGTACGGCATCAAGAAATATGTGTCGAAACCTCTTCGATACATAAGTACGGAAGTAAGTGAGATGCACGGTGATACGATTGACCTCTCCAGAAAAATTGACCTGGAGCAGGACGATGAACTAGGACAGTTGACAAAAACACTGAATCAACTGAATCATAAGTTACACAACGTGATTTATACCTTTAGAGAATCGACGGAAGCTGTGGCCGCCATCTCCGAAGAGAATTCGGCTTCAACAGAAGAGGTGAACAGTCAGACCAGTGGGGTCCTTGAACAAGGAAAACAATTGGAGAGGCTGGCAGAGCAGGGGGAGCAAACGGTTCAGGAAGTCTCACAGAGTTTACTGGAGCTTTCTTCGCTTATTCAAATTGCCCAGGAAAAAGCAGAGCAATCCATGCAAGCATCCAACCAGTCTATTGAGACGACCTCTGAGGGACGTCAATCAGTAGAAAATGTCATTGAGAAAATGACCGAAATACGGGACCAGAACATCGCTTCAAAGGAGCAGGTGGAGCGGCTCAACGATTACTCCAATCAAATCACCTCAATTGTAGACACCATATCGAACATCTCAGATCAGACCAACTTACTCGCATTGAATGCAGCCATTGAAGCAGCGCGGGCGGGAGAAGCTGGGAAAGGCTTTGCCGTAGTGGCGGATGAAGTCCGTAAGCTTGCTGAGCAATCGAATAAAGAAGCGGAGAATGTGTCGGCTATTGTACAAGCTGTCACGAAAACGACAAATCAGGCTGCATTTGAAATGGATGAAAGTTCCAGGTTGGTCGATGAAGGAGTGGAATCTGTTCAGAAGGCGGGTAGGGCATTGGAGACCATCGAGGATTCTGTTAAAGCCTCCGTCTCTCACATGGAGCAGATCAAAGAAGTTACGGATGAAAAAGTGGCAACAAGCGAAGATATTATTGGCTTGATTCGGAGTTTGGGTACGTTTATCGACCGAACGGGAAACGCTTCCGCGCAAATTAATGGCAGTATGATTGAAGTTCAGGAAGCGATCTCCAATATATCCGGTACTTCAGAGCAAATGAGCGATATGGCTACACACCTCCATGATGAAGTCGCGGTTTTTGAAACAGAAGGTCACAGGGACCCAATAGAACCGATGCTTCAAGTAGACAGGAGGGAGAAGAATGAAAAATCAAGTAAAGCGTCATAATTCTACAGTACAGTTAAAGATTCCGAAAGAAGTCACGGTGCAGGCATCAACTGATTTGAGAGAACAATTTCTGGATTGCATTGCAGATGGCTATGCTGATTTCAGGCTCGACTTTACAAATACGACGTTTTTAGACAGTGCTGGTTTGGGTGTCATCGTAACCTTAAAGAAAAGAACCAATGATGCGAATGGCACGGTCAGCATTGAAGGAGCTTCAGATTCAATTCAAGAACTTTTCCAATTGACGAGGCTAAAGCCCTCCTTTCAGTGGAGATAAACATGTCTTCCGCGCGAAAAATGACTAATGCTGTCGCGGTATCTATTTTTCTTTCGATTCCTTTTAGTTCCGCTGCTTTTAGGGAATAGGAAAGTCGTATCCACAACTAATTGTTGTGATAGCAATCTAAAGCGACGAATCTTAATTCTGTTCCCTAGAGGAGTGGTTGAATGACGAAAACATCATTTGTGCGATACATCAACAACCCAAAAGAGATAAAAAACATTCGTAAGGACTACTATCCTTACTTGGTAGAAGGCTTCGGTTCCGATCAGCTTCTTGTTGAAGCTTCGATTTCGGAGGCAGTTGTAAATGCCTGGAGGCATGGTCATGAGGAGTCTGATGATCGTTCCATCAGAGTGGAAGTCAACTTTCTTCATTCTCGAATGGTTGTCCGAATTACCGATCAGGGTGAAGGATTTGACTGGCAGAAATATCAATGCCACAACGATATGAGACATTGGTTTCCATGTATGGAAGAATTAGAAGAGCCTGGTCGTGGAATTATCTTATTGCTTAGAGTTATGGATAGTTTACGATATAATAAAAAGGGAAATGAGTGTTTGCTCATGAAAAAATATCAAAACCAGGGGTAGATGCAGTGGAAACAAATCGTTGTCGGTATTGTTATAAAGAAATTAGAGACAGAGATGAGCTCGTCACCGCTTCTAATTGGTTCCGTGTTCGTCCTTTCCATTACCGTTGTTTCGAGTTACTGGAAAGAGACGCCAAAACCATTGCGGGCACTTGGAATCCGGTCAATGGTCGGACGGGACTTGTAAGCGTGATTTTGATGCTCGTTCTATTCATTGTGATGTGGACGACGGATCTTCTCGGTGGAATTGGTGATCTATTAGGATTACTGGCTTTATACCCAGTCGTTCTAAGAGTCTTTTCATTTTTCGTTTTTGAAGTACGTTTACCTAAGTATATTGAGAATAAGCCAAGACAATGAAGAGTGCTGATGCTAGAGGTCAGTACTCTTTTTTTTGTATGGTGAAAGCTCTGATGAATTTATCATATGAAAGGGCTGTCTTATTCATTGCGTTTACAGATTCTGTGTGGTATTTTTATTATCGTTGCTTTGAAACGAGCCACATGAGGGGCTAAACCTCATCGTCATTTCCATCATCTTGAAGGGAGAAGGATGAAGTATGACGGACCACAAGAACGAATTCTCACAGGAACAAGAACGACTGGCTTTTACGCAGGCTTATATGGATCAATTGATAGCTGCGCAACACTCTGGACAGGAAGAGTTGAAGAAGCGTCAAGAAGATACATTAGCCCGCCTCGATTTCAAAGATAGTAGCTTACGCTATCAAGAAATGTTGTCTCATGCTAATTTCATGAAGATGTCGAAAGACCAGCTCGAGAGCCTCACTCATCTACGAAACAAACCGTATTTTGCCCGCATTGATTTTCATAGAAAAGAAAAACCAGATCGAGAAACGTTTTATATCGGCAAGACGTCGTTATTCGATCGTGAGACGCAGCTACCGATTATTTTGGATTGGCGCTCTCCGTTGTCGAACGTCTATTATGAAGGTCGCCTAGGAGACGTCAGCTATGTTGCCCATGGGGAAACGTATGAGGGGAACGTATCTTTAAAGCGTCAATATGAAATGGACGAAGGCAGACTGATTGACTTCAGAGATATTGATATGACAACGAAGGATGACCTCCTTCAGGATTCGCTTGCCAAAAACTCTGATAATCGCCTGACTGAGATTGTAGCGACCATACAGGAAGAACAGAACAGGATCATTCGTGCAGATTTGAGAAAGCCCATTATTGTGCAAGGAGCAGCAGGAAGTGGTAAGACGACCATTGCACTTCACAGGATCTCTTATTTTCTGTACACGATGAGAGAAGTCTTCAAGCCCGAAGAAATGCTAATCCTCGCACCAAACCGTCTGTTCATCCACTACATAGAAGAGGTGCTTCCCGAGCTTGGGGTTCAGCGCTCTAGACAATCCACTTATCAGGATTTCGTCAAGCAAGTAGTCGGACTTACTTGGCCGGTCGTCAGTCAGCATCAAGTTCTGATGGAAGCCGTTGAACAGACAGGTAAGAACAAGCCTCTTCAAGCAGCAGAGTACAAAGGGTCAAAAGAATTTAAGAACGTACTTGATCGATATCTAAAGCACATCAAGAAAACGTATCGAGTAACAGAGGGACTCACGCTTGCCGGGTTCAAAATAAAATCACCGAAAGCCATCAATCGATTATTCTACGAAGAGTACAGCTATTTTCCGTATCAAACGAGAGTGAAGAAAATCAAGGAAGTTCTCCGTAGTGAGCTTCGGCGGAAGAAGAAAGAAATCTTGACGAAAATGGCCAGCAAGTACGACGAAGAACTGGACAAAGCGCTGTATGGAATGCGGGATCCCGACAAACGTAAGAAGCGTGTGAGTTTTTTAATTACAAGAAAAGAAGAACGGCTTGAAGAAATCAAGAAAGAAGCCAGGTATGCGGTACAAAGATGTATGAAGCAGTATCCAAAACATCAGGCAGCAGACCTTTACCGTGAGTTGTTTGACGATCAATTGTTTGCAGGGCTGACTGCAGAGAATCGTGATGACTTAAGGGAGGTACAAGCGGAATCGATCGAGCAGTTCAAAAAAAAGCGGTGGAGTGCGGAAGATTTAGCGGCCATTTTATACCTGCACTCTTTCGTAACAGGTCTCGACCGGGATGATCAAGCGAAGAAAGTGGTCATTGATGAGGCGCAGGACTACAGCTTTCTAGAAATCTATAGCTTGAGACGTGCTCTTCATACGGATCTATTTACGATTGTCGGAGACCTCGCACAGGGGATCTACCAGTATCGAGGATTGAAGAACTGGGAAGTGCTGATCGACGACATCTTCCATCAGGCTCAGTACTTGACGCTTCAGAAGACGTATCGAACGACCATTGAAATAATGGACCTTGCAAATGAACAACTACAAAAAATGCCTGAGAATCTCCCTGAGGCTGAGCCTGTTGTCAGACATGGTGAAAAGCCGATGTTCGTTCCCATTCAAGTGTGGGAAGACAGAAGAGAGGAAATGATTACTCACCTTCAAGCAGCAGGGATGAAAACAATGGCGATTGTTACGAAAACCAGTCAGGAAGCGGAGCAGCTTGATGCGGCTCTTCCTGTAGAGCTTGGGTTCGTGAAAATGGATGAGCATCAGGAGATGGGGGAGCGGATGATTGTCCCAGCTTACCTTGCTAAAGGGCTCGAATTCGATGTTGTCTTCTTATATACGGACGAGCACCCCTATACGCTCAATGAGTTGGACGTCAAACTGTTGTATGTCGCTATGACGCGACCTTTGCACAAGCTCTACATGATTGGTTCACGCCCGGAGGACTTTCTGCTTGAGGAGACGTCGTCCTCATGGTTTGAGAAACAGAAAGATACGGGTAAAGAAAAATGAGAGAGATAAAGAAGGAGTGAATGGAAAATGACAGCTATAGACAGCTTTACTCTTCAAAATGGAACAAATATGCCTAAAGTAGGGCTTGGCGTATACAAAATGAATGATGACCAAGAGGTGATCAATGCCGTACTGTCTGCACTGGATCTTGGCTATCGTCATATTGATACGGCATCTTTTTATGAGAACGAGAAGGGTGTAGGCGATGCTTTGAAGAGAAGTAAGGTCGAAAGAGAAGACATCTTCGTGACGACGAAAGTCTGGAACGACGAACAAGGGTATGAAGAAACCCTCGATGCCTTTGAGCGAAGTATGGAAAAGCTTCAGTTGGATTACTTAGATCTTTACCTCATTCACTGGCCGGTGCCAGGGAAGTATACAGAGACTTGGAAGGCACTAGAGAAGCTCTACCGGGATGGACGCGTCAAAGCCATCGGCGTATGCAACTTTATGGAACATCACTTGGACGAGCTGATGAACACAGCTGAAATCAAGCCGATGGTCAATCAGGTGGAACTCCATCCGCGTATTTATCAAAAAGAACTGATGGAATATTGTAAAGAACATAAGATTCAAGTAGAGGCCTGGGCGCCAATTGGTCGTGGAAAGTATTTCGATGCGCCAGTCTTAAAGAAGTTATCGGACAAATATGGGAAATCACCCGCTCAAATCATCTTAAGATGGCACTTAGAGCATGACGTCGTGGTGATTCCTAAGTCCTCCAACAAGAGCCGTCAGGAGGAAAATGCTGATTTGTTCGATTTTGAATTGAAAGCTGAGGAAGTGGAAGAGATCAATGCTCTCCACACAGGTGAAAGAATCGGGAAGCACCCGGATGAATTCGATTATGAAGCATAAGCTTTATTCATTTAGAAACCCAAACGAGGCTGAACCTAGCATCGTTTGGGTTTAGTCATGTTCACGGTGTCGTTACTTATTCAGAAGTTCCGTACCGAAGCAGCTTCATATGGATGTTAAATTCAACGTTCATCTCTGGTATTTGCTTTCTCCACTCTTCTTCTGTCAACTGGTGCTTACGGTTTCGTTCATTGTGTTTCTTTCCGAAGCCGACAGGGTCTACCCCGTCCTCTTTCAGCTGATCCATGAGTCTTTGGAGCCTTACCTTCAGCTGTTTTTCTATTTCATTTTCAATGGTCTTGATGACATCTGGCTGCTTTAAGTCGACTTCTTTCGTAATTTCAAGCAGTCGTCCTTCGATTTCTATATCCACTTTTTGCTGAAGGAAGTCTCCGTTTACAGATCGAATCGTTGTTTTGTTACTCAAGTCATTCAACGAGACGTGCAGCGATCCTCTGTTCACATCGTCTTTTTCGTCTTTGTAATAAGGTTTAAATGCTTCAGAGTCGAGGTCTAGTTGGAATTCGGTATCCTTTGATCGTTGTCTTAAAAGCATCAAATGATAAATATCTTCTTCGCTAAGGGTTGAAACATACTTATCTTTCTTAAAGAGACTTAAGCCTTTAATATAGGGCTTATCACCGTTCATGGATAACATCGGCAGGACAGGATCGATGCCGAAATCTTGAACGTCCCTTAAAAATACAGTCAGAACAGAATCCGGGATCATGTGATTTTTGATACTCTTCTCGATCAGGCTCTGCAAGTAAATGCCGATGTTCGGGGAATCTTCGGACTGGTCGGAACTCATCAATTCTTTTGTTGGAATGTCGCTGATGGCAAGGTAGCCTAGGTCAGATATTTTAGCGTCTCTAGACAAGGTATCCATATATTTTTTCATTCCCTTGGCTGCCAACTCGTCTTCAAAAACCTCCAACCGAACTTGCCCGGATACGAGACGGTGACTTGTCAGGCGATTCGCTTCATACCGAATCCCTTTTGACGTTTCGGCTTTACTTGAAATAATCTGAGACGTTTTCGAGGTTGTCGGATCGAATTGAAATACGACCAGTGTACCTTCAACCATTTCATCTTCTATCGCATCATAGCCGACGGAGGTGATGATGCCGAGCTTTTCAATATGACTCTTTGGGATGCAGCTTGTACAGACCAGCATCGTTGTGATCGCAATGATAATAAGCCTCATGTTGAACGCCTCTTTCTCCACCAATTTCTAGTGACCAGAACAAGGTAAAGGAAAACCGGATAGACAAATACGAGGTAGAATCCCAGTCGGGAAGTTACATCGGTTAGTCGGTTAATATCGAGCCGGTATTCAATCAAAATGGACCCGAGAAAAATTAGGACAACAATGCCGTACATGCTTTTCTTCTCTGGTATGCGAAACAGTCGCTTCAAAGACTGTTGAAGCATCCAGCAGAACATCACAATATTCGGGAGCACGACCATCATCCACAGGGATACGGCGATAAAGTCAAACCGCTCGATCATGGAGAAGTGAATGATCTTGAAAAGCGCAAGCGTTGCCCAAACCGTTTCCTTCAACTGATGGGCGCTGAAGTATCCAATGGATACAACGGTCACCAGTAGAACGAGAAATGTCGTCAATACAAGGGCTAGGTGGACTGGGAGTGCAGCTTTCTTCTTATTTTCGATAAAAGGATAAACGAAGAACAGCACCTCCATTCCTAGAACAGTGTACGTCATCATTCTCATTCCCTCTAATATCTCCATAGGGCTCGACTGAAAGACAGGGAGGAAGTGTCCTACATCCATATAGGTGATGGGTTTATAGATGGTAAAGACGAGCCATATCGTCAGAAAGAAGAAAATGAAGCTCGTTCCAATTACCACCCGCAGTCCTCCTAGCACCCCGTACACCATAAGGGACAGAAGGAAGAGAGCCATGAGCCAGGTCGGAATTTCAGGGAAAATAAATACTTGAACGACCTCGATATAGTTTTTGATGACGGTCAATAGAATTAAGAAAATATAGATGGTGAAAACGCTACTGACTATTTTACCGAGAATGTTTCCAAACACATCATGTTGAATGCCGATGATATCTGCGTTCTCATAGTGTCCCAAGATCCTTAACATGATCCATGCAATAAAGTGGAGGTACAGTCCTCCGAGTAGAATGGAAATCCATGCGTCGTGACCTGCTTCTAAAAAGAGAACGCGCGGGACCCCCATTAGTCCCGAGCCGATTTGAATCGTATGAACGATAAAGAACAAATAGAAAGCTCTTACGGAATCCGCTTTTGATACAGATAGATTGATGTTCATGATGGATCAACATCTTTATGTCTTTTGGCTTTCTTCTCATTAAACCGGAAGTGGTCTTTCGTCATAATGTAATTGGGTCGTCGGTCATTTCGTTGCGGAGTGGTCCTAAAGATCGTATCGTTAAAGTCTTTCCATTCCAATGGGTACACAGGGGCAAGGTAAGGTCGTCCAAGTGATTGTAGCTTTAATAAATGCAGGACGAGAAAACACATGGCAAATACGATTCCGATCAATCCCCATGCGCCTGCCAGAATAATGACGGGAAAACGTATGATTCTTATGGCAGACCCCATCGAGTAACTCGGCGCAGTAAATGAAGCCAATGCGCTGAGAGCAATGATAATGATGAGGATGTTACTCGTAAATCCAGCTTTCACCGCCGCTTGACCAAGGACAATACCACCTACAATACCCATCGTCTGTCCGACTTTGGTTGGAAGCCTTGCCCCTGCCTCTCGTAGAAACTCAATGAGCATCTCTAGTAAGAGGGCTTCAATAACAGGGGGGAATGGGACTGTAGCTCTGGATTGTCCGAGAGAAATGAGCAGTGAGGAAGGGATGATTTCATAATGATACGTTAGAGCAGCCACGTAGAGTGGGGTTAATATAATGGATAGAACCATCGCGAATAAACGTAAAATCCGAATGAACGTCCCCATGTTCCATCTCATATACAAGTCCTCTGTTGATTCAAAGAAATTAAACAAACTCATAGGACCAATCAGGCTTGTCGGGCTTTTATCAAGTAGGACGCCGACGCGTCCCTTAGATATAGAATTACAGAACCTGTCCGGAAGTTCCGTTGTAATCAGCTGTGGGAAAACAGTGCTCGATGAATCTTCAATAAGCTGCGCAAGTACGCTCGTATCCTCGACTTCATCAACCTCTAAATCTTCCATTCTCTGTCTCATCGTCTGTACGTTCGTGTCGTTTGCGAGGGACTTCAGGTAAATCAAACGCGCTTCTGATTTGATTCTTTCGCCTACAATCACTTTTTCGACGACTAAATCATCGGTATCCAGTCTCCACCTCACGACATTCAAATTCGTCATGAGTGATTCGGTAAAAGCAATTTGTGGACCGAATACAAGTGATTCCGTTTCGGCGCGATTTAAAGCTCTATGCTCCTGATTAGGAAGAGCGAACAGAACCACTTCTTGTTCCCCTTCCAAATAAACAGATACACTTCCATGGATCAGCTCTTTTGTGATCTTCTCCATACTATCTGTCCCTTTTGATGATGCAAGGGGGATTTTGTTCTTCAACTCCTCAAGCGACCACGTTCTATTACGACCTGTTAAGGGATACAGAAGGTCACGCTCTACAAGGTCCTTTCTTACTTGATAATTTACAAAATGAATGACAATGGTCTGGTGTCTGATCTGAATTTCTTTACAGATTAAATCTGGACTCTGATTAAACCGCCTTTTCAGTTCTTCGATGTACATATCCTTCTCTGTTGGAATGTGAGTGTTCATTATGTATCCCTCCTCCTCAGCTCGATACAAATAGTATGTGGAGAAACGGGGACATTATGAATAAGCGAATTTCGAAGGAAGAAGGGGTTGTTATGTCGCTGCAATTAATAGAAGTGTACATTCCTGATCGACATTTCGAATCGATCAATGAAAAGCTTCAGCAGTTCGATCACCAGTCTTACTGGACCTCAAGTGAATCTAAGGAACGGATGCTCGTTCGAATCTTAGTAAAGACGAGCCACGCCGAAAAAATTTTGAACTATTTGGAGGAAGTCTCGAATGTAGTCGATGGGTTTGAGACGTTATTATTTCCGGTGCAAACTTACTTATCAAAGGAAACCATTCATGATGAGCTGAAAGAAGAGGCAGAGAAAGATAAAGAGAAGGAAAAGGCAAGGTTAAGAAGAGCCAGCCGGCACGAACTGTTGAATGCCGTAGAGAAAAACAGCCACATTTCATGGAATTACTCCCTCCTTATTATTTTATCGGCTATCGTGGCAACAGTAGGTTTTTTGAAGGATAGTGAAGCCGTAGTCATTGGAGCAATGGTGATTGCACCTATGATCGGACCTGTGATCGCCATTGCCTTTGCTTCAATCCTCGGAGACTATAAATTGTTAGGGAAATCGATTGTCACGTCCCTTTATGGCATTGCGATTGTGGCCATTATTTCTGTGGTGTTCGGCTATTTCTTTGATATGGGGACGGATACAGATCAATATTTGGATCGAACAAAGGTGACCGTCGTGGATGTGTTTCTTGGAGTAGCATCAGGAGCAGCGGGTGCGCTCGCTTTCTTAAACCGCTTGTCCGGCAACTTAGTAGGAGTGATGGTGGCTGTTGCCTTACTTCCGCCAACTGTTGCCATGGGAATGTCTTTGGGGAATCAAAATTGGGAGTTTGCCTATGGCGCTTTTTTATTGGTGACGGTGAATATCATGTCCATCCTGCTTGCCGCGGCTTCTATTTTCTCGATAAGTGGCATACGTCCTGTGAGATGGGAGGAAGTGAAGAGGGCGAACGTTTCGAGACCGTTATCGATTATGTTTGTGACGATTATAATCCTTGTTCTTGTCGCAGTCATTCTTCTCGGAAAAGGGTGGAGCATATTCGGTTAATTGAAAAAGAATGGGAAAAGGTCTTGATTAAAAATTTTGAAAACTTTATAATTGATAATCATATACAAAGGAGGTCACGACAATGGAAAAGTTTCGTTTGGTTACAAAAGAAAACTTCATAAAGGTCGTGGCTGTCTACGTTTTGTTTTAAATGGACCTGAAAATAGGATCATTTTCTAATGAAAGGGCCACGTATGTACGTGTCCTTTTTGTATGTCAGAACATACGTCCTGGGCGTATGTTCTTTTTTATGCCAAAAAACTTGGCGTCGGGCAGATGCCCAACTATTTCTGTTGATCAGCAGATCTTCTGCTTATCATAAATAATACTTAATGGAGGTAGAAACATGGACAAAAAAGCAGCGAGGAAAGAATGGAACGAAGATTGGAAAGAAAGCGGTTAGTGACTGAAGTTGGAGGGAGTAATGTAGAATGTTTGAAGTTTTATGGAAGTTACGTTGGTTTTTTAAACAATATTGGAAGCGCTACACATTCGCTGTCATTGCATTAGTGATTGCGAGTGCTGTTGACCTCATTCCACCTCAACTGATTGGGATGGCGATCGATGAAATACAGTTTAATACATTAACGAGAGAACGGTTGACGGAACTTATTCTAATCTACGTTGTCGTGCTTGTATCGAGCTATGGAATATCCTATCTATGGGATTACACCCTTTTCAGTGGAGCCATGATTATGGAGCGTACGATGCGATCCAGGTTAATGAACCATTTTCTGCGAATGACACCGACCTTTTTCGGACGTAACCGTACGGGCGACCTAATGGCTAAAAGTACGAACGACTTGAAGGCGATCAGTATGACAGCAGGGTTTGGCATCCTGACCTTGGTCGACTCCACAGTTTTCATGACCCTGATTGTCCTTGTGATGGGGATGACCATCAGTTGGAAGCTTACACTGGCAGCATTGATCCCACTGCCACTCATGGCCATTGCAATGAACAAGTATGGTGGGGTTATTCATAAACGCTTCACAGAAGCGCAGACGGCTTTTGGAGAGTTGAATAACAACGTACTGGAGTCTGTCCGCGGTGTAAGGGTTTTGAGAGCTTTTGTGCAGGAAGAGCGTGATGAACAACGTTTCCATCATATGACAGATGACGTGTATAAGAAAAACGTTCACGTCGCAAAGGTTGATGCGTTGTTTGAGCCGACCATTACGGTTTTAGTCGGGCTTTCCTACACGATCGGTCTAGGTTACGGGGCAGCGCTCGTCTTTCAAAACGTCATTACCCTCGGTGAGATGGTATCCTTCAACGTTTACTTGGGGATGTTAATTTGGCCGATGTTTGCCGTAGGCGAGTTGATCAACGTGCTGCAAAGAGGAAATGCCTCTTTAGACCGGGTCAATGCTACGCTGAGCTACAAAGCGGATGTGAAGAATCCGTCTTATCCAGCCGATGTGGATAGACCCGAGAGAATCGTCTTCGATGATGTGACGTTCCAGTATCCGGAGGCAGACGCTCATGGACTGCAGAGGTTTTCTCTTGCAATCAAGAGAGGGATGACCATTGGAGTAGTCGGAAAGACAGGCTCCGGGAAAACGACATTATTCCGTCAGTTGCTGCGGGAGTTTCCTGGTAGAGAGGGTTCATTAACGATTAACGGTGTCGACATCGACCAAATCCCATTAAACGTGACGAGGTCATGGATCGGATACGTCCCACAAGACCAGATCCTGTTTTCTAAAACAGTACGTGAGAACATCCAGTTCGGGAAATCCGATGCCACAGATGAAGAAATTTATGAAGTCATGAAGCTTGCCCACTTCCTGGAAGATATCAAACACTTGCCAAACGGATTGGATACGAAAGTTGGCGAGAGTGGTGTCACGTTATCAGGCGGTCAGAAACAACGTGTTTCGATTGCAAGAGCCTTCATTATGGATCCGGAAATCCTATTACTCGATGATGCGATGTCGGCTGTAGATGGTAAGACCGAGTCTGCCATTCTGCATCATTTGAGGGAAACAAGAAAAGGCAAAACAACGCTTATTACGGCTCACAGGCTGTCCGCTGTAACCCACGCTGATCATATCATCGTTTTGAATGATGGAGTGATCGAAGAAGAAGGGACGCACGAACAGCTGGTGAGTCAAGGTGGATGGTATCAAACACAGTACGAACATCAGCAATTAGAAGAAGGCGAGGTGGAATCATGAATCCATTGTCCACTGAACGAAGGTTGTTAAATTACGCCTTGCTTTTTAAAAAGCCGATCCTTTTAGGGATTGTCTGTCTTATCATTGCAGTAGCGCTTGAATTGACAGGACCTTTTATCGCGAAGCGGCTTATTGATCAGCATATCGTCGGAGTTGAATCCCAGTGGTATCAAGTTGAGGACCAGGACCGGTTTACCGTAGTTTATCAAGGGGAGTTCTTCAAGAGGGAGGACCGATTGGAATCTTCTGATCAAACGTCAGATGTAGCAACGGTCTTACAGGTGGAACGATCCTATTACTTCATTCCTGAAGAGGTCCCTCTAACCGGTGCACGTTCTCTGGAAGAAGGGACATTGACGATTGAGACAGCAGAGGAAACGATCGAGGCAGCGGCAGAACCACTAGGCTTACAGCAGCTGTATCGGTTCTTTCAGCCTGAGATTCCGTCCATCTATTGGCTGCTCGCTTTGTATGTAGGGCTGTTATTCATCGCAGCGGTGTTTCAATTTGCACACACGTTCATGCTCCAAAAGACATCAAACCGTATTATTAAAAAGATGCGAAATGACCTCTTTGCCCATATTCAAAGGCTTCCTGTACAATACTTTGTCAATCAGCCGGCGGGAAAAGTGGTCGCTCGAATTACAAACGATACAGAAGCCATTCGCGAACTCTATGTAAAAGTACTGGCGACGTTTGTTACAAGTATCTTTTACATGTTCGGAATTTACGTAGCCCTGTTTCTTCTCGATGCGAAGCTTGCGCTACTGTGTACACTCGTCGTCCCAATCATTTATGTCTGGATGAGAATGTACAAATATTTAGGCGGTAAATACAACAGAGTAGTCCGTTCGACGATCAGTGATCTGAACGGGAATATCAACGAGGCCATTCAGGGAATGTCCATTATCCAGGCTTTCAGACAGGAAAAACAGACCTCTTCCCAATTCGAACAATTGAATGAACGCCATTTTACCTTTCAACGAAAATTGATTCGGTTGAGTGCATTGACGTCATGGAACTTGGTTAACGTCCTTAGAAATATCGCATTTGTCGCCTTCCTTTGGTACTTTGGCTCAAGCTCTTTTGGAGTGGAGGGTGTTGTAACCGTTGGAGTGCTGTATGCATTTGTCGATTACTTGAACCGACTTTTCCAGCCGGTAACGGACTTGGTCAATCAGCTTCCTCAATTAGAGGAAGCTCGTGTTTCTGCAGGACGCGTTTTTCAACTGCTTGATGAAAAAGGAGAACCGGTACGAAATGAAGAGGTGAAGAGATACAAGGGGCATATTTGCTTCAAGGACGTTTCATTCGCTTATGAAAAAGAGGACTATGTACTCAAACATATCTCCCTTGAGGTGAAACCTGGAGAAACGGCTGCATTCGTTGGTCACACAGGGTCTGGTAAGAGCTCGATCATGAATCTGCTCTTCCGTTTTTATGATCCGCAGAAAGGCGAGATCACCATTGATGGCTACTCTACGAAAGAATGGTCGAGACAGCAGGTAAGGAGTCATATGGGCATCGTTCTTCAGGATCCTTTCATTTTCACAGGGACCATTTTGTCGAATGTTACGATGAATGATGAACGTATTTCCCGGGAAATGGCGATTGATGCTTTAAAGGCTGTCGGGGCAGATCGATTTATTGAAAAACTGCCGAAAAGCTATGACAGTCCGCTAAAAGAAAAAGGGGATTCCCTTTCTATGGGAGAGCGTCAGTTAATTTCCTTTGCCCGCGCTTTAGCCTTTAATCCAGCGATTCTCATTCTGGATGAAGCGACGGCGAACATTGATACGGAAACCGAACAATTGATTCAGGAAGCGTTGGAAGTTCTGAAGAAGGGACGTACAACGCTCGTCATTGCCCATCGACTGTCGACCATACAATCGGCTGACCAAATATTTGTCCTTGATCATGGTACAATAGAGGAAAATGGCACACACGATGAGCTTTTGGCATTAAAAGGCCATTACTTCCAAATGTACCGCATGCAGCAGGGTGCTGCCAGAGAAGGACAACGTGTCATCACGGGGTGAAGAACCGATGAACGATGAGGAAGATTACAAACGTGATATCATCGACCAAGATTTATATGAGGAAATAGATGAAGAAGAGTTGTACGAACTCGTTCAGGAGGAGAAGCGGAAAGCATTTGAGCGGGAACGGGAAGAAAGGCAACAGCTGAAGTCAAAGCGTCCTTTTCCGAAGTGGATCTTCTGGACGATTGCAGCGATGATGGTGATTAACATCGTCGCTGTGCTTCCTAATACCTTCAGCATACCGGCCATTGATTTTTTAGTGACATCTGCTAAATTGTCAACCGACGATGAAGTGAGTAGCTACAAAGAATCAGTTGTCGTCGTCAACGCCGGTCAAAGTAAAGGGACGGGTTTTGCGATTACAGCAGACGGAACGATTCTGACTAACCATCATGTCATTGAAGATGAGAAGAGGATTTCAGTTGCCTTTCCTAATGAAGGGTTATTTCAGGCCGAAGTCGTTGAGTCCTATCCTGAAATCGATTTGGCTGTACTGAAGGCAGACGGGGAAGGGCTCCCGCATCTGGAGCTTGCTGAACGAACGACCTTTGAACCTGATGAGCACATCTACTTTATTGGGAATCCGCTTCGTTTTACCGGAATCGCCAATCAGGGAGAGGTCATTGGTTATAAGGACTTATCAGGATGGGAGAATCCTGTACTAATGCTAGATGCTCCAATATACAAAGGGAACTCAGGCAGTCCGGTCATCAACGAAGAGGGCAAAGTCATAGCAGTGGTCTATGCTACCTTGAGAGACGATGTAGAGGGGCGCGTTGGTTTAGCTGTGCCGATTGATTATTACTTGAATAGAAAATGAAGGCGTCTCAGTAAGAGCTGGGACGTCTTTTTTTGTTAGCATGGAGAACAGTAAAGAAAACAGGACTGGATTTGATGTCGAATATTTGTGTTCTTTGGAAGGTTAATGATGTTCTTTGTCATGGTTCAAAAGTCCTCAATGTATACAATGGCACGTATATATGGAATCAAATGGCGCTTAAGTCAAACGAAAGTCTATAACTTTGAAATGTAGATTTAATAAAATGTAACTCCTCTGTGGTGGACCCGTCCTCATATTTTTCAGTACAATGAATGCGGTAATCACTCACAAGCCGATCCCTTCAGAGCGCTTGGTTGAAACGATAATGTAATACAATTGAAATATATTTGTTTAAGACACCCAGAAAGAATCCCGAAATATCGAATTTAGTAATGGCTGGAGGTGATAAAGGTTGATTAAACAATTATTTTCCAAGAAACAAGCCTCCCTCGATCAAGAAGTTGAACGAGCCAAGCAAGGAGACGAAATGGTAAGAAACGAGATCTTAAAAAAATATCAACCCTTTATCGCCAAGAGCGTCTCTGAAGTATGTAAAAGATATATTGACCCTTCTAAAGATGATGAATTCAGCATTGGA
The DNA here is from genome assembly GCF_020171725.1 of Halobacillus litoralis. Lineage (GTDB taxonomy): Bacteria > Bacillota > Bacilli > Bacillales > Halobacillaceae > Halobacillus > Halobacillus litoralis_F. The sequence continues at coordinate 724,810 of NZ_JAIVAJ010000001.1, read as the reverse complement.
TTACTCGCTTTTGACGAAGCGATTTATGCGTATTCTTCTGAAAAAGGAAGCTCCTTTCTTTCGTTTGCCCGATTAGTGATTAAGAGAAAAGTGATCGACTACATTCGGAACGAACAGAAATACCCCTCTGTTGCATCGCTGGACGAGGAGTATTATGAGGAAGAACATATGGAGAATCCGTCAGAAGTAGCTGCAGCTAAAGATCGCTTTCAACTTGAAACAGAATCATGGTATCGCCAAGAGGAGATTAAAGAGTTCAAGCAGCAGCTTGCCCTATTCAAGCTGACATTTGAAGACTTGATTGATTCTTCCCCTAAGCATAAAGATGCACGTGAATCAGCTGTACAAGTAGCTCGGACGGTTTTCTACAACGAAGAGTTACGCAACAAAGTTTTAGAGAAGGGGCGTCTGCCAATCAAAGATCTTGTGGATCAGGTGGATGTCAGTAAAAAAACACTAGAACGTAATCGCAAATTCATCATTGCTTTAGTCCTGATTTTTCACGGGGATTATGTATATCTCAAAGACTACCTGAAAGGGGTGGGTTTGTGAGAAAAGGTATTGTCATGGAACAAAGTAAGCATCACACCATCGTCATGACGAGTGATGGCCAGTTTCATCGTGCAGAGCGGTTGAAAAACGCCGAAATCGGAATGGAAGTACAGTTTACGGCTATAGCAGAAAAACGTTACTTCTTTACTAAATTAGTACGTGATCACCGCATGAAGATGGCTGTTGCAGCCCTTGTCTTTTTAGTAGCGGTTATGCCGGTCTTTTCGTGGTATGGAAGCAACCAGGCTTATGCTTATGTGAATCTTGACATAAATCCGAGTGTGCAAATGGAACTGAATGACAACATGGAGGTCATCTCGATTCAACCTCAGAACGAGGACGCAGAGAAGTTATTGACTTTCATAGAGGACTGGAAAAAGAAAGATGCATCTGAGGTAACGCTTCAACTCATCCAAATCAGCCAAGAGGAAGGATATGTGAATGAGAACAATGAGGTCCTCATAGGTGTCAGCTATATAAAATCCGACCGCACGGATGACTATTCCAATCAACTGGAATCGTACTTAACGAGTGAGGCCATGAACCTTTCTGTTGCTGCGTTTGATATCCCTGATCAAATCAGAAAGCAGGCAGAAGAGAGCGGTACATCTGCTAATCAGCTTTTTGCTGAAAAGTTGAAAGAAACGGATGCACCCGAGCAGCGTTCTACAGAAGAGCACGACAAAGCCATTATTCAGTCTTTTTACGAGGAAGACTCTTCTGAGAATGTAGCGGGAGACCTTTCGCCTCCACCTGAAGAAAAAATGAATCAGAATATAGTAGAAGAACCATTACGTCCAGCAAATAAAGGACCAAGTCAAGGGAATGCTCAGAAACCTTCTCATGCTGTCGATCAAGGTAAGAAAAAGAAAGATCCTCAAAACAAGAAGGAGAAGGAGCATCATCCGAAAGAGAAACAAGGTCAAAGTAAAGGTAAGAGTGTAGAGCGCAAGAAAGAACATCCACATCGTGGACATGATGATAAAGATCCTCACTCTAAAGGTGACCGTGACAATCATGACAATGGCCGTAAAAAAGGGTGGGAAAAAGATCGAGACGACCATCCTGGTAAGAGGCATGACAAAGATTGGAAGCGTGAGCATAAGAAAGACCAAGATGATGACCGATACAAAGATAAAAAAAGAGATCGAGACGACGATGATCGTGACAGAAAACACCATGATAAGCATCAAGATGACTAAACACTCCGAATCGGGGTGTTTTTTTTCTTTCATTTTAGTGAATATAAGTAATGGTGAATGAAGGAGGAATAGACATGTCGAATACACATATTGGAGTGAAAGACGGCAGGTTGGCAGAGTGTCCATCCTCGCCGAACTGTGTTTCTACACAGGCGGAAGATGAAAGCAAGAAAATGGATCCTCTCGTTTTCTCAGGGGACCTCACTCAGTCAAAGAAATTGGTGAAGGAAGTGCTGGGAGAGATGGAACGCACGTCTATTGAAGACGACTCACAGCACTATATTCATGCCATCGTGAAATCAAAAATTCTCCGCTTTAAGGATGATGTCGAGTTTTACTTCGATGAGCAGCAGAAACTCATACATTATAGATCTGCCTCAAGGGTAGGGTACTCGGATATGGGTGTGAACCGCAAAAGAATGGAAGAGTTTGCATCCGCCTACAAAAAGAAAAGTCAGCAGGGGGCTTTAACATGAGTTTTGATTATCAGCTCGTTGTCATTGGTGGTGGATCAGGCGGTTTGACTGTAGCTGCCGGTGCAGCGAGTTTCGGAACAAAGGTCGCGTTGATTGAAAGAAAAAGTGAACTTGGAGGAGATTGCCTTCATTATGGATGTATGCCTTCAAAAGCGCTTATACAAGCGGCGAAAGAAGTTCATCAAGCGAATGAAGTGAATAGACTGGATGCTGCTGCTTACGATCAGCTCTTCCGCTCTTCTATGGAACGGGTTCAAGAAGCCGTGCAAGAAGTTCAGGAGCATGATTCGAAAGACAGGTTCATCAACCTTGGGATTGATATAATTGAAGCCGAGGCTTCCTTTTTGGATGAACACACATTACGCGTAGGAGATCAGCAGATAACAGCTAAACGTGTTGTTCTTGCAACAGGTTCATCCCCATTCCTGCCACCTATTGATGGTTTGGATACGATTGATTATGTGACCAACGAGACCATCTTCTCTTTAAAAGAGCGTCCTAAGTCGCTTGCTGTGATTGGCGGTGGCATTATTGGTCTGGAGCTCTCACAAGCGATGTCGAGGCTCGGAGTGGATGTCACCGTCCTGGAAGCGGGTGATAGGATCCTGGCGAAGGAAGATGAAGAAATAGCTGAAGAAGCGGGACACTTATTATCGGAAGACCTTAGAATCTTAACAAGAGCTTCGGTCAATCGTGTAGAGCGAGACCATCAAGGGGCCGTCCTTCACTATTCAAAAGATGGAGAAGACGGTCAAGTGCATGCTGAACAGGTGCTTGTTGCGGTAGGTAGAAAGCCGAACACAGACAAGCTCGATCTGGATCAGGCTGGTGTCGGGACGGATAAAGGATTTATTTCTGTCGATGCAACGATGCGCACGAGCAAGCGGCACATTTATGCCGTAGGCGATTGCAATGGGTCCATGCCTTTCACCCATGTAGCGGGGATGGAAGGGAAAGTGGCGGTCTCTAATGCCGTCTTCGGATTGTCACGTAAAGTGTCATATGAGAAAGTTCCGTGGGTCATTTATACAGCGCCTGAGATCTATCACTTAGGCATGACCGAGCAGGAAGCGAAAGCGGTTTATGGAGATTCGCTGATGACATTTAAGACGAAGCTTGAGAATAACGATCGCTTTATGGCTGAACAACGGAAGGAGGGTTTTGTCAAAGTGCTGACAAACAGCCGTGGAAAGATTGTTGGGGCTCACGCCATTGGAGAAGGAGCAGGAGAGTGGATGCAGGAGGTCGGAACGGTCCAGGCCTTGAACAAGAAGTTTCAGGCGATCTCGAATATCATTCATCCATATCCGGCAAGAAACAATGTCGTCTCGCAAACGGCCGACCTTTTCTGGCGCGAGAAATTATTCGACAGCAACATCAACAAAGCGCTGAGATGGTATGTAAAAAACCTCAGGTGAAAAAGGGTACAAAAAGAGCGTCCTGCATAAAGGCTGGACGCTCTATTCTTCCTGTTTACTGCGGATCGGTTGATCTGTGTTCCCCATAATTCCATAGAAGAACAAATGAATAAGCTCTTCGCTGAAACCTGAAATGGATTCCTTTTGACTTGTAGGGAGAGAGTGGAAGGCTTGATAGTACATGTTCACAAAGAATGAGATCGTTTCGAATGATAGTTCTTGATGTACGAGTCCCTCTTCTTTTCCTTCGTTCACTAACTTCATCAGGAGCGGAATGGTATGGTTCTCATTGAAGTCGTGAAGGAGCTTCTGAATGTCAGGCTGTTCGGAAAGAATCGACTGTATGAATTCCGTATGATATTCGGTAACATCCTGTTTTTTACTTGTAATCAGCGACTTCATTTTCTCTTTGAAGCTCAACGATTCATCATCGATGATGCTCCGACTGGATTCCAAACGCTTATAAATCAGCATTTCTACCGTATGGTATAGGAGTTGGTCTTTGCTTCCAAAATAGTTATAAATCGTGACTTGAGAAACTTGGGCACGCTTGGCGATTTCTTGAATGCTCACTTTTTGTACTCCATAGTCACTGAATAAATGCAAAGCTGCATGTAAAATGTTTTGTTTTTTTCGTTCTTTGCGCCTTTCAAATCCATTCATAGGCTACACCTCTTCTCATCTATAGTAAACCAAGATTTGAAGGGATTCAATTCATGGATTTCATTTTATCGGCAGCTGCTGGTAGACAAGCTGACGGACACTGAGTACGATAAAGAAAAGAAAGCTCTTACAAGGAGAGATGACTGTTATGTCGAAGCTTGACTTAACCCAATACGAAAAGAGAATGATTGTACGCAATATGCAGGAGAAAGATATTCCGCAGATATTTGAACTTCAGCAGATCTGTTTTCCTGATATGGACCCGTGGAAGAGGGAGCACTTGGAAAGTCATTTGAAACTGTTTGCAGAAGGGCAGTTTGTCGTTGAATTTGAAGGGAAGATCATCGGAAGCTGCTCGAGTCTGATTGTGAACTTCGACGAATATGATGATAAACATACATGGGATGACATTACAGATGAAGGGTACATAACGAACCATGACCCTGATGGATACAACCTGTATGGAATCGAGGTTATGGTTCATCCTGATTTCAGAGGGATGAAGATCGGCAGAAGACTGTATGAGGCGCGTAAGGAGTTAGCGCGCGAGTTGAATTTAAAGAGTATTATTATCGGTGGGCGTATTCCGAACTATCACAAATACGAGAAGGAATACACACCGCGAGAATATGTTGAAGAAGTACGAAACCAGAACATTTACGATCCCGTTCTGACTTTTCAAATCATCAACGGCTTCACTGTTATGAGAATTAATCCGAATTACCTGCCTGACGATCAAATGTCATCACGATACGCGACGCTTATGGAATGGAACAATATCGATTATCGTGCAAGGACGAGAAGGCACTTCAAAACAAGTGACCCCGTCCGCATTATGGTGGTCCAGTACATGATGAAAAATATCGACTCGTTCGATGAATTCATCAGGCAGTGTGAATACTACGTAGATGTTGCAGCAGATTACAGCACGGACTTCGTGGTTTTTCCAGAGATTTTCACCACTCAACTGATGTCCCTTCTGGATGAAAAAGTACCCTCCAAAGCTGTGAGGAGGCTTTCGGATTATACCGAGGATTATATTGAGATGTTCACTCATCTTGCCGTGAAATATAATGTCAACATCGTTGGTGGGTCCCACTTTGTTGAGGAAAACGACAATATGTATAACATTTCCTATTTGTTCCGTAGAGACGGGACGATCGAAAAACAGTATAAGATTCATGTGACACCAAACGAACGAACCTGGTGGGGCATTCAGCCTGGTGATGTGGTTAAAGTGTTCGATACGGATTGCGGAAAGATTGCCATTCAAATCTGTTATGACATTCAGTTCCCTGAACTGACACGCTATGCTGTCGATCAAGGCGCAAATATCATATTCGTTCCTTTCTGTACTGACGACCGACAAGGATATCTCCGTGTCCGTTACTGTGCCCAGGCGAGAGCAGTAGAAAATCAGGTCTACACGGTTATTGCAGGAACGGTCGGCAACTTGACTCAAGTAGAGAATATGGATATTCAGTACGCTCAATCTGGAATCTTCACCCCGTCTGACTTCGAGTTTGCCCGCGATGGGATTGTCGGAGAGTGCAATCCTAATGTGGAGACGGTCGTTGTAGGTGATGTTGACCTTGAAGTGCTGAGAAGACAGAGAAAGTCCGGGACAGTAAGGCAGCTGAGAGACAGAAGGAAAGATCTCTTTGACCTGAATTATCACTTTAAGCAGGAATCTCAGTCAGAATAGATTTAAAAATCACCAAACACCCCTATATTGCAAAGGGGTGTTTGGTTTCTATAGTAAAAGTCTTGAGTCGACTTTATCTTGAGCGTGATCAATATAATGCAGCAGACTTTCGTGCGACTTTAACATATCCGATTCATGAACCGGATAGTAACAAGCGTGCAGGAAGTGTTCAATCTTCTTAGAGAGAAATTGGTCTTTTGTCCGCACCATAAGAACAAGCAGGTCGTCCCATTGACCCCAGATCATATAATGCAGTGCCTTGTCGTAATCAAGATCATTCATGGGATACACATCCTTTTCATCGACTGAAGCGACGGCTACATCTGTTCAAAGGACTGTTTTATTATTGCCTGGATAGGGAACGATGAAACTGAAACATCGTCTCATTTCTGGGAAAGAAGACGCATTCTGTGTTTTTCTGCCATCAACCGACGAATTTTTTGGTATGATAAAGTGGAAATGTTTTACTTATTGTATGCCTGTGGAGGGAGTTTTTGGATGAGTGAGAAACAGCTTTTGTATGTCAATTTAGGTTTATTATCGGTAGCAATCCTTTTCATCTTTTTGAGTTTTTTTACAGTCCAGAGTGAAAGTGCTCAAGGCACGATGATCCTGATTAGTGAAATCGTTGGCGGTTTGACCGTCATCAGTGCTGGCGTATCGATTTATTACATAAAGAGCGATCAGAAATATATGCCTGTTGCCATTCTGAGTTTTTTCGTACCATGGATTCTATATGTAATCGGCCATCACAGTTCAATCGGGGCAGAGACGGATATGAACTGGCTTTGGTTTGTAAGTCTGTACATACTCATCATCGTCGGACTTGTCTTTATAAGGATCAGCTACAATAAAATTGAAGGAGCATTCGCACTGGTGCCTGTTTTCCTATTGTTTATAAATGCCATGTTCTTCGTATACCTCGTGATTCTCCAGGTATGGTGGAACGTACCGTCTTTATTTTCGTGAAGAGTTGAACTCGAATAATTCTTCTTAGCAGAAGCATACTACGTGTAAGCTGCTAAGGAGGTTATTCTCATGAAAATAAAAACAATCGCTATTACGCTGCTTGCGGCTTCTTCTCTAGTTGCCTGCCAGGCCGAACAGGAAACGGGCACGGGCAACGAGAACTATGAAGGTGTTCAAAACACACGCTTCCAACGTACAGCAGATAATATGTACGAAGGAAACAACCCAGCCAATCAATATGATAACGACCGTGGTATGGTGCAGAACAGCAACTACCAGGTCGCTCGTGCAGCATCTGATAACATTGAGAAACGTGTGAAAGGCATTGATAAAGCCTATGTACTGAAAACACGTGACAATGCTTATGTTGCGGCTGTATTAGATAATCGCGATGGGAAAGATAAATTATCCAACGAAGTCGAGAAGCAGATCACGAAAGCTGTAAAGTCGACTGATCAGGATATCAACAACGTGTATATTTCCACAAACCCAGACTTTGTTGATTTGACGAACACGTACGTCAATGACATTAAAGCAGGTGACCCTGTCAGTGGATTCTTCAAAGAATTCGGGCAGATGGTTGATCGTGTCTTCCCTGAATCAAAATAGCAGCTCAATAAACGACTGAAAAGGAGAGTGAACGTCACTCTCCTTTTTCAGTCTGTTGAAAAAGTTGGGGAACGCTTGTGTTTCCAATGTGGAGGACAGTGGGGTGGAAAATAGCTCGCTTTCCGGCGGCGGCCCAACAGGACATTGGGTCGTTCGACATTGCCACACGACGTGGCGGTTTTAGTTGAACGAAAGTAGTAGGAACAGAACCGAGCGGGGGTACGGAAAGCCGAACGTTATTCTTTGCCATCACCGACTTTTTCGGACGGTAGCATAAGAAGTTCCGTCTCCCGTTCATAAAGGTGTTGGCGAAACAGCGAGACTCCTGTGGGAGCAGAGTACAGATGAGACCCCGCAGCGACCGAAGGGAGCGAGGAGACTCAGCGGACGCCCACGGAAAGGGAGTTGTTTCTCCAACACCGCTTCTCAAACTTTAAAAGAACCGATAGGACTTTCTTGACTACTTGGAAGGGGAGAGTGACGTTCACTCTCCTTTTTGGTATGGTAAAAAGAATCAAGTGATGGATATAAATGGAGGAGGAGCCATATGAGGGTTTTACAACCGGAAGATGCGCACATGTACGTAACATTATTGGACCAACTAGAAAGAGAGTCGGAATTTCTATTGTTTGAGCCGGGAGAGCGCAATATGACGGAAGAGCAGGCTCGCTCGATGATTCAAGCCTTTTCTCAACAAGAAAACTCAGCCGTATGGGGAGAGGAACGAAACGGAGAGCTCGTTGGACACGTGACCTGTATAGGAGGCAGAGCTCACCGAGAGCGCCACGCCATAAAGCTGATTGCAGGTGTACAAGAAGCCTATCAAGGTCAGGGCATAGCGGGCGGTTTATTTGAACGGGCCATTGAGTGGGCCCGGGATTCAAGCATCGTACGTATGGAGCTGACCGTGATGGTACATAACGAAAGAGCCATCCAACTATATAAAAAGTACGGATTTGAAGTGGAAGGTGTGAAGAGAAAGTCATTGAAGGTTTCAGGAGATTGGGTCGACGAATACGTCATGTCATTGATCTTGTCATGATTCTTCATGTTCTCGCTTGTCCTCTCATATAGTAGGATAAGCGAAAGTGAAGGAGGGGGCACCTTTGAAACCAGAGGATCAGAAGAACCTTAGATCTGCTATAGAAGAAATCACCGAAATTGCCAAGGGTTTCGGCTTAGACTTTTATCCGATGAGATATGAAGTTTGTCCTGATGATATTATTTATACGTTTGGTGCTTATGGGATGCCGACCAGGTTTTCCCACTGGAGTTTCGGAAAACAGTATTACAAAATGAAGCTGCAGTACGATCTGGGATTAAGTAAAATTTATGAGTTGGTCATCAACTCCAACCCATGTTATGCCTTTCTACTCAATTCCAACAGTCTGATTCAAAATAAACTGATTGTGGCGCACGTACTGGCTCACTGTGACTTTTTCAAAAACAACGCCCGTTTCCAAAATACAAAGCGGGATATGGTGGAAAGCATGTCGGCAACAGCTGAACGGATTGCCGCTTATGAACGGTCTTATGGAAAAGAGGAAGTGGAGTCGTTCTTAGATGCTGTCCTGGCTGTACAGGAGCATATCGATCCATCTCTTGTCAGACCGAAGCTTGCCTGGTCGGTTGATGACGAAATGGAAAGCTCGGATCCTTCCATCACAACACCTTACGATGACTTGTGGAAGATGGAAGAGTCATCTTCAGAAGACGCTCCCGTCAAGAAGCGTAAAAAGAAATTCCCACCACGTCCCGAAAAGGATATCCTTCTCTTTATTGAAGAGCACAGCCGTGATCTGGACGATTGGCAGCGCGATATCCTGACGATGATGAGGGAAGAAATGCTGTATTTCTGGCCACAGCTTGAAACGAAGATCATGAATGAAGGTTGGGCCTCCTACTGGCATGCAAGAATCCTTAGAGAGATGGACTTGACGAGTGATGAAGTAATCGATTTTGCCAAGCTGAATGCGAGTGTTGTGCAGCCTTCCAAAACACAATTGAACCCTTACTACTTAGGGCTGAAAATCTTTGAAGATATCGAAGAACGATATGACAACCCTACTGAAGAAATGCAGAAACATGGAATCAAGCCGGGTTCAGGTCGCGAGAAAATGTATGAAGTGCGGGAAATCGAGTCAGATCAAAGCTTTATCCGAAATTATTTAACGAAAGAGCTTGTCCGCCGTGAAGATTTGTATCTATTTCAAAAGCAGGGCCAAAAGTATAAAATTACCGACAAAGATCACGAAGCGGTGCGCGATCAGCTGGTGACCATGAGGGTGAACGGTGGCTTTCCGTATATCACAGTGCAGGACGGCGACTACTTAAAAGGCGGAGAGCTCTATTTGAAGCATCATTATGAAGATGTGGAGCTTGATGTCAGCTATTTAGAAAAAACGCTCCCCTATCTCTATCAGCTTTGGGGAAGAAACGTCCACATGGAAACGATCATCGAGCAGCGGAATGTCCTCTTCACCTATGGGGGGAAAAAGGTCCAGAAGAAATATCTATAATGTCCTATTTTCTGTCTCTGAATGTATTTTCAGGGACAGTTTTTGCTTTCATGTGTCCGAACCTGCTCTACTTCTGTTATAATATTTTCAGGTTTTACCATACATAACATAGAGGTGACACAATGAAAGCAATCCGCATCGCATTTCTTGGTTTAATCGTTGTTTTGGCGATTGTTGTATTTCTGTTCATCGATAACAGAGTGTACAATCAGCTTGTGAACGATCAGCGGTTTCCTGTAGAGGAAGAATTAGAACGAAGACCGGGCTCCATTACGCCGGATTCGCAGCCTGTTGCAAGCACGGGTATCGAGCTGTCTGAACTATACTTTTGGCGATATGAAGTTCCTGCAGAGGAAGCTGATGAAGACTTAGAAGAAGATCAAATCCAATTAGCGGATGAAGGGAACTTATACTTGGGCTTCTGGTATCCGAAAGGAAATGACTTATTAGCAAGTGGTAAAGATGAATGGCAGACGGAAGAAGGAGCGGTTCAGTTTCTCGTCAAAGCTGTCGATGAGGAAGGGACAACGTATAACGGAACGACGACGGGTAAAGTGGATGGAACGTTTAACGCTTTTCAATATGTGAAAATAGAAGATTTCAGCCTGATTGAGGTGGAAGAAGAGGAAGAACCTGTAGAACGGGACCTTGTTCTATCGTTCTATCCTATTTCTGAATCGGGAGATCCTGTCGAAGAGCCGTTGTTCGAGCAATCCGTAACGCTGTTGCCGTACTAAAGAGAAAGTCTGGATGTGATATCCAGGCTTTTCCTTTATTTAAGGGGAAGTTGGGATGTTCGCTGGGTAATTTCACACGGATTGAAATTGAGCCTCCCTTTGTATTGAATTTTCTGATAAGATATAACGTAATCACTTAAGTCCCGAGGAGGAGAGCAATGACTATGCATCAACACCTGCTTACACAAAACGGATTTGTTCGACAAGACGACCTTACGTATCCTTTTGAGGAGAGAGGACTCCAATTTGGAGATGGCATTTATGAAGTCATCCGGGTATACGAAGGTACTTACTATTTAATCAATGAACACGTAGAGCGTTTGTATCGTTCCGCTGAAGCCATCAAGCTGACGGTTCCTTATGAGAAGAAAAAGATGTACCATTACTTGAATGAACTGCTTCAAGTGAATGACGTAAAGGGAGATGCGAAGGTGTATCTGCAAATCACACGAGGGTCTGCAGCCAGGGATCATGTCTTTCCTGAGAAGCCTGAACCTAATTTGTACGCCTATGTAAAAGATCTTCCGCGTCCGAAATCATTTTTGGAATCAGGGGTTTCCACGATCACGCAGCCGGATGTGCGGTGGGATTGGTGCTACATTAAGAGTCTGAACTTACTGCCTAACGTTCTCGCTAAGCAGACAGCTCGTGAACATGATTGTTTTGAAGCAATCCTTCACAAAGAAGGAGAAGTGACAGAATGCAGCTCATCGAACGCGTACTTGGTGAAGGATGGGAAGGTGTACACCCATCCAGCGAAGAAGAACATTTTACATGGCTGTGTCCGCATGAGAGTCGAGCAGTTCTGTCGTCAGTTGAACATCGACTTCATAGAAGAGCCGTTCCAGGTCGAAGACATCCACGAGGCTGACGAGATCTTCCTCTCGAGCAGTACAGCGGAAGTGATGCCGATTGTTTCCGTGGATGGGAAATCGATTGCTGGAGGGACACCTGGCGTGATTACGCGTAAGCTTCAGCAGGCTTACGAAGAGGATGCAGGCCTGACTGCTGGTTCTTCCATTTTCAGTTCAAATACGCATGCATAAGCTCCACCGCTTCCTAAGCACCAGTGAATCAGTCGCTGGTGCTTTTTCTTTTGCCATCTTGTCTTAATTCATGTAGAAGGTCGTTTATTGTAATCGGATTTTGGGGATAGACTTGATACATGCTATAATTCCAGAGAAAGATTGGAGGAGATTTTCATGGCATCGGTACAACTTGATTTGACTGATAAGCAATATAAAAAACTGGTAGAAGCGGTGTACTTAGGAACGTGGGTGGTGAACTCCACAAAGATGGAGCTCGATGAAGAATTTGAGGAAGTCCGTGAACTTGTTTTATCTAAATATAAAGAAGCCGGTTTAGACGAGTTGATCGTCCATCAACAGCAGCTTGGAATTCATGATCTCGACGTCGACTATGAATCGAAATTATTAGATACGTATGTAGAAGAATATGATGAGTTCAGTTTCTGGGACAAATTAGTCGAGAAGCTCGCAGATAAGGAAATGGCAGAGCGTTTCGGTCCGCAGAAAGGGAAAATGACCGACGAAATGATGGAGAAGAGGATGGAAATCGAAGAGCAGATTGGTGAAAAGCTTGAAGAAACAGGTGTAACAGAGCTGTCCTTCAAGGGGAAATAAACCGCAGGGTCATAAAGCATGGAGTTCTGTTAGCCTGGCTCTTAAGCGTGCAGAAACCCATGAAAAAAAGCATGAACCATTCGTTCATGCTTTTTCTTTAGAAAGGCGTTCTGAATCGACCCAGATCGATGCAATCGGCCTCGCCCATTGATAGGACAGCTGTATAAACGGCCCGAGGAGTAAGGCTACGATGAGTGTACCGAACCCGACAGGTGCCCCGAGTAGAAATCCGATCAATGCCATACCCGACTCGGAATAGATTCTGACAGAGCTTTTGGATTGATTGGTCTTTTCATTCATGATCATCATGAAGTGATCAAGCGGTATGCGCGGGAATGGAGTACGCAAATATACGGCTACCCCGACGGCAGTGGCGATCAAACCAAGAGTGAAGATGCCCCACTGTGCCCACCATACTTCGTAATTCACATTTTCAAGCCATCCGTATAAAAAGAGATCCACGGTTCGTCCACGAATGATAATCGGAATGAGTGACTCGAATTGCGGACGTTTCTTCTCAAGCCACGCATTCACGAGTAGAAGGATGACAAAGGCTACGATCATGACACTTCCGACAGTGATCGGGAAGTGCATGGACAGGCCGACGGCAATGCTGTCGCCAGGCCCAACGCCTAAACCTGATTGGATGATGAGGGCAAGACCAAGGCTTGAAACGACCAGTCCGGCCACGTATATAATGAACAAGTAAACGTATTTCATGATTTTTCCTTTCCGTCTGTCAATGTCTGCTTCGTTTATCATAAACGCTGCCATAGAAGATGTAAAGGTATGTACAACATAGGAATAGGAGTGTGGAAAGATGCAGTATGCGATTGTAACAGGTGATTCACGAGGACTAGGGGAAGCCGTTGCGAAACAACTGATCGAAAAAAACGTAAACGTCATTGGTGTTTCACGCAGCGAGAACAATACATTGAAATCACATGCAGAAGAGCGTCAAGTCGAATACCATCATGTGACATGTGATTTAAGCAATCCTTCTGAAATGGATGCAGCGCTTGATGAGATCGTTCAGATTGCGTTTACAGAACGTACACATTATGTGTATGTCGTCAATAATGCAGGTATGGTGGAGCCGATTGAGACTGTCGGAAATCTTGAAGCCGATCAAACAGCTAAGCACATCCAGCTTAATTTGACCGCTCCTATCCTGCTTACCAATCGGTTCATCCAGGAAGCGGACAAACACGATATTCAAATGGCTGTCATCAATGTCACCTCGGGAGCAGCGGAAAAAACGATTCATGGTTGGAGCGTGTATAGCAGCACGAAAGCAGCGATCAACCGTTTCACGAAGACATTGGCACTGGAGCAGGAAGGGAATGGACATGTCATCATCGCTTACAGCCCAGGTGTGATGGATACAGATATGCAGGAAGAGATTCGTTCTTCTTCAGAAGATGCGTTTCGTGATGTAGAGAAATTCAAGCAGATGAAAGAAGAAGGAGCGCTCCGTTCTCCGACAGAAGTAGCGGCTGTACTGCTTGATTTGTTGAATGATCCTCACGATATCGATAACGGTGAAGTGTATAAGCTCTATGACCTGATCGAGAAGTGAAGGGCGTGAGCAACCGGACATCTTATAAATAACCCGTCTTCCGAGGAGGAAGGCGGGATATTTTTCAGCAATTTTCTTGTGTAGGTTGAGCTGGTTGACGTTAAAAGTGATTAAACCGAATCCTTCCCTCATTTAGTGAGGCAGCCTGGATGCTCACTTCTCCACCGATAGGGAACGTAAAGCGTGGAGTGGTGTGTCCGAAGCTTGCTTCAGCGATAACGGGAATATCTTTCAACTCTTCTTTTGATCGTATGATCTTCTTTAGACGGTCCAGGTCCATTTCCGATTTTGATTCGAATTTTCCTATGACAAGTCCCTTCACCTTTTCAAAGTCAGGCTGGTGAATCAACGATTGCAAGTCACGGTCAAACGTCTCAGGAAATGTCATTTCGTCATCTTCCAGAAAGAGAACAACATCCTTGAGAGAAGGCATGTATGGAGTGCCCTGCAGTAAGTTCAATGTACATAAGTTTCCTCCTACGATCCTCCCAGAAGCTTCTCCTGTTTGAATCACGTGATACCCTTCGTTCGGGTGGAACGTTCTGTTATCCTGGTCGAGAAACCAAAGGTCATTGCTCCAATGATCGGCAGGTTCCACAGAGAAAGGTTCCGTATGGAAGAACACCTTTTCAAAATACTCTATTGTATAATCGATCCCTTTCTCCATCCCGAAGGAAGAGAAGTGTGGTCCACTGTAGGTGACGAGACCAGTTTTTCTATGAATCGCATTCGACAGGGCTGTGATGTCTGAAAATCCACAGAATATCTTCGGGTTCTCTGCGATGATTTCGTAATCAATGTAGGAAAGCAACTGATTGCTGTTAAATCCACCGATCGTGGTCAGGATTCCTTTTACATTTGAATCAGCGAAAGCCTCGTGAAGGTCATGAAGCCTTTCCTTCAAAGACGGATTTCCGTCTGAGTATGTACTGAAGGTTACTTTCAGACCTAGAGATTCCAATCGTTTCATGGCAAGTTTGCGTTGGTCCTCTGCGATGATTGAGAGCGATTCAGCAGGTGATATCACCCTTACTTCATCCCCAGCGCTCAGTTTCTTCGGATACATCATATCCCTCCTCATAAATTATACAAATATACCAGAAATTCAGATTTTTGTCTATTTAGTGAAACGGGGGAGGGGGCTGAGCCGTATAAGTAGTCAGAGGTGATAAGAATGAGTGGTGTATTGTTTATCTTATTTTTTGGAGCGGTGATATTCTCGATTGTCAAAAAGACATCAGGACACGGTGGACATGGGTTTCATCATCATGACGACGCTTCGGACCATAACGAAGGATTCTTTGGTGGAGATGGCGGAGGTTTCGGTGACGGTGGAGGAGGCGGCGGCGGGGAATGATTGAGCTGCTTCAACTAGAACTCCTCCTTGCTATTTACATTGATTTCATCTTATAATAAGAACAATTGGAAAGAGAAGGGACTGACGTATAAAGCAATGAAGTACTAATTCTGTTTGATCTCACGAGCCGAAATATGATTTCACTCGTTTCAGATAACAGGATTGGTCTGCCTTATTTTAAACCTTTATTGCTTTGTCGTACTCTGTCTACTTATGCGGAGTTTCTGTACAAAGACTAGGATGACCTTTGCCTGCCTGAAACGATCAGGGAGGTTTTTTTATGTTAATGATGAAAGGATCAAATATAGAGTATTCAATCGCGGACCGCACGATTTTTTCCATTCCCGAATTGTCGATTCACTCTGGTGACCGTATTGGGCTGATCGGGAAAAACGGTCAGGGGAAAACGCTTCTGCTTCGCTATCTTTTGAACCAGTTGGATGATGAGCCGCAAGTTCAGTGGTGGACGGAGGTATCCTGGATGGAGCAGCTGTCCGGAGAAGGCGATCCGAAGAAAAGCGGTGGGGAAAAAACATTAGCGGACTTAGAACGGTTGTTTGAAGCATCCAGCCCCCTTCTCTTTTTAGATGAACCGACCAACAACCTGGATTGGACGCACATTGATCAATTGGAAGAGCGGATGGCTGCTCACAAAGGGGCATACGTCATCGTCTCACACGACCGTCAGCTCCTCGACAACGTCTGTGACCGCATTTGGGAATTAGAGGACGGCGAACTGACGTCGTACGACGGGAATTATTCCTTCTATGAACAGGCTAAAGAACAAGAAAGGCAGCAACAGCAGCAGAAGTACGAACAATATGTAAACGAAAAAAAGCGATTAGAAGAAAGAGTACGAAAGAAAAATGAACAGTCCAAGCAAATGCGGAAGCCCCCTAAGCGAATGGGGAATTCGGAATGGCAGTTGGGGAAGAACAAAGCAGCGACCAAGCAGGGGAAAGTCGAAAGGGTGAGTAAAACGCTTGAGAGGCGGCTGAACCGGCTTGATAAAGTAGAGAAACCCTTCGAATGGGATCAAGTCAAGATGAACCACAGTCTCGCCCAAACCCTTTCCAGTAAAACGGTGATGTCCTGGAGGGATACGACTGTTTATGCAGGAGACAAGCTGCTTTTTCATATTGAACAGGCTGAAATCCCTACCGGATCGAAGCTTGCCCTGATCGGCGATAATGGTTCAGGGAAGACAACATGGATTCAAAACCTTATGCGGGATGCAGCGTCTTCATTGGATATCGCTTATTTCAACCAGGATCTTACGACGATGCCGTTAGATACGACGGTCCTTGAGTATGTAGGAGAGGGCAGTCCCTTGAAGGAATCAGACATACGCATTGTGCTTGGGAGGTTGAGGTTCTTTGCGGATGATATGAACAAACAGGTTCGGATGTTAAGTGGAGGAGAACGCGTCAAACTTGCGCTTGCCCGTTTATTGACCCGGCAGTCTCACCTGCTCATACTGGATGAGCCGACCAATCACTTGGATTTAGAAGCGATTCAGTCTTTGGAATCGCTCATTACGGATTATCCGGGGACGATTCTTTTTGTCAGTCATGACCGGACGTTTGTCGAACGGACAGCCGACCAGCTTTGGGTGATTGAAAAGGGAGAGTTGGATCATTTTCGCGGTACACTTCAAGAGTGGAGAGAGCCGAAGCCGAAAGAAGCAGATGAATTCGACCGGATGAAACTTCAGAACAAGTTGACGGAAATCATCAGCCGTTTGAGCTTATTAGCCCCTCATGAAGACAAAACAGATTTGGAAAACGAATATCATGACACGTTGAAGAAGTTAAGAGACACTAAGTAGAGAGGTATTGAAAAAAAGTCCGGCTGTAGTGGAGTTCCACTTCAGCCGGATTTTCTGAACATATTACGTCTGCTTGCTGGGTTCCCCCACGGTACGCTTTGAAGGTTCCTTCTCTTTTTTGGCTTGTCTATTGTTGCGGATGAACATATAGAATGAAGCCCCGAAGATCGTGAAGTAACCGAGGATGCTCAGGGCATCTGGAATCTGTCCGAATAAGAAGATACTGATCAGAGCAGAATACACGACGGTAGAATAAAAGAAGATTGAAATTTCGCGTGCTGGTGCGAATTTATACGCAATCGTCAAACCAAACTGACCAAGTGTTGCGAATGCACCGGCAGATAGAAGGTAAGCCCATTGGCTCGCGCTCATCGGTTCGTAAAACGCGATGGTAAAGGGAAGCAAGGTAACGGTTGTGAAAAATGAGAAATAAAACACAATCGTATAAAATTTTTCCTTGTCACCTAGAACCCTGAGCAGCGTATAAGCTCCAGCAGCAAATACAGCTGACCCGACGCCTGCCAGATACGGAACAAACTCCACCGAAAAGGCCGGCTTAATGATCAACAGCGTTCCGAGAAACGCGATGATGATCGATATGATCTGATAAGGTCTCGCTTTCTCTTTTAAAAACACAGCAGAGAAGATAATCAGTAAAAATGGACTGAGCTTGTTCAGCATATCGGCATCTGATAGAACCAGGTTATCAATGGCATAGAAAAACAATACCATGCCGATTGTACCTAATGCAGAACGAGAGAGCAGAAGCTTCTGGTTTTCTCTTTTACCAAAAAGTCGTTCCTTGTTGGCCATGACGAATCCGAACGCGATAATCGCAGAAACGAGATTACGAAACAGCGTCTTCTGGACAGTCGGAACATCTCCTGAAAGCTTGACTAGAGCGGCCATCATGGAGAAGCCGAAAGCAGATATAAGAAGAAGGATAATTCCTTTATTACGATCACTCATGACGGTACCTCCTGTTTCAAAATGATGCATACATATATCGTTTCCTGACATCAGGACTTTATGAAAACACCCTTACTATCCTAATACAAAACAAGATCAATGAAAAGCCATCTGCAGAAGGTCTCGAGAGACAGGAGGAGATGGTTAGGGTATACTGGTCATAAGGATTTTGACCTAAGTGGAGAAAGGGAGGATGGTTTGATTGTTTCGCAACCTATTGTATTGAAGAAGCGAGTCATTAAGGATAACCGTCAGCACTATTTGGAGGAAATGGCCAGTCTTGAACTGACGGCAGATCAAGTGAACACACCGACTGAAACAATACCCCTTTCGGAATTACATGATGTTTCACACCGCTCACTGGCAGGAGAACATGGATTTCTTTACCTTCATACCATTCGAGGTGTCCGTACTTTCTTAGTTGAGGAATCACCGGTTGAATGGATGACAGAAGTAAAGAGATGGTTATAAAGAGTCCCTCACTCGAGACAATAAGTGGAGGTAGCCTATGGATATTCTAGAAGAGAATGACCTCATGTATTTGAGAGAATTGGATCAGAGTGACTGGAAGGCGCATCATGAATATGCCTCAAAGGATGAGGTTTGTAAGTTTCAGCCTTGGGGGCCAAATAATGAGGACGATTCTAAATTCTTTATTGCACAGGCGATCCGGGACCGGGAGAAACGACATCGAAGTCGTTTTGTTTTCTCTGTCATTTTAAAAGAAGAGGATGAAATCGCGGGTAGTATCGAGATGAATATCACAGATTGGGACGGAGTAGGAGAGATTGGCTTTATCATTCACGATAAGCACTGGGGGAAGGGGTATGCCACACAAGCTGTCCGCCTCATGTTGAAGCATAGCTTTGAGAAGTGCGAACTCCATCGAGTAGCTGCTGTCAGTGATCCGGATAATGTCTCCTCTATTCGTGTATTAGAGAAGATCGGCATGAAAAAAGAAGGGATTCTTCGCAAAGACCTGTACGTAAAAGGGCGTTGGAGAGATTCCGTTGTGTACGGATTATTGAAGGAAGAATGGGAGAGCAGCCAAAGATGAAGGCATAAAAGAAGCGTGAGATTCAATCTGAATCTCACGCTTCTTTTTGTTGCTTTCTTAATGGTTGGATGCCGAAGCATTCGATTGGTCGTAGACCGCTAGACGATCCACTAGTTGCGAGCTGTCTTTGTTCAGTCCTGTGATTTCTACGTTTTTGCCGTGTTCCCTGAATTTAATAACAAGCTTATCAATTGCTGCGACAGCAGAATCATCCCATACATGGGCTTCTTGGAAATCGATACGAACCGTCTTTGCATCGACGCCGTAATTAAAGTGTTCAATCATATTATCCGTTGATGCGAAGAAGACTTGTCCCTTCACTTTGTAAACCAATGTTTGGGTGTGCTGATCGATGGTTTCTTCTACTTTTACTTTCGAGATCTTAACGACGAAGAAGATCGCGCTTAAAATAACGCCAGCCAATACACCCTTGGATAAGTCGTGCGTTTGAACAACAGTTCCGACAGTGACAACCATCACGACAGAATCTGTAATCGGAGCTTTCTTGAATTTAGTTAATGAGCTCCAGTCAAACGTTCCGATGGAGACCATGATCATAACGCCGACAAGCACAGCCATAGGAATTTGAACGAGTAAGTCATTGAATACAATGATCAAGAGCATCATGAAGACTCCCGCTACGAGTGTAGAAAGGCGTCCTCTACCGCCTGATGAAACGTTGATGACGGATTGCCCGATCATCGCACATCCAGCCATCCCACCGAAGAATCCGGCAACGACGTTAGCCATCCCCTGTCCTCGGGCTTCTTTGTTTTTGTCACTTTCCGTGTCCGTCATATCGTCCACGATTTGAGCCGTTAGAAGAGATTCTAACAAACCGACAAAGGCAAGAGCTAAGGAAATCGGGAATATGATTTGCAAGGTTTCAAATGTCAAAGGAATATCAGGAAGTAAGAAGATTGGAAGTGTATTAGACAATTCGCCCATATCTCCTACCGTCTTCATACCTGCACCTGTTGTTACCGCTACAATCGTCATGACGATGATCGCGACTAAAGGTGATGGAACAGCCTTTGTGAACCTTGGTAGAATATAAATGATAGCAAGCGAACCCGCGACCATTACATACATCGGGATTCCAGCGCCTTCAAAGTGAGTGAGCTGGGATGTGAAAATCAGGATAGCCAAAGCGTTCACGAAACCTACCATGACGGATTTCGGAATGAACTTCATGAACTGTCCGATTTTCAACGCACCGAGCGTGAATTGAATGATACCCGTCAAAATTGTAGCGGCCAGCAAATACTCCAGTCCATGATCCTTAACGAGGGTTACCATAAGCAAAGCCATAGCTCCTGTTGCGGCGGAAATCATTCCAGGACGACCACCGACAAAAGCGATGACAACAGCGATACAGAAGGAAGCGTACAATCCTACCATGGGGTCGACTCCAGCGATGATAGAGAAAGCGATCGCTTCAGGGATGAGTGCCATAGCGACAACCAAGCCTGAAAGCGTATCGTTTTTTACGTTTCCGAACCATTGTTGTTTAATTGTTTGAGTGTTCAATTGCGCACCTCTTTCTATTCGTATTGATGCTGTCCAGAACAGCATGAAAAACCGGCAAGAACGTGACAGATTATAACATTGCTTCACGATTTGTCATAATCTCATGTAAGCGCATAAAAAAGGTTTGTGCGTCTATATGCTGACAAATGCTTTTATTTACGACTCTATATCACATAGAATGATTTTTTTTAATTAAGCTGGTTCGTCAAGGTTTTATGTATCCATAAAGGAGGAAAGGTTACATAGAGAGTAGAAATATAGAAAGAGAACCAATGAGTGAATAGAAGAGTCAGGGGGGCGTCATATGTTCAGAAAAATTCTCTTGGCTGCCGATGGATCAGATCACTCGATCCGCACGGCGGACCGCGCAGCAGAGCTGGCCCATTTACAGGGAGACAGTAGTGTGACCATCATCTATGTAGTAGACGGGGAGCAGTCGAAGACGGACGTATTAACAGAAGGTGACAAAGTGACCATCGAGAAACGCCGTCACGACCGTCTTAAGCCCATCGAATCGATCTTAGGTGAGAAAGAGGTGCCTTATGACGTTAAAATCATTCATGGGGAACCAGGACCCTCTATCGTCTCCTATGCGAATGATAACCAGTTTGACATCGTCATCATCGGAAGCCGGGGGCTTAATGCTCTTCAGGAAATGGTCCTCGGAAGTGTTAGTCACAAAGTGGCAAAACGAGCGGATTGTCCAGTGATGATCGTGAAATAAAAAAGTGAAACGTGGATCATGATGGATTCGTAAGAGTAGATAAGGAGGCGATTACGAATGAGTGAAAAAGGTTGTATAAAATGTGGCAGTACGGATGCTGCGGAGAAGGAAGTGGCGATGACAGGAACAGGACTTTCCAAAATGTTCGATGTTCAAAACAACCGCTTCTCCGTTGTCTATTGCAAGAACTGTGGTTACTCCGAGTTTTACAATAAGGAAGCGTCCGGAGCAAGTAATGTCTTTGACTTTTTCTTCGGTTAAGAAAACCCGCGTGCCTGTTCATGGACACGCGGGTTTCTTTTATGCTTGAAGAGTCGTGTACTTCTCTTTTACCTTTTTATTCAAATACCACTGTCCGATCGAGAGCGTCAGCCCTAAATAGAAAGCCATGAATAAGCTTGAGAAAACAAGGTTTTGAAAAACAGGGACGAGCCACAAGAGTAGGAGCATGGCAGCGAAAACAAGGGCTTCGATGGCTAAGGCGAACAAACCGATCATCCGACCCTTGAAGACTTCTCTTTCGTCTGTCCAATTCAGTTTCGGTTGCTCCAAGTCGAGGATGAGACCGATCATCGATGTAATCCAGCTTATGGCGAGGGATGCCAGAAGCCAGATCGCCCAAACGAGGATCGAGACTTGTAAGACAAAAAGAATAACAACGCTAATAACAGTAATGGATAACAAGTTCAAAAAGAACGAAATTAGCAGCTTACTGTTGATCACGTCCCTTGCCGCAATAGGTAAGTAGAGATGATTAAACCACGTCTTGCCATCTCTTGAGATGGAAGAGGAAGCGGCAGGGTTGACTCCAAGTCCTAAAATGGTGAACGCAATCAACACGATAAGCGTTGTATGCGCACTCCACCCTTCGATCCCTGCGGCAAGACTTGAAAGAGAGCCACTCGATTCAAGCAGCAGGATGACGACGAGAAATACAGGGAAAAATAAGCTCTGTACCAGAATCTGAGTGAAGAAGGTAGGTGTTCTGAGGATCGTCCTCATCTCTTTCAGGAAAAGACTTTTTAACACGGGTTGTTTTCTTGTCCGCTTCGACAATTGGTTGTCTTTGAACGTACTTCTCTTCCCGCCTGATAAGCCGAGCACGCCTTTAAAATACCATTGTTGTCCGACGGTCATAAAGAGAATAATGCCTCCAACAGTCAACGCAATAACGAGCAGCAAGTACATCACTCCCGTTAAGGAAGAGGGGGAGGTCAGACTGATTGAGCTGAAGTAAGCCGTCGGGAAGAACTTTGTAACCAAGTCCAGCAGGCCGTTTTGTTCGGTGATGATTTCTTCCATCCCTGTGCCGTTCTGATTGGAATCCAGTCGAATGAAAATGTTGATGCCAATAATAAAGAGGAACCCGAGCATTCCCATGAACATTTTCGTTCGATCTTTGTTTTTAGAGATGTTCGCAAACCTCATGATGAAGATGACGAGAATCGCCGTTAAGGCGAAAGGGATGACCGGTGTCAGAGCCCAGAGAATGAGCGCAAAGGCGTAGTAGACGATTGTCGATTGACTATGTATGCCGTAGAACAACAGACTGGGCAACAGAAGAATCGTATTGATTCCATAGAGTGATAGAAAGGGCACAGCGGCCTTTCCCATTACGATTTGATAAGGTTGAAAAGGCAGTGAAATAAACGATTCCACATCTTCTGCAAAATAGAATGAGCTCAAAACGGTGCTCAAAGTCACAAAGATGTAAATAATGGTCACAGACACAAACAATAGTCCGAGGATTACATTCTCATTCTCTGTAGGAGATAGACTCGCATACAGAGACCCAATGAGCGAGTTCAACATCGTGAGAATGAAGAAACCAAACGGGATGACCATGATAAAGAGGCACCCAAAACTTACCTTCTCCATATCGCTTTTACCTGCAGTGGAGAACTGCATTTTCAACATCGTTTTGATGAGGATCCATGTTTTAGCCATTTTGTGTCAACTCCAGGAACAAGCGCTCCAAATTATCGTCTTCTTTGAACTGCTGCTTCATCTCCTTCATGTTGCCTTGAAACTGAATCTTCCCCTGATTGATAATCGCCACCTCATCACACAGCTGCTCGACAACTTCCAACACGTGGGTGGAGAAAAACACGATTTTCCCTTTTTCAGCATGCTCACGCATCATTTCTTTCAACGTATAGGATGATTTCGGATCGAGTCCCGTCAGTGGTTCATCGAGTATCCAAATATCCGGGTCGTGGAGCAGAACACCACTGACCACAATCTTCTGTTTCATTCCGTGCGAATACGTTTGAATATGATCGTCGAGTGCGTCATAAATTCCGAACTGTTTTGTTAACTCAGGAATCTTTGTCTCCCTGACCTCTTTTGGTACATCGTACACATCCGCAATGAAGTTTAAGTATTCGATCCCCTTTAAACGGAGAAAAATATCGGAACGGTCCGGGACATATCCGATTGACTTTTTCGCAGCGATGGATTCTTTCGAGATGTCTTTCCCGTTCAGTTGGATTGAACCTCCATCCATAGGGAGAATGCCGGTCATCATTTTAATCGTAGTTGATTTTCCTGCCCCGTTTGGACCGAGGAATCCGAAAATTTTTCCATCGGGAATGGTAAGGTTCAAACTTTGGACAGCTGTCTTTCCGGGATACGTTTTGGTGAGATTCGTTAATTCAATCATTATGTACACCCTTCATTTTGTAACATTTTACCTACTATACGAATGCACGGCGGTTTGGTTTCACTTTTGTAGAAACAGAGCCATATGCTCTTCATCCAAATAGCGTTTTGGAAGCTTAATAGCCTTTTGCTCTACTCCATAAGAGTGAAAGCCGACTTTCTCATAAAGGCGTTTGGCTGGAGTGTTCTCCGTCACTACGCTGAGTTGAAGCTGTTCCAAGTCAAGCGCTCTTGCTGAATTGATGAGCTCTTGAAGGAGTAGTTGAGCTCCGCCGTTTCTTCTGAAAGACGGCGTGACATACATGGCGACAATCATCCCTTTATGTGAAAACTTCGGGTGGGTCTCCTTCATCAGCGTGACGATTCCGCCGAGCTTTTCTTCTGAGAAGAGTCCGAACGTTTTGGATAAGTCTGAATCGAGCCTTTCGACTGTTGTCTCGATCGGGTTCGGCTTTTGTTTCTCCTGTTCGTACGTTGTAATAAAGGCATCCGGATTGGTTAATAATGCTTCCAGACGCAATTCATAATAAGCTTCTGCATCTTGACCATTCAATTCGCGTGTCTGCAAAGTACTTCGCTCCCTGTCATTAAGGGGACTATGCCCCATTTGGATTACATTCAGACTAGCGAAAAAGTGTGATAAAGTAAAGGAAGAGACTGGGTGAAAAGAGGGTGGCAAAATGACGGAAAAAGAAAAAATGTTAGCTGGAGAACTTTATAAGTCATGGGACGATGAATTGGTTCTTGAACGATCGCGGGCAAGGCAGATCACATTTGACTTGAATCGTACAAAAGATACAGAAGCCCATTACCGAGAGCAATTAATTGAGAGCCTGTTCGGTGAACTAGGCGGGCAGTATGGATTGGAACCGCCTTTTTATTGTGATTATGGGTATAACATCCGTGTAGGTGATGGCTTCTTTGCGAACTTCAATTGTGTATTTCTCGATGTCTGCCCCATTACGATTGGAGAACGAGTGCTGATCGGCCCGAATGTTCAACTATATACAGCCACTCATCCGATGGACCGTGAAACAAGAGCAAGTGGATTGGAATCGGGGAGGCCTATTACCATCGGCAATGATGTGTGGATCGGGGGAGGCGCCATCATTAATCCTGGAGTCACGATTGGGGATAATGTCGTAATCGGAGCTGGAGCCGTCGTCACCAAGGATATTCCGTCTGATGTTTTTGTCGGAGGGAACCCGGCTAAAGTAATAAAATCAGTCGATTAAGCCTCAAAGGTAGCTGAAAGCTGTATTTTTCGTTATCATACAAAAGGATGCTTGCATATACGTATAAGAAAAAATAGGAAGGACTGGATTTATGATTAAACGTAAAAGTCAACGCGAAATAGAACTGATGCATGAGGCAGGTAAACTGCTTGCGAGTGTACACAAACAGCTTCGCTCCTTTATAAAGCCTGGTGTCACAACGATGGAAGTTGAAAACTTCGTTGAAAAATACCTCGCCGAGCGTGGAGCAACAGGGGAACAAAAAGGATACCAAGGTTACGAATTCACAACCTGCGCTTCCATTAACGACGAAGTGTGCCACGGTTTTCCGAGAAAAGAGAAGCTTGAAGAGGGCGACATCGTAACCATTGATATGGTCGTCAACCTTAACGGCGCTCTGGCGGACTCAGCATGGACACACGCGGTCGGAGAAATCAGCGAGGACGCCGAGAAGTTGATGGACGTAACAAAGACGTCATTATACAAAGGAATCGAAGCGGCTACGGTTGGAAATCGGATCGGTGATATCGGTCACGCCATTCAATCCTATGCAGAAGGAGAAGGGTATTCAGTCGTTCGTGATTTCACTGGTCACGGAATCGGAGAAGGCATCCACGAAGACCCATACATTCCTCACTTCGGTCAGGCAGGCAAAGGTGCACGATTGAAAGAGGGGATGGTCATTACGATCGAACCGATGATTAATATCGGAGGCTGGGCCACTCAGATGGATGAGAACAACTGGACAGCCCGTACTTTGGACGGCTCCCTTTCTGCTCAATATGAGCACACCATCGCCATCACGAAAGATGGCCCGGTGATCTTAACTGAACAAGAAGATTAATTAAAAAAAGCCTGTAGGAAAGATGACCTTTCCTACAGGCTTTTTTTAATCTGTACTGTGAGCTGTTCCCTGCTTATTTTCCTAAGCCTTTTTTCGGTTTCTGAACCAAAGGGTGATGGTGAAGAGTAAAAGAAAGGCGGAGTGCAGGACGGGTTCCAATTGCAATTGAGCAATGGCTGGCGGATCATTCTTCAAATCCGTTTTCAACACTTGAAGCGTAAAAAACAGAGCCAGTGAAAATAGCATGGTCATAATGCCAAAGCCGATATTGGTCTTCAGAAACAAAAGGGTAATCGATAAAACGGCTGTTGCTGAGAAAAGTAAAAGGAGCGCTGTCATCCCTTCTGGAGCTGAAAAGGAAACCGGGATGTCAGATAGGATCAGCGTTCGAAAAGAGAAGGCAAGAATCCCGAGAGCTACTCCTGATAGTAAAAAGAAGATAAGGAAAAAAGCTTTGAATCCTGAATTCATATTGTATCACCTATTCTAGTATTTGTTTGAAATACCAGGATATCACAATTGCATCATCTTACATAGAGTTTGTTTTGGGGAGAAATGTGGAAGTTCGAAGCAAATAAAAAAAGACTCCCGAATGGGAGTCTTTTTCAAGCAAACTTATTTTTGAACGTTTGCTGCTTGTGGTCCGCGTTGTCCTTCTTCGATTTCGAAAGTTACAACTTGACCTTCTTCAAGGCTCTTGAATCCTTCTTCTTGGATAGCAGAGAAGTGTACGAAGACGTCGTCTTGACCTTCTACTTCGATAAATCCAAATCCTTTTTCAGCGTTAAACCATTTTACTGTACCTTCAACCATGTTAAAGAACCTCCTGCGTGGATTACGTAATCCACATTGTATTACTATTCTTGCTCTTCAAGATCCATCAAGACGACTTCTTACGAACATCTTCTCTTGCATGAAGCTGATCGAACAACAATAATTAACCTTAGTATAACAGAAGGGCCCAATCAATGATAGCCCTTGAGTGAAAAAAGTTCATATTGATGCCTATTGTTACTCTTGAGGCTGTGGGGTGTAAGCGCTGTTTAAAATCGAGTATAAAGTACGTTCAACGAAAACGTCGACATCCTCAGCCTGGATACTTACTAATTCATTCAACGGGACGCCTTGGTCCAGTAAATATTGTACAAGGTTCCAACCTGTATAATTGGCTTCCTTTTCAAAACCGGAGGCCCCTTTTCCATTCGTGAAAGAGTAGAGGGCTTCGTAGTCTCGGCGATTCAAGTGAGGGAGGATGTTCATGATGATACGGTTCGGTTCCCTCGTACAGCCGTCGTTATGAAAGAACGGAAAGGCTTCGTTTCGTTTTTCCTCGTCAAGCAGCTGATGGGCGGTATGTAACGAAACGCCTTCTTGGAAGATCAGCTGAGCCAGAGTTCTCGTGTGACTTGGTGCCATACCGGATGTCTGTGCATGGATCGTACGTGCGAGCTCCTGCGTCAGGCGGAAATCGATAGCGGGAAGTTCGGTCGGGAAGCAGATCATATACCTTTCTTCATTTTCTTTCAGAATGAATGGGTCGGTTTCAAAAGCGGCGACAAAGAATAAGAGGTGGATAGCGACGGGATCATCAACGGATAAGATTTCTTTCGCTTCTTGTAATCGGCGTTGCCAGTAGGAGGGGGTAAGTTCAAAGTACTTGATTTTGTCATAGACAAAAGGGTACTTACTCCAACCGTATTCCAGTATTTCCCTGGCCAACTGATACTTTTTATAGCCAGGCGGGACATGTGGGAAGTTGTAGTGATTCATCCATAATTCCAATCGGCGTGTTAAATCTGCTTGTTCGATGGATGCTTGATCATAAAAATGTATGAAGTCCTGTAACTTCTCTGTGCATTTCAAATCATCCATGACGAGCCTCCTCCTTTGTTGGTTGCGCCAGAAAATTCAAGCGCTTGTTCCATAATTCCTGTGCGTCTTTCCCAATCCAAATCAAATGACTATCTGCGTGTGACTCGTAGATCTCGGAGTGTGGAACTTTCGATTTCAATAGAAGTGCATTCGTATAGGAGATCCATTTATCTTTTTGAGCGTACATTCCAAGCACGGGAACCTTGATCTTCGAAAGGTCTGAAACCGTGTAGGAAAGGTCTCGATAAGATGGTCGGCTGGAATTCAATGTGAGGATCATGTCATAGATAAAACGACGATCATTTGGTGAAAGTTCGTTCAAGTAGTCCTCGACGTTCTCGGTCGTTAACTCTTTTAAGACCTGCTTCATCACGAAGTCTGGGAACACCTTTAGCATCGTATGAATGCCTCCCCAGGACCTTTCCTTTGCAAAGGTATGAAGGAAGCTGGACGTGCTTGTCTTCTGCTCATCCCAGGAGGATACGACCGCCGCTTCCATCATCAGCTTTTCGACTCTATCTGGATAGTGAGCAGCTAAAGAAATGCCTAGTGGTCCGGCATCAGAAACAGCAATGACACGGACGCTTTCAATACTTAAATGATCGAGCACTTCTATAATGGAATTAGAAAATTCTGAAGGAGTAGCTCCGGTAGATAAATCTGTGCAATCATAGCCAGGCCTTGAGATCGATAGAAGTGAATACCCCTCATAGATTAAGCTGCTGTGAGATAAATCGGTCTCACGCGTTGAATGACCGCCTTTTAATAACAATATCGTTGGACCGATTCCTTTGTACGAAAATTCAACGATTCCTTTTGATGTATCCAGCAGAGTGGCACTCACCGAACTCATCTCCTCTCCTTTTTTCCTTACTACAAATATAAGCTATAATAGAGGAAAATGAAACATCCGATTATTCTGAAAAAGGGGGTGTGAAGGTGAGAATCGTGTCGATTTGTCCGAGCAATACTGAAATTGTCGCTTACTTAGGGAAGACCGGCTTGTTGGTTGGTGTCGACAATTATTCTGATTTTCCAGTAGAGGTGAACAGCCTTCCAAAGGTAGGGCCGGATCTGTCTATTGATATGGATAAAGTGGAGGAACTGAAGCCGGATCTCGTTCTCGCTTCCTTATCGGTCCCGGGGATGGAAAAGAACATCGAGGGTTTGGAGCAGCGTGGACTGCCTTATATCATTTTGAACCCATCCTCTTTAGAAGATATAGCGAAGGATCTAGAGAGGGTAGGAGAAGCTTTAGGGTTTGAAGGATTGGGAAAAAAGAAAGCGGAGGGTTTCCTTAAGGAGCTCAAGAAGTACCGGACGCAAACGGATCACTCATCAAGGGGCCCCTCCTTGTACTGGGAATGGTGGCCGAAGCCGATTTTCACCCCGGGAAGGACGAACTGGCTGACTGAAATCAGCGAGGCTGCGGGTGGATATAATGTATTTGAAGACCATGAGGAAGCGAACGTTCAAACGGATTGGGAAGAGGTGAAGCGTCGGAACCCTGATCATATTTGTATGGTTTGGGTGGGGGTGAAAGAAGAGAAGATGAATCCGGACCATGTAAGGAAGCGCCCTGGCTGGGCGGAGCTTCCTGCAGTTCAACACGACCGGATTCACGTTCTCGAGGAATCTCTGTACTGCAGACCCAGCCCTCGTCTCCTTGAAGGCTTGCGAAAATTAAGGTCCCTGCTCTAGTGCAACTTGTTTTGATGCTTCGGTACAGCAAGCTCCTTAAAGTTTGCGGCGAGCTCCTGAAGCTGTTCCGAGAGCAGTTCTCCCTCCATAGGCAGACCATGACCGGTCACGACTACCTTCGGCTGTAGGTGGGCAATTTTTTTTACGGACTCTTCGGCTTGCTCCCAGTCAGGCGTAAAGTAAGCGGGAGGTCCATGTACATGCTGATGCTGGATGAAGACAGCCATGCTCGATTCCTGCTTCACCGTGATTATGGCGTCGCCGGCAATTAACATGCGATCCGACTCGCGAAATAATGAAATGTGTCCTGGTGTATGTCCAGGCGTATGGATAATGCGCCACCCTTTAAGAAAAGGGAGTTCGCCTTCAGTTGAAATAGGATGAATGTAGCGGCTTAGATTCACAGGCTTTGTCGGGAAGAATGGAGAGAGAATGGAAAACAATCCACCTCCGACTGTAGCATCTCCTACCGGATAATCACGTTTGCCCGTTACATAGTCCATTTCAGCAGGGTGTACATAAATAGGGACCTTCCAATAGTCTGCGAGCTTATCGGCTGACCCGACATGGTCGAAGTGGCCATGAGTCAGGATGATGGCTTTTGGAGGGCGATCGCCGTACCTTTTTTCAGCTGCTTCTCTAATGCGTTTTGCATAATTGGCAATGCCGCAATCAATGAGAATCCAGTCATCATCGGGCTTCCCGATGAAGACTACATTGGCAATCAACGTACGGTAAAAGGCGATGTCCTCCAGAACCTGCTCGGATTCTGCATGCCCCATATGCCAAGTCTCATTATGGTCGTCGTGCTGTTCATGTTTATCCATTGATTTCACCTACCTGTCTATAGTTTGGATGTTCAGGCAGGTTCTATACTTTTCGGCTTAAAAGGTTTTGATATCGAATGGCTTAGGTGGTTCACAGCATAAAACCCGGCCGCTGCATTCATGCAACGACCGGGTTATTGTAGGTTGGAACACTTGTGTACCTAAAGGTAGTTGAGAGTTAGGATGACCGGGCTACTTTCGTCTGCTCGACCGGTTTTTTGGTCAATGTCTTTCCGGTCAATCCGAACAGGATCGTTAGTATTGGTGACAGCAGACAGAAGAAGGCGAATGGCAGGTATGTGAGAACGGGAACGCCGAGCACATCTGCCAGGAATACACCACACACACTCCACGGTACAAGTGGGTTGATGACGGTTCCTGCGTCTTCAAGGGTACGAGACAGATTCTTTCTCGCAAGCCCTGCTTTTTCATAAGCATCCTGGTACGCTTCACCTGTCAATAGGATGGAGAGGTACTGCTCTCCGATCGCTAAGTTGATCCCGATCGCTGTGAAGGCGGTGGAGAGCGTCACAGAGCGCGCTGTCTGTAATCCATTCTGGACACTTTCCAGAATGGCGGGAATGACACCTGTTTTAAAATATAGACCTCCGAGTGCAAGGGCTAAGATGACAAGGGACACGGTAAACAGCATTCCGTTCATTCCGCCTCTGGATAGTAGACTGTTGACCGCATCATTGCTCGTATTGGCCGTGTATCCGTCAAACCATGTCGACCATAGAGCGGACCACTCCATGACACCACGGAACCCGGCAATCAATGTCGCTGTGATACTGCTTGCTGCTAAGGCCATAAAGGCAGGTCTTTTTGTTGCAGTGAAGGCTATCAGGACAACGAGTGGAATCCAAGAAGTCCAGTGCATCAAGGATGTTTCAGCAAGTCCGGCCTGAAATCCTGCCAGCTGTTCCTCTCCCCCTTGGGATTGTGGGGAAAGCAGAATGAAAAGGACAAACGATAGAATGAAAGCAGGAACAGTTGTCCAAGCCATGTTTTTAATGTGATCGAATAAATCCACTTTCACGACCGTGGAAGCGAGGTTTGTCGTGTCGGACAGTGGAGACATTTTATCACCAAAGAAAGCACCGGAGACGACGGCTCCAGCTGTCATCGCAAGGGATAAATCCATCGATTGGGCAACACCCATAAATGCGACGCCGACCGTTGCAGCTGTCGTGAAGGAACTTCCCATCGCGACACCTACAATCGCAGTAACAGCAAAGACAATCGCTAGGAACCAAGGTCCACCTGCGAGCGTGAACGCGACATCCATCAGCGCAGGAATCGTACCGCTTGCCATCCAGCTTGAAATTAAGATGCCAATAAGGAAGAAAAGAAGCACTGCCCCCATTCCGGTTTGGGCACCTTGAATCATTCCGTCCTGAAGTTCTTTAAAGGACATCTTTTTAAGGAAGCCATATGTCATCATAATGAGAATGGCGAGTAGTATGGGTACATGAGGAGCAGGCCCCTGTACGAAAATGATGAAATAACTGATGATTCCGATTGATAGCAGGATCAGTAGAATAGATTCTGCCAAGCTTGGTAATGACTTAGGTCTTAAATGAAACATAACCATTTCCCCCTTTTTTGAACATAAATAAAACTCCGCCCCCTAAAGCTAGGGACGAAGCTGATCTCCGCGGTACCACCCTGATTGGCAGAAATGTCTGCCCTCTCGATTGGTTGTATCATTTTGAAAGGAATTCTGTAATTCAAACTGTAAGGGACCTGAGTTTTCATCAACCACTCAGTTTCTGTGAGCTGCCCGATTACGATCTACTTCGGAATTCATGATACAAGAATATATCTTTTTTACTTAAACGCTTTTAAGTGATGAAGTGTATTTACATAGTAAATGAATCGGGATGTGCTGTCAACAACTTCTGAAGGGAAAGATTAGAGAAAATCCTTCCAAACTTGAAAAAGGATTGTGTATAATAATGACAATTTAGAAAAAAGGGAGGAGACCGAAATTGAGAACGCAAGTCGCACAGCCGGAGCGCTCTGGGAGAGCAGATATGGTTAGGCGGGGATTCCTAGCAGGCTCACCTATTATGCTCGGTTACCTTCCGGTTGCTCTTACATATGGTGTGTTAGCGAGTCAGACAGGGATGAACAATGTTGAAATTACGATGATGAGCGTGCTTGTTTTTGCTGGTGCTGCCCAGTTTCTTGCTGTCAGTATGATCGCTGCTGGCACTGGAGCATTTGAAATCATCATTGCCACATTCGTATTGAATTTCAGACATTTTGTCATGAGTCTATCTTTTGTCAATCGTCTGAAGCAGATGGCGCTGAAGGCCAAGCTCCCGCTGACCCTTGGATTGACGGATGAAACGTTTACGGTTTCTGCTCTCTACAAGAAAGAAGCGAGGGAGGAGTATGCTGCCTACTTTTATGCGTCCCTTATTTTTACGGCTTATATGTCGTGGGTAGGTGGGTCCCTGTAAGGAGGCGTCCTCGGGGATGTCATGCCTGATCGTTTGAGTGAGAGTATGGGAGTTGCGCTTTACGCCATGTTCATCGGGTTACTGGTTCCATCTGTCAGGAGTAATATGAGAATTTTATGGGTTGCGCTCTTGGCGATGGGAGTCAACTATGTATGCCAAAGATTCGGAATGAATCAGGGCTGGGCCATCGTGGTGGGAACACTAATAGGGGGAGCCGGTGGAATTTGGCTGCTGGAGGATGAGGAGGAAGAGTCATGATTATATGGATGATCATCGGGATGGCCATAGTGACCGCCATTCCACGGTTACTACCTGCTTTTATAGTAGGGAAGGTTTCGTTCCCGAAATGGATAGACCGCTGGCTGAATGCAATTCCTTATGCTGCGCTGGGAGCTCTCATTTTCCCTGGTATCCTCACCGTACAACCGGATGCCCCACAAGTTGGTGTCATTGCGGGCCTTGTCGGGGTACTACTGGCATTACTCAACGTTCATATTATAGTGGTCGTAGCTGGAGCTGTGCTCTCCGTTTTTCTTCTAACGATGTAATCACGCGTGCCCAGGTTCTGCATATCGTATAGAGACAATTCCGAGATGAGAAAGGATTGGATCTCTATGTACCGACAACAATCCCCATTCGGCCCGTTCTTCGGTCAATTTGGACCAGGACAGGGCGGGTTCTTCCCAGGAGGCCCAGGCGGTCCCGGCGGTGGGCCTTTTGGACCGAACCAACCACCAGGACCACCATTTGGCGGAGGAGGCCAAGGCGGCCAACTCCCTCCCCCGCCACCTAATCCACCACAGGGAGCTCAAGGACCGAGTCTATACGCGGTTGATCCTGGATCGTTTAGAGGGTGCCTCTATCGATATACGTGGGTCCGACTGAATGATGGACGTTCTTTCTGGTTTTATCCGACTTTCATCGGGCGAACATCTGTCGCTGGATTTCGCTGGATGAGAAGACGCCAGACTTGGGTTTATACCGGACTGGATACGAATCAGATCTCAAGATTCCAATGCCAATAACCAACCGATGCACTCCTCTGAATAGAGGGGTGTTTTATTTATATTAGAGGTACAAGAACTTCTGGGGTTTGAGTATGAGCAAGGCAACAACTTCCCCTGAAAGGAGGATTATCTGGTAAAATGGAAATGACAGAAGAATCAGAAAGGGAGATGTAAGATGCCCAAAGTCAGAGAGGCCCGATTAGAAGATGCTGAAAAAATTGCACAGATTCACGTGAGCAGCTGGAAGTCTACATATCAAGATCTTTTGGATGAACGGGACGTGAGTAACAGTACCGTTGAGAATAGAATTGTGCTTTGGGAAACCGTATTGAGGCAGAGAGTGAATGGTCAACTTGCTTATGTAGTGGAAAGTGATGAAGGGGAACTCGTCGGTTTCGTCTCTGGTGGAAAAGAGAGGACGAAAAGTTACGGGTACGATGGTGAGATTTATGCCATTTATCTTCTTGAACAATACAAGCAGCAGGGCTATGGCCGTATGCTGCTGCAAGCATTCGCCGAGGGCATGAAGCGGGAAGGGTACAAGTCGCTGTTGGTCTGGGTACTGACGAAGAACCCTTCCAATCGTTTCTATACGAAGTTCGGCGCTGACCCGATCGAAGCGGAGAAGGTCACGATTGGTGAAGGAACGTACGAAGAAACGGCCTTTGGATGGGAGAACATCGACCACCTTCTTCAACAATTTTCTTGATAAAGGGGCTCCTTATAAAATAATTTGTTGTAAAAAAACTCCGTCTAATCGTAAAGACGGAGTTTTTTATGACAAGGATGTTATTCATAAGGCTCGATATGAATGTGGGCATAATAAATGCCGTGTTCTTCTTCCAGTTTTTCTTCGAGCTCATCCGTGATGTCATGGCCTTCTTGAATCGTCATGTGCGGATCAACATGAATGATGGCGTCAACTAGTGTTCTGTTTCCCTGCAGTCGTGCCTTCACATCCCTCACCGAGAGGACGTCGGGGTGCGCAGAAATCGTGTTTCTGATGGTCTCAATTTCCTCCTCGTCAAAACCATCGGTCAGGCTATGGCTGGACTCTGTGAAAATGTCCCAGGCGGTCTTACAGATGATCAGTCCGACAATGAATCCTGCCAACGGATCCAACCAGGCCACACCGAATTGGGACCCGAAGATACCGACGGCAGCCCCGATACTGACAAGTGCATCCGATTTGTTGTCCTGAGCAGCAGCCTTTAACGCCTGACTGTTCACTTTCTGCGATAATTTTAAGTTGTAACGATAAACACCGATCATGACGATTGCCGCTCCAATGGCGGTCCATGCTGTCAGGAGTGCGGGTTCGTTCGTTTCCCCACTTAGGATGCCTTGGAAAGTTCCCACGAGAACTTCAATTCCGACCGTCATCATAATAAAAGCAGCGACTAAGGATGCAATAGTTTCTGCGCGGAAGTGTCCGTAGTGGTGATCTTTATCAGGCGGCTTCCTTGATATCTTCAAGCCAATGAGTACAGCTATTGAGGCGACAACATCCGTTGTATTATTCAAACCGTCAGCCCGTAAAGCTTCAGATTGCCCAATGGACGCAACGGTTAATTTTACAATCGCAAGAATCAAATAGGCAGCAATGCTGATCCATGCACCTTTTTCACCTTGCTTCAGGTTATGGTAATCGTTCATGTTCATTCCTCCGGCAAATCAGGTAAAAGCTTGTAACAGCTTACCAAAGCAAGATCTGTTGAGTCTAGAGAAAAAAAGCTTTCCGAGTGCAGGTAGCTTGCCTCAGGCTACAAACTTTGCCCATAGCAAAAAATACGTCTCTATGTATCCTTGCCTATATAAGGAAAAAAATCCCGTTTTATTTTGGGGAATGAGGGTATATTTATAAAGCTGTAAAGAAATCGTGAGAATATCTCGAATTCAAGTATCTTTAGTTTGAAATTTATTTAGGCTGGGTATATAATACAAATGAATCAACAAATTGTTTTCGTGGATAATACGAAAATGAAAACGTGATAGAAGGAGAGATATTTCATGGCAAACGTAAAATTAGCAGTCGTTTATTACAGCTCAACAGGAGCGAACTACAAATTAGCACAATGGGCAGAGGATCAAGGTAAAAAAGCAGGAGCGGAAGTAAAGCTTGTCCGCATCCCTGAGCTTGCACCAATGGAAGCCATTGAACAGAACCCGAAATGGAAAGAGCACTTCATGGCAACGAAGGATTCAGTGCCAGAAGCAACAATTAATGATTTAGATTGGGCAGACGCAGTAATCTTCAGTGTTCCGACTCGCTTTGGTAACGTTCCAGGTCAAGTGAAGCAATTCATGGACCAAGCAGGTGGACTGTGGTTCCAAGGGAAGTTGGTTAACAAAGTAGTAAGTGCTATGACTTCTGCACAAAACGTACACGGCGGTCAGGAAGCTACTCTCTTGAACCTATACACAACCATGTTCCACTGGGGAGCGATTATCGCTGCACCTGGTTATACAGATGATGCTGTATTCGCTACAGGAGGTAACCCTTACGGTACAAGTGTCAGCGTAGACGGAGAAGGAAACCTTAAAGAAGACGTTGAAGCTGGTGTTCGTCACCAAGTGAACCGTACAGTGGATGTAGCTCAAAAGTTCATCGACTAATCACAATATATTATGGGGGAGAGCCCCTAAACATAAGAGAATCCGGCCTTCTATTTCGAGGGTCGGATTTTTTTAATATGTAAGAAAAGGTTGGAAAAAATCATTGTGCTTTTTGTAAGCGACATAGAAAATAGGGTGGCGGTTGTTTTGAAAGAGGTGCTAACTATTTCAGCATCATATTCATTTGTCAAAAAATTATCACATCTTCTGGAAGTGGATTGATACCTATCATGAATAGGGTTTTAGAGGTTTACATATCTTAAATTAGGGAATCATATAACTAAATATTCAGATAACTTATTGCGAAATTGTTCAAAATGCTTCATAATGAAAAAAAGCATGGAGGGGGTAGTTTTCATGAGAAAGCAAAAAGTAGTTTATGTTCTTCGCCGCGACCCCGAGTACAAAGGAAAGCAAGTCACTGCAAAGAGAGAATTGTCCTTTGGAATCCAATTAGCATCTAGACTATTTATAGATCAGATGACGTATGAGTTTAATAAAGAGAAATTAGATAACCAGATCAACGAAGCGATTGATAGTGGAGATCGCGACGAATTCAACCGGTTGAGTGTTCAATATCTACCCTATACTTGGGAATAAACCTTCAAGACCGCATGTAGATGCGGTCTTTTTTTGAGCGCTCACTTTCCTGTAAGGGAGAATCGAATGGACGGTTGATTCAGTAAAACAGGGCTTGTCTCGGAACCGCCATACATATACAACAGAAACATTGAAATGTTATAGTAGAAAGGAATTTACGTACAGGAAGGTAATGACAATATGAAGAAATACTTAGTAGCAGCTGCTGTAGTCATCACCTTGTCCGCATGCTCAACGGGCACAGCCGAAGAAGAAGTAAAAGTATCTTCAGCTATTCCGGTCAGCCAGAAGACGGTCGAGGCAAGGGAGGCAACTGCCTACGTGAAGAAACCGATAGAAGAAATGACAGAAGAAGGTCTCACGGTTGTACATAACCCGGAAAGTGTCGCTGTCGTCGTCAATAAACAACGCACACTTCCTGAAGGGTATACGCCTGAAGATCTTACGGTTCCTGATGTCGATTTTTATTTTGATGAGTTTCTACCTAAGAAGCAGATGAGAAAAGAAGCGGCAACAGCTCTTGAGGAATTGTTTTCAGCCGCTGAAAAGGACGGGCAACAACTTGTTGCCGCTTCAGGATATCGATCCTACGAGCGACAAAAAACGATCTTCAATAACTATGTAGAAGTGTACGGGGAAGAGAAGACGAAAACGTTCTCGGCCATTCCAGGAACAAGTGAACACCAGACAGGATTGGCGATGGATGTGACGTCAGCAGAAATGTCCTTCCAGCTGGATCAATCATTCCGTGACACCGATGAAGGAAAGTGGCTTGCCGACCATGCTCATGAGTATGGTTTCATCATCCGCTATCCAGAAGGAGAAGAGGACATCACTGGCTACACATTTGAGCCGTGGCACCTTCGTTATATAGGAAAAGAGAAGGCAGCAGAGGTACACGAGCAAAGTGTCACCCTCGAAGAGTTTTTCGGTTTTATGCCTGAATGATAGAAGCTGTTTAAATCGACTTGATTTGCAGCAGAACCGTTCTCCTTACTTCTTCAACATCCTATGAAAGCCCTAACGTAGAACCGTTAGGGCTTTCTTTGTATGCATGTTCTTATTGATTGATAGGGGAATCGGCGATCGAGGAAAAGACCATCTTTCGCTTTTAATAGCAGACTCCAACTCGGCACTCCAAAAATTGTTGATCGAACAGTTCTTTATAAGCAAAGGCTGCCGTATCTCCTACGGTGATTTTCTTTCCCCCTTCAGGTAGTAAATCTTTCTCATACCTGATGTTTCCCTCTTCTTCTCCGTCCGGTAGATAAGTAGGACAGATGATTGTCCAGTCGAGCCCGCTTGAGAGGAGGGACTGGTAAACGTCTGCGTGCTCTTCAGCGGCGAATGTCAGCTTTCGTTTTGATTCGTCCGTCTGGAAGCGGAATTTCTCTTTGTTTTGTCTGCTGTTCAGTATTCCTGCCGTTCCAATCGTCAGGATGCGAGACAGCCCCTCGTCTTTCATCGCTTGAATAATAAGCGGGATGGAGACAGAGAGTGTATCTGTTTTATCCGTGCTCAAGCCGCTGAAGACGACATCGCACCCCTTGATTGTCTCTCTTACATCCTGCTCTACCTTGGAGTTGCCCTGCACGATCTCAGCTCTCTCAAACCATTCATGTTGGGGGGGCTTCCTTACGAGTGCACGTACCTCGTGGCCATCCTTCAAAGCCTTTTCTACAATCTTCTTACCTACACGGCCGGTTCCACCGAATACGGCAATTTTCATATGATCACCTCTAAATATTTTGTAAAAATAATGAATCGAACGGTCTATTCACCATAAGTTTTGCTATGCTTAAGGTAAAGAGTTTTGGGGGGATCCCGATGAAAAAGAAACCCGTTAAAAGTTGGATGCTCTATGATTTTGGAAACTCGGCATTCGCAACTACGATTATGGCGGCAGTACTGCCTGTCTTCTATTATGACGTAGCTGCACAAGGTGTCAAAGAATCGCTCGCCGCCAGCTACTGGGGATATTCCCAATCGATTGCGGTTTTAATCGTAGCGATTCTCGCGCCAATCCTCGGGGCGATCAGCGATTATTCTGCAGCAAAGAAAAAATTCCTTATGTTCTTTGCCTTTATGGGCATGATTGCGAGTGTGTTGCTGGCCTTTGTCAATGAAGGGGACTACCTCCTTGCTTCCCTTCTGCTCATCGTGGGTACAATCGGCTTCTCTGCCGGCAATGTTTTTTACGATGCTTTCTTACCTGAAGTAGCAGATGAAGACAACATTGATGACGTGTCGGCAAAGGGATTTGCTTTTGGTTACATCGGTGGAGGCGTGCTGCTGGCAATCAACCTGCTGATGATTTTGAAGTATGAATGGTTCGGTCTTTCAAGCAGTTTAGCTGGTACACATTTAGCCTTCATTTCTGTTGGAATCTGGTGGTTCATATTCTCAATCCCTCTTTTTAAAAACGTCAAAGAAGAGAAGAGGGTACAGAAGCCCAAGCCGTCCTCTTACGCAGCAATAGGCTTTAAAAGAGTCGCACGCACGGCGAAAGAGTTGAAACTGTACAAACAGCTGCTCTTATTCCTCCTTGCTTTCTGGCTCTTTAATGATGGGATCTCAACCATTATTAAAATGGCTACCATCTATGGAAGAGATATTGGGATTGACAGCAATTCTTTAATCATCGCTTTATTGATTACTCAATTTGTAGGGATTCCGTTTGCGTTTTTGTTTGGTTGGCTTGCTGGGAAAATTACGGCGAAGAGAGCCTTGCTTTTGGCTTTGTTTGCCTACTTGATGATTGTTGTGTTTGGTTATTTCATGAATTCGGCTCTTCATTTTTATATACTGGCGATTTGTGTAGGGATGGTCCAAGGTGGAGCACAGGCGCTCAGTCGTTCTATTTTCGGCCGTATGGTGCCTAAGGACCGTCATGCCGAGTTTTACGGATTCTACGGAATCTCCGCCAAGTTCTCTGCGATCTTCGGACCATTCGTCTTCGCACTAATCGGTCAATTGACGGGTTCTTCACGATTCGGTATTTTGTCCCTCGTCATTTTCTTCGTGGCAGGAATCATATTGCTCTGGTTGGTGGATGTCGACAAAGGAGTAGAGGAAGCAAAAAGAACGACTGACCCGGATGATGAGCCAGTCGTGTATAAGCCGTAATTAAACAATGGGAGAGCTGTACAGATTCGTTTGATTCTCCGTAAGCGGCCTCCCTGTATCATAAGATCGGTTCCCAACTTTCTGCTCTATGCTCTTTAAGAGCTCTGAAGAAGGAGAAGACCAGTAAGCGAGAATGTCTGAAATCAAGTCTTCTCCTTCCCTTAAAGCCTCATCGTAGAGATCGAGGAAGCTCTGGTTAAAGGTTTCATTCGTTGCGGAATGGTTCCAGTCGTGATTTCGTTCATTCAAGTAATCCGTTGCACCTTCTAAAAGCTGGTGTGAAAAAGAGGATACCAGGGAAGGGAAGGTTTTATTCTTCCAATTCCATGGATCATACAAAATTCGCTGAGCCTGGTACATCTGTTTGTAAGATTGCTGGATGACGGGCGCTGCTTTTTCTTTTGACCAGTTTGGATAGTGGCGTTCGATCAATTCAGAGAGCATATCTGTTAGATTGTTTAAAAGGGTGTGTGGTTTAAGCTCTTTATGTACCGGGGTTCTCCACGTCTTAAGCCCTCTTTTTCTCTCCATCATGACCGTATCAATGGCCACTTCCAACACTTGATGCTTATTTCCCTCATAACCTGCATGGTAATGAATGTAGGGATGTGTGATTCGGTCCAGACAGTGATGACTGACGAAACCAAGAATAAACGCCTGTTCTTTTGATTTCTTGGTCGTCCCCTTCTCAATAAGATCCATCAAAAACCAACCGCAGTTCTCGGTGTGCAGCTGCATCCCGAGCGACTCTCCTTCGCCCTCCGGAAGAAAGGGCCAGAATTGGTGATAGAAAAATGGGTCCGGTCCTTGTGCTCCAATATGCAAGGGGAGGCGGCAGGCTTCAAGTAAATCCTGTCGACCTGTCCTCGTGCAAAGCTCATCGATAAATAAGATATGGGTCCATGTGTTCGGCAATTTTATCCACCTCTTTATTTTTACATAACCAAAAGAGCCTGACCAAGTCAAGCTCTTCACAGTCACCTTTTATACCCATTTGAAAAGATAGAGCAAACACAACAATCACGCTTGTCCAACGGTCCTCCCTTCCTCGGAATCGTATTGCTGTTTGCCTCCTTTCGTTTAATAACTATACTATACTCTATAATCTGAAAAATGTAAATACTCTGATAATAGATTACTTTCTCCTTACTGATGAATGTTCAAAAGATTCTTGATACAATAAAAGAGCACATTGGAATAATGAAGGAGGATCTTGAATGGATTATCGAATTGAAAAAGATACGATTGGCGAAATAAAAGTACCAAGCGAAAAGTATTGGGGAGCCCAAACACAGCGTAGTAAACAAAACTTCCCGATTGGCGATGAAAAAATGCCGAAAGAAGTCATTGAAGGCTTCGCAATTTTGAAGAAGAGTGCAGCACGCGCAAACTTCGAACTTGGATTGCTTGAGGAAATCAAAGCAGATGCCATTGAATACGCGGCGGATCAAATTGTGGAAGGGACATTGGAAGAGCATTTCCCCCTTGTCGTTTGGCAGACCGGAAGCGGTACACAGTCCAACATGAATGTGAACGAAGTGATCGCTTATGTAGGGAATCAGTGGTTAGAAGAGAAAGGGTCCGAGGTTCGTCTTCACCCGAACGACGATGTGAACAAGTCGCAAAGTTCTAATGATACTTATCCGACGGCGATGCATATTGCCTCTGTTCGGAAAATTGATGATGTACTCATTCCTGCATTAATTCAATTGAAAAATACCTTACAAGAAAAAATGGAAGCGTTTAACGATATCGTGAAGATCGGGCGTACCCACCTTCAAGATGCGACGCCATTGACATTGGGACAAGAAGTGAGCGGCTGGCATAGAATGCTTGAGAAAGCAGACAGCATGATTCAAGAATCCACCAGTTACGTGAAAGAATTAGCGATTGGTGGGACAGCTGTAGGTACAGGATTAAATGCTCATCAGGACTTTTCTGATAAAGTCGTGGCCAAAATAAACGATGTAACCGGCAAAGAATTCATCTCTGCTCCAAATAAGTTTCATGCCTTAACATCGCATGATGAGCTCGTGCATGTGCATGGTGCCTTAAAAGCACTAGCGGCTGATTTGATGAAGATTGCAAATGATGTTCGCTGGCTGGCGAGTGGCCCACGTTGTGGAATCGGTGAAATTACGATTCCTGCTAATGAGCCTGGAAGCTCGATTATGCCGGGTAAAGTGAACCCTACGCAGAGTGAAGCCGTTACGATGGTAGTCGCTCAAGTAATGGGGAATGATGCAACAATCGGATTCGCAGCAAGTCAAGGGAACTTCGAGTTGAATGTATTCAAGCCGGTCATTGCGTACAACTTCCTGCAATCCGCCCAGCTTCTTGCCGACAGCATGCTTTCGTTTGACGAACGCTGCGTCAGCGGAATGGAACCGAACCATGAGCAGATCGAGAAGTATCTTACGGATTCGTTGATGCTTGTAACAGCCCTTAACCCTCATATCGGATATGAGAATGCGGCGAAGATTGCCAAAACCGCTTTTGAAAAAGATCAGACATTGAAGGAAACAGCGGTAGAACTCGGGGTTCTGACAGCTGAGCAGTTCGATGAATATGTGGATCCAAAAGCGATGACGAAGCCTAACGCATAGACTTTTATCATCCCTTTGTAAAATACCAGTAATTGGATTAATTTTTTTAGTCATAATTTCTCCTCACTCGAACCATACTACGGTTACAGAGGAGGAGGTGAGAAACAATGGCTAACAACAACAGTTCAAACGAGTTAGTAGTACCTGGCGTACAACAAGCTCTAGACCAAATGAAATATGAAATCGCACAAGAATTTGGCGTGAACCTTGGTGCTGACACTACAGCTCGTGCAAACGGATCTGTAGGTGGTGAGATCACTAAGCGTCTTGTCCAAATGGCTGAACAACAGTTCGGTGGACAACAACCTTACCAAAAGTAATTGAATATGTGTGACGAAAGAGGAAGGGTGCGCCCTTCCTCTTTATTTTTTGCTAAGGTGGGGTTTCTTATGACGGAATGTGGGATGTGTAATGGATGGATTGAGGAGGCAAAGGAGTGTCCCCGCTGTTCAGGGGAGATGCGTGATAAAG
Organism: Halobacillus litoralis; assembly: GCF_020171725.1. Classification (GTDB taxonomy): domain Bacteria; phylum Bacillota; class Bacilli; order Bacillales; family Halobacillaceae; genus Halobacillus; species Halobacillus litoralis_F. Next base: position 681,239 of record NZ_JAIVAJ010000001.1, on the reverse strand, counting down.
GTCGTGTCGCGGACTTCTTTGACGACTACAGTCCCTATTTAGATATTTCGTTTACCGATCTGGTGGATGGGGATCCTGATTCTTCTATTCAAGGAGAATGTGTTCACTTATTTGTCTGTGAGAAGTGTGGATTCCAGGATATCCATTCAACCTAAAGAAAAAGAGCACGGTTTAAATGAAATGTACCCTATGTAAAGGACATTTTGAAAAAAGACTAGGCAGCCTGATTAAGAAGATGATTCCTGTATAATGCAGGGGTCATCTTTTTTAAGTTCCATTGGCCTCTGTAGTGATTGTAATAGGTCATATAATTTTTAACTTCTCGCTTTACTTCCTCAAGTGTTTGACAAGATTTGATGGAGGTTTCATCTTTAAAGTGTCCGAAAAAGGACTCTTGCGGTGCGTTATCCCAACAGTTGCCTCGTCTTGACATAGATTGCCCTAGTTGATACTTGTTCAAGAGTTTTTGATATTCAGGGTGCGTGTAGTGAACACCTTGATCAGAATGGATGAAAGCTCCTTCCGCCAAGGTTACATTACGATTTTTCATCAGCTTTTCAATGGTGATCGTTGCGATGTCCAAAGTGATATACCGCGACACATGGTAGGCCAGGATTTGATTCGTTGACCCGTCTTTAATCGTTGATAAATAGGCCTTCTGACCATTTCCGTAATACAAATACGTAATGTCCGTCAAAAGGACCTTTCCTGGCACTCCCTGTTTGAAATCTCGTTCGAGGTGGTTCGGTACCGTTTGATGTTCATGAGTCGCTTTAGCCATACGACGATAAGGATTCGCTTTTCGTACAGGACATTCAATATCGTATTTATTCATGATGCGACGAATGCGTTTCAGGTTATATTGTATATCGTATTGAGTTTCCAAGGTCATCTTGATTTGACGTGCGCCTTTGGGGCGATTACGGAAACGATAGGCTTTAAGAATAATGTCTCTTACTTCTACATCTTGTTTTTCTTGCTTATCGCGCAGTTTCTGTGCTTCCTCAGACCAGTAACGATAATATCCTGAACGAGACACGCCTACCAAATCACATAAGTATTGAATATGGTTCTTCAGCTGGTATTCTTGAACTACTTCACGGATGAGTTCAAACTTCATCCATGGACGCTCTAATTTCTTCTCATCCCCTTTTCGATCATCTCGAGCTTTTTTAACAGTTCTTTTTCTGCCTCAATTACTTTAATCTTGCCTTCCAACCGCTTAATCTTCTCCTCGGCTGAAATTTCTTTCTCGCTTGGTCTTCCCGTATTGTGTTTTCGAGTATCTTCAAGGCCAGATATCCCCTTTTTTGTGTACGCTGCACGCCAACGTTTCCCCGAGGAACGAACGCGTCTTCTTCCAATCATGTCGACATCGAAACCGTATTTTTGAAAGATTTCAACAGGCGTATTGCCCTTCTCATATTCCGCAATAAAAGCACGCTTGAATTCGTCTGTGTATGTGATGGCTTTAGTAGAAACAGTTTTTACAGAAGGGTTGGCTTGAAGAGCCTGGATATCTGACTCGCTAAATAACTTTTTACTCATCTTCTCATCTCCGCACAAATTCATTTTGATCCCATTATACAGAAAAGCACCCTATAGGGTAGACTTTTTTTAAAGTGTCTACTCTATAGGGTACATTTTAAAATCACCGCGCTCTTTTCTTTATATATGGTCATTAGGGGGAGACCAGTATAAATAACAAGTTTATCGAATACGTAGTTCAGAATCTTTATCGAAGAAGTGTACTTTGTTCATGTCGATCGCCAAATCGATTTTTTCTCCGCCTTTAATGTCGGAACGGGAGTCTACTCGGGCGATGAATTCCTGGTCGTTAAGCTTACTGTACAAGTAAGATTCAGATCCCATCAATTCAGCCACTTCGATGTCAGCAGTAATTTTCTTATCTTGGTTTGCATCGATGAAGACAGGCTCATCGTGCATATCTTCAGGGCGTACACCAAGAATGATGTCTTTCCCTACATAGTTTTGTTCACGTAGAGGTTTCATTTTACCTTCTGGTACGGCAAGCTTCACGTCACCAAGTTCGATATGTCCATCCGAAAGTTTACCATTCATGAAGTTCATAGCAGGAGATCCGATAAATCCGCCGACGAATACGTTCTCAGGCTTGTCATAGACATCTTTCGGAGCACCAACTTGCTGAATGATTCCGTCTTTCATAACGACTAGGCGCGTTGCCATCGTCATGGCTTCTGTTTGGTCGTGTGTTACGTAGATCGTTGTCGTCTGAAGACGCTGGTGAAGCTTTTGAATTTCAGCACGCATCTGAACACGAAGTTTCGCATCAAGGTTGGAAAGTGGTTCGTCCATCAAGAACACTTTCGCATCACGTACAATCGCACGTCCAAGTGCAACACGCTGTCTTTGACCACCAGATAATGCTTTCGGTTTACGGTCTAAAAGAGCTTCCAGACCTAAGATATTCGCAGCGTTCTTCACGCGGCGTTCGATCTCTGATTTTTCCATTTTACGCAGCTTCAAACCGAAAGCCATGTTGTCATAAACATTCATGTGAGGGTAAAGTGCGTAGTTCTGGAACACCATCGCGATGTCGCGGTCTTTTGGAGCTACATCGTTCATACGCTTATCGTCGATCATGAAGTCACCGTCTGTGATTTCTTCAAGTCCGGCAATCATGCGGAGAGTCGTGGACTTACCGCAACCAGATGGTCCAACGAATACGATGAATTCTTTATCTTTAATATGAAGGTTGAAGTCATCTACCGCTTTTACTTTCTTATCATATACTTTATCAATATTGTTCAACATTATTTCTGCCATTTGTATTCCCCCTGGTTTTTGAAATCGTTTTCTTAACTAGTTATTAGTGTATATGATGGCGCTTTCAGGGTAAATGGACAACATGCACAAAGAAATTATCGAATCTTTGTGCATGTTGTTTAATCCTATGATTCGCTTGAATTTTCCATGACCATCAAGGCAAGGTAAGTGGTCAATGCTTCGGGAAACTGTTTGACGTCCAGTCCGGTTTTCTCAATGAATTTATCGACGCGGTACTGTAGGCTGTTCCGATGCATATAGAGGCGTTTCGCAGCAAGCGTTGCATTTGAACCGGACTCAAGGAATACTTTAATCGTATGCAGAAGATCCGGCTCATCCCCCACACCTTTTTTGATGGTGCGTTCAATCTGTTTTTTATGAAACGAAGGAAGAGCATCAATATAAATGTAGGGAAGCGTGTCCTTGAAGTTCGCTGCAGCAGCCACGCGATACTTGGCGGATACTTCAGCATTGCTCTCAGCCCAGCGGAATAGAGAGGGGGCTTCCTCGACATCATCACTGATCTCACTTATGTAAAAACGGATTTTCGTATAAAAGTCACTCATCAGAACGTCAATCATTTCAGGGAACGAGATTTTTTCTTGATCCGGAGAGGAGAATTCTTCAATAATGAACCCTTCTTCGTTTGATTCAAAAAAAATCGGCATCCTTTCAGGGAAAAGCGATTGAAACGCTTCATGGAAACCTTCCTTTTCCATAGGTAAATCAGCTATCGAGAAAAATACAAATCGGTATGACGATGGGGGATCGGCTGGAGGGACGTCCGTGTCCCCTTTTATAAAGTGGTACCACGATCGTTCACGCTTTGTTCCCCATAGATGATCGATACTGACAGGTGTCAGGAAAAGTGAGAGAAGCTTGTTCTCTTTTTCAGCCAAATCTTCTTTAGCAATGGCGATGATTTCGCTGTCCTGCGTTTCAAACCATTGATAGTCTTCTGGATGGCTCATTTCATCAGGATTTGATAAAGTGAGAGAAGGGTATATAGAGTGCAAATGGTTAATCATAATCAATTATCTTCCTTTTTCATGATTTATTTACTATTATAAATATACATAGGTAGAAATTGAAAGGCTTGGATTTATACCTTTCGGGGTTTTGAATAAAAGAAAATAAATAAAGGAGGGGAAACGATGGATCAAGTTGAAGAAAAGAGCGCTTACGGTCAAGATACGAAAAACCGTTTGAAACGGATCGAAGGGCAAGTCCGTGGGGTCCTGAAGATGATGGAAGAAGAGAAGGATTGTAAAGATGTCATCACTCAGCTTTCAGCAGCACGTTCAGCTATGGACCGGGCTATTGGCTATATCGTAGCAAGAAACTTAGAAGAATGTATCCGTGAAGCTCAAAAAGAGGGTGGATCGGCTGAAGAGTTGATCAACGAAGCGGTACAGATGATTGTGAAGAGTAGATAATGGATGAAAGAGTATGGGATATATCCATACTCTTTTTTTCTTACTTAAAACGTTTTACTTCCTGTCTTGTTCAGGGATTTCGTGAGCTTCTCCAATTTGTTCTCTACCATACACTGGATGGACAGTTCCGCCAGCCATCCCTTCGTTAATCATTCGGTCCACATCAAGCTCATATTTATCTTTTCCTTCAGGAGCATGTTCTTTCCTATTTCGATCTTTTTTCATTGTCACTCACCTCCTTATGGTTATAGGGTATCCTTTTTTTTATCAGGCATTATGGATTGGCGCTGTAACTGAAATTCCATTATACTGGGGACACCATGAGAGAAAGAGGTTGAAGGAATGAACCCATTTGTATTAGTAATCATCATGATCATCTTAGGAGCAGCTATTGGAGGTATCACCAACTCCTTAGCCATCAAGATGTTATTCAGACCATACAAGGCGATATACATAGGGAAATATCGACTTCCCTTTACCCCCGGTCTGATTCCGAAACGTCAGGGGGAACTTGCTGAGCAACTTGGACGAATGGTTGTCGAGCATCTGTTGACGGCTGATGGACTTCGACGGAAGCTTGAGGGGTCAGAGTTTCAACAGCAGATGACGACCTGGGCACAACAGGAGGTCGAGCGTTTATTTGAAAGGGAAACCACAGTGAATGAGCTACTGAAGGCGATGAGAATCGAGACCAGTGCTGAGGATATGGAGAATAGCGTCTCAAACTGGATTGAAAGCAGGTACCATACATTAATGGATCGCTACCGTGACCTCCCAGTTGAGGACTTGCTTTCAGAAGAGTGGAGGAGAAAGGTCGAAGCTGGGACAGAACAGGCATCCGAATTGATTCAAGCTCGAATCAGTGAATACTTCCGAAGCCCAGAGGGACGAAGAAAGGTCACGGACTTAATCGAGAACTACTTGGATAATCAAGGCTTCCTCGGAAATATGATCTCATCATTTCTAGGTTCTGATGGGTTAACGGAAAAATTATATCCAGCCATTCTGACATACATCGAGAAAGAAGAAACGAGAGAGTGGCTGCATGACATGATCCAAACTGAAGCACAGCGCATGTTGAGAGAGCCCGTTAAGGTTTACGAGGATAAAGTGGGGGCTGACGTGATCGGACAGATGCTAGGTCAAATGGTCTCTAAGTCACTCCCACTAGAGACTTGGATGAACCGCAGTATTCAAGCATGGGTCGTTCCTTATCGGGATAAGATTGTCGGTGAGCTTACGCCGATGCTTGTGAAGAAGGGGACGTCCATTTTGTCAGACCGTATCGAAGGCTTGATGAAGTCCATGCATCTTGCTGAAATCGTACAGGAGGAAGTAAAGGCATTCCAGCTTGACCGACTTGAAGAAATGGTGCTAGGGATCTCCCGCCGTGAATTCAAGATGATTACCTATTTAGGTGCCTTACTCGGCGGTGCGATTGGTCTTCTGCAGGGCTTCATCGTTCTTTTCTTAGGATAAAGAGGGCTTTCCTATACAGACCCCGCCTAAGTTTGTTATAGTGTACAAGGAGTCAAAGAACGAAACTTAGGAGGTACTTTATTTATGGCAAATATCCATGATCACGCATATGACTTAGAAAAAGCGATTCGCAATAGTGAAGAATTCACAGGACTTAAAGAGGCGTATGAAGCAGTTATGAATGACGAAGCTGCTAAGAAAATGTTTGATGATTTCCGTCAGACGCAAATGACGCTTCAACAAAAGCAAATGCAGGGTGAAGAAATCTCTGAAGAAGAAGTAGAGCAGGCACGTAAAGTGGTTGAACTTGTTCAACAGCACCCTCAGATTTCCAAGTTGATGGAACAGGAGCAACGTCTGAACCAAGTCATCAACGACGTTAGCCGCATCATCACAAAGCCTCTAGAAGAGCTTTACGGCAACCCTGAAGAACCACAACAATAATAATGAAGAAAAGCTACCTTGCGGGGTAGCTTTTTTTGATATTTGAGCCGCTGGTACAGACTTCGTTTCTGTTTTTCAATTGGGACAGAACGGCCGTTACAACTGCGATCAAAGTCTCAATCATTTCTTAATGGGACAGCCATCTTCCAGGACTCAAGCCCCGTTGTCCTGATAAACGTTTAATGGGACAGCCGTCTTCCGGAACTCAAGCCCCGTTGTCCCGATAAACGTTTAATTAGACAGACCTATTCCAAATCTCAAGCCTCGCAGTCCCATTACTGCTTTGTATAGAACGTTCCTCCACCAATCCTCATCCGTCTCCGATACTCCGCTGTGCGAAGGTTCTCATCTCCTTCCTCATCATAAGCCCATAGAGTCCAATCTGCACTTTTACGAAAAGCTTCCAATCGAAAAGGACGAATTCTCACCTTTATCATTTTTGTCGATTATTGGAAGGAGAAGGCGAGCATGATGTCGAAAACAGTAGGTAGCGATATTTCATCAAAAGGGGTAGGGATATGAGCTTTTTTAAGGTTGAAGAAAACGGGAACGTGATTCACTTAATTTTGAACCGTGTGGACAAGTATAACGCGTTGGATGTTGAGATGCTTCAGGAGTTTGCGAAGGTCGTTGGACAGGTAAAACAACTTTCCGGGCAGGTGCTTGTCATTTCTGGGGAAGGTAAAGGATTCTGTGCGGGTGGAGATCTCGCTATGATGCGTGAGATTGCGGACGAATCAAAATACAATCAAGTGATGAATGATATTGAGACGATTGTTACGACATTATACACCATGCCGAAGCTTGTCATTTCAGCAGTCCATGGATCTGCGGTTGGATTAGGGTTAAGCATCGCGCTTTCGGCTGACTATGTCATGGCAGAGGCTGATGCTATGGTCTCCATGAACTTTATCGGTGTCGGACTTGCTCCAGATGGTGGAGGTCACTTCTGGCTTGAACAGCGTCTAGGTACCCATCAGGCGAAGCAGTTCACTTGGAATGGACAGCAATTAACAGCTAAGGAAGCGTACGATGTTAAATTGGTGGACCTTGTTGTTCAAGGTTCCGTGCGGGAGGCTGCGGAACAACTTGCGGTTGAGTGGACGCACCGCCCAGTACAATCGATGATTGCGACGAAGAACATTTATCATCAGCATGGACTAAATCAGCTGCTGGAATATTTAGCTCACGAACGTCAGAATCAGTGGCGGTTAAGGCAGACGGAAGATCATCAAGAAGGGGTCCGGGCATTTCTTGAAAAGCGCCGTCCCACGTTTAAAGGGAAGTGAAAAGAACCTAAACTCCTTAGTGAGTTTAGGTTCTTTCTTTGTTAAAAACGAATAAGTTTAGTCGGTGAGGAAGCAAATGGGCGCAGGAGCGTGAACACCGATTAACGGTGAAACAGTACCAGTCGGCCGTCAGGTGCTACGCATCTGTGCGTATGTTCGTGGTATCCACTTTCCATCAGTTTTTTAGTACCGATTTCTTTTGCGGAATCATCGTTCTCCGCTTCAAACGATTCATCGAGCACATTTTTACCATCTTTTTCGAACGCTGTTAAAAAGTAAGTTTTCAAAGAAGTTCCCTCCTGAATAGGTGTTCATTTTTAAGAATTCTCTTTTTCTGTCGATATTCCTGCTTTTAAATAAAATTTTATAAAAATGAAACAATCCATGTAGTTGTAACGTAAGAAAGATAAAAGGAGGAGGCGCGTATGACGCTTAGACTAAACGGGGTGACGAAACGATTTGGGTCCTATACAGCAGTGGACCACTTATCAATCGAAATTCCTGAGAAACAAATCTTCGGTTTTCTAGGAGCTAACGGTGCTGGTAAAACAACGACGTTTCGGATGATTCTCGGCTTGATCGATCAGACGGAAGGGGACATTTCCTGGAATCAGGGAAAAATCGGTTATGACCAGAGTCATCTGATCGGATATTTACCTGAGGAAAGAGGGTTGTACCCGAAGTTGAAAGTTCAGGAGCAACTGATTTATTTGAGCAAGTTACGAGGTATGGGGAAGAAAGAAGCTGTCCATGAAGTCGGCAAGTGGCTGGATCGATTCAAAGTACCTGAATATCGGCATAAACGGGTGGAGGAGCTGTCGAAGGGGAACCAGCAGAAAATCCAATTCATTTCAGCTGTTTTACATAAGCCGAAGCTACTGATTCTGGATGAGCCTTTCTCGGGCCTCGACCCGGTTAATGTAGAAATGCTGAAAGAAGCGGTAGTGGAATTGAAAGAAGCTGGAACTTCGATCGTATTTTCATCTCACCGTATGGAGCATGTAGAGGAGTTGTGTGAGAATGTGTGTATTCTTCACAAAGGGACTCCGGTTGTTCATGGAGGGCTGAAAGAAATAAAGAGGTCGTTCGGGAAGAAGAATATCAGAATAAAAGCGGATTTCGATACGAGCTTTTTAAGGAGTACGGCAGGGGTTACGAGCTATAAACCCCATTCTGAAGGATGTCGCCTTCAAGTGGAGAATGAGGAAGTGGCTCAAGAAGTTTTCCTTCAACTTCAAGGGAAAGGCTTCGTTCGTACGTTTGATCTTGAAGAACCTACATTAAATGATATTTTCATTGAGAAGGTAGGGGCGTCTTATGAATAAGTTTTTTACGATCTTAGGACATACGTATAAAAACCGTGTGAAGTCGAAATCATTCCTTATTACGAGTGTCATTACGGTTCTGCTGATTTTGGCTTTGTCTAATATTCAATCCATCATTGAAATGTTCGGTGGAGAGGACGAGCAGAAAGAAGTGATTGTGCTTTCGGAGAACGAAGAATGGACGGAGCAGCTCTCTCAAGTGCTCAATTTGCAAGAGTCGATAGCAGTGAGTTCGTTTAGTGGGTCTGATGAAGAAGCGAAAACTCAAGTTGAAGAAGGAGAGTATGAGGCGCTTGTCACCCTTCAGGAAGGCGGCGAGGGGCTGCCTGAAGCAGATTTTTACGCCAACCAAATCGCGAACACGTCTGTAAGTGATTCGGTCAGGCAAGCGTTGCAGCAAGTAAAAGTCTCGATTGTGACAGAGCGGGCTAATGTCAACGAACAAGTGCTCCAACAAATTACGGCTCCGGTATCGTTTGAACTTATCGCACTGGAAGAACAGGCGAAATCACAGGAAGAGTTGAACCAGACTCGGGGTATCGTTTATGTCATGCTTTTCTTCATGTACATGTCGGTTCTCATGTACGGGAACATGATTGCAACCGAAGTTGCGACGGAGAAGTCAAGCCGTGTCATGGAAATACTTATTTCAAGTGTCTCGCCCGTGTCTCAAATGTTCGCTAAGATACTTGGCATCGCCCTTCTTGGCTTAACTCAATTTGGTATATTCATTCTTGCAGGTTACTTTTCTATACAGCAGAGCATGGAATCAGAAGGACCTTCAGTACTCGATATTTTCGGGTTCACTGAAGTTGACCCGATGACCATCGTATATGCTTTGGTTTTCTTCATTCTCGGGTATTTGCTTTATGCGACCCTTGCGGCAACATTAGGCTCGCTTGTAAGTCGTTTGGAGGATGCCCAGCAGTTGATGGTTCCCATGACGTTGCTTGTCGTTGCGGCCTTCTTGATTGCCATGTTTGGCCTCGGAGCTCCTGACTCCACCTTTGTCACCATTTCATCCTATTTCCCATTCTTTACACCGCTAATAATGTTCCTTCGTGTGGGGATGTTGGAAATACCGGTTTGGGAAGTAGGTCTCTCCCTCGTCATAATGGTTGCTTCTATTGTGCTTTTAGGCTGGATTGGAGCGAAAATTTACAGAGGCGGTGTCCTGCTTTACGGGAAATCATCTTCCCTTAAAGACATCAAAACCGCTCTTGAATTGTCGAAAAAGGATAACTAAAGAAAAGCTCAAGGGTCTCCTGACTCTTGAGCTTTTCTTATCAAAGTGCCCGATAGGATGAAGAAGATAAATGCGATACAATAGATGTATCATGCCACATTCGGCAACAGTAAGGAAGGAGGAGTTCAACTTGAGTGATTCAATACGCTTTCTACACAGCGCGGATCTCCATTTGGACAGCTTATTTAAAAATAAACGCCATTTACCAGAAGAGCTTCTAGAACAGCTAAGAGAAGGGACGTTTGGCGCGTTTGATCAATTGGTCGAGAAGGCCATTCAATATAAAGTGGATTTTGTACTCATTGTCGGTGATTTATTTGATGAGGAATTAAGGAGCTTGAGGGCACAGGTTCATTTGCGAAATGGATTTGAACGGTTGAGCCGATATGATATACAAGTTTTTGTATCATACGGAAATCACGACTACATAAACGGAACACACTATTCCATCGAATACCCGCCTAACGTTCACGTGTTCCACCATGAAGACGTTGAGTGTATTCCCTTTGTGCAAGATGATAAAGTGAGAGCGCACATCTATGGGTTCAGCTATGAAAAGAAGCACGTTACAGAACGCAAAGTAGATGAGTTTAGAAAAATAGAAGGGCCACAATACCATATTGCGATGCTGCACGGGAGTATTGTGACGAATACGGATCACGACGTCTATGCTCCTTTTCAACTGAATGAGCTGCATGAGAAAAACATGGACTATTGGGCGCTTGGACACATTCATAAACGTGAGGTCTTATCAGAAGATCCACCTGTCGTCTATGCTGGTAATGTTCAAGGGAGGTCCCGTAATGAGCAGGGCGATCGTGGTGGATACCTTGTGGAACTTGAAGAGGGTCGTTCACGTCTAACCTTCCTTCCTTTCCATCAGTTCACGTTTGAAACGGTAGAATACCGAGTAGGGGCACTGGATGACCCGGGGGACTTAGAGGTTATTTTGAACCAAGCGAAAAGCAAGGCAGCACGAGACAAGTCCGTTATGTTGACAGTCGAAATGCTATCGGATTCCGGAGTCCTGCATAAGTGGAAGGCATCGGGGTTACTCGATGAGTGGATTTCGATCGTGAATGCGGATGAAAGAGAGAACGACAACTGGGTGTGGATCGATCAGGTCCGGATTACCGAAAGACCACAATGGGATGAAGAAGAGTTAAAGAAGGGGCATCATTTCACAGGGGCTTTGCTTAAAGAAGCAGACAAGATCGATGCTGAAACGCTAGAAGATTGGCTTGCACCGTTGCGTCATCACCGTAAGCTGTCCAGGCATTTAGAGAATTGGACTGAGAAAGAGCAGGCGGAAATTCTTAGGGAAGCGAAAAGGATTACGATTGATAAGCTACTAGCAAATGAGGAGTCATTATGAAAATAAAGGAAGCAACGATTTATGGATTTGGCAAATGGAAAGATACAAGCTTCTCCTTTTCCACAGAAGGCATTACGACGATTGCGGGTAAAAATGAAGCCGGCAAATCGACTCTACAGCAGTTTTTACTATTTATGTTATTCGGCTTGCCCCCGAAGCAGCGGGCTTTCTATAAACCGAAGACAGGTGGAGCTGTCGGAGGTCGATTACTAATCGAACTGCCTTCTTCAGGGACCGTTCTTTTAGAAAGAATGGATGATGTGAACAACGGGAGCGCGACCTGTACGCTTGAAAACGGGGAAGAATATGGCGAGGCATTTCTTCAAGAATGTCTGAAAGGGACAGACCGCGAAGTATTTCGTTCCATATTCAGCTTCACGGCTGAGGACTTGTTGGAACTCAGGCGGCTGGATGGATATGAACTTGGTGAAGTTCTATTAAATATCGGGCTGACAGGTTCCAATCATATTTATGAAACAGAAAAGTGGCTCGAGCGGAATGCGAACGAACGGTTCAGACCTAAAGGTCGGAAGCCTTCCATTAACAAGCAGCTGGATCAAGTCGAGCAGCTTGCCAAGCAGCGGTCGTCAAAAGAAGCAGAAGTTCAGAGCTACGAAACATTAAAAGAACAAAAGGTTGTACTTGAAGAACGAATCCGGCAATCGTCAGATCAAGTGAAAAAACTTCATCGAGAGCAATTTCAATATGAGAAGCTTGAAAAGGCCGTACCGCTTCTGACGGAGTATCACCAGCGTAAAAAAGTTGTTCAAGACAAGGTCGCTTTTCCGGAAAACGGGCGGGAGAGGTATCATCAGGTGAAAGAAGCCATTCTGCCATTAGAAAGCGAAGGGCAGTTCTTGCAACAGTCTTTAAACGATTTGAATGTCCAAATGGCGGACATTGAGGCTGAACTGGCTGATGAGAGGTTGTATGAAGCAGCGCAGAACCTCATCAATCACCAAAGTGATTTTCAACAAACCTCAAGCGAACTGACTTCCCTTGAAAAAAGGATGACCCGCTTACAAGAGCAGTTACAAGAGGATATGAGGTATATGGATGTCGGGCTGGAAAGGGAAGAACTCACCTCTCATGCTTTCCCCTTCTACCTTGAAGAGACGTGGAGAGCGTTAAAAGACGAATCTAGAGAGCTTCAGGCTGAAGAGGAAAAGGTAACCGAGGAGCGCAAAAGGATTTATACAGAACAACAGCAGCTTTCTGATGAGAAGGATGCACTGGAAGCGGATATGATCAGTGAAGAGGAAGCAGAGACTCTGGCGCGCAACCTCGATCAAGTGATGACTAAGAATGGACGACGGAGCAAGGCATCTGATGATAAATCGACTCATAAAAAGAATTTCACAACCGCCTTCTTTGCGTTGATGGTTGTCGGATGGGTAGTCCATTCGGTATTGAATGTGCCTCTATTCGGGTGGCTTCTCATTATTGCTGGATTAGGGATCGGGATCTATACCGTCCTCCTTCATCTAAGGAATCGTAATCAACCGGAAGAGGTCCCCGCTGTAGACGAAAATTGGGAAGAATGGCGCCAAGATCTTCAGCGGTATGAAAGGCAGCGGAATGAGAAGGAACACCTAGATGAACAAATCAGGCGACTCAACCAGGATGAGCTGCAATTGGATGAAAAAAGGCGTCAGGTGATTCAAAAAGGTCATCGCCTGGAAGCCAGGTTGCAGGAGCAGGAACGAATCTTCCCTTTTCTAACTCATGTATCCATTGATCATTGGGATAAATTGTTTCACCTGGTGACACAAGCCCAGCAAAAGCAACTGGAATGGGAGCAGCTCACAAAAGAACACGACGATAAATTGATGTTCATCACTCAAAAAAAAAATAAAATAAAAGAGTTTTATGAATTCAACAATTGGGAAGTAGAAGAAGAGCAAACATCAAAATCTTTTGATCGTGTACGGAAATGGAACGAACACCAAAACGAGTTAAGAAGCCTTCTGAAGAGGTTGTTGAAGCAAGAAGAGCAGGAACGGTTGAAGTTGAAAGAGATTCGCATTCGGTTGGAAACAATCGCTAAAGAGCGCCAATCCTTATTTGAAAAAGCAGGGGTATCCAATGAAGAGGAGTTCTATCAACAACTGGCTATTTACGAGAAGCAGCAAACCGAAAAGAAAGCTTTAAAAGACGTGGTGCGGCAGCTTGAAGGGATATTGTCGGAAGATGAACAGGGTCTATTTCGCATTTGGGATGAATCAATTGATGAGACAAAGGTAAAAGTAAGTAAAGAAGAAGCTCAGCAAAGCCGGGAAAAGGTGGAACAGGAACTTCTGTCTAATCAACAGCAATTAGCAGACATCCACCATTCTCTCTCGAAGCTGGAGACTTCAGATGATTATTCGAGATCTCTTCACCATCTGCAGTCTAAGCGAAATGAACTGGAGGAGGAGGCGAGGGAATGGGCGGTCTATCAAGTGGCTCTTCAGCTTCTCCATCAAACAAAGGCCGAGTACAAAGAAAGCTACCTTCCACAAGTAATGGAAAAGGCATCTCATTACTTCGCTCGTCTTACTGAAGGTCATTACAATCAGATTCTGCTATCTACTGCTGATGATCAGATCCTTGTGAAGCACAAAGACCGGAATCAGTACAGAGTAAATGAGCTTTCGAGAGGGACGAAAGATCAACTCTATGTATCCCTTCGACTTGCCTTAGGGCAGACGATGGGTGCATCGATATCTCTTCCGTTCATCATTGATGACGCTTTTGTTCATTTTGATGAAGAAAGGTTGGAAGAGACGTTCTCGATCCTGAAGGAGATTTCAAAAGACCACCAAATCATCTTTTTCACCTGGAGGCAGGACCTTCACCAAATGATGGCATCAACATCTATTCAATATCTTTCATAAATAGGTCGCAAATTCTACTGTTTAATGATAAAATGTTTAGGATTACTAGAGGAATTAGCAAATGGAGGGTTTCCATTGCCGGAGAAAAACACTAATGAATGGACAAAATACGAAGAAACCATTGAACAGTTCATCCAAGTGATCGCGAAGAATATGAGCCTCTATGGCGTGACGCCATCGATCGGTCGTCTTTACGGCGTGCTCTATTTTTCTGAAGATCCGATGACGTTGGATGACATGAGATCAGCACTGGAAATGAGCAAGACGAGTATGTCAACTGGAGTACGAGCCTTGTCCGAAATGAAAATGGTCGAACCTTCCTTTAAAAAAGGTGTTCGTAAAGATTTATATAAATCAGAAGAAGACTGGTACAAATCTTTCACATCGCTTTTCGGCAGTAGATGGAGACATCATACAGAAACAAACATAGAGGAAGCAGACGAAACCATCCAGGAACTACTTAAACTCAAAGAAGAGGCACAGGATGACGAGTTAATCGAAAAGATTGACCATGACATTTCGCGTCTTGAGTATGCTCAAAACTATTATCGTTGGTTGATGAAATTTATTCACGTCGTTGAATCAGGAGAAATCTTCCAATACGTACCAAAGATTGAACAAAAACAACAGAGATAAGAAAGTGCTGAGAAAAAAGCTATCCTATCATACCTTCTGTTGCCAATCAGGCAACGGAAGGAGAGGATAGCTTTTTTATTTTGCTGAGACATCTTGTAGGGAGCTTGTTCATATTTCCGGAGAGATCTTCATAAGATAGAAATAAAGAGAAGAGGAGGAAGCAACCATGTTATTTGGAATGCCGATTTGGGTCTTCTTTTGTATCGTTTTTATTTTTGTGAGTGGATATATGGCGGTTCGAGCAATGAGAGCAGAGCATAAAGTGGAACAGCACTTCATCGAGAAGGAAGGACAAGTGTACATTAACCGGATTGAAGAAGAGCGGGAGCGCCGAAGTAAGCAAATGACTTCATAAGAAAAGCCAGGTGATTTGTGGTCACCTGGCTTTTTGGGTTTTACTCTTCTGTTTCTTCTTCCGTGTTACCTTCTGTCTGTGCTTCTGGTTGTTCAAATAGACCTTGGTATTCATCAAGCTTCACGTCAAGGTCAGCGTCTTGCATCAGCTGGTTCATTTTCTCTTGAAGTGCTGCACGGTCAACGCGCTGTCCGACAAGTGTACGCTTGATGTCATCCTTAGCGTCTTCATAAGACTCAACATCCTCTACGTCCTTCTTGTCCGTCACTTTGATGATATGATAACCATACTGTGTTTGAACAGGTTCGCTGATTTCACCGACCTCAAGATTGTAAGCCGCTTCTTCGAATTTAGGTGTCATTTTACCAATACCGAAGTAACCAAGCTTACCGCCTTGTTGAGCTGAACCATCTTGAGAGTATTCAGATGCAAGAGCATCGAAGGATTCACCATCCTCGAGCTTCTGCTTCACTTCTTGAGCCGTTGCTTCATCCTTGACTAGAATGTGGCTCGCTTGAACTTCCTGCTTCATACGCTCGTAATATTGCTTCATTTCTTCTTCAGAGATCTCTATGTCCTCTGAAGCTGCCATCTCTTGAAGGAGGCTGAAACGGATGGTTTCTTTGAACTCTTCTTCGCTGGACATACCGTATTGCTCAAGGACCATATCGAATTGGTCGCCGTATTGTTCTTTCATGGCTTCTAGCTCAGCATTCACGTCTTCTTCAGACACTTCATACTTATTAGCTAGTACCTCTTTTAATACAAGTTGTTGAATGACTTGTTCACCGCTTGTTTTCTTCAATTCCTGATAGAATTCTTCTTTGGTGACGTCACCGCCGCTCGTTCCTACGATTACTTCTGGATCTTCAGCATTTGACGTACATGCAGATAAAGTGAACACACTTGCTGCCAGTGCAGCCGTCATTGCAAGTTTCTTCATATTTTACACTCCTCAAACATTAGTATGATATTTCATGACGTAGAGGGTTTTTCTAAACAGCCCATGAGTTAATATAACATATTTTGCCTCGGTTGTTCTATATTCTTATCCAAAAATATCCCCCTATGCATAGAGGGAGAGACGCAAGTCGGAAAGGCGTACGTGGTTTTTGGGGTTGAGGGTAAAGCGGGGGGTACCGGTGATCGACCATAAAAAAACAGGCCTTGGAGTACAGGGTACTCGGCCTGTTTATTTATAGTGTATTGAGCACTTCAACATAAGACGAAATGAGTAAGATCGTAATTAAAACGTTGATGGTGCGGAATACTCGTGTTTGCTTTTCATTCGACATTTTTGTTTTCAAGCATAAGGAATGAGTGAGTGAGTTAAACACGAATAGTATGACGAGTGCGTACAGGATAAATCCAAATGCCATGTTGAAGACCTCCTTTATTCCCTATGAAACTACTTTATCAGAATTTCCAACTGATGAACAGTAATACGAAGAGTTTATCATATTCGAACAAAAGTCGAAAAGATGAACCAGGATTCGAGCTGCTTTTTCCGTCTTCAAAAAAAATAGCGACCCTTCAGAAGGATCGCTGTGCTCTTATAATTCATGCTGGCGGATGAGAATATCAAAGCCTTCCTTTGCATTTTCAATCACGCATTTGCGAGGGGCTCTCGCAAAATAGTTCAAATATAGAAAATCAGAGAAGGACAGGCCGATATTGACGGCAGCGAATATGACCAAATACGCATAATAGTTCGGGAAAACACAGCTCATGACCAAAGCAGGAACCGTGATGAACAACGTTGGTGACAGAGCCATCATCATCGAAGTACGCTTCGAAAGTTTCGACATGCACTGGTATGAGAATGTTGGAATAAAACGTTTTTTGAATTTGAATTTGACTCTAAATCGTTTATAAAACAAAGCGAGCGGTAATATATGCATTAGTCGGTGCATCGAAGGCAGGAAGAATAATATGATCAGAAGTGGTAGAAAACCGTGATCATTCATATCATGGCTGCCATGAAACATCGAAAATGGTAGATATAAGAGTAGAAAGGACAAAAGTCCAGTCAGAAACGACATCAGGTAAATGCGGTTGAGACCGAATTCTTTGTTGATGTTCACTGTTTTCCAGCAGTTCATCATAAGAATCCTCCTTTGCTACGAAAAAGTTCTGTGAATTTATTGAAAATATCGTTATGATAAGATTAATCTTCATTCGTTATGTTTTGCGTCGCACATGTGGAATCATAGTATGTTTCACAAGAAAAAGCAATAGGTTTTTTGTAAAAAAAATATTTGTCTCCAAAACTGTCATCACGGGGATGAGAGAACGTGAGAATTCGGTGGTTAATGTGCAATTGGAGGGAAAATTGTGAAAACGGATCAAGTGGTGAAATTGACTCAATTTCAATTAAAATTACTGACGGGAATTGAAGAGTTTAATCAATACCCATTCACTAAAATGATAGTGGACCGAAACGTAACAGAATCGGAGTATATAGAAACCATGCAACTGCTTCATACACTGGATAAAAAATATAAAAAAGATATCAATGAAGGATTCTTGGATTATGAATCGCTGCTTATTCATTTTGCAGGTATGTTATGTTACAAACTTCCAATCGAAGAGACCATTGATGCTCTTTATCGAGAACAGGTCTATCCGTCATTAATAGAGAAGTTACGAGAAATCATCCAACAAAAATAAAAAGCAGCTGGTAAGAGAATACGCCTACCAGCTGCTTTTTACTTTCTAGGTAATGTGGTTGTAACACAACCGTCGATTACACAAACGAACCCAATCCGTGATTAAGACGATTTGGATTGTTTTTTGTACGTTTCAATGTCTGTCGGTTGCTTGGAAATGGCTTCTTCTTCTTCAATGCTTTCAAGTGAGCGTTCTAAGATCTCCATATACTCTTCTCCATAAATTTCTTTGATCAGAGCAGATAGGTCTAAAAACTCGGGTAACTTTCCGTACATTTCCGTCAAAGGAACCACCCCGCGTAATACGGAGTTATCTTCGGGGTTATACTCATTGAGTGTAGCTTCAAGAAGCTCGACTCCCTCATCTGTTAACTCTACATACGTGTTTCGCTTATCGTTCTCACGCTTTGAAAATTGCAACAAGCCACGCTCTTCAAGTTTCTTAGAAAAGTTAAACGCCGTTGAAACGTGCATGACGCCATATTTGGAAATTTCAGATACACTGGATCCTTTCAAGTGATAAGCAATCCATAGGATGTGGTGCTCATTAATGTTCAATTGAAAAGGTTTGATCCAATCCTGCCAGTCTTTCTCGATAGCTTTCCATAAGGCTTTAGACAGCTGAGCCATTTTGTGGCTATAGAAAATCGCTTCACGTTTTGAGATTTTATCCATCACAGTTCTCACCCTCTTTAGGTAATGTCTTTTTTCCATGTAGTAACATGGGAAACCTCTATATAAGAATGATGGTCAATGACTAAGTTTGCATGACTCCAATTATTATATTAAGCCATATCAAAAAATTTTCAAGATATAATGTGCTGAAATACTATTATTGCCATGAATAAATGATTTTCTACATAAAAAACTATACAGATCGGTCGACCTGTATAGCATGAGAAGTTCGGACATTTACGGGGGAATCATTTGTTTGGATCCAGTTCGTGGAATGCATCCGCAATTAATTGGTGAAAGCTTCGCATATCTTCAATTCGTTGATAAAGGTGATTGGCCTGTTTCATCTGTTGGTCTTTCGAAAAAGATTGTACTTGTTCTTCTAAATCATTTTCAATCGCTTTCAAGGATTGTTCTTGTTCATCGGCTGCCAATTGCCACTTCTGTATATAGGAAGACATGAAGGTTTTATAAAGGTTTTCATTAGCACGGTAAAGGTCTTTCCTGAACCCTTTCTTCCATACCCGTTCGACAAGTCCCTGATCAAGCAGAGCTCTGATACCGGTGCTCATGGATGTTTTGCTCTTTCCGAGTGCTTCGCTCATCTCATCTAATGTCATGGGTCCATTATTAATGTAAAGAGTCACAAATAAGCGGGCATCCGCTGGAGTTAATCCAAACATTTCTAATGTTTTGGAGAACTCATGAATGACTTTTGTATGGGTTTCTTCAAATGTACGGTGATCTTTTAATACCATAAGATCCTCCTTCTAACAGTTGCTATGACAAGACTACTATATATTGGATTTTAATGAAAATAGAGAAGGAGGGAGTATTTTGAAGGATTTTGTCGAAAAAAGTAGCAAAACCCCATCTTTACTTTGTACAGTTTAAACTGTACGTAATTTTTGTTCTTATATTTAAGAATTTATCGTTTGAACTTTTTGTTGCAAATAGATTACACTATGTAAGGTGATTGATTGAGTACGGTAATAATTCAATTAAACGTACCATTTAGAAAACTATCATATATAAGAGGTGAGATACGTGCCGATCATTCAAGTAGAAGACTTGTCCAAGATATTTGGTAAGAACCCGAAGAAGGCAACCAAATTATTGGATCAAGGGTTATCTAAAGAAGAGATCTTAGAGAAAACGGGAAACACGGTTGGTGTTAACCGTGCATCCTTCGATGTAGAAGAAGGAGAAATCTTCGTTATTATGGGACTATCCGGAAGTGGTAAATCCACACTGGTTCGACTGATTAACCGATTAATCGAGCCGACTGAGGGTAGTGTGTATATTGACGGAAAAGACCTTGCGAAAATGGACAAACAGAATCTCCGCAATGTCCGTCGTGAGAAATTGAGTATGGTATTCCAACGCTTTGCTCTATTCCCACACCGTACCGTATTAGAAAATGCGGAGTTCGGGCTTGAGGTACAAGGCATTGATAAATCAGAGCGTTCTAAGAAAGCGAAAGAAGCGCTTGAGCTTGTTGGACTCGGAGGGTACATTCAACAGTTCCCTGGACAACTATCCGGAGGAATGCAGCAGCGTGTAGGTCTAGCGCGTGCTCTTGCGAACGACCCAGAAGTCCTTCTGATGGACGAAGCATTCTCTGCTTTGGACCCATTAATTCGTAAAGAAATGCAGGATGAGTTGTTAGAACTTCAAGAAACAATGAAGAAAACGATTCTCTTCATCACACACGATTTGGATGAAGCGTTAAGAATCGGAGACCGCATCGCATTGATGAAAGACGGTCGAATCGTTCAAATCGGTACGCCGGAAGAGATTCTTGTGAATCCTGCGAACGATTATGTTGAGAAGTTCGTTGAAGACGTCGATCGTTCGAAAGTCTTAACAGCAGAAAACATTATGAAGCGTCCGGAAACCGTCGATCTTGAGAAGCACGGTCCAAGAACGGCTCTCGAGCGTATGCGTAAAGAAGGTCTTTCTTCCATTTACGTAACAGATGCCAAGCGGAACCTTCACGGATTCGTAACGGCGGAAGATGTTTCAGAAGCGGCGAAGCAGGAAGTGAAAGACTTGAAGGGAATCCTTAGAACGGATGTCCCTCAAGTACAGAAAGATACACCAATGAAAGAAATCTTTGATGTTATACATGACGCTCCTGTACCGGTAGCGGTGGTTGAAGATGGTAAGATTCAAGGAATCATCGTTCGTGGAGCCGTCATTGCTGCACTAGCTGGAAGCGAGGTGAACCTAAATGGGACTGATGCCTAAAATTCCTGTAGCTGAATGGGTTTCAACGGCTACAGAATGGATTACAGACACATTTGAGTTCTTATTTGACTTTATTAAAGAAGACTTTGGTGACTTTATTGAAATGTTCGCTGAAGATTGGTTAATGGGTATTCCGACTTGGTTATTCATCGTAATCGTCGGACTCTTGGCCTTCTTTGTATCCGGTAAACGTTTCGGTTTAATGGCCTTCTCGGTTGTTGGACTATGGTTCATTGCCAACCAGGAACTATGGGAAGAATTGATGAACACCTTCACA
Source organism: Halobacillus litoralis (assembly GCF_020171725.1). Lineage (GTDB taxonomy): Bacteria > Bacillota > Bacilli > Bacillales > Halobacillaceae > Halobacillus > Halobacillus litoralis_F. The sequence goes on along the minus strand of NZ_JAIVAJ010000001.1, from coordinate 660,099 downwards.
CTCGTCATATTCGCCAGTTTGATCTCCGTTATTATAGGTGTACCATTTGGTATTTGGATGGCGAAAAGTAGACTTGTTGAAAGAATCCTTACACCGATTCTTGACTTTATGCAGACGATGCCGGCCTTCGTTTACTTAATTCCGGCCGTTGCATTCTTCAGTATCGGAATGGTACCGGGTGTGTTCGCATCTGTTATCTTTGCCACACCACCGACGGTACGTTTTACGAACTTAGGTATTCGTCAAGTGTCTCACGAATTGATTGAGGCATCTGATTCATTCGGTACGACAGGTACTCAGAAGCTGTTTAAAGTCCAATTGCCGATGGCGAAGAAGACCATCATGGCGGGAATAAACCAAACGGTTATGCTTGCCCTTTCCATGGTTGTTATTGCATCTATGATCGGTGCAAAAGGTCTTGGACAAACTGTAATCACAGGATTGCAGCGTGCTGAAGTGGGTACAGGTTTCGTTGCGGGTCTTGGAATCGTTATTCTTGCGATTATCATTGACCGCTTCACACAAAACTTGAACACACAGCGCGGAGACTAATGAAATGAGTTAGCGAGGGCTGTTAGTCAGCCCTTCCTATATATATTACTTTTAAAAGGGGAGAGATTTTTCATGTTTACATTTGATTGGAAACGTCTAAGTATGGCCGCTGGACTTTCACTAACACTTATCGCCGCAGGTTGCGGTTCTGATGATGGGAACGAATCCACATCTGGTTCTGATAGCGAAGGTTCTTCAGGTGCAAGCGAAGAAGTTAATTACGGTGAAGAGATGGACTATGAAATCACAGGTATCGAAGCAGGTGCTGGTGTAGTAGGTGCCGCTCAGACAGCTGTTGAAGAGTACGAGAACCTTGCTGGATGGGAAGTTGCGACTTCTTCTTCAGGTGCAATGGCAACAGCACTAGGTGAAGCAATCGAGAACGAAGAGCCAATCGCTGTTACAGGATGGACGCCACACTGGAAATTCGCAAAATATGACCTTAAATATCTAGAAGATCCAAAAGGTGTGTTCGGTGGAGCGGAAGAAATCAAGACAATGGTTCGCCAAGGACTTGAAGACGAGAAGCCGAATGCATATACACTTCTTGACCAGTTCCAATGGACAGCTGCTGACATGGAATCTGTAATGCTTGAAATCAATGGTGGTGCAGAACCAGCAGAAGCTGCAAAAGCTTGGATTGAAGAGAACCAAGACAAAGTAAGCGAGTGGACGAACGGCGTTGAAGACGTTGACGGCACAGAAGTAGAACTTGTTTATGTAAACTGGGACTCTGAAATTGCTTCAACAAACGTTGTAGCAGAAGTAATGAAGTCTAAAGGCTTTGACGTAACAATCACGCCTCTAGATAACGGACCAATGTGGGAAGCTGTAGCTGAAGGTGAAGTTACAGGAATGGTAGCTGCATGGTTGCCAGCGACTCACGGTGATCTTTATGAGCAGCACCAAGACAACTTGGTTGACCTTGGTATGAACCTTGAAGGTGCTAAAGTAGGTCTTGTTGTTCCATCTTACATGGAAGTAGACTCTATCGAAGATCTTCAACCAGCTGAATAATTGTAATACGAAAAAAGCTTAAGGGCCTTCCCTTAAGCTTTTTTTACGTTAGAACATCTTTGGATAGAATACCATGCTTTTCTATGTAACATTTTCATTACAAAATAAAACCCGGATGACACAAGTTTTGCAGCATGCGTCGTCCGGGTTTTATTAGATATAAAATGCGGCTGTTTATTACTGATGATTAACGATTTCGTGGCTTGGTTGTGTATCGTTGTTCTGCTGCTCTGCTTTGGCTTTTTCCTCTAATTCTTTCAAGCTTGCTTCAATTTGCTCTAAATACTTTTGGATGTTTTTCTGGTGCGGCTCTACGGTCTGCTTCCAGCTCTCGATGGATGTTTTCACATCTTCTGAGAGATCTTTGATCAATTCAGCGCCTTCTTTGGATGTTTGGGCGATTTGATCTTTCAACTGCATGCCTTCTTCACGCAGGCTGAGGACAGTCGTTTTAAGGTTCTGACTCTTCAGCTTGGCATTCTCCCTCAGGTCTCTTCCTGAAGAGGGGGTATTAAGTAAGGTATAGGCGGCTCCTGCAGCTCCACCTACAAGAACTCCCAGTGCAAGTGATTTCAGATTAGGCATAACAAAACTCCTTCCTATTTGCATCTTACTTTTTATTTTCTCATATTATTAAAGAATGAAACCTAATTCATGAAAATAATTTCACGAAAGATAAAGGAAGGCACTACTGAAGAGTAGTGCCTTGGTGAAATCGATGTGATGTTTTGACTATTCGGATGTTATGCTTTACTTCCACGTGGCTGCAGTGCGGGTGAAAGGTCTGCAAGCGATGTACGCTTCATGATTGTCGTGATGATCGGGTAGGTAATCCCGACGAACAACACGTTAAAGGCTGTTGTTGGAAGGACAACAGCAAGGAACAACGCTGCGAAGCTTCCTTGAAGCATCCCGAGGACGTACAGCACGATGGTTAGGAAAACGGTGCCGCTGATTAACGTACCGATTCCTGCTAGTGCCGGCTGTGTCACTTTGAAGCGGGCCAGGCGTTTCGTTAACAGGACCAAACCTAAGAATGCGAAAGCTGTAATCGGCTTTTCAATGACATTAGCAATCTGTCCACCAGGTACGGCCGTCGTTAGACCTGAAATAAGGCCAGTGACAATCGACAGAAGCAGTACATAAGACGGCTTAGGAAATAGAAGGATTCCTAAAAACAACATCGCAAGCATCATATCTGGTTTCATACCAAGCACAACACCTGGTATCACGGTATGAAGCACTGCACCGATTCCTGCTAACAACGAAAGCATAACTAATACACGAGTATTCATTTGAAACATCTCTCCTCAACTATTCTAGTCTCATCTAGTTTTTTTTACATCCCATACGTGCCCTCTCTGACCGTATGCGAATGCATAATTGTATTATATCAAATTTGAGCTGTCGTTCAAGCACTATAACTGCGCATTGATGTCTGCTGCAATGGTCTGTAAGTCGTCTGTCGAATAAGCATCGGAATTCACTTCCCATTTGGCTCCGAACCCATCATTCTCATCGTATCTCGGGATGAGATGGATATGTAAATGGAAGACGGACTGACCCGCAGGTTCCTCGTTGTTATTCAAGGTATTCAATCCGATGGGCTGATAAGCAGACTTGATCGCCTTGGCAATCTTCGGCACTCTAGAAAATAGTTTCTCCGCTACCTCAGACTCTGTGTGATAAATGTCTTTACAGTGCTCTTTAGGAATCACCAGCGTGTGTCCTTTGGTTACTTGACTGATGTCGAGAAAAGCATAAACATCTTCATCTTCATACACTTTAGCAGATGGAATGTCTCCGTTTACAATTTTGCAGAAAATACAGTCCTTATCTTGATTCATATGCTCACTCCTCTACGTTTTGCCTTATTGTACCACAATCCAAGTCCTGAACTCGACAGGTAGACCATAAGTGCAATGGGGAGAGAAGATATGGTAAACTTTCATAAGAATAACTCAGGTGAAATGAGGGAGTTAAAGTGCAATCGTTATTAAAAATTGAAAACCTCCATGGAGGCTACACACATAAAAATGTTCTGCACGGCATCTCTTTTGATGTGAAACCCAATGAAATTGTCGGATTGATCGGGTTGAACGGTGCAGGAAAGAGTACAACAATCAAGCACATCATCGGGATGATGCAGGCGAAGAAAGGGAAGGTCTCCATAAAGGGAACCTCCTTTGAAGAGAACCCGGAAGAATATCGACAGCAGCTCGGCTACATACCCGAAATGCCGATTTTATATGATGAGTTGACGTTATATGAGCACTTGCATTTAACGGCAATGGCCTACAACATCCCGGAAGACGTATTCAAGAAGCGTCTCGATCCGCTGCTCAAAGAGTTTCGACTTGAGAAAAAATTGAAGTGGTTCCCTGTCCATTTCTCAAAAGGGATGAGGCAGAAGGTCATGATCATGTGTGCCTTCTTGATCGAACCAGAATTGTATATTGTGGATGAACCGTTTGTCGGACTTGATCCGCTCGGTATCCAATCTTATCTTCAAATGATGGAGGATATGAAAGAGAAAGGTGCAGGCATTCTGATGTCTACTCACATTTTGGCGACGGCAGAGAAATACTGTGACCGATTCATCATTCTTCATGATGGTGAAATACGGGCTCAGGGGACACTGAGTGAGTTGAGGAAGTCCTTCCAGCGACCGGATGCTTCGCTGGATGATATTTATATTGCTCTGACGAAGGAAGAGACAAGCTCATGATTGATGCTAAAAAGTTTTGGATGCGTCGTTTTACCGAACACGTAAAGGAAACGAACCGCTACTTGAAATATATTTTCAATGAACATATTGGCGTTGCCATGCTGTTCTTTATATCAGCACTTGCTTATTACTACCAGCAGTGGCTCGCGGAACTGCCGGAGGACTTTCCCACCGGCGCGATCATCGGTATTTCATTTGGTTTGATTGTCAGCTACAGCCCTGTTCGTACGTTGCTCAAAGAGCCGGACTTAGTGTTTTTACTGCCTGCTGAGTACCAACTCGGTGATTACTTCAGACGATGCCTGTATTACAGCTACGTCGTTCAGCTTTATCTTGTGTTTCTTGTCGCTGCAGCACTCGGACCGCTATACTTCGCAGGGTTCCCAGAGCTTGGGATGTCCTACTATTTGATGCTGATCGGCATTATGCTCGTCGTAAAGCTATGGAATCTGCTTTCAAATTGGTGGATGTTGAAAGAGCGGAATCCGAGAATCCGTGGAATCGATCAAGTAATTAAAGTGTTCCTTAATGTCTCCATCTTCTATTTCCTTGCCAAAGGGAACTGGGGCTATGCCAGTGTTGTAACGATTCTGCTTGTCGTATTGGTGTTATACACCTTCCAATTAAGCCGTCAAAAAGCCGGACTAGCCTGGGATCTTCTCGTGAGGAAAGACCAGCAGCGGATGCGCACCTTTTACAGGATTGCGAATATGTTTGTGGATGTCCCTCACTTGAAAAATACGGTCAAGAAACGCCATCGTCTCGTAAATGCTGTCGCTTCGATGGTTTCCTATAATCAGAAAGAGACCTATTCCTATTTGTACCGTATCACTTTCATCAGAAGCAGTGACTATCTAGGTATGTATCTGCGTCTGATCGTAATCGGTGCTCTTGCTATTTGGTTTGTCCCGAACATTTGGGTGAAAATTGTATTTGCCCTGCTATTCATTTACCTTAGTGGGTTTCAGATGATGACACTTTGGAATCACCACCGAACGATTGCTTGGCTTGATATTTACCCGGTGAAGCAGGAGTGGAGGAAGAAGGCACTTGTTCAATGGCTCAACCAGATTTTGCTCGCACAGACGTTCCTATTTGGTCTGTTGTTTATCTTCCAGTGGAACCTCCTTGGGTTGGTTGTTGTCTGGGTAGGAGGAAGTCTATTCAGCCTTACGTTCGTCCGTATGTATGTGAAACCAAGATTAACACTTTAAAATGAAATGCTCCTTCCTTTAGAAGGAGCATTTTTCATTAGTTATATTGTAAAAAGGAGGAAACAGATGAGGGTCAGAAGAGCTGTGGTGGAGGATGCTGAAGGGGTGGCTCGGGTTCAGGTCGACACTTGGAAGTCCACCTACAAAGGCATAGTTCCTGATGAGTACTTGGAAAAAATGACGTATGAGAATCGAACGGCTAAATGGAAAACAATCATTCCTGCTCAGTATGTCTATGTAGCGGAAGGCGATACAGGCGATATCATAGGCTTTTCGCATGGCGGTACGAATCATACAGAACAATTTACTTCTTTTAAGGGAGAGCTTTATGCCATTTACATACTGGAAGAGTTTCAGAGGCAAGGGCTTGGCAGGACTTTGATAGAGCCTGTTCTTAAAAGGTTAACAATCGACGGAATCGATTCAATGATGGTATTCGTTTTAGAAGACAATCCCTTTCGTTTGTTTTATGAGAAGCTGGGGGGAGAATGGCTTGGTTCAGCAAAAGCAGAGATGGTGGGGAGAACGCTCCAGGAATCTGTTTACGGTTTTCGTGACATCCATACATTATTAAGTGAAATAACGACCGCCCCTCAGGAGTAGGCTTGAGGGGCGGTCGTTTTGTTGGTCAGGATTCTTGATAACTTCTAAATGCTTGAATCAGTGTTTTGGCTGCATGATTGAGTGCTTTTTCATCAAAATCGAATTTCGGATGGTGGTGCGGGTAATAATGATCTGGAATTTGACCACCCGTAAAATAGAAGGCTCCAGGCTTTTTCTGCATGTAATAAGCAAAATCTTCACCAGCCATGGATGGTTCCACTTCTTCTGTCGTTAGAGAGGCATCAGCTTCATGAGAGCGGTCGAGCACTAAGGAAGCTTCCTTGCTGTGATTGACTACTGGAGGGTAACCTCGTTCATAATTCAAGTCGTAATCAGCCCCGTTCGCGACACAGGTGCCCTTGATGATCTTTTCCATTTCTTCAATGATGAGTTCCTGAACTTCCGGGTCGAATGTGCGGACCGTTCCTGTCAGTCTGGCAGAATCAGATATGATATTGAAGGCATGACCGGCCTCGAATGTTCCAATCGAGAGAACCGCTGTCTTCAACGGATCAACTCGTCTGCTCACCACTTGTTGAAGCTGGGTGACCACTTGGGAAGCAATCACGATCGCGTCTTTTGTCTGATGAGGAATCGCTCCGTGTCCCCCTTTCCCTTGGATGGTCAACTCGAATCGGTCAGCACCTGCCATGAATGGTCCTTTAGATGTTTGAATCACACCTGTAGGGGCGTTCACCCAGATGTGGGTGCCGAAGACGGCATCGACGTGATCGAGCTTTCCTGAATCCATGATCGGCTTGGCACCACCAGGAGAATACTCTTCCGCGTGTTGGTGCAGGAATACAATAGTACCCGGTAACTGATCTTGAAAAGGAAGAAGAGCTTCCGCAAGGCCAAGAAGTGATGCAGTGTGGCCATCGTGACCGCATGCGTGCATGACGCCATCATTCTTGGATTTGTACGACACATCATTCAATTCCTGGATGGGCAGTGCATCGAAATCCGCTCGGAGGGCGACCGTCTTCCCAGGCTTTCCTCCTTTCAGCGTAGCGAGTACGCCATTTCCGCCTACATTCCTCTCATAGGGAATACCAAGGCGTTCGTATGTATCTACTATAAACTGAGCCGTCTGCTCCTCTTGAAAGGATACTTCAGGATACTGGTGTAAGTGACGTCTTGTCTCCAACATTTTATCGTATTGGTCATCGATTGCTTTGAAAATATCTTCCCACATCACGCATCCTCCTCATAGTTGATTGTGTAAAGTTTAATACAGGTTTAGAATATTCTCAAATTTTAAGGGTCGAAACAATCGAGATCTTTCTTCATATTAGATGAACAGACACGAAGCCTATTCTTGAGCGCACAAAAAAACCACCTGGGTGTTCCCAAAGGTGGTAGTAAGAGGTTTATAGACGTGAATCCTGCAGAAGACGGCTGATCTCTTCCATATGACCTGTTTCATCAGCGATCATATCGTCAAGTTTAATGGAGAGTTCTGTTAAACCGAGCTCTTCGGCCTGTGCTTTACGTTCCTCGTAGCGCTTAATGGTCTGCCGTTCTGCTTCCTTAGCCTCTTCCAGCATTCCTTTTACCTCGCTGATCTGTTTAACAGGAGCAGGAGTGGTAGTAGGGGTGCCTCCAAGTGTGCTGATTTTTTCTGCTAAATAAATGGCATGGCCCTGCTCATCCGCAATTTCACCTTCAAAAAATGGTTTCAATACAGAGCGGTAAAGCCCGGAAACAACGGCGGCGTTATTGGTGTACATAATCGATGCAGCATATTCATGGGACAAGTCTTCGTTCAACCCTTCAATGAGAGCCTGCATTTTTTGATCCATAAAGTAACCTCTTTCTGTAAAAAATTTGGCACATCATCAATATTCCCAGCTTCGTCGTAAATAAACGTAGACGGAACCCGAATGAAGGAAATGTAGAGGTTTACAAGCACCTATAAAAAGTGTTTTGTTTTCGAGAGATTTACTTGTATAATAGCAGGTGGGAGAGGTAGAAAGGATTTACGTATATGAATAGTAAGGAAGACAATTACTTATTTATTGCCTGGGCAATAGCATTGGCAGCAATGGCGGGTAGCCTGTTTTACTCTGAGTTCATGGGCTATGAACCATGTGAACTGTGCTGGTATCAGCGCATCCTCATGTACCCCCTTGTTCTCATTTACGGAACAGCCCTTTGGAAGAAAAATAGTGATGTGGCTCTGCCGGGAGTCATCTTGAGCGGCATAGGTATGCTTGTGTCGACGTATCACTACCTTTTACAAAAGGTGCCGGGAATGACATTGGGAGATGCGTGTGGAAACGTTTCTTGTAGTGCCCAGTATGTGAACTACTTTGGATTCATCAGTATCCCGTTTATGGCGGGAACAGCATTTGTTATAATATTTGCAACACATGTATTGTTGTTACTAAAAAGGAGATCGACGGTATGAAGCGTAACATGGTAATTTTTGCGACTGTGCTAGCGGCGTTAGTTGTCGTATTAGTGTTTGTCGTTCAATATCAGAACTCTCAACAAGTTGAAGGAAATCCATACGGAAAGTCCAACTTGAATCAGGCAACGATTGATCAGCTGGACAGCCCGTATTATCAAAATCAAATACAGCCAGATGAACTGCAAAGTCAAATTGAGTCTGGAGAAGAGACAACGGTGTATTTCTACAGTCCGACTTGCGTCCATTGTCAGCGTACAACACCAATCGTTGATCCGATGGCAGAAGAATTGGGAGTAGACATGAAAAAATTGAATCTTCTTGAATTCCAGGACCAATGGCAGGAATATGGAATTGAAGCGACACCGACGATTGTTCACTATGAAGACGGAGAAGAAGTAGCCCGTGTGGTAGGGGAACAGCCTGTCGATACATTCGATACCTTCTTCCATGATGAAGTCTTGAATGACTCAAGCGCAGAAGCCGAAGAGTAAAGAAAAGTGAGCGGACCTTTGGCCGCTCACTTTTTTTATTCATCGATATTCACCATGTGGTATTTTGTAATGTAAGCATCGCCATCGATAAAGGACGGCTTCTTCTTATGTTTCGGTCCTGATTTCTTATGAGCATCATCGAATGACTTGGAGTTTTTCCAATCTTCAAAGTCCTGTGCGTTGCGCCATTGTGTTAAGACCACATACGTATTACCTTGAAGAGGCCTTAAGATGCGGATGGCTTGGAAGCCTTCGCGGTTTTCAACGTTTCCCGCTCTGTTTTTAAAACGGTCCTCGAACACGGGACGACCTTCATCTGCAACAGGAATATTGTTCATCACGACATAACCTTCAGCCTTTAATTCACCGACATAATCAACCGTCTCGTAATTTCGACCCTCTTCGAAAATCGAAGCGTCTTCGCAATAAGCAACGGTTTTATCTTGGTCCTGCATAATGAAGAGTTTGGAATCTGGATGTTTCTTTTTGAGTTTAGTTAAGTATTCAAGAGTACCGCTTGTCATTGAAACCTTCATAATCCATGTCTCCTTTCCTGCTATATGTTCAGTGTAGCAATAGCCGGAAGGAGACCGCAAGTTTGACGCGGAAGAATAGAAAGGATGCACAACAGTGAACATCAAAGAAAAAGTACGTAATCTGCCACCATGGACAAAACACCTGAAGTGGCCCGGTATCATCGGGCTTTCGCTGCTCTTTTTGATGATGATTGGCTATTTCATCATCTTATTCGGCGGTCGGTTTGTAGTCGAAGAACGTGCCCTTGTCATGGACGAGTTAACGACTGTTGAAACGACAGACGGTGAGTTGATCGAGAGAATTTACACGAAGAACCGGGAAATTGTCGAGGGGGCTGAAATTCCTTCTCATGTAAAAGATGCTTTCGTAGCCATTGAGGATCAGCGCTTCTATGACCATTCAGGAGTCGATTTCAGAGCGATCTTACGAGCGATATACAAGGATATATTGGCAATGGAGAAAGTAGAAGGCGGAAGTACGATTACTCAGCAGCTTTCGAAAAATCTGTTCCTAACAAATGAGAAGACGTGGATGAGGAAAACAAAAGAAGTCATGGCTGCGATTTACCTCGAACGGAATTATTCCAAAGACGAGATCCTGGCGCTTTATTTGAACCGAATTTACTTCGGTGAAGGGACGTATGGGATTCAGTCTGCTTCCAAGCACTACTTTGACCGTCCGGTTTCTGATTTGACGGTGGCTCAGGCCGCTCTCTTGGCTGGACTTCCGAAGGCACCGAATTATTATTCACCATTCGATAACCCAGAGCAGTCCATTCAAAGAAGGAACCTTGTCTTATCTGAAATGGAGCAGTACGGATCGATCTCGGTGGATGTGATGAAACGTATGCAGGGATCGACACTCGCTGTAGCACAGCAGGAAGAATTGAATGACAATGGTTCGAATAGTTACGTGGACCTCGTCATTGATGAAGCGGCGGAACGGTACCATATGTCGCGGGACGAGTTGAAGCGGGGAGGCTACCAGATTGTCGTAGCAATGGACCCTGTCATTCAAAAAGTCGCTGCCGAGAAGATGCGGGATGGAGAATTTGTTCCAGGTGACAGCGGCCCTGTAGAGGGAGCTTTTACACTGATGGATAACGAAACAGGCGCCCTGTTAGCGGCTGTCGGAGGACGGAACTTTGAGCATGGCGATTTGAACCGTACTCAAGTGAAGAAGTCCCCTGCTTCTGTTATCAAGCCGTTAGCTGTATACGGTCCTGCTTTGATGCAAGGCGATTATCGCCCGTTCAGTGTTCTCTCAGACCGTAAGCAGACGTTTACAGGCGGTTATGAGCCTTCAAACTACGATGATCAATACCAAGGTGAAGTTTCCTTATATCAAGCTCTTGTCGAATCGAAGAACGTCCCTGCCGTATCCCTTTTAGAAGACATCGGCATCGACTATTCGAAGTCTTATTTAGATAAGCTTGGTCTGTCAACAGACGACCATGGCCTCGCGATTGCGTTAGGTGGTCTTTCGGAAGGCTATTCTCCCATTCAGTTGACAGAAGCCTACGGCAGCTTCGCACGTGACGGAAAGAAAGTGGAGAGCTATACCATTGAAAAAATTGTTGACCGGTACGGGAATGTCATCCATGAGCACCAACAGGAGGAAGTGCAGGTTTTTGATGCCCAGACGGCCTGGAACATGACCGAAATGCTGCAGACTACGGTAGAAGAGGGGACCGCTAATTCCGGGGAATACGGAAAAGCGCTGGCAGGCAAGACGGGAACCCAGCAAGGACAGGGCGGCAATAAACATGTATGGTTCGCAGGGTACACGCCACAGTATTCTGGAGCTTTATGGATGGGATACGACCAGTCTGGTGAAGGCTTCAGCATTCAAGGAAGCAGTGCCTACCCTACGAGACTGATGAAGGATATTCTCAGTAGTATTGATCAACAGCAGCCGCTTACAGCATCCTTTGAGAAACCTGAAGGTGTAGAGGAACTGCCAAAGCCGATTCGACTTCCGGAACTGGATGAAGTGAAGGGGTCACTGAATCTAGCTGGACTTGCCACTTTCAGAGGTTCACTCGAGTGGACCCCTTCTTCGGATGACCGGGTCGTGTACCGTATTTATAAAGAAGAACAAGGAGAAGATGTGAGAGTAGGGGAAGTGACAGGGGCAGGTTCCTATCAAGTGAATGCCTTCAGCATCTTTGATGAAACGAACTTCTACGTGGTACCTTATGACCCGCTTACAGAACTCGAAGGCTCCCCATCGAATCGCGTCACCCTTAGCTGGGATATTTGAAGTGAAAAAAGAACAAAATCATGACATTTTCATCATTTTTCTATACAGAAACCGAATATATCGTTATAGTGGAAAACGGACAAAGACGAACGTGTTAAAGGAGTCATGTAAATGAATAAAATCGAGAATGATACAATTCTCCGAGCGTTTCGCGGGGAGAAGACAGAACACACACCCGTTTGGTTTATGCGCCAGGCTGGGAGATCTCAACCTGAATACAATAAGCTGAAGGAAAAGTACTCTCTGTTTGAAATTACACATCAGCCTGAACTTTGTGCCTATGTTACGAGGCTTCCGGTTGAACAGTACGGGGTGGATGCCGCCATCCTTTACAAAGATATCATGTCACCGCTCCCGTCTCTTGGAGTCGACGTGGAGATTCAAAAAGGAATCGGACCTGTCATTCATAATCCGATTTCGTCAAAAGCAGATGTGGAAAAGCTTGGAGAAATCGATCCTGAATCGGATGTTCCATATGTATTGGATACGATTCGCCTATTAACGAAGGAACAACTGACCGTGCCGTTGATCGGTTTCAGTGGTGCCCCGTTCACACTCGCAAGCTATATGATTGAGGGTGGTCCTTCGAAGAACTATAATAAGACTAAATCTCTCATGTACAGTGAACCGATGACGTGGTTCGCCCTCATGGATAAGTTGGCTGACATGGTCATCACTTACGTCCGTTCCCAAATCAAAGCTGGAGCGAAAGCCATTCAAATCTTTGATTCATGGGTAGGGGCTTTGAATGTTGAGGACTACCGTACATTCATCAAACCTGTCATGCAGCGGATTTTCTCCGAGTTGAAGGAAGAAGGAGTCCCGTTGATCCTATTTGGTGTTGGGGCACGTCATTTAGCACACGAATGGAACGATCTTCCGATTGATGTCCTTGGTTTGGACTGGAGAATGTCCATTACAGAAGCACGCCAGGAAGGCATTACAAGGCCACTTCAGGGGAACCTCGATCCTTCCATTTTACTATCCGATTGGGATGTAATTGAGGAGAGAGCGAAGCGTATCATCGATGAGGGAAGACAACATCCTTCTCACATCTTCAACTTAGGTCATGGAGTCACACCGGATATCCAACCTGAAACATTGAAGCGGTTGACTCAGTTGATTCATGATTATTCAAAATCGAACTAAGAGGTGAATAGACATGGCAAAGAAACAAATGGGTTTACTCGTAATGGCATATGGTACCCCATATAAAGAAGAAGACTTAGAAAGATACTACACACACATCCGCAGAGGACGCAAACCTTCAGACGAGATGCTTCAAGATCTGCGTGACCGCTATGATGCAATAGGCGGGATCTCTCCTCTGGCGCGTATTACAGAAGACCAGGCTGAGAGCATCAAGGATGCTCTGAATGAGAAACAAGACGACATCGAGTTCAAGCTTTACATCGGTCTGAAGCACATTGAACCATTCGTTGAGGATGCTGTTCAGCAAATGTCTGAGGACGGAATCGAAGAAGCGGTCTCCATCGTCCTCGCTCCTCACTATTCGACTTACAGCGTGAAGTCTTATAATGGACGCGCGAAGGAAGAAGCGGACAAGCATGGCATTACGATTCGTTCCGTTGAAAGTTGGTACGATGCTCCCGGTTTCATTGATTACTGGAAAGAAAAGATTGAAGATGAGTATGCCAAAATGGACGAAGAAGAAAAGCAGAAAGCCTGCTTGATCGTCTCCGCTCACAGCCTTCCTATGAAGATTCTTCAAGGCGGAGACCCTTATCCGGACCAATTGAAACGTACGGCTGAGCTCCTATCTGAAGCGACAGGCATCACTCAATATGAGATTGGCTGGCAAAGTGAAGGAAATACTCCAGACCCTTGGATTGGTCCTGATGTTCAAGACTTGACGAAGGATCTATACGAAGAGAAGGGTTATCGATCGTTCGTATATGCCCCGGTTGGATTTGTATCTGATCACCTTGAAGTCCTATATGACAATGATTATGAGTGTAAAGTGGTTTGTGACGAGGTAGGAGCTAATTACTATCGTCCTGAAATGCCGAATACGCACCCTAAATTTGTCGACACTTTAGCAGACGTCGTCAGGGAACAAGTAAAGAAGTAGGGATATGATGTCACAACAAAAAAGAGTCGTCGTAATCGGTGGAGGGATAACGGGCTTGACCGCTGCCTACCGACTTCAGCAAGCCTCTTCTCAACAGATAGACGTTCAGTTGATGGAAGCTGGCGACCGTCTCGGCGGAAAAATTCAAACTGTAAGAAAGGACGGGTTTACCATTGAGCGTGGACCCGATTCTTTCCTTGCCCGAAAAGAAAGTGCCGGACGTTTAGCACAAGATGTAGGGCTTGAAGATCAACTGACCCCGAACGGTACGGGCCAGTCCTACATATTGGTGAACGGTAAACTTCACGCTATGCCGAGTGGATCGTACATGGGCATCCCAACCCGGATCCGGCCGTTCCTTTTCTCCGGGCTGTTCAGTCCATTAGGGAAAGCTAGAGCCGCTATGGATCTTGTTAAACCCGCAAGGAAAGTAGACGGAGATCAGTCGCTGGGGTTGTTTTTCAGAAGAAGGTTAGGGAATCAAGTTGTAGAGAATCTGATCGAACCATTGCTTTCCGGCATTTATGCAGGAAGCATTGATAAATTAAGTCTACAGGCAACCTTCCCCCACTTTTATGAGTTGGAGCAGAAATATGGAAGTCTGATTAAAGGGCTACGGCAAACAACTTCGATCCCTAAGCGGAAAAAAGGGGAGAAGAAGCCGAGTATGTTCCTCACACTCGAAGGCGGACTTGAAACGCTGGTAGATGCTGTTGAGAACCAATTAGAAGAAGGTACGGTTTTAAAGCAGACGAAAGTGGACCATATTGAGAGAAAAGGGGACATCTATCATGTAATGCTCAGTAACGGAACCGTTGCTGAAGCAGATGCTGTCATCCTTGCGGCACCCCATTTTGCTGTTCAGCGAATGCTCACCCAGTATGAATTCCTTGAACCGTTCAAAGAGACAAATGCGACTTCCGTAGCCAACGTGGCCATGGCCTTTGATGCCTCCGCTGTCAAGAAGGATATCGATGGTACAGGCTTCGTTGTTTCAAGGAACAGTGATTTCAGAATTACTGCGTGTACGTGGACGCACAAGAAATGGCCGCACTCGACACCGGATGGGAAAGTATTGCTGCGCTGTTATGTAGGCAAACCGACCGATCAGGATGTCGTAAATTACTCGGACGATGAAATCGTCGAGCTTGCTTTGAAGGATCTGAATCGTACGATGAATATAACAGAAAAACCTGAATTCTCGATCGTGACTCGCTGGCATGATGCTATGCCTCAGTATCAGGTGGGGCATAAGGAGAAGCTTGAGAACGTGGAAGATAAGATGAGAGAAACGCTTCCTGGTGTATTTTTAGCAGGAGGTTCTTATCGGGGAATCGGTCTGCCGGACTGTATTGATCAAGGTGAGGCAGCCGTTGAGAAGGTATTACGTTATATGAATCTCACGTAAAAGTTGAAACAGAGGACTTCAGCCTTCCATTCCAAAGGACGATGCATGAAAATTCATGCATCGTCCTTTTTTGTTGAAATTCATTACGTGACATAAATCAGCTCATTTTTGAATGGGTTTTGTTAGTCTTGTTCTATTCTTGTCGATGGACTCTACAAATCCTTGTAAGGGCTTGCAAGAATGATAGATGATTAGTATCATGGGATATGGAAACGTTTTCAAGTGCAGGTAGAAATCTATCAGGGGGAATAGGAATGGCTACCATAGAAGATGTAGCGAAGCTGGCGGGACTTTCAAGAACGACGGTATCGCGCGTGATTAATGATCAGCCTTACGTTACAGATGAGAAGAAACAACGCATCTTAGAGGCCATGGATGAGCTTGGGTATGTGCCGAATTCCTCGGCTCGACGATTACGAAATCAACGGACAGATACAATTGCGGTTCTTTTGCCCCGCATTACCAATCCATTTTTCGCAAATTTAATTGAATCGATGGAGAAGAAGGCATCCCATTGGGGATATCAAATTATTGTCTGTCAGACTCACGATTCTAAGAAAAAAGAAATGGATTACTTACAATTATTAAAGACTAAGCAGGTCGATGGCATTGTCATGACGTCACTATGCAACGACTGGAAAGCGGTTGAGCCCTACTTAGATTCCGGCCCGATCGTTCTTTGCAATGAATATATGGAAGAGATGTCTGTCCCTATGGTTCATATGGATCATCGAAGAGCCGCCTATGAGTCGACCATTCATTTAATTGATCAAGGTTGCCAAAACTTATCCTACGTATGTGGTGGGTCTGATACGTACCTCGCTCAGGAAAGAAAAGCCGGGTTCCTAAGGGCTTTAGAAGAGCGTTCTCTTCCTTTTCTTGAAGAGGCGATGATGGACTGGGCGATCCACGTTCAAGATGGACGTGAAGTGTTCCAGCGTATTCAACAAGAGTTTCCTTATGTAGATGGCGTATTCACAGGGTCGGATGAAGTAGCAGCCGGTGTTGTGTACGAAGCTGTCAAATCCGGTGTGGGTGTCCCTGATGACTTGGCCGTTGTCGGCTTTGACAATCAGATGCTTTCGTTATTGATGGTTCCGGCGCTGACAACGATTGAGCAGCCCGTCGAGAAAATGGCAGATCGTACGATTGAAGTGCTGGTGAAACAGCTGATGTACCCAACGTCAGTTAAAGCAAGGCGTTACATCTATTCTCATAAATTACTAGTTAGAGATTCGACGTTGAAAGAACAGTTGATTCACACGTGATGTTCCCGGATGAACTTGACCAGTTTCCGCTGACTTGATAAAGTTATAAAGTTGGAGTAAGAGAGAAACTGCCTCAGGGTCTCAACCGTTGTGGGATACATAGTGTGACCTTACCCGTTAGCGTATAGACCTTTACCTCAAGGTGAAGGTCTATTTTTGTGGGGGCATAGTTGAAAGGAGAAAACGAGAATGGAGTCCATTTGGGTTGAATATGCGTGGACGTTGCTTATACTGATCGGGCTGGAAGGGTTACTTTCAGCAGATAATGCACTAGTGCTTGCCGTCATTGCGAAGCACCTGCCAGAGGAACAGAAGAAACGTGCCATCAATTACGGAATTTTATTTGCTTTCATATTTAGATTTGGGGCATTGTTTGCGATTTCGTTTATCGCAACCGTCTGGCAGGTACAGGCGATTGGAGCTGCCTACTTGATCTATTTAGGGTTGAAAAATATTCTTAGTCGTGAAAAAGAAGAAGAGGAGACGTCTTCTACATCCAAAGGAAAAGGGTTTTGGCCGACAGTGGCCAAAATCGGAGCGGCGGATCTCGTATTTGCCATCGATTCAATATTAGCGGCTGTAGCACTTGCACTCGCACTGCCGAATTCTCCTCTTCCGAACTTCGGTGGCATGGATGGTGGGAAGTTCCTCGTCGTGATCATTGCCGGTATTTCAGGTCTTGTCCTGATCAAATACGCGGCGACTTGGTTTGTGAAGCTGTTGGACAAACGTCCAAGCCTTGAGACGACGGCGTATTTAATTGTTGCCTGGGTCGGTGTGAAGCTTGCTGTCATTACGGTATCCCATGAGAAAGTGGGTTGGCTTGACCCTCATTTCGCTCATGGTCTTGGGTGGACCGTGGTATTCTGGACGGTTCTATTATCCATTGCCGCTGGTGGGTGGTTCCTTTCAGGGAGGCATTTGTCCAAACAGTCGTCCGGTGAGTCATACGAAAATACAGGGTACTAGTAAAGGAGAGCTCAGAACAGAGATGTTTTGGGTTCTTTTTTTGTGGCAAAAGAAAAAAGCAGCTTATCGAATAGCTGCTCCAGTTTTAGTGGTTCCTTTTCTCTTCAATTGTGGAATACTAACATTAGCGGGCAGGGTGGTCGCAGTCGTCGCAAAGGTTGCCGTAGCAATCGGCTTGTTCTTGAATGACATTGCCGCAGCTGGAGCAGTGTTTTTTAGGCAGGTTACGGAAGAACTCAACGATACTGATCATTAGGAAATCCCCTCCAAATTTTTGTTGTAAAATCATTGTATTATAACAATATGCATAAATCAACCATCTGTTATAAAACAATGTGCAAATAGGAAAAAAGATACAGGAGTGTGATCTTGTGAAAGTAACAGTAGTCGGTTATTGGGGGGCATACCCCGCAGCAGGAAGTGCAACGTCAGGTTATTTATTTGAGAAAGACGGCTTTACCATGCTCGTCGACTGTGGGAGCGGTGTCCTTTCGAGGCTGCAGCAGTTCATCAAGGTGACAGACCTTGACGCTGTGGTGCTATCCCATTACCATCACGATCATATTGCGGATATTGGACCGTTGCAATATGCGTCACTTGTTCAAAATACACTACACGAAACGAAGCGCGTCCTTCCGATTTATGGTCATAATCAGGATGAAGAGCAGTTCGATAAGTTGACGCACCATTATACGAAAGGCATTGAATACAACCCGGATGAGACCCTTCAGGTCGGTCCCTTCACAATTGAATTTCAGAAAACTCAGCACCCGGTTGTCTGTTACGGGATGAAGATAACGGATGGGGTGCACACCGTGACTTATACCGCGGATACAAGTTATTTTGAGGGGTGGTCCGATTTTACTGAAGGCTCTGATCTACTCATCACCGATACAAATTTCTACCGTGGAATGGACGGTGCTAAGGCTGGTCATATGACGAGCGAAGAAGCGGGTAAGATTGCGCAAAAGGCAAGCGTTCAGACCCTCTGGCTCAGCCACCTGCCTCATTTTGGACAGTTGACACGTCTTAGACAGGAAGCGGAAGATGAGTTTCACGGAAATATTGAACTGGCGGAGGAAGGGTTGAGTTGGAATGGATAATTGTCTAATCGTGTCGGAAGGATTACAATGATAGAAGGAAAAGCAAGAAAGGATGAGAACTAGATGCTATTTATTGATCACGAAGGAATAAACGATCCGAGGATTAACCTGGCTATTGAAGAATATGCGCTGAAGAACCTCGATATTAACGAAACATACTTACTGTTCTATATCAATGAACCGTCGATCATCATTGGTAAAAATCAAAATACGGTCGAAGAGATCAATACGAATTACGTAGAGGATCACAACATACAAGTCGTACGCAGGCTTTCTGGTGGAGGAGCCGTTTATCACGATTTAGGAAACTTGAATTTCAGCTTCATTACGAAAGACGACGGAAACAGCTTCCACGACTTCGCGAAGTTCACAGAACCGGTTATTGAGGCTCTAGCAAAGCTCGGGGTGAATGCTGAGCTTTCAGGTCGAAACGATATTACGGCCGAAGATGGACGCAAGATTTCCGGGAATGCTCAATTCTCTACCAAGGGCAGAATGTTCAGCCACGGTACGCTTATGTTCGATTCTGAAATCGAGAATGTCGTTTCTGCATTGAACGTGAAAACAGAAAAGATCAAATCCAAGGGAATCAAATCCATCCGCAGTCGTGTAGCAAATATTTCAGAGTTCCTTGATGAGAAAATCTCTATGGATGAGTTTAAGAATCTCATTCTTCGTTACATTTTCGATGTGGAGGACTTGAAAGATGTTCCACAGTATAAGTTGACTGAAGAAGATTGGGAGAAGATCCATGAGTTGGCGGAGCAGCGCTACAAAAATTGGGATTGGAACTACGGCAAGTCTCCTAAATTCAACATCCAGCACAATAAACGGATCGAAGGAGCAGGGACGTATGACGTTCGTCTCGATGTGGACAAAGGCTATGTGAAAAATGCGAAAGTCTACGGGGATTTCTTCGGTGTCGGGGATATCAGTGAGATTGAAGAGAAGTTAATTGGAACAAAGTATGAACGACAAGCTCTTTCTGAAGCACTAGGAGAAGTGGATGTTTCCCACTACTTAGGTAAAATTACGAAAGAAGACTTCTTGGACATGCTTTACTAAATGAAGAAGAGGTGAGCCGTTTTTTAAGGCTCACCTCTTTTTGACATTTGATGCAGGATTATTCCTGATGCTGGTTACCATGAAAGATTTCGAGAATGGTCTTTCGGGCAGGGACTTGTAATTCTTCATAAGACTTTAAGAATTCGACGTTATCGTAAGGAACCTTTTTCACCTTCACGTCTAAAGAGCCATTCTTTTTATCAACAATTGCATAAGGTGCGTGAGCCGTATGGCTGCACCCAAGAGCCCCGGGGTTTATGTAAATTGTATCGTTTCCACGATAGAAATGCTCGGGGTGATGATGACCAAAACCTATTAGATCAGCTTGTATGTCATGGAATAGCCTTGCCACATTGTCAAAGGATGGTTCAACAATCCTCTTAAAAGGATCCTCGCTTATGTGTTCTAAAGGCTTCCCTAATCCATAATGAGAGAAGTGAAGCAGCCATCCATTCCACTCGACCTGCAGCGTTCTTGTTAAAGATTCTAGTTTTGGGATAAAACGTGCCTCTAAATGATCGGCAATCCATTGATGGTGTGTTTTTACGTGTGCGTGGCTTTTCGGGTGTGATTCATCTCTCAGTAGTGCCAGTACACATTCATCATGATTTCCTGTGATCATAGAAACATCAGATCTTGAGAACAACATGCTTAATACGTCATTTGAATCGGGTCCGATGGCAAGCATATCTCCTAAAACAATAATTCGTTCCACGCTTTCCTGTTGATCGAGATCATCCAGCACAGCACGTAAGGCGGGAGCATTTCCATGCACATCTGTTAAGAGAGCGATACTCATATTTCACCTCCTTCTCACAGATAGTGTAACATGCTTTGATGGAAGGGTTTGTAAAGAAAGATTGATTAAACGTGTTCAATAATTTATAATTAAACTGAAAATTCAAATTAGTAAAATGAATGACTATTCATTCATTTAAGGAGGAGCATGAATGAACGTTAGCGAACAGCTTGAAAGGACAGCGCTTGAGAATCCGACTAAGCACGCTTACATATTCCAAGAGAAAGGGGTATCCTATCAGGAGTTTAACGGATCTGTGACGAAATTTGCTCAATCGTTATCCGAATTAGGGTATGGGAAGGGAGATCATATCGCTCTTGTCAGTGGCAACAGTCCGTTATTTATGATTGGTTTATACGGAGCCCTTCGTGCGGGAGTTACGGTTATTCCAATCAACCCTACGTACACAGTAGATGAATTGAGCTATATTTTGCAGAATGGAGATGTGAAAGCTGTCATCACACTCGATTTGCTTATGGAGAAATTTGAGAAGATGGATCAGGATCTTCAGGTTGAGCATTATTTCGTAGGAGACACTGGTTCAGGGATCGATACGTCTCACTCTTCGTTATCCGCTAAAATGAAATCGTTTACAAAAACAGTGGCCGAGGGAAGTCTTGATTTCGATAAGCCTGCTTTAAACCATGATGATGTAGCTGTGATCCTCTATACTTCCGGAACGACTGGAAAGCCGAAAGGTGCGATGCTGACCCATCAGAACATCTATTCAAATGCAACGGACGTCGCGGATTATTTGGATATCTCCTCAAGCGACCGGGTGATCGCCACATTGCCTATGTTCCACGTTTTCTGTTTGACGGTTGCACTTAATGCACCGATTATGAACGGGGGAACCGTGTTGATTGTACCGAAGTTTTCACCGCAGGATGTATTTACGGTCGCAGCCCAGCAGGAAGCGACCGTATTTGCCGGTGTACCGACGATGTATAATTACTTGCTTCAGACGGGGAAAGACCATGTGGACACGTTCCGTCACATTCGTCTTTGTGTATCTGGCGGATCCTCTATGCCTGTTGCCCTTCTCACAGCGTTCGAAGAGCAGTTTAATGTACGTGTTTCTGAAGGGTACGGTTTATCCGAAGCATCGCCCGTTACAGCGTTCAACCCATTGGACCGTCCCCGGAAAGCAGGTTCCATCGGGCAGAACATAAGCAATGTCGAGAATAAAATAGTGGATGAATTAGGAGAGGAAGTGCCTGCTGGGGAAGTAGGCGAATTGATCGTGCAAGGTCCGAACGTCATGAAAGGGTACTACAAGATGCCGGAAGAAACAGCCGTTACAATTAAAGACGGATGGTTATATACAGGGGATATGGCTCGGGCCGATGACGAAGGGTACTTCTATATTGTAGATCGTAAAAAGGATATGATCCTTGTTGGAGGGTATAACGTCTACCCTCGAGAAGTCGAAGAAGTGTTGTATGAACACCCGGATATCAGTGAAGTAGCGGTTGTCGGAGCCCCGCACCCTGAGCTTGGTGAATCGGTCATCAGCTTCGTAGTATCGAGCAATCCTTCCTTAAGCGAAGAGGCTGTCATCGAATACTGCCGTGCTCATCTCGCCAAATATAAAACACCAGCAAGAGTTGAGTTTATGGAGGAGCTGCCGAAGAATACGACAGGAAAGATTCTCAGAAAGAACTTACGTGACCAAGTGGCGCAAGCCTGATGACGAAGAGAACGCTGGATGAGGTCCCTTTCATCCAGCGTCTTTTTTTATAGTTATTTCCAATACTATGAAACGTGTAGAGGGGGGACATCGTATAACCTATTGAAGGAGTGGTAGAATGGCCGAATTACATGAACAGTTAATGATGAAGAAAAAGCGATGGCTTGAACAGGACAGACTGAAGCGTGAACGGGAAACCTTACAAGCAGAACTTAACGAATTGGAAAGAAAAGAGAGCCACTTAAATAGAAAGCTGTCAGAAGAAAAAGAAGACGTCGAAGCTTTGGAAAAAATGAGTTTGGCGAATCTTTTCTACACCATTTCAGGACGAAAAGATGAGAAGGTCGAACAAGAAAAGCAGGAAGTGATCGAGGCACAGCTGAAGTGGAAAGAGGCCAAACAGTCTGTTCAGGAACTCTCAGAAGACATCCAGCACATAAAGGAACGCATTCATACCCTGGGCAACCCTGGTGAAGAATATGAAGCGCTTTGGGCAGAGAGAAAGCAATACTTAATTCAGAAAGGCGAAGAAAAAGGGAAAGAAATCCTAAAGCTCGCAGATCAGCAGTCTTATTTGGAAGCGGAGCTCGAAGAAGTGGAGGAAGCCATAGCTGCAGGTGATTCCGCTTTGTATGCCCTTCGTGAAGCAGAGGAAGCGCTTGGAAGTGCCAGCAACTGGGGTACACTCGACATGCTTGGCGGCGGCATCATTTCAACAGCCGTGAAACATTCACGCATTGATGACGCCAATGACGCAGTACATAGATCCCAGAGGCACTTGCGGAAGTTTGCGGCGGAGCTCGAGGATATCGGGCAGCATGTATCTTCATCCGTGCAGGTTTCCGGCGCGCTGACCGTTGCGGATTATTTCTTTGATGGTCTGATTGTCGATTGGTTTGTGCAAAATAAGATTCATGACTCTCAAAGTGAAGTGGAGAGCAGTAGAAGGAAAACGCAGGATGCCTTGCATAAACTGAACGATTTGGCATCTCAATTCAAGGATGAGCGTGAGCGTGTGAGAGGGAGAATAAACGCTATTGTAGAGACGAAGAGTGTCTGAATTAGAGGTATGCATGTCATAAACTAACATCTCTGCAATGCGTTGCGGTCTTCCGCAAAAATCTTTCGGTGAAGGATGTTCTGAAATATACTACAATAAGAATCAGATAAGCGATGATGCTTATTGATCTCAATCAACTATTTATGATCTGGTTGTCATAAATAGGTCAGTAACAACCCCTTGTTACTGAAGAGTGTTTTTGTGGGAAAAAGTTCCCCAGAACTTTTTCAAAATTTATTCCCTCACTCAAAAGTTAACCAGTCGTCTCTTTGGCCAATGCTACCGTTAGCATTGGTCCTTTTTTTACTTCGGCTTCTTATGGGTAATCATAAACTCCTCATTGGTTAAATAATACTCTCTTTCCGGTTTCTCCTGTAACAACCCAAGCCTTCTAAGCTTATAATAATTTATCCTTTTGTATGGATCGCTTTCAATGACAGGCGTTTCTTGTGTTTGTTTCATATACGCATCAACGGCTTGTTGTACATGGTCAATTTCTTTAGCAAGATCGTAGTCTTCCTCCTCGAATAGTTCATAGGTTTCGCGTGACATATAAAAAGGCTTGGACGGCTTTGCGTGAAGGAAGGGTGAGAGTAACTCGTAATCGAGCGTCAGGTCATCCTGAATCAATACGCTTAATGGAACATGTGATGGTTTTTGGTCGGAGTATGCATGGATGGCTTTGCGGATCTCATCGATCGACAAGTCGCGGGTTTCCAAAGGAGTGCGGTCTTCACTTGACTTTTTCTTGCGTTTCCACATAAAAGATCCCTCCATTTTAATATAAGAACAGGTGGTGCTGTGATGAAAGAGCAGAACGTGCAGCCGGAGCTGGAATTCTTCACTTTGCTGAATCCGAATTTTGGTCGCGAAGAGAAAAAAAGCCCTGAGACGAAGGACAGTTCTAATCATTCTGATACGTTAAGTATAGCAGACTAATGAAAACGGTTCACATTGAAAGAAAGTTTAGACAATTCTATTATATTTTGGTAAATTAAAAAGGATAAGCGGCGGAATCCGAGCAGGTGACAGCGCCGCTACCTGAATAGAAGGGATGTTTTAGTGGATGGAATACGGCGTGAAGAAAGATTATGAAATCAATTTGAATACGATGGCTCTTCTAGCTGAGTGCGACGAGCGTGGAGAGGTGCTGACGAAAGTATTTGAAGCGGATGGGCGTTTTACGGTCGATAAGTGTCCAAGCCAGGTCGTGGATGATTCATGTCGTTATTTTGCAAGCAGTTTAAATGGTCGAATCTCCGGTACAAAGGAATTAACGAGGTACACGCATAAACCCCCCATTGTCATTTCAGAAGCCATGCGTATTTATTTCTTTCCCATTATCTCTCCGAAGCGTAAAGACTGTACGTGGATCGCCCACAAATTTGTCCGTTCTTTTTACGGTGAGAAAAATCAAACGACAACCATCGAATTTACGAATGGCACGACCATCAATGTTCCTGTCTCGCATGGTATGATTGCCAACCAAGTACAGCGGACAGCTCATTTTCGAGTCATCCTTGAAGATCGTTTGAGGGTGTCATCATCTTCCTCATCTGATTCCCCCGAGCGGGTTGCTGAGACTTTCTCATAAGCTCAAACAGTATCGTTTCCACTTTTTTTCGGATAGCCGGGTTGAAGTAATTGCGCTTCTCTTCGTACCCACGTGCCAGGAAGAGGAAGGAGGTGAAAGAATCATTCCTCCCTGATTCTACGACTTGGATATTCAACCGGTCCATTTGGTTCTTCAGTTCCCTTCTTTCCTTCCTCGCTTCAAGCTCCATTTTTCCAAGCAGCTCCAGGTAGGGTTCTTTTATTTTGAACTTACCGATGTCAAAGTGTTTTCGATCCTGTTGAATGACGACAAGTGCCATGGATAGAAATACGTAGCGGGAAGCGATGTCCAGATCTCTTTGTTTTAAGTTCCGCATGTCATTCTCCTCCATATACGAACGTTTGTTCTCTTTTTGTATTATACCACGTCACGTCCATAACTATGCAAGGAAGTTTTACAAAAGGTTTAAATTGGAAAGGATGAGGATAGGACAAGCTTCATCTGGGCATAACCGAATATTTTGTATAAAATGAAAGAAAACGTAGAAGGGGAAGCCACATCTCATGCGCTCATTAACATTTCACATCGACCGCTACAAAGAAATGGCGGAGAACGATCAATTATTTGAATACATCATCCGTCAGCTTGAGAATTTAGAAAGCCTTGGACCGATTCCTGGAATCCTCCTTCCCTTACTGGAGGCCTTCCTTCCGATCCTGCCTTTAGTCGCATTTGTACTGGCCAACTCGGTCGTATATGGACTGTTCAAAGGCTTTCTATACTCGTGGTTCGGTTCGGTCATTGGAGCAATATCTGTATTCTTCATCATACGAGCACTCGGGCATAAACGCTTTTTCCGATTCATTACACGTCAGAAGCAGGTTGGTAAGGTGATGAAGTGGGTGGAGGAGCACGGATTCGGTCCACTGTTTCTGCTTATGTGTTTTCCTTTTTCTCCCTCCTCCATCATTAACGTCGTTTCAGGACTTTCGAAAGTGAGCAAGCAGCAGTTCATCTTAGCTGCTGTGCTGGGAAAATCGGTTATGATCTTTTCCATCTCTTACGTAGGTGCGAGTATTGCCTCCTTCGCGCAAAACCCTGTCAAATCCATTGTTGTAGGAGCTTGTATTCTCCTTTTCTGGATTGTCGGGAAGTACCTTGAAACAAGAATTAAGAGAAAAGCTGAAAGACGGGCGTACTAAATTGATTAAGTTTAATCTGTCAAGGGTAAAATGTTGTTAGAAACAACACCTGGAGGATTAGACTATGAAAAAATATCGCAAACTCATCCGTACGGTATTGTTCGCCTTACTGTTGGCGTTCGTATTTCGATCTTACTTATTTGCAAGCTACATTGTAGACGGTGAATCGATGGAACCCACTCTTTATGACGGAAACTTGTTGATGGTGAATAAAGTGGTGTACGATTGGCAGGAAGTCAACCGGCATGATGTCATTGTATTTCACGCTAATGAAACCGAAGATTATGTGAAAAGGGTCATCGGAGTTGGAGGCGACTCAATCGAATTCAAAAATGATACACTCTTTGTAAATGGACAGGCCGTTGATGAATCCTATTTGGATCCCCTTAGACCGAACGATGGCAAGCTGTTCACGGACGATTTCACATTGAATGAAGTGACAGGGGTGAATCAGGTACCTGAGGGACATATCTTTGTGATGGGAGATAATAGAAGGGACAGCCTCGACAGCCGGTATTTCGGCTTCGTTGAAGTAGATACGATCGTCGGGAAAGTGGATGTCCGATATTGGCCGTTCTCACAAGTAGCCTTACAGTTTTAATGCAGACAAAGCTCTCTTTCAAATGAGGAAGAGGGCTTTTGTTATGGACTACGCTTCCATTTAAATTGTGTGGACGAGACGTGGTAAAATGATAGAATAGAGATTTTCGTGAAGAGAGAGGAGTCGTTCGGATGAGCATGCGCTTATTAGTCGGGCGATCGGGTGCTGGGAAGAGCATCCGGTGTCTGGATGAAATAGAAAAGAAATTGAAACAAAACCCACAAGGAAAGCCTATTTTGTATATCGTCCCGGACCAAATGACCTTCCAGCAGGAATATGCCCTGCTGAAAAGAGAAGGATTGGAAGGATCGATCCGGGCACAGGTGTTTAGCTTTTCACGCCTTTCTTGGCGGGTACTTCAGGAAACAGGTGGAGGTACCAAGAAGTTTATCAGCTCAACTGGTGTACAAATGATGTTGAGAAAGATTGTGGAGGAGCGGACATCCGATTGGCAGGTTTTTCAGAAGGCGATTGAGAAACAAGGCTTTATCGAACAGTTGGAAGGCATGATTACAGAATTCAAGAGATACCGAATTGAACCGGAGGATCTTCATGCACAGAAGCAAGTATTGGATCAGTTTGTTCATAAAACGAGTCAGGAGGAAGGGTTGAGTGACAAGCTGGATGATCTTACGTACATTTATGACCGCCTGGTGGATGCGCTTCGTGGAACGTACATAGATAGTGAAGATCAACTTCAGCTTTTGGCTGAGAAGATTCCGCTTGCCTCCTTTTTGGAAGGGGCTGAGGTTTACATCGACGGATTCCACAGCTTCACTCCTCAGGAGATCGTCGTCATTGAAGCGCTGCTGAAGCAGGTGGATAAAGTTCATATTACATTGACTGCGGAAGCGCCAGATCAGGGTGTGAACCCTGAGCTTGATCTGTTTCATGAAACGAAAGAAACGTTTTTGACATTAAAAGAGACAGCCCGCGAAGCCGGTGTGGAAGTCGAAGAAGTCGAACAGTTGGATCATACGAGCGGCCGTTTCAAAGATCGACCGGCTTTTCAGCATATCGAAGCTTATTTCGATGAGCGGCCAGCCCCTGTTTTTGAGGGAGAAGCCCCTATTCAGATTGCAGAAGCCGTTCACCCTCGCGCAGAGGTAGAAGGTGTTGCACAGGAAATGCTGCGCCTCGTGCGTGAAGAAGGGTACCGATATAAAGATATGGCGATTCTCATGCGTGAACCGGACGTCTATCATAGTTTGATTGAGACGTTGTTCGATGATTATGATATTCCAGTTTTCATAGATGAAAAGCGGACGATGTTGAATCATCCGATGATCGAACTGATCCGCTCAAGCTTGGATGTCGTGGAAGGAAACTTTCGTTATGACGCCGTATTCCGTTTGTTGAAAACCGGGTTCATACCGAAAACAGATTCCCGCTATCCACTTCATGAAGATGCGATTGATGAACTTGAAAATTACGTGCTCGAATACGGAATTCGCTCAAGAAGCCAATGGTTCTCTGATGGGGATTGGATTTATCAGCGGTTCCGCGGCTTTGAGCAGGCTTCCCAGACGGATGAAGAGAAAGAGAAACAGAGAAGAATCAACGCATACCGTCAGCAAGTGAGGAACGCTCTTGAGGCCTTTGACCATGACATACGGAATGTGAAGACGATTGAAGAGAAAGCGCGTGTCATATATAAATGGCTCGAACATCTAAGGGTGCCTGAGCAGTTGGAGAAGTGGCGCAACCATTACGATGAAAGTGGTCGAATTGAGAGGGGACGTGAGCAGGAACAGGTATGGGATGCGTTTCTGCAGCTTCTGGATGAGATGGTGGAAATGGCTGGAGAGGATGCGATGTCTCTTCAAGTATTCCGCAATACGATGGAGAGCGGTCTTGAAGCTTTGACATTCGCTCACGTACCGCCAAGTATGGACCATGTCGTTGTGGGAAGCGTGGACCGCTCCAGAATGACTGGCGTCAAGGTCGGCTTCCTGATTGGAGTCAACGACGGCATGTGGCCGATGAAGCCACCAAGTGACGGCATGATTTCAGAACAGGAGCGTGCTCTCCTGGCTGAGCATGGGCTGAAGCTTGCCGATGGAAGTAACCGTCAGCTTTTGGATGATCGTTTTTATGTTTATTTAGCGATGACGATGCCGAAGGACCGTCTCTGGCTCAGCTATCCACTGAGTAATGAAGAAGGGAAGTCCAAGCTGCCAGCGCCGATCATTCAGCGTGTTGAAGAATGGTTCCCCCATTGCAGAGAACACGTATTACTACAGGACCCTGATGACTTACATGAAGCACGGCGTTTTATTACGAATCCGACCAAAACACGCTCTGCCTTGACCTCACAGCTTGCCCGCTATTTGAAAGGCTACGCGATGGATCCGGTATGGTGGGGTGTCTTGAATTGGTACATCAACAAAGAGAAGCCGAACCAGCTGACCAATCGTGTGCTGCAAAGTCTGTTTTATCAAAACAAACCATCAGACCTTTCGGAGGATACGACAAAGCAGATGTTCCCGAAACAAGTGAAAACGAGCGTCTCCAGGCTTGAGACGTATCATCGTTGCTCCTATCAATACTTCGCGAGGCACAGCCTAGGTCTCGAGGAGAGAAAAACATACAAGCTGGATGCACCGGATATCGGTCAGCTCTTTCATGAAGCGTTGAAGCAGATTACGGAATGGGTGCAGGGAGAAGGGCGCAACTTCGCTCAGTTGAACAGGATGGATTCTGATCGATACGCAGAGCAGGCGACGCTTGAACTGGCTCCCATCCTTCAAAATCAAATTTTGAAAAGCTCGAACCGTTATCAATACATCCAAAACAAACTGCAGCGTGTCATTGCGAGGGCGACGTTTGTTCTGAGTGAACAGGCAAGGCAGAGTCATTTCTCCCCTGTAGGGTTGGAACTTGGCTTTGGTATGGGGGAAAAAGGAGAACTTCCTCCTCTTAGTCTGGATCTTCCGAATGGCTATGAGCTGATGCTGAGGGGCCGGATTGACCGTGTAGACCGTGCCTTGTCAGATGAAGAGTTGTATTTACGGATTGTAGACTATAAATCCAGTGCGAAGGGGCTTAGTCTGTTAGAGGTTTATTATGGTTTATCCTTGCAGATGCTTGCGTATTTAGATGTCGTTCTCTCGAATGCAGAGCAGTGGCTGGGCACAACGGCCTCTCCTGCGGGCGTTCTTTACTTCCACGTACACAACCCGATGATTACAGGCAAGCAGATGCTCAAGGATCAGGAAATCGAGGAAGAGATTTTGAAGAAGTTCAAAATGCAGGGACTCCTGCTTGAGAATGAACGGATCGTCCAAATGATGGATACAGGACTTGAAAAAGGACAGAGTCAAATCATTCCAGCAGGGCTGAAGGCGAATGGCGGATTTTATAAAAGCTCGAAAACGGCCGATCAGGAACGCTTCCAGCAGATGAACCGCTACGTCCGTAAATTGATGCAGGATGCAGGTACGACCATCACGAACGGGCAGATCAAGCTCAACCCTTATCAGGAGAAGCAGCAGGTGGCCTGCGGTTTCTGCCCTTACCGATCGGTGTGTCAGTTCGATCCGACACTTGAAGAAAATGAATACCGCAAGTTGCAGGACATGAAAGATGAAGAAATATTGAAACGAATGATGGATGGAGAGGAGGAGCCGAAATGGTAAGTTGGACAAAAGAACAGGAGCGTGCCATCTATTCGCACGGCTCAGACATTCTCGTAGCCGCTGCGGCAGGATCAGGGAAGACGGCGGTTCTTGTGGAGCGGATTATTCAGAAGCTGCTACACAGGGAAAACCCGGTGGATATCGATTCCCTGCTCGTCGTAACCTTTACAAATGCCGCAGCTCAAGAAATGAGAAACCGAGTAGGTCAGGCCCTTGCCAAAGCCCTTGAGGAGGACCCCGGTTCTCATCACTTAAAAAAGCAGCTCTCGTTAATCCAGAACGCTTCCATTTCGACGCTGCACTCGTTTTGTATGGAAGTGGTCAGGCGGAATGCTTACACACTCGATATCGACCCTGGATTTCGAATTGCCGATACGGTGGAGTCCGATCTGATTCAGCAGGAAGTATTGGAAGAGTTGTTTGAGGATTGGTACGGAAGAGAAGGGGAG
Organism: Halobacillus litoralis; assembly: GCF_020171725.1. GTDB lineage: Bacteria > Bacillota > Bacilli > Bacillales > Halobacillaceae > Halobacillus > Halobacillus litoralis_F. The sequence continues at coordinate 629,383 of NZ_JAIVAJ010000001.1, read as the reverse complement.
GAACAGCAGCGTTTCTTTGACGTCGTCGAACGGTTCTCAAGTGACCGAAGTGACTTGGACGTTGAGAAGCTGGTGCTTGACCTTTACACCTTCGCAACTCAGAACCCTTGGCCGGACGCATGGTTGGACGAGATGGTCGCCATGTACGACGTAGCGAAGGTGGAAGGGGAAGAAGAGCTTACGTGGTTGAATCTTCTCAAACAGGAAGTCGACAGTCAGTTGAAAGCGTTGGAAGCTGACATCGGCAAGTTTCTGGAGCTGACAAGAGAGCCGGATGGTCCATACACGTACGCAGAAACGGCAGACTCAGACCTTGAGATGGTCAAACAGGCGAAAGGAGCCCTTGCCGTTTCTTGGGAAGAACTGCAAACGTATATGTCAGGAGCCAAGTTCGCTTCGCTGTCGCGTAAAAAGATGGAATGCGACGAGACGAAGAAAGAGAAGGCGAAGAAGATACGCGACCGGTACAAAAAGCGTTGGAACGAAATGAAAGACGAATGGTTTAACCGCTCGCTAACGAGTTACCTGAAGGACATGCATGAGCTTCACCCAGTGCTGAAACAGCTTGCGGTCCTTGTGAAAGACTTCAAGGATCGTTATGAAAAAATGAAGAAAGAAAAAGCGATCGTCGACTTTTCTGATTTGGAGCACTACTGCCTTCAAATCTTACTCGATGAACAATCAACGCCTGACAACCCCGTGCCGTCAAGTGTAGCAGAAGGATTTCACAAGCAATTTTCAGAGGTGTTGATTGACGAATACCAGGATACAAACTTGGTACAGGAGACGCTTCTACGCCTCTTGACAGACAGCGAGCAGGCGGGGCATCTGTTCATGGTGGGAGATGTGAAGCAGAGTATTTACCGCTTCCGTCATGCTGAGCCTTCGTTGTTTTTGAACAAGTATAAAGATTATGGACAGCAGGCGGCTCTTGGAGAGCGCATCGATCTTGCACGAAACTTCCGGAGTCGTAAACAAGTACTTGATGCAACCAACTATATCTTCCGCCAGGTGCTCGATGAAGAAGTTGGGGAGATGGAGTACGAAAAAGAGGCAGAGTTGATTTACAGCAACACGATTTACGATGAGCTTACGTCGAGTGATGCGAAAGCTGAATTACTGCTGATCGACCGTGAGTCGAAAGAAGAAGAGGACGAGAATGAAGAGTATAAAGATTTAGAGAAAGCTCAGCTTGAAGCTCGTGCCTACGGTAGGAAGATTCAGGAGTGGCTTGGGAATGAAGGGACCGCTCCAATGGAAGTCGTCGATAAGGAAACCGGTACGAAGAGACCGATTCAATATCGGGATATCGTCATTTTGATGAGGTCGATGACCTGGGCCTCCACCATTGTTGATGAGCTGAAGCAGCAAGGGATTCCGGTTTATGCCGAGCTTTCGACAGGGTACTTCGAAGCCATTGAAATCAAGGTGATGCTGAGCCTGCTTAAGGTGATCGATAATCCTATGCAGGACATCCCACTTGCTTCTGTTCTGAAGTCACCAATTGTCGGGTTGAATGAAGACGAGTTGGCGAAGCTGAGGTTGTCGAAGAGAAAAGGGACGTATTATGAAGCGTTGCTTGCCTATGCTGAAAGAGACGAACTCGGCCAAAAGGTAGATGAATTCACATCGATGCTGAAGAGCTTCCGTGAGCGTGCACGTCAAGGCGCACTGTCCGAGCTGATCTGGGATGTATTCCGGGAAACCGGGTACTACGATTTTGTCGGAGGGATGCCTGGTGGACGACAGCGTCAGGCGAACCTTCGAGCTTTATACGACCGGGCGAGATCTTACGAATCGACGACCTTCAGAGGATTGTTCCGTTTTCTTCGCTTTATCGAGCGGATGGAAGAGCGGGGAGACGACTTGGGAGCGGCAAGAGCTCTTGGAGAACAGGAAGACGTCGTCCGCATCATGACGATACACAAGAGTAAAGGACTTGAGTTTCCTGCTGTGATCCTCGGAGCGATGGACAAGCAATTCAATATGATGGACTTGAAAAACCGCTATTTGCTTCATAAAGATTATGGATTTGGAACAAGATATATCAACCCCGAAAAACGGTTGATGTACCCCACCTTGGCTTATCATGCTCTAAAGCAGGCGAAGCGGCGGGAAATGCTCGCAGAAGAAATGCGAGTCCTGTACGTTGCCTTGACGAGAGCCAAAGAGAAGCTTGTGATGATCGGAAATGTAGCCTCTTTTGAGAAAAAACAAGAAAAATGGCTGTCCTTCATTGAAGAAGAGAACTGGGTACTCCCCCCTCACGATCGATTGGATGCCAAGTCCTACTTGGATTGGGTCGGACCTGCATTGATCCGTCATGAGCACACGGCTGATCTTCGCGGAGGAATTGATGTCACCACGGCTGATGAGATTTACAAAGATGAATCAGAGTGGCACGTATCGATTGCCCACGGCAGTGAGTTCGCCATTCTGGATGAACAGATCGAACAGCGTGATGCCAACCTCCAGAAGGCCGTTCACCAATGGGAGCTGGTCGAGGTTGAGAATGCTGAGGAGGAAGTTGTGAGCCGTTTGGACTTTACGTATCCGTATGAAAAGGCGGCTACAACGAGAGCTAAGCAGACGGTGACAGAGATTAAGCGTCAAAGGGAGACGAAGGACGAATACTCCAGTGACCAACTTCTTGTGCCTTATCGTGCTCCGATCGTGAAGCGTCCAAGATTCATGCAAGAGAACAAACAGCTGACCGGTGCAGAAAAAGGGAGTGCCATGCACACCGTCATGCAGCACATCCCTTTAAGTACAAGCTGGATGGCATCGGATGTGGAAGAGTTTGTAGAGGAACTAGTGGAGAAAGAGCTGCTCACTCGTGATGAAGCGGATGTCATCGATCATGATGCCATCGCCGCTTTCTTTGAAACAACGGTAGGGGAACTCGTACAGAAAGCAGAGCTCGTCGAACGGGAAGTGCCGTTCAGTATGACGCTCCCTGCGGGGGAAGTCTATAAGGACTGGACGGGAAATGCAGAAGAGCGGGTATTCATCCAAGGGGTGATCGATGCCATGATTCCTTATAAAGATGGATGGATGATCATGGATTATAAATCCGATGCGGTGACTAAGGATCCTGAAGTCTTTTCTGAACAGATGAAACAGCGCTATGGTACACAACTTCGTCTCTATACGACAGCGCTCGAAAAAATCTGGAAGCAGCCCGTCTATCGAAGTTGTTTATACTTTTTCAACGGACCGCTTGTTGTGGAGGTAGAACGTGATGGAGGAGACATGTGAATTATGTAAGAGATCTCCGCTTAAAACGACGGAGCACCACTTAATACCGAGAGAGTTCGGTGGAGTGGAGGGACCGACGGCCTGGCTTTGCGGTGCATGTCACCGTCAGATTCATGCGCTGTTTACAAATGCTGAATTAGCAGCGTTTTACCATACGCTTGAGCGCTTAGCCGATCACCCGGACATGATCAAGTACCTTTGCTGGGTGAAGAAACAGGACCCGGAGAAGCGGATCACAACTCGCAAATCGAATAGGAAGAAAAGATAGCTCCACTGCAAACAGGACGACATGAAGATGTCGTCCTGTTTCAGGCTGTCGAGAAAGTCCTATCGGTTCTCATAAAGTTTGAAAAGCGGTGTTGGCGAAACAACTCGCTTTCCGTGGGCGTCCGCTGAGTCTCCTCGCTCCCTTCGGTCGCTGTGGGGTCTCATCTGTACTCTGCTCCCACAGGAGTCTCGCTGTTTCGCCAACACCTTTATGAAGGGGAGACGGAACCTCTTATGCTATCATCTGGAAAAGACGATGATTACTCTGAATCGTCTCTACTTATCGCCGCTCGGTTCTGGACCCATTGTTATGGCAAAGTGGGGTGGAAAATAGCGAGACTACAGCGGGATGCACGGACAACGGCGAGATCGAACCCAAAGGAACAAGGATGTTCGAACTAAAACCGCCAAGTCGTTTGGCAACGTCGAACGACCCAACGTCCTGTTGGGCCGCCGCCGGAAAGCGAGTTATTTTCCACCCCACGCTCCACTATATCTCATCCAGAACCTTTCTCAACAACCAGATACAGGACGACATGATGATGTCGTCCTGTTTTTATTTAGTGAAAGATCATGCATTGGCTGTGACGTTTTGGTCATTGATATCAGGATCGAATGGATTGGTGGAACTGACCCCGTTATTTGTAATAATCCAGTTGCCGGTGTTTAACGCTCCTGAACCGGCGTTGGTCTTTCCTGTACTTTTAGGTGATAAGTAAAACGAATCACCGAAGTTGACGACACCACCGCCAACACTGTTGATGCTGACAGGGCCAACAATTGCTGGCATATAACATCCTCCTTTACAGGACTTGGTCCATACTCTCAAGCTATGCGTCGCCTAGAAGGTTGGTTCTTCATCAAGGCGCCTGATGTGTTTTGTTCTCGCTATACTGTGCACATGACCGGTTCCGCCAACTTGAATAACGCCAGAGGTAGAGGCGCTAAAGACATCTAAAGCATCAACGTATATAGGTTGGTTCGAATAAAAGAAAGTTTCCACATTCACTGGAGGGAGAAATTCAGAGGGTTCAGCAGTAAATACATCAAAATTTTCAAAGGTGATGAGCTTATCCAGTCCTTCCGGTTGTTCGGCCTGGACAGCGACAACATTGGAAGAAGGTGTAAGGTAGTTCACATCTCCTATTAGGATACCAGAAGAGATGAGGGTCGAAATGACGTCAATTTCATTCAAGTACACCATTCTCTTCATCTACAGTCACCTCACCTCCACCAGAGAATTCTTCTTCACCAGGAAATGGGCCGATAATCAAAGATTCGGGCGGCGTATCAAAAAAAGACTGGAGACGGATGGTTTCGGTATCCCCGATGAGGAGCGTCGAGGAGGAGGTGACGCCTGTTACGTGGATGCGGCCTACTTGAAGACCATAGTTATGAACGATAAAGTTCACCGTTAATCATCTCCTTTTAAACTGTCAAAATAAGCAGCCATCGACCGCTGGATTTCCGTTTGGATTTGATGAAGCAGGGCGGTCTCGTCAGCATCAGGATTTTTTTCTTTGTACAGGTTGACTCTTTCGGGGAGTTGCCGCTTTACATCGGTAAGAACTCTTTCTTTATGTTCCTCGTTGATGGGAATATCGTGATCACGTGTATATTGGTTCATCCACATGGGAATGTCATTGGTCATATACTCCTGAAGGGAGTGGAGCATCGGCTTGGCGGGTTTTGGTTGTTGACTGCCGTATAAATCCGTCAGTTCTTGAACATCCGATCCATTCGGTGTTAGTCCAATTTGAAGCGTCCCTTCGAGCGTTTCGATTTTAAGTTGATCAAAATGGTATTCGATTTTCTCAATGACGGTTTGAGGTTTTTCATTCGAGGATAGGTCGTCAATTTGCTGTTGAAGTTGCTGAATCAGCTGCTGCTGGCGTTCAATCTGGTTCATCATCTGTTGAATATAAGACTGCCATCCATAGTAATTCAAATGAAATCCCTCCTTCACCACCAATTTATGCGAGAAGGTTCAGGACTATGTTAACGAGAGGGGGACAAGGGGAGCGGCTTCGGCTTCACCTGTCGAAATGGAGCCTCCAGCCGGTTGGGCAGGAGCGGCGGGTTCTGTGAAAGCGCCGGTATTGAAAAGGTCTGACTTCGCTTGAATGACCCCTGAGCTGCCAATTTGAACGATAGACGAGTTTGAAACAGATCCGATTCTCAGTATATTGATGTTGATGCATTGATGCACGGTCCATGCCATCGTCATCCCTCCTATGCATTATCCAATATCGATTGATCCATCACTTCTGAATCATTCACGTACGTGTTTGAACGTTGTATATCAATTTTAATCCCGGTCCCTGTATTGAAGGAACCCCCGCCAGCAAATGTTTTGACCCAGGCTTGAGGGGACATATTATACACGTCGCCGATGTTAAATATACTTGAAGAAGACAGCGTAATCACTTTAACGACCCCTACTTTAGCAGGCATAACAAAACTCCTTTATCCTATATTATGAAACTTAATTGTCATCATTACGGAATGGAAGTAAAATAAATACATATAGACAAAGGGGGAAGGAACAAAATGAAATCATCCGCAGCACCTGTGAAAGAATCAGAAAGGCTCGACTGGATCGATGCTGCACGAGGGCTCGCCATTCTTGGCATCTTCATGGTGAACGTGCCAGCCTTTAATGCACCATATTTCTTATATGGAGGAGCTGGGGAGTTCTGGCCTTCTTCAGTCAGCCAGGCGGTCCAGAGTTTTATCGATATATTTTTCCAAGCCAGCTTCTATACACTTTTTTCTTTGATGTTCGGATTTGGCATGCAGATGATGAAGGAACGTCTGGATGATCGCCAAGTCTCGTACCGTCCGATCATCTTCCGCCGGTTGATGGTTCTGATCGGCTTCGGTTTGATCCACGCTTTTCTGATTTGGCATGGCGATATCTTATTATCCTATGGAGTACTCGGCATGTTCCTGTTCTTCTTTTTCCGGGCAAAAGCTAAAACATTAGTCATCTGGGGAATCGGCATGTTGATGATGATTGTCGTACCGTTCACGCTTCTATTATATTCAGTCAGAGACATGATCGGGAATACGACCAACTACGCTGCAATCGAACAAGCAAGAGATAACTATGGAAATGGTGGAATCACGGACATTTGGCATCAGAACTGGGTGGACTGGAGTTATGCCAACAGCCCGGCCAACCTGCCTTTCCTCGCGCTCACTTTGATTCCTATGTTTCTATTCGGGATGGCAGTATGTAAGAAAAAGTGGCTGCATGCACCGAGTGAGCACCTTTCTGCTATCAAAACGACTTGGATCGTGACCGGTATTCTGTTTCTTCTGTTCAAAGCAGGTCCGTACATAGTTGGTAACCCTTCCTGGATGCAGATGATGCAGGACAACATTGGAGGATCCGCATCAGCGGTCTTTTATGTCCTGTCGATCACTCTTTTGTTCAGAACGGATACCGGGAAACGCCTCGCTTATCCACTGACTTGGGTAGGGAGGATGTCTCTTTCTAACTATATCTTCCAATCGATCGTCAGCTTCATTCTGTTCTACTCGGTTGGATTTGGACTTTACGGACAGGTTTCGCCGCTTTGGAGTTTCATACTGGTCATAGCCATCTATTCCTTGCAGGTTGTCTTAAGCAAGCTTTGGTTGAGCCAATATAAATACGGCCCTCTGGAGTGGTTATGGAGGACGTTAACCTACGGAAAGAAACAACCTTTGAAACGAAAATCAACAGTCGCATCCTAGAGGAGTGAAGCGTATGAATCGCAATCAAATCTCCAAAGAAAGCAGCAAGTGGGTCGTAGAAAAGATCATTACAGAGGACCAGCGACAACAGCTCTTGGAACGATACCCTAAGAGAAGGCATCAGCCTCTTCTTCTTACGTTCGCTGCCATTTTCATCGGGCTCAGCTTCCTGACGTTCATCGCGTCGAACTGGTCTGACATGGACGACCTTTTGAGAATGGGGTTGATTGTTTTCTTCCTCACAGCGTTCTATGTTTCTGGTGAACGAGTGTACGCTAAATATTCAAAACCGCTCGGCATCAGCTTTTTCCTTATCGCTCTTTTAATTTTTGGAGCAGGCATATTTTTAGTTGGACAAATGTACCACTACACGTCCTACAGCGCGTTTCCTTTTCTTATATGGAGTGTAGCAGCTTATGGGTTATTCTACTTGAGCAAAGAAAAAACGTTCTTTGTGGCGACAGTGATCATCCTTACAACAGGACAGATTTACAGTGGTTTCGTTTTTCAACAACTTCATTGGCTTTCTGCCGGCTTGTTCCTGATCGGGCTGGGGCTGTCTGTTTACAAAATGAAGGACACGATCCTGACAACGCTGTTCGGAGCTTCTTTCTTAATTCAGTCCCTCATCCTTGTCATGAGCGAAGACCTCCATTATTACTGGCTGATGGTTTTCTTCCTGGTGCTGTATTTGATCGATGATTTGGTTGTAAACAAAGGTCAGCTGCGTGTCTTTAAGACGATGAGTGTCACAGCTGTTTTCTTCCTACATGTCATCGGTGTTTTCCTTTTAGGGGAAGAGTGGATTTCGCGGGCAACAGAGTCAAGCTTTCTGTTCTTCTTAGTGTGGGCCGTTCTGTTTGTCGGCGCTGTCATCCGGGCGGCTCTAAGCTCGACAAACTATTACTGGGTGGACTTACTTCTATTTGTCCCAGTCTTTAAATTTGCCATAGGTGACGTGCTTTCTCTTGGAATCCTGTTCATCTACTCTCTGATTTGGCTCGTTTTCGGCTATCGAACAGAGGTCAGCCGGTGGGTCAACAAGGGAACAGCTGCGTTTCTGTTCACAACGTTTCTCGCATATTTCCAACTTGCATGGGACTCCATGAACCGCTCGCTATTCTTCCTACTCGGAGGACTTCTGCTGTTTATCCTCAGCTTCTTACTGGAGCGCAAGAGAAGAAGTGTCCATAAAGGAGGCGATGAGCAATGAAAAAGATTTGGATCTATTCTCTTCTAGCCTTACAAATCTTGTTTCTCGTACTCATGTCAGCAGGGTTCTACGCAATGGATTCGTTCGGAGAGACGATTAAGCTCAGGACGGCTCCTGTAGATCCAAGAGACCCGTTCTATGGTGATTACGTCATTTTAAATTATGAAGTGGAGAACTTCGCTTCCTCCAAGTGGGAGGGAGGAGAAAATATCGAACGAGGCGGGAAAGTAAACCTGTTAGTGGAGAGAGCGGAAGATGGGGTGTACCAATTGGTTAAGGCATCCGATGGTCCATTGGATGCTCAGGAAGCACAACTCGTATTGGATGCCCGGATGGAATGGCATGATCAGTATAACGAGACGTATCGCGTAGACCTTGGCATGGACCGTTATTATGTAGAGGAGAATACGGGAAGTGAATGGGAAGGGATGGACGATCGTATCGTAACGATTGTACTCGCTCCGTGGGGGCAGAAGAAAATTGCTTCGATTGAGTAAGAAAAGAGCCGTTCTGGATAGGTCCAGAACGGCTCTTTTTAAGGTTATGGTTTAAGAACTTCTTTAATTTGGTCGATTGCCCAGTCCAAGTCCTTTTGATCGATGACGAGGGGTGGTGCAAATCGGATGACATTCTGGTGGGTTTCTTTACAGAGCAGCCCTTTCTCCTTCAGTTCCTCGCAGTAGCCGCGTGCAGGCTCCGTCAACTCGACGCCGATAAACAGCCCTTTTCCGCGTACTTCTTTAATTTTCGGATTCTCTATGGAGCGGAGCTCGTTGATCATATAGTTTCCGAGTTCTAGAGAGCGCTCTGCCAGCTTTTCTTCCTCAATGACTTCCAATGAAGCGACCGAGACAGCGCAGGCAAGTGGATTACCACCGAATGTGGAACCGTGTGAGCCTGGGTTGAATACCCCTAACACGTCTTTGTTCGCTACGACACATGAAATCGGGAAGACACCTCCACCAAGCGCTTTGCCCAGAATCATCATATCCGGACTTACATCTTCCCAGTCACACGCGAACATTTTACCGCTTCTGCCGAGACCGGCCTGGATCTCATCAGCGATGAACAGCACGTTTTCTTTTTGACAGATGTCATAGGCTTCCTTCAGAAACCCTTCTGGAGGCATGACGATTCCTGCTTCTCCTTGAATCGGCTCGAGAAGGAATCCGGCTGTGTTTTCGTTGATCGCTTCTTTCAACGCTTCAGCATCTCCGTAAGGGATGATTTTGATACCAGGAAGCATCGGACCGAAGCCGCGCTTGTATTCGGTTTCAGAGGAAAGCGAAACGGCGGACATTGTACGGCCGTGGAAATTCCCCGTACAGGCAATGATTTCTGCTTGGTCTTCTGGAACCTTTTTCACATCATAAGCCCATCGGCGGACCGCTTTAATGGCCGTTTCAACAGCTTCAGCCCCTGTGTTCATCGGAAGAGCCATTTCCTTATTGGTAATCTTACAGATCTTCTCATACCATGGTCCGAGCTGATCATTATGGAAAGCGCGGGAGGTAAGAGTCACGCGTCCAGCCTGTTCCTGCAGAGCTTGAATGATCTTCGGGTGTCGGTGCCCCTGGTTCACAGCAGAGTAAGCACTCAACATATCCATGTAACGGTTTCCTTCAGGGTCTTCCACCCAAACCCCTTCCGCCTTGGAAATGACAATTGGCAGCGGGTGATAGTTTTTGGCACCAAATTCCTGGGTTTGATCAATGATGCTTTGACTTGTAAAAGCAGACATCGTATCCCTCCATTTCTTTTTTCTCCCTATATTATAACAGGTTTATTCTCAACTTTCCCATTAGTCAGATATTTTCAGCTTGGACTTTTTTATAGGAATCTGTCGTTCACTCATGGTATTATATCCGTAGAATATATAGTTTAAAGGAGGAAGAAAGATGGCGCACTTACATATAACGTCGTGGGTTCTTGCCCTCGTGTTAGTTGGACTTGTCACAACTTTTTACCGATCTGAAAAGAAAAAAGCCGCAAAAATTTCTCACATGATTTTAAGAGTTCTTTATTTGGTGATTTTATTCTCCGGTGGATGGTTGTTCGCAAGCTATGCCAATTACGAAGTACTATTATTCATAAAGGTATTGGCAGGAATCTGGGTCATTGCTTCTATGGAGCTTGTATCCATCAAGCTTAAGAAAAGTGAGCCCGCTGGAACATGGTGGTTGTCGTTGACAGTTGCTGCGATTGTAGCGATTATTCTAGGGTGGGGCTTCCTGCCTCTTGGCATTCTACCAGCTTAAAGAAAAAACGGTGCGCCCGAGTGGCGCACCGTTTTTTTCTTTAGAAAATCTTAACAAAGGAAATTTAGTTGATCACGTATGCCGGATAAGCTACGTCCGGCTACAGCGCCCAGCTCCTCGCGACATCAACAACCCACCCTTCGGAAGGAAAGTTCATCTTCCTACGGGCGTTTTGTTGATGCGTGTCGGAGCTCCCAGGGCACTTGCGCCTTTGATCTTAAGAGGGGGTGTCTAATCGACCGCTTTTGTTTGGGGGTAGCGGTATATTGTTGTTTTCATTTATAATGATAATCATTCTCATTTATAAAGTCAAGTCGAATCATAATTTTTTCCTGCCACACATATGGTTAGTTGTAATGTCTTCTTACTTAAGAAAGAAAAATAAGGCATTTCTTATAAGAAGGAAGGTGTAGCTGGATGTGTGGAATCGTAGGTTGGATACAACAAAACCCGGAGAAACGAAATAAAGAGGAAATTTTGGATCAAATGGCTGTCACGTTACGCCACCGTGGTCCGGATGATTACCAGAAGTGGGTGGAGGGACCGGCAGCGCTCGGGCATCAAAGGTTGATCGTCGTCGACCCTTCTGGGGGGAAGCAGCCGATGGTGCGGAGAACGAACCATGAGCATTATATTCTTTGCTACAACGGAGAGCTGTACAATACCGATGAAATACGTACCACCCTCCGGTCGAAAGGGTGGAATTTCTCTTCTCACTCGGATACAGAAGTCGTACTTGTGAGTTACATGGAATGGGGAGAAGATTGCGTAAACCACTTTAACGGGATCTTTGCCTTCAGCATATGGGAGAAAAAGAAAGAACGACTATTTATCGCCCGCGACCGGCTGGGTGTGAAGCCTCTATTCTATAGTCCTCAGTCCAATGGTCTTTTATATGCTTCGGAAATGAAAGCCATTCTAGCACATCCTGATGTGGAGCCGGTTGTGACATCAGAAGGGATTCAGGAAATCCTCGCCCTCGGTCCCTCGAGAACGCCTGGACACGGAATCTTTCGTGGCGTTCATGAGCTGAGAGCAGGGCACCGGGCAACATGGGAGAAGGGGAAGCTGTCGATTGAACGCTATTGGAACGTCGAGAGCAAGCCCCATCAAGACTCCTTCGAACAGACGGTAGAGAAAGTACGTGAACTCTTTATTGATGCTTCTGAGCGCCAACTGGTGTCTGACGTGCGACTTGGCACCTTTTTATCAGGAGGAGTAGACTCCAGCGCGATTACCGCGGTAGCGGCGGAGCAATACAAGCGAGAAGGGGAAGGACCACTACAAACGTTCTCCATCGATTACAAAGACCAGGAAAAGTACTTCAAGAAAAATGCGTTTCAGCCGGATCGTGACGAGACATACATCAATATGGTGCGGGATCAGCATAAAACGGAGCATACCGTCATGGAGGCGGATACTTCAGACTTGGTAACCCGTTTAAAGCGAGCCGTGGAGCTGAGGGATCTTCCGGGGATGGCCGATGTCGATTCTTCCCTGTTATGGTTTTGCGAGAACATCAAATCCTACGTGACCGTTGCCCTTTCAGGTGAATGCGCCGATGAAATTTTCGGCGGCTACCCATGGTTCTATCGAAAAGAGGACCAGGAGCGCAAGGGGTTTCCGTGGATTCGCTCATTGGATGAAAGGAAATCCCTCATTCGAGACGAGTGGAATGAAAAGATTGATATTGAAGCTTACATGCTGAAACGTTATCAGGAAACCATCGATGAAACGCCTCTCTTGGATGGTGAGACAGAAGCAGCGAAGAAGCACAAACACATGTCCTATTTAAATATGAATTGGTTCATGCAGACACTGCTTGAAAGAAAAGACCGCATGAGTATGGGGGCCAGCCTCGAGGTCCGCGTTCCGTTCAGTGACCATCGGATTGTAGAGTATGCCTACAATATTCCTTGGGACATGAAGCATTTCGGCGATCAGGAAAAAGGGTTGCTGAGGCAGGCGCTGAAAGGAGTGCTTCCGGATGAAGTTTTGTTCCGGAAGAAAAACCCGTATCCCAAAACGTTCCATCCTGACTACACGAAAGCCGTGTGTTCATGGATGGAAGAAATTTTGACCGACCAAAAGGCCCCTCTGTTTGAGCTTTTTGACCGTGAGAGGATCCGGGAATTGAACGAGTCAAAAGGGAATTCGATCGATACCCCGTGGTTCGGTCAGTTGATGACAGGGCCGCAGTTGATTGCGCATCTATGTCAAATCAACCACTGGCTCGAGACGTATAAAGTGAGATTCGTATAATTGCGTAACGTTCCGATCATCATGGGAGATGGTCGGAACTTTTTCTATTTATGGTGTAACCCTGCTGAAAAGTTGTGATCAATTTGTGTAAGATTGTGAAAACCTTTCGTGCGAGATTGACGTCCACTCCCGAGAAGAGATACTCTAAGGTGGTGAGGTTTTTAACACAACTTATCAAAGGGGGCGGGATGATGAAAAGTATGACCGTGTGTCTATCGATCATCCTTATGTTTGTCAGTTCTTTCACGACCGTAAGCGCTGCCAGTTCCATCGATCGGCAGTGGGAAAGTGAAAGTGTCTATAAAATACAGATCGACCGTTTTATGAATGGGGATAATGGAAATGACCAGGAGACAAGCCTGAATGATCCAGAAGCCTATCATGGAGGAGATCTACAAGGGGTAACCGATCAACTCGATTACATAAAAGAACTCGGCTTCACAACCATTCAATTGTCGCCAGTCACAGGGAGTGCAGATTTCGGAGGGCTTGCTGTGGACGACTTCCGGTCTGTTGAAGAGCGTTTCGGTACGATGGAGACGCTGCAAGGACTTGTCGAGGAAGCGAATGAGCGTGATATGAGAGTGGTGCTCGATTTTGTTATAAAGGATGTTTCTCCAGAACATCCTTGGTTGGATGACGCGTCAAAAGAAGAATGGTTTTTAGATCGTGCAGATGAGGGGCAGTCCGGTCTTCATAAACTAGATACCAAAAAGCCTGAAGTTCAAGCCTATATGCAGGAAACAGCTGAATATTGGGCACAGGAAACTGGAGTAGACGGATTCAGGTTGATTGGAGATGACGTGGATGCCGGCTTATATCAATCCATTTCGCAAGCGGTACCAGAAGAATTCTTTTTGTACACGAACCAACAGCCTTCGGAAGCGTCTGTAGAGTGGCTTGACGGAGTGATGGTGCCAGAATACCAACAAATGATCCGTGAGACGTTTCAACAGTTCGGACAGCCGATGTCCGGATTAAACGATTTGCTGCAGCAAGCAGGGGATGAAGAGGTTGTGTGGCTGCATGCGATTGATGACGAAACGAATCAGCGGTTTACTCACCTCGCTGTTGAACAGGAACTTAATCCGACAACGAGATGGAAACTTGCTCTGACGTATCTATTCACATCTCCTGGTATTCCCGTGATGAATTATGGGACAGAAGTTCCGTTGGATGACGGGGGAACCGTCGGGAACATCCGCATGATGAATTTCAAGCTTTCGGACGAACAGATCAAAGAGAGAATTGAAAACGTCACGTCGATGAGACAGCAATACCCAGCTCTAGCTCAAGGTGATTTTAACGTTTTGCATGAAGAAGACGGGTTAACCGTCTTTGAGCGGACGTATGAAGAACAATCGATGATTGTCGCAATCAACAACGCGCCTGAAACGAAGGTGGCAGTAGTCGATCACCTCGGGGATGGTCAGCAGCTTAGAGGATTATTACAGGACGGCATTGTCCGTCAGCAGAGCGATGGCAGTTATCGAATCGCGATGGAGCGTGAAACGGCAGATGTGTTTGTTGTAGAAGAAGACGGGGGATACAACTGGCTGTTCATCGGCTTCGTCGGAGGCGTGCTCGGACTATTTGTCATAGCGGTAACCGCAATCAGTATAAAGAACAGAAAAGAATAACCATAGAGCACCTTTCTCAGGAAGGTGCTTTTTTCGTAGAAAATACTGAAGTTCCGGCACTATGATAGGACTGAAACAGTGTGAGTACTAGTTGAGAAGGATATAAACGACGTTTCAATACTTGAGAGAGAAGAAGCGTAGATAAAAAGATTAATCAGCATTTCGCGGACTGAATAGCTTGAATCTTACTTTCAAATCTTCGCAATCCAATTGAGTAGGAAAAAGGAGCCCGGTGGATTCGCACAAGGCCCCCTGAGTGACTAGGATGACTCTTCTTCCATACGCTTTCTCTTTCTGTACCAGATGAAACCAGCAACAAGAAGAATAGGAATGAGAATCGGAGAATAACCGACAATGGTTACGAATAACCAAGACAGGAATGTCATCAATCCATTAATAGAGCTGACAAACGCCTGCTTGGTACGGTCCCACGTCTGTTGAGAGGTTCCGCCGACTTCTCCTACTACGAGCGTCGTTTCCGTTACTTGCAGCGTAATGGTAGAGAAATCACTTTGATTCTGCAGGTAGTTCATTTTGCCCTTCAGCACTTCTATCTCTGACTGAATGCGCTCTAAATCCTGCGAAATTTTTAGTAATGAGTCTGTGGCTGTGGATTCATCCAAAAAAGAGAGCAGTCGTCCTTCTACTTTTTCCTTAGCCGCAAGGCGTGATTCAAGGTCGACATACTGTTCGGTCACGTCTCGGCCAGATATATTCTCGGAAATAATGGAATCCCCGATTTGTTCTAATTGACCGATCATCGCTTCGAAGTTCTGTTGAGGAACTCTGAGGCGTATTTGACCACTTCTGAGGTTGCGGTCTCCTTTGGTTACGTTCGCCTCTACGATATAGGCTTCATTCTGTTCCATCCGCTGATCCAATCGCTCCCTGAACCCTTCATAATCTTCGGTCTCGAGTTCAATGACCGCATGATAGATGAGCATTCTGTCTCCCGATTGGTCGATGATGGAATTCTCACTGTTTCCTGTCTCTGAATCTCCGCTTTCAGCAGGTGGATCAGAAAGCCCGTTTGTAGCGGCTTCATCACTTGAAGTATCCTGAATGCTTTCACCTTCTGTTGCGCTTTCCTCGCCCCCATTCTGACTGCAGGCTGCCATCGCCAACATCAATGCCATCATGATGATGATTTTTTTCATAAAAAAGACCCCCTTTGTACATTAGTCGAATCAAAGAGGGTTAGGTTACGTTCATCAGGGAATAGTTATCTGTAAGGTTGATTTAAGAAAAAGAGTGCTATGGTGCCAGGACCGGCGTGTGCTCCGATGGAAGATCCGATCAAGTCGATATGAATATCGCGATACCCGTATTCCTGTTGAATCATATCTGCCAGATGTTGAGCTGTTTCCGCATCGTCTCCGTGACTAATGGCAATACGCTGGTTTTCCAGTTGTACACCTCGTTCCCCCATCACTTCAACCATTCGCTTCAATACTTTCTTGGATCCGCGAATCTTTTCAAGAGGAATCAGTTTGCCATCCTCCATATGTAATAAGGGTTTGATTTTGAGTAATGTCCCGACAAAGGCTGCGGTTTTACTGACGCGTCCTCCGCGGTACAGATATTCAAGGTCATCCACGGTGAAAATATGTTCCATATGGTGGGCGTGGTAGTTCCCGAGTTCCAATACTTCTTCATAGCTGTTTCCATCCAGTGCAGCTTCAGCGGCTCTCATGACGACTAAGCCGTATCCGAGTGAAGCAGCTTTCGTGTCGATCACGTCAAACTTCGCTTCAGGATATTTTTCTTTGACATCCTGTTCGACCATCTTGGCCGTTTGATACGTACCGGAAAGTTCAGAAGAAAAAGCGAAGTAGATAAACGGCTGTCCTTCTTCCGCGAAAGAGGTAAACACCTCTTTGAAAGCTTGAGGGGATACCTGTGATGTTTTCGGTGCACCGCCGTTTCTCATTTTCTCGAATACTTCAACCGGTGAAATCGTTCGTCCGTCTTCATACTCTTGCCCATCAATGGTCACTCTGAGTGGAACAGACTGAATGCTGTTCTTTTCCAGAACATCTTTCGATAAATCGGAGGCGGAGTCACATAGGATTTTTACATTCATAATGGTCACCTGCTTATTTTGATTTAATTTTAGTTTAGGCACAATCTCTCAGATAGTCAAAACAATCGTGTTATCTATGTAATAATCTTTAATAAGCGCTTGATTTTACCAGCAACGGGTGATAAAAAAGAAGAGACGAGGTTCGTAGGGAGGTTTTTTATTGTTTACTGTCGAAATTAAACGTATTCTGATTGTACTATTAGGTGCCGTCTTCAATGCCGTATCCTTAAATCTATTCTTAATCGAAGCAAATGTTTACGCAAGCGGCTTTACAGGGATCGCTCAGCTCTTAACGAGTATTCTGACCGATTTCGCGGGAATACCTGGAATCAGTACAGGTCTCATTCTCTTCATACTTAACATACCGGTAGCCATTTTAGGGTGGTACAAGGTAGGGAAAGGTTTTACCGTTTACAGTGCCGTTTCTGTAGCCTTCACGACACTGTTTCTTGAGATTGTACCCGTTCAACAACTATCCGGTGACATTATTTTGAACGCCGTGTTCGGCGGTGTGCTTGGAGGAGTTGGTGTCGGTATAACCTTGAAATGGGGGGCTTCAACAGGCGGTCTGGATATCATTGCGATGATTCTGTCTCGCATGAAAGACCGTCCAATCGGAATTTACTTCCTTATGATCAATGGTGTAATCATCGTCTTAGCTGGTTTCCTATACGAACCTGAGAACGCATTGTATACGTTGCTCACACTTTATGTGACGACACGTGTTATTGATGCGGTCCATACTCGTCACGAAAAACTGACAGCTATGATTATTACGACGAAAGCACCAGAGCTCGAGAAGGCCATCCATGCACAAATGGTCCGGGGCATTACGACATTACCAGCGAGAGGAGCATTTACACAAGAAGACAAGAACATGTTAGTGATGGTCATTACACGTTATGAATTGTATGGTTTGCAGCATGTCATTAATGAAGTCGATCCAAATGCCTTCACAAATATCGTACAAACGACAGGTATCTTTGGATTCTTTCGAAAAGAAGAATAATCGTGTAACGTTTTTGGTGGGAAATACGACTAATGGAATAAATACAAGAGAAAGAGGAGTGGCGATATGAAAAAGTTTCTAGCCATGATCATGATGGGGGTCATGATTCTTATGTTAGCAGCATGTGGAACAAATGGAGATGTAGATCAAGCGGAAGGGGCAGAACCGGAAGAGGAAACTCCTGAAGAAGAAGTGACGGAGGAAGTCGATATGGATGCGTTGATCAATCAATTGGCCATGGATGCCGGTGTCGAAACAACAGCAGATGCAGCGAACTTTAACTTCTCCCTTATCAATACCGGGGAAGAAGCCGTAACACTTGGTTTCACTTCCAGCCAGCAGTATGAAATTCAAGTAGCCAATGCCGACGGAGAAAACGTGTACACGTTCTCATCCGATAAGTCTTTCGCTCAGGCTGAAACGAGCGAGGAATTAGCTGCTGAAGAGTCCCTAACAGCGTCTGAAGGCTGGACGAGCGCCGTGCCTGGTCAATACGAGGCGACTATTACGTTCCTTGTCGACACGATCAACGGTCAGTCTGTAGAAGCTACGCCTTTTGAAATCACACAGCCTTTCACGATTGAAGAACCACAGAAAGAGGAAGAACAGGACCAGTCAGAAGCGAAGGAATTCGAAGGTGACGGAGAAGCGTTCCGGAACATCAAAGTAACAGGAGAGAACGGTTCTTATGTTGTGTCAGGAGAAGCGAGAGTATTTGAAGCAAGCTTCATGTACAGCATTGAAGACGGACATAACGTACTCGTTGAGCCGACGCCGGTACAAGTAGACGGAGATGCAGCACCATCTTGGTCTCCATTCGAAATCGAAGTGTCCATCTCTGAGGAAAACCTTCCTGAGTTTGGAACCGTTACGATGTCCATCTTTGAAGAAAGTGCGAAAGATGGCAAGCCGACGAATGTGAACTACATTCCACTGGAGAACTTCCAACCAACAGAATAATGCCAATATAAGCCCCGCGGCTCAGCCGCGGGGTTTTTACACACAGAAAAGGTCGAGTATGAATGAAATCATACTCGACCTTTTTCTATTTTTGATTTAGTAACCGTAGTTATTAATGATTTCTTTGACTTGAGGTGTCAAATCATCCCATTCAGCATTTGGCAGCTTGTTGATGGTAATGAAATTTTGGAACCCGAACACGTTATCAACGCCTTCAAGCTTCATAAGGTCATTCATGATATCGTAGTCACTTGTTTGACCAGGCATAACGGATACGCTTCCGTCCCCCTGGAAGATCATAGACTCTGTTGTGAACTTACGTGCATTTGGATTTGGTGTTTCTTGTACTTGAATTGACATTTCGTATCCTCCTTATAACATCTCTTCTTATTCTAGCAGAAATCAACCTTAGTCAAAACTATAAAAAAGGATAAGTTCACATCTTACAAGTTTAGGAGATAATTGTGTTACAATGAGGTCACTTTAGGAGGTGAGGGTATGGAGTCACGATTAATCGATGTTCTTCAACCAATCAAGGATAACGATTATCAAGTCCCGGGTGATCAGAATCTCCAAGAACTGACAACCATGATGCTTCAAAGAATCGGGTCGGTTCATCCTGTATTAAGAGATGATTTGATCCACACCATATTTACGACGTTTATTGAACGTGATTACTATAATGAAGATCAACTGAAAAACATCCTTCAGTCGATATTAAATAAAAACTATCTATTTTATAGAATCGGCTCTTCTAAGAAAGAAGAAGATGCCGTATTTAAGCGCAGCTTTTCTGTGTTATTGATTCCACCCATTATCGAAAAGCACCAGAGTCAGCCTTTTCTAAAAGAGGAGGATGTCCTCAGGGTGTGGGAAAACTTGAAGAAATACATGAAGCAGGAAATGGACCACCGTGGTCATGTAGAAGGGAAAGGATGGGCTCATGCGATGGCCCATGCGGCAGACGCGATCTATTATGTCGCCTCTTGTGAAGAGATTACATCTGATCATGTACTGGAAATGCTCCCGATCATTAAAGAGCAGTTCCTGATTGACCAGCCTTACTTGTTCGATGAAGAGGAGCGGATGGTCACCGCTATCTTAGCGATGTTCAAAAAGATATCGTCAGAGCAGCGAGTGGCATGGCTTGAGACGCTTCTATATGAGAGGGAAAGCTGGCAGGACCCGAGCGAGGATATCATTATCAACAATAGTAAACACTTATTAAGAGCCCTCTATTTCCGTATGCTCGAAGGAGACTATCGAGAGCTTCGGCAGGTTTTAGAAAACCTTTTGAGGGAATTGAGAAAGCAAGAAGCTTACTAAGGAAGTGTCGCTGATGATTCGTTGGGGGATTTGGATTGGAACCATATCAGGTATCGTTCTAGGTCTATTTTTGTGGTTCGTGGAAATGGCTACAGGCAGGAAAGTCTATACGCTCTTAATGAACGTTGACTTTATTCCTGTCATAGGGGATATTGAATGGCCGGTTTACATGGAATGGCTGTTTCACATGATCATATCTTGGATTATTGGAATTCTGTATGTCTACATTCTTAAACACTGGATTCAGGATACAAGGCGAAACCAGTGGGGGCTGTCTATTCTATTGACAGCTTTTGCCTCAACAACTTACGTCCCGCTGACAATTTTAGCGATTAAAGAAACGCCTTCGCTAACAGATGGGGTGGCGATTCTTTACTGGTTGATCGGCCATGTTTTGTATGCCATCACCCTGAAAAAAGCATATTTCCGTTTTTGGTAAAAGAAACATCCGCGCGAGACACAGTCCGCGCGGATGTTTTGTTTAGACGAGTTTTTTTCTTGCATAGGCACTCAGGTAATCAATGACCGTGACAACTACAATGATGCACAGGACAATGAGTCCGACTTCTCCCCAATTGCGGTTCGCGGCGGAGATGACAATCAAGGTCCCGATACCACCTGCGCCGATGACCCCGAGGATTGTGGAAGCTCGCACATCAATCTCGAATCGGTACATGGCATAGCTTAGAAACTCCGGGACGACTTGAGGAAGGATTGCGTAAAACAACACTTGGATGCGTGTTGCCCCATTAGCCTGCATCGTTTCAACCAAAGACATATCCACCGTTTCAATCGTCTCCCCAAATAATTTGCCAAGCATTCCGGTCGATCCAATCGCGATGGCAAGCACCCCGGCAAAAGGGCTGGGACCGATGGAGGCGACGAATATGAGGGCCAGCAGAATCTCAGGAAAAGTCCGGGTTGCGTTCAACCAAAGTTTAAAGAATGCGTGAGTGATTCTCCCGATCAGCGTGTTCCCCATCATGTTTTTGGCTGTAAAGAAGCCGAGGGGAACCGCGAGTATCGCTGCCATGATACATCCCGTGAAGGCAATGGCGAGAGTTTCGACAATCAATCCCACAATTCTAAAGAACTGGTCTCCGTTCAGCTGGAAGAGTTGAGGGATGACAGTTTGAGCACGTTCAATCGTCCGCATGCTGAAGACGCGCTCAGCATTCAACTCATCCGCTATTCCCTGCATCGACCAACCAATTAAGCTGACAAGCAGCAGGGTCCAAAAGCATTTATGCAGTAAAGCCTTCACGTTTCTCTTACGGCGTGGCGGTAAAAGGTACGGTTGCTGATTCATAGAAGCGCCTCCCGAATACGATTGCTGATGAAGTCAATAAGAATCACGACAAAAAAGATGACCATAACGACCGCCATGGCAGCCGGATAGTTCAGAAAGTTGATCTGCTGCTGGATGAGCAGTCCGATACCTCCCGCGCCCACAAATCCGAGCACTACAGAAGCGCGGATGTTGATCTCAAACACATAAAGAGAAAAAGAAGCAAACTGTGGAAGGATTTGAGGGAGAACCGCGTACCAAATCACTTGAAGCTTATTCCCACCGGAAGCCTCTATCGCTTCCAGTTGAGTTTTATCAATTCCTTCAACGGTCTCACTCATCAATTTCGCGAGTATTCCTAATGAAAAAATGAAGAGTGCAAGAACACCTGAAAATACCCCAATCCCAAAAAGACCAACAAACAATACGGCCAGAATCAGCTCTGGAATCGTACGCATGACATTCAAGAATGTTCGCATGGTGTTGTAGATCCATTTATTGTTTGCGATATTCTCCGCCGCCCCGAGACAGAGCGGGATGCAGAATATCGCTGCAAGCGCTGTAGCCAGAACCGCCATTTGGATCGTTTCAGCGAGCTTCGGCCAAATGGCAGGGGCATACTGCATTTGAGGCGGCCACATTTGGCCGATCATACGTCCGACGTTTGAAAAAAACTCGCCATCAAATCGGAGAAGAGAGGCGTTTGTATGAATGGAACTCAATAGATAGAGGGCTGCTACGCCAACCCATATGAAAATAGTGATGGTTCTCTTACGTTGAGAGACAAGACCTGGAGCTTTAGGAAGTGATGGCTTCTGTTGGTTCATAGTCGGTTTTCCCTCCTCTGAGGTCGTCATCCTTAATCTTTCGACCATAAATATCTTCGAATGTTCTTTCCGTGACCTCCGCAACAGGGCCGTCGAATACGACTTCT
Organism: Halobacillus litoralis; assembly: GCF_020171725.1. Classification (GTDB taxonomy): domain Bacteria; phylum Bacillota; class Bacilli; order Bacillales; family Halobacillaceae; genus Halobacillus; species Halobacillus litoralis_F. The sequence continues at coordinate 607,144 of NZ_JAIVAJ010000001.1, read as the reverse complement.
CCTGCACGCATCCCAATGATTCTGTCGGCGTATTCCATTGCCATGTCAATGAAGTGAAGGTTGACGATCGTTGTAATGCCATCTTCCCGGTTGATGGTTTTCAAGTAATTCATGACTTGATGTGACGTCGGGGGATCGAGGCTTGCGACGGGTTCGTCTGCCAGAATGACCTTCGGCTGCTGTGTCAGCACACGGGCAATGGAAACGCGCTGTTGCTGCCCGCCACTTAGTTGATCTGCCCTCGTATGTACTTTCTCCTCAATAGAGACTCGCTTCAAGTTTTCGTAGGCAAGGGCACGGTCTTTGTTCGGGTAGATATTCAACACACTTTTCCATGTGCTTGTATGGCCGAGCCTGCCTGCGATTACGTTTTTCATGACCGTGTGCCTCTTGACCAGGTTGTGGTGTTGGAAAATCATACCGACTTTCGTGCGCAATTTACGCAGCTGGCTGGCATTATGAGCTAAAGCATTTTCGCCATCGATGTAAAGTCCTCCCGAAGTAGGCTGGACGAGTCTGTTCATGCTTCGAATCAATGTGGACTTTCCTGCGCCTGACAACCCGACAATGACGACGAATTCGCCTTTATTGATTTGTACGTTCACATTTTTTAATCCTTGTGTCCCATCTGGATAGACCAGCGATAAATCATTGCATTCAATCATGCCTGTGTGCTCCTTCTTGTTCAAATATAAGAAAAAAGGGAGACATGAGATCTCCCTTTTTTAAAACGTATTTATGATTATTTAGGGGATAATCACGTGTCTACTTGTATGTGTTCGTTTTACATGTCATCAATGTTAATGGAGTCTTTGAACTTCTCGTATGTGTCGCGTACGATTTGATAGTCTTCCGGTGATGCATCAACAATCGCATCCCAGCTGTACACATCATTCATGACTTGGATCATGTCCTCATCTTCGTTGAAGGATAGGAAGGCTTCTTTAATTTCAGCTTTCCTATCATCATTAAGAGATGGAATGACAGAGATGGTATCGTTCGGGATCCAGTTCGTATAGCCGAGGATCTTCGTATCTTCCATGACGTTCGGGTACTCTTCTTCCAAATCACCACGTGCATCTTCGAAAGTCGTCGCAACATCAGCATTGCCATCTAGAAGAGCGACGATGGCATTATCATGACCACCGGCTGAAATCGTTTGGGAGAAGAAATCCTGCTGCACATCTTGAACACCAAACTTCGTCATCAACTCATTAGCGGGGAAAAGGAATCCAGATGTAGACGTTACATCAGGAATTGCCCACGTTTTTCCTTCAAGGTCTTCGAGGGATTCAATGCCGGAATCTTTCATGACGACGTACTGAGCGCGGTATTGGTCACTGCCATAACGCTCTGACTTCAAGGAAACCTGGATATCATATTTTTCTTCTGCCAGAACATAGGCGAAGGCTGGGAGGAATCCGATATGTATTTGTCCACTACCCATTCCTTCTACGACAGCAGAGTAGCTGTTCATCACTTTTCCTTCAACAGGAATGCCGAGCTTTTCAGATAGTTCGTCGGCTAACGGCTGAACCGTATCTGCGATTTTGTCAGAGTCTTGGGATGGAACGAATCCCATAATGATTTTTTCAGGCGATTCATCACCAGTCTGTGCTTCACCCTCTGAAGAGCCACAGGCGGCAAGAACGAATGCAAGCACTGTGAAGCATGCAACGATCCATAATTTTTTCACTTTCTTAACCCCATTTCCATTCAATTGTTTTGTAAAGCAATTCCAATGATAGTGAATCTATCAGATAAAACAAGTAGATTTACCGAACATTTACAAATGCTTACAATATTCGGATGTGGAGTTAAAATTGGTTTACAATAATAATAAAAGAATGAGGAGGGATATGAGTGATTGATGAGGCGAGGTGTCTATTGTTTGATTTGGACGGAACGTTATATGAGGATACGGATCACTTTCGGTATTACGCAGACCGGTTAAAAGAGGGACTGGATGAATCCAATCGTTCGTTATTCGAGAAGGATTACGCCAGCATATTGAATGGGGAGCACCCTTTACAGATCGGGAAGGTATATGATGCAGAGTATGATCTCATCCTGACCGTCAATCCATTCACTAATGAAGTAGAAAACGTACAGGACTGGACAGGGGAAGAGGTTGAGAATAACTATAATGCGAGGGTCGATTACGACTTTGAAAGAAAGGTTGCGATTGGGGATGGGTGGTGGATTCCTTCTTCGATTGCAAGACACTATGGCATAAAACTTGAAGAAGCGTTCGAGTGTTATCGACAAACGAAGGAGTTCATGGCTTCTGATCAATTCACTATGACACAGACACCCGGATTGCGTAAGGCTCTCGAAGCTTGGAGAAAAGATAAGGCGCTGCTGCTTGTGACAAATAGTGAGGAGGAGGATGTCGCTGTCATTCTCGAACAATTGAACTTGGAAGGCGTTTTTCATGAGATCATCACATCGGCTCAGAAACCGATGAATGTGATCGATCAATTCGAGGGTTTGCTGAAGAAATATGAGCTGCTGCCTGAGGAGAGCGTCTCAATAGGGGATAACTTCATGAATGAAATTGCACCGGCATTGGTACTCGGCATGAAAGCCATTTTCGTTCAACCCCATTCCGAATCAACTTCACATGAAAACATGATCCACGTCCACAGTTTGAAAGAAATTACATAAAGACAGAACAACTCCCGGTGGGCACTAGTCACCGGGAGTTGTTCTGTACCAAATTTTCAGAAAAACTTTAGGGGTTACTATACACTACCCGCTAATCTAATCATTTAATACAACTTTGTCAATGAAAAAAAGAAAAAAACAATGAAAAAAGACCCCTTCTACAGAGAAGGGGCCTTTCATTTAAGAATGTTTGTACATCCTTATCGCAAGCTTTGGTGGTGTTGTTCAAGCTGCTGTTCCAATTGCTGTAGCTGTTGTTTCTCTTCTTGAGAACATTGGCTATAGGCAGATTGAATCGCTTGTTTAGCCGCCTGCATGTCTTGTTCGTTCGCTTGACGACCGCCACCACGGTTTTGAGTGAAGCGGGTTACCGCATCACGAGCGTTTTCAAATAGATTGTTCGCCATCGTTAAAACCCTCCTACCGTATGCTGGTCTGCTTCCATTTCCTTACGAGCTGCGTCTGTAAGCCTTTTTGGCTCCATCTTGCTTTCGTCGAAAGGTTGGACCTCAGTCCTGCTTTTTACTTTGCGATCTTTTGTTTCCTTTCCCATGACAAGTCCCTCCTGTCATAAAAAAAGCTTGAACGCTTCTTTCGCGTCCAAGCTTAGTATGGTTGTTCTCCGCTGCCATAAACGAGGAAATTTTTGTTACATGGCTTTCTTATTCAAGTTCAGGTAGTCGCTGAGAAATTCACCGATTCCATCTTCTTCATTCGTTAATGTGATATGATTCGCGACATCTTTCAGTTCATTAATGGCATTTCCCATCGCTACGCCTACGCCGGCATAATCGAGCATCTCCAAATCGTTGTCTTCATCACCGAACGCAATAATGCGATTTTCGGGGATGTCGAAGTAACGTGAAATCTTCTCAAGGCCTACAGCTTTACTCAGGCCGGATTTTACAATTTCTATGACGTGATAGGGTGCGCCCCATTTTCGGTGATCGATTAATTCTGCATGCTCATCCAATTGAGAACGGAGGAGGCTGATTTTGCTTTCTTCCGGATGGATTAAAATCGAAGTAGGGTCCGATTTCAAGTTTGCCTGTAACTGCCCAACATGAATCGGATCGTTTTTCGTTTGGAAAATGCTCATGATTTCCTCATCGTATTGATCCAAATAGACCTCATCTTTCACCTCTGCCAAAATGTTTCGCACACCTAGGTTCTGACAGGCTTCAATAATCTGATGAGCGGTTCGTACCGACATAGGAGAGTGGAGCGCGTCCCATTTGTGGTCAGTGGGATGGTGAATTAAAGCACCGTTAAAGTTGACCATCGGCGTTTGTAAACCTAGCTCGTGGTAATAGTTGATGCTCGCTCTGTGTGGACGTCCTGTGGCAATCACTACGATATGTCCTTCATCCATGGCACGAAGCACCGTTTCTTTCGTTTTAGGGCTGATGACTTTTTCATCTGTCAATAATGTTCCATCTAAATCTAATGCAATCAAGTGTCGTTCTTTCATCTTCGTTCACCTCTCTATATGTATAGTTTAGCGGCTTTTTAACCAGTATGTAAAGAAATCCCTTCTTTACAACGTAATACTTCCCATTTGGATAGGGCAGTGTTACGATATGAACATAACAGTTAAAAATTAGCATGGTTTAAATTTGACGTAAAGATTCATGAGAAAGGGTTTAGGCGAATGATAGGCATACAAAGACAAACATTTAAAAATGTACCTGTACTTACTGTGGTAGATCAATCCAAACAGGAAGAACCGCTGCCTGTTTTTATTTATTTCCACGGCTTTACTTCTGCGAAAGAACATAATTTAGCCCAGAGCTACCTGTTGGCTCAAAAGGGCTATCGTGTCATTCTCCCAGATAGTGCTTATCACGGGGAGCGGGAGGAAGATCTCACGAAAGATGAACTGAACCTGAAGTTTTGGGACATCGTGTATCAAAATTTAAAAGATCTTCAAGATATTAAGGATGAATTAGACCGTGCAAGTCTTATTCAGGACCGCAGGATTGGGGTCGGAGGCACGTCCATGGGTGGAATTACGACTTGTGCCGCTCTAACGATGTATCCATGGATCCAAGCATCGACTGTCATGATGGGTTCACCGAAGCCCGTAGAATTTGCGAAGCGGCTGCTTAATGGAATCGAAGAAGCCGGTATGGAAATGCCAGTGAGTGACGAAGAGCTGGAATCTCTTCTGGCTTCTTTGGAAGAAATTGACTTATCGAAGCAGAAAGAGAAGCTTTACAGCAGACCGATCTTCTTCTGGCACGGTGATGCAGACCCGGTCGTTCCGTTCGAGCATTCTTATGATTTTTACAATGAAGTCATCGGAGATTATAAGAACCCTGAGAACATCCGCTTTTTGAGAGAGGTAGGGCGGGATCACAAAGTGAGTCGTTTTGCTGTTCTTGAGATGGTGAATTGGCTGGAATTAGTCTTATAAGGCTCCAATAGTTTATTCTATGCTCATTTTTGTTTATAATAGGAAGTGAAGAATTATGAAGGGGGAACTAATGTGAGTACAACTGCTCTTGAAGAAAATGCAATGGGCGCCCTTGAAAATGTCATTGACCCCGAGCTTGGTATCGATATTGTCAACCTCGGTTTAGTCTACGGTGTAGATATAGAAGATGACGGGAAGACAATCGTAACGATGACGTTGACAGCTATGGGCTGCCCGTTAGCCGGCCACATCGAACAAGATGTGAAGCGATGTCTTGCAGATTTGCCTGAAGTTAAAGAAGTTCAAGTAAATATTGTATGGAATCCACCATGGACGAAAGATCGCATGAGTCGTTATGCGAAAATCGCTCTTGGCATTCCAGATTGATTGAGAGGACCCCTGCCGAACCATGCGGCAGGGGTTTTTACATAATAAAAAGAGGGAAGTGGAAAGGATGAAAGGCTCACCTGTCTTTCAAATTGTAGGATATAAAAACAGCGGCAAAACAACACTGTTATCAAAGCTTATTGCCTACGGAGCAGGAAAGGGAGAACGTGTGGCTGTCATTAAGCACCACGGACATCCGGAACCACTGCAGGCGATGCACGATGAAACAGACAGTGCCAGGCTGAAGAAATCGGGGTCCTTTCTGACAGGTGTAAGAAGCGCCGGGGGATTGCAATTAGAGCTGGACAGTACGGATTTCTCTTTACCTCGTATAGTGGAGCTGTATCAAGCTTTCGAACCGGACTTGATTGTCGTAGAGGGTTACAAGGAAGAGGACTACCCTAAAGCTGTCATCGTAAAGAAGGAGCAGGACCTCGAACTTTTAAAAAAAGAAAACATTCGTTTCGTCATCACTTGGGATGTTTCCTTAACGGGAAATCTCACTCTCCCCGTGTACACCATAGGAGAGTGGGAGGAGCAGTTACCTATCTTATATGATCTGATAAAAGGAGGGGGAACGTTATGAGCGACTACTGGATAACAGAAAATCCATTAAACCCACGGGACGTCATCGATCTTGTCATACGTCCTGAGGCTGGAGCGATCAACACGTTTATCGGCACGGTCAGGGAGTTTACAGAAGGTAAGCAGACGCTGTTTCTGGAATATCAAGCATATGAAAGCATGGCTGTAAAGAAGATGGAAGAAATCGGTCATGAAATCGAACAGCAATGGCCGGATGCCCGAACAGCCATTGCCCACCGGACGGGGAGGCTAGAGATATCAGACATTGCTGTTGTCATAGCCGTGTCTACACCACACAGAGCAGATTCTTACGAAGCGAGCCGCTATGCCATCGAGCGGATGAAAGAGATCGTACCGATTTGGAAAAAAGAACACTGGCATGACGGAGAAAAGTGGATCGGTGATCAAAAGGAAAAACACCCTGGTGTGCCAAGTAAGGAGGAAGTCCAGTGAACCGATTATTATTTTTTGCAGAACTGCAGGAGCAGATGGGCGCGGAACAATTGGAGCTGCAGGCAGAGGGGCAGACCATTGAAGAATTGAAAGGGTATATCGGGGATACGTATCAGCTACATAAGGTGAAGGAAGCGATGGTCGCCGTCAATGAGGAGTTTGCTGTCAACGACTATCAAATCCAGGACCATGACGTTATCGCGTTCATTCCACCTGTAAGTGGCGGGTGAAACATACGTCACAAAAAAAGTCAGCCGCACAATGCGGCTGACTTTTTTTCTTATGATTTAAAGGAACAGAATGACTAGTCCCCCGACGATGAAACAGTAGAACGCGAAGTACTTCAAGTTTCCACGCGCCATAATATTCATAAACCATTTCAACGATACGTAGGAAGCGAGAATAGAAGCGATAAAGGCAATCGCGTACCCAACCCACTGCTCTGCCAAATTATCGTTTAGCAGTTCATCGATCGATAACAGCATCGTCCCCAGGCTGACAGGAATGAACAACAGGAACGAGAACCGGAGTGCTGTTTCCTGTTTCATGCCAAGAAGCATCGCGGCGACAATCGTCGCACCAGAGCGGCTGATTCCCGGGATGAGAGCGACAGCCTGAGCCAGTCCGACGATCAGGGCATCCTTCCACGTCAATTGACCATCATTTTTACTTCCTCTAATATTACGGATGATCCATAATGCGACACCCGTAATGATTAACGTAATTCCTACTGTTTGTACACCACTTAGTTCATTTTCAATGATGTCCCCAAGTAAAATTCCGAGTACACCCGCAGGAACAGTACCAATGAACAGGTATAAAATAAAATCAAAGTCATCTTTCTGAGCGTCATCTTTTGTGAAAATATAGCTGATTCCGTTCTTAGCAAGCCGCATCAGGTCATTCCAATAAATCATCAACACAGCGACCAGCGAACCGAAGTTTACAAGGATTTCAAAGTTCAACCCTTCTAATTCAAAGTCCAACAACTGTTGAACGATGACGAGGTGTCCACTTGAAGAAACCGGGATAGGCTCGGTAAACCCTTGGAATATTCCTAAAAATAAGTATTTGAGTAATTCAATAAACTCCTGCATAAATTATGCTCCCCCTTGATCCTACACATTTCCATTTCTCTACTATACCGCTAGTTGATTTTTATGTGCAATCAGACAAGTTATTCATTATGTACAACAAGAAAAAAACGCTGCCATCCACGATAGCAACGTTTGTCGTCCTTTTGTCAGGCTTCTTCTGAAATAACGCCTTCACCAAGAATAATGGCAGCAAGAGTAAACAGAATCGTTGTCACGATCACTTGTGAAAACGCGAAGCTTCCTCCAGCCATGTTACTGATGACGTAGGCCGCCATGAAGCTCAACAAAAAGGCCCAAATGATTGTCCAAATATAGCGCATCGTTACTCACCTCATTTTTGCACGTTCTGTTTCCATATTACCAGAACGGTGGATAAAAAGAAATATGAAATCGCTTCAGGATTCATCAATCTCCTTTTCAGCGAATAAACTATACTAGAACGTGAAGGGGGAAGAAAAATGATCATTACCGTGAACCCTAGTTTTCATTGGATCGGATATCATTTAACAGCAAACCTTCTTCAAGAAGGCGTGAGTGTCATTGGAATAGACTCATTAACGTCTGAGCGCTCCGAACAATTGTATATGTTTGTCGGCAGAAACAGTAATTTTCAACACTTTTATAATCAAGAGGATAAAGAACAGCACATCCATATAGAGGATGACGAAATTTCGATTGTGTACGAACAGAATGAGTTATTCATTGAACAAAGTGGAGCTCTTCTAGCCCATTTGACCCTACCTATTGTGTACGGAGAATGGATGGATCTACCGGATCACGAGATTTCTAATGAAGACGAATTGTACGAGTGGGTGAGAGAAAGGGAAGCCGTCTATATCGGTGATTACGTGAAAAAAGCTTTTCCACAGGTTGTCAGCAAGCATCTGCCACCTGCTCTCGATATGGAGAATGAGGGGCAGCTGAGGAGAAATGTTCACGAAGTATGGAAGACGATACAGTCAGAAAATTCGTTTGATTTCAAGGGAATCTGACCAAAAGACGTTTACTTTTCCTAAGAAAAACATGTAGAATAAAAGAGGATATTAGAGAGGTTTTTCTTAGGAGTGCTGATTGTGAAAAAACTAACACTAGTCCTTTTGTCTGTATTTCTCGTACTACCCGCTTGCAGTCCATTATCCAGTAGCGGTAAAGATCTGAAAGTCGGCATGCTTGTCGAAAGCACGATCAGCGATCAAGCATGGGGACAAAAAGGATATAAGGGTATGCAGGCCATTCAAGAAGAATTCGGAGTAGACACTTTTTATAAAGAAGGTATTCAAACTTATCGACAATCGGCTGAGGCTGTTGAAGAGCTCGTGAACAAGGGTGTCAATGTCATCATCGGTCACAGTAATTTATATGGTAAGCATTTCAGGCAGCTGCATACAAACTATCCGGATGTCGAATTCATCTATTTCAACGGACAGTTTACAGCTGACAACGTAACAAGTCTTAATTTCAGCGCACATGCTATGGGCTTTTTCGGTGGCATGGTGGCTGGAGAAATGACAGAAACGAACAAGATCGGCCTAATCGCCGTCTACGAATGGCAGCCTGAAGTAGAGGGGTTTTACGAAGGGGTTATGTACCAGAATCCTGAGGCTGAAGTGCAAATCTCTTTCACCAATGACTGGGCCGGAGTAGAAGAAGCACAGGAGATCTATAAGAAGATGAAGACAGAGGGTACGGATGTTTATTATCCAACGGGTGATTTATTCAACGTTCCGCTGATTCATACCATTCAAGAGGATCAAAATCATGTGATCGGCTATCTATCCGATCATTCATCCGTGGCTGAGAACACCGTCCTGACAAGTACTGTTCAACACGTAGACGTTGTTTATAAACTAGCCATGGAGCGGTTGATGAACGATGAATTAGGGGATGAACCTATTTATTTCGACTTTAAAGACGGAGCGATTTCCATGGGCGGATACAGTCCAGAGGTACCGGAAGCATTTGTGAAGGAAATGGAGCGTTCTGTAGAACAATATATAGAATCGGGTCAATTACCGAACGAACAATAACTCTGAAGCCAATGGCTTCAGAGTTATTTTAATTTCTGGGTGCACAGAACGGGGACACGTGAGCCAAAAGCAGTCCCGGTTCTGTTTCTAGCTATTCATTTCTTAAACTTATCAATCATCGGCTTTACAATCGGGGATACTGATTTCCATGTTTTCGACATTTCCTGCATTAAATCCGGCCATGAGAGGGAGGGAGAACCACTTGTATCTTCTGAATCCGTTGCTTCCTCTTTCTTTTCTTCTTTTTGTGAACCATCTTCCTGTGCAGGTCGCCGGTTCCAAAACTGATCGAAGGGTGACATCTTTTTATCCGCCATCTTCAACACCTCCTCAATAGTACTCTATGAAGTAATTCAAGCCTTTTTGTGGGCATGGGAGCCCGCCTGACTTGCAGAAAAAAAAGATATGAATTAAAATTAGTACCAAGTCATAAGAATTGATATAAGATTAAGATCTTACCTTAAGGGGATGAATATATGAACGCAGGATTCTTAGGCATAGGTCACTATGCTCCCGAAAAAGTGCTGACAAACCACGATTTAGAGAGAATGGTCGACACGAGTGACGAGTGGATTCGGACGAGAACGGGAATCGAAGAGCGGAAAATCGCGTCAGATGATATGGATACGTCTGACATGGCATATGAAGCAGCGGTAAATGCTCTGAATGATGCGGATATGACAGCGGATGAGATTGATATGATCTTAGTAGCGACTGTCACACCAGATAAACCGTTCCCATCTGTAGCAACGATGCTTCAGCATCGTCTCGGAGCACGCAAAGTAGCAGCGATGGACCTTAGTGCAGCTTGTGCTGGTTTCATGTATGGCGTGATTACAGCTCAGCAGTATATCCAGAATGAGTCCTACAAGAACATACTTGTCGTAGGTGTAGAAAAGCTGTCTAAAATCACAGACTGGAACGACCGCAATACGTGCGTGTTGTTCGGAGATGGAGCCGGAGCGGCCGTCATCGGACCAGTAAGTGAAGGAAAAGGTATCCTGTCATCAGAACTGGGTGCAGACGGAAGCGGTGGACCGAACCTATATCAGAACCCTAACGATACACTCTTCATGAATGGACGGGAAGTCTTCAAGTTTGCTGTAAGGCAGATGCCTGAATCTTCCGTGAACGTCGTGAAGAAAATCGGGTTGAGTGAGCAGGATGTCGATTACCTTGTGCCTCACCAAGCCAACATTCGAATCATGGAAGCGGCCAGACAGCGTCTGGGTATTCCAGAAGAGAAAATGTCTACACAAGTGAAGCGTTATGGAAATACGTCATCTGCATCAATCCCGATTGCATTGTCTGAAGACGTAAAGGCAGGTAAAATAAAAGAAAATGACTTAGTCGTACTCGTTGGATTTGGTGGCGGACTTACTTGGGGAGCCGTTGCCCTCCGATGGGGAAAGTAATAAGGAGGAATGATTTATGGATAAACGCCGAGTAGTCATTACGGGCATGGGTGCTGTAACCCCTGTTGGTAATTCGGTTGAGGAAATGTGGGAAAGCATTAAAGGTGGAAAGTCTGGTGTTGGAGAAATCACGAAGGTCAACAAAGATGATTATCCTGTCAGCGTAGCAGCTGAGCTGAAAGACTTCGACCCATCAAAATATATTGATCGTAAAGAAGTAAGACGTATGGACCCGTTTGTCCAATATGCAATGGTTGCCTCACACATGGCTGTAGAGGATGCTGGTCTTGAAATTAATGAAGAGAATGCGGCAAGAACCGGCGTATGGATCGGTTCAGGTATCGGCGGAATGGGAACGTACGAAAGCCAATTCGAAACGTTCCAGCAAAAAGGGTACCGCCGCGTCAGTCCTTTCTTCATTCCGATGATGATTCCGGACATGGCAGCGGGACAGGTGTCGATTGCTCTGGGTGCGAAGGGAATCAACTCTTGTACGGTTACGGCGTGTGCATCAGGAGCGAACTCGATCGGTGATGCTTTCAAAGTCATCCAGCGAGGAGACGCTGACATTATGATCACAGGTGGAACAGAAGCGCCTATGAACAAGATGTCCTTTGCCGGCTTCGCTTCTGCTCGTGCTCTTTCCTTGAATGAGGACCCGAACACAGCGAGTCGTCCGTTTGATAAGAACCGTGACGGCTTTGTCATGGGAGAGGGTGCTGGAATCCTTATTCTTGAGACGCTTGAATCGGCTAAGAAGCGAGGGGCTAAGATTTATGGGGAACTGACAGGATATGGTTCAACAGGCGATGCGTATCATATCACATCTCCTGCCCCGGAAGGAGACGGAGCGCAGCGTGCGATGAGACAAGCTCTTGAAGATGCAGGGATTGAACCTTCTGCCGTGGATTACTTGAATGCACACGGTACATCTACAGAGCTTAACGATAAGTTCGAAACGCATGCAGCTAAGTCTGTATTTGAAGATCATGCCTCCAAACTGGCAATCTCTTCAACTAAATCCATGACGGGACACCTACTGGGTGCAGCTGGTGCAGTGGAAGCAGTCATTTCATTGAAAGCGATCAATGAAGGGATTCTACCTCCGACGATTAATTATGAAACACCTGATCCAGAGTGTGACCTTGACTATGTACCGAATGAAGCACGCAAGCAGGAAGTAAATACAGTCATGAGTAACTCATTAGGCTTCGGCGGTCATAACGCCACTTTGATCTTCCAAAAATATGAACAATAAGTAGAAAAGAACGAGCTCTTTCGTTATGAACGAGCTCGTTCTTTTTTCATGGTTAATTAAGAAACCCGCTGAGGTCGTCAGCGGGTAAACGTTTATTCTTCATCTTCTTTTTCGTCTTCAAAAAAGGCTTGTAATTCTTCCTTCGTTTTGGATTCGTCATGATTCAGAACGAGCCCGATCGGGTAGTCTTTTCTTTCGTTCCAAACATTATCCGATGTAGGTATTCTCATCGTGTCGATTGTTTCGACAGGGTTCAGAATGAGGTCTTTCCCGATCTGAAGAACTTTGCCTGTACCAAGATTGGTATCAAGATAAGGTTGAACCGTTCCGACTAAGCGTGGTGCCTTGAGAACGCCATTGAAAGAGAGAAGCTCGTCTTTCATAAGCTTAATGACTTTCTGTTGTCTCTCTACACGTCCGAAGTCTCCCTCAGCATCATGCCTGAACCTGGCATAGCCTAGCAATTCTTCACCATCCAGCATTTGAGCTCCTTCATCCAAGTCGATGTCAATGGTTCCAGCGCCATCCTGGTAGTTCATATCTTTCTCGACATCGACTTCAATTCCCTTAGGAGCAATCGTATCCACTGTTGCTGTAAAGCCTTCAAAATCTACAATCGAATAATATTCGATTTCCACTCCGAAATTCTCTGAGATCGTCTGCCTAAGAAGCTCAGGTCCGCCGAAATAGAAGGCGGCATTAATTTTGTTATAACCATATCCCGGTATGTCGGTATAAGTATCTCTCATGATAGAAGCAAGCTTTACTTTCTGGTTATTCGGGTCATATTGAGCGATCATGATAGTATCGGTGCGAGCACGCTCATCTCCACGTTGGTCCGACCCGAGTAGAAGCACATTGATTTTGTCATCCAAGTTATCAACGCCTTGGAAGTCTTCTTTATATTGTTCTTTTTCCTCTTCGATTGATGGGGCTTCTTCTGCCTGAGCCACACCAGGCGATTTACTACTAGCTTGGTTCTTTCCAGCTAAGTACTCATAGCTGCTGTAACCAAAAACCACAATAAGAAAGCACATGAAAAATGCGATTCTTACTTTTCTTTTTCGTCTGCGCCTACGCTTGTTGCGCAGCGAACGAGATTTAGACAACGGGATCATCCTTTCATAGATAGCATACCTGTTAATAAATGTACCTTTTCTATCCATTTTAGTAAAGGGGGCAAGAAGGTGTTTCCGTACGCATGATAGGAAAGATCAGGTCATAAGATAGAAAAAGGAGGACAGGCCGGAGGGGATGGGCATGTGGTATTGGTTGATTTTTTTAATGGGTTTTGGTTTTGCTGTAGCGGGAGGTACGGTGACGATCACGTATCTCAACCTCGTCCCAGCAGGACTCAGTTGGTTGGAATTCATTTTTCTATTGAGGACAAGGGTTGAGTGCTATTTGTTTCCGTTTGGTGTCATGCTGATCACATTAGCACTTATTCTTATGAAAGAATAGTGTAGTAAATAATGGATGCAAAGAATAAAAAAGCCAGCTTTGGTCATACTGTAACCTAAAGAGATCACTGAATGAAAGTGAGGGTTTGTTATGCTATATATGCATGATCTATGGGTGAACTGGTTTGAAGGAGAAGAGAATGGGTACAACGTTTGTCGCTTTCATGAATGGAGAAAAGAAGATGGGATTGAATTGATTGATCAGATTCCTTTACTGAAGGTACAGGAGGGGCTATTCAATCATATCGAAAATGACCTGCAGGATCTGCCGATTGCTTTACTACAAGACATTCAGCGGAAAACGTACATGAAGAAAAATCAGGAACGACACACCATTGAATATGCAGCTGTGATCACGAATGGCACGGACGTATTGGTTTTTGACACACTTGGTTATACATCTCCGGTTAAAAAGAGCCGCCTCATTCCACGTCAGGAACGACTGGCACTGGAGATGGTTCAAGGAAAAAGAGCTGCAAACTATATAATAGAAGAAAGTATTCAGAAAGAACACCACATCTTGTCGCTTGACCCAGAGAAAATGTCAGGCCTGACTAGGAGAGAACGTCAATTGAAACAGCTATTAATGATGGCGCTCGATCAACTGAAGCATTCCGATCATCCGGAAGAAATTCGGTATTGGCTGACAGAATGGGATCCTGTCCACTATCCATCCATCAAGGATCTGACGACAGAGGAAGCTTGGAACCGTTTATATGAAGAAACGTGCCATAGTTGGTCGAAGCTGCATGAAGAACTATGCGGTAAGATGGTAAAAGGGCAGCCATTCTTTGAGACGATTTGGCAGGGGGAGCATGAGAAAGTGACCCAGCATATGAAAAGCCAGAATTGAGATCTGAATCTCAATTCTGGCTTTTTGTTTGCGATCTGCAGAAGCGGAGAAGTTACTTTTTCTTCTTCGCTCGATCAAGGCCCATCGCTTTTTTTGCTTTTCTGAGCATTTTTTGAGCTTCAAAGGAGGCTTTATCGGCTCCTTCATCTAATACATCATCAAGTTCTTCAGACTGAATCAACTCATGGTAACGTTCCTGTATCGGTTTCAGAACAGATACAACGGATTCAGCTACAGCCTGTTTGAACTCACCGTACCCCTTATCCTTGAACTCGTTCTCAATATCTTCGATCGAACGGTTGGAACAAATGGAGAAAATCGTAAGCAGGTTGGAGACGCCTGGCTTGTTCTCTTTATCATACTTCACGATTCCTTCAGAGTCCGTTACAGCACTCTTGATTTTCTTCACGATTTTCTTCTCGTCATCCAGCATGGAAATGTATGCTTTTTGGTTCTCATCAGATTTACTCATCTTTTTAGTCGGTTCCTGTAAAGACATAATACGCGCACCGACTTTTGGAATACGGACTTCTGGAACAGTGAAGATATCATTGAACTTGTTATTGAATCGCTGGGCCAGGTTTCGTGTCAGCTCTAGATGTTGTTTTTGATCCTCACCAACAGGTACAATATCCGTCTTATATAGAAGGATATCAGCAGCCATTAAAGGAGGGTATGTCAGAAGACCTGATGAGACGCCTTCTTTTCCGCCGCTGGATTTATCTTTGAATTGGGTCATTCGCTCCAGCTCTCCGATATAACTTACGCACTGTAACATCCAGCCTAGCTGAGTGTGTGCAAGAACTTCCGATTGAATGAATAACGTCGACTTAGCCGGATCAATTCCGGCAGCTAAGTATAAGGCTGCAAGCGACTTCGTATTTTCTCTAAGCTTCAAACGTTCTTGTGGTACGGTAATCGCGTGTTCGTTGACGATGCAGAAGTAACAATTGTATTCATCCTGCATATCAACAAAGTGCTTCATGGCACCTAAGTAGTTTCCAAGCGTTAATGTACCGCTTGGTTGAATTCCTGAAAAGATTGTTTTCATCTTCATCACCTCATAAGTAGTTTCAGACACTGCGTTCAGTTGTGGCACATCCTATCTGGAGTCGCAGTGCCCGGTTCTAAATTTGCAGACAAAAAAATCATCCGCCTCCTCCAAAATGGAAGGGACGAATGATTCGCGGTGCCACCCTAATTACTTTCAATTACGAAAGTCAGCTCAATATCGTTAACGCCGATCTACGTCTTTATATAAAGAAGCTCAGAAGTCCCATTTCCCCTTATCGTTCTTAGCTGTTCACACCAACCACAGCCTCTCTGGTAAGAAAAATCGATAAAAGTACTTCCTCTTCATCTCCGCCTTTATTATTCGTATTTTGAAATTATACCGAAATCGGTCCAGAAACGCAACTTCCTATACATTATAATAAAGAGCGAGTAAACCGAGTAAACCGAGCATTAACATTCCACCGTTGAACATGAAGAAACGCATCCATCGGGACTCAATGGTTTGAGAAGGAAGGGGTTTCGTCTTCCAGTCATCCATATAATCCTTCTGTTTAGAAACACGGTTCGTAAATCGGCGGAAGCTATAAGTGATGGCGTCGAAGAACCCTCCGCGAACCACCCACAATAGAACCCCTACAAATAGATAGAAGTAAGCAATATAAAACAGGGAATTGATATAATGGAACAAGTCATAAACAGGTGCGATGACTGTGAAGAGTAATGTGACGATCAATACATTGATCAAGAGGATCGTCCATTTGTTTCTCATTATACTCAAGTGATCCACATCCTTTCCAAAAAATCTAACATCTATTATACCATGCCTTTCAACTTGTAGGAATTGTAAACGATATTAATAACAGAAAATTCAGCTTAGAAAGAATAATGTATGATTTATTCAATCGCTTTAACGTATAACCGCGATAAATAAGAATTATTGAAAAAACAGCTTCATTTTTTATGCAAAGCAGCTTATATTTAGTTAAAAATGGACAACAACATTGTAAAATAAACTAGGTAAAAAGTCACGTTTTGTGTCACGGAAACGTAATAATAATGGGCTTCGTCAATTTTTCGTTTAAAAAAAGTAATGCAAAATAGTTAGAAAACTTGTATAATTCGATATGTGGACAAAACACCACACCAAATTTTCAGAAATTTTTAGGGGAGGTCATTTTCAACATGAAAAAGACAAATTGGTTATTGCTAGTACTCGCACTAGTACTTAGCATGTTCCTAGCTGCATGTTCTGGCGGTGGAGACACTACAGAAGGTGAAGGCGGAGAAGGAACAGAAACAGAAGAGTCTGCAGAAGGATCTGAAGGCGAATCTACAGAAGGAGAAACTTCTGGAGATAGCGAACAAGTACTTAACATTATGGAAAGTGCAGAGATTCCAACTATGGATGTATCTCTTGCAACGGACGCTGTAGCGTTCCAATGGTTAGGTTCTACAATGGACGGACTTTATCGTCTTGGAGAGAACGCTGAACCACAACCAGGTATTGCAATGGACCACACAGTAAGTGAAGACGGCCTTACTTGGACATTCAACCTTCGTGAAGATGCTGTTTGGTCAAACGGTGACCCTGTAACAGCTAACGATTTCGTTTACGCTTGGCAGCGTGCTGTAAACCCTGATACGGGTTCTGAGTACGGTCCATATATGATGAACGGCGTTATTGCTAACGCTACTGAAGTATCTGCTGGAGACGTACCGGTTGAAGAGCTGGGTGTAACTGCAGTGGATGACTATACACTTGAAGTACAACTTGCTAAGCCGGTTCCATACTTTGAGTCCCTTACTACTTTCGGTACATTCCTACCGTTGCACCAAGGGTTTGTAGAAGAGCAGGGCGATCAGTATGCACTTGAAGCTGAATCCCTACTTTCTAACGGTCCTTTCGTTATGACAGAGTGGAACCAAGGTGAAGGCTGGACGCTTTCTAAAAACGAAGATTACTGGGATGCTGAGAACGTTCAACTTGAAGAGATCAATGTAAAAGTTGTTAAAGATACAGCAACTGGTGTAAACCTTTATGAAACTGATGAAGTTGACCGTGCAGGTCTTTCAGCAGAATTCGTAGACCAGTACCGTTCTTCTGAAGATTTCCGTATTGAAGAAGAGCCAGTATTGTTCTACATCAAGATGAACCAAGAAGGAAGCGAAATCCTTGGAAACGTAAATGCACGTAAAGCGATCCAAAGAGTTATTGACCGTCAGAGCATGACTGATGTAATCTTAAATAACGGATCTGTGCCAGGAGTTGGCGACATTCCAGCTAACTTTGTCTTCCACCCAGAGACTGGTGAAGACTTCCGTGAAATCAACGGAGACCTTGTTGAATTGAACGTAGAAGAAGCTCAAGAGCTTTGGACTACGGCTAAAGAAGAGCTTGGAATTGAAACAGCAGAACTTAACTACCTAGGCGGAGACACTGAAACGTCTAAGAAGATGGATGCTTACATCAAAGACCAGCTTGAGCAACTTGAAGGTCTTACTGTAAATGTTCAATCTGTACCGTTCCAAGAGCGTCTAGACCGTGACACAAACATGGACTATGAGCTTCAAAACTCTGGTTGGGGTCCTGACTACATCGACCCGAACACGTTCCTTAACATGTGGGTTACAGATGGCGGAAACAACAAGACTGGTTACTCTAGCGAAGAGTACGATTCTATGATCGAGCGTGCTAACAACGAGCTTGCACAAGAGCCAGTTGAGCGCTTCGAACTATTCCTAGAGGCTGAGAAACTGTTGATCCAAGAAGACGCAGTTCTTGCTCCACTATTCCAACGTGCATCTGCACAACTTTGGAAGCCATATGTTAAAGGTGTAATTGTTAACCCAATGGGTCCTGATTACAACTACAAGAACGCTTATATTGAGAAACAATAATTAGAATTCCTTTCTAATTTCATATGAGCTAGCTAATAAGGGAGAGAGTATATGTCCAAAAAGTTGGCGTATGCTCTCTTTTTCCCTGAGGACAAAGTTATCTAAGTTTAGACAAAATTCAGTCTATTCTTTAAGATATAAGTATTGTGCAATAATTCAGGAGGTGTTGAAATGACTCGTTATATTATTCAAAGGTTAGTATATATGATTATAACGATGTTCTTGATTGCTACCTTTACGTTCTTCTTGATGAAGTTATTACCAGGTACTCCCCTAAGTGCTGCAGATAAATTGTCAGAAGAACAACGTCAGGTAGTGTTGGAAAAGTATGGACTGGACGAGCCAGTACCTGTTCAGTATTTCAATTACATGGTGAACTTGACGCAGGGAGATCTAGGGATTTCCTTCCAGTTCGACAACCGTGAAGTGACAACCATCATTATGGAAAGAATCGGACCATCAATGACACTAGGTATCCAAGCCATGGTGATCGGAACCATTCTTGGTATGCTGTTAGGATTAGTCTCAGCGATTTATCACAATGGATTCTTAGACTACGGTTCGACATTCATTGCCGTTATCGGTAAGTCGATTCCATCCTTCGTATTTGCGGGGATGCTTCAGTATTTCGTTGGAGTAAAGTTAGGCTGGTTCCCAGTTGCCTTGTGGGAAGGCTGGGAGTACACGGTACTACCAACAGTCGCGTTGGCCATCTTCCCAATTGCAATTGCCGCCCGCTTTATGAGAACAGAGATGCTTGAAGTGATGGGGTCTGATTACATTACGACTGCAAAAGCAAAAGGTGTCAACAAATTCGGAGTTGTGTTCAAACACGGACTGCGTAACGCTTTGATTCCGCTTATTACAGTCCTTGGACCTCTTGCAATCGGATTGATGACGGGTACGCTCGTTATCGAAAACATTTTCGCCGTACCGGGAATTGGTGAACAGTTTGTTAAAGCGATTAACACAAATGATTTCCCTATTATCATGGGTACTACGTTACTAATCGCCTTCCTCTTCATATTCATCATACTGGTCATTGACCTGCTATACGGTGTCATTGATCCAAGAATTAGACTGGCAGAAGGAGAGTAGTAGCTATGGACAAGCATAATCCGTCAAAAGATTTGTTCGTGCCCGTTGACCGGGCCGGAGAAGATAGTGAGAAAATATCGAGGCCGAGTCTTTCCTTCTGGCAGGACTCGTTTATCCGCCTCCGTAAAAACGTAGGAGCGATGATTGGCCTATTCGTCCTGCTATTCATCGGTTTCATGGCCATATTTGGTCCGTATATGAACGAATATGACGAATTCGGACAAGATTTATCAAGAGCAAAAATGCCACCTAAAGTAGAAGGGCTGGGCTGGCTTGGAATGGATGGAACACTTACTTCCGTCCAAACTGCAGCTACCGTCGAGGAAGCCCAGGAAAAAGCGCTGATGCGTTTTAATAACCAGGAAGAATTTATTACCACTACCGTTCTTACTGAAGGTGGGAATGGGCAAGAAGCAGAAGTAGAAGCCGTATATGATGTGTATGGTGCGAAAAATCTAGAAGAAAACTTCTGGTTTGGTACGGACGGCCTTGGTCGTGACTTATGGACAAGAACATGGATGGGAACGCGTATTTCCCTTTATATTGCTTTACTTGCAGCTGCCATTGATATGGTGATCGGTGTTGCTTATGGCGGAATCTCTGCCTACTACGGCGGCCGTGTCGACAACATTATGCAGCGTATCATTGAAGTTCTAGTCGGTATTCCGAACTTGGTTGTCGTTATTTTGATGATCCTGATACTCGAACCAGGAATATTATCGATTACGATAGCCTTAACGATAACCGGTTGGATCAGTATGGCCAGGATTATACGTGGACAAGTACTCAAACTTAAAAACCAAGAATTCGTTCTTGCATCGAAAACATTGGGAGCACAGGATAATCGGGTCTTACGTAAACACCTTGTACCGAACGTACTTGGGTTAATCATTATTAACACGATGTTTACCATTCCGAGTGCGATCTTCTTTGAAGCCTTCTTGAGCTTTATTGGGTTAGGTCTGCCGACTCCAATTGCATCACTAGGTACACTGATCGATGATGGATTTATGTCGCTGCAGATTTATCCGCACATTTTATTGTTCCCTGCAATCATCATTTCACTAGTTATGATTGCCTTTAA
The DNA here is from genome assembly GCF_020171725.1 of Halobacillus litoralis. GTDB lineage: Bacteria > Bacillota > Bacilli > Bacillales > Halobacillaceae > Halobacillus > Halobacillus litoralis_F. The sequence continues at coordinate 586,432 of NZ_JAIVAJ010000001.1, read as the reverse complement.
CATTTTAGCCGACGGTCTTCGAGATGCATTCGATCCGAAGATGCGTGAATAGGAGGTAGGTGTACAGATGGAAAAATTACTAGACGTAAAAAACTTGCATGTATCCTTTGACACCTACGGCGGTGAAGTAAAAGCTGTACGTGGGGTCAACTTTAACGTAAATAGAGGGGAGACCCTTGCTATTGTTGGTGAATCCGGTTCAGGAAAGTCTGTAACGACGAAAGCGTTGATGCAGTTAATTCCTATGCCGCCGGGGCGTATCAAAGAAGGAGAAATTCTTTTTGAAGGCCGCGATATTGCCAAAATGAACGAAAAGCAGATGCAGAAGATCCGTGGTAAGGAAATGGCTATGATTTTCCAGGATCCGATGACATCTCTTAACCCGACGATGAAAGTCGGAAACCAGATCATGGAAGGGCTCGTCAAGCACCAGAAAATGAACAAATCCCAAGCGCGTAAACGTGTTGTGGAATTGTTAGAGCTTGTAGGGATTCCTGATCCTGAAAACCGTATGAAGCAGTACCCACACCAGTTCTCTGGTGGGATGAGACAGCGTGTTGTCGTTGCGATTGCGCTTGCGTGTAATCCGAAGCTATTGATTGCCGATGAGCCGACAACAGCACTTGACGTAACGATTCAGGCACAGATTCTTGAATTGATGAAAGACATTCAGAAGAAAACAGATTCTGCGACGATCTTCATTACACACGACCTTGGTGTTGTCGCAAACGTTGCAGACCGAGTAGCTGTTATGTACGCAGGAAAAATTGTAGAGATCGGTACAGTGGATGACATTTTTTACAACCCGAAACACCCTTACACATGGGGGCTGTTAGGTTCAATGCCTTCCCTGGACAGCGATGACGCAGATCTCTATGCGATCCCAGGCTCCCCGCCGGATCTACTTGATCCACCAAAGGGAGACGCGTTCGCTGCGCGTAATGAATATGCTATGAAAATCGATTTAGAAGAAGAGCCGCCAATGTTCAAAGTATCGGACACTCACTATGCCGCAACGTGGCTTCTGCATGAGAATGCTCCGAAAGTTGAGCCGCCAGAAATGGTGAAAGCGCGTATGAAAGGTATGGCGACGAATACTTCTTCTAGCAGTTCGGAAGGTGAGCAGGTATGAGTCAAGAAAAACTGGTCGAAATCAAAAACTTGAAGCAGCACTTCCAAACAGGACGCCACAGCGTAGTGAAGGCTGTCGACGGATTAAACTTTGATATTTATAAAGGCGAAACGTTCGGTCTTGTAGGAGAGTCCGGTTGTGGTAAATCTACAACTGGACGTACCATCATCCGTCTGTACGATGCGACAGATGGTGAAGTCATTTTCAATGGAGAGAATGTTCACGGTAAAAAAGACCGCTCAGAGCTCAAAAAGTTTAACCGTGAAATGCAGATGATCTTCCAGGATCCTTATGCATCTCTTAACCCGCGTATGAAGGTTGAAGATATCATTGCTGAAGGAATGGATATTCACGGCCTTGCCAAAAATGACAAGGAACGTAAAGCGAAAGTTCAAGAGCTACTTGAAACGGTAGGCTTGAATAAAGAGCATGCGAACCGTTATCCACACGAATTCAGTGGTGGACAACGTCAGCGTATCGGGATTGCCAGAGCGCTTGCTGTAGATCCAAGCTTCGTCATAGCCGATGAGCCGATATCCGCTTTGGATGTTTCCATCCAGGCACAGGTTGTTAACCTGTTGAAAAAACTTCAGGAAGAAAAAGGGCTGACGTATTTATTCATCGCCCACGACTTGTCGATGGTAAAATATATCAGTGACCGTATCGGGGTTATGTACTTTGGTAAAATGGTTGAGTTGGCGCCGGCTGACGACCTATATAACCACCCAATTCACCCGTACACTCAATCACTGTTGTCAGCCATCCCGTTACCGGATCCTGACTATGAGCGTTCTCGTGAGCGTTTCTCATACGATCCTAATAATCACGACACAAGTGAAGAGCCGGAATTCCGCGAAGTCCGTCCTGGACACTTCGTGCTTTGTACGACAAAAGAATTCGAACAATATAAAAGAGAACACGGTGCGGTTGAACAATAACCGTCCATTGAAGAAGGTCCTTGCTGCATGGTTAGCAAGGACCTTCTCTTTTGTGAATCTAGGTCATTGGTAACAAAATCCTTTGTTTCACAAAAATTTCTTCTGCAATACTGTTATCTACCTGTAACCTTATATATAATGGAAGAAACAATTTTTTTATGGGAGAAGGTTGAATTATGGGGAAAAAACAACTTTTGATTAAAGTCATCATGGGCATTCTCCTGCTTACCAGCGTTTTACCGGTCATGACGGTCAGCGCAGAGGATGGGGAAGGGTCAAAGAAAGGATTGCACCTTGCATCTAAGCAATTAGCACTGAAAGCGTTGGAGCTGCCAGATCCAGCTGCACGATTCGTTTACGATTCTGGACTGGATTTCACGTATCCTGACGCAGTGCGGGGGATTTATGTAACAGGTCCATCAGCTGGTGGACAGAAGATGGCAGAGCTGACGAATCTGGTCGAAACGACGGATTTAAATGCGATGGTCATTGACGTGAAGGAAGACCACGGGAACTTAAGCTTCCAACCGGAAGAAGGATCTCCTTACGAGGACATTGGAATGAACTACATAGATGATCCTAGAAAAATGCTTGAGGAACTTGAGGCGAAAGGGATTTATCCGATTGCCAGAGTTGTCGTATTCAAAGATTCTCTACTTGCTGAGAAACGCCCTGACCTTTCATACACTCAAAATGGAGAAGTGTGGGTCAATGGACGTGGAGAAGCTTTTGTGAACCCATTTATGAAGGAAGTATGGGAGTATAACCTTGAGATTGCCAAAATGGCAGCAGAAGCTGGATTTGAAGAGATTCAATTCGACTATGTCCGCTTCCCTGAAGGATTTGGAAGTCGTGATGACATTCTATCCTATAGTCAAGGCGAATACGCTAATGTAGAGATGGATCCCGTACAAAAACGGGTGAAAGCTGTAACAGACTTTGTCGAGTATGCTAAAAACGAGCTGGACTCCTACGGGGTGGATGTTTCTGTCGATATCTTCGGATACTCAGCAACGATTCCGGAAGCTCCAAACATCGGTCAGAACTTCTCGAAAATCTCGAGCAACGTAGATGTCATTTCGAGCATGATTTATCCAAGCCACTGGGGACCTTATTTCGGAATAACGAAGCCGGATACAGAGCCTTATAAGCTTGTGAGTGAGTATGCGAAGGTAGAGAATGAAGTGCTGGCTAAGCTTGAGAACAGCCCGACATCCCGTCCATGGATTCAAGACTTCGAGGCTCCTTGGCTTTATTCGGGTCCAACGAAGCAATATGGAAAAGCGGAAGTCGAAGCACAAATCAAAGCGCTTAATGAAAATGGAATCGATGAATACCTCATTTGGAATGCGATCAACAGCTACACTCCAAACGTGGATTATACACCTATGAACTAAAAAGGAGGCAGCTGAAAAATTCAGCTGCCTTTGATTATTTCCAGAGAGTTTGGGGAAGGTAAGAAATGGTGTACAGTTGATTGATTTAACAACAAATGAATATTTAGGTATAATAAAGGTACTAAACGAAAAGGGAGTAGATCAATGAACTGGTTTGAGAAGTTAAATGAATATTTTCCTGTAGAAGAAATGAAATCCAGAGAACATATGGAAGCTCTTCTGAAAGAAAAGAGCGATCTTTATTATAAAGATGAAGGCGAATACCATGTATTGATGTATGCGGAGTTTGACTCTTTTCTTTTTATCGATTATGTATACGTTTCCACTAAAGCGCGCGGTCAAGGCCTTGGCCACAAGCTTATTGAAAAGATGAAAGCAAAACAGAAGCCGATCATTCTGGAAGTCGAGCCTGTTGATTATGAGGACACTGATTCTGAGAAGCGTCTTCGCTTTTATCAGAGGGAAGGCTTCAAGCATGCTCAGTCCATCGGTTATTCAAGAAGGTCTTTAGCGACGAATGAGATGAATACGATGGAGATTCTCTATTGGTCGCCAGAGGATGATACGGAAGAAGAAATTTATGAAAAAATGAAGCAGATGTACACTGAAATTCATACGTACAAGGATGAGGAATTTTACGGAAAGTCTTATCAGCCTGTAGATGAAGTACTGACCATCGATGAAGACCGGGATTCAGAGGATATTCTGGATGAACTGGATAAGTCTAAAAACTCCTGATCTCCGTACAAACAAGAAACCTTCATTATCTCCAAAAAATGTGTAAAAACATGTTTACCCCACCTGCTTGCCGGGTAGAAGTGATATACATGCAATAATTATCACTTTGTATAAGAATCCATAAGAAAATGTAGAAAACACTTGACAAATATGTTATAGTTAGAAGTGTTAGATTATATTGATTACAAAGTAAGAAGTGATAAAAGCTTTACCATAATCTATTTGAGGAGTGAAGTTTCTTTATGGTCACACTTTATACCTCACCAAGTTGTACATCATGCCGAAAAGCAAAAGCTTGGTTGGAAGAACATAATATTTCTTACACAGAGCGAAATATTTTTTCCGAACCACTTACGTTAGATGAAATTAAGGAAATCCTTCGTATGACTGAGGATGGAACAGAAGAGATTATTTCGACTCGTTCCAAGGTGTTCCAGAAGTTGAAGGTTGATTTTGATCAACTTCCAATGAAAGACTTATTTGATTTGATTCAAGAAAACCCTGGTTTGCTGCGACGTCCAATCATTATTGATGATAAGCGTCTTCAAGTAGGTTACAATGAAGATGAGATCCGTCGTTTCTTACCAAGAAGCGTTCGTACGTTCCAATTGAAAGAAGCACAACGCTTAGTTAACTAATAAAGAAGCTGGGGCACATCATTGATGTGCTCCAGCTTTTTTAAATCATCATGCTGTTTTCGATTTGTTCCGCACATACCCTGAGAGGACAACTGCTAGGACAAATGCAACGGGAATCCACGTTTCAAGAAGGGGATAGGGGTGAATCCATTCGATGATTGATTGGTCCTCTATAATCATTTCGGATGAAGTATAAGCGAGCAGTCCAGCCCCGAAGTAAATAAAGAAGGGGAACTTGTCCATCAGCTTTAAAATGAATTTACTTCCCCACACAATGATCGGTACCGAAATTAATAAGCCCATCACCACTAACAGAATATTGTCGTGTGAAGCCCCTGCGATGGCCAGTACGTTGTCGAACCCCATCACAATATCTGCGAACACAATGGTCTTAACAGCAGACCACAAATGAGTGCCAGCGTGAATGTCCTTCTCTTCTTCCTGATCCATCAACAATTTCATGGCAATATGAAGTAAAAAGAGACCTCCGATTAATTGAAGGAACGGAATTTGGAGAAGATAAAGAGCGACCGTCGTCAGTAAGACACGAGCACCAATGGCGAGCCCGGTCCCGAGGAGGATGGCCTTATTCCTTTGATGATCAGGGAGGTTTCTGCTGGCGAGAGCGATGACAACGGCGTTATCACCGCCAAGTATAATGTCGATGCCGATAATGATTAAGATGGGTTCTAGCATGTCCCAATTCATAAAAAAATCCTCCCACTATGTAGTGACAAACCGATTGATTTAAGCTAAAATGAACACTCAACTATACCTATATGACGGGTGTCTTCTATTCGTATTCATTCAAGAATGGTTATATGCTGATTTAAAGCAATTTGTTTTCCATTTACGGTTCAGTATCATACAATAGAAGTACGTCAACCCTGAGTGACACATTCATACGGTTGAGGCATTAACCTGACGGGTAAGGTTAATAAAGCACAACAAAGGGTGAGCAATCCCTTCCCCCTTAAAACTTGTTATGAAGGGAGAGAAACATATGGAGATTGAACGCATAAATGAGAATACAGTTAAATTTTACGTTTCTTACAGCGATGTAGAACAACGAGGTTTTGATAGAGAAGAAATCTGGTACAATCGTGAAAGAAGTGAGCAGTTGTTCTGGGAAATGATGGATGAAGTCAACGATCAGGAAAATTTCCAGGCTGACGGCCCTTTATGGATACAGGTTCAGGCAATGGACAAAGGCTTAGAGGTCATCGTAACGAAAGCACAAGTGTCTCAAGACGGTCAAAAGCTTGAACTACCGAACGATGACGGAGATGCCATTGATGTACCTGTAGACGAAAAGCTCGAATCCTTACTCGAGGACAAATTCAATGCTTCCGAATCAAAGGAAGACGAGGATCAGGATCGTAATCAGGAAGATGAGGATACACCTCAGGAGCCGTTGAGCTTCACAATGAAATTCAATGACTTTGAAGATGTGATTCAACTCAGCCATTACGTAACAGATCTTGATTCATCAGAGCAGCGTCTATTCCACTTCGAAGACAATTACTATTTATATATTCAGTTCAACGACGAAGATATGAGTGATGATGATCAAGAGAATTTATTCAGTCAGTTTATGGAATACGGTCACGAGTCGCCCGTCACCATTTACCGCCTGGATGAATACGGAAAAGCCATCTTTTCCGAACAAGCTCTATCTCAGCTGAAATCATATTTCCCCGCTGAATAAGAAAGCACACAAATTGTGTGCTTTTTTTTGTTCTCTAAACAAAAAAAGGAAATAAAGGGGAGGTGTCGAAGTAAGTTATTTGAGGTGATGCGATGTTTTATGCTCAAAATGAAAGCGGAGAATTACAAGCGCTGTTCTCGAAAAATAAGGAAGAATTGGAACAGTGCAGAACTTCAGCGTATTTCTGTCCAATATGCGAAGAGAAAGTCCATATTCGTTTCGGACCAAAGGTGACGCCCCATTTCGCTCATGCATCAAACAGCTTATGTGCAGGGATGGAATCGGAGCAGCACGAAAAGGGAAAGTGGTACTTGTATAATTGGTTAAGAAGCCAAGGTTATCAAGCAGAGCTTGAGCATTTTATTCCTATCGTAAATCAGAGACCGGATGTCTTTCTAGAAGTCCAACACAGGAAGATCGCCATTGAATTTCAATGCGCCAGGATTTCTGAACGAGACATTGTCAAAAGAACATTAACTTATCAGCAAAAAGGGATTACGCCCTTTTGGGTGATTGGATCGAACCACCTGAAGAGAAAAGGGAATACCCTTGCTGTAAATTCTTTCTTGAAATCCTTCCTTTACTATTTCCACGGTCAATATCTTCTTTATTTTTTGAACGTCCACAACAGAAACCTTCATATCGCTCACGACTTACGCAGTGTCACCGATCAAAAGTGGTTGTCGACTGTCGCAACAAAACCCCTCGACCATTTCTCATTACCCCAACTTTTCAGTAAAAAGAACACACCATTCCGGTATGTCGAAAACCCCTTCTGGGAAAAACTACTGTATAGTCTTAGAACACGCTACCAGCAGTGGGTCGGCTCTGAAGAAGCGCAGTTCAGGCAGTACTTGTATCTGAACAATCTACACTTCAGTCTGATCCCCTCCATTGCATACCTTCCTCTTTCGGGACAAATTACATTAAAGACGAAACCTTTTATTTGGCAGACGAGATTTTTAATGAAATACTTTCTATATGTTCCCGTAGGGGGACATGTACAGCCGAGCCCTCTCGAAGGTCAAAGAACAGTAAACGGGCATCATCCCGATTTATCTCTGGAGTACTTATGTATGCTTGAGGAGTTGGGTTATGTGAAGCAATCGGGAGATGAGTGGATTAAGACGAAGGATGTTACGTTTTATAAGACTGTTGAAGATGCTTTACGAGGAGATAAGAAATTAATTCAAACCCTGAAGAATTTACATAGAATTTAAGTAAGAGAAGGGATTCTCACTTAAATCGAGAATTGTTTAGGGTGACGAATGATCAAAAGGAGGATGTTTATGGCAACATCAAAGGAATTACCGAAGCGGGAAGAAGTACCCGTAGAAAAGACATGGGACTTAGAAGCGATCTTTAAAACGGATGAGGAATGGTATAAAGCACTGGAGGAAGCGAAGGGCATGCTTCCTGATATAGAAGCTTATCAAGGAAAGGTCGGAGAATCGGCTGAGCAATTGTATAACCTTTTTGTTCGGCAGGACGAGATATCCAACAAGATTGGCTTGCTCTACACGTATGCACACATGAGAAAAGACCAAGATACGACGAATGCTTATTACCAGGAGATGAATGCGAAAGCGGAAAGTGTATTAACGAAAATCGCTTCCGGAATGAGCTTTATCGTTCCTGAGATTCTGTCACTGCCAGAAGGAAAAGTGCAGGAATTCTTGAATACCTATGAACCGTTGCAGCACTATAAGCACACCCTTGATGAAATAACGAGGCAACGGGCGCATGTGTTGAGTGAAAAGGAAGAGAAGCTGCTTGCTGGGTTCTCGGAAATCGGTTCAAATCCTTCCCAAACGTTCGGCGCACTAAACAATGCTGATTTGACGTTTCCTTCTATCAAAAATGAAGATGGAGAAGAAGTAGATCTAACCCACGGCCGATATGTCGGTTTCTTGAAATCAGATGATCGTGATGTAAGGAAGAATGCGTTTGACGCGATGTATGATACATTCGGTTCCTTCAAAAACACCTTTGCATCAACGCTGAGCGGTCATGTAAAGAAAAACAACTTCAATGCACAGGTGCGCAACTATGACCGTGCACGACAGGCTAAGTTGGATAATAATAATATTCCGGAATCCGTTTACGACAATTTAATCGAAGCGGTGAATGAGCGTCTGCCCCTTTTACATCGATACGCAGAGCTTAGAAAAGAAGTGCTGGGGCTGGATGAAGTGCATATGTACGACCTTTATACGCCTCTTGTGAAAGACGCAGAGATGGAAGTTCCTTACGAGGAGGCGAAAGACCTTGTTCTGAAGGGACTTGAGCCGCTTGGAGAGGAATATGTAGGAATCGTCAATAAAGGCTTTGAAGACCGCTGGATTGACGTAGAAGAGAACAAAGGAAAAAGAAGTGGGGCTTATTCGTCTGGTCACTACGGGACGAACCCTTATATCCTGATGAACTGGCAGGACAATGTGAATAATCTATTCACACTGGCCCATGAACTAGGCCATTCTCTCCACAGCTATTACACGCATGAGAATCAGCCATACCGTTATGGGAACTATTCGATATTTGTGGCGGAGGTTGCTTCTACATGTAATGAAGCGTTGCTGAACGATCATATGCTCAAGCAGACCAATAGTGAAAAAGAGAAGATGTATCTATTGAACAATTTCTTAGAGGGATTCCGTGGAACGGTCTTCCGTCAGACGATGTTTGCGGAGTTTGAGCATCAGATTCATATTCAGGCGCAGGAGGGCGAGGCGCTTACAGCTGAGAAGCTGACAGAGATTTATTATGACCTCAATAAGAAGTACTTTGGCGACAACATCAAAGTAGATGAGAAGATCGGGCTCGAGTGGGCGCGTATCCCTCACTTCTATATGGGGTACTATGTGTATCAGTATGCGACAGGATATGCTGCAGCTACTACACTCGCCGATCAGATTCTATCGGAGGGAGAACCTGCTGTTGAGCGCTACAAGAGCTTCCTGAAGGCCGGAAGCAGTGACTATCCGATCGAAGTACTGAAGCAGGCGGGTGTAGACATGACGTCCAAGCAGCCGATTCTTGCAGCCCTTGATGTATTCGAGGAAAAATTGAATGAGTTCGAACAACTCTTGAAGTAATCAAATCAGCCCGTGCCGAACCAGGCACGGGCTATTTAGTGAAGCCTTTGAATGTTTTCTTATAAAACAAGGAAGCGATAACGTAATAAATCGAAATGAATAAGAGTGGCGAGGTAACATATAAGGGGAAGAGATCCATAAGAGCAAATAAATGAAATAAACAAATGATAAGCACAAGTGCGACGCCTGTCAGCACGTTGATCAATTTCATAAAAAAAAACCTCCTCGATTCAAAATATGATGAGGAAGCTTTTTTTAATACAGAAAAAGCCCCTTGCATAAGGGACTTTCAGTTGGTGTATTCCCAGAAGGTTCCGTGTTTGACGGGTACTTCTCTCGCTTGCTGCTGCAGAACGAGCTTCTTCATTTCTCTTTTCGCTTCTTGTTCGGTCCAATCGTACACGACGGCGATTTCCTTATTCGCAACGAAGCGATAGTGCTGGAGAAATGTCTTGAGATCCGGTTTAATCGCAGGCTTCGGATCCTTCTGGAGCATTTCTTTCATGACTTTAACGTAAACGTCGTAAGAGTAAAGCCCGGTTATTTTAAGACCGGCATCTTCTTCGGACTCATTAAAGAGCACGATGGTCGGTGTGGATTCGACTTCCATTTCCTGAGTTAGTTTCAAGTCGTTCTGTAGCGCCTTTCGAGCTGCGTCAGAGTAAAGGTCACGCTCGAATTCATGAACATCTAAGCGGCTCTTGCTGGCACATTCCATCAATACTTCTTCATCGGAAATGTTCTGCTTCTCAAGGAAAACGTACTCCTGCACCTTGCGAAGGAATCGCATACCTGCTTTCTTCCCTTGAAGCTCTGCCGCTTTCACGGCCAGAGAGGTCGCGAGTGGTGAAGAGACCGGATTTTCAATCCAGACATCGCCGTCACAGCACATTCCAGTCTGCGAAGCGGTTTTATCCCATACTTTTTTCAGCTTTTCCGGCTTATTCAGTTGATTTTGTTGTAAGGCGGAAAGTTTGCCGCTTATGATGGGACGAATGGTGAAGAAGCGTCCATATTCGATGGTGAGTTTTTTTAAGAAAGGCTCAAGTGACCAGCATTCCGGACATAGAGGATCGATGAACACGTAAATCTCTATAGGTCGTTTCAGTAAATTAAAAAAACCGCTCGCTGTGCCTTGTGTCTCTTTCTCTTTTTCGCTGCTAAGGCTTTTCCAACTCACATCGATTCTCCTTTCTCATCCTCAGGTGTATTCATCATATGATTGGCGGTCATGGTTAGACGCTCGAACATGAACGTTCGATGCGGTTCTTCTATTTCGACTTCCGACATCGCTCCTGACATACAAGAAAGCCAGGCATCGCGTCTTGTCGGCGTAATTTCAAAAGGTAAGTGTCTTGCACGCAGCATGGGGTGTCCGTGCTCTTCTACATAGAGAGGAGGACCTCCGAAGAACTGGGTCAGAAATTGTTTTTGTTTACGAATGGTTTCTGTAAAGTCATCCGGAAATATAGGGATAAGATCCGGATGGTTTTGTACTCTTTTGTAGAAGGCTTCCACAAGTTGATCGATTTTATCTTTACCAATGGCTTCGTAAATGGAGCCTGGTCGATGTTGCATAGTATCCCTTCCTGTCTTTCTAATTATCCATTGTAGCAATGGGTTTCGTGAACTACAACTATTCTGATTGGAGCTTAGCCTGGTAGAAGCGTTTGATTTTATTATCTGTTTTACGTTCAGGAATATCGCATGCTGTCATAATTTCCTGAATGACTGATAGCCCCTGGTCTTTGGAAGAAGCTTCGACTTCTAGTTCGTAGTCCTCCTGGTCGTAATAGAGGCTGTGATCGAGAACGATGGTCGCGCCTTTGTACTCCAACTCTTTTCTTCTCGTCGTGAGTGAACCTAAATAGACAAGGTCTGAAGTATTCACGCCGAGGTCAGTGAGCTGTTTCGTCGTTTCGGGTTTTTCCACCATCCGATTTTGAATCCATAAGTTCGCTTCCTGATCGGTTAGAGCATCATGCGTTTCCAGTAAACCCTCTGGATGAGGCTGCTTCAAGGTCAGCGTCCATTGATTGCTCTTTTTTCTGATTCTAAGTGCCGCTCCTTGTTGCTTTAAGGACATGTCATCCGTTTCAAAATAATAATTGGTTTGATCGATGAGTTCAACTGATTTGAATGGTAAAAAATGATAAAGTTTATGATATTCCTCTTCGGTGAGTAGGTTTTTAAATTCAATTTCGATTTCTTGTGCCATTTTGACGTGTGCCTCCTTCTATCATTTCTGTCAGTCGTTAACTTTATGATACAATGAATCCAGAAGAAAACGCACATATAAACTATTATGAGTTCAATACATAAAGGTGGGCGGCAATATGAATTGGGATATTTTTTTAGCACCTTATGCTCAGGCTGTAGATGAACTTAAAGTAAAATTAAGAGGCATGCGCCGTCAGTTTGAATATGAGTCAGACCAATCTCCTATAGAATTTGTAACAGGTCGTGTAAAACCGAAGACCAGTATAATCGAAAAAGCAAGACGCAAAGGGATTAACCCTGAAAGCATAGAAAAGGAACTGCAGGACATTGCAGGAATCCGGGTCGTCTGTCAGTTTGTAGATGATATTTACGCTGTTGTGGATATGATGAGAAACAGGCACGACTTCGACATCGTGGAGGAAAAGGACTACGTTTCATGGAAGAAAGACAGTGGTTACCGCTCCTATCATGTCATCATCAACTATCCTGTCGAGACGATACACGGGGAGAAGATCCTTCTTGCAGAAATTCAAATCCGTACGCTGGCTATGAATTTCTGGGCTACGAATGAACACTCTTTAAATTATAAATATGCGGGTAAAATACCTACAGAGATCAAAGCAAGGTTGAAGAGAGCAGGAGAAGCGGCCTTTCAGCTGGATGAAGAAATGTCAAAGATCAAAAGTGAGATTCAGGAAGCTCAAAAAGCGTTCCTGCGCAAAGAAGAGCAGAAAAAAGACTCGAAAAAGTAGAGGAGTGAACACCGTCATGAAATTCTCCATTTTATCTAAAGGAGATCAGAAGTCGAATGAAATCCGGTCAAGAATTAAAGAATATTTAACAGAGTTCGACTTGGAATACAGTGAGGAAGAACCGGACTTAGCTATTTCCGTAGGTGGGGATGGAACACTCCTTGAAGCGTTTCATACGTACATCCACCGCTTGGACAAGACGGCTTTCATCGGTGTACATACGGGACACCTCGGCTTCTATGCCGATTGGATGCCGGAGGAACTGGAGAAGCTGATCATTGAAATCGCGAGGACCCCTTTCCAAGTCGTCGAGTACCCGCTCCTTGAGGTCATCATTAAACCGAAGAATAGCGAAGAAGAGGATCGGTACCTTGCCCTGAACGAGTGCACGATCAAAACGTCGGAAGGTTCTGTCGTCCTTGATATTGAAATCAAAGGAGATCACTTTGAAACGTTCCGTGGTGACGGGCTTTGTGTTTCGACCCCGTCGGGCAGTACAGCTTACAATAAGGCGCTGGGCGGTGCCATTCTTCACCCTTCCTTAGAGGCCATTCAAGTCACCGAGATGGCTTCCATTAATAACCGGGTGTTCAGGACGATCGGTTCTCCCCTTATTCTGCCAAGCCACCATACGAGTGTTTTCAAGCCGTTAAATGACCGCAGCTTCCTGTTTACCATCGATCACCTCTCGCGGACATACAAGGATGTTGAATCCATTCAATGCCGTGTAGCGGATGAACGTGTGCGATTTGCACGCTTCCGACCGTTCCCGTTCTGGAAGCGCGTCCATGATTCCTTTGTTTCGGATGAACATTCCGGATGAATGCTTCAGTAGAAAAAAGCTGGCGGATTCCTGCTGTATGTGATGGGCAGTCAATCCGTCATTTTTTACTTCAACGTGGTCAGTTCTCGAGGCAGTTATTAAAGAAGATCCGCAAAGAAGGGGTCGCATTACTGAACGGAAAACCAACGGAGCTGTGGCGGAACATGGAAGAAGGAGATGAGCTTGTCATCCTCTTTCCGGAAGAAGATCGAGGAGCAAGCATGAGAGTAGAGCCCGGCCCGCTTGAAATCGTTTTTGAGGATGAGGACTTGATTGTTTTGAACAAACCGTCCGGGATTGCGGTCATTCCATCCATTGATAAAAGCGAGCCTTCGATTGCGAATCGTCTTCTCGCCTATTATGACGAGAAGGGGCTAGGGGTGACCGTCCATATTGTCACGAGGCTTGATAAATATACATCCGGCTTGATGGTCATTGCCAAACACGCATACAGCCACATGCTGCTCACGAAAAAAGAGAAATTAATCTCTAGGTACTATGAGGCGCTCGTTGAAGGCCAATTAGATAAAACAAGCGGAGAGATCGACCGGCCTATCGGAAGGCTTGAGGGTTCGATCATCCGAAGAACGGTGACAGGCGAAGGAAAGCCTTCGATTACGAGATACACTGTGACCGAAGAGATGGGAAGCTTTAGTCGGGTAAGGTTCGAATTGCTGACGGGGCGGACACATCAGATTCGTGTCCATATGTCATCGATTGGACACCCGCTTGCAGGTGATACACTTTATGGGGCGTCCGAGGTCGAAGGCTTTAAAGGACAGGCGCTGCATTGTAGACATCTTACATTCCGACATCCATGGACCAAGGAGTGGATTGAACTAGAATCACCTCCTCCCGTTAAATGGAGGGAAATCCTAAATTAAAGGAGCGCGAAACGGGGAATCCGTTCACACGCTCCTTTTAATCAATATCTGAATTTCTCTTCTATATAGGGCATAGAGGAAGGGACTGAAACGGTACATTCTTCTGGTAGCCTGAAAGCAGTCAGCGAACCACCGAAAACGCAGCCTGTATCGATGTTCACGGTCTTGTTGACGAAGCGGGGCTCTTTTGTCGGGGTATGACCGTATATAATCCATTTGTCCCCGTTATAGTGCTGGGCCCAGTCGCGCCTTACAGGACGGCCGTCTGGAAGCTTTTCGCCTGTTATATCTCCGTAAAGCACAAAGGTCTTAACCCGCTTGTTTCGCTTACCAAAATCCTCTTCCTTAATTCCAGCATGTGCAATGACGGCATTTGCTTCAGGGATGATGTGATAGAGGGGGGACAACTCGATCAGCTCAATGAACTGCTGTTTGACCGTTTCCTGCTCAGTCGGAGAAAGACTTCGGTATTCGGCTGTCGTCGTTTCAAGACCGTGCGTTTCCTGAACCGGATTTCCTTTAAAGAAGCGATAGAGCTTATCGCAATGGTTCCCTGGAACGTAGAATCCTGCTTTCTCTTGAATAACAAGGCGATGTACAAATTGAATGGCTTCAACAGATTTTGGCCCACGGTCTGTAATATCCCCGACAAAAGCAGGCAGACGCCCACCAGGATGGACAGGGGTTCCGTCTCTCCATTCATATCCGAGTTGCTCAAAGAGTTGATACAGTTCATCAACACAACCGTGAACATCCCCTATAATGTCTATTTTCATTTGATCCTCTCCTATCTGAAAAAACAATACTACTTCCATTTTTCCACTACTGTACGGCTTTATTCTCAAGCATTAGTGTAGCGTAATTGTCGCCACTCTGTCATAGATTGAAATAGTTTTGTGAAAATGATTCTACATTCGTTGACAAACCTTGCGTTCGCGATTAAGATTAAACGGTCAAAAACGATACTTAGGTCAAAGGAGGAGTGCGGATGGAACATTTAGATGACCAGGAGCGCCAAGAGGTTTGGAGTAATGTGAAGCATGCATTGGATTACGATCATATCGATCAGTTCCGTGCTGAATTCCTAGAGCTCCATCCTTATGATCAAGCTAAGATTTTCTCGGATTTAGAGGTAGATGTAAGAATGCAGATCTACACCTATTTATCCCCGGAAGAAATTGCGGATGTTATGGAACACATAGATTATGAGGAAATCGAACCCTTCTTCACTGAAATGGATCCAAGATTTGCCGCACAAGTCTTTGCCGATATGTCTACAGATGATGCGGTAGATATATTGAATGAGCTGGAGAAAGAAAAAGTCGCCAGCTTCCTTACTATGATGGAAAATGAGGCCGCACAGGAAATTAAAGATCTGCTTCATTATGAAGAGAAAACGGCCGGTTCCATCATGACAACCGAATTTGTCGTCGTAAATGCAACGATGACGATTCGTGAGGCAATGGTGCATTTAAGAAGAGAAGCACCTGATGCCGAGACCATTTACTACACCTATGTAATCGATGAAGATAAAAAGTTGGCCGGGGTTATTTCATTACGCGACCTTATCGTCTCAGAAGAGGAATGGTTAATCTCTGATGTCATGAATGAACGGGTCGTTTCCGTCTCTGTTGGAGAAGATCAGGAAGAGGTAGCTCGTATGGTTCGAGACTATGATTTCCTCGCACTTCCTGTAGTCGACTTCCAGAACCATCTGCTTGGAATCATCACGGTCGATGATATTATGGATGTTATGGACGAAGAGGCGAACGAAGACTATTCGAAGCTTGCCGCTGTATCGAACGTAGACAGTCCGGATGAGAATGCCTTTGATTCTGCAAAGAAAAGGCTCCCGTGGCTTGTTATACTGCTGTTTCTAGGAAGTTTAACGGCAAGCTTAATAGGACGCTTCGAATCTACCTTGAGTGTCTATCCGATCCTTGCTGTATTTATTCCCTTAATTGCAGGGATGGCTGGTAATACAGGAACTCAAGCATTAGCTGTTGCCGTTCGTGGAATTGCAACAGGTGAAATTGATAAACAGGGGAAAGCTAAGATGATGGTCCGCGAAGCTGGAACAGGTCTCATCACGGGTGTTTCCTGTGGTGTGATCATTACGCTTATTGTTTATTTCTGGCAGGGCAATCTGTTTCTAGGTATGCTGGTCGGTCTGTCGATTTTATTAACCTTGATTGTTGCCACATTAGCTGGCTCACTCGTACCTTTGATCATGCACCGCTTTAATATTGACCCAGCGGTCGCATCCGGTCCCTTCATCACGACAATCAATGACATCATCTCCATTCTTATTTATTTCGGAATGGCGACTGCATTTATGAACTTACTCATTTAATGGAAGGAGGGCGAGTACATGGAACATGGTGCATCAGTTACATCGCTAGTCATTGTAATTATCGCAGCATTCATTACTCCCATTTTGTTACACCGTTTCAAATTGAACATCATTCCCGTCGTCGTAGCCGAAATTATCGTCGGGTTAATTATAGGTCAAAGTGGATTTGATCTCGTTGAGCAAGGAAGTTGGCTTGAGATCTTATCTACGCTTGGTTTCATTTTCCTTATGTTCTTGAGTGGTCTTGAGATTGACTTCTCCATTTTTGCCACTCAAAAGAAAAAAGCTAAGCCGGAAAATAAAGGCACCGGGGCGCCAAACCCGATTATGGTAGCTTCCATTGTATTTGTAGGTATTTTCATTCTGTCTCTAGGTTTATCCTATCTGTTTGTATGGGCAGGCTTCATTGATAATGCCTTCTTGATGACGTTGATCATTTCAACGATTTCACTCGGGGTTGTCGTGCCTACTCTGAAAGATGCTCAAATGATGAAAACGACGATTGGGCAGACGATTCTGTTAATCGCCGTCATCGCAGATTTGGTTACGATGATTCTCTTAGCTGTCTTCGTATCGATTTACGGAGAGAATGGCGGAAATACGTGGCTGCTGCTCCTTCTATTCGCTGCCGGAGTGCTTCTATATTTCGTCGGGAAGAAGTTCAGACACCAATCCTTTATTGAAACGATGACGAAAGGGACCATTCAGATTGATACACGAGCTGTATTCACGCTGATCTTGTTACTCGTAGCCCTTTCTGAAAGCGTTGGTGCCGAGAACATCCTTGGTGCCTTCCTAGCGGGTACGCTTGTTTCACTGCTTTCACCGAACCCTGAAATGGTCAAGCGACTGGACAGCTTCGGCTATGGGTTCCTGATCCCGATTTTCTTCGTGATGGTCGGGGTGGAAATTAATATTTGGAATCTGTTTACCGATCCGAAGGTATTGATTCTTATTCCATTGCTATTCATTGCCCTTCTGGCTTCTAAGGTACTACCAGCCTTGATTTTGAGAAAATGGTACGACATGAAGACTGTGCTCGGGTCCGGGTTTATCCTGACGTCCACACTGTCTCTTGTCATTGCCGCCGCTGCAATTGGGCGCAGAGAGGGAATGATTGATGAGCAGATGGAAGGGGCGCTTATTTTGGTCGCCGTTCTGACTTGTCTCGTGGCCCCTGTCCTGTTCAAGAAGATTTACGGACGGTTCGAAGAAGAAGACCATAAGACGGTGGTATCCTTCGTCGGTTCAAACCGAATGACGCTGCCTGTCGTCCGTGAACTGGATATTCAAGCGTTCGAGACGCATTTATATCACACGAAAGTGGATAAAGTAGATGAAAAAATCACGAACTCCTGCTTTGATATCAAGGAGCTTGACGGCTACGATGTAGAAGCGATGAAAGAATATGGTGTATTCGATGTCGACCTACTCGTAGCTTCCACAGGTGATGAGGAGCGGAACGTTGAAATCGCACGATTCGCTAAAGAAGAGGGTGTCGACCGAGTTATTGCAAGGGTCGAAACGCCTCACTTGGCCCAAGAACTGCGTGACCTGAAAGTCAGCGTATTCTCTGTCTTCTTGTCATCTAAGACATTGCTGAAGGCGATGATTGAAGCCCCTGGTGTTGTCGATATCATGACCAAGCAGGACAGTGCGCTTTACCAAATTAACATGAACAATTCGGATTACAGCGGCATTCACCTGCGCGAGTTCCCGTTCACAGGTGATGTCATCATGGTTCGTATTTTCCGCGGGAAGGATTCGATTGTACCTCACGGGGATACAGAACTGCATGTAGGAGACCGGCTTATTGTTACGGGTTCACCTGAATATGTAGATGAATTGAAGCATGAATTAGAATACTGTGATTAAAGAGAATCCTGTAAACCGTGCGATGCATTCGAAATAGATGCGTCGTACGGTTTTTTTATTCCTGGCCGTACGTATCGTCTCTGGGGGATTACTCAAACTTGTTTTTGCGCACCATAAAATTCAGGGGTTGGGGAGTTCAATCAAGGGTACGGTGTAAGAGAGAGGCATGGACTTGCTTAAACCGTTATGATTCGTTTAAAATAGGAGCAGGTACTAATAACAAATACTAATCATTGAAAATACCTCAAGGAGGATGAATCATGAATTTTTCGCTAGAAGGTCGCACGTATGTCGTTATGGGAGTAGCGAACAAACGTAGTATTGCCTGGGGAATAGCCCGTTCTTTACATGAAGCAGGAGCAAAGTTAATCTTCACAGTAGCATCTGAGCGTTTCGAAAAGTCAGTACGTGATTTAGCAGACACGCTTGAAGGTGGAGAAGAGCCGCTTGTTTATGAATGCGATGTCACCAATGATGAAGCCATCATTGAAACATTCGAAAACATCCAGAAAGACGTAGGTGTCATTCACGGCTTGGCACACTGTATTGCTTTTGCCAATCGTGACGAGCTGAAAGACGAGTTCCTGAACACAAGTCGTGACGGCTTCCTGACAGCTCACAACATCAGCTCTTATTCTCTGACAGCTGTTGCTCGTGCTGCGCAGCCACTTATGACAGAGGGCGGAAGTATTCTGACGCTTACGTACCTCGGTGGTGAACAGGTCGTGAAGAATTACAATGTGATGGGCGTTGCCAAAGCGAGTCTTGATGCAAGCATGAAGTACTTGGCTAATGATTTAGGGAAACATAACATCCGTGTGAATGCGATCTCTGCTGGCCCGATCCGCACGCTTTCCGCTAAAGGTGTAGGAGACTTCAACCAAATCCTATCGGTCATTGAAGAACGCGCGCCTCTTCGCCGTGCTGTCACCCAGGAAGAAGTCGGAGATACGGCTTACTACTTGATGAGTGATCTTTCCCGTGGCGTGACAGGCGAAATCATTCACGTTGATTCAGGGTTCAATATTGTAGCTTATTAAGCAGATGATATCGAAAAGAGTCCCCTCTCCATATGAAATGGACGAGGGGATTTTTTTATGAACGCCACCACTCTAATAAACGCTTCCAAATAGGCTCCTGCTTATTCAGATGAACCGACAGGCCAGCGAACCTGACAACTTCCTGCAAGGGAAGAGCCGCTCTCATTTTATCCGTCTTGATGACAGCAAGTTGATGATCAAAAGGACCGGTGTATTCTCCAAGCCACGCATACAAATGTGATAGTGTGGTTTCCTTAGATATGATCAACGGGGTTCGATGGTCGTTCGAATAAGAGAAGCTTGGCATCATTAAAGAGGACGATACTTCTGGAGGCGGGAACGATGGCTTTGCAAAATAGTATCCCTGCATCATCTCAACCCCCATGGAAAGAAGCTGAGAAAACTCTTCCTCTGTTTCGACTCCCTCCACGATCAGAGAGGACCCCATTTTCAATGTAATCTGCTGTAAGGCCTCCAGCATGTATTGTTTTTCACTAGAGCGTTGAATCTCCGTCACAAGTGATCGGTCGACTTTCAGATAATCGGGTTTAATCTCTGAAATGGTTTGTAACGAAGAATAACCGGCCCCTACGTCGTCAATGGCTACGGTGAAGCCCTGTTCTCTGTAGTGATTCAATAATTCTCGGAAACTCGTTAAATCCGTGATGGCGGATTGTTCTGTAATTTCAAATACGATCTGCTGAGGCGACAAAGCGGTATCTTTAATAACAGAGTGGGTGAAGCCGGGAGTATAGGCCTGATCATGGATGACATTAGGGGATACGTTCACCCAAAGTTTCTGGTGAGGGTTGAGGTAATCTGCAATCGACTCAATCGCTAATTCTCTGGTATGTTTCTCAAGCTGGAACAATTGATTCAGTTCATCTGCCAATTGAAAAAGCTCGATTGGATTTGATATATTCGAACTTTTTGGAAACCTTGTGAGCGCTTCATAGCCTTGTACCGTTTTGGAAGTGGTATGAACGATGGGTTGAAAGTGCATAAAGAGCTCCTCGTTATTCATCCATTGGCGGAATTCTCTTTCAGCTTGTTCTCTGATGCCTTTCGATTCTAATGCAACGGACATGATAACACTCCTATTCATAATCTGACTTAACCCTATCAATGAAAGATGAAGAGCAGGCGTGGAACGGGTAAAAAATATGTAAAGATTCGTCGAAAAGACTGAAAGGTGAACATGGTGCAGAACTTGGGCATATATATGAAATGATGACCTTACTAAAAAGGAGAGATTCACCATGGCTGACAAAAAGCGTTTGGCGAAGCAACCTATGCTTTATATTGCTCAACCCAATTTCAAGCCGGCAGAAGTGCCTATGCAGACCAGTTTCCGTTCTCAGCGTGCGAATAAGTCGTCTTCGTCTTCTAATGCTGCAGAATCCACTTCGCTTTATGAGAAAGAACTCAGAATAAGAAATCAAAATGCTTCAACGGCTCCGGAACAGAAGAAGGAGCCTGAGGTTGAAGAGAAGAAGGAAGAGAAACAAGAGCCGGTAGCTGAGCAACCTAAGAAGAGAATGAGTTCAAGTGAGAAGAAGAAGCGATTCGGAGAGCTTACGCTTGAAGGAAAGGTTGAATACTTCTTACAACTCTCCCCGCACATGCCGAAAATGAAGTGTGAAGTGATCGGGAAAGAGGATTCGTACAAAGGGTATATCCTGGATTATACTGATGGGATTGTCCAGATGAAAACATTCCAGAGACCCTTCCAACAGGATGTCCCGTTCAAGGATATAGAAGACATTCGTCTACTAGGCTTTTAAGTAAACACTGAAAAAACCGTGTCCTTCATTAGGCACGGTTGTTTTGTTGCAAAAAAAAAGAGGAACCCTCTCGTGAAGGATTCCTCTTACATGTCTTATAAAGGATTAAAGAGCAGCTGTTGCTGGAAGGCATGTCACGTGACAGAAGCAGTTCAAATCTACAGTGATGCAGATTCCTGAAGTGCGAAGGTTTCTACAGTCTTGATCAGCTGGAGATTTAGGGTCAAAAGATCCGTGATGATGACCGTATGATTCGTCAGATGATTCATCTGCTCCTCCAACTCTTCCGTGGTGGTGATCGTCTGCAAATAGAAGTTCTACTACAGCACATCCGTCGTCGTCAACGGACTTAACGCGGAAGAAGAAGCTTCCTTTAACGTCGCAACGGGAGTCGCTCTTTTTAGAACCGAATCCTTTGAATGGTTTACAGTCTTTACAATAAAGAATAACTGGAACGGTGTCGAAGTTAGACCCTCCAGTGTCCCCCAGTAGGTCCGCGATGGACTGTTCACAGCTTGTTGAACACTCATGAAGCACGTCGTTCTGAGCATCAACGATGTCTTTCAGGATATCGATTACGCATGATCCTGTATCAAAATTCTTACCACAACTCATTTATATTTCCCCTCTCTTTACGAATTGACGTAGTGTCTTTACTACAATATGAATCTCGCCCCCGTAGGTGTGGGCATTCGTCTCTTTTCAAACAATCCGAATCAAATTCTTGTGATTTGGGCGATTGACCATACCACAGCAGGGCAAATTCCATAGATTATCAATGACTTCCCTTAAGGAGCTGAATAGTATGTCTGAGAAAAAGAAGGTCATTCGTGTGAAAGACCTTGTCATTGAAGCGGAGAATGTCTTTATCGAGCCAGTGAACGATCGTCACCACAAGGATCATCGTCGTGATGAGCGTGTTGATCCATTCTTCGGTCGCAGAGGCCAGCAAAATGAAGAAAGCAGTTCTAAAGAGCGTTCAGACGATGAGTCTTCAGGACGTAAAGGATTCTGGTTCTAATTTTTTACAAAAGCCACTACATCTACTGTAGTGGCTTTTTCATGATTTCTGAGAGGAGGATGAAGATGCTGGAAGTAAACTGGATTCACCTTTTCATTTTGAGCCTTGCTGCCTTTCGACTAACGCGTCTCATTGTCGATGACCTGATTATGGAGTGGCTGAGAAAGCCGTTTACAGTCATTCGGGTGGAAAAGAATGAAAATGGTGAAAAGGAAGAATGGATCGAACCGACAGGGTTTATTGGAGAAGGGTTGACGTGCCAATGGTGTGTAGGGGTTTGGTCTTCTTTACTCATCATCGTTTTCTATACGTTTGTCCCTTACGGCGTGTTTCTCGTATTGTTGCTGGCTGTCGCTGGCCTGCAGTCTATTTTGTACAACTGGAGTGAACGACATTGAGTGAGAAAGAGAAGTCGATTTTTGAGATTCTAGGAGAAATACAGTCGGAAAGTACACAGTGGGGAGGGATTATTAAGAAGCCGGAGAAAAAGTTTAATCAATGGGAGAGGGACTTGCAGGCGTGGGAGAAGCGTATGAATGGGAGAATGAACAAGATGGATACATTCTTAACGAAGCAGATGAGGAAGATGGAGGACTTCTTTGAATGATGAGACATTCGGGAGGAATAGGCGATGAGCATTCTGGGTAAACAGATAGCATAGGAGGGATGACGTCATGGGTTATATTGCACCGATCAACCATTATCAGTATAGAGACTATCACGAACGAACTGTAAAATCTGAACCATCTCCTTATACGTTGGAGCGGGTATTCAAAGCGACGCTCGACAGCAAACTCGAAGAAAAGCATGGACAGCCACGTGAACAGGATCGATTGGATTATCAGGATGCGAGAAAACGACTATTGTACGCACCTCCAAGCATCCACGTCACACATACGTTATCTGAGTCACAAACAAGAGCGAAGGAAGAAATTTATTCCGATCTAACAGGAAAAGGGAAGAACTTCAGCGAAACAGTATAAAAAGCGCTAAAGGAGTCTTTCCATGTTTAAGCATATTCAAAACGGTTGTTATTACTATGAAGGTTCAGTGAATATTGGTTACGTGAAGTCCGGTAACGAAGGGATATTGATTGATGCCGGTATTGATCGTTCTTCCATAAAAAAGGTGCTCAAAGAGCTCAAAAAACATGAGCTTCCTTTGACGCACCTTTTTATTACGCATGCACATGCAGATCATTATGGCGGAGCTGCCTATCTTCAACAGCAACATGAGGTTTACACATTTGCTCCAATGTTCGAAGAGTCCATTCTTCGTAATCCAACATTAGAGCCCTTGTACTTGTTTGGCGGCAACGACCCCCTTCCGGAATTACAAAACAAATTCCTTCAGGGCCCTTCGATGAGAATAGATGAAGTCCTTACAGAAGGGACGCACTCATTTGGAGGGCTGACCTTTGATACATACAAACTGCCTGGTCACAGCTATCATCAGTTAGCGCTCAAAATCGATGGTGTACTTTATGCAGCCGACAGTTATTTCGGAACTGAAACGCTCAAAAAGCATAAAATCCCTTATTTGACGGACGCTCTTCAAGCATTACATAGCCTGCACAAACTTCAAGCCATTGAGTGTGAAGGAGCCGTTCCAGGACACGGCCCCTTTGAAATCGACCCCTCTGTCACTATACAAGAAAATATAAAATGCCACCGAAATGTGCTCGAAAAAATGTACTTCGAAATATCCAATCACAGAGAAGGCATGTCCCACGAGCAGCTTGTAGCCTGGGCGTGTGAAACCTTTGAAGTGCAGGCAGGCAATCTCCCGCAGTTTTTGTTGTATAAAACAGCAGTGACCGGGTACCTTCTCGGATTGATCAAAGAAGAGCGGGTTGACTCTTTCGTACAGAATTATCGATGGATGTTAAAAGCCCATACAGAATAGGTCTGAACTTCCTTCTTTAAATTCAGCATATAGCACGTCCTTCGGGCTCTTGAAGTGTTGGGCCTGTAGTTGCTTTTGAAGCCACTCCTCATTCAGGTTGGCTTCCTCAAGGTTATCCCATAACACTTCGCCGTCGCTTATGATCGCCATAGGGAGCGGGACAGGCTGCTCCTGGATATCCAAGTCTGCTTTTGTAGATGTTTGCTGGGGGAAGGACTTCAGTACAGATATCGTTCCATCGGTTTCTAAAACAGCAAACTCCACCTCCTGCATGGAAAAAACGTCTTTAGACCTGAGAAGGTGTTGGAGTTGATTGATATCAAGGTTGCTCTTTTTTAAAGCTACTCGGTCAATTTGGCCTTTGCGGATAATCAACGAAGGTCGACCTTCGAGAAGAGACCTCGTTCCTTTGAATTTTTCCGTTATGACTTCTGTGGTATAAATGAGAACTCCCCAGAGCAAAATGGCAAAAGCAATTTTAGGGATGCCGATTTCATCATCGTAAAGCGCATTTCCGACAAGCTCCCCCAAGACCAATGCGGAAATGAAGTCAAAGGCTGTAATTTGAGTAATTTGGGTTTTTCCTAATACTTTCGTAAGGATAAATAATGCGAGAAATCCGAAGAGTGTTTCAAACGTTATTTGAAGGTATTCCACTATTGATCACAACCCTTGCAATTCGTCTACTGTTCATTGTGGGCAAGGGCGGACAAATCTAAACATATAAAAAAACTTAGAGCAGAGGCTCTAAGTTTTTTAATGGGATAGACTTTTAATCATCGTGACATGTGGGATGCCGGCGTCCATGAATTCATCAGAAATTGTTTCATAGCCCAGTGATCGATAGAACGCCTCGGCGTGGGTCTGGGCGTTTAATTTCGCCTGGTTCAAACCTTGATCCAGAATGAAGCTTTCCATACCAAGGATGATTCGTTTTCCGTATTGTTTTCCTCTGTGATTCTTTAGCACACAGATCCGCTCGAGCTTGCCGTAACCGTCGAATTCTCTCATTCTTCCAGCTGCGACAGGGGTATTATCTTCATAACCTACGAAGTGAACGGCAGAATCGTCATGCTCATCCAACTCCAGCTCTTCCGGAACCTGCTGCTCGTCAACAAAAACGACACGCCTGATGGAGAACGCGTCGTTTTTTTGTTCTTCTGTTTTGACCTTCTCGATTCTCATTGTGATTACTCTCCACCTAAGCGGAACGTTTCATAAACACTCCATGCTCCGTTCTCAAGCTGATATAACAGCTGGAAACGGTCGACGTCATCCTGTAAATCAAACTTCAGCATGCTTAGGCTGCCAAATACGTCAGAGAACTCTTCATCCGAAAGTTTCTGAGCAATCGTAATGTGAGGAACGAAGGCAAAATCTTTCTCCCCGGGAAGTGTTTCGGAATGAAGCTTGTCGTTCAGCTCAAATATCTCATCAGACGGCTCGACCTTCAAGTAGATCGTATTCGTCACAGGGGAGAACGAGCTTACCTTATAGACACCGAAAGAGAAAGGAGCGGTTTCATTCGCAATCTTTCTTAGCTCAGGAATGATTTTCGTCTCAATCTCATTCTCATCCGCTTCAAACGCTTCTTTCATTGTAATGTGTGGTGGAATCAACGCATAGTGAGGATCATACCGTTTTCGATAAGAGTTTGCTTCATCTTGTACTTTTTTTGATGGAAAAATAGCTATACCATAGTTCATGGTTACCCCTCCTGCTTCATGTATGTGTTATTTGCCGAAAATCGTAAGTAAAGCCCGTTTGAAATCCTTCTGCCAGGTTCCCCATGTATGATCACCTTCCAGCTCATAGTAGGTGTATCCAAGGGACTGGTCAGTTAAGAATTCATGCAGATCACGGTTCGGTTGTAAGAAGTTCTTTCGTGCGCCGTCGGTCGTTTCAACATCAGATTCTTCGGTACCAATCGTATGGTAAACCGTAAGCTGTGAGAAATCGTTTACAGACTCGACGACTTCCAATACGTGTTCGTCAACATAAGGACTCTGCATAATCACATTGCCGAACGTGTTCGGAAATTTCACCGATGTCATCAATGCAAGCGTACCAGCGAGAGAATCCCCAACAAGCGTACGACCGCTTCCTGTGCAGTACCCTGGAAGCTCTTCGTCTAGAAAAGGAACCACCTCACGGATCAGGAAATTGACATAATCCCCCTGTTGTTTACCGTTTGGATGATACTTATCCTGCCTGTCATACTTATCTCTATAGTGGATTCCGATGAAAATGGTGTTCTCAATTTCCTCATCTCCGTGCAGTTGATCACTTAACGTAGCTGCACGCCCCATCTGGAAATAATCATTTCCATCCTGCATGATGCAGAAGTGATACTTGTATAATGGAGAGAAGTTTTCGGGAGTGTACACTTTGAGCGTCATTTCCTCGTTTAAATAGTCACTGTTTATCGTATATTCCTTCATTGAACCTTTTCTACCCATCATCCGTCACCTCCTGATCGTGAGGGAAGTTCTAATCTCAATTTCCCACCGATTTTTCACGTTTAAACGTACCATTTATATTTTATCATAGAATTGTGCCAAAAGTGGAACAGATCAAATGGAAGCTCGCATTCTGAACCGTTCAACATTTTTTAAATAAAAATCCGAGAATCATATTGACTTCGCTTTGAATACATTGTATATTATTACTTGTCAGCAAAACAAGCCGACAAAAAACAACACGATTCCGTAGCTCAGCTGGGAGAGCGCCACCTTGACAGGGTGGAGGTCGTTGGTTCGAGCCCAATCGGAATCATCATACAAAGTGCCGGAATGGCGCGGTTTCTCATCCACGGAGAGGCCGCGTCATTTCTCTTTTTTATGCACTTGTTGACATCTTCACTTTCTCCTAGAATAGCTTTACGTTTCCAGAGAAGTACATCAATGATTGTTTTCCATACATCATCCCTTGATTTACCTTAAATCTAAAAACGCCTATCCGATATAAAGGACAGGCGTTTTTTTCAAGAGGACCCGCAATGTGGATCGCGTCGTTCTGAAAGGTTTTTGCGGGAACAGGTTTATTTTGTTCATTATATCAAAATAACAAATAAAGTTGACGGAATATTGTAATTCAAAGGGCCTTTCTAGGTGAGCAGGAGGATGTAGATATGCAGTTTCGAGCGTTGTCATTAGACAGCAACCGGATTGATGTACAAGGTTTTTACTCTGTGCGTAAAGATTCCACAATCGTCGTGGAGTTAGATCAAAATCTTACCAATAGTTTTGTTCAGGATCATATAAATAAGATCATTCATCGGATTCGTGTACACGCGTTGGATGATCGTCTTTCAGCGGCTGTATTTCGCGGTCCATATCGCTTGCAGGAGCAGCATGGTCTGTTGATTTTTAAATGGGACTCCGTATATTCAGAGCAGGTGTAACTATTATTTTTACATAATAAACGGATTAATGACCCTCCCTTTGTGGTATGTATAAACAAATACGTACCGCATACAGTTGAATCAGTAGGGGGAGGGATAGGATGAATGTCGATCAAGGTCATTTGAGGCAGGGTGTGGAGAATAGACGTTTCAGTCTGGTAACCAAGCTCGAGGCTATGGGCTACACCGAAGATCGTTTGGGGAAGAAGACGACAGAAATGACCCTGACCGAACTGGAGCAGATTTATATTAATGTCTCGGCCCAGACACTTCAAAGTTGAAAGGTGCTATGGATTTTCATAACAAAACCCAGAGGAGTCGCCCTCTGGGTTTTTGTGTGCGTCCTTTTTAACGGGTATAAAGGAAACGCATATTTTTATTGATTAATAATAGAAAGATGCTCCGACAATGATTAAAAGGATAAACAGTACGACGATCAATACAAACGTGCTTCCTCCGTAGTTGTATCCACCGTAGCCACCGCCGTATCCGCAGCCACCATACCAGCTCATAACCTCACCACCTTTTATAATCTATACAACAACCTATGTGGAGAGGTGGGGGGATGGAAGGGCGGATGACTATAAGGATGAATAATTCAAGTTACGAGCTTGCTTTTTCCTCTTTACGGTCCTGGAGTTCGCTTGGGCGAAGCCAGCGTACATTATCTGATTGATTGGCGTATTTCTGCAAGGATGCCTTTATTTCCTGGATATGTTGAGTCATCGTCATAGCGGTCATGTCCAGTTCCATCATCGTCGCCTGCTGTTCCATGATCTTTTCTGATGATCCTTCTGTCCTAGCTGAAAGTTGTTCTGTCAGTTCATAGATCGTATCAAACTTCCTCTGTGTTTCTTCTTTCTCCTTCATGACTTCATTCGAATGCGTTTGGACTTGCAGGGACTGCTGGTTAAGGGTTTGGATATGGTCGAGGACCTCATCGAATATCTGTGTCATCTGATCGGCCTTTTCTTTTCCTTCGTTCAACGACATGGTCTCAGCCTGATAGGACTGTTTTTGATCGGTAATGCTCTCGTTGACTTGATGGATGACGGCTTCAATGGTATTGGCACTCTCTTTCACTTGGGCTGACAGCTTTCGTATTTCATCTGCTACAACCCCAAAGCCTTTCCCGTGTTCCCCGGCCCGTGCTGCTTCTATTGAAGCATTCAAAGCTAATAGATTCGTCTGGTTGGAGATGTACTCGATGGAGCCGAGTGCTTCTGTCACTTTTCTCATTTGGGAAAGAAGCCTTTCGTTAAAACTACCAAACTGGTTGGTTACGCGGATGATTTCGGAAAATACGTCGTTGAATTCATCGACTCTCTCTTTTCCTTCCTTCGACAGAAGAGTGACCTTTTCTGATGTATCAGCAGAAGTCTGAATCGTAGACCCAAGGACTTGAAGCATTTCCTGTACGGTGACCATTTGTTCCCTGAAATCGTTCAAATGCTCCTGTTCAGACTGAATGTCTTGAACCATTGACATCAACTGCTCACTTACAAGTTCAGAAGATTCACTTGTCTGTTGGTTCATCGTATTCAAGTGCTCGCTGTGCGCTTCAACATGGCGGAGTTCTTCGAGAGAATCTTGAATCGCTTGATGGTCAAGGTTTGTTGAAGGTTCTTCCTTATCGAGATCTTCCTCGAGCGATCCTGGTTTCGTTTGGTTCCGTTTCAGCCAAAATAGAGCGGCCAGTGCTACTGTCAGAATCAAAAAGACGGAGATGCTGATAGTTGTGTTGGTATACATCGGTGTGATGAAGCTTGCGATGCCGTACATGAGAACGATTGCCGGATAAAATAATGGATGATAGGTTGTAAATGACTTCATGCAGCGATATTCTTCCTTTCTGGTTGGACTAAGCGTTTCAAACGGAGAG
Source organism: Halobacillus litoralis (assembly GCF_020171725.1). Taxonomy (GTDB): domain Bacteria; phylum Bacillota; class Bacilli; order Bacillales; family Halobacillaceae; genus Halobacillus; species Halobacillus litoralis_F. The sequence goes on along the minus strand of NZ_JAIVAJ010000001.1, from coordinate 556,844 downwards.
AGAAAGGTACTCCGATTGCATAGACAAGAGAAATTTTAATCAAGTTAAACGGGATGATAACGAAAAGAACGGCCGTAGGAAAATCCGTTGCCAGAGGGTTGAACTTTGTAAACCCTTCGATGTATCGGGCTTCGCCAATTCCCATCAGTCCCATGATGGATGGCAGGATAAAGTAATAATTAAGCACATACATGGCAGACAGGAACAAGAGCACAGATATCAAGTAGCTTCCAATGTGAAGACGCTTTTGTACGTAATAGAATGCTCCGATTAATCCTACGATCAAAGAGCCGGATAAAAAGTTTGCGATCTGTCCGACCGGAAGTCCTACATAACTGCCATGTGATATGTAATCAACGATATTTTTCAGGAATTGAATCAGGATACCGGCGGCCGGTCCAAGGGTGATCGCCCCGACTAGTGCTGGAACATCACTGATGTCCAATGTAAGAAAAGGTGGAAAGAATGGAATCGGAAACTTGAAGTAATAAAGAATGATGCTGATTGCAGAAAGGATTCCGATGGTTGTCATGCGTTGTAGTTTTGTCAGATGGTTCATTTGTTCATCTCCCTAACAATGAAAATAGAGGGGAGGCAGGCTCCCCTCGCAAAAGGCTAAGCGAGTTCAGTCGTTTTCTTTGTATGTTCAGCAAGCAGGCTTGCCGCGTGAGATACTACTTTAGGGTTCGAAGACTTCGCGCCTTTGAAATTACGACCTTCCTCGACTTCATGGACGCCGAAACCATCAAGGTCATAAGCGACCATCATCGATTTGAAGTTCGGAGCGTCAATGACGAGGAACCATTCTCTCACTAATTCGCTGGTTGTAGGAAGGTCGATGTAATTTATGCCGTCATCCTTAGTGACTCCCACATCATCTACACCGAAAATATGAACATTCGAATATTCCGTCATAGCTTGAAAGCGTTCAATGACATTCTCGGCTCTTGAAAGCTTCTGAAATCCCGCATATACATTCCCCTTCAATTTCTTCGTTAGAACCAAGTTCTCCATCATCAAACACATATACTCGAGCTGCGGCACCTTGGATTCAAATTTAATCGATCCTGCCTGTAACTGGGAAAGGCTCGCATTTCCGAGGTCATGTGTTTCTCCTTCGACTGCACCAAAACATTCTTTAAACAACGATAGATCTTTCATTTCCATAGTAAGTATCCTCCTAGTAAAAATTAAGTATTTTCCATGTAATTGCTCCTGGACATCAGGCAAATCATAGAACTTTCGATGTAAACCCTTTACCCTAGGGAGCATTTACTAAACTTTATATCGGGATAATTTTTTAATTATTTAATTCACTAAAGTTCAAGCCCGTCTCGGCGCGATTTTGAGATAAAAAAGAAAAAAATAACAAGGTAATTTTCAGGAAAATGCCTTGTCTCTCAAGCGTGTAAGCGCTTCATAAATTGATGGAATAATTCGATTGTTCAGAAAATTTATGAAAAAGCTGTTGACCTTCAAATAGAATGGGTTTAAAGTAGTCAACAATCAACTACACCGAACGCAAGCAAATGCGGCTGGTTGATTCATGTAAGACCACCCTGAACCCGGCGCGTGAGAGTGCATGCTTGCGTGTCAGGGTTCACTATAAATAACTAATACTTATAAAAGAAAGGAGTGCTGAGGATGAGCAGCCAATGGATTTATTTAGGCGGAGAATTCGTGAACAAAAACGAAGCGGTCGTATCTGTTTACGATCATGGTTTCTTATATGGAGATGGGGTGTTCGAAGGAATTCGAGTCTATGAAGGAAACATCTTTAAATTAGACGAACACCTCGATCGCTTATACGATTCAGCTAAATCGATCATGCTTGATATCCCTTATGAAAAGGAGGAGCTTGAATCGGTCATTGCTGAAACGGTCCGAAAAAACCAATTAGAAACCGCCTATATCCGGGTTGTTGTTTCAAGAGGAGCTGGAAACTTAGGGCTTGACCCATCCAGTTGTTCCAACCCGAGAGTGGTTGTCATTGCGGAAGCACTCGCTTTATTCCCTAAAGAACTATATGAACGAGGCGTAAGACTTGCTTCGGTGTCGAGCAGAAGAAATCGTCCGGATGTATTACCACCACAAGTGAAGTCGCTCAACTATCTAAATAACATTTTAGTTAAGATGGAAGCCAATCAGGCTGGTGTTGATGAAGCTTTGATGCTGAACGATCAAGGTTATGTCACAGAAGGATCTGCTGATAACATTTTCATAGTTAAGAAAGGAACGATTTACACACCGCCAACGTATCTAGGAGCACTCGAAGGTATTACAAGGAATGCCATCATCGACCTCGCAAAAGAGAAAGGCTATGAAGTGAAAGAACAGCCATTCACAAGACACGATGTTTACGTTGCGGATGAAGTGTTCCTGACGGGGACAGCTGCTGAAGTCATTGCTGTCGTAGAAGTCGACCAAAGGCAGATTGGAAATGGATCACCAGGAGTGATTACGAACCATCTTCTATCTGAGTTTAGAAAAGTAACGACGACTGATGGATATAAAGTTTACGAAAAAGATCAAGCACACGTTAGTTAAACCTTGAAAATAAAATTCATGTAACACGATGAAAGGAATAAAGGAACAGGTACTCTTATTCACAGAGAGCCGGGGTTGCTGGAAGCCCGGAAATGAGAGCTGTTCTGACATCGTCCTTGAGTGTCCTTGCTGAACGGTAAGTAGGCAGGACCAGGTGTTTCGTCGCACCTGTTATCAAAAGGGATTGAATTCAATCCCATGAGGTGAAGCTTTAAGGCTTCATGAACGAGGGTGGTACCGTGAAAAACAGAGACCTTTTCACCCCTCTTCTTTCCCTGTAGAAATCTGTTGTCAGGGAGGTTGAGTGGATGAGAAGGTCTTTTTTTATAACTAAATTTAGGAGGGATGAAAGTGAAGGCTGGGGCAAGTGTTAAGGAACAGACAACTGTTCAAACAGGAGCTGACTTGTTAGTTCATGCGTTGATCGATCAAGGAGTAGATACTTTATTTGGATATCCTGGAGGGGCCGTCTTACCGATTTATGATGCGATTTATAGAGCAAAAGGGAGTTTTGACCACATACTTCCTCGTCACGAGCAAGGAGCGATTCACGCGGCAGAGGGGTATGCGAGAGTTTCGAAACGTCCCGGAGTTGTCATTGGAACTTCCGGCCCTGGCGCCACGAACTTAGTGACAGGCATTGCTGATGCGATGATGGATTCCATCCCGCTGGTTATCTTTACAGGGCAGGTTGCAAAAGGTGTTATTGGAACGGATGCCTTTCAAGAATCCGACATTATGGGGATCACAACACCAATTACAAAGCATAACTATCAAGTTCAGGACTTGGAAGAGCTTCCAAGGGTCGTAAAAGAAGCCTTCCATATCGCAACAACAGGTCGACCTGGACCCGTAGTAGTAGATATCCCGAAAGATATATCAGCTTCGATTCATAACAAAAAGATTGAGAGCGACTTTCATCTTCCAGGGTATCAACCAACAATCAAACCAAATCCTTTGCAGATCAATAAACTGCATGAAGCTTTATTGGAAGCGAAAAAGCCGGTCGTTCTCACAGGATCCGGAATCATTCATTCTGAAGCATCATCAGAACTTATCGAATTCGTACAAAATTATCAGCTGCCTGTAGCGTCTACGTTACTGGGGCTAGGTGCCTATCCCGGAAGCGATGACCTTTTCCTCGGGATGGCAGGAATGCACGGAACATATTCCGCAAACATGGCACTTTACGAATGCGATTTGCTAATCAATATCGGCGCGCGCTTCGACGACCGTCTGACAGGGAATTTAGAGCATTTCGCGCCTCATGCTTCTGTTGCACATATTGATATCGACCCAGCAGAGATCGGTAAGAATGTACCGACTGCCATCCCGATTGTGTCCGATGCCAAAGCAGCCCTGGCTTCGCTGAACGAAAAGAAAGTGTATGTACTGGATCATCAGGACTGGGTGGCGAAGCTTGAAGGAAATAAGAAGGAATTTCCTCTATGGCACGACCAGCCTGAAGAGTCAATCGTTCCACAATGGCTGCTTCAAAAGGTATATGAATATACAAACGGGGAAGCCGTTGTCACAACGGATGTAGGGCAGCACCAAATGTGGGCCGCTCAATACTACTCTTTTGACCGCCCCAACCGCTGGGTTACATCAGGGGGCCTTGGAACGATGGGGTTCGGTTTTCCGGCTGCGATTGGTGCACAACTCGGTGACATGTCATCAACTTCTGTGGCCATCGTAGGAGATGGAGGTTTCCAGATGACGCTTCAAGAGCTGTCCGTTCTCCAGGAACGCAGGCTTCCGGTTAAAGTCATCATTGTGAATAACCAGGCACTTGGCATGGTAAGGCAGTGGCAGGAGAAGTTTTACGAAGAGCGCTACTCTGAATCCATCATCGATGTTCAGCCTGATTTCGTTAAGTTAGCAGAAAGTTATCAAATAGCCGGTTATCGTTTTGATTCCCAAAAAGAGGTTGAGACTAAACTTCCAGAAATCTTGGCAGATGACCAGCCGGCATTGATCGACTGCAGGGTGCTGCAGAAGGAAAATGTTTATCCAATGATTGCCCCTGGAAAAGGGCTGCATGAAATGATCGGGGTGAAACGATGAAGCGAATAGTCACAGCCACCGTACACAACCGAAGTGGTGTTTTGAACCGAGTAACCGGATTGCTTTCCAAACGGCAATTCAACATCGAAAGCATTTCGGTTGGAAGGACGGAAACAGAAGGGGTTTCTAAGATGACCTTCGTTGTGGAGGTCGAAGACAATCGGAAGCTTGAGCAGCTGACGAAACAACTCAACAAACAAATCGATGTTCTGAAAGTATCAGATATCACAGATAAAGCGATCGTAGCAAGGGAATTGGCGATGGTGAAGGTTCTCAGTAACCCACAGATAAGAAGTGAAATTCAAGGCATCATCGAGCCATTCCGAGCTTCTATCATAGATGTAAGCAAAGAAAGTATTACCGTTCAGGTGACAGGAAAGTCAGATAAGGTAGATGCTCTGATCGATCTGCTAAGACCATACGGGATCAAGGAATTGGCCCGAACAGGTCTCACCGCCTTTACGAGAGGGCATCAACCTCAAGTAACAGAATTCAAACCTTACTCACTACTAAAATAAAAGGAGATGTTTCAAAATGACTAAAGTTTACTATCACAATGATATCCAAGACGAGGTACTAGCAAATAAAAAGGTAGCCGTAATCGGTTATGGTTCCCAAGGTCACGCTCACGCACAAAACTTGAAAGAAAGCGGGCATCAAGTTGTTGTCGGATTAAGAAAAGGGAAGTCCTGGGATAAAGCGGAAGAGGATGGACTGGAAGTGAAGTCCGTAGCAGATGCTGTAGCTGAGTCCGATGTTGTGATGGTTCTGCTTCCGGATGAATATCAGCCTTCTGTTTACGAAGAGCAAATCAAGCCGAACTTGAAATCAGGAGCTGCGCTGGCATTTGCGCACGGATTCAACGTTCACTTCAATCAAGTGGTTCCTCCTTCAGACGTAGACGTATTCCTTGTTGCCCCTAAAGGCCCTGGACATCTTGTACGCCGTACATTTGAGGAGGGAGCAGGAGTTCCTGCCTTGATCGGAGTGGAGCAAGACGTAACAGGGGAAGCGAAAGAAGTAGCACTTGCTTACGCCAAAGGAATTGGTGGAGGTCGCGCCGGAGTGCTTGAGACGACATTCCAGGAAGAAACGGAAACGGACTTGTTCGGGGAACAGGCTGTCCTTTGCGGAGGACTTACGAGTCTAGTAAAAGCAGGTTTTGAAACCTTGACAGAAGCAGGCTACCAGCCTGAAGTTGCCTACTTCGAATGTATGCATGAACTGAAGCTGATCGTCGACTTGATGTACGAAGGTGGACTAGAGGGGATGCGCTACTCCATCTCTGATACAGCACAGTGGGGAGACTTTGTTTCTGGTCCACGCGTAGTCAATGAAGATACGAAAGCACGAATGAAAGATGTTCTGACAGATATCCAGACTGGTAAGTTCGCAAAAGGCTGGATCCTGGAAAACCAAGTGAACCGTCCAGAGTTCACAGCGATCAATGCTAGAGAAAACAATCATCAAATCGAGAAGGTGGGTCGTGAGTTAAGAGAATTAATGCCTTTTGTTAAGAAATCTCAATCTAAAGAAAAGGATGTGGTCGCACATGGCTCACGTTAATGTCTTTGATACAACGCTTCGGGATGGTGAACAGTCTGCCGGTGTCAACTTGAATCGTCTGGAGAAAATTGAGATTGCGAAACAACTGGAACGATTAGGAGTAGATGTAATGGAAGCAGGTTTTCCTGCTTCCTCCCAAGAGGATTTTGAAGCGGTCAAAGAGATTGCGGATACCATTAGAGGTTGTTCAGTTACAGGACTTGCCCGAGCGCACTACAAGGACATCGACAGGGCTTGGGAAGCTCTTAAAGGCGGAGCAGAGCCTCGAATTCACATTTTCCTTGCAACGTCTCCGATTCACATGACGCACAAGCTGAAGAAGACGCCGGATGAAGTCGTTGAAACGGCCGTGAATACTGTGGCTTATGCAAGAGAGAAGTTTCCGATCGTTCAATGGTCAGCAGAGGATGCCTGCCGGTCTGACCTTGACTTTCTTGTCCACATTATCGAAAAAGTGATTGACGCTGGAGCGAGTGTCATCAATCTGCCGGATACCGTAGGTTACACGACACCTGATGAGTACGGAAGAATGTTCCGCTATGTTAAAGAAAACGTGCCGAATATCGATGGTGTCATCCTATCCGCTCACTGTCATAACGACCTTGGCATGGCCGTATCGAATTCCATGGCAGCGATTGAAAATGGAGCCCGTCAAATCGAAGGGACCATCAATGGTATTGGAGAACGAGCTGGGAATGCAGCCCTAGAAGAGATCGGGGTCGCGCTTGAAATCCGGAAAGACCGCTATGATTATCAAACGAATCTAGTGTTGAAGGAAATCAAGAGAACGAGTGACTTGGTCAGCCGCTTGACCGGGATGATGGTTCCGGGCAACAAAGCGGTCGTCGGCCGAAATGCCTTTGCCCATGAGTCCGGTATTCACCAGGACGGGGTGCTGAAGGAATCGACAACGTACGAAATCATTACACCATCTATGGTTGGGATTGATTCCAATAGAATGGTATTAGGTAAGCACTCTGGACGACACGCCTTTAAAGAAAAAGTCAAAGAGCTAGGCTTTGATCTTAAAGAATCGAAATTGAAAGAGGCGTTCGAATCCTTTAAGAATTTGACTGGGAAGAAGAAGGAAGTAACAGATGATGACTTATTCGCTATTCTGACTGACACTCAAACAGAACACGAGAATCTTCCGAAATACAAACTAAGAGCCTTCCAAGTACAGTACGGAAGCATCAATCGTCCGACCGCTACCATTCTACTTACTCAACCTAACGGGGAAGAGGTAGAAAAAGCGAACACCGGAGAGGGGAGTGTCGAAGCGATCTACAACACGCTGGATGACTTGATTGACGGGGATGTGCACCTGATTGATTACCAGTTAAGTTCCATTGGAAGAGGCCGGGATGCCCTGGCTGAAGTCCATGTTCAACTTACCGTGAATGATCAAAAAGCGTCAGGCCGCGGTTCAGCCCAAGATGTGCTGGAAGCTTCGGCACACGCGTTCTTGAACGCAGTCAACCGGACATTATATACAGAACGCCGGAAAGTGTACGAAAAAGCTCAAGTATAGGAGGGGAATTCGGATGAAAAAACATATTGTTCTTTTACCTGGTGATGGGATTGGTCCTGAAGTAACCAAAGCAGCGAAGCAAGTATTGGAGGCTGTTGCTGGACGTTACCAACATACATTTACATTTGAAAGCCATGACATCGGAGGCGCTGCCATCGATCAGCATGAAACCCCTCTTCCGGAAGATACCGTAGAAGCTTGCAAGAAAGCTGATGGCGTCTTTTTAGGTGCAGTAGGCGGTCCGAAATGGGATCAGCTTCCGGGACATATGCGACCGGAGAAAGGATTGCTTGGCATTCGCAAACAGCTTGGGCTTTTTGCAAACTTAAGACCGGTGCAGGCGTTTCAGCAACTGCTGCACGCCTCACCACTTAAAGAGGAAGTCGTAGCTGGTAGTGACCTTCTCATTGTGCGGGAACTGACTGGAGGGTTGTACTTCGGAGAACCTCGCGAACGTAGAGACAATGGTCAATCTGTTGTCGATACTCTATCTTATAAGCGTTCTGAAATTGAACGGATTGTCGAGAAGGCATTTGAAAGCGCGCAAGTACGCAGAAAGCATGTCACTTCGGTAGATAAGGCCAATGTATTGGAATCCAGCAGAATGTGGAGGGAAGTCGTCGAAGAGAAAAAGGCGGATTACCCCGATGTTGAAGTGGAGCATATGCTGGTTGATGCGGCGGCAATGAGACTCGTGACGAACCCTTCAAGCTTCGATGTGATCGTAACGGAGAATATGTTCGGTGACATTCTGAGCGATGAGGCTTCTGTCCTTACCGGCTCGCTAGGCATGCTGCCATCTGCCAGTGTCAGACAGGATGGAGTTGGGCTATATGAGCCCGTACATGGATCTGCTCCTGATATTGCAGGTGAGAATAAAGCGAATCCACTTGCCTCTATTTTGTCGGTTGCCATGATGTTGAAGCATTCATTCGGAATGCATGAGGAAGCTGAAACGGTCGAAGCGGCCGTTCATGAAGTCCTGCACAGCGGTTTCCACACAGCTGACCTTCAGTTGAAAGACGGAGTAGAAGTAAGTGGAAGTCAAATGGCTTCAAAAGTAATCGAACAAATTAGTGCAAATGATACGACTGAAAATATTATGCGCTGTTACGTGTAGCGGGAAAGGAGCAGAATGATGGGAAAACCAAAGACGATCATTGAAAAGATCTGGAATAAACATATTGTGCACGAAGAGGAAGGGAAGCCGGACCTTCTCTATATCGACCTTCACCTTGTTCACGAAGTCACGTCTCCGCAGGCGTTCGAAGGACTAAGGATGAGTGGTCGGGGTGTACGACGACCGGACCGGACGTATGCAACGATGGACCACAATGTCCCGACTGTGCACCGCAACGTCATTAAAGATGCGGTCTCGAAGAAACAAATGGAAACATTGAAAGAAAACTGTGAGCAATTCGGAATCGACTTAGCTGATATTGATCACCCCGACCAGGGGATCGTCCATGTCATTGGTCCGGAGCTTGGCTTAACGCAGCCTGGTAAAACGATTGTTTGCGGAGACAGCCATACGTCCACGCACGGCGCATTCGGTGCCCTTGCTTTCGGTATCGGAACCAGTGAAGTGGAACATGTTCTCGCCACTCAATCTCTGTGGCAGGCAAAACCTAAAACGATGCAGGTGAAAGTGGAAGGTCAACTCGGGACCGGCGTAACGGCTAAGGATTTAATTTTAGCGATCATCGGAAAATTTGGTGTCCGTTTTGGTACAGGACACGTCATCGAATATACGGGTGATGCGGTTCGTAACCTTTCCATGGAAGAACGAATGACGGTGTGTAACATGTCGATCGAAGCAGGAGCAAGAGCCGGTTTGATCAGTCCAGACGAAACGACGGTCGAGTATCTTCATGGCCGGAGACATGTGCCGAATGGAAATGAGTTCGATGAAGCGGTGGAGGAATGGTTATCCCTCGCTTCAGACGATGGAGCAGAGTACGACCAGACCGTAACGATTCATGCGGACGAGATTGAACCACAGGTTACCTGGGGGACGAATCCATCTCAGTCGGTTCCTGTCGGAGGCTATGTGCCGGATCCTGATCAAGTGGAAGAGGATGCAGATGGTGTTCAAAGAGCTATTGACTACATGGGACTTGAAGCAGGACAGCCGATTCAGTCCATCCCGGTTGAACACGTGTTTATCGGATCGTGTACGAACTCCCGGATGAGCGATTTGCGAAAAGCTGCTGAAATTGTTCAAGGTGGCAAAGTCCATGAAGGGGTAACAGCCATCGTAGTCCCTGGTTCGCAAACTGTGAAACAGCAGGCTGAAGCGGAAGGGTTGGACACCATTTTCCTAACCGCAGGATTCGAATGGCGCGATGCAGGCTGCAGCATGTGCCTCGCCATGAATGATGACATTGTCCCTCCTGGAGAACGTTGTGCTTCTACATCCAACCGTAACTTCGAAGGACGTCAGGGAAGCGGGGCCAGGACACACTTAGTAAGCCCTGAAATGGCAGCTGCGGCAGCCCTTGAAGGACGCTTCGTCGATGTTCGTAAATTCGCGAGTACAGTAGGAGGGTAACGAATGGAACCATTGAAACAGCATAAAGGAATCGTTTACCCGTTAAACAGGGCGAACGTTGACACCGATCAAATCATTCCGAAACAATTTTTGAAACGAATCCAAAGACAAGGGTTCGGGCAGTTTTTATTTTACAACTGGCGCTTTTATGATGATGGCACGAAGCGCGAGGATTTTTCACTCAATGACCCCGCTTATGAAGAGGCGTCAGTCATTGTAGCTGGTGAAAACTTTGGTTGCGGCTCTTCTCGTGAGCACGCGCCGTGGGCGATTCAGGATTTTGGCTTTAAAGTTGTCATCGCTCCGAGCTTTGCGGATATCTTTTATAGCAACTGTTTTAAAAACGGAATCTTACCTATACAATTACCGATTGAAGTTACTGAAACTATGATCAAAGAGGCTGAGAATCATCAGTACGAACTGAAGGTCGATCTTGAAAAGCAAGAGGTGACAGATGGTTCTCAAACAGTCTCTTTTGATATACAACCCTACCATAAGGAAATGCTTCTGAATGGTTGGGATGAAATAGCTGTCACTATGACATACGAAGACAAAATCGACCAGTTCGAACAAAAACAAATCTAAAGGAGTGAAGACGTTGGGGATTTCTTAACGCTAGCCAAAGTAATGGATGCACACAAAACGTTGCAAGGGGTGGTTCACCGAACGCCGCTTGAAACATCCGAGACGCTCAATCAGATGGTTGCGGGTCAGGTGTTTATGAAAATGGAAAACCAGCAGAAAACAGGAGCATTTAAAGTACGGGGTGCCTCGTACAAAGTCTCTCAACTTACAAAAGAAGAGGCAGCGTGCGGGGTGATTGCTGCATCAGCAGGAAATCACGCGCAAGGTGTAGCCCTTGCCGCTTCAAAAAGAGGCGTGATGGCGAAGATCTTCATGCCTGAATCGACGCCGAAGGCAAAAGTCGAAGCGACAGAAGGCTATGGCGCGAGAGTTGTATTAACGGGAGAGTCCTTCCAAGAAGCTTATCACGCTGCTTGTGAGGAACAGAAACGGACAGGAGCAACGTTTGTTCACCCGTTTGATGACCGCGACGTGATGGCTGGACAGGCAACAGTTGCTGTCGAGATGCTCGAACAGCAGCCAGAGCTCGAAACGCTGTACGTTCCGATCGGAGGAGGGGGACTGATCAGTGGAGTCGCATTCGCTGCTAAACAAATCAAGCCTTCCATCCAAGTAATCGGAGTACAGTCGGCTAAAGCACCATCCACTTATAATGCTCTGTATAAGCGAGGACCTGAAAAATTGACATCCGTCTCCACAATCGCTGATGGAATCGCCGTCAAGGAAAAGGGGAAAGTGACTTTCCCGTGTATCCAAAAGTATGTGGACCGGGTCATCACTGTAGAAGAATCCGAGATTGCCAAAGCGATGTTATTCCTGCTTGAACGGGAAAAAACACTCGTTGAAGGAGCTGGAGCGACGGGCTTGGCCGGGCTTTTGCAAGAAAAAGAGTCCCTTTCTGATAAGAAAGCAGGGGTCATTCTCAGTGGAGGGAATATGGATTTAACTCGTATTCCTATGATCCGCAAGCTAGCGAACCCGAAAAAAATGGTGATTGCTTAATAGAAGAGACTGTACCTTACCTGGTGCAGTCTCTTCTTACTGTTATTGAGGGGAACAGCGTTATGAAATCACGCGTGAAACGATGGCGGAACGGTTGGCGGATCAATTCGATGCTTTTGATGAACAGACGTTATTAAATGAACAGCTCGTTTTGTTCCTGGATGAGAATCATCTGAAAATGGAAAACTTCATAGCTGATCATATGGATGATTTTTCAAAACTTGCTCAATCCGAATCGTTTCGTCAATCCGTTCTTAATTCGGAATCCACAACTTAGTTAAGTCGAAGTGACCAAAGGAATGGAATTCGACATCCTGAATCATTGGATGAAACGTCCTTGTTTTGACCGGGTGGTGCTGAAAGATGAGAAGATGGTCTTCACGTATCACCCTTTCAATGTCTTTCATAACCCTGACGCGGTCTGTTGCGTGAGGTTGCTTCTTTAAGGTCCTCAACCGTTCATGTATCCACTGTAGTGTAGATTCCGGGAATAGTCGATGGAAGAAGAGCGTTTCGTTTTGGAAGGCTCCGATGAACGAAAGGTGTGAGTCCAATGAGGACACTTCACCCATAAAAATAAGGTCTGCCTCTTCATCCATGGTCTTGTTATAAAAATCGGAAAGGGAATAGGGAACAAGCGTAATGCGTAATCCGAATCTTTCAGCCCTGCTTTGAAACCACGATGCCTCCGCAGCGGCTCTTGCGAAATCCAAATGATAGAGGGTTAATGCCTCTCCATTGTATCCAGACTCCTTCAGTCCCTCTATAATTTTGTTATCCTCTTTTGGTTGGTGAAACGATCGCTCATGCACGAAACTGCTCGCCTCAACCCATGTCGACCATTCGAGTGCCTCGGCCATTTTATTCATATCGAGCAAATGAAAGACAGCTTCCCTGAATGAAGCGTTCTGTACAATGGTATCCCGGTTGAAATTAAAGGCTAGAAACCTGAAGCCGGTTTCCAGTTCGTGTTTCTCCGTAGGTCTCATCTCGTTTTTTACCCCAGGTGTGAAGTTCATTGTTTCGGCAGCTTCCTGCGATACTTGGTAAAAGTGTACTTCATCTAGTAAGGGCCGCTCCTTGAAATATCTGTCAAAGGCAGATAGAACGAGTTTATGATCGTTTTTTTCCACCAATTGAAACGGTCCTGTCCCAATCCAATCTTTCTCGGTAAACGGAACATCGGCCGGAAGGATGCACAGGTTAGAAGAAGCCAGGTAGCGGATGAAAAAAGGGTTTGGATTGGATAAATAGACAATGACTTTATATCGTCCCACGCATTCGATCTCCGATAGCTCCTGCATGAGCCAGCTGTACGAGGGGGGACCTTCCTTCCCCCTGTATAGAGTAGCTTTCACATCTTCACTCGTCATTTCTTCATTATGGTGAAAGCGGACTCCTTTCCTTAAATAAAAAGTCCATACTCGATCGTTCTCATCTGACTCATAGTGATGGGCAAGAAGCGGCTGGATCGTATCGGTTTCTGCATCGTATTCCACCAGTGTACTTCCTAGTTGTTCAATGATGTGGGATTCGAGAGAAACGGACACTTTCAGAGGATCGATGGTTGTGATGCTTCTGGAAATGAAGGCATGCAGTACATCTTCTGACTGTTGGCTTCCCTTATAGCCGAACATATCTTCAATTTCCTTCGATTTCTTGGCAATCCAAGACTTTGGAATTGGCAGACGAAGCAGTTCAGCGACTTGATCGAGCTGGCCGTTTCTCACGTGGGTTTGAACATGTTGTTCCACTTCCTGTTGAAAAGGATGAAAAAAGGTCAGTTGAGAGGACCTTCCTCGTCCTATTCCAGGCTTGTATTCAAGTAATTCTTGCTGCTGGAGCTTGAGAAGGATTCTTTTGACGTTTTTTCTTGTGCAATGCCAAATTTCTTCTATCTCACTTAGTTTCACGTTCATCGTGAGATTTTCTTCTCGTTCATATAAGTGGGCTCGTAATGTAAAGTAGCGGTCGTTCATGGTCATAACCTCCAAAAAGGGGACATCTTTAATTGGATTGTACCCTTTTTCCTCCTTTTATAAAAGAACATAATAAAAGAGGAAAGGGAGGCGATTATATGTTCAAGTCGTTACATCCAAATATTAAGGTGAGGATTTATACATCATTTTTGAGTCGAGTGGTAGGGGCGGCTGTTTTCCCATTTATGGCGATCTATTTCACCAAGGAGTGGAATGCGTCTGTAGCAGGGCTTCTCGTTTTAGTTCAAGTTGCTATTCAATTCATGACGGGTCTGTACGGCGGGTATTTAAGTGATGTGATCGGCCGGAAGAGGCTGATGGTAACAGGGGAGGCTTTAAAGGTCTTCGCATTTATCGGCATGATGAGTGCGAATTCACCTTGGTTCACATCTGCTTGGATTACATACGCCATGATCCTCCTTGTTGGGATAGCTGGAGGATTAGTGAACCCTGCGGCGGAAGCGATGTTAATTGATGTCAGTTCCAAGGAGACGCGTGCTTTCATGTATGCGGTCAACTATTGGGCAGTGAATCTATCGTTGATGATCGGACTGGTTATTGGGGGATGGTTCTTTGAATCACACCTGTTCGGTTTATTAGTGGGACTGTTATTCATGAGCATCGTGACTTTTGCGATGACCCAGGTTCTCATATTGGAATCTTATGAGAAGAGCGAGGCTGTTCGAGACGAGTATGGCTGGAAGCCTGTTTTGAATAGTTATAAGAAAGTGATCAGGGACACGGCGTTTCTTTCCTTTACAGCCGGCGGCATTGCCATACTAGGTATTGAGTTTCAAAGGAACAACTTCATTGCGGTCAGATTGGAAAAGGAGTTTGTTGAAAGAACGGTTGAGCTGTGGGGCTTCGGGGCCATAGCGATCGATGGACTCAGGCTCATCAGTATTCTTACCATCACCAATACGATTCTTATTGTCCTTCTCACAAGTATCGTCTCCAAGTGGATCAAAGGGAGAAATGAGGAATGGATCATGTATGCAGGGTTTGTGCTTTTCGGTATTGGATATGCCTATACAGCCTTCAGTTCGAATGTAGCTGGATTATTTGCGGCGGTCATCGTTCTGACTATCGGCGAATTGATGTATGTACCGACGAGGCAGTCGATATTGGCGGATCTCGTAGATGATTCGAAGAGAGGCGCGTACATGGCGTTTAACGGCCTTGTTTTTCAACTTGGGAAAATGGTTGGAGCACTTGGCTTAGTGATGGGGGCACAAATTGGAGGGGGAGGCATGGCTGGCTTTTATATCGGCCTTACCATCTGTGGCATTGTGTTCTCTAGAAACTCGATTTCAGGTAAGCGGAGGGTCCGGACTCGTGCACTGGTGAAGCAATCCTGAACCAGTAAGTTAGATTCACATTTTCGTCCTTCACAAGTCCACATCCAACTCCATAATTATGCTATGATGGGAAAAAAACAATGAGGTGGAATACAGTGAACATCCCTTTTATTAAATGTCATGGTTCTGGGAATGACTTTATTCTGATCGACGAAATCGAGCATCCCCTGAACTTTACAGAAAAACAGAGAGAACAGCTTTCCCTTTTGTTATGTAATCGAGAAGAAGGGATTGGGTCGGACGGTATATTGTTTGTTCTTCCCAGTGACCAGGCAGAAGGACAGATGCGAATGTTCAATTCGGATGGTACAGAGGCAGAAATGTGCGGCAATGGGCTCCGTTGTGTAGCAAGACACATGATTGAAAAGACAGGGAATCCTGATATTTCGATTGAAACGAAGGAAGCGGTGCTTGCCGTCAGCCGTGTCGAACCCATTTATCCTGAAATCGATACCTTCTCTGTTGCTATTGAGCCGGTCTCGTTCAGCGTAGACTCCCTTCCTATGAACTTTGCGGAACCTGAAGCCGTCGATGACAACATTCCGCAAATTTCTACTAAACGTACGTTTACGGCTTTAAGTGTTCCCAATCCGCATATCGTAACCATTGTTGATGAGGTCGATCAAGAAGAGCTGCTTGAAGTAGGGCAGCTGGCTAATCAGGTGAAGGACGTGTTTCCGAACGGAGTCAATGTCAGCTTCGTCAAACAACTCGAGAAGAACAAGATTTTCGCTCAGACGTACGAGCGGGGCGTAGGACTTACGAATGCGTGTGGAACCGCAATGTCAGCTTCTTCCCTCGTATCGACCATTCTCGGTTCGAACGACAAAGATACACCGATTGTTGTGATCAATAAAGGCGGACTTGTACATTGCGTCGTAAAAGAGCATGATGGATCTCATTCGATCAGTCTGCAAGGGAACGGGACGAATGTTTATCAAGCTGATGTCGAGGTAAATGAATCTATGGACGGTTACAGCCTGTCAAAAAAGCATTGGTTTGAAGAAGAAAACAAAGCGTACGAACAGCTTCAAACGTATGCAGCACGTCAAATAGGAGGAGATGCTTCATGATTAAAACGTTCGAAGTGAAAACCGATCACCATGATCAGATGATTGACGTAACAAATCAGGTAGAGAGCTGGGTACAGCAAGAAGGAATCGATGAAGGAATGATCGTTGTCACTTCCATGCATACAACAGCAGGACTTACGGTGAATGAAAATGCGGACCCTGATGTAAAGACAGATATGCTGAGGAGATTGAGAGAAGTCTACCCGTGGGATCATCCAGAGGACCGCCATATGGAAGGAAATACAGCTGCCCATATGAAAACGAGTACGGTCGGCCACGCTCAAACATTATTGATTGAGAACGGCCGTTTAGTGCTCGGAACATGGCAGGGTCTCTACTTCTGTGAATTTGATGGTCCCAGAAACCGCCGTTTTAAAGCTAAAATCATGACATAAGCTATTTTTATATATGTCGCTTCGACTTTGCGATTAATCTCAGAACCCCCTGGTCCTCAATAGGACAGGGGGTTTCATCATGCGTTAAGGAAACCGGTTTACTAAAATTGTTTGTTTTTTTCAAAAAAATCATTGAAAACGGATTCAAAAGGGGATATAATCAAACCAAGTTAATAAATCAATTGATTTTTTTTGAAGGTTTACGAAACCGGTTTCGTAAACGAAATTCATTCAAAGCAATTATAAGGGGAGATTAATTTGTCAAAGAAAAAAGGCTTGTTAGCTGGAATGTTATTGTCCGCCAGTGCTTTCTTATTTGCCTGTAACGGGGATGACTCACAGGCTTCTGGAGAAAACGGAACGACATTGGATTTCTGGGTATTTGGAGCAACGAACTATGAGAGTTTAGCAGAGGAGTACGAGAGCGAGAACCCTGATGTTACGATCAACATCAAAAATTCTGAGCTTGGGGATCACCATAACAGTTTGTTCACATCCATCTCAGCGGGTACAGGGGCTCCTGACCTGACGATGATTGAAGTGGACCAGTTGGACCGCTACCGCGAAGCGCAGGATCGTTTTGTGAACCTGTATGACCTTGGCGCAGATGAAATTCAAGATCAGTACTTAGATTGGAAATGGAACATGGCTGAGAACGGCGAGGGAGATTTCCTCTTCGGACTTCCAACCGATATCGGACCAAAAGCGATGTACTATCATACTGGCGTGTTTGAAAACGCGGGTCTTCCAACAGATCCTGACGAAGTCTCTTCTATGATCTCTACTCCAGATGAATTTGCTGAAGCAGCTTCAACTGTACTAGATGAGACAGGCAAGCCGATGGTTGACAGTATGGAAATGGCATTCCGTGCAAACATGGATGCTCTTGAAGTGAGCTACTTCAATCGTGATGGCGAGCTTCTTCTAGGGGACGAAGGAAATGGAGTTAAGGAAGCGTACGACTATGCTGTTGAACTGCACCAAGAAGGGTACGTTGGAAACTTCGAAATGTGGACTCCTGAATGGGCGAATGCTTTGAACAAAGGTGAATTTGCTGTTGAGATGGCACCTGCTTGGTTGAAAGGATACATGACAGAGAACGCTCCTGAAGGAAAAGGAAACTGGAAAGTAACGACACTTCCAACAGACTTTGCGGGTAACTGGGGTGGATCTTATGTAGCGATTCCTGCCGAGTCAGAAGTTCAGGAAGAAGCGTATGCGTTCGCGAAATGGTTGCTGTCTCCTGAGAACCAGCTGAAGTCCTTTACAGAAAGCGGATTGTTCCCATCTGCACCTTCTGTCTATGAAATGGATGAATTCGTGAACAGCGAAGATGAATACTTCGGTGGTCAAAACACGGCTGCCTACTTCGCTAAAGCAGCGGAAGAGATTCCTGCTGTTTACAAAGGACCAAAATACGTAACAGTTAACAATGAAGTTCTGACCGCATTACGTAATGTTCAAGAAGGCGGAGATCCTGAAGAAGAGTGGAACGCAGCGATTACTAGAATCGAAGATATCTTGAAGCGATAAAACAATCGGCTGGGTAAGGTTTCTTGCCCGGCCTCTCTTAAGTAAGGGGTTGAGGAAGTGGAGAATGTTGAAAAAAGTCAACATGTAGCAGCGAAGAAAAGCAAGAAGCAGCTGTCAGAAAAAAAGAAAGATATGATCTCAGGCTATTTATACGTAGCCCCGTTCTTCATTATTTTCGGCATCATCGGCTTATATCCAGCCGTTTTCAGTATTCTACTTGCGTTCCAGAAGTGGAATGGTTTAGGTGATATGACGTTTGTCGGGATGCAGAACTTTGTGATCGTTTTGCAGGACCCGTTGTTTTGGAAGTCGTTGTATAACACCGTCATTATTGGATTGATGGGGACAGCCCCACAGTTAATTGTCGGAATCATTTTGGCTTACTTTTTGAATATGGCCGTCATTCGGTTCACAAATTTCTTCCGAGTTACGATCTTCATGCCATACATTACATCCATGGTAGCTGTAGCCCTTGTATTCGGAGTGTTCTTCAGTAGTAACGATACAGCGCTCGCAAACTATGTTTTAGGGTTACTAGGTTTTGATCCTGTCAGCTGGAAAACATCAGAATGGGGAGCGAAAATCGCCATTTCTCTCATGGTGTTTTGGCGCTGGGTTGGATATAACACGATTATCTACCTTGCAGGCCTTCAAAGTATTCCAAAAGACTTATACGAAGCAGCGACCATTGATGGAGCAAATAAAGTTCAACAGTTCATGCACATCACCGTACCTTTGTTGAAGCCTTTCATCGTGCTGACTGTGTTTATGTCGACAG
Organism: Halobacillus litoralis; assembly: GCF_020171725.1. Classification (GTDB taxonomy): domain Bacteria; phylum Bacillota; class Bacilli; order Bacillales; family Halobacillaceae; genus Halobacillus; species Halobacillus litoralis_F. The sequence continues at coordinate 537,879 of NZ_JAIVAJ010000001.1, read as the reverse complement.
TAGGGGCCTTGCAGCTATTCGCTGAGCCGACCGTCTTCCTTGGAAGCTCTGCTTTCAACCGTGATGAAGCAATGACTGTCGTGATGTACCTTTACCGTGATGCCTTTAACTTAGGATCCTTCGGAACAGCATCCGCAACAGCCGTATTGCTGCTGATCATCATCATAAGTGCCGCTGCAATCAACACATGGTTGACTTCCGGTGCTGGACGTAAGAAGAAGAGAGGAGTGTAAGTATGGCAAAGACTAAACAAAAAAGAATCACAAAAGGAACGCTGCCGATCTACATCGTGCTGACCTTTGCTTCGCTGCTTTCTCTTTTCCCGTTTTATTGGATGTTTGTCATGGCGACGAGACCAAGTGCAGCGTATAACTCGATACCGCCGACATTACTCCCAGGTACGAAGCTTGTCGAGAACTTTACGAAGGTGTTGGATACGATTCCGTTCTTCCAAGCGATGTGGAACACGATTTTACTATGTTCTGCTGTAACGATCGGGGTACTGCTCATTAGTTCACTGGCAGGGTTCGCCTTTGCCAAGTTCGAGTTTCCAGGTAAAAACTTCCTGTTCATCTTAATCCTATTGACGATGGTTATTCCGCCGCAGTTGGGATTGATTCCACAATACTATCTGATTTCTCAATTGGGCTGGTTGGATACACTGCTAGGTGCAGGTGTCATCTTCCTCTTGAATCCATTAGGGATCTTCCTAATGAGGCAGTATATCAGTCAGTCTGTGCCTGATGAATTGATGGAAGCAGCTAAATTAGACGGTTGTTCAAACTTAAGAATCTATTGGAGTATCGTTCTCCCAATCATCAAACCCGCTTTTGCAACACTCGGGATCATCGTCTTCACGCTTGTATGGGGAGAGTTCTTGTGGCAGTTCACGGTTCTACGTGACCCATCATCTTATACATTGCAGGTAGCGCTTGCTTCCTTGAACAACGCATTCCGCGTTGACTTCGGTATGCTGCTCTCAGGCGTATTCTGGGCAACCGTTCCGTTGATCATCATCTTCTTGATGTTTAACAAACTATTCATCTCGAGTATTACAGAGGGCTCCATTAAGTAAAACATGCTACACTCGCTCTTTGTTGATACAATAGAAGTAACAAATTGCGAGTCGTTTTGAAGGAGCTGCTAAACCATGGATTTAACCATACGAGACATTGCCAAGATGGCGGGTGTTTCTCCAGCCACTGTATCTAAAATCATGAACAATTACGGTGGGATAAGTGAAGCTACAAAGCAGAAAGTTTTTAAGATTATAGAGGATACCAATTATCAACCTACGTTTTCGGCGAAGTCTTTGGCTACGAAGAAATCGAACTTGATCGGTTTGATCTACGCAGGGAAAATCAATGTGGATTTTAAACACCCGTTCTTTAATGAAGTAGTCAACACCTTCAAGAAATCCGTCGGTGCATTAGGCTATGACCTCCTTCTTTTCTCCAACGAGAAGTTCTATCAGGGAGAAAGCCAGTATTTGGAGCGTTGCAAGCACTTTCACGTCGACGGATGTCTGATCATTGCCGGGGATGAAATCGAAGAGGCCGTTCATGAAATCGCGAAAAGTCAGATTCCATGTATTGGGATCGACTTGGAGCTTAACGGTCCACACTCGAGTTACCTGATGACAGATAACGAAAAGATAGGAATGAAAGTAGTCGAGCATCTCTATTTGAATCAGGTGCGAAAAATTGCATTTATAGGCGGAAATCCGGATTCATTCCTCGCGAATATTCGAAATGAAGGATATTTTGCTGCGATGGAAAAGTTCGGACTGCCTGTACGAGATGAGTGGATTCACTATGGTGACTTCTTTGAGGAAAGTGGCTATCAGGCAATGAAGCAGATGTTAACCCATCAAGAGTACCCTGAGGCTGTATTCGCAGCCTCGGACATGATGGCCTTAGGTGCATTGAAAGCCATTAAGGAAAAAGGTCTGTCTGTTCCTGAAGATATACAGCTTATTGGTTGTGATGACATTGAAGCTTGCCGTTATAGTGATCCTCCGTTAACAACTGTGAAACAAGATAAACAAAAGTTAGGGAAGCTTGCTGCCTACATGCTTGATGATCTCATTAGGGATCAGAATGATATACATCCCGTAAAAGTAGATCCTGACCTCGTGCTTCGAGCATCAACCATTGAAAGGTAGACGAGCCTCCTGAAAATCAATGGAGGGAAAGAACATGACAACCATTCAATTTCCAGATAACATCAAATGGGGAGCAGCAACGGCTTCTTATCAAATAGAAGGAGCGGCATCAGAAGGTGGAAGAAAACCTTCGATTTGGGATGTCTTCTCCCATACTCCAGGAAAAGTGAGACGTGGCGATCATGGTGACGAAGCGTGTGACAGTTACCATCGTTATAAAGAAGACGTCCAATACTTAAAGGAGCTCGGTGTCGATATGTACCGCTTCTCCATCGCCTGGCCTCGGGTGATCCCGAACGGTACAGGAGAGTTGAATCCGGAAGGGGTACAGTATTATCGTAACTTGATCAACGAACTGATCGAAAACGATATCGAACCGATGATCACGCTCTATCACTGGGATCTTCCTCAAGCCCTTCAAGAAAAGGGTGGATGGGAAAGTCGAGAAACGATCGATGCGTTTGAAGCCTATGCTAAAGCCATGTTTGAGGAGTTCGGAGATGTTGTGAGTAAATGGATTACGATCAACGAACCATGGTGTGCTTCGTTCTTATCCAATTACCTAGGCATTCACGCACCTGGTAAGACCAGTCTCCAAGCAGGTGTCGATGTGTCTCACCATTTACTTGTTGCTCACGGTAGAGCGGTGAAAGTGTTCCGTGATGTGGTGCCTAATGGTGAAATCGGCTATGCCCCGAACGTTGGCTGGATGGAACCATACACCGACCGCCAGGAAGACATCGACGCGTGTAAGCGTGCGATGATGTGGCAGAAGGAATGGTTTATGGATCCTGTCTTCAAGGGCTCTTATCCAGAAGAACTCGTTCAGTTATTCAAAAAGGAAGGCGCTGACCTGAAGCTTGTGGACGGTGACCTGGAGCTGATTTCACAACCGATTGAATTTATGGGGATCAATTATTATACCGGAAGCCTTGGACGCTATAAAGAAGGAGAAGGCCTTTTTGAAGCAGAAGAGATTCCACTTGATAACCGCCGTACGGATATCGGTTGGCCGATTTACGCGGATGGGTTTTACCGCGTATTGAAAGATCTGAATGAAACCTATGGCGATGTGCCAATTTATATTACAGAGAATGGTGCTTGTTACAACCATGAAGAAAAAGATGGCGAGGTCAACGACAAAGAGCGAATTGATTACTTGAAGCAGCACCTAGCTTCCATCAGTCGTGTTGTAGAAGCCGGGGTTCCGATTAAAGGGTACCTTGTCTGGTCGCTCTTGGATAATTTCGAATGGGCTTTCGGGTATGAAATGAGATTCGGTATTATTCACGTCAACTTCAGAACCTTTGAACGAACACCTAAAGACAGCTTTTATTGGTACAAGCAGACGATCACCAACGGGTGGTTTGAAGTGTAATGGATGGACCCTGGGGGATACTCCCAGGGTCTTCCTTGTTTATGTGGTCCCTTGGGGGTCATAATGGAAGTAAGGAATAAATCTTGAAAGCGGTGATGGTATGCAAGTACGCATAGAATGGGTGTACAAGAAAAAGAAGGGACCTTCTGTAACCTTTTTTTCCGAGGAAATGAAAGCTCAGGCAGCGCTTCTTGTAGCGGAGGATCTTGAGAAAACCGGGCGCGTGAAGGAAATCCAATTCATTGATGGCGATCATCAAACCTGGTCCGTAAAAGAAATGAAAAAGTTCATTGAAGGCATTCAGACAGAACCTCATGACGCTGTCATCTATTTCGATGGAGGATATGACATCGGCAATCATCAGGCAGGCCTCGGGGCGGTGATCTATTACCAGCAAAATCATAAAACCTACCGCCTGAGGACGAATGCTGGTGTAGATGAGATGGAATCGAACAACGAAGCTGAATACGCGGCGCTTCATTTTGCACTTAGGGAGCTTGAGCAGCTCGGAGTGCAGCATCAAGAGGTCACCATCAAAGGAGACTCTCAAGTGGTCATCAACCAGTTGAAGGACGAATGGCCGGTGATGGAAGAGGGGTTGTCCAAGTGGGCAGATCGGGTCGAGAACCACATGAAGATGATTGGCGTCCGTCCCTCTTATGAGCTGATTTCACGGAAGCAGAATAAGGAAGCAGACCGTCTTGCTAGTCAGGCTTTAGAGAAGGTGGAAGTGAGGAGTACGAAAGAAATCGAAAATTGAACCGGATTGAATACAAAAGGCGGGTCCTCTCTTCAAATTTGAAGAAGGACCCGCCTTTTCAGATGAAAGACAATGGGCTTTCGTTGCTAAAAGGTCATGGATTCCCCGTCTTCAGGAACGAGTATCTTCCCCGTATTGTCTCTGGTTTCAAGGTAGCTATGGAGTTCCTCTCTACTTAATAAGCAGTGGTTCAACGCTTCCATATGGACGACTACAATGTTTGAATCTGGTGATTCTTCATGAGTACGGACGACATCCTCTTTCGTCATCGTGATCGGACCGCCTTCAAGGAACTGAGCAGCGCCACCGTTTACGACGATGACTTCAGGGCGGTGGGTGTCGATGGCAGCTTGGACGCCTTCATACCAAATGGTGTCGCCTGCCACATACAATGTTTTTTCATTCGGGTAGGTAAAGACAAGACCGGCTACTTCGCCTGTCAAAGAAGTCATCTCCTTGGAACCGTGCTGACCTTCTGTATGAATGACTTTCACGCCTCCGACCGTAACGTCCTGGTGGAAGGATTCCACTGCGGAGAATCCGGCTTCTTCGATTTTCTGTTTGTCTGCTTCATTCTGTACATAAATCGGAATGTCACTCGGAAGAGCTTGCTTCGCTTGTTCATCAAAATGGTCTGGATGAAGGTGGGTCACGAAGACAGCGTCTACGCGTGTGATCTCATCGATCGTCATAGGAAGCTCGACGAGAGGATTGTTCAAGTGTTGATTTTCTGTATTCTCAAACGGAGGCATCGCACCTTTGTCTGAAAGAAACGGATCGATCAGAAACCTATGATTCGCATATTCAACGAGCAAAGTAGCATTTCTTACAAGTGTCAGGTTCATTTCTTTTCCCCCTTTAAGTAGGTGTACCCTTATTACTTTTACACTTTCTTCTCTTCATAAACCTTTTCTGCCAGGCAAAGCACATAAGCTGTTTCAGGAGGCTCACACTAAGCGAAAAAGCAGGTGATGACGGATGACCTTGTATCGCCTCGGCTACGTGGCCATGAGTGTTCATTTGAAAAACGCTTCCCCGTCTCAGACGATGACGTTGAATACCTTCAGAAAGATTACAGACAAGGAAGCGGCATTGAGAAAGCTTGAACGGATTGCACAGTCTAATCTGCAGAACTGTCTGAGGCTGTTAAAGCACAATAACGCCCACGATATCGATTTTTTTCGTCTCAGTTCGAAGCTTGTCCCACTCGCTACACATGAATCTTTTGAGAAATGGGATTACATCCGCCCCTTGAAGAAGGAACTTGAGGAGCTTGGGAGCTATGCTGAAGAAAAGGGGATGCGGTTGGATTTTCATCCCGATCATTTTGTCGTCTTAAATACTCCGAACAAAGAGCGGTTTAAGGCTTCGATGGCGATTCTCAAATACCATTATCTCTTGTTGTTCCACATGGGGATCGATCCTTCCCAGCGATGCGTGCTTCACTTGGGCGGAAAATATCAAGACAAAGAGTCCTCCCTTGAGAGACTGATCGAGAATTGGGCGTCCGTTCCAACGGGGCTACAGAAAATGGTGATGCTCGAGAATGATGATACGTCCTACACGCTTGAAGACTGTTTATACGTATGTGAAAAGTTGAATGTGCCTCAAATCTTCGACCTGCACCATCATCTCGCAAACCATGATGATCCGAAGTGGGAGAATCACTGGGGAAGAGTCGTGGAGACTTGGAGGCATTCTACGTTACCCATGAAAATGCATATTTCCAGTCCTAAATCATCTGAGGAATTTAAAAGTCATGCAGACTATATTGATTATGGTATGTTCCTTGAGTTTATAGAAAAAACAAACGGCTCCGTTGACCAGATTGACTGCATGATTGAAGCGAAGAAGAAAGACGAAGCACTGTTTCAGTTGGTGAACGAGCTGAAGAATGATCCACGAGTCGAAATGCAGTCGGAAGGTTCTTTCAAATGGAAAGGATGATCGAACCAAAACAATCCCCGCTTCCGAAAGAAGCGGGGATCGAATTAAAAGACTTTTGTTGTCCAATCTTCGCAGTTCCAGACGTCCGTCACAATATCCTGATAAAATTCAGGTTCGTGAGAGATGAGCAGGACGCTGCCTTTATATTCTTTCAGTGCGCGTTTCAGTTCTGCCTTTGCATCGACGTCGAGGTGGTTGGTCGGCTCATCGAGAACGAGCAGATTGGTTTCTTTATTGATCAATTTACATAACCTGACTTTCGCCTTCTCGCCACCACTTAACACTTGTACTTTGCTTTCGATGTGCTTCGTCGTCAATCCACAGCGGGCGAGTGCTGAGCGGACTTCATACTGTGTGAAGTGCCTGAATTCTTCCCATACCTCTTCTAAGCAGGTATGCTGGCTAACCTCTTTCAACTCTTGTTCGAAATAACCGATGTGAAGGTGATCGCCCAGTTCTACAGAGCCGGATACAGGCTGGATTTCACCGAGAATACTCTTGAGCAGAGTCGTCTTCCCGATTCCGTTTGCACCAGACAGTGCCAGCTTCTGACCGCGCTCCATCGATAAGTTCAGAGGCCTTGATAAGGGTTCGTCGTACCCAATGACAAGGTCTTTCGTTTCGAATAAATATTTTCCAGGCGTTCTGGCCTGCTTGAAGTTGAAGGTCGGTTTCGGCTTTTCGGAGTCCAATTCGATGACGTCCATCTTGTCGAGCTTTTTCTGACGGGACATGGCCATCTTACTCGTAGCGGCATTCGCTTTGTTTCGTGCAACGAAGTCTTTCAGGTTAGAGATTTCTTTTTGCTGCTTTTTGTAGGCGGCAACCTTCTGCTGCTTTTTCATTTCATATACGCGTTGGAATTCGTGATAGTCACCAGGATAACGAGTCAGTTCTTGATTTTCCATGTGATAAATCAAATTGACCACGCTGTTCAGGAACGGAATATCGTGAGAAATGAGAATGAAAGCATGCTCATAACTTTGCAGGTATCCCTTTAACCATTCAATATGCTCGACATCCAGGTAGTTTGTCGGCTCATCGAGTAAGAGGATCTCAGGCTTCTCTAATAACAGCTTGGCAAGAAGGACTTTCGTTCGCTGGCCGCCACTGAGGTCATGAACGTCTCGCTCCAACCCGATTTCGTCAAGTCCAAGGCCGTTTGCAATTTCTTCGACTTTCGCATCGATCGTGTAGAAGTCATTGTTTGTAAGAATGTCCTGCATCTGCCCGGTTTCCTCAAGCAGCTCAGTGAGCTCATCAGGATCTACTTCTCCCATTTTAGCGAAAAGCTGATTCATGTCTTCTTCCAAATCAAACAGGTACTGGTAGGCTGTGCGGAGGACATCGCGGATTGTCATTCCCTGTGCGAGGTCGGCGTGCTGATCCAAGTAGCCGACACGTGTGCGTTTCGCCCATTCAATCGTACCGGCATCCGGTTCGACTTTCCCGGTGATGATGTTCATGAACGTGGACTTCCCTTCACCGTTAGCTCCGATCAATCCGATGTGCTCGCCTTGCAGGAGGCGGAAAGAAACATCTTCAAAAATGGCACGGTCTCCAAAACCGTGTGTTAATTTATTGACTGTGAGTAAACTCATCGTATATACACCTTTTCTATTAAGATTTCATGGTTTTCTATTATAAAGGTCATGACGCAAAAGGGATAGTGGGTTACCAAAATAAAATGGAAACGTGCTGATTTTCAGCACGTTTCCATTTTAGCATATAGAGTCTTTTGGGTTCGGATTTTTGAGTCCGAATAATGGGCGGAAGAAGAGAGCGAGGAATGTGCCGAGTAAGGCCATGATCATCCATACATAGCCGTGAAGGCTGAAGGATGCGATCCCTCCGAAGTACGCTCCGATGTTACAGCCGAATGCGAGACGTGCCCCGTATCCCATCAGGATTCCGCCGATGGTGGAAGCAAACGCAATGCCTGGCTTGATTTTGCCTGGTTTGAAGTTCCCTTGGAAACTCGCCGCGATGAATGCGCCGAGAATGATACCGAAGTTCATCACACTTGTAGAGTCGGCAAGCACGGTTTGGTTAAGCGGCTCGGTATTTCCCTGCCAATACGTCCAGCCTGCTACATCTACGCCGAAGATTTGAAGGAATTTGGATCCCCAAAGTGCGAAGGCAGACGTGATTCCCCAAGGATTGCCTCGAATCGTTAAGGTGAGAGCGTTCAACAATCCAAGGATGACAGCGGCCAATAGTAGCGGCCATGCACCGCGCCATAGACGTTTCAAACCACTCGTTGTAGCGAGTGGAGCCATTTTTGGTGGGTTTTTCTTTTTGGCGACTTTAACCGTGATTCCGTAGATACCAAGAAATACGGCAATCTGTACGATCCACCCTCCAAAATATCCGAAACCTGTGGATTCAGCCAGTGAAATGGCCGGAAGGGATGGAAGGTCGCGCCAGAATCCGATGTGATATGCGCCGAGCACGGATCCGGCAATGAATCCGAACAGAGTCAGAATCATAGATGACTTTCCTCCGCCGACGGTATAGAGGGTACCGGAAGCACAACCGGACCCTAGCTGCATGCCGATTCCGAATAGGAATGATCCGGCAACAACGCTTAGTCCAACCGGAAAGACGTACCCTTGAGGTGCATTCCCGGTGAAACTGAATCCTGTTGCTAGAATGATTGCAAACAGAGTGGTTGCGACTCCTAGCATGAGTAAATGTGCTTGAAGACCTTGGACATTTCCGACGGACATCAGTCTGCGGAAGGCAGATGTGAAGCCGAAGCGGGCGTGCAGCAAGGTTAGACCAAATGCGATTCCAACAAGGAACAAGACGCCCTGCGTAATGGTTGTGACATTTATTATAAGTGCGAACAATAGAACAGATACAACCACGCCCACCCAGACAAACGGTTTTTGTACAGGATTGAGTGGTGAAGCTTCTGTTGATTTTGACCACGTACTTGTGCGTGGCATTGTATTTGAGGACATGGATAAACCTCCTAAAACATATTTGTTTACTTGGTTATTCAACGTGACATATTTTAAAGGACAACTCGTCTATTTGTAAACCATTGTGCATAGACTGTTTGTAAAAGAGACAAGGTGTAGATTTAACGTAGTCTTAACACGATTGCTTAAGGCAAGTGGTAAACTGAAAGGGAAGACAGGCTGTTCACAATACTATTTTTGGAGGGATGTCTTATACCTGTCGGCTTCCGTAATTTCACTCGTTTGTTTTTCCTTGTCCATTCAAAATCAAGTCGAAGAACGGCGTGGAGAACCTCTGGTGCACCTCCCCCAAATGAATGAATGATATGGAAGCTGCGTACAAGACGACGCAGCTTTTTTGTGCCGTCTTTAAGATACAAATACGAAAATAGGTTTAAAATAGGAAGGTTAACCCAAAATAAGAAAGGGTATGGATAAAAAAAGAATCATGGAAGGAGTGAAAGAATGCCAAAGAAAAACGAGTGGCACGTTATTTTCCTATTAGATAGCAAGCGCGTCGTAACGCATGATTTAGAGCTGAGCGAAGCGATGGATGAAAGGGAAGCATCTGAGTTTATCGTGAAGCAGCTTGATCGTGGAACGTGGTGGTTTTTAGAGGATGGAGTGGCGCTTCACACACGTGGGGTGGAAAGCTTTTATTTAGATAAGTGTGCAAGAAGAACCCGCTTTTCCAGAGACTAAAAAAAGGAAGCTCATCAGCTGAGCTTCCTTTTTTCATAACTATAAATGTTTTTTTGCTATTCGTATCAACGTCGTGTAATTAATGAGTTGATCAGGATAAGATCTCCACTTTGATTTGACGGCGTCCAAACTCCAAGGCTTCGGATTGTTGAGGGATAAAGACGTCTATTCGATTGCCTTCAATATCTCCTCCGATGTCGCCTGCAATGGCGACACCGTATCCCGGCACACGTACTTTAGAACCGAGCGGGATGACGTTTGGATCGACAGCGATCACTTTTTGGCCTGGATTCGCGCGAAGATCGATTCCGGTGTACGTGGTCCCGCTGCATCCGTCACAAAATGCCGTATATGCCGTTGCTTCTACGTTGACTGTTTGAACGTTCTGTTGTTCTTTCTTCTGCTCTTGCTTCTTTTTCTCTGGGAATCGTTTTGTGGCGATTTCTTTCTCTTCTATATTATGATCTCTTTTGTTTGTTTCTTCTACTTTCTTTTGTTCGTCTGCATATATCATCGGTCCGTCCTGGACACCTAGAAACATAATTCCAACTGCATAAAGGAACGAAAACGTGAACAAGATACCTAGCTTTTTCATACAGGCATACTCCTTTATTCGATATGAATTCTTAAAGAAGTATAACAAGTATGGAAAATCAATAGCAAAGACATAAATGAGACATTTGTATTACAATTCAATGACATCCGAGAGTGTTAGCGGGATGTTCCTTTTCGCTTCCTTCCACAGCACGAAGGGCGTGAGGGCTTCTTCTTCGGTTGGTTCTTGTCGTTTCGCTCGCTCATAAAGACACTCCTCTCCCAGTTGATTACGATAGTTTATGCACCCGCTAGTGCGGTGACCGTGCGTTTGACATAGGACTTTCGATTTGTATATAATTCGTGCGATTTTAGTAAAAGAATAGCTGTCGAAACCCGCTTTCAGCATGCTATAATAAGCTTGATGTAATAAATTCCAAGAACGTTTTGAATAAAAGGAGGACGGGCCCATGATTTATTGTCCACACTGTGGAACCGAACTGAATGAGGGCTCCCGTTATTGCTCCCACTGTGGTCAACAATTAAAAGGGAATCAACAAACACCTATACATAAGTCGGAGTCACGAAAGAAGAAATGGGGACCATTCTTGTTACCCCTATCAGTCTTTCTGATCGTGTCGGCCGCACTATTTTTTGTCTACACTCATGAGCAAGGGGTCAATGAAGAGGTAATGAATGATAAAGAGGAGGCCGAAGCATTAGCCTATGGCGGCCAATATAAAGAAGCAGAGTCGATCCTTCAAAAGGCCGTGGAGAAGCGTCCTGAGGTGGAGGCGCTGCAAGCTGATCTCGCAAGTGTGCGCTCCGTATTATCGATAAAGAGTGACATGGAAACTGTAGAAACATTGATTGAAGAAGAAAAATTAATCGAAGCGGAAGAAGCGCTCTCAGGTGTTCATCAGGCGATACAAGAGAGAGACAGCCAGCTGTTTTCTGCGTTGATCTCGGAAGCCGACAATTTAGACTCACGCATCACGGTCATGAAAATCAACCAGGAGCTGAGTCAAATGACGGATATCGATGAGCTCGCTTCTAAGTTTAACGCTTTGTCTGGTTTGAACTTAGAGGAAGCTTCAAAGGTACGCGAGAAGATTACAGAGAAAATGGTTTCTATCTCCACACAAAAAGCGGAAGAAGCTTTAGGTGACAAACAATATACACAGGCTATCGCTTCTGTAGATCAGGCTTTGCAGTATGCTATGAACAATGAGAAGCTGCTACAGCTCAAAGAACGAATCCAACAAGAGAAGTCAGCTTTCGAAGAGCAGCAGCAGGAACGTCTGGAAAAGGCAATGCAACAAGCGGCGGAAGATGAGTTGAGAAATCAGACTGATGCGCTCGAGATCCTTCAAACGAACATGGAGAAGGATGAGTTCGGGGATTTCAAAGTGACCGGGAAGCTGAAAAGTGTTGCTACACAAATCATCAGTACCATCACGGTCACTTATGACATCACCAATGACGCGGGAGAAGTATTAGAAACAGACTCAGCCAAAGTGTACCCCGTTTACTTAAATCCAGGTGACGAGGGAACATTCGAGAAGGTTTATTACAACTTGGAAGGCGAAGGTTATCAAGTGAATGTCACCGAGTTGGAATGGTTAGTGGAATAGGAGGGTGCATATGAATCGTTCATGGATCATAAGCCTCGTCTTAACGTTTTGTGTCATAGTGGGAGGAGGCGTGGCAGGTTATTTTGTGGTGAACAAAGTGCCATCACAAATTCAAGCTGAACCCGTATTGAGCCAACCCCAGCAGAACGATAAAAGCGAAGAGCAGGTACCGAAGAAAACAAAAGAAATTATCTATGAATCTCAGAAACTTGTCGTTCAAATCGAATTAAAAGATGGAAGCATCGGTTCCGGCTTCTTGTATAACAAAAAAGGGGACGTTGTCACGAACGCACACGTCGTAGCCAATCATAGAGACGTAACGGTCATGACAACAGAGTCTAAGGAAATGCCGGGAGAGGTCATTGGAGTCAGTCGAAATACGGATGTTGCAGTCGTGAGAGTACCGGGGCTTGAGGGGAAAGAACCCCTCCCGATTCGAAGCGAAGGAGACGTAGAGCTGCTCGATGAAGTGTTGGCACTTGGTAGTCCATTGGGGCTACAGAACACGGTGACTCGAGGGGAAATCAGTGGACTTGATCGTCATTTGCAAATCGATCCTTTTGAATACGATGGTGTTTATCAAATATCTGCTCCGATTTCCCCAGGTAACAGCGGAGGACCTTTGATTGATGCAGAGACAGGAGAAGTGCTCGGGATCAACAGTGCAAAAATCGGTCAGGAAACGATTGGGTTCAGTATTCCAATTTCAGATGTACTTCCAATGGTCGAACAGTGGAGTGAGCAGCCCATGCAGTCTCTGCCGGAGTTCCCTGAATTGACATCCAGTCCAGATACACCCACTGCTGTAACTGATGCGGAGCAGGCGACGTACCTTGTTCAATATTTTTACGACAGCATTAACCAAGGAGATTTCGTTACAGCTTACTCACTGCTTGGAAGCAGCTGGCAGGAGCAGACTTCTTTTGAGCAGTTCAGATCTGGTTATTTCAATACGCTTTCAGTGAAAATTGACAACTTGGTAGCAGACCCTCAAGAAAACATCATTCAAGTGACAGCCTTTTTAACAGCTGAGGAAACGAAAGACGGAGAAGTGTCCGTTAAGAAGTACAAAGTGACGTACCCGGTGAAGTATGAAAATAAATCCTTGAAAATTTTGAACGGTTCTGGAGAAGAGCTGACTACTGAATCGAGCGGTTCGGATGGTTCAAATCAATAAGAAAAGCATGGAGCGGTAGATCTGCTCCATGCTTTTTTTTATGACTTCACTAAGAAGAGCTGCTAGTCCTTCCTTCCATTTACCTCGTATGCGCTTCGAATACCGGACTCTACGGCCCCCTCGATCCACCCATGAAAGGAAGAAGTGTGCTCTCCTGCGAAGTGTAGCCTTCCTTCGGGTGTGGCAATGTCATTTGCGATATCCCGGGTCTGACCCGGTGTAAAGAGAGTGAAGCATCCTGCTGAGTAGGGGGAAGCACTCCAGTTGTACACGACACAGGTTAAGAATTGCTCGTATACCTGAGGACCATAGATTTTCGACAGCGTATTTAATATTTCATTTATGATTTGGTCTTTTTTTAAGCTGTTGAACAATAAAGCATTCTGTCCCCAACTGTAACTGGCGAGCATGACGGCAGGAGAGTTCGGATTGTCGGATGGTCTTGGAAGGTACATAAATCGTAAAGGCTGGTCGGTCAGTAAGTTCTTGTACGGATACTGCTCCCAAAACCTTGTTTTGAACTCAATCCCGACTTTAACAGCCGGAACGTTTATCAGTTCACGAACAGCCTTCCATTTATTAAAAGATAGAGACTGGTAGGGTTCAACATCGATAAATTGGAAAGCTGAAAACGGAACCGTCGTAATCACATAATCGGCTCTCACCGTTGAAGGCTGATTTGTGTTTTTATTAGAAATCTCCAAATCGACCCATTTGTCCGTCTGAGTGATCTTTGTCACTTTCTGATTGAATAATATGTTTTCTCTTAACATCGGATAAAATGCCCAAGGAAGGGCATCGTTGCCGCCTTTAATCTCATAGAACGTGAGGTCGTCTGCAAATATCGGATAAATGATATCAGTCAGGATGTCGACAAAGGAGAACTCAGGAAACCCTTCAATTCCAAGGAGTACACTGATCATTCGTACGGCATTTTCAGACAAGGAAGGCCCCAGAGGGTTTCGCCTCAAGTACTCTCCCATAGAATAGTGGGAATAATCCTTCTTCAACTGTTCCTGTTCCTCTGGAGTACTTGATTCGTAAAGTTCCAGAAAGTACCCTACAGCTTCTAAAAAAAGTTCTGTGGCCGTCTTCCCCTGTTCTGATTCATCCAAAGGGAATTTAAGAATTTGCGGGTTTTTCTCGTAATATTCCCTCGTCGTAAGAACGCCGTTGACGAAAAATAGATCATTAGGAGAGGAGTTGAGAAATTCATTGATCGGAAGTTGGAACTTTTCAATGTATGTGTGTGTAAGGTGATGAGTACTTGGGATTCTCATCGCCCCCATGTCGAGGTAGTTCCCTTTTGTAAAGGGATGACGGGCTGTGTAGACACGTCCCCCTAGTCTCGAGTTGGCCTCGACAATCGTCACCTGATGCCCCGCTTTCTTTAACAGTGTAGCCGCCACAAGACCTGACATCCCCGCCCCTATAATAGCGACGCATTTTGGCTGGGAAGTATGAGGGAGCCCCTCTTGAATGATACGCAGAAAGTCCTTCGGATAAGTAAAGGAAGAGAATTCTCTCATGCTCGTGATCACCACCTTCCTTTTTATGTATGAAGTAAATCTAAACAGTATGAAAAAATTCAATCATAATCAACTTGACCCAAACATGTAATAAATAAGAAAAGAGGTGATGTCGTGATGTATGAGAATCCATCTCAATCTATGCCTGTTTTATGGGTGACAGGTCATGGCAGTGTGAAAGTGGAACCGGACACAGCAGAAGTTAAGCTAGGCGTTGTGACAGAGAATGAAAGTTTAACCCTTGCTCAGCAGGAGAATAGTGAAGTGACGAAGCGCGTCATTGAGACCATTCAGGCGGTGGGAGTGGAAGCAAGCGACATTCAAACGGCCGAATACTATATCTTTCCTGAATATGATTATCAAGATGGGGTTCAACTATTTAGAGGATATCGAGTGACACACCTATTGAATGTAACCATTCGGAATATCGGGCGTGTAGGTGAGGTGATGGACGCCGCAGTTTCACAAGGGGCGAATCGGGTTTCAAATGTTACGTTTGATATTCAGAATCGCAGTGAATATGAACAGGAGGCGCTGAGGCGCAGTTTATTTGATGCTCAGAAGAAAGCCCGCACCCTCAGTAATACGTTGAACGTCAGGCTCTACCCGCTGCCGATCAAGATTTTTGAAGGGCGAACGAGTGAACGGGAAAGTGCGTCAGCGTTCAGTAACAGTATGGTCAAAGGTGCGGTCAGTACACCGATCGAATCTGGTCAAACAGAAGTTACAGCTGAAATACAAGCCCAATTTACCTATTATTAAAGGAACATAATGTTGTCAAAGTCATAAAATATTACTGAAACTAAAAAAGTTGCGCAAAGCAAAAACTTATCTTACAATGGCTTTATGATGAAGTCGTTCGTTGAAGGAGGGGAACAACATGGTTGAGAATTTAATGCTGGCCTTCGGTTTAACTTTACTCGCAGGGCTGGCTACTGGGATAGGAAGTATCCTGGCATTTTTTACTTCCACGACCAACACGAAATTTTTATCTTTATCCCTTGGATTCTCCGCAGGTGTAATGATCTATGTCTCCATGATTGAAATCTTTTTTAAAGCACAGGAGTCTCTTGTCGCGGCAATGGGAGAAGTACCCGGCAAGTGGATGACCGTTGGTGGGTTCTTCGGAGGGATGCTCGTTATTGCCGTTATCGACAAATTCATCCCGAAGGCTGGTAATCCTCATGAAGTGAAGAAAGTAGAGGATATGTCGAAGGCCCAATCAGCTGTTAAAGATGCGGACCTTCTGAAGATGGGAACGTTCACAGCTTTAGCGATTGCCATTCATAACTTTCCGGAAGGGATTGCCACCTTTACAGCGGCTCTGAACGATCCGACGCTTGGAATTGCGATTGCAGCTGCAATTGCCATACACAATATCCCGGAAGGAATTGCGGTCTCTGTACCCGTGTACTTCGCAACAGGTGATAAGAAAAAGGCATTTAAACTATCTTTCTTAAGTGGATTGTCTGAGCCTGTAGGTGCCATCCTCGCATACCTTTTACTCATGCCGTTCCTGAACGATATGATGTTCGGTATTTTGTTTGCTGGTGTCGCAGGGATTATGGTGTTTATCTCGCTGGATGAACTGCTTCCTGCTTCTAGAAGATACGGGGAAGCCCATTTATCCATATACGGAGTTGTTGCCGGAATGGCTGTCATGGCCTTGAGTTTGTTGCTGTTTATCTAAAAAGAAAAGTCCCATTCACTGGTGAAAGTGAATGGGACTTTTCTTTTTAGATATAGAACCGTCCTAACGGGATTGTGCTGTTATGGTTTTGAAATGTTAGCAGAACGCTTTTGAAAGTCGACATCTTGATAGTAAGAATTTTTCACGAGTACGTTCGGCCCAAGGCATTCGACAGCTGGACAGTGACAATTCAGTGATTGGGCTGTCTTTGTATTCATCCAGGACTGGTAAGCGTCTGGAAGACTGGTGTTTTGAATGTTCCCGAGCCCGGGTTCATCCCCGAAGTCTGTTACGATGATGTCCCCACTGAAGATATTGACGTTCAACCTTGAGCGCCCGTCCGGGTCGTTACGAACGGTTACGTTCTTCTCTTTGTACAGTCTGTTCAGAAGGGCGAGGTCGTCTTCGTTTGTACTGCACGGATAATAAGGCAGGGTACCAAACAACATCCACGTATCAGGGTCGCGGTGGTCAAGCAATCGAACGATGCCTTCACGCATTTCGTCGAGGCTCAATGTCTCAAGGCTGCTCGCGAAATCAACCGGGTACATCGGGTGCACTTCATGTCTTGCGCATTTCATCTCAAGGATATGGTCATGGATATCTTCTAAATAAGGGAACGTACGCTTGTTTAACATCGTTTCAGCTGAAACGAGAACGCCTTCCTCAGACAATGCCCGGGAATTCTCGACCATTCGATCAAAGAACATCCTGCGGCTCTTTTCTGGAGGTTTTTTCTCCATTCTGGCAAATCCTGTGTGGATGAACTCATCAATCGTTCCCCAGTTGTGTGAAATATGTAGCACGTCCAAATAAGGGATGATGGACTTGTATCGTTCGTATGGAAGCGTGAGGTTCGAGTTGATCTGGGTTCGAACGCCTCTCGAATGAGCATACTTCAATAAGGGCAATACGTAGTTTTCGACCGACTTCTTCGACATCATCGGCTCTCCGCCAGTGATGCTCAATGTTCTGAGGTCTGGAATTTCATCCAGTCGCTTTGTGATCAGTTCCATCGGCAGAGCCTCCGGATCTTTAGCTTGGAGGGTGTATCCAACTGCACAGTGCTCACACCTCATATTGCATAAGGTGGTTGTTGTAAATTCAATATTTGATAACGTCATAGAACCGTGTTCTTTAACGTCCATATAAGCTTCCCAAGGATCGAACTTCGGAGTCAAGGGTTGAAGCTTCATACCTGATTCCATAAAAATGAAACTTCCTTTCTATAATAAATAATCGTCCTTCATTCTACCATTATTCATGGTAGAAACCTAGTATTCATAAATAAGTTGAAAAAGGAAAGGCGTGATAGAATAGTAAAAAAGGGAGGGATCAATGTGAAAGGAACAATCATCATCACCGGCGCATCCAGCGGTTTTGGTTACCTGACGGCTGTGAAGTGTGCTGAAAAAGGTTTTCGCGTCATCGCAACGATGAGGGACTTACATAAAGCGTCTGTCTATGACACGTGTGCTGAAGTTGTGAGAAATAACATAGACTTCTGGCAGCTGGATGTCACGGACCCCGTATCAATCGCAGCGTTCAGCGATCGGGTCCAAAAACTACGAAAAGTGGACATTTTGATTAATAATGCCGGTTTCGCCATTGGTGGTTTTGTCGAACAAGTATCTGTCGAGGACTATCGCAGGCAGTTTGAGACCAATTTATTCGGGCTCATAGGCGTTACACAGGTCGTTCTTCCGAAGATGCGTGAACAAGCGAGTGGGAAGATCATCAACGTAAGTAGTATCAGTGGGAGAATAGGGTTTCCTGGATTGAGCCCTTATGTATCATCTAAATATGCATTGGAAGGGTGGACAGAGAGCCTCCGCCTCGAAATGAAGCCGTTTGGAGTTGATGTGGCACTCATTGAACCCGGCTCATTTCAGACCAATATATGGTCCACCGGAATGGAACTTTCAGATGCCGTCACTCAACCCGACTCTCCTTACGCGTTTTATTTCCAAAAGCTATGGAGGACTCTCGAAAGCCAATCGCACGGAGACCCTGACAAAGTGGCTGAGTTGATGGCTCGTCTAGCTTCGCAATCTTCCGTATCTAAACTGCGTTACCCTGTAGGTCGGAGTGCTAAGGGCACCCTTATCTTGAAACGTTTACTGCCATGGCGATGGTTTGAACGCCTCGTGCTGAAGAATTTATTTTCTTAACGGTTTTTACAATCAGCTGAAAAGGGTAGAGTCAACATGAGAGGAGGGGCTTTGTGTGGAACAAAAGGTGATGACCGGAGCAGAAGAATTGAAATACGCAGGTAATGAGATCGGTATATTAGTGTGTCATGGCTTTACTGGAACGACACAAAGTATCCGCCCGTTAGTGGAAGCTTATGCAAGAGAAGGCTATACCGTGATGGCACCGAGGTTGAAAGGTCATGGTACAGGAGTTGAAGACCTGGAGACAACCACTTACGAGGATTGGATCAATTCGACGAAAGATGCGATGGACTGGTTGTTAGGACGGTGTGATGCTGTTTTTGTTGTAGGACTTTCCATGGGAGGTACGTTAATGCTGGAGGCAGCGACAGAATTTGAACGAGTCATAGGTGGAGTCCTCATCAATACGGCTATGGATATTCCTACATTAGCGCATATAGACCCAGAGCAACGCTTCATCGATTCAATCGGATCCGATATCAAGAAGGGGGCTGCAGAGTTGACGTACGATCGAACTCCGACCACTTCCGTCATCGAATTACGGAAGTTGATGGAACGGGTCAGATCGAAACTTTCGTCCGTGCATTGTCCTCTTTTATTATTTGTGTCGGAAGAAGATCATGTAGTACCGCCTCATAATTCAGAAATGATTTTTCAATCGGTCTTTTCAGAGAGAAAAGAACTAGTTCATTTAGAAAATAGTTACCATGTTGCGACACTGGATTACGATCAGGACTTAATCATCGAGCGTAGTTTGGAATTTTTCCAGAGATACACGAAGACGATGTCCAGTGAATAGGTTCAATGATTGTCAGAAAATAGAAGATGTTGTATACTTATAACGAAGTTTAAAAAAGTAATGAATAGCCTTCAGGGGGAGCCGTTAGGCTGAGAGTGGACGTTTGTTCAGACCCTTCGAACCTGTCAGTTAGTACTGGCGTAGGAATGGTGGCTTTTTTGATGGCGCAATGGAACGGGATCTCCCATCAGGAAGCTCCCCTTTTGGCATTGCTTTTTTTATGCAAAAAAGGAGGATGTGCAATGGGGAATCGAAAAATTCTATTTTTGGTGGAGGTCGCAATATTTGCTGCATTAGCTTTGCTGCTTGATGTCATTCCGTTTCTATCATTTAAAGTATGGGCGCAGGGTGGGTCTGTATCTTTTTCAATGATACCCGTATTTCTAATGGCTTTCCGTTGGGGGTTAAAAGGCGGGATTACGACAGGCGTTCTGTTCGGATTCTATCAAATTTTGACAGGGGCTTACATCGTAACGATCTTCCAAACCCTGCTAGACTATGTGGTTGCCTTTGGAGTACTTGGCTTTGCGGGGATTGTTGCTTATCCGATGAGAAAAGCAATTGAGTCCAAGCATGTTAAAAGAATGATTACGCTCATTTTCTTAGGCGGGCTCATCGGGAGTTTTCTGCGGTTTGCAGGTCACTTCTTTGCAGGACTGTGGTTTTATGGGTCCCTGGCACCTGAGGGGCAGCCAGTCTGGTTATATTCTTTAGTTTACAATGGAGGCTACATGCTCCCAAGCTTCTTATTGAGTACGGTCATTTTGGCTTTACTACTATATAAACGTCCTAAATTAATTACGTTGTAACGAAAAAAGCTCAAGTCTATTACAGTAGGCTTGAGCTTTTGTTATCTCTTTGTAACAGTTTTGAAAGTTGATATAGCGCGTTTTTTGAGAACAAATTAATAGGATTGAAACGAGATGGTGTCGATCTTTGTTTCTTTTGATACATAGTTGTAATATAACCGTAAAATTCAAAGCTCTATTTCTTTGTTACACTAGTTCCAGAGAAAAAAGAGAAAAATAGATTGAAATCTGGGGAATGGAGAGTGGAATCAGTTGGTTAGAAAGCTTTATTTGTTGTCGCTCGTTTCTGTTTTGTTGTTAGTATTGATGCCAGCCAAAGATGTTTTTGCTTCAACGCAGTCAAAACTATTAGAAGTATCTAAGCAATACATAGGTGTACCCTACTCATTCGGTGGAACGACTCCACATGGGTTTGATTGCTCCGGTTATACGTCATATGTTTATGATCAGATGGGAATATCCCTTCCACGTACAACGTTGTCACAGTGGAGTGCAGGTTCTTCTGTAAGTAAGTCGGACTTGCAAGTAGGAGATTTAGTATTCTTCAAGGGGACGTATCGTTCTGGAATTTCACATGTTGGAATTTATATCGGGGACAACAATATGATTAGTGCTACATCTAGTAGAGGGATTGCTATCGATTCTCTAAGCTCTTCTTACTGGGGACCAAAATATGCGGGGGCTAAGCGTGTTACGAACTTCAACACGGCTAACGCAAACGAATCCGAAGGGTCTAAAGAATCCGGTTGGTTCACAGACCTCTCCAAAAAGCACGCAGCTTTTGAAGCGATTAAATTGATGACAGATGAAGACATTATCAACGGTTATACAGATGGAACTTTCCGCCCTGATGATTCGATTACGAGAGAACAGGCTGCAGCAATCATGAACCGTTATCTAAACCTTGATGCTTCTGGATCCACGGCATTCAGTGATGTATCCCAGGGAGAACGCTTCTATGAAGACATTCTTGCTATCCAAAAAGCAGGAATTATCAAAGGATTCCCGGACGGAACATTCAAGCCGGAGAAACAGATGACTAGAACTGAGATGGCGCTTATCGTTGCTAGAGCTTTCGAACTTGAGAATCACCCTGTTTCAAACCAGGATATGATTTACAAAGATATTACGGAAAACACGAACTATTTCCATGAGATGAGCCTTATGAACGCCATCGACCGTACAGGTATCTATGAAACTAACTCTTACGATGGACAAACAGATGCTTCCCGTATGGACTTCTCTGTAGCAGTTTATAATGGTATTCAAACTACTTCTCATTAATAATTAACCGTAAAGCAAATCAATTAAACCTGAAATCCAAAAAAGTTGGATTTCAGGTTTTTTTGTTGATTTCAAAGCATGCCAATACGGCTGTTCTATACGAGAAGAACGACAAGGTTACGAAAATGGTTTGACTAATATTTGAAATTAGATTATTATCTAATTAGTAAGTCATCAAATTAGGAGGGTGTTTATGCAGCTTGAAAAAATGGTTTCATTTCACAAAGCATTGGGGGATCCGACAAGGCTGCGGATCATTGCTCTGCTTCGAAATGGCTCCCTTCACGGTCAGGCGCTTGCGGAAAGGTTGAGCTTAAGCGCTCCAACCATCAGTCATCATTTAAAGAAGCTGAAGGATGCCGGAGTCGTCTACACACGGAGAGACCGAAACACCATTTATTATTACTTGAATGAGAGTAAACTGGAATCCACAGCTACTGCAGTTCTACGAATAGGAGATGATCAGACAGTGTTGAAGAAAGAAATGGAAATGACAGACAAAGAAAAGGAAAAAGTCCTGAATAACTTTATTACAGACGAAGACAGGCTGAAGCAGCTTCCTTCACAGTTGAAGAAAAAACTTGTCGTATTATCGTATTTTGTCCAAGGCTTAGAAAATGGAAAAGTATATGAGGAAAAAGAATTGAACGATTACATTCGAACCTTCTTTGATGATTTTGCAACCGTTCGACGAGAGTGGATCATGCATCAATTCATGTATCGTGAGAACAATCAATATGAAAGAAATCCGGTAGAGATGTGGCCGGTGATGGTCAACAGGTAGCTTGAAGCTGCCTGTTTTTTTAAATCAGGATTTCGTACTGAAAAATATAATCGATTGATCATGTTTGATTCTTTCCAATAAAGGTAAATTAGAAACTATTATGAGGTGGAGTAAAGGAGGGTATATGGGAGAAGAGACTCGAAATTGGGGAATTGTTCAATTCCATTCAGGAGAGGAAGACTTTTTGACAGATGAAATTGCGGTTGAGTACCCGCTTACAGTTGTTGTGAATGGTCGTGAATTTGCCACGATGGTTTGCAGTCCGAATGATCTGGAGTATTTAGTCATCGGTTTTTTGGCATCAGAAGGTGTCATAAGAGGCAGGCAGGAAATCGAATCATTATCGATTGATGAAGAGACAGGCTTTGCTTACACTGAACTCACGAAAGAATGGACGGTAACGACCTCACACGATAAACGGTGGATCGGCTCTTGTTGTGGAAAGAGCAGGGCCTTTTATTTCGAAAGTGATGCAAAAACAGCGAGAACCGTCATGAACCAATTGAAGATAGCCCCTGAAGAGTGTACCCGACTGATGAGCGCATTTCAGAAATCAGCCCACACGTTTAAGCGTACAGGGGGTGTCCACCAAGCCGCTTTGGCTACGACTGATAACCTGCAAATAGCATTCTCGGATATTGGACGACACAATGCGTTAGATAAATTATTCGGATATATGATTCAACATAGAGTATCTAAGTCCGACCACCTTATTTTATTCAGTGGCAGGATTTCATCAGAAGTCCTTCTGAAAGTATCAAAAATGGGAATAGGCCTGCTTCTTTCTAAGTCCGCTCCGACGGATCTTGCCTTGCAATTAGCTATGGATCTGAATATCACGGCTGTGGGATTTGTCAGAGAGGAAAGGATGAATGTTTATACTCATCCAGAGCGCCTGATGAGGAGTGGGGAAAGAGCGCTCCCTGTATCGGAAAAAGGAGGAATTGACGCGGATGGAACGTGATCATACGATTGTTACGATAAATGGAAAAGAGTATCTTGGAGAGCCGGGGCAAAATCTGCTTGAATTGATTCAAGCATCGGGAAGCAGTGTTCCTTCTATTTGCTATACAGAGACACTTGGATCCATTCAAACCTGTGACACATGCATTGTACAGGTGAATGGTGAGCTTGTCCGTGCATGTGGTCAAACTGTAACATCTGGAATGAGTATACAAACCGAACTGCCTCATGTACATAAATCACAGAAGGAGGCAATTGATCGGATATTAGAGAAGCATGAGCTGTACTGTACAGTTTGTGATTACAATAACGGCTCATGTGAGATTCATAATACGATGGCTGAATTTGGACTCGAGCATCAATCCAGACCCTTCCAGCCAACCCCATACAATAAAGATGAATCCGGATCATTCTATCGATACGATCCGGATCAATGTATCCTGTGCGGTCGTTGTGTAGAAGTATGCCAAGACGTTCAAGTGAATGAAACGCTGACGATTGACTGGGAGCGACAAGAACCGCGAGTGATCTGGGACAACGATGTACCAATCGATCAATCTTCATGTGTCAATTGTGGACAGTGTTCAACGGTATGTCCTTGTAATGCCATGATGGAGAAGGGGATGGAGGGCAAAGCGGGATTCTTGACCGATCAAAAACCCGGAATTCTCAAATCCATGATTGAGCTAACAAAAAAGGTGGAAACAGGTTACGGACCTTTATTTGCAGTGTCTGACACAGAGGCTGAAATGAGAGAATCAAGGATCAAGAAAACGAAGACGGTATGTACGTACTGTGGCGTAGGCTGCTCATTTGATGTTTGGACGAAAGATCGTGAAGTGTTGAAGGTCGAGCCTCACCCGCAGTCTCCTGCCAATGGGATTTCAACTTGTGTGAAAGGAAAGTTTGGCTGGGACTATGTGAATAGTGATGAGCGCCTTCAGAAACCTTTATTGCGAAAAGGGGATCATTTTGAAGAAGTGGAATGGCATGAGGCCATTTCCTTTGTTGCAAACCGGATGAAGGAAATTAGAGAAGAAAAGGGACCCGACCACCTCGGATTCATCTCTTCTTCAAAGGCAACCAATGAGGAGTCATTCCTTATGCAGAAGCTCGCCCGTCAGGTCATTGGGACGAACAACATCGATAATTGCTCACGCTATTGCCAGACTCCAGCTACGAAGGGGCTTTTCCGTACTGTTGGGCATGGTGGGGATTCCGGATCAATCGATGACATTGCTTCAGCAGAACTCGTTATGACGATTGGTTCCAACACAGCTGAATCTCATCCTGTGCTTGCTTCGAGAATCAAGCGCTCACAGAAGCTATTCGGTCAGAAACTATACGTATTTGATTTGAGGAAACATGAAATGGCGAAGCGCTCTGATAAGTTCTTCCAACCTAAATCCGGAACAGACTTAGTATGGTTATCAGCCGTGACGAAGTACATTCTAGACCACGAAATGGAAGACCGCTCTTTCCTGGAGGAATGGGTGAACGGATTTGAAGAGTATCGTGTGAGCCTGGAGCCGTTTACAATGGAATATGCGTCAGAAATGACAGGAATCTCAGTTGAAGAGTTAAAGAAACTGGCTGTGACGATTGCAGAAGCTGATTCGGTAGCCGTCTGCTGGGCCATGGGTGTGACGCAGCATATGAGAGGGTCCGACACGAGTACGGCCATTTCGAACCTGCTGCTCATTACAGGGAACTATGGGAAGCCGGGCACAGGTGCTTATCCGTTGCGCGGTCATAACAATGTACAAGGGTGCAGTGATTTCGGAAGCATGCCGAATTTCTACGTTGGCTATGAAAGTACGGAGGACGAGAAAGTACGAACTAAATATGAGAAGGCATGGGGTGTCGAATTACCGGAGGGTACAGGGAAGGACAATCACCAGATGATCGAAGCCATCCATGAAGGTGAGTTGTCTGCCATGTATGTAATGGGGGAAGATACAGGTATTGTTGATGCAAACATCAACTATGTCACTTCTGCTTTTGAGAAGCTGGATTTATTTATCGTACAGGATTTATTCCTTACGAAAACGGCTGAGTACGCAGATGTTGTTCTTCCGGCGTCACCAAGTCTTGAGAAAGATGGTACCTTCACCAATACAGAGCGTCGAATCCAGCGTCTTTACAAAGCTTTAGAACCTCTGGAAGGAACAAAGCCTGACTGGCAGATTATGCAACTGATAGCCAAAGAGCTCGGCTTTGATTGGAGCTATTCCCATCCATCTGAAATTATGGAGGAAGCTGCTGGACTTGCCGAAATGTTTGCTGGTGTCCATTACGGCCGGTTAGAAGGGTACAATTCGCTTCAGTGGCCGGTGCAGGCAGATGGAACAGATGAACCTCTCTTATTCACAGACGGCTTTCCGTTTGACGACAAGAAGGCGAAGTTATTCCCGTTAGAATTTGAATTACAATACGATATAGATGATGAATTTGATCTCCACGTAAACAATGGTCGTTTACTGGAACACTTCCATGAAGGCAACATGACGTATAAATCAGAGGGGATAAGAAGAAAAACCCCTAATGCGTTTATAGAAGTGTCTGAAGAACTTGCGAAAGAGCGCGGGATCGAAGAAGGAGCAGAAGTGAAGCTGATCTCTAAAGCCGGCCACGCAACCGGAGTGGTCACCGTTACGGATCGAGTAAAAGGGAAAGAAATCTTCCTGCCTCTTAATGATAACGGCAAATCAGCCGTTAACTTCCTGACGGATAACCGTGTCGATAAAGATACGAATACACCTGCCTATAAAGAGATTGCTGTGAAGAT
Organism: Halobacillus litoralis; assembly: GCF_020171725.1. Lineage (GTDB taxonomy): Bacteria > Bacillota > Bacilli > Bacillales > Halobacillaceae > Halobacillus > Halobacillus litoralis_F. The sequence continues at coordinate 511,797 of NZ_JAIVAJ010000001.1, read as the reverse complement.
GAAAGTTTTGAAAAAGAAAGGGAAATCACCTATTCCACCAAATAATCACCGCAGAGGAAATCCAGTACCTCAAATCAGTGTGCGTGTAGAAGATAAGTGGAAACGGGAAGACTATCAATTTCCGGGAAGTCAGGTGAAGAAATAATGGGAAAGCCTATAACGGATATTAAACGATACACGGTAACAAAGGAAGAAAAAATGGAAAGTGATTTAGCGGAAGTCAAGGAAGCGGTCGCTGAGAATAAAGATGCCATCCTCAAAGGCATCGAGTTATTGAAAGCCTTAGATGAAGGGGGAACATTGGACACCGCTCAATCCTTCACCAACGCCAAGCGAACGGCGCTGGAGCGCTTTGTCCAGGAAATCAGTAAAGAGCAGTACACGCCTCTTCTTGAGAACTTACCGGGATTGATTTTCCTGGTCGGTGAATTGGATGTGAAGGGACTTCGTGATTTAACAACCCGATTGAATCAGGGGATCAAGGAAATGGAGCGGGTTCCGGAGGATAAAAAAGCGAACATCTTTGAAGTATTCAAAGCGCTGAAGGACCCTAATGTTAATCGAAGCTTGACTCTGTTGCTTGGTTTCTTAAAGGGTATGGGGAAGAATTAATAGTAAAGGACGGAGACTATACTAAGTCTCCGTCCTTTTAAATTTCGAAAAAGAACCATATCACCATCACCAGTTGGATGACCACTTTCGCAACTGTGCCACTCAAGAATCCGAACAGCGAGCCGATTGCCGCTTTCATAGCATCGTTTGTCGTTCGCTTCTGAATTAACTCTGTTACGATGACGAGTACGAAAGGAACGATGATGATGCCGAAAGGGGGGATGATAAACGAACCAATGATCACCCCGACTGCAGCCAGTCTCTCTCCCCATTTACTTCCTCCGTATTTTTTCACGAAATAACTGTTCGCGATAATATCAGAGACAATAAGTAGAATTGTAAGCACGATCACTCCGACCCAGAAGAAGGTGGATAAAGGGTCCCCGTCCAAGAAAAAGAAGTATGCTAGAAAACCAATCCATAGTACAAGGGGACCTGGTATGATCGGGAAGATGATACTGGCGAAACTTGCGATAAAGCAAGCGATAATAAGAATCCATATGATAATATCCATATCTATTTACCTCCACGTTTCGATTACGTCTTTACCATACGTATGGTAGGGCTGAATGGTTTCATCAAAAAGAAAAAGCCAGACATTGTCTGGCTCTCTCAAGATTTATTTCAGCCCCATGTCTTGTCGATCTGGCGGCGCCATGAACTCTGGTCCTACAGGATCTTTTACATGCTTAAGAAGGATTTCATCAATATCGTGCATAGTCTCATCGTCAATCTGGAAGTCAGACACATCTTCGACGGGATCTAATTGGTCCGGCCTTCTTCCGCCCATCAATGCAATGCCGGATCCCGGCTGATCCAGTACCCATCGCAAAGCAAGATGGAGGACGCGTTTGCCGAATCGGTCCTGGGCAAGTTTATCTAGTTCATCTACAGCGCTTAAGTACTGCTTAAACCTTGGCTGCTGAAATTTAGGGTCATTATTGCGGAGGTCGTCCCCTTCGAATTCTCTACCCTCAGACATTTTTCCGGATAACAGTCCACGACACAATGAACCGTAACTGATGGATGTAATATTATGGTCTTTCGTATAAGGGAGCGTTCTATCCTCGATTTCCCTTTCAAAAAGGTTATAAGGTGGTTGCAGCGTATGCAAAGGAGCTGCCTCTCTGAAGGTATCCATCTGTTCTGGAGAGAAGTTACTCACTCCTATGGCTCTAATCTTGCCTTGTTTGTATAAGTAGCTTAATGCTTCAGCCGTTTCATGGATAGGGGTGATCGGGTCCGGCCAGTGCACTTGGTACACGTCGATATAGTCCGTTTGAAGACGGTTAAGAGAGTCTTCGACTTCCTGATGAATCCGCTTTGTGCCTGCATTACGAAAAACAGCGTCTTCTTTCCAGTCCATTCCTACTTTTGTGGCGAGGACGATATCTTCTCTTTTCCCGTATTGCTGCAAGGCTTTCCCTACAATTTCTTCTGATCGGCCAAACCCGTATACAGGGGCTGTATCAATAAAATTGATTCCTTTATCAAGAGCTGTATGGATGGTTCTGATGGACTGTTCTTCATCTGTTCCACCCCACATCCAACCCCCGATGGCCCAGGTTCCGAGTCCGATGCGGCTTGCTTCTAATGATGTATCACTTATTTTAATTTTCTCCATTTCTTTCACCTCCGAAACAAATCCGTTACATGGTGATAGTACCCTGTCTATTTCAAAATTAATCATATAAGAATTTCTGCTTTTCTAATTTTTGAAAATTCAGATATAATGACAATAAAAAGAAGTGTCAGGAGGAAAGAGATGGAAACGGCTAAAAGATGGGAAGATGCAAAAGTAAAAAAGAGATGGTGGAAATCGTATTGGGTGATAGGAGCGGGTGTTATCATCCTCTTCGTGTTGGCAGCGCTCCTTTTTGTAAACGGTTACATAAATCGAACACTGCCAAAGGTCGAAGGCGAAATTAGTTTGTCAGGACTTACTCAACAAGTGACGGTTACCCGTGATGAGCAAGGTGTACCTCATATTCAGGCAGCCAATCCTCACGACTTATTTATGGCGCAAGGTTATATTCAGGCCCAGGATCGTCTTTTTCAAATGGAGCTTGCCAGACGACAGGCTTCCGGTACGTTGAGTGAAGTAGTTGGAGAAGCGACGGTCGATCAGGATAAGTATTTCAGAGCGCTTGGTCTTCGAAGGGCGGCGGAAAAGTCTTTGAGTGAGTACTCGGAGGATTCGCTAGACGTGTTGCAAGCTTATGCAGATGGCGTAAATGCCTACATTGACCAGTCGAAAGCAGCGAGACGTCTTCCGCCTGAGTTTTTACTTATGGGGATAGAGCCATCCAAATGGGAGCCGGTGGATTCTTTGACAGTAGGGAAGTATATGGCGTTTGATCTTGGAGGTCACTGGGAAAGACAGGCCTTCAATTATTACCTGCTCTCTCAATTTCCTGAGCAACAGGCTTATGAATTGTTTCCGAGTTATCCAGAGGGGGCACCGACTATTCTACCACAAGTAAATAAAGTCGATGTAGCGAGGAGCTTTCAACATGCTGTAACGCCGAACCCTTTCAATGGAAGTAACAACTGGGTAGTGAGTGGTGAGCTTACAGCATCAAAGGCCCCGTTGCTTGCAGATGATCCTCACCTGGGCTTAGCGACACCGTCTATCTGGTATCAAATGCACCTTCAATCACCAGAATATAATGTTTCGGGTGTCATATTTGCTGGAATTCCGGGCATCATCCTCGGGCATAACGATGATGTAGCCTGGGGAGTTACGAACGTGGGACCGGATGTCCAGCAGCTATATTTGGAGAAACGAAACCCTGATAACGACCGTGAATTTCTGTTCGAAGACCGATGGGAGGAAGCGATCGTTCATCAAGAGCCGATTCGCGTGAAGGACGGTGAAACCGTCGATTATGAAGTGGTGGAGACGAGAAATGGACCAATCATAAGTGAGTTCGCTGAACAAAGCGGTGAGGATACGGTTATGTCGTTGCGTTGGACAGCGCTTGATGCGACAACGGAACTTGAGGCCGTATTGGAGATCAACCGAGCTTCCAACTGGAACGAGTTTGAAAAAGGTCTTGAGAAGTTCTTAGCTCCTGCTCAGAACTTTGTGTTCGCTTCAAGTGATGGAACGATTGCGTATAAAGCAAATGGGCGCATCCCGATTTACGAAACCCCGGATGATGCTTTACTTCCTATGAGAGGTTGGGAAGAGGAGGACCAATGGAGCGGCTATATTCCCTTCGATGAACTACCTCGGACCGTTAACCCGGAGAAGGGATTTGTTGCTACAGCAAACAACAAAGTTACCGAGGATGATTACAAGTATCATATAAGTCATAATTGGGCTCAGCCTTATCGATACCAACGAATTTCTGAAATGTTACAAGAACGAGATCAGTTGACGGTGGAAGACTTCAAAGAGATTCAGATGGACACGTACAATCTGCAAGCACAAGAATTTTTACCATTTTTTATAGAAAATGTGTTTGGTGGGGATCTTTCTGAGACGGAGCAGACTGCTCTTCAACTGTTGGAAGAGTGGGATTATAACGACCAACATTCGAAGCCACAGCCTCTCCTTTTCCATCAATGGATGAAAGATTTGCAGGCTGTTCTCTATGATGACTTCATTGACGAGGGCATGGATCACTTGTTTCATGGGAAGGGGCAGACAACGGATGAAATGTTGCGCTCGGTTCGAGAAGGAGAGAATTCAGTTTGGATGGAGCAATCCGGTGGAATAGAGAGGGTAGTTACCGATTCTTTCCACCAGGCCGTTCGCTCATTGAGCGAGAAGTATGGCGGGGAAGTGGCTGATTGGAGTTGGGGAGACGTTCATGCAGTCGAGTTCACTCATCCTTTATCCAGCATCAGCTTTCTTGAACGGTTCTATAATCCGGGAGATCCACTCCCTGTCGATGGAAGCAGTGTGACGGTAAGAGCTGCAGGGTCGGGAGAGGATGGACTGGTCGATCACGGGGCGTCATGGAGATTTATTATAGATTTGTCTGACCAGACGACCGGTCATCACATTGTCGGTCCCGGGCAGTCGGGCCATTTTAGAAGCGAGTGGTATCATGACCAATTGAAAGACTGGGTGGATGGGGCGTATCATGCGACATCTACAAGAAACTTTAAAGGAAATGAGCTTATCTTAAAACCGTAAAACTGGTGGGGGCGAGCGACAGCCCCTTTCAAGCATGCAAATAGAAAAAGCGTGTCACACTAAACAAATGGAAGGAGGGGACAACAATGCATGGATTCCATGATGCATTCATACAAATCCTGCTGTTACTAGCCATTTCGATCACCGTCATTGGGTTAGCGAAGCTTGTGAAGCAACCCTATTCAATAGCGCTTGTCATCGTTGGGCTCATACTTGGTCTGACTGAGCTTCCTTATATTGAGGAAGCAGAGTTTTACATTACCCAATCTGAAGTTTTCCAAGCGACCATTATTTCTCTTTTCCTTCCTATTTTATTAGGTGATGCTACGTTAAAGCTGCCGTTCCATCATCTTTATGCCAGACGGAGGTCCGTGTTTAGTCTCGCATTTATCGGGACTTTCCTTTCCTTTATTGTAATCGGTACGGCCTCCTACTTCTTATTGGATCTTCCTCTCATCGTGGCTTTCACCTTTGCTGCGTTGATGAGTGCCACAGATCCGATCAGTGTTTTGTCGATATTCAAATCCCTTGGTGTTTCACAGAAGCTATCTACTGTGATGGAAGGGGAGTCACTGTTTAACGACGGAATCGCTGTCGTATTATTCAAAATATCCAGTGTGTATTTGCTTACATATATAGAGATGGGATGGAGTGGTTTAGGAAGCGGTGCGCTGCTTTTTCTTCAATTTGCACTAGGGGGAGCAGTGATCGGTCTGATTCTGGGATACCTCTTTTCACAGGTCATCAGAGTATTTGATGACTATCCTTTAGAAATAGCGATCAGTGCTCTTTTGTTCTTTGGCAGTTATTTTGTAGCCGAGCACTTTCAAACTTCAGGTGTGATCGCTGTTGTCGTTGCAGGATTTGTATTTGGGGATTATGGAGCAAAAGTAGGGATGTCCAAAGAAACCAAAACGAACATTAACACCTTTTGGGATGCTGTGACGCTCATTGCAAACTCCCTGATTTTCTTAATGGTAGGAATAGAAATCCGCAACATTCAGTTTGATGGAAATTGGCTGCTAATTGCCCTGGCCGTTCTCATTGTCTTGGTAGGGAGAACGGTAGCTCTATATGTAAGTACTGGCTGGGTTCAAGACTTAACGAACAAAGAGAGGATCCTGTTGAATTGGGGAGGGTTGAGGGGCAGTCTTTCCATCGCTCTTGCTCTCAGCCTTCCGTCTTCTTTTGAAGGGAGAGAGGAAGTATTAGTCTTTACGTTCTCTGTCGTGTTGTTCTCTCTTCTCATTCAAGGGCTCACCATTAAACCTCTCGTTAAGAAACTTGGGTTATCAGGTTCCAACTAAAAAAATCCCCGGAAACGGGGATTTTTTTAAATGAAATAGTCCATATAATAGAAGAAAGTCACGACAAGCGAGATACCTGCGTATATCATACACGTGAAAAAGCCGACAGAAGGATTGAACTTCTTGTTATCTGCTTCTTGTTTGATGCCTGTTGTGGACTGGACTTGAAGGTCAATCGACTTTGAAATTTGACCGCCGGAAGAATTGAAGTAGCGAATGATAAAAGCTACAGCAAGCCCTAGAAAGAATGAGAAATCAATAAAACTTGAGTTCGTGATTACCATAAGGCCGTAATTCAACCCGAGCAAGACAGCTAATGTGAAAATAATAGTCAACATTTTTTTCATGACACTCGACTCCCCCATCATCATACTAATACTAGTACGAATATATGGAGTGTTGGTTCCGTGATTTTGAAAAAAAGTAAATTTTTATTAGATAAAGTACTTTTGGATCTCCTTAACAGCCTGAGACAGGTCTTCATGAATGACGTAGTCGAACAAATGATCACTGCCTGTCGGCTCGTTATTAATGAGTACCTTCGTATGGTCAGTTGCATAATGAGGGAGCATGTTGAATGGTGTGACCAAAAGAGAGGTTCCCATGACAAGCAGTACATCAGATTTGTCGATGGCTCTCTCTGCCAGGTCATGGGCAGTGATCAAATCTCCAAATAAAAGCACGTTCGGCTTTAAATACGTGTTACATTCCGCGCAAGAAGGTGTCTCCACGGCCATCACATATTCTGAACGATATGTTTCCCCGCAGTTGGGACACGTTGCGCCGCGGAGGCTGCCATGATACTCAATAACGTTTCGATTTCCTGCTTTGGAATGAAGCCCGTCAACGTTCTGTGTAATCACGTTGACCTTTCGATCAGGGGCTTCTAGGTTGTAAATGAAATCGTGTACCCGATTGGGCTTGTATCCGTCAAGCAATTTCATTCGAAAGATCGCTTTGTATTTCTTCCAAAAGTCTTCAGGGTCATGGAAGAAATAATCAGCAGACATGTAATACTCTCTTGTTTCATCTTCCGACCATATCCCTTCACTCGATCTGAAGTCAGGGATGCCGCTCGCTGTAGATACTCCGGCACCTGTCAAAACCGTCACGTTCGCACTGGACTTCAAGTGGAGGGCAATCGTTTCATACATACGGATCACCTCGATTTATCTTTTATTGTACCCTTTCCTTTGAACGTGGTCGGTAACGTCCATTCGCATCGGCTTTTTGAATCTTCTCAGCATTTGATCAGTCCAGGAGTCCGTTCTTTGGTTACTTTGGCGGCTCTTATAATATTCGGTAATGGCTTCGTCAAATTCATCTAACTCAGACTCATGATTCTGGTATTCATTTTCAAAGTAGATGGCCTTTTTCGGAAGCCTAGGTTTTTTGTCGGGTTCTTGGGCGGGTACACCCATGACCATTCCGAAAAGAGGAATGACATGCTTAGGAAGAGAGAGGATTTCGTCTACCTTTTCTATATCATTGCGTAAGCTTCCGATATAACATATCCCTAGGCCGAGTGACTCAGCGGCGAGTGCTGCATTTTGTGAGGCAAGAGCAGCATCAATTGCTGAAACAAGGAAGTGCTCACTGTTTTCCAGGTTAGGAAGCATTTGCTCGTAATCATTTTGGTCCGCTTTAATCGTATGCCTGTTTAAATCTGCACAAAAGACGAACAAATGCCCGTTGTCGTAAACATAGGGTTGGCCGGAAACCTCTGACAGCGCTCGTTTTTTCTCTTTATCTGTTACACCAATAATGCTGTAAGCCATCATATAACTGGATGTCGAGGCTTGTTGTGCTGCTTCGATGATGAGGTTAATCTGTTCGTTTGTTAGTGGCGTGTCCTTGAATTTTCTAATCGACCTGTGGTTGAGTATTGTTTCAATTGTCTCATTCATTTGTTGTCCTCCTAGTGAATCATCCAAGTGGTTGTAATCGGATCTTTCTCTGTGGAATTTGGCGAAGGATCGGATTCCATCTTGAGTGTATCTTGATTGACAAAGCTCATTGAGTAAATCGCATATTGAAATTGGTTGGGTCTCGGCATGAGTTGTTCTTCATTTTCCAATTCTAATGAAGCGGGCTGCAGAGCATCAAGGTCCATTACCGTCAACTGGTTCGTGGCAGGTTCGTTTTTATGTTTTCGTTCAAAGAGAAAGCTCGCATATGCCTGATCTGGTGAAACATTCATCTTTGTCAGCTTGCTTAAGTCACTGAGTAGAAAGGAAGCTTTCTGTTTAAAGTCGATAAGTAGATGAGAACAAGTGTCACCATGACACGCGAATGTAATTAAGTATTGGTCATCGAGGAGTGGTCTGTAGGACAAGGATTCCAATTGCGCTACAGGATCTTCGAAATTCTTTACATAACCAGAAAGTATCGGGTAATCTGCAAAGGTGTACAGGTACTCCTTCTCGTCTATAGAAATCGTCATAGGCTTGTCGCCAGCCTGAGCAGCTTCTACTGACTCTCCCGGTAAAGAATCATCTTCTGATTGTATTTCCCCGCCACCTGCATCTGTGATCGATTGACAGGACGTAAGAACCGAAAGAATGATCAATAATAAGGTGCCGACTTTATACATGGTGATCCCTCACTTCATTGTTTCTATATTCAGGATACCACAAATTTCAGATGGTAAAAGAGATGGACCAACGGCAGTAATAAATATTTTATTGAAAAAATAGTTTAGGAAAAGAGGAGGAAATTGTCGGTTTGTGTAGAATTATTTATTAATATTACTTTCGTGAGGTGAGTAAGATGGCGGAGGTTTATGATTTTGAGTATTACAAAGTAAGGCAGCTTGTTAAGCAACAGATTAGAACGAAAGAGCTGGTTTATGAAGTGTACCTGTCCACCGTCCAATTTCTGCATCACTACACCGAAACATGTCACGGCCATTCATTCGAATACATGACGACCGATACGAGTCTAAGGGAGATATTCAAAGACAACGAAGAAGCCTTCTGGTGTATCTTCACTTGGATTGTGAAGTATTGGCAGCTGGAAGTAGAAGAGTTGAAAAAGAATCCAGCACCTTTGTTCGAACAGTTCCCTACTATCGGAGCCGTCTGCTTATTCATTGGAGAAAAAACGAAGACCATTTAGACCCTGGTATTATTCAGGGCTAATGGCCTTCACTGGTTTTTTAGTGTTAAGAAACGCCATATACATTTGAATCATACCCATGCCTAAAATCAGCGATCCAACGGTAATGGAGTAAAATGGACTAAGAATGATGTGAACCAGCCCGATTGGGAACATCCATTTGTATTGCTTTGTTTTAAATAAATAGTAAGTGGCAATCAGGGTTATTCCGAGGAAAAGGAGTAACCCTGTTCCAGTTGATAAAAGCATGTAAGACTGCCTCCTTAATTGTTAGACTATTTTTAATTTTTACAATATTAACATTTTATGTAGAAAATGTCCAGCCTATCTGGGTAATTTTCATTATTCCCTAAGCTTCTGGTTCCTAAACCTTATTTCTATAAAGCATTCCATCTCTTAAACAAGTGAGAAGTCACAGGGAATTGGGTATGTTATAGGTAAGGTTTTTTTGACACATATGCCGAATATTTGAGGAGTGAAGCAAATGAATGGAAAAATCGAAGTCGAGCATTTATCCAAAACGTTCAAAAAAGGGGATGTGCGTGCTGTTAAAGACGTGTCTTTTCAAGTAGAAGAGGGGGAATTCTTTGCTTTCTTAGGGCCGAACGGAGCCGGCAAATCCACAACCGTGCAAATCTTAACAACATTAATTAATGCGACAGGGGGAAAGGCTCTTGTGGCAGGACATGATGTTATAAAGGAGCCGGAAGAGGTACGGAGATATATAGGTGTAGCTCTGCAGGAAACAGGAGTCGATCCCGATCTGACCGGTCGTGAGCTTCTTGAACTTCAGGCGAGTATATTTGGTTTTGATAAATCGGGTGCAAAGGAAAGGGCGGAACAATTACTCGGCATTGTGCAGCTTACGAAGGATGGAAATCGGAGAGTAGGAAATTACTCAGGAGGAATGAGAAGAAGGCTGGACCTTGCTTTGACATTGGTAAATGAGCCGAAGATATTGTTTCTGGATGAACCGACTACCGGATTGGACCCATCCAACCGCATGGCTATTTGGAAAGAGTTAAGGAGATTGAATGAAGAGAATGGAACGACCATATTTTTAACGACACAATACCTGGAGGAAGCGGACTCTCTTGCTCATCGAATCAGCATCATTAACGCAGGAGAAATCGTAGCCACAGGAACACCGAAGGAATTAAAGGCGCAAATCGGCAACGATCTGATTACGATGACTTTCAAGTCCAATGAAGACCTTACTCGGGCAGAGCATAAATTGGTTGAAAAAATGGGTGAAAATGAAGTCATTCAGCAAAATGGCAGGTTGACTGTATATGTTGAAGATGGGGCGAAGCAGTTACTTGAAGTTGTTCGCGTATTAGACGAAGAGAATATACAAGTAGAGTCTGTCAATCTGACGTCACCTACACTGGACGATATTTTCTTAAAAATTACGAGTGAGCAAAAGGAGGAGGAATAATGGGAAATGGAGTCTGGAAAGATACTTGGCTGATTACAGGAAGAAATATTAAAACGACGTTGCGAAATCCTTTTTCCGTTATCCCGAACTTAATTATTTCTGCATTCTTTTTATTGGTTTACGAAGCGGGACTGAGTGGAATTGCAGACCTTCCGACGTTTAATGGAGCCAATTACTTAGCCTTCATCCTACCGGTTTCCATTGTTTCTGCGGCTATTGGCGGCGCAGGTGGGGCCGGTCAGGGAATCGTCAAAGATATTGAGAATGGTTTCTTCTCTCGATTGCTTCTAACGCCTGCATCACGGCTCGCGATCGTACTGGGACCCATCATTGCAGGAATGCTTCAATTGCTTGTCCAGACGATTTTAATCATCTGTGTAGGCTTTCTATTAGGATTGAAAGTTGAAACAGGTTTTCTTGGTATTCTTTTTGTACTTTTAATCGCCATTGGGTGGGGACTTGCATTTGCCGGGTACTCAGCAGGAGTGGCTCTACGCACGAAGAATGCCCAGGCCTCTCAGTCTGGGACGTTGATTTTCTTCCCTTTGATCTTCTTAAGCACAACATTCGTTCCATACGAGCTTTTAGACGCGCAGTGGCTGAAGATTGCAGCGACAATTAATCCAACAACATACATTTTCGAAAGTATGCGAAGTGTGTTGATTGATGGGTGGGTTTTCTGGGAAATGATGCAGGGGGTCATTGCTATCGTTGTAGTGTGTACGATTACGATCACTTTTGCAGCGGTATCGGCTAAGAAGGCCGTATCGAGAGGGTAAAATGTGAAAACCCTTTCCTGTTTTGTTATTCATTGGTATACTATCATTATCTTATCGTTAGGAGTTGATGTGTTATGACAAATCTTATTGGAACGTTCCATTATTTAACCATGCATACAAAAGGAGGACGCATCGCTTCTTAACGTCCTCCAAACAAGGAGGAACCTATGATAACGGATGATTTTTTTAAGAATCAGTGTGAAGAAAACGATAAGGTGGGTCGAATTGCCTTGAGTTCCCACGGTATTTACTCGATTTTAATAGACCAAGGAACGGTTGAGGGGCGACTTCCTGGTCGTTTTCATCATCACACAATAGAAGTGAAAGATTTCCCAGCAGTAGGAGACTGGGTCGTGTACCAGAAAGAGGTCCAAGGAAAGGTTTTGATTGATCGAGTTCTTCGAAGGAAAACGTTATTGTCTCGCAAGAAAGCAGGTACCACGACTGATGAGCAAGTGATGGTGGCTAACGCAGACGTTGTGCTGATTGTTACGGCACTCACCAAAGAGTGGAATGTGCGCAGGATTGAGCGATATGTTCACCAAGTGTATGAGAGCGGCGCTATGCCTGTTATAGTTTGTACAAAAAAAGACCTCTGTGATACCGTAAGCCGCTGCTTATATGAAATAGAAAGGGTAGCCCCTGGCGTACCGGTGCATGCCATCAATACCTTGACGGGAGAGGGAGTAGAGGGGTTGGCAGAAGAATTTCGTCCTGGTGAAACCATTACTTTGATTGGATCTTCTGGTGTCGGGAAGTCTACTCTCATTAATCGCTTACTGTCGGCAGAAACTCAAAAGACCAATGCCGTTCGGTCAAGAGACGATCGTGGGAGACATACGACGACACATCGCGAATTGTTCGAACTCCCGAGTGGGACAATGATCATTGATACGCCGGGGATGCGTGAGCTGCAGCTTTGGGGCGATGAGTCTACTATAGGCGAAACCTTCCAAGACATTGACCAGTTGAGTGAAGGATGTAAATTTCGTGATTGTCAGCATGAGTCTGAGCCGGGGTGCAACGTTTTAGCTGCGATTCATGAAGGGGAGTTGGATGAACAAAGACTTGAGAGCTACCGGAAGCTGAAGCGTGAATTGAGACGTTTGGAGTTGAAGGATAAATATGGCACTCACCGCACGAATCGGATGTTGCATGGCCCGAATAAAATAAACGGTTGATGTTTGGTAATCGCCAAAGAACAATAAAAGGAGCATTCTCATCTAAGAGAATGCTCCTTTTTTGGTTTCGTGTTTTAGCTGTTCATATACTTGTCGACTTCCCATTTACTTACGATTAGGGAATACTCAGTCCATTCTTCTTGTTTCGCGCTGATATACTGCTCGGAAGTGTGATTTCCAAGGGCGTTAAGAAGAACTTCATCTTTCTTAAGTGCATTGATTGCTTCTTTCAGGTTTGTTGGAAGTGTCGGAACTGTTTCGTCCTCTACTTCATAAAGGTTACGGCTTTCTGCTTTACCAGCGTCAAGCTCGTTACGAATCCCTTCAAGACCTGCTTGGATTAATACAGCAAGAGTTAGGTAAGGGTTTGCTGTCGGGTCCGGGTTACGGACTTCGAAACGAGTTCCTTTACCACGGGTAGTTGGAACGCGGATCATACAGCTACGGTTCGAGTGAGACCAAGCAACACTTACAGGTGCTTCGTATCCAGGTACAAGGCGCTTGTACGAGTTCACGTTAGGGTTTGTAATTGCAGCGATTGCACTAGCATGATGAAGGATACCTCCAATAAAGTGCTTCATTGTTTTGGATACGCCATCATCAGCATCCTCATCATAGAATACGCTGTCTCCATCTTTAAATAGGGATAGGTGACAGTGCATACCTGAACCGTTCTCACCAGCGATTGGTTTCGGCATGAAAGTAGCGTGGTAGTCATGGTTCGTCGCAATATCTTTTACAACGTTTTTGAATGTTTGAATGTTATCAGCTGTTTTCAGCATATTGTCGAAACGGAAGTTGATTTCATGCTGTCCCATCGCAACCTCGTGGTGGGAAGCTTCCATTTCAAATCCGTATTTTTTAAGTGCGCGCACGATGTCACGACGTACTTTATCACCTTTATCTTTAGGTGAAGAATCAAAATAACCGCCGCGGTCGTTCATTTTGCTGATTGGGTAACCGTCTTCGTTCAGCTTGAATAGGAAGAATTCCGGTTCTGGACCAACGTTTACCGTATAGCCCATTTCCTCAGCCTGCTTCATAGCGCGTTTAAGAATGTATCGTGGGTCTCCTTCAAACGGAGTTCCGTCTGGTTTATAAATGTCACAAATGAAACGAATACTGCGGTCCTCATCAACCATAGATGGAAGGATTAAGAACGTATCTAAATCTGGAACCAGATACATATCACTTTCTTGGATCGCAGAGAATCCGGAGATAGAAGAACTATCGAACATCGCTTCATTGTTTAGAACCATTTCAAGTTCTTCAATAGGAAGCTCTACATTCTTTGTATCCCCCATCATATCTGTAAATTCTAGTAGGATGAATTCTACGTTGTTTTCTTGAATTTTCTGTTTAATCGTTTCCTTAGTATGTGTCATACAAGACCCTCTCTTTGAATGTATTTTGAAAAACGACGGATCGTCTTTCTTGTAAGTTTCTATGTTAGGAATTCTAACACAATATGTCGATGATTCCAAACATATTTTTTCTTATTTCCCGAATTTTTTGATAATAAACCTATGAAATGATGAAATAATTTCGATGGTCGGAATGTACATATAGTAGAAGGGAGGTGGGGTTATGAGTGTTAAGACTTTTTTTACGACCATTTTTCTCATTCTATATTTGATCATGGTGAGTTATGTCGAAGGTTTGTTAAGAGTCGAAGCTCAACTATCACTTGAAGTCAGCAGGTATCTCGCTTTTACGCAGTTGGCTTATATTCCTGTTGGGATCGCTATGGGGTGGAAAAGGAAATGGTCGACCTCTTTTCAATTCGGAAGGTTCGGAATGTTGGGGCTGCCGATGCTTTATATTGTCGTAGTACCCTACCTTTGGAGAGTGGAATCCTTCTTTCCGGCATTTTTTATAACGAATGTTTCTGTGGGGGTGGCTGCGCAGGTGGTGTTTGGATATGTCCTGATAACATCTTTTACTCAAAAACAAAAAACAAGTAATGAAATGGAGCATTGATGGACGTTTCTCTTTTTATCCCTTATAATCGTGTCTGTAAAAGGTGTTCCGATTACATATAGGAAAGGAAGGATAAAATGAGTAAGACATTTATTTTTGGACACAAAAATCCAGATACAGATACGATTACATCAGCGATTGTTTATGCAGAGTTAAAGAAAGAGCTGGGATATGATGTGGAAGCGATCCGCTTAGGTGAGGTCAATGGAGAAACTCAATTCGCATTGGACAAATTCGAAGTTGATGCACCTAGAATGGTTGAACACGTGGCTGATGAAGTGGATCAAGTGATCTTGGTCGACCACAACGAACGTCAGCAAAGTGCTGATGACATTGATAGAGTGCAGGTTCTTGAAGTGATTGATCACCACCGTATTGCCAACTTCGAGACAAAAGGGCCTTTATTCTATCGTGCTGAGCCTGTCGGCTGTACCGCAACCATCTTGAATAAGCTTTACAAAGAAAAAGGAGTCGAGGTACCGAAGAAAATGGCAGGTCTCATGCTGTCAGCCATTATTTCCGACTCTCTTCTATTCAAATCTCCTACTTGTACAGATGAGGACCGTCAAGCTGCGGAAGAGTTGGCTGAAATCGCGGGAGTCGATGCACAGGCTTACGGGTTGGATATGCTGAAAGCAGGGGCGGACATCAGTGACAAGACGCCTGAGCAGTTGATTTCACTAGACGCTAAGGAATTCGATATGGGAGATAAGAAAGTAGAAATCGCCCAAGTGAACACGGTTGAAACCGATGATGTGCTTAAGCTGAAATCAGAGCTGGAAAAGGCAATTGACGAGACGGTTTCGAGAAAAGAGCTCGACCTATTCCTTTTAGTTGTAACCGATATTCTTGAGAACGATTCGACAGTGGTGGCTGTTGGACAAGCTGCTAATGCGGTCGAAGAGGCGTTTGGAGTAAAACTTGATGGCAATCAAGCGGTTCTTGAAGGGGTCGTTTCACGTAAAAAACAAATCGTACCCCCATTGAATCAGCATTTTGAATAAAGCAACGAACCAAAAAGGTCATCCTACGCGGGATGACCTTTTTTTTATTGAAAGCAACTGATGGCATTACTTTTAGTTAAGATTGTTTGGTGGATTCCACTCTTCCCGAAGGACGCCCATTCGGATGGAATCGTAGTATTCTCCTTCAAATATCCTTGTTCGACGCAGCCTGCCTTCGAGTCTCATTCCAATTTTTTCACTAACACGCATCATCCGTTCATTTCTAGACCAAGTAGTTAGCCCGATTCTTGCTAATGGGAGAACGCTGAAGAGGTGGTCGACCCAAAGCGTGAGTGCTTCCGTTCCGTATCCGCCATTCCAATAGGCTGGGTCATAGATACCGATGCCCACCTCCAACCACAAGGACGGTTTATGTTCCCAATAGTAGGTGACGGTTCCGATTATATCTCCATCTACTTCCATGATTAATCTTGAGTCCGGCTCACCAAAAGCAAGTCGTTGCTGCCTTGCGTATTCATGGCTTCGATAACTTTCCAATGAGTGGGGTTCAAGAGGATAATAGGGGGCATCCCATTTCTTCCACTCGGGCTCGTCCTCTTTATAAATCATCTGCCATAGAATAGGGATATCATTCTCTTCGATATTTCTCAGTATCACGTTCGTTCCTCGTATGACGGTCTCGGTTTTAGGCATAACCATTTCCCCTTTGATCCATGTTACCCTTATCCTACCACAAGCAGAGTTGATTGCGCTTACGTTTCTGATTGTGTAACCTTGGGTATAAAAGATAGGAACGGCTGCTAGGAAAAGGGTGATGTCATGATAAAAGTATTTGCTTATTCGAAGGAAAAGGGCTTACAAGAAGGGTTGTCTCTAAAACAGCTCTCTGAAGAGCATTGGGATTGGTATTGGGTTGACTTTGAGTCCCCGGCTGAAGGAGAAGTGGAATTGCTGGAGAGCTATTTCGAATTTCACCCTCTGGCTGTTGAGGATAGTCTTCACGAGTTGCAAAGACCCAAATTAGACTATTATGAGGACCATACATTTTTTGTCATTCATTCCATTCATCCTCAAACGCTTGAGAGGGAAGAAATCAACATCTTCCTTGGTGACTGTTTTATCGTAACCTTCCATAAGAAACCTGCCAGAGCGTTGGAAACAGCTCGACAGCTTCTTATACAAAATAAGAACAAGGATGAGGTTGATGAATACTTTATTCTTCATCAAATTTTGGATAAAGTCGTAGATAACTATTTTCCGATCGTGTATAGAATTGAGGATCACATCAATGAGATTGAGGACAATACGAAGAACTTATCTATGGAGCGGCTTCTCGATCAGCTGTTTGATCGAAGAAGCGAACTGCTCACGATGCGGCAGACGGTTCACCCAATGAGGGACCTGCTTTACCGTATACTTAATACGCATCATTTGGATGGAGTCAGAGAGCGTAGGGAATATTTTGCCGATATCCACGACCACTTGATCAAAGTAGCAGATATCATTGCTTCAAATCGTGAAATGACACAGGACATACGGGATAGTTATCTATCTCTCAACTCTCATCAAACAAACCGTACCATGCAGATTCTTACTGTCATATCGGTGATCTTTATGCCTTTGACCTTCATTGTAGGAATTTACGGGATGAATTTTCAACGTATGCCTGAGTTGCAGTGGGACTTCGGCTACTTCGCGGTTTGGATTGTGATGATTGGAATTGCTGTAGGCATGTATCGCTGGTTCAAAAACAAAGGATGGTTCGATTAAAGTGAGAGGAGAGGCTGGAGTCATTCCAGTCTCTTTTTATTTCTTTGAATTCATGACAAAAACCCGGGCATCACCCGGGTTTTTGTCATGAATTTTATTAAAGAGGGTTATAAGAAATTGCCAATTACATAATTGATGAGGAACCATAAAATTCCGAAGAAAATAATTAAGTAGGTAATATATTTAATGGCTGCTACCCCGACTTGACTGGAGTCGCTTTTCTTTTCTTTAATTTCAATATCTCGATCTTCTTTTTCAATGTCTACATCACGGTTATCTTTCATTTCCTCACCTCCTATACAGAAGTTATACAACGATAGAAGTGTTGTCGTTCATCATCGATTCCGTGTATCGTTTTCTGCAAATCGATTTTTCTACTCGATTCATCCAGCACTGCTCCAGTTCCTGAAAGGCAGCCTCTACGTTCTCTCCATCAATAATTAGAATGATGGGCCGGTCAAGATTCATAAATAAAAAGAAAGATAATAGCTTTGGAAGATGACCAGCATCCGCGATAAGGTGCCCTTGGTGTAAATACAATTGGTGGGTATTCTTGCTGATCAACTTGTGTAATTTCATAATCTGGTTAGTCGACAATGGCTGGTGGAATTGTATTTGATAAGAGTAAAGTTCCTTCAAAAACATCACCTCCAAAATGATATAAAATGTTTTGTTACAATATTGTTACCCTTACAAAAGTTGTACTAAACCGGATTTCTTTATCAGTGTTCGTAGATCATTTTTCTGGTCATACCTCCATCAACGACAATGTTCTCGCCGTTTACGAAATCATTATCTGGATCTGTCAGGTAAAAGGCGGCTTTAACGATATCCTGAACGTTACCCACGCGATTGGAAAGGTGCTGGGTGTGATCGATTGTTCTCAGATCGTCCTCGTCACCTGTGTGGATCCATCCGGGGCTGATGGAGTTTACACGGACTCCATAGGCGGATAATGAAGCGGCCGATGCGTGTGTTAAGGCCGTAATCCCTCCTTTTGTTGCTGCATAAGCTTCAGAGTCTGCTTCTGACATGAATGCCCGAGTCGAGGCGATGTTGACAATCCGGCCACCTGTTTGCTTATCTTTCCACAGTGAGGCAGCGTTTTTAGAGAAGAGAAACACACTCCGTAAATTCGTATTGATCACCTGATCCCACTGTTCAATATCGATATCGAATAAATTTTGAAAATGGCTGACTCCTGCATTATTCACTACAATAGAAACTTCGTGGTTTTGTTGTTTTATCCAGTGAAACAATGTCTCGACAGCATCTGGGTCGGAGACATCACATTCACGGAAGGTACATGCCCCGTCCAAGTTTGCTGTTTCTTCAACCAATTGTTTGCCTCGCTCTATATCAATGTCACAAGCAATAACGTGAGCCCCTTTTTCGATATAGGCTTTTGCAAGTCCGCGTCCGATTCCGTTGCTTGCTCCTGTAATGATGACGGTCTCATTCGAAAAATCCATATGTCATTCCTCCTCAACCTTATTTTCCTTTCCTTGTTTTACTGTAAACCTCTAAAGCTTGTTTGAGGGATGGGAACATGATATGATTCTGTCTAAACTCGGGGGTGAACGTATGCGGAAAGTGACTTTAGTAGAAGTGTTTAAACATCGAATTACACAGAAATACCTTCAAAGATCCGGAATTCATCATGCCGTTACCGTTTCTCGCTACGCCTTCGAAATGGCTTTGGAGGCTGGGGTGGACCCTGATCTCGCCACTAAAGCGGCACTGCTTCATGATATGGGGCACTATGAATGGTACAGAGATGGAAAATGGGACTATGAGGAATATCGAAAACATGATATCCATGCGATAAAAGGAGCAGAGCGTGCTCATAAATTGTTGATCAGGCTCGGGGAACACCGCACGGCAGCTAAGGAAATATCATTGGCCGTGCTTCTTCATACAGACAGTTATCTGCCGTTCAACCTTGTCGATCAGCGTACGCCTTTGCAGGAAGTTGTGAGAAAAGCTGATGAAAAGGATGAACAGCCAGGCGGACTGCATCATTATAAACAGATGGACAAGAGTGAAGCCATACAACTCCTTCATAAACTTGATGTGGAGCTCGATTTGTATTACGAACAGAATGATGTCTCATGATAAAAGTCAAGTTACAGGTAGATTGAGAAAATATTTTCCAAAAAGGGCTTTACTTTCGTAACAAAGTCCTATACAATTTCCAGTGTAAGAAAAAATTTACTGAAAAGTGAGGTCGATGAAAATGAAAAAGATGATGCTGAACATCCAATCAACTAAATATCGACCTGCGCTGGATATACTGTAATTTCACAAAAATTATTGTCATAAATGCCGCAGGTGGAACGTATGGTAATCCTGTGGCTTTTTTAGATAATGTGTAGTTTACTGCATAGATAAAGGGCCACAGGTATCCCACCTGTGGCTTTTTCTTATGGTTTTAAAAGGGTATTTTTACCTTTTTAATATATATTTACTTTTTGAAAGGGGTGTGCACAAATGACGATTCACTTTTTGTTATTCACGATTAAGGTTTCTAAGCGGAAGAAATATTCGCCGGTTCCAGGGTACCGTCCGACAGTTCAAGAAAAATGGTTAGACAGAAAAGCTTCTCAATACATGTAAGGAGGGATGGAAAAATGATGGATACACGTAAGAGAGAATTCATGAACTGGTTGAATGCGGAGAAGGATACGGATTAGTTGGATTTAGGAAAGAGGAGGTATTGCATTGAAATTGAACTTTATCATGTTTGTGATTACTATAAACCGCCACTCCGTTGAATCACGGAGAAAACAAATCGAAAAAATGAATGTCATTCAACAAAAGATTGAACAATCAAGAATGAAGACTGATTTGATTTAATAAGATTGCCCCTCGTTCAGCGAACGAGGGGCAATCTTTGTTTAAAAGAAACTAGGTATGTCACTTTCCTCAGATGGGTAGGCGAAAAGCAGAGCTGACAGTTCTTGTTTCGTCATTTTTTTATGAATGGCAACCGTAAACAGGTTGACCAAGTGATCTGCAGCTCCTGTGAGGAAGTGGGCACCAATCAACTCATCTGTTACAGGGTTCGTCAAAACTTTTACATAGGCTCCGGACTCATTTGTTTTTTTGTAGGAGTAGAAGGACGTGATGTTCTTGGATTGAACTTCATAAGGGATCTTCTTTTCACTTGCTTCCTGTTGGGTTAACCCGACTTTCCCAAGCTTCGGGTACGTAAATACAACGGACGGAACAGGAAGATCGATAGCTTCTTCTTCCTTGTTCTCTAATAAATGATTGAGTAGTCGTCTCGCCTCTTCTCCGGCAACAGGCGTCAAAGGTGGCTGTCCTGTGTCCGCCACATCTCCAACAGCATAAATGTGTGCCTGGCTCGATTGGAAGTTGTGATTTACGATAATTCCATCCTTAGAAGTCTCTACTTCAGCTTTCTCAAGGCCAAGCTTGTCAACATTGGGGGCACGTCCTGCTCCGTGAACGACGAGGTCCGCATGGAAGTGGTGCTCATGATCGAATTTTTTCACATTCAGGCGATAGCTGCCGTTATCTCTTTTTTCAATAGACTTCACCTCAGTGTCCACGTGTATGTCGACACCGAGGTCCTTTGTCATTTCGATTAGTTTATTAGTCATTTCATGATCAAACCCGTTCAGCACGTGTCTACTGCGATGTAATAAGGTGACCTTTTTCCCGAGTCGTGCGCAAAGGTGGGCGAATTCAAATGAAATATATCCTCCTCCTACAAAAAGAACGCGTTCAGGGATATTTTCCAATTCAAAAAACTGGTCGCTGGTCGTTACGTGTTCACCGCCTTCAATAGGAAGAGGGGATGGTTTTGCACCGGTAGCGACTACAAATTCATTGGCGGATAATACATCATCATTCACTACGATCGTATGAGGATCTTGAAAGACAGCCGTCCCGTGGAAGGTGTCGACGCCGCTTTCTTGGAAGGATTGTTCCGTCATTTTCGAAACGGGATCCGTAAACGTATTTGTGAAGGCTTTTAAGTCGCTCCAATCGAGAAAGACTTCCCCTTGGAGTCCGGACCCTCTTAATCGTTTGGCGTAATCGTACACCTCTGCTATACCTGTCATGACCTTTTTCGGATCACAGCCTTTGTTCGGGCAGGTTCCACCATATTCATTTTCATCGACGACAGCCACTTTCCACCCTTTTTTAGCGGCTTTCTTAGCGATTCGACCGCCGGATGGTCCGGTGCCGATCACCACCAAGTCATATGTATTCATCATATTCATCATCCTTTTCTTTTCATTTAGGTACTATATTTTACCCTACTCTGATTAGGAAAAAACTATTTTCGACGCAACCCGAAACCTTTGAAAAAGTTTGCCAATTCCGATATGTTCTAGTAAACGAACATTAGAAGGGCATGAGCGATATGAATCTACATAGAACACCTCTTCCTGTGAAGGATGCTGTTGATAAAGTCATGAACCGCGAATTCCAACAAAAGGCGGAAACCGTCGAAGTGGTGGATTCCCTGCACCGTACACTCGCTGAGGATATTATGGCTACACACGCTGTCCCGCCTTTTAATAAGTCACCTTATGATGGGTTCGCCTTTCGTTCTGAAGATACGGTGGAGCTGTCACGTGAAAAGGTGGGTCACTTTCGAGTGATCGAAACGGTTCCGGCTGGATTTCGGGCAAGTCGTCATTTGCGGGAAGGTGAAGCGGTCAGAATTATGACTGGGGCTGAAATACCAAACGGAGCGGACTGTGTGGCTATGTTTGAGGTCTGCCATCCTTATCAGAATAATGGGGAGGAATGGGTATCAGTGAAACGACCTTTTACCCCTGGTCAGAATGTTATGGAGAAAGGCTCGGAGACAGAAGAGGGCGAAGTTTTAGTTAGAAAAGGAAAACAGGTGAATCCTGGTGTCCAGGCGCTACTCGCAACGTTCGGTTATAACCGCGTTCAGGTTTATCGAAGACCCGTCATCGGCGTTTTTGCAACAGGAAGCGAGCTTCTGGATGTTGATGAGCCCATGCAGCCGGGCAAGATCAGAAACTCAAATGCCTACATGATTCTTGCTCAAATTGAGCGGGCAGGTGGCCGAGGTATTTATTTCGGGAAGTTAGAAGATGATTTCGACACGTGTTACCGATCTGTAGCGGCTTCTCTCAATCAAGTAGACTGTCTGATTACAACGGGCGGTGTGTCGGTCGGGGACTATGATTTGATGCCGGACATTTATGAGAAGCTGGGAGCTGACGTACTTTTCAATAAAGTGGCTATGCGCCCCGGAAGTGTTACAACCGTCGCAGATTGTAAAGGGAAACTCTTGTTTGGGCTTTCTGGGAACCCTTCGGCGTGCTATGTCGGATTTGAGCTCTTTACCTACCCGGTTCTACAAGCACTGATAGGGAAGAAAGATGTCTATCACAAGAGAATAATGGCCGTACTAGGAAAAGATTTCAAGAAACCGAATCCTTTCACCCGTTTCGTCAGAGGGTTTATTTCTTACCAGGAAGGGAAGGTTTATGTATATCCTGCGGGCTTGGATAAGTCGGCAGTCGTTACGTCACTTGCTTCAACGAATGTGTTGATTCAATTGCGGGGTGGAACAAAAGGATACGAGAATGGCGATCGGGTGGAAGCTCTATTACTTGAAGAGTCGGATGGTCAGGACATTTTCTAGGGAGGGGTGGAGAAGTTGACAGAAACATTGATAGACAAATTGGATCGCCCGATGAGAGATTTACGGATTTCTGTCATTGATAAATGTAATTTTCGTTGTACATATTGTATGCCGGCTGAAATATTCGGGGATGATTACCGATTTATGTCACGGGATGAATTACTCAGCTTTGATGAAATCATGAGGTTAGTGAAGGTATTTGCTCGTTTCGGAGTAGAGAAGATACGAATTACGGGTGGCGAACCTTTAATGAGAAAGGATTTACATACCCTCGTCAAACGAATTCGGGAAGTTCCGGGTATAAAGGATATTGCTGTAACGACAAACGCGATATTTTTAGTCAAACAGGCAGCTCTCTTAAAAGAAGCGGGGCTAGACCGGGTGAATATCAGTTTAGATGCAATCGAAGATGAAGTATTCCAGCAAACGAATGGGCGTGGAATTAAGACATCACCTGTTCTTAAAGGGATAGAGGCGGCAAGGAGAGCGGGACTTGCTATTAAAATCAATATGGTTGTAAAAAAAGGAATGAATGAGAGTCAAATTCTTCCGATGGCGAGGTATTTCAAAGAGACAGGCGATACCCTTCGGTTTATCGAATTCATGGACGTCGGCAATCATAATGGATGGCAGATGGATGAAGTGGTCTCGAAAAAAGAGATTGTGGATTCGATCCATGCTGAGCTGCCTTTGCAGTCGGTGGATCCATCCTATTTCGGCGAAGTCGCTTCACGCTATCGATATATGGATGGAGGAGGGGAAATCGGAATTATATCCTCCGTGACAGAAGCATTTTGCAGCAGCTGTACACGTGTCCGCCTTTCAGCAGATGGAAAGCTTTTCACCTGTTTGTTTGCATCTGAAGGATACGACTTAAGAACGCTTCTACGTGATGATGTATCTGAAAAAGAACTGATTTCTACCGTACAAGCGATTTGGACGGGGCGAAAAGACCAGTATTCCGTAGATCGGACTCTTGGACGACCTTTACCTGAGAAGAAAATAGAAATGTCCTACATTGGAGGGTGATGGTGTCCCCGGTTTTCGAGATGAGAACCGGGGATTCGTCTTAGATCTAAGAATTTATGTAACTTTTTTTGCTCCTAGGAGCAGCGTCCACTATAATAAAAGTACCAATAAAGATCCTTGGAGGTCATTTGAAGTGAAAACCTTTAAATTAGTTTCTCTCGATATCGTGGAAGAGAAAAATGATGACATTACGCAGCGTCGCATCAAATTGCAGGATGGTTTGATTATTAATCGTGAAGACGATCATGGTCGTTGGACGATTGAAGCGTATGTAGATGATAGTTATAAGGAATTTTTCAATTCAATGGTGAAGTCCCAAGAAGAATTGATTATCCAAGTCAAAATCACGAAGCAGAGTAACCGACCGGCCACTTTTTTAGTAAGTGTGGTCGATACGAATATGATCGGAAATGCGATGAATGTCATTTTTATGGGGACGATGGTTGATCGACAAAGGGAACAAGTGGAAAAGATTTTAAAGTCGTTGATGGATGAAGGTTTTCAGGGAGAAGATTTACTGGAAGAATTCAAGCGACGAGGGGATGAAGCCAAAGCATAGGCTCATCACTACATATCCCCATCAATTTTTTATTCAACCGAAGAAATTCCTCCTGCATCCTGATATAATAAACAAGATGTATTTTCACTTAAAATTAGAGCATTAAAGGAGTACTACCATGTGGATGAGGAGAAAAAGCCTTCGTTGGCTTAACGATTTATCGCCATTTCAACTAATTGCGATCTACTATTTATTTGCGGTCACCATCTCTTCCATTCTCATTGCCTTACCTGTTGCACACAAACCAGGTGTGAACCTGAGTTTTATTGATATCTTGTTTACGGCAGTAAGTGCTGTGAGCGTGACGGGGTTAACGACAGTTCCTACAGCTGAAACATTCAGTACGACAGGAATCTTTATCCTGGCACTCGTCTTGCAGTTTGGTGGAATTGGTGTCATGACATTGGGTACATTGATATGGCTCATGTTAGGGAAGAAAATCGGCTTGAAAGAACGCCGGCTGATTATGACCGACCAGAACAGGAATTCGTTCCAGGGCATGGTCAGTATGGTGCAGCAAATCGTTTTAGTTGTCTTATTGATCGAGCTTCTTGGTTTCTTGACATTAGGAACCTATTTCCTACAGTACTATGAACCTGGAGAAGCATACTTACAAGGATTCTTTGGCACCATTAGTGCCATGACAAACGGTGGGTTTGATATTACCGGCCAATCCTTGATTCCTTTTAAAGATGATTACTTTGTACAGTTTATTAATATGATTCTGATTATCGCAGGAGCTATCGGTTTCCCTGTATTGATCGAGGTCAAGCAGTACTTGTTTCATAACGTACAGGAGCAGACGATTCGTTTCTCCTTGTTCGCTAAATTGACTACGTTCACGTTCTTTGTACTCGTGGCCCTTGGCACGGTGATGATCATTATCCTCGAATTCAACTTTTTCTTTGAGGACAAGTCATGGCATGAAATCTTTTTCTACGCCTTGTTTCAGTCGGTTACGACAAGAAGTGGCGGTCTCTCGACGATGGACATCAATCAGTTTCAAGAGCAGACACAATTATTCATGTCTTCTCTTATGTTCATTGGAGCATCGCCAAGTTCTGTCGGTGGGGGAATACGTACGACCACATTCGCGCTTGTCATTATCTTTATCCTAACTTTTGCCAGGGGAGCAAGCCGCATTCGTATTTTCCGCCGCGAAGTTCATAATGAAGACTTGAACCGAGCTGTTGTCGTCACATTGATGGCACTTATTACGGTGTTCACTTCTGTCGTAGCACTGACGATCAGTGAGCCTTTCAGTTTAAATGAAATTATTTTTGAAGTTACCTCTGCATTCGGAACAGTCGGCCTGTCGCTCGGTATTACGCCTGGATTATCGACTTTCGGCAAGTTTGTCCTCATGATGTTGATGTTCCTTGGGCGAATCGGCATTTTAACGTTCTTATTTTCTTTCCAGAAAGATAAGACGTCAGGTAATTATCATTATCCAAAAGAGAGAATTATTATCGGTTAGTTTTAGGGGGCTGGGTCATGTCACACAGAAACGAGAAAGAACTTCCGATTCACGAGTGGCTGTTTGAACATTTTAGAGATCCATTATTATTTGTGGATCATTCGGACACCATAGTTCAATGTAATCCTTCTGCCAATCGCCTTTTAGGGGAAGTGAGTGGAGAGTCGATCCACCGCTTCCTACCTAATCATCATTGGTTGGAACAAAGAGACCGTCATCACGTAATGGAGTGGAGAGGGAAGAAGAAGGGTTCCTTCCAGGTGAAATCATTGAGGCTTGATGAGGAGTTATACGCTCTGATTTTCGTCCCTGTTTCATTGACGGAACAAAAAAGAATGATGAAGGAAAATGGAGAAGAATGGGTTTCCATCAGATCAGAAGGGATGGTCATGCATGCAGATGGTCGGATCATTGACTGTGATGCAACGTTTGCCCGTATGTTCGGGTATGAGCCATCTGAGCTCATCAATCGGGATGTGTATTCCCTGACTACAGAAGATCATCATCACAGGCTTATGAATATAGAGACAAACGGAGCTGCAGTCCCTGTTCCTTTTGAAGGAAAAAAGAAAGATGGAAGGGCGGTCTTTGTCGAGATTGCCGCTCATCGCCTGGCACAGGATGACAGACTGCGTGTTGCCATAGTGAGAGATGTTACGGAGCGTGTACATAACGAAAGAAGAATCGAATTCATGTCTTACTACGATGAAATGACGGACCTACCGAATCGTATGTATTTTAATGAAATCCTCTCAGAAGCCATTCATGAGGCATCGGGTCGAGGGGAAAAACTGGCTGTGCACTTTATTGATATTGATTACTTTAAGCAGATCAATGACACGTTAGGGTATTCTTTCGGTGATCGTTTTTTAAAGGCATGTGCAGAGAGGCTCAAGCAGAGAAACGGTGGCCATACCTTCGTTGCGCGCATGGGAGGCGATGAGTTTTTGGTTTTACAGAGGCACATTGCTTCGGAGGATGAAGCTGAAACGTACGCGCAGGACATGATTGACACGTTCAAGAGGCCAGTCTCCATCGAAGGCTATGATTTGTTCACCACAATCAGTATCGGAATCAGTTTCTTCCCCTCTCAAGGTGCAACAGCGGATGATCTTATTAAGCAGGCTGACAGCGCTATGTACACAGTGAAGGAAAGCCAGCGGAACAATTTCATGAGTTATGATTCTTCTATGACGAAGAAGTTCGAGACGATGCTTTCCGTAGAAACTGAGCTGAGAAAAGCGATCAAGAGAGACGAGCTTCAAATTCATTACCAACCGCAGAAGAGCATTTTAACTGGCAAGGTTGTAGGAATGGAGGCACTCGTTAGGTGGCTGCATCCAGCGAAGGGGTTCATTCCGCCCTCATCTTTTATCCCAATTGCAGAAAAAAATGGCCAGATTGTTGAAATTGGAGAGTGGGTCATGCGCGAAGCGTGCTACCAAAACAAGAAATGGCAGGATGAAGGGTTCGACCCTGTCATTGTAGGCGTAAACCTCTCAGCGATTCAGTTCCGGCAGAAGGACATTGTGCATAGGGTAAGAAAGATATTAGATGAGACGAAGCTCGACCCTTACTATTTAGAGCTCGAAATCACGGAAAGTATGGCGATGACTAACGAAGAATACATCATCCAAACGTTGAACGACTTAAGAAGCTTAGGGGTCCACGTTTCTATTGACGATTTTGGCACAGGTTATTCTTCTTTGAAATACCTAAGTCGTTTCCCGGTCAGTAAATTGAAGATTGACAAGGCCTTTATTAATGAAAACCAGGAGCAGAATCAGGCCATCGTGAAGTCCATTATCCATATGTCACATTCATTGAATATGAAAGTGATTGCAGAGGGCGTGGAGACGGCTGAGCAGTTAGCTTTTCTGAAGGAAGAACGTTGTGATGAGATGCAGGGCTATTACTACAGTCGTCCATTGCCACCAGAAGAGTTATCTTCGATTTTCACAAGAGGATACGTTCATTGATAAGTTCTCGATAACAGGGCGAAACCTATATGGTTTCGCCCTGTTTTTTGTATGAAATTGGTTGAACACATTGAAGGTCAGGATCCTTGGTCCGATCTCAATGCTTTTCATTGTTACTCTTCTTCACTTTAGTTATTCGTTTAGCAGTAAAATGCTGCACCAACAATCACCAAAAGAATGAACAAGACAACAATTAGAGCAAAAGTGTTGCCGCCTCTGTAGCCACCGACTGGCTGACAACGACGTCCACCATAATTATAGCATCCGTACATAAGCTCACCTCCTGTTGTTTACATTGTCAGCGTATGCACGGGGTGGCTAAGGTGTATGGTCATTTACCTAGTTTATAAAAGTAACGCCTGCAGTTCTGGAAATTCTGCTTCTTTTGTCATTGCTCGTAGTGGGTTCCTGATGGTATTCGACACAAGGGTCCATTTCGTCGCACCAGTGGTTGAGCTGATCCTTCTGCTGGTCTGTATGTGATGTCAAAGTGTGGGAAGGGTAGACGGGTCCGTACACTCGTTGTTTTGCATTCATTTTCTGTCCTCCTTACCCGGTAGTATGGTCTAAACCTCCCCATTTATGAAAAGGACTAGAGTGAAAATACACAGAATGGTTATAAAACATGAAAAAGGGGTAAGGATTAGGACAATAGGCTGTTTTCTATTAGTGAGTGAAAGGGAGCACATTGCGGGGTGCAGATTGCAGTACTTTACATATAACATTTTATATAATAACCGTAAGTTGTCGCTAGGAAGGTGAGTATGATGAAAAAAATTGCAGTAGTGGGCGCTGGTCCTGGAGGATTAGCTGCTTCCATGATTTTAGCATCTAAAGGATACGAAGTTCACGTATATGAGAAGCAGAATTATGTAGGGGGAAGGAACGGGCACTTCACGTTAGGCGAAGGGGCTTATACGTTTGATATTGGTCCTACATTTCTCAGTATGCCTCATATTATGGAGGAAATCTTTCAATTGTCAGGTCGTAACGTACACGATTACATGGACCTAATGGAACTTTCTCCAATGTATGAACTGCAATTTGATGGTAAACGAGTACCGATGTACCGGGATCGTAGAAAGATGATTCAAGTCATTCGAGATTATTTCCCAGGGAATGAAATCGGCTACCAACGCTTCATGAAGGAAACGAGAGAACAGATGGAGGCGTTGACGCCACTTCTTCAGACCCGACACAACCGACTAAGGGACTATGTAAGCAAGCGAACGCTAAGGGCACTGCCGAAGTTATCACTAGGCAAGTCCGTCTATGACGTCCTTTCACAATACTTCGATGATGAAAAATTAAAGATCGCATTTACGTTTCAGGCAAAATACTTAGGGATGTCTCCTTGGGAATGCCCGGGAGCCTTTGCCATTCTTTCTTATATGGAGCATGAACATGGAGTCTTTCATCCAAGGGGTGGCGTCAACCAGCTGTCTAAGGCAATGGCCAGAGTGGTGGAAGAGCACGGTGGACAAATACATCTTGGACAAGGCGTCCGTAAATTCAAACTGGATGGAAAGAAGATGAAAGCTCTTGAACTCGATTCAGGTGAAATCGTAGAAGCCGATGAATTTATTGTCAATGCGGATTTCGCCCACGCCATGAACCACTTAGTAGACGATCAGGAACTAACCAAACATAAATCGACCCACCTGGAGAAGAAGAAGTATTCCTGCTCTACTTTTATGATTTATGTAGGATTAGATAAAAAGTACGAAATGCCGCATCACACGATAATCTTTGCAGAAGACTACAAGAAAAATGTAGATGAGATGACGAAGGATTTAGTTTTATCCGACGAACCGTCCATTTATGTTCATAATGCCAGCGTGACAGATGACTCGCTGGCTCCTGAAGGTCATTCGGCTGTCTATATCCTGGCTCCAGTTCCGAACAACTATTCTGAACTGGACTGGGACGATAAACAGGACCTATTCAAAGAACTGATATACGATGAACTGGAGAACAAGACAGGCTTTCATGATATTCGAGACCATATCGTTGCTGAGAAGGTACTGACACCGAAGCAGTGGGAAACCGATCACTTTGTTCATAAAGGCGCGACATTCAGTTTAGGACATCAGCTTTCTCAGATGATGTATTTCAGACCTCATAACAAATTCCAGGAATTCGAGCATTGCTGGCTTGTCGGAGGAGGGACCCACCCTGGGAGTGGTCTACCAACCATTCTTGAATCGGCGCGCATTACGACCAACTGGATAAGAGAGGAAGAGGTGCAGACCACATGAGCAAAAAGACGACAATCATTGGTGGAGGAATAGGTGGTTTGGTTACAGCTTTGCTTCTTTCAAAAGATGAGGAAAGGGATATCACCATTTTTGAGAAAGAGCCACACTTGGGCGGAAGACTGACTTTCATGAAACATGGCGAGTACAAGATTGATCAAGGCCCTACCATCGTATTGCTTCCCGATATGCTGCTTGAGATTTTGGAAGAAGGGGGAATGGAGCGGTCCCGCTTTCCTTTACTATCGTGTGACCCCCTGTATGATGTTCATTTCAAGGACGGTCATTCATATACAAAATACTCGGATCCTTCCAAACAAAAGGAAGAGCTTGCCACGAAGTTTCCAGGACAGGAAAAAGGGTTTGACCAATTTTTAACCGATATGAAAACTAGATTTTTACAAGGGAAAGCCCAGTTTCTAGAGCAATCCTTCGTGGAGAAGCGATCTTTCTTTTCGGGGAAAAATTTAAGAACGTTGATCCGGTTAAGAGCTTATCAAAATGTTAAACGTATGATGAGACGGTATTTTTCAGATGAACGATTGGTGGAAGCTTACTCTCTTCAGACCTTGTACATCGGAGGACATCCACAGCAGTCACCGGCTATGTACTCTCTAGTTTCTTATAGTGAACATGAGCATGGAATTTGGTATTTGCAAGGTGGATACGCGCATTTGGTGGATTTGATTGTAGAGGAGCTTGAAAGAAGAAATGTAAAGATCCATACGGATACTGCTGTGGAGAAGGTCGAGGTAGTGAAAGGTCGTGCTGAAGCGGTAGTGATCGATGGCAAGACGATAGAGGCAGATGAAATCGTATTGAACGGTGACTTCCCTCTGATGGATCGTCTTGTACCGAAAGAGTATCGTCAAAATCGCAAATATGTTCCGTCATCAGGCTGTCTTCTTCTCTACATGGGAGTAGACAAAGTGTATGAGCATAATACGATTCATCAGTTTTTCCTATCTTCAGATTTTGACCAGCATATGCGCCAAGTGTTCGAGTCGAAAGAATTGCCGGGTGATCCATCTTTTTACACGTTCCACCCGTCTATCATAGATGATTCTCTCGCTCCAAAGGGGAAGGGTGTTCTCTATACTCTTATACCTGTACCGGCAGGGGAAGAAGTGGATTGGAGTCATAAAGACGAGCTGATTGAGCACGTGATCGATCAAATGGAATCAAGAGGCTTTCCAGACCTTAGAAATCAGATCAACTGGATGAAGGTAAGAACTCCAGAACAGGCGAAACAAGAAGGGTTATATCAAGGGGGGAGTTTCGGGATTGCACCGACGCTTTTCCAGTCAGGTGTATTCAGACCACAGCTGAAACCTTATCCAATCGATCAATTGTATGCTGTGGGAGCTTCTGTTCATCCAGGAGGCGGTGTCCCAATCGTTATGCAGGGAGCGAAACTCTTAGCAAATCACTTGCAATATGGGGCGTCTCAGGGGCATAATTACAAGCGAGGTGTTAACTGATGACGGATTTGAATCAAGCTTACCACTATTGCAAGGAAATCATCGAAGAACATTCGAAAACTTTTTCCAGAGCTTTTTCCATGCTTCCGAAACAGCAGAAAAAAGCCGTTTGGGCTGTCTATGCCTTCTGCCGTCGTGTCGATGATATAGTCGATGAAGGGGAACATCCAAAGGAGCAGCTGGAACAGTTTGCACGTGAATTCGACCTGTTTATGGAAGGGAAACTGTCAAGTTCTCATCCTGCATGGGTTGCCTTGGATGATGTATTCCAAAAGTTCCAAATGGACGCTCAGCCTTTTTACGATATGATTGAAGGTCAGAGGATGGACCTGTACCCGAAACCGATTGTTACGAAGGATGATCTATTGGATTATTGTTATCATGTTGCGAGTACGGTAGGCTTGATGCTGCTTCCTGTACTAGCCCCGGGCAAGACCGCTATGCTTCGTAAAGGGGCCGTGGAACTGGGGTATGCGATGCAGATTACGAATATCCTGAGAGATATAGGTGAGGATCTGGAGCGGGGGCGTGTGTACATCCCCAGCGAGGTGATGGAGGATTTCAACTACTCCTTAGATGATTTCAAGAACCATAGAGTAACGCCTTCCTTCATTCAATTGTGGGAAGAACTAGCTACTGATGCCGAGACATACTATGAGAACTCTTTGAAAACGATCTCTTATTATCCTCTATATTCTCAGGCTCCTGTTGGAGGTGCTGCGAGAATGTACCGTGCCATTATTCAATCCATACGTAATAATGACTACCAAGTCTTCAATGAGCGGAACTTCGTCACGGACCAACAAAAGAAGCAGATTATTGCAGAGATGCAGTAATCCGCTTCTTTTTTTGAATGTTATGCTTCAATGTGACTGATCTTTCCCACTATTTGGTTGGCAACATTCTGCCCGCTTAACACGACCATCGGTGAACCTCCGCCAGGGTGTGTACTCCCCCCACAGAAGTAAAGGTTCTCAAGATCCCTGGATTTGTTGAAGGGTCTCATAAACGCTTGCAGCTTCCGGTTGGCGGAGGGACCATATAATGCCCCTCTGAATGCGCCGAACTTTTGTTGGATCTCTGTTGGCGGAATCACCTGTTCAAAGGCAACGTGAGGTTCTAAGTCCATGCCGTGCTCCTTCAACCGATCATAGATCAACTGACGATATTCTTCAGGCGTTCTATTCTGGTTGGTGCTGAGGGCAGGAGCGTTAACCAAAATGAAACAATTGTCTCCCTTAGGTGATATATCAGGATCTGTTTTGGAAGAGGTACCGATGTAAATGGTCGGGTCATCCGCGTACTGTCCCATCTGTAGCTGCTGAAATTCCTTTTTATAGTCATTAGAAAAGAATACATGATGATGGTGGAGGGAATCGATTTTCTTATCGAGCCCTGCTAATAGGACAAAGGCCGAGATTGATGGGTCCATTCGGTCGATTCTTTTCTGAGATAAAGAAGGTCTGTCTTTTTCAGATAGCAGCTTCGGTACGGCTTCGAGAAGGTCTCCGTTCACGATGATGCGGTCTGCTTCCACAATTTCTCCGTTCTCGAGTAGAACCCCTGTAACATTCGATCCATTCGTAACCATCCTCTTCACTTCTTGATTCATATGAAGTCTGACTCCCTGGTTTCTCGCTGCTTTCACAAAGCTCTGCGCAATTTTTGTATTTCCACCTCGTACATAATACACGCCCTCGTTCAGCTCTAAATGAGCAATCATCGCAAAGGTGGCTGGCGTAACGTAAGGGTTTGAGCCTACATAGGTCGAATAACGGTTCAAGGATTGTAGGATCTTTGGGTTGGAGAAGTATTGTTTAAAAAAGTGATCCATCGATTCCAGTGGTCGTACTTGGGCAAACGCCTTACCAAGAGAAGGCGATAAATAGTCTTTCCAGCTGGAAAATGTCCGGTGCAGGAAATGTTTCTTGGAAAGAACATACAGCCTCTCCACCTCTTTTAAAAACGAATAATACACACGCGCGCCGGAAGGATCGATGCGTAGAAGCTGGTTGTACATCGCCTCTCTGTCAGATGAAAGGTCGAAGGTGGTGCCGTCAGAGAACTGATTGCGGGTATGGTTCGGTATTTGAATAAACTCCAATTCTTCTTCCGGTACTAAGCCGCCCTGTCTCAGCACGTCTTTGAAAACTTCCGGCATGGTAATCGTGTTCGGTCCGAAGTCGAAATGATACCCTTCTTCATCAACAGGCATCATTTTTCCCCCTAAGTGATCATTCTTTTCAAAAAGGTCGACCTCAACGCCTTGTGAAGCTAAGGAAACAGCTGCAGACAGGCCTCCTAGACCGCCTCCGATAATGACGACTTTCATTCGTAAGACCTCCCTTTCCATTGATAAGATTTTCCTTTAAGGTGGACGGACATCGAAGTGAACATCATCGCGATCAGCAGCACGATGGACAATGGGACAAAAAAGGATAGCCACAATGGGTGTCCTGTTCGGCTGTCGACGTACATTTTAAAGGTTACAGTTAGTAGGTAAGGCAGCAGATAAACGATATCGTTCTCGACAACACCAATCAAAAGATATCCGAAAGGCACAAGAAATACGAAGGCATAGAATACGGTGAGGAAAAGGACCATCCAAACAGACCGCCCGATCCCTGTGTAAATGTTTTTCTTAAAACCTTCCCACGTCTCCCTCGATGAGTCGTACATATAGGACAGAACAGAAGGTGTAATATTAGCAAGAATCATCTTATGACCCTGCTTTTTGACTTCTCTTGCAATATGAACGTCTTCTACGAGTGAATTCTGAACGGATTTATGGCCACCGATCTGGTCATAGGTGGAACGTTCGATACAAATGAAGATTCCACAGGCAGCTGTGAACATGGGGCGTGTAGAGTGGTTCGCCACCATGAGCGGAAGGTGAAGCTGCACGACCATATGCTGCAAAGGAACAAGCATGTGACTGAGAAAGTGATGATTCGGGTAGAAAGGGAACCCGCTTATCATATCAGCCTGGTGTTTGTCCATCGTAGCAATGGTTTTTTCAATGATGCGTGGAGCGACACGTGCATCGGCGTCAAGGAATACTAAATATTCACCTGAAGCCTTCTCGGATAGCTGGTGACAGGCGTGAACTTTGCCGTTCCAATCGGGCGGCAGCTCTTTTCCCTTCATAATTCTAAACCTGGCATCAGAACCCACTTCCTTCTCTAGCAAAGCAAATGTGTCGTCTTCGGAATGATCATCCAGTAGTATAAATTCAATGTTTTCATACGTTATCTGTTTCAAGGATCCAAGTAAACCAGGCACATTTCCAGCTTCGTTCCTAAGTGGTACGAGTAGAGAGACTTTTGGTTGTTTCGATAATTTAGGTTTAGATACGAGAGGATAGAGAAAAAAACCATTGATAATGGTCCAAAGGTTTAAAAGTATCGTCATAAAAAAGACAATCTGAAAGAACGACATTTTGCTATCCTCCTTTTCTGTTTAGAAGATCTTCAAACACACTGTGATTTTCTTCAATGACCGCTTTTCTGAGCTCATTTAACTGTGCTGTACATACTTCCTCAAAGTGGAGGGTGAGCTCTTTCCGATTCATGGAACGGAGAGCATTTGAATCAATCGATTCTCCAATCTTTATGTAGGCATTCGGTTTACGAGTGTGTTCCAGACTGTAGTAAAGACTAATGGGAACAACCTGCACACCAGGACATCGTTTGGCAATCAAGGCTGTACCTGAGAAGAAGTCTAAAGGCCTCTTCTCGAGGTGCTCTTCCTGGCCTTGAGGGAAGATCCAGACGGTTTTATCATCTTTTAATTGCTCGATTGAGTAGTTCAATGATTCAAAAACATGCCTTCTGTCATCGCCATTAATGGAATATCCTCCTATCGTTTGAAAGAAAGGATGCTTTTTGAGTCCGTCTTCATGCATCATCGCATACCCGTCCGACTGAATGATTCTGTCATTCAAATAAAAAATGAACAGCGGATCCCACCAGGTGGAATGATTGACTAAGAATAAGGTGCGTCTTCTGAACGGTTTAGCATCACGACTCCACAGACGGATGTGTTCAAAGTGGAAAGACAAAAATAGTCGGTTAAACCGAGTGAATCCCCACTCCATAATTGGATTTTTATTAGCTTTCTTCATAAGACCGTCTCCTTGCAAAGTAAGCAGCATACCAAATGATGGTCAGTATGGTGACGAGGACCACGCCAAAGAAAAGTCCACCCGTTAACGCGACGACACAGAACATGCCGATAATAAGTCCAAACATGAGTGCCATTCTGTTTTCCCATTTTAATGTTCCGTTCTTCTTGTCAGGCATCAACAGAACATAGGTTAGGTGAAACACAGAAGCGACGACCATCCAACCAATAAAGTTTGAAAAGGGAATGTCATAATACAAGCCCGGCTCCTGCCATAACCAATACTCTTTTACTTTAAACGAGACAGGGTCTAAGATCAGGTCCATCGTGACGGCTGCCAGTCCACCGAGGATGACGAATGAAACCTTTGAAATGAAAGAGGTCCCTCCACGTGTAATGGTCCTGGCAAGCTCATGAGAGCATCCGACAATCAACAGCCAGGCGAAACCAATTGTAATCGGGGTATCAAAAATTTTGATACCGAAATTGCTGGTATAATCGTAGGATCCAAATAGGAAATCATATTCAACACCGAGATGTTCGACCCAGATACTGCCGATGATAATCCATAAACTATAAAGTACCCCAAACCTTTTTCCATAGATGGAAATGAAATAGAGGGCGCTTACAACTCCCGCCGTTATGAGAAAGACACTGTTCGCCCACTCTAACCACGGTGGAATCAGATCAAAGGAAAGCAGTACGACGCCGCATATGTACCAGAAAATAAAAAAGCGATAAATGATGTCCATAGTAGGGACCTCCTTACCTTTATTGTACCGAAGCAGGACCCTGATGTATATTTTGAGCTTCGCGTTTCTTATCCATCTTACCTCGCTTTCAGTCGGTTTAAACCAGCTTTTTCATCGTACTGCTGTTATTTTTCCAAGAGAAAGGGAAACATCTAAAAGATAAAGACGATTTTTTGGGTGATTTTTGCTAGAATAGAGATGATGAGGGGGTGAAACCATGGAACTAGTCATGTGGTTTGTATGCGTAATCATTGGAGTAGGAACAATCGGAATGAATATTTTTGATCGTGGGTAAAGGATACTTACAAATGAACAGGATAGAGTAGGGGGGAAACAGGTGAGGCTGTTTCCTTTTTTATACGATCATCTACCAATTTTTGGAGTGGTTCGTCCGTAATGTTAAGTACAGAACTCGAGAGTGTTTTGGAGGGGAAAGATGATGCCATTAAATAAGGTAGAGGTAGAGGGTTGGTTAAAGGAACCGTCATTCTCTGGAGTTCTTTCCTATAGAGGGAAGGAAGGCGAGACTTTTGAGAAGAGCGTAGGATACCGAAATCAATCTGAACACTTAAGGAATGATAACAAAACGAAGTTCGCCATCGCTTCTGGATGTAAAATCTTCACGGCCGTCGCAATCGGGCAGCTGGTTGACCAAGGGCAGCTTTCCTTTGATCATAAATTGAAAGAGTGCCTTTCCATACCGTTCCCGGAATGGGACGAGGAGATCACCATTGAGCATTTACTGACCCACACATCAGGAATTCCTGATTATTTCGATGAAGAGCAGATGGATGATTACGGAGCATTGTGGCGTGAACACCCAGTGTACATGATGACTACTCCAGAAGACTTCTTAGCCCTGTTTCAGAATGACCCGATGAAAGGAGTTCCAGGTGATTCTTTTCATTATAACAATGCGGGATTTATTATCCTTGGCTTGGTGGTGGAGGAGTGTTCTGGAGAACCGTTTACAGAATATGTCCAGAAGAATATATTTAATCGGGCTGGAATGTCGTCCTCGGGATATTATAGAACCGATGCATTGCCTGGCAACACGGCTGTTGGCTATGTGGAGCACGACGGGGAAGTACGGGCGAATTGCTTTGAAGTACCTGTGAAGGGTGGACCGGATGGGGGAGCCTACATAAATGCAGATGACATGGAGCGGTTTTGGGAAGCATTGCTTCAGAATAAACTGTTGAGTCAGACAACGAAAGAAAGGATGCTCACCCCGCATGTAGAAGTAAATGAGCAGATTTCCTACGGCTATGGAGTTTGGATGAAGAAGAAGGGGGAGGAGTGGTTGAAGTTTTACGTCATGGGATATGACCCGGGCGTCAGTTTTCACTCTGCCTATTTCACAAAAGAAGAAGCCGTGTTGACTATTGCGAGTAACCATAGTGACTTCCCTTTCGATCTTGTATTATCTTTTGAATGATTGATATGGGTTGTAAGAATAAGAAAAAGACGTCATGTTCAACTAAACATGACGTCCTTCAGTGAAGCTTATAGATTATTTAGTTAGTCCCCATTCACCGAAGGGGTAGATGACAAGTTCGGTTCGGCCTATAATTTCTTCTTCTTTAATGAATCCGAGACCGTTTCGGCTGTCTTTACTAATGGCTCGGTTGTCACCCATAACAAAATATTTCCCCTCAGGGACCTGCACAGGACCGTAATCCCGAGTGCTTTCAACAGCACTGTCGTTCAGATACTCCTGCTCCTGCTTTTCTCCGTTCACATAGAGGGTGTGTTCGCGAATTTCAACTGTATCACCCGGTTGTCCGATGATCCGCTTTACATAACTTTTGACAGGTCGTTCAATAATGACGATGTCGTCTCGTTCCGGCTCATCTATATAATAAATGATTTTGTTGAACATGACTCGTTCTCCATTTTCAAGAGTCGGATCCATACTCGCCCCTTCAACGATTGATGTTGCAAAGAAAAAAGTTCTTAGTATAAAGGCTAGTGTAACAGCAATCGCAATCGCTTTTAACCATTCCAACCATTCATTCTTTGATTGTTCAGACAATCTAGACCTTCCTTTCCTGATGAACATGAAATACTATCCAGTTGTTCACTATACCTTATATTTTATCACAATCGAATCAAATGAAAAGCTGTGTTTGTACTGGTTTTACAAAGGTTTAATCTGTCGAGGGGCACCCTCCTTTGTCGAAGGCATTTACAGTGGGGTTGATTTTTGAGATAATTCGGATCGAATCATAAAAAGGCGAACAAACATTCTTTCGCCGGCAATCTTGTGGTATACTAATACTATAAATTTACATCTGGGGGGTTACGCATAATGGATTTAAACGAACAAGGGTCTCTTTTAGATGAGGTGGAGAAGCTCCGTCAGAAAATGATCGATGTTGCGAGACACCAAGGATTCGCCAGCGAAGAGTCTGTTGAAATCAGCCAAAGGCTGGATCAATTACTCAATCAACTGCAAACACAACAAACTAATTAAACAGACGCCTATGAAGTGAAGCATTCTACATAGGCGTCTGTTTTTTTTATTTTTGTAGATATTTTTCGAGTCGATCAAGACCTTTCCGTAAAGTCTCCATATGATAAGCATACGACAAACGCACATATCCCTCTCCATATGTTGAAAATGCGCTTCCTGGTACAAGGGCTATACCTGCTTCCTTGACAAGTGTAACCGCCTCGTCAAAAGTGGATCTCCCGTTCGATGGGAAAGATACGAATACATAGAAGGCACCATCAGGATGGACATAAGATAATCCCATTTGAGACAAACGACGGAGTACATAGTCTTTCCGTTTCTTATACTCTTCTTTCATTTGATGCGTTGAATCCCGACAGTTGGTCAGAGCTTCTAATGCTGCATGCTGACTGATTGAGGTCGCACACGATACGTTGTATTGATGGACCTTTAATAAATGTTTGGTCAACCACGCAGGAGCAAGGGTGTATCCAATCCGCCATCCCGTCATCGAATGAGATTTCGAAACCCCGTTAATCACAATCATTTGATCTCTGATGTCTGTAAATTGAGCAAGAGAAACATGATTCCGATCATAAACGAGTTCTGAATAGATTTCGTCAGCAATGACAAAGATCTCGTGTTTCTTGACGAGTTCAGCAATATCCTTTAATTCTTCTTCTGTAAGAGAGACGCCCGTTGGATTAGAAGGGTAAGGGAGAATAATCGCTTTTGTATTTGGGGTAATAGATTCCTCGATTAAATCGGCCGTCAGCTTAAAGGCATGATTGGATATGTCAACGTGAACCGGACATCCGCCTGATAAATGGATTAATGGTTCGTACCCGGGATAGACAGGGGCAGGAAGAATCACTTCATCTCCGGGTTCCAGAATTGTACGCAGCGATATATCTATGGCCTGTGATGCGCCGACTGTAACGATTACTTCTTCTCTTGGATCATAGCTCAACCCATAAGAGTCTTGTACAAAATCACAGACAGCCTGCCTCAGCTGGAGAATGCCTGCGTTATGTGTATAGCTTGTATAGTTCTGGTTTATCGCGTTAACACCCGCCTGTTTGATTCTATCAGGTGTAGGGAAGTCAGGTTGACCGATGGTTAGAGATACAACGTCTTCATAGTTACTAACCATGTTAAAGAACTTGCGGATTCCGGAAATTTCGATATCTGATAGTTTTTTGTTGATTCGTGAATGCAAAATGTAACCTCCAGGTAAACTAAATTTAACTAAATGTTCAAACAATTCAATGGTCGCTCGTGTTACGATACTCTTGTACGAATTTAGAAAGGAGTCGCTATCTATGAGATCCAGTCGAATGTCGTTTGAACATTTAGTTGATCAAAATAAGAAGCAATTGTTAAACGATGAGAAAGAACTTGAAAAGATTGAAAAGAAAATGGATGAAAAACATAGCCAAAAAACGAAGGAAAAATCGTTAATAAATTGATCATATCACAGCTTGAGAGCAACCGGCTACCGGTTGCTTTTCTACTTCTTAGGGAATCATATTGCTAAGCACTTCTATTTATAATTAGATGGAAAATGTGTTTATAATGAACATAATGAGAAAAGGAGGAACGAATGATGCAGGATACAGGGTTAGTCTTAGAAGGGGGAGGTATGCGCGGAGCATACACGGCCGGAGTTCTGGATTATTTTTTGGATGAGAAGATTGAGTTTCCATTCGTCGTCGGGGCCTCTGCCGGAGCTTGTAATGGAAGTTCTTACGTAGCGGACCAGAGAGGGCGCAACTACGAGGTGATCGTAAACTATGGGAGTCACCCAGAATACATATCTTATAAGAGAATGTTTACGAAACGACAGTTGTTTGGAATGGATTTCATATTTGATACGCTGCCAAATCAACTCGTGCCATTTGATTATGAAGCATTTGAGAACAGTTCAACGAAATTTGTGGTGACAACAACGGATATGATGACAGGAGAACCTCTTTTTTATGACCAATTCCCTGACCGGAATTCTTTATTGCAGTTGATTCGAGCTTCCAGTTCTCTGCCTCTTATCGCTCCGAGCATTCCCTACGACGGTAGGGAATTGATGGATGGGGGAATTTCAGACCCGGTTCCGATTCTGCCTTCTATTCAAGAGGGAAATAAGAAACATGTGGTCGTATTGACGAGAACGGATGACTATGTAAAGCAGAAAATGAAAATGGGGTGGTATTTCACGAGAAAGTATAAGAAGTATCCACTGTTTGCGAAAGCATTGCTCAACCGGCATATTAAATATAATCGCCAAATGAAAGAGATTAAAAAGATGGAGAAAGATGGATCCGTTTTCGTCATCCAGCCTCTTCGTCCATTCAAGGTAAGTCGAATTGAACGCAATCATGATCGACTTCATGCGCTCTATAAACAGGGCTATGACGAAGCGAAACATCATGAGGAACGTCTAGCTAAATTTATACAGAAGTAAAGGAGGAAAAGATGGTGAGAAGCCATGAACTCGCAGGCGCTGTCGTCCAAGTTTTTGCGGACAACCAAAATGAAAAGAACCGTGAAGGTATGGAAGCATATATGAAGCATCATTTCCGTTTCTTTGGAATCAAAGCGCCTGAACAAAAAAAGTTACTTAGCCCCTTACTTAAAGAATACAAAAAACTCACAGAATCAGAGCGTATCGAAACAGCCCGACTTCTTTTTAAAGAAGAGCAGAGAGAGTGTCATTACGCTGCCTTGACTATTCTGGACAAAGGGAAGAAAGAGGCGGAGCGTTCGGTTATTGATGTTTATAAGGAATTGTTGATGACCCATTCCTGGTGGGATACGGTGGATACAATCGCCTCGAAATTATGTGGGTCCTACTTTATGAAATACCCTGATGAACTGGTTCCTATAACGGAAAGCTGGAGACAATCTGAGAACATGTGGGTGCGGCGGTCAAGTGTCCTGCATCAACTGAAATTCAAAGAAGAAACCAATGCTCCGCTCCTTTATGAAACGATCGGAGCGCTGAAAGGGGAGAAAGAGTTCTTTATTGAAAAAGCGATCGGCTGGGCACTTCGAGAATACAGTAAGTCGGACCCTGAGAGTGTAAAAGCTTTTATAGAAAAAACGGACCTCCGCCCTCTCAGCAGACGTGAGGGCCTGAAGTGGATGAAAAATAAAGGGATGCTTAACGAGTAGGTTTAACCGTTTCGGCCTTTGTTCATAATGGAGATAAAATGATCAAAGGGTGAAAAGGAATGAGCAATTGGATTGACCTTTCTGTACTTGAGCACTCTTTAAATTGGATAGATCCAGATTTGTGGCAGATCTTAGGGATCGACCCAAGTTATGTGCAGTTTTTTCTGGTCTTTATATTTATGATGTCGTTAATGTGGGTGGTTCGCCCAGTGGTCGAATGGATCATGCTAAAGAATTGGACGACGATCTCTACGTATGTGACGACGACTCTCATCGCATTTTGTTTTCTTCAAATGGTTGACCGCTATGCCATGATACAAAATGAATCCTCTCTGCCAGTGTATTTTTGGCCGGTCTGTCTCCTCGCGATCAGCGGCTATGGGGCTCTTCACGTATTGGTCGTAGTCACGAGAAATTTGTGGATCAGAATTTCTAAGCGTACGAAGCGAAAGGCTGCATAGTTGAATAGCTGAATGAAGTCAACTTCCATCTCTAAGGAATGAGGTGGAGGTTTTTTTATTCAGTGGATTCCTTTGTTATATTCGATTGAAACCTCGGGGAACCCACATCCGTATAAAGGGTGAAAGGGGGAAAGAATATGGAAATGTTTTTTATCTTTGCATTTTTCGGCCTAGCTCTTCTTGTGCTGAACATCGTAACAAGTATTTGGGCTTATCGGGATTCGAAGCGTAAGGGGAAAAGTGACCTGTACTGCCTGGCTGTTCTGATCGGTACGTTGTTCTTCCCGGTCGTTGGGCTGATCGTGTATGCCATCATTCGAAATGACTAACCGTTTCTTGTGATTCAAAAGTCACGCTAAACGTTTCGTGGATTACGTCGATATAAAGGACGTAACTTAATCATTAGGAAGGGCGATGGCCATGAATAAAGATCAAGGCATATTACTTGAAAGTGGTACAAATGAACTGGAGATTGTTGAATTCGGAATCGGTCAAAACCGCTTCGGCATAAATGTCATTAAAGTAAAAGAGATATTGAACCCACAACCGGTTACAAAGATTCCTCATTCACACGCTTCAGTTGAAGGAATAATAGAGATTCGCGGAGAAGTGGTTCCGGTCGTCGATGTAGCGCATGCACTTGGCTTCGAACCTTCTGAGAATCCAAAGCATGATAAGTTTATTTTATCGGAGTTCAACCAGACGAAAATTGTTTTCCACGTACATACGGTCACTCAGATCCATCGTATCTCATGGGAACAGATTGAAAAGCCGAGTAAAATGTATCAAGGGCTTGAGACGCAGATTACAGGTGTCATTAAGATGGATGATGACATGATGCTGTTACTGGACTTTGAAAAGATTGTAGCTGACATCAACCCTGAAACGAGTCTGCAGAAGGACCAGCTGCGTGAATTGGGAGAGCGAGAACGTTCTCATAAAAAAATACTGATTGCGGAAGACTCAGGACTGCTTCGCGCTCTCCTTCAAGAGACGCTGGAGGAAGCAGGCTATGCTCATACCTATATCTGTGAAGACGGGAAAGAAGCGATGGATCACTTGCAGTCTTTAGTCGATGAAGGAAAACACGTGGAAGATGAGTATCAGCTGATTATCACTGACATTGAAATGCCTCGCATGGACGGTCATCACTTTACGAAGCTGATCAAAGAAGATCCTTCATTCAATCAAATGCCTGTATTGATCTTCTCATCTTTGAT
Source organism: Halobacillus litoralis (assembly GCF_020171725.1). GTDB lineage: Bacteria > Bacillota > Bacilli > Bacillales > Halobacillaceae > Halobacillus > Halobacillus litoralis_F. The sequence goes on along the minus strand of NZ_JAIVAJ010000001.1, from coordinate 467,884 downwards.
TACAGACGAACTTCGTCACAAAGGAGAGCGGGTCGGAGCAGACGCTCAAGTCTCAAAACCAGAGATCGTACAACTGGTCAAATATATCGACCACTATATCCTGTAATCAAACCCTCTTATAAAAAAGAAGCCGCTCGGAGCGGCTTCTTTTTATTTCTTTAAAGTGGAATAGAGAGCGTCGTGCCATTCATAGGCATGCTTGGACAGTTCCTCAGGCCCTTGTTGGCTCGGGGACGCTTCAATGATCATTTGTTTTTCTCTTTCCGTTAAATGCTCGAATGAAGAACGCATCTCCGTTGTGTATTCCATGTATCTTTTCAAGTGATAGAGAAAGTCATCCAGTGGGCTTTGACTCATGAAAACCAACCTCCTTTTGACTCTCATTTCCTTTTTTCTTACAGATTAAAACATGGAACTGAAGGTTATAGCGTATTGTTATTTTCTTCTTCTTTGGTTCCAGGGGCTGACTGTTCTTTGCCCGAGAAAGCTTGGTTGAGCGGTCGTCTGGAAAGCGTGTGAGGACCTTTGCTTCGGTTCCTCCCAGTTTAAGTAGCGATAAAGTGTCCTCTTGGCTTTAGACAACGAAAGCTGAGGTTTCGGATTGCGATAGGATTGATCGACTTTACCTAAATGTTTGAGTTGATCGAAGTCTTTCTTATTCGCAGGAATGTGAAAGTAATATCCGCCCACCTCGATAAGGAGTGTGGAATGCTGCTGGCTCAACTTTGGATGATCTGAGAAGTGGAGTCCAATCTTTTGGGCGCGGTCTTCCCGAAGGAGTTTGTTGATGGTATGTTTCTTTATTTCATATAAGTGTTTCGGCTGGGGCGCAGTTTTAGCGTGGCGGTTCACAATAAAAAGAGATTCTGCTAGTTCGCGGTTACTGCTTGTCTTATTCCTCATACACGATCTCCTTTCAATGAGGCTGTACATCTATCTTAATCGTAGAATATAAAAATTGCAAAAAATTTACATTATTAAAACGGAAGACCGCTATTCGGTCAACCGTTTTAAGTCATCGACGATTTGGTTCATTTCTGCAGCTTTCGTACCTGTATAGCTCTTGACCACTTCTCCATCAGGAGTTACGAGGTAGAAGCTTGTCCCATGAGCAAATTGATTCGAGTCTTCCATTTTTTTTAGTGGGGATTGGAAGGATTTAATTGAAAGCTCTTTTACATCTTGAAAAGTATATCCTGTTAAAAAGCTCCACTGGTTGAAGTCAGGTTGATAGGGCTCCGCAAACTGTTTCAATTGTTCCGGTGTATCATGTGTTGGATCAACACTGATCGAAACCAATCTAGTATTCAGGTTTTCTTTTTTCAAGAGCTGTTGAAGTCTCGACATGTTGCCTGTCATAGGAGGGCACACTGTCTCGCAATTCGTGAAGATAAAGTCAGCAATCCAATAATCTCCTTCGTAATCTTGCGGCAATTGAACAGATTCACCATTTTGATTCACAGCTGAGAACGAATCGACATCCCGTGACATGTTTTCTTCAATTGGAGATCCGCAGGCTGTAAGTAGAAGGAGGATAATCATGATTGCACTGGTTTTCGTGTACATAAACATCCCTCATTTGTATATCTCTTACTCCATCTTATCACTTCAACCGCATATTTTGACAGATGTCACAAAACTATTAAATTTACGACGATTTTAAGTGAAACACAGACACCTCAGGGCGACAGAGGAAGCGGTAAGGAAGTCTCGTTGTCCCAATGCCTCGACTTACAAATAAATCCAACCCTTCTACCTGATACTGACCCTCCACATATTTCTCAGCCATAGGCGGTGTGACAAGGTGACCGAAAAATGGGAGTTGAATTTGTCCTCCGTGACTGTGCCCCGACAGCTGAACGTCTACAGGATAGTGGCGAACTTGATCCGCACTGTCCGGTTCGTGTGCCAGCAGAATCGTAAACACCTGTTTTTGTATGGGGGCCAGTGCCGCATCAAGATCAGGTTTTCCTAGAAGGAAGTCATCTACGCCTGCTAGAGCAAAAGCATCTTCGTCCTTCGTGATAAGTTGGTGTTCATTTTGTAACAATTGAAACCCACCATCGGTCATCAGTTCCTTGATTTTCTCGGTTCCATAGCCACCATGGTCATGGTTCCCGTAAATCCAGAACTTCCCGTATGGCGCTTCAAACTTTCGCAACAGGCGGGGGAGGTTTGGTCTGAACGCATAGGAATCGGGGTCGTCTACCAGGTCTCCTGTGAAAACGATCAAGTCCGGCTGCTGGTCCTGTACGGAAGTGACCAGCCTGCTAAAGGATGGTTCGTCGTAGTGAAATCCTAAGTGGGTGTCGGAAAATTGCAGGATCTTAAAGTCATCGAATGAAGCGGGAATCTTTTCATCTCTCAGGGTATAGTGCTGAAAGGTAAGCATTTCAGGTTCTATGTATCGGGCATAAAGATAACTGACTCCACTTAACCCGAGAATACCCACAATACTCTGCAGTCCCTTTTTCAAAAACTCGCGTCGTGTGATTGCCATAAGAAGCCCTCTTCTCTAAGTGCTTTTGCCATTATACCATGCTTGATGATAAGAAAAATGATGATTTCTGTCTATGGAATTGAACTTTTTTCAAAAATGAACAGGAATTCATTTTTTTGTGTTGAATGTTATCAAGAGACAGATAGGAGGCTTAGGATGATGAAAAATGAAGTAGTCATTGTAACGGGTGGTTCAAGTGGTATGGGAATGTATATGGCGAAACGGTTCTTGGAAGAAGGAGCGAAAGTCGTGATTACAGGTCGTAGTGAGGAGAAACTTCAAAATGCGAAGGAGCAGATTGCTCAAGGAAAAGAAGACCAGCTTCTCCTCATTCCAATGGATGTGAGAGAAGTTGAGCAAGTCGAGAAGATGGTCGAAACGACAGATCAGCATTTCGGAAGAATCGATCATCTCGTGAACAATGCAGCGGGGAATTTCATTTCGCCTGCTGAAAAACTAAGTACAAACGGTTGGAACTCAGTGATCAACATCGTATTGAATGGTACTTTTTATTGCAGTCAGGCTGTTGGGAAGTATTGGATCGATAAAGGAATCAAAGGCTCTATTCTGAATATCGTGGCTACATATGCATGGAATGCCGGCGCCGGGGTCATCCACTCCGCCTCGGCAAAAGCAGGCGTGCTCACCATGACCCGCACATTAGCTGTAGAGTGGGGGACGAAGTATGGCATTCGTGCAAATGCGATTGCTCCTGGACCCATCGAGCGGACAGGTGGGGCAGAGAAGTTATTTGAATCTGAAAAGGCTGCACAGCGTACATTACAATCCGTGCCTCTTGGAAGACTAGGGACGCCTGAAGAAATTGCAGGACTTGCCCGATTCATGCTTTCTGAAGAAGCGTCTTATATGAACGGTGAAGTCGTGACGCTGGACGGGGGGCAATGGTTGAACAAGTTTCCTTTCTAGTCCTTGTAGCGTTTTATAGGTATAAAAAACCCGGACGATCCGTCGTCCGGGTTGTATGCTTGAATTTACGATATATGGACGAAGACGCATGTCGCGTTCCCCTCGTTAGATGATGTAGAAGAATATAGAGAAGAAGTGTAAGATCGAACCACCAAGTACGAAAAGGTGCCAAACCATATGGTGGTAGGTGAAACTTCTCCAGACATAGAATATAGCCCCTATGGAGTACATGACTCCGCCTACAACAAGGTACGTAATGCCGGCAGCAGGTACTTCCGCTGTCAAAGGACCCCAGGCAAGAATGATCAGCCAACCCATCAACACGTAAAAAACAGTGGACAGGACGACAAAGCGTTTGACGAAGAATACTTTGAATAGTACTCCGAGGATCGCAATCCCCCACACGATTCCAAACAATGTCCATCCAAGGGTTCCACGAAGCGGAACGAGGAGGATCGGTGTGTATGTCCCCGCAATGAATAGATAGATCGATGAATGATCAAAGATTTCGAATAAATCTTTGGCTTTTCCAGGTGGAAAACTATGGACAAGTGTCGAAGAGACATAAAGCAGGAGCATGGTAGCTCCGTAAATGGATACAGAAACAATATGCCAGGCGTTACCGCCGATACTTGCGAATACGATCAAGAGCACGAGCATAGCGATACTAAGAATAGCTCCAATGCCGTGTGTAATGGCGTTGGCAATTTCTTCTCGTTTTGAGAATGTGTGTGTCATCATACATCAATCAACCCCGATTCCTTTAGTTACCACCATTATACGCTTTTACGTCAGAGGATGAAAGGATCGGTTCTCTCACGTGAGGTTTGAAGTTCGGAAATGGGGGAATAAAGGTAGCGTTACAAAGGTTGATGCGAAGGATGTCGGGAATTGCAGTTCGAGTTCACTAGGAAACTATGTTACACTGTTTTATGGTTCACATTGAGCGTATGAATTCTGTGCTCCTTCCGTTGTATGTTTTAAAGGAGTGATTAAAAGTATGGTAAGTTTGGAACAAAGTAAATTGGAGTGGCCTAAGATTAAAGATTTGATGATCCCATCCGAAAAAGTGGCTCACGTTCAAATCGGAAATCCTCTCGAGCACGCTTTGCTTGTTCTGGTCAAGTCAGGTTATTCGGCTGTTCCGGTGCTGGATCCCACCTACACGTTTCAAGGTGTGATCAGCAAGACGAAGATTTTGGAAGAAACATTGGGAATTGAAGAATTTGAACTGAACAGGCTGGGAGAAATACAAGTTCATGAGATCATGGATGCGGAAGTACCCTGCTTGAGTCCGGAGGATCATATGATTGATGCTTTACACAAGCTGATTGACTATCCTTTTGTATGTGTAACGAACGAGGCCGGGGAATTCGATGGCATTGTAACGAGACGAAGCGTTCTAAAACAATACAGTAAGCATTATCATGAAATTCTCAAACACTACGAATGAAAATAAAATCGATCATTATGATAAAATAGATGGCATCTTAGGGTGTCATCTATTTTTGTAAAAAAATATAAGAAAGGGTGGAGAGATGGAACATGTACATATAAAAAACCGCCCTCTCATTTTAGCTTCGGTTATGCTGGCTATGTTTTTAGCAGCTATAGAAGCGACAATCGTATCCACAGCTATGCCGTCTATTGTAGCGGACCTAGGAGGGTTCCGGCTTTACAGTTGGGTCTTTTCAGCATACTTATTAACCAACGCTGCCACTGTTCTTCTATTTGGAAGACTCGCTGATATCTTTGGCAGAAAGCCTATTTTTTTGACGGGGATTAGTTTTTTCCTGATCGGGGCTATTCTCTCAGCACTTGCTCCAAGCATGGAGGTATTAGTCGCTGCACGGCTTGTGCAGGGAGTTGGCGCTGGCGCGCTGATGCCGATTGCTACTACTATCGTCGGGGACATTTATACAAAAGAAGAACGGGCGAAAATCCAAGGTTATCTGTCCAGCGTTTGGGGGATTTCTGCCGTTACCGGACCACTTCTGGGTGGTTTTTTTGTCGATGTCCTAAGCTGGCCCTATGTGTTTTGGATGAATGTGCCACTCGGTCTGTTGGCTCTAGCAGGCATTATGATCTTTTTTAAGGAAGAATCTTCTATGGAGAAGAGGTCTGTTGATGTTATAGGATCTGTCTGGGTGATCCTTGCCATCAGCTCCTTGATCGTCCTGCTTGTGGAAGGTGGAAACCGTATTCCGTTGATGTCTGTTGGGTTTATCGGATTAGTCATTCTCTCTCTTGGAAGCCTGATGGCGTTCATTAAGCATGAAAAATCAATGAAGGACCCGATGCTTCCATTAGACTTATGGTCGATTCGCTCCATTCGTTTTGCTAACATCACCTCGTTTATTACTGGAATGATTCTGATTGGTGTATCCAGTTATCTGCCTGCGTTTGTTCAAGGGGTGATGGAGAGGTCTGCAACCGTAGCGGGGTTTACGTTGACAACGATGTCGATCGGCTGGCCAATCGCTTCTACAATGGCGGGGAGGCTCATCTTAAAGATAGGATACCGCCCGACATCCATGCTTGGCGGCACTTCCTTAATTGCAGGGGCCGTGCTTTTCTCGCTGCTTTCCTCAGAAAAAGGTCCCTGGTTCGCGGCATCAGGCTCTTTGTTGATCGGTGTCGGCATGGGACTGACATCAACCTCGTTCATTGTTTCCATTCAAAATGCTGTGGAATGGCAGTCCAGAGGAATTGCAACAGCTTCGAATATGTTTATGAGGTCAATCGGTAGTGCACTGGGCGCGGCACTCTTAGGTGGACTTCTCAATAACCGTGTTGCATCTTATCTTGAACAGGAAGGGCTATCCGGTGAATACGATGTGAATTCGACTAATCAGCTATTAACAGAAGCCGGTCGTTCAGAGTTGGGAAATCAAGCCAAAGTGGCCCTGCAGGAAGGGTTGAGTTCGGGGCTTCACAACGTATACCTGGGATTAATTGTATTAGCTGTCGCTAGTTTTCTGTTTATTTTGCAACTTCCGAAAAAAGAAGATTGATATTACCTGAAATCCTTTGATAAAGTAAAGAGTGAAAGATGATACATAAAGGAGGAATTAATAATGAAACAAATGGATGCAAATGAAATTATTTCTTTTATTTCAAATAGTGAGAAGTCTACACCGGTTAAGGTTTATGTGAAAGGTGCGAATTTAGAGAACTTGGAATTCGGCGAAGGGGTACAGGACTTCGTAACGGGGCAATCAGGCGTGCTGTTTGGTGAGTGGAAAGTGATTGAACCGCTTCTGAATAAGTATCAAGATCAGATTGAAGATTATGTTATTGAAAACGACCGACGTAACTCTGCAATCCCACTTCTTGATTTGAAACAGGTGAACGCACGCATCGAGCCAGGTGCTGTCATTCGGGATCAAGTAGAGATCGGTGACGGGGCCGTAATCATGCTTGGTGCTATGATCAACATTGGTTCTGTTGTAGGAGAAGGCACGATGATCGATATGAACGTTGTACTCGGTGGACGCGCGACAGTCGGTAAGAACTGTCACATTGGTGCAGGTGCCGTTCTAGCAGGAGTAATTGAACCCCCTTCAGCGAAACCGGTTGTTGTAGAAGACGGTGTCGTAATCGGAGCGAATGCTGTTGTCCTTGAAGGCGTAACAGTAGGTGAAGGAGCGGTTGTAGCCGCAGGGGCGATTGTAACAGAAGATGTACCACCCAATACTCTCGTCGCAGGAACACCGGCCAAGGTCATTAAGGAAATCGATGACCAAACGAAATCCAAGACAGAAATAAAACAGGAACTACGTAAGCTGGATAACTAATAGTAGAAGGGCCTTGCTGATCAGCAAGGCCTTTCCTGTAATCATTTGAAACATGCACGTTTTACGGTTAGCATTCACAATTGTTCATTTAGAGAGAGAGGTCATCATCATGAATAAAGAAAGCTTGATAAAAGTTCGCCGAGATCTTCATCGCATTCCGGAATTAGGATTTAAAGAATTTAAAACCCAACGCTACCTGCTTCAATATATTGAACAGCTTCCGCAGGAGCATCTGACTATTAAAACGTGGAGAACAGGCGTACTTGTTCATATTAGAGGAAAGTCCGGTACCAAAACGATAGGGTACCGAGCAGATATTGATGGACTTCCACTAGATGAGGAGACGGATCTGCCGTTTTCTTCAGAACATAAGGGGAACATGCACGCTTGTGGTCACGATTTTCATATGACGATTGCGCTTGGCGCATTGACTCGACTTGCCGAATCCCCGGCTGAGCACCATGTTGTATTCATTTTCCAACCGGCAGAAGAAGGTCCTGGGGGTGCTGAACCTATGCTTCAATCGGAAGAAATGAAAGCTTTCTGGCCCGATGCCATCTATGCACTTCACGTTTCGCCAGAAAACCCTGTAGGAACAGTAGCGACAAAGCCAGGAATCCTTTTTGCCAACACGAGTGAATTGTTTATTGATCTGAAAGGTGTGGGGGGGCATGCTGCTTATCCGCATCAAACGAAGGATATGGTCGTGGCGGCAAGTTCATTTATCGTTCAACTTCAGCAGATTGTTGCTCGAAGAATCGATCCGTTAGACAGCGCCGTCATATCGGTCGGAAAGATGGAAAGCGGAACGGTGCAAAATATTATCGCGCAGCGTGCACGCATCGAAGGTACAATCCGTACGCTCTCACCAGAATCGATGGAGAATGTGAAAAGGGAGATTGAGAAGCTTGCAGCGGGGTGTGAAATCTCGAATGATTGTCAGATAACGATCGATTACGGGTCCAATTACTATGAAGTCACGAATGATGAAAACTTAGTGCGCGCCTTTCGTTCATTGATGGAAGAATCGGATTATACGTATGTAGAAGCCCCTATGGCCATGACGGGAGAAGACTTTGGATATATGCTGAAAGAAATTCCGGGCTTTATGTTCTGGCTCGGAGTTGATTCTGAAGCTGGTCTTCACCAATCCAAGCTGAATCCGAACGAGGATGCCTTGGAAGTCGGTGTCCGAGTCGTTGAATCAGTTGCTCGGAATCTCATTTGAATATGTGAGGCGAAAACAGCCACACTAAGCGTTGATGCTTTGAAAATCCCTAGACTGCCAATGAGCGTGAAATAGAAACGGGGGCACAACAGTATGGAATCTGCCATTAAACTTACGGCTGTGGCGATCTTGATCTTATTGACCGCCTTTTTCGTAGCGAGTGAATTTGCGATTGTAAAAGTTCGGAAGACGAGAATGGAAGCAAGAGCGGCCGAAGGGGACCTAAAGGCTGAGCGGTCGTTAAAGCTGTTGAATAACCTCGATTACTATTTGTCTGCCTGCCAACTAGGGATCACAATTACAGCGCTTGGTTTAGGTTGGCTGGGGGAGCCGACATTGGAAGTTCTTCTGCACCCACTGTTTGAGAGGTTTGAACTTCCTGGAGCCATCACCTCCACACTGTCCTTTGCCATCGCTTTCTTCGTTATCACATTTTTACATGTTGTTTTAGGTGAGCTTGCTCCGAAGACGATTGCGATCCAGAAAGCAGAACGGATTACGCGTCTTCTCGCGCGGCCTCTTATTTTATATAGTAAGCTTATGTATCCTTTGATCTGGCTTTTGAACGGTTCTGCCAATTTATTCGTCCGCCTGTTTGGTTTTCAGACGGCAAGAGAGTCTGATGAGGCCCATTCAGAGGACGAACTCCGGCACATCCTGAGTCAGAGCTACCATCGAGGGGAAATCAACAGGTCCGAGTACACGTACGTCGACCGTATTTTTGAGTTTGATAACCGGACAGCAAAAGAGATTATGATTCCAAGGACGGACATGGTCGTTCTGGATATTGAAGATTCGATGACGGCTAATATCCGTGTGATGAGAAATAAGCGATACACGAGATATCCCGTTATGGAAGGAGAGAAAGATCAAATCATCGGTCTGATACATATGAAAGAGCTCGTCTTCGCAGAAGGTCAAGAAGGCCTTCATTCATTTGTTCGACCGATTATGAAGGTATTTGAAAATGTCCCAATCCGCGACCTCCTCGTTAAAATGAAGAAGGACCATTCTCATATGGCAGTGCTTGTCGATGAGTATGGGGGCACGTCGGGGATTGTCACGATTGAAGATATTTTAGAGGAAATTGTAGGGGAGATCCGGGACGAATTTGATCAGGAAGAAGAAAAAGAGATCCGTCGTTTGAAGAATGGTCACTTTCTCTTAGATGGAAAGACCTCTGTGCAGGATGTGAATGACTACTTCAGTGTGGACTTGAAGCACGAGGAGATTGATACGATCTCTGGCTGGATCTACACCCAGGATTATGATGTGGAAGAGGGAACGGTCCTGCAAGGCGGGAGGCTTCACTTAAAGGTGGTCGATATGGATGACCATCAGATCAGAAAAGTGGAGGTTTGGGATGAGGCAACATAATATTAGAAAAAGTCCAGGGGAAGCCCCTGGACTTTTTAATTATTCACTTTCGTTTTTCGTTACATACACTTGGTGAGGATAAGGAATTTCAATGTTTGCTTCATCCAGCGCTTCTTTCATTGCTTTTCTCAAGTCACGCTCGACGCCCCATTGCTCCATGTTTTCTGTTTTACCAAGTACACGGATCACGACATCAGAAGATCCAAGGCTTTGTACGCCAAGCACATTCGGACCATCTTTGAAACGCTCGTCCTCTTGGAAGCGGTCGGCTACTTTCTGCAGGACGGAAATGGCTTCATCGATGTTCTCGTCATAACCGATACCGATATCGACAAGTGCGCGCATGTTTCCGCGGGAATGGTTCGCCACTCCGACAATATTACGGTTAGGGACAAAGTTCAGCGTACCATCGAAACTGCGGATCTGAGTGGTACGAATGCCGACTTCTTCTACGACACCATCGTAGCCGCCAGCTGTTACGTAATCCCCCACTTCAATTTGACGCTCAAGTAATAGAAAGAAGCCTGTTACGATGTCGGATACGATGCCTTGTGCACCGAACCCAATCGCGAGACCAACAATACCGGCTCCAGCGATCAGAGGAGCGATATTGATATTGAGTGCCCCAAGAATCATCACGATGAAAATAAAGATAAGAGCATAAGAGAAAATATTCACAGCCAGTTTCTCAATGGTCTTACTACGGCTTTCGGTCAGCTTACGCTGCTCGCTCATCTTCTGTATGGACTTTTCAATGGCTTTTGTACCGAGCGGTTTAACAATCGCAAAGCCTATAATTAACAGGAGAATCTCAACTCCACCTGTAATTAGCCACTCGACGAGTACACTCGGGTTAAATTTAAATCCTTCTTCAAACAAATTCATAAACGAACTCCTTTCGACAAATAAGTACTCTTATATAGAATAGCGAAAAGTACATAGTCGTTTCAAATATTTTTCAACAAAACGCATAAAAATGTCGAATGACAGAAACATTGTTACCCGTTATCGTATCTTTTCAAACGGAGAGTTGAGGGCCTGACAGCCATTTTGTCTTGTTTGAAAGAGTAGATTTAATGATTTGGGGAAAGAAAAACATAACCACATTAAATATGAAGGTTTCAGTCTAAAGGATGAGGTCATTCCGACTAAAGCATGAAGTGTCGTGAATTTTTGAAAAATTGGTTCAAAAAGGTGGATATTTATTTCGATACCCGATATATTAGTAATTACGTAAAAAAAGATTAAAAGGAGGGAAATACACATGGATACATTTAAAAAATTGAAACAGTTTTATTGGCCTTATCGAAAATATTTCTTTTGGTCGTTATTCTCTTTATTGTTCGTTACCGTTATATCGGTCGCTTATCCAGTCGTACTGCAAATTACGATTGACGATGTCATACGTGGAGAACAGTACAACCTGATTCCGTATATCTGCATTGCTTTTATTGGGTTAATGATGATTAAGGGAATTGCAACATATTTCCATCAATACTTAGGGGAATATTTCGGCATTAGTGCCGTGTACACGCTTCGCGATGAATTATATAAGAAGCTCCAGCGACTCCCGTTTCGCTATTACGACAATGCGAAGACAGGGGATTTGATGTCCCGCTTAACAGCGGATGTGGAGGGGTTCCGCTTTTTCCTTGCGCTGGGATTCTCAGAGTTGATCCGCATAACGCTACTTATCGTAATCAGTCTGAGCGTTATGTTCTACTACTCTGTCCCACTCGCACTGGTTACGATGGCAGCCATGCCTTTTCTGGCAGTCGTCGTTTATCGATTTGACCGTAAAGTACACCCGGCATTCCGTAAGATCAGAAAGTCTTTCGGTAAATTGAATACGCGTGTTCAGGAGAACATTAGCGGGATGAATACCGTCAAATCTCTTTCACGTGAAGATTTCGAAGTAGACCGGTTCCTGAACCGGAGTGAAGATTACCGAACGAAATTCATCACCACGTCGAACATCTGGTCCAGATATTTTCCTTTAATGGAGTTCATCGGGAACGTAAGTGTCGTGGCACTCCTTGCTTATGGAGGTTACTTAGTAATTAATGACGGTCTGCAATTAGGAGAGCTCGTTGCCTTCTTCCAACTTGTATGGCTTGTTCTCGGACCACTGATGAACTTTGGCTTCGTCATTAACTTATTCTCTCAGTCGAAGGCTTCAGGGGAGCGGTTACTTGAAATTCTGGAAGCAGAAGAAGACATACAGGAGAAATCGAACCCGATCATTCAGGATCGTCTGAAGGGACACGTTACATTCAAGGATGTCACGCTGACGTACACAGAAGACGATGATTCGGCCTTGAAGGACATTTCATTCGATGCACCGCCTGGAAAAACAATCGGGTTGATCGGTGCGACTGGATCCGGAAAAACGAGTATCACTCAACTCATTACTCGTTTCTACGAGCCGGAAAAAGGGGAAGTACTGGTCGATGAGAAGCCCGTCCAGGAATATGGATTGAAAACCTTAAGAAAGAACATTGGTTTTGTCCTTCAGGAATCATTCCTTTTCTCCACAACAATCAAAGAGAATATCAGTTATGGGAATCCGGATGCAACGCTTGATGACGTTATCGCGGCAGCTAAGAGAGCCCAGGCGCATGACTTTATCATGGATATGCCGAACGGGTACGACACCCTCCTCGGAGAGCGGGGAATGGGGCTTTCCGGTGGACAAAAGCAGCGTATTGCGATTGCGCGTGCGATCTTGATCGATCCTGCTATTCTCGTACTGGATGATGCCACATCAGCCGTTGATATGGAGACCGAATTCCAGATTCAGAAAGCGCTTCAGGAGGTCATGGAAGGCCGTACGACGTTTATCATCGCCCACCGTATCTCATCCTTGAAGCATGCGGATGAAATACTCGTTCTTGAAGACGGGGAAGTCGTTGAGAGAGGTGTGCACGATGATCTCTTAATCAACGGTGGCCCATATCAGAGAATATATGATATTCAATATCAAGATAAAGAAAAAATCCTCAACACAGCCAATTTTTAAAGAAAAGGAGGGATCCCTTTGGTTAAAAGACCTAAACATAAACCAGAAACGACAAAGCATTTGAATCGATTCAAATATACACAGGATCAGGCGATAGAGAAGCCATTCAACTGGTCGCAGATGTGGCGTATGCTCCGCTATATTAAACCGTATGCGAAGACCCTTTTACCGATTGCCATCATTGCGATGCTTGTATCGACCATCGTGCGTCTCGTCGTGCCGATCTTAGTAGGTAAAGTAGCCATTGATATCGCGATTGAGAATGAGGATGTACCATTCCTTGTTCAACTTGTAGTGGGTATCGGAATCATGTACCTACTCAGTTATATCGGAAATGCGCTCAGAATCAAGTATGTGAACATACTGGGGCAGAACGTCATCTACGATTTGAGACAGCATTTGTTCTCGCACGTTCAAAGGCTCTCCCACCGGTTCTTTGACACCCGGTCCGCCGGGTCGATTCTCGTCAGGATTATGAATGACATCAACTCTTTACAAGAACTATTCACGAACGGAATCGTAAACCTACTTATGGATGTTGTAATGCTCACAGGTATTGTCATTATCCTCTTTGTCATAAGCCCTAAGCTTGCACTTGCGATATTAGTCATTTTACCGATTATGTTCTACATCTCGACCAAACTGCGCCGTAATATCCGCAGGTCCTGGCAGGACGTACGGATCCAACAGTCAAAACTGAACTCTCACTTGAACGAGAGCATTCAGGGTGTGCGGATCACACAGTCTTTCACGCAGGAAAAGGAGAACACTGAGTACTTTGATGGTGTCAATACAGATAACTTTAAATCTTGGGATACAGCTGTTAAGAAAAGCTCGATGTTCCGTCCGTTTGTTGAGATGAGCAATGCCGTTGGTACGGTAATTCTTGTAGCATATGGTGCTCATCTCATCATACAAGATGATATCTTAGTAGGAACATTTGTAACCTTTTCCTTCTACCTGGGCATGTTCTGGGAACCGATTTCTAGACTGGGTATGATGTACAATCAGCTTCTTATGGCCATGGCTGCATCGGAAAGAATCTTTGAATTCCTTGATGAACAGCCGAATGTCGAGGAGAAGGACAATGCCGTCAACTTGAAGGACATGAAGGGGCACATCGAATTCGATCATGTCCAGTTTGCCTACGATGAAAAAAGAATCGCCCTTCATGACATCAATTTGGAGATGAAGCAGGGAGAGACGGTAGCCCTTGTTGGTCACACAGGCTCTGGGAAGTCGACGATCGCAAACCTCGTCAGCCGGTTCTATGACCCGACGAAAGGGGCCGTTAGAATCGATGGCGTCGACTTGAGGGACGCGACGATAGATAGTGTGCGCCAGCAGATCAGTGTCGTCCTTCAGGATACATTCATCTTCTCAGGGACGATCATGGAGAATATCCGATTCGGTCAGCCAGGAGCGTCTGATGAAGAGGTGAAGGAAGCAGCGAAAGTCGTAGGAGCAGATGACTTCATTCAACGCTTGAGCAATGGGTATGAAACAGAAGTCGAGGAACGTGGAAGCATTCTCTCTGCAGGAGAACGACAGCTTCTATCCTTTGCCCGTGCACTTCTTGCGAATCCTCGGATTCTGATCTTGGATGAAGCGACAGCGAGTATCGACACAGAAACAGAAGTGAAGATCCAGCAGGCTCTTCGGAAATTGTTAAAAGGACGCACAGCGATCATGATCGCCCACCGATTATCGACGATCCGTGAAGCGGATAATATTTTCGTTTTAGAACAAGGAAAAATTCTTGAAAATGGATCTCATGATGAACTGATGGATCAAAAAGGCGAGTACTATGAACTTGTCAAAGCCCAGTTCCAAATGCTTGATGCGATATAGAAAAAGGAAACACCTACTTCAATAGTAGGTGTTTTTCTTTGTTCAAACTTTTGTCAAAAACCCCTCAAGATGCTTGGTAATGCAGGATGGCGTTACGTTTTGGTCGATAGAGGGTAATAGTTTTGCAAGTAAATCTTTAGACAAATGAAATATTGTAGTGTATTCTGAGTGCAAATTAAACGTTTGTGAAGTTTGTCACAAAATCGTCAACAACCGATGAACCATGAAACGGTTACACCTTTTATACTGAACATAGACAAACTCGCAATAATTGATAGATTGATTCGTGAGGAGGAAATTGAAATGTTTGAATTAGATGGTGCGACGATCAGTCGTCTCTTAACATCTATGACTCTTCTCTTCCATGCCATCTTTGCAACGCTTGGGGTAGGGGTTCCTGTTTTAGTGTCAGTAGCTGAACTAATCGGAATCAAGAAAAAAGACCCTCACTACACACTGCTTGCAAGACGTTGGACGAGAGGGTACACCATTACGGTAGCAGTAGGGGTCGTGACAGGAACGGCGATAGGTTTGCAACTCTCCTTAATTTGGCCAAGCTTCATGCGTTTCGCCGGAAATGTCATTGCACTGCCTCTATTTATGGAGACCTTCGCTTTCTTCTTTGAAGCGATTTTCTTAGGGATTTATTTATATACATGGGATCGTTTCAAAAACCCGATATACCACTGGCTGCTGTCGATACCAGTTGTGATCGGCGGAACGATGTCTGCGTTCTTCATCACGACGGTGAACTCATTCATGAACCAGCCTCAAGGATTTGATATGGAGAATGGAACGATTACAGCGATTGATCCGTTAGCAGCGATGTTCAATCCGGCTACACCAACAAAGGTGTTCCACGTTGTTTCGTCTTCCTATCTCACCGCAGCAGCCGTTCTAGCGGCGATTGCAGCCATTTCGATCTTGTTGAAAAAAGGCTCCGCTTATCACAAAAAAGCATTGAAACTAACAGTTTCTATGATGTTCATCTTTGCCATCCTAACAGCTGTAGCCGGCGACTTATCTGCTAAATTCCTTGCCGAACACCAGCCAGAGAAATTGGCAGCAGGTGAGTGGCACTTTGAAACGGAGGCAGGAGCGGATCTTGTCGTGTTCGGAACGTTGAATGAAAACAATGAAGTGGAGAATGCGATTCGAATACCGAATGCTTTAAGCTTCCTCGCTTATGGTGATTTTAATGCAGAGGTGCAAGGGTTGGAAGAAACACCTGAAGACGAGCGGCCACCACTCTGGATTCACTATATGTTCGACCTTATGGTAACGATCGGTTTCTATACATTAGGCATTTCGATGTTGTTCCTCGTCTTCTGGAAGATCAAGAAGTGGAATGAGCACAATCGATTGATCCTGGCAGGTATTGCCGTTGCCGGACCGCTTTCGATGCTCGCCATCGAGTTCGGGTGGATCTATGCCGAAGTCGGCCGTCAGCCTTGGATTATGCGAGGCTTTATGACGGTGACAGAAGCTGCAACAACATCCCCTTATGTAGGGGCGATGTTCTGGTTGTTCTTCGCCCTTTATGTTGTACTGGGCGTCGGTTGTGTGGTCGTCCTTAGAAAGATGTTCAAAGACAACCCGGCAGAGCTTGAACTTGAGCACAGGTTCCCGCAAATTGCTGCTACGAAGGAGGATGACAAGTCATGAGTTATGAATTAATAGGAATTACAGTTCTTTGGTTCTTCCTATATGGCTACCTCATCGTGGCCTCGATTGATTTCGGGGCCGGGTTTTTTGCCTATTATGCGAGGATGACAAAGAAAGATCATATTATGAATCAGTTGATCTCCCGTTATCTTTCTCCCGTTTGGGAAGTAACGAACGTCTTTTTCGTCTTCTTCTTCGTAGGGCTGGTCGGATTCTTTCCGGACACAGCTTATTACTACGGCCAATCCTTATTAATCCCGGGAAGTATTGCAATCGTGCTCATAGCGATTCGTGGTTCTTTCTATGCTTTTGAGAGTTATGGGTCCAAGGATAATGCATTCTATATGTTTCTTTATGGAGCTACAGGGCTGCTAATACCGGCATCCCTTTCGACAGCACTCACGATTTCTGAAGGTGGTTTCATAGAAGAAACCGCAAATGGTGTCCAGCTGCTTTACAGGGAACTGTTAACGAGCCCGTATTCATGGAGTGTCGTTTTCCTGGCTATTGTATCCGTCCTCTACATCAGTGCGATGTTTCTCGCGTATTACGCCAATAGAGCGGGAGACGAGCCGGCGTTGGAACTGGTGAGGAAGTACGCTCTGTTCTGGAGTTCACCTACTATCATTGCCAGCTTGACAACATTCATTGCACTCAGTCAGCAGAACTATGACCACTATGAGAGTGCGCTTGATCTCTGGTGGGTATTCGGAATATCAGTAGCCTTCTTCATGATTGCAGTATTTCTAGTCTATCAAGGAAAGTATTATGGTTGGGCATTTGTCTCTGTGATGTTCCAATTCTTATTTGCATTCTTTGGGTACGGAGCTTCCCATCTTCCGTACATCCTACGTCCTTTTATCACAATTTCGAGTGGTGTGACGAACGAAACGATGGCGATTTCATTAATTGTCGTATTCATTGCGGGATTGTGTCTGTTGATACCTTCCTTAATCTTATTGATGCGTTTATTCCTTTTCGATGCGGATTATGTAAAAGGGAAGAAATAGTGCAAAGAAGGTGGATCGAAATAGCGATCCATCTTCTTTTTTAAAGCGTTTATTCCGCGCCATCCGACAGACAATAGGACCAGTTATGTGGTAGAATAACGTTAGATTTCATGGAATATGGAGGAAGCTCATAATGAAAAAAGAATTCGCAGTTATCGGGTTGGGACGATTTGGAGGCAGCATCTGCCGCGAGTTAAGCCGTGAAGGCATGGAAGTTCTGGCTCTTGATTTAGATGAGGATAAAGTCAATGAATATAGAGACATTGCTGCGCATGCAGTCATCGCTGATTCTACAGATGAGAATGTGTTAAAAGAGTTAGGCCTTAGAAATATCGACCATGTCATTGTGGCGATTGGTGACAACATTCAAGCAAGTATTCTGACAGCATTGATGTTAAAGGAACTTGGCATCAAGACGATTACCGTCAAGGCGCAAAATGATTACCATGAGAAGGTATTGAACAAAATAGGTGCCGATCACGTCGTACACCCTGAGAGGGACATGGGGAAACGTATCGCCCACAACATTATCTCCAACAATATTCTCGATTACATCGAACTGTCTGACGACCATAGTGTTGTCGAGGTGAAGGCTGGTAGCAAAATGAGCGGCCGTACATTAGTCGATCTTGATATTCGTGCGCAGTATGGGTGTAACGTCGTGGCTATTAAGCGTAAAAAAGATGTCATCGTATCACCTATGGCGACAGAAGAAATTAGAGAGAGTGATGTATTGATCGTTATCGGTGCAGATAAAGATATCAGTCGATTTGAGAAAAACTTGGTCGTTGAAGACTAAAGAAGCATCCAACTTTGAATACCTTTTATTAATAAAAGGTATTCTTAAATGCTTGCTGCAATATAGAGAACGGGGCGCCTCCACTTTTGGAAGGCGTCTTTTTTTTCGTTTAAGAACTTTTCATATGGGAAATAAGAAGGTTATACGCTATAAGTTGAGGTGAAGGATATGTTTCAAAAACGAACAGGTGAAGTTCTAGTAGACCAACTCATTTCCCAAAATGTAAAACATGTATTCGGCTTACCCGGCGATTCCGTCAATGAATTTGTCGAGGATTTGCGGAAAAAACAAGAAGATATACAGTTCATTCAAGTCAGACATGAAGAGACAGGAGCACTTGCTGCTTCTTCCTACGCCAAGGTAACAGGGCAGCTCGGCGTCACCTTGGCGATCGCTGGTCCTGGAGCCATCCACTTAATGAATGGACTGTACGACGCGAAGGCGGATAACGTCCCTGTTTTAGCGATTGTTGGACAGGTGAACAGTACTGAAATTGGTACAGAAGCCTTTCAAGAGATCAATTTAGAGCGGATGTTTGACGACGTAGCCGTTTTTAATAAACGAGTGGAAACGGAAGTTCAGCTCCCTGATCTAATGAATCAGGCGATCCGTCAGGCTTATGCCGAGCGTGGGGTCTCCGTGCTCATCGTCCCGGATGATCTTTTTGCTAAGAAGTTCAAGGACGAACCGAGGCTGACATCTCCAGGGTATGTGAAACCGGAAATGATGCCTGCAGCGAATGATTTGAATAAAGCGCGTGAACTTATTGAAGCGGCTGAGAAACCTTTGATTTTAGCCGGTCAGGGTACGAAGCACGCTCGAGAATCGCTGCTTTCTTTTGCAGAGACCATTCAGGCACCCATCGTGCTTAGTCTGCTTGCCAAAGGGGTGATTCCTGATCATCATCCATATAACCTAGGGCAGCATGGTCAAATCGGTACGAAGCCAGCTTACCATGCTGTGAAGGAGACCGATCTTCTCATTCTGGTAGGTACGCAGTTCCCGTATCGAGACTTCCTGCCGGACCACGTGAAGGCGATTCAAATTGATAATGAGCCTGCCAACATCGGAAAGCACTATCCGGTTGATGTTGGACTTCCAGGTGATGCAAAAGCAACGATGCAAGCCCTTATGGAAATGGTAGTGCCTGCGGAATCAAGAGACTACCTCGTTAAGTATCAAGATAAAATGAAGGACTGGCATATTGCTTTGCAGGAAGAGAAACGTTCTCAGGATAACCCGATTCATGCACCACAAGTGATGTATCAACTTGAAAAAGTCATGAAACCAGGAGCTGTCATTTCTGGCGATGTCGGAAACTCGACCGTCTGGGTATCAAGGTTCCTTCCGTTAGTCGATCAGAAGTTCATGCTTTCAGGATGGCTTGCTACGATGGGCAGTGCTTTACCTGGAGCCATCGCTGCACAGCTTGCTTATCCGGACAAACAGGTGATTGGCATTGCAGGAGACGGTGGTTTTTCTATGGTCATGCATGATTTTGTGACTGCTGTAAAATACGATTTGCCGATTAAGATGGTCGTGTTGAATAACAGCAAAATCGGTATGATTAAATATGAACAGGAACAAATGGGACACTTGAATTATGAAACGGATTTAGGTGAAATGGATTTTGCCAAGTTTGCTGAGGCATGCGGGGGAGAAGGATACCGAATTGAAACCTTCGAAGACCTGGAGTCGAAAATTCAGCAAGCCTTCTTATCCAACAAGCCTGCCGTTATCGATGTAGTGATTGATGACCAAGCACCGCTTCCTGGACATATTGATTACCAGTCTGCGGTCAACTACTCTTCTTATATCATCAAGAACTTCTTCGAAAGCGGTACACTGGATCTGCCTGATATGAGGAAGGCGCTGAAGCGTTTAACGTAATGATCACAAAAAATAGCCCCCGCTGTTTAACAGCGGGGGCTTATTTGTATCACACTTCCATAATGATTGGAAGGATCATTGGGCGACGCTTCGTTTTCTCGAATAAGAATGGAGCGATGGTATCCGTAATCTCATTTTTAATTTCGGACCATTGGGTCGTACGACGTTCCATTACTTTTTCTACATGGGAACTAACAAGCTTTTGAGCTTCTTTAATTAAGTCCTCAGACTCTCTCATATAAACGAATCCACGAGAGATGATGTCCGGGCCGGAAGCAATCTTGAATTCCTTCATGTTGATACTCACGACAACAATGACAAGTCCTTCTTCAGAAAGAATACGACGGTCACGGAGAACGATATTTCCAATATCGCCAATGCCGCTTCCATCTACGTAGACAGAGCCGGATGGAATCTTGCCAGCCACCATCGCTTCATCTTTTCCTAGAGCCAGTACATCTCCGTTATCCATAACGAAACAGTTGTCTGGTTCAACTCCACAGTCATGACTGAGCTTCGCGTGCTCTTTCTGCATGCGGTACTCACCGTGGATCGGCATAAAGAACTTAGGTTGAATGAGTCGAAGCATTAACTTCATCTCTTCACGACTACCGTGTCCGGATGTGTGAATGTCATTCAATGGACCGTGAATAACATCTGCTCCTGCACGGTACAACTTATTAATTGTACGGCTGACACTAATTGTGTTTCCAGGGATTGGGGAAGAAGAGAACACAACGGTGTCGCCTGGCTGAATTTGGATCTGACGGTGCGTACCATTGGCGATACGTGAAAGGGCCGCCATCGGTTCACCTTGAGATCCGGTACATAGAATGGCTACTTCGTTTGCAGGAAGACGGTTAATCTGCTGCGCATCGATAAACGTATCCTTCGGGGCGCGGATATAACCTAACTCCCGTCCAATTGTAATGGATGCTTCCATGCTTCGACCGAATACCGCAACTTTACGGTTATTCCTTACAGCCGCCTCAACGACTTGTTGTAAACGGTGGATGTTCGAAGCGAACGTTGCAAAAATCAAACGACCATCTACGCGAGTGAAGATGTCCTGAATACTTTGTCCAACCACACGTTCCGACTTCGTAAAGCCAGGCACTTCGGCGTTCGTACTATCTGATAACAGGGCGAGAACTCCTTCTTTTCCAATCTCAGCCATTTTGGTTAGATTGGCAGGTTCTCCGACAGGGGTGAAATCGAATTTAAAGTCTCCAGTGTGAACGACGTTACCAGGAGGGGTCTTTACAACGATTCCGAATGAATCTGGAATACTGTGTGTCGTACGGAAGAAAGATACCGATGTTTTACGGAACTTGATCACATCTTCTTCCTCGATTGTGTGTAATTTCGTGTTTCGTAATAAGCCGTGTTCATCCAGTTTATTACGAAGTAGGCCAGCTGCTAATTTTCCAGCATATATAGGGATATTCACTTCTTTTAGTAAGTAAGGGATTCCACCGATGTGGTCTTCGTGACCGTGTGTGATAAAGAGTCCCTTAATTTTGTCCTGGTTCTGAACAAGGTACGTATAGTCAGGGATGACATAATCGATACCAAGCAGTTCGTCTTCAGGGAATTTAATTCCAGCATCAATGAGGATGATTTCGTCTTGGAATTGTACACCGTATGTGTTTTTACCGATCTCACCAAGTCCGCCTAAAGCGAAAACGGCGGTCTGGTCATTCTTTACAAACTTCATCCGTTACACGTTCTCCACGGCGTAGTCTTCTGACTGTTGCTCGTAAGCCAAGTGATCCTCATTAAGCACTTGGATGAATTCAATGTTAATACCCTTTTCTGCTAGCTTCTTTCGTACTTCTCTCTCTTTTTCCGCTTCCACGTACATGGCCTGTGTACGTTCGCGAACAGGAACTTCTTCTTTATGTTCCTGATATAATACTTTAAAAATCATTTCTCTATCGCTCCTAACTAGATATAATTTCCACATTTTTGTCCTGTCATCAATCATAGCACGTTTGTTTAAGTGTGTGGTACTGAATCGCAATGGTTCAACGAGTTCCAAACCATCCATTCAAGATTCACGCGTAGGTTTTTCGTTCCATAAGTTTTTTCCAACGTTTTCTAAGCACCCTTCTTAGACGCTTCATCATCGTGCATCCATCTCCTTTCCAAGATGAAGAAAAGCACTAAAAACGTTAAACCGCCCAATCCCTGTTACTTCTAGTATAATACGGTTTGGTAAAGAATGAAACATTTACATTTCGAATATTGGTTGTTTTTCTTCTCAAACCTTACGAGTCATGCTAAAGTAAAGCCAAATACTATCCACTGTTAGTATTACATAACACTGCGGAATTCAAACGGAGAGGAAGTTGAAACATGAAAAAGAAAATTGCATTCTTTGATATAGACGGCACCCTTCTGAATCATGAGAAAGAACTGCCGATCGAGACGAAGCAGGCTATTCAAGACCTTAAAGATGCGGGAGTCTTTGTCGCTATTGCTACAGGAAGAGCTCCATTTATGTATAAAGAGCTTCGGGACACACTTGGAATCGATACCTTCGTAAGTTTCAACGGACAATATGTTGTTTTTGAAGGGGAAGTCGTGTATAAAAACCCACTTTCTACAGAGCATCTGAAAGCCTTGCATGCGGATGCTGAATCGAATGACCATCCAATGGTGTTCATGAATCACGAAGGTATGAAAGCAACGACTCCCGATCACGCTCATATCCAAAAGAGCCTGGGATCCCTTTACATGGACCATCCTCCTGTCGATGCTTCATTCTATGAAACGCGTGAAATTTATCAATCCCTTCTTTTCTGTGAGGGGGATGAAATTGACGAATACCGCCAGAAGCACGATGAGTTTGATTACATTCGTTGGCACCAGTATTCCTGTGACGTTCTGCCTTCAGGCGGTTCTAAAGCAGAAGGAATCAAGAAACTGATTGAAGCCGCTGGACTGCAGATCGAGGATTCCTATGCTTTTGGGGATGGGCTGAATGACGTAGAGATGATTGAAGCAGCCGGTGTCGGAGTAGCGATGGGCAACGCAGTTTTTGAAACGAAGCAGGTGAGTGATTACGTGACAGAAGACGTGAATGATGGGGGACTTGTAAAAGCTATTTATGAAGTTGGCCTTTTGTAAGTCTTGTTACGCGGATCATTTAATGACTGATGTTATATGAAGCAACTTATTAAGAAACTAATTCCCTGTTTATCACAGAAAAGAGCTCAGACTAAGATGTCTGAGCTCTTTTTATATTTATTGATCGGCTGGAGTAGCGTTTTCAGGCTCTTTGAATGGGTCTTCTTGATCGATGTGATCATAGAACATAACACCGTTCAAGTGGTCGATCTCGTGTTGAAATACGATGGCTGCATAATCTTTGAGGCGCAGCTTCACGTCGTTTCCTTCAAGATCTGTCGCCTTAATTGTAATACGACGGTATCTCGGTACGTAGCCTGGAACTTCGCGGTCCACAGACAGGCACCCTTCACCAGTGGATAAATACGTTCTTTCAACCGAGTGGCTGACGATTCGAGGGTTGTATAAACCGTAAGAATATAATTTATCTTTCAAATCAACGAAGTGTACAGCAAGCATACGTTTGTTCACATTGATCTGCGGGGCGGCAAGACCTACACCAGGACGAAGACCATATCGGTCGCATACAACCTCGTCTTGACTGTTCTTCAGATATTGAAGCATTTCTTCGAGGGTTTCCTGGTCTTCTTTCGATGGAGGAAGGTCGACCTCTTCCGTTACTTTACGGAGGGCAGGGTGGCCTTCGCGTACGATATCGTTCATTGTAATCATAAAACCAAACATCCTTTCTATCTTTAGTCACTGTACCATACATTTAGAATGAAGCTCTAAAAAAGCGTATTTAAGCCTTACATGAAATAAAAATGGAATTGGAAAAATACGATAAATGCCACTTTCATTTTATTTTCATTTATTATACTATGGTAGATATCATAAGATTACAATGATGAAGTTGTAGTACAAGGGGGAACTATTCGTGCGTTTACGTTTGCTTATGGCGTTGCTTGCTGCAGCGGCTTTTCTTTTGTCTGCTTGCACAGGGCCGTCTGCTCAAGAAGAAATGTATGAACATCTAGAAAAAGCGGTGACATTAGAAGATGCGTTCCGCGAACAACAGGAGCCATTAGTCGAGCTTGAGAGTCAAGAGCAGGAGCTTTACAACCAGATCATCGAACTGAGCATGAATGAATTCGATCAAATCAAACAGTTATCTCAGGAAGCAGCTGGTATTGTAGAGGATCGACGTGAAAAATTAGAACTTGAAAAAGAAAGTATCGAAGCTGCGAAAGAAGAGTTTGATAAAATCGAACCCTTGTTGAGTGACTTGGAAGAAGGTTCTGAGGTAAAAGAGAAGGCAGATGAACTGTATGACAAGATGCAGCAGCGTTATGATGCTTATCAGCAGTTATACAGTAATTATGACCAAGCTTTGACCCTCGATGCTGAATTATATGAAATGATGCAGAACGAAGAATTGACGCAGGAAGACCTTCAAGCTCAGATTGACGAGATCAATCAGGCTTACACAAAGGTAATTGAATCCAATGATCAATTCAATCAATACACAGAAGAGTACAACCAATTGAAGAAAGAGTTTTATGAAGCATCAGATTTGGAAGTGGAATTTGAAGAGCCTTCCAATAACGAAGAGAACAACGGTCAAGAAGAAAATAGTGATCAAACCGAAGAAAGCAATTCTTCCGAATGATACGAAAACCGTCTCGCACGAGACGGTTTTTTTCTTTGTTTCAAAAACTATTCGATGTGAGCTTCGGCATTTCACCGTTCAGCAAAGGCCGACATGTTTCATAAGGCAGAACAGTTGCAAAAAGAACAGAAAAAGATCTAGAATTAATACAGGTATCATATTGAAGTGATACAGTATTGGGCGAAGCGCCCCAAGATTCACCACTTTTTTACACTTATCACATATGAGTGTTTATAGTCTCTATTATATTTTGTAAAGTGATTGACGAATGATGACGAATTGAGCTAAACTACAAAGTGGATTTACATTGTACCAGTAAATATTCATCTAAGAATGTAACAGTTTACGTGTTGATCTTGCTCATGATTAATTAAGTTGTGGACGGGGTAAAACGTAAAGTGTGAATCGGTACAGATTTTTTAAAGAATTGGGAAAGCTAGTCACAGCATCCATTTTCAAATATGAAAGGAAGAGGTGAATCATTTTGAAACGAACTCTTGAGAACATTGAAAATCAGTTCGAAACGTTTCAAATCATGAATGAAGAAGGTCAAATCGTCAATGAAGACGCTATGCCTGATTTATCAGATGAAGATTTAAAAGAAATTATGCGCCGTATGGTGTACACACGTATCCTGGACCAGCGTTCAATCGCGCTGAACCGTCAAGGACGTCTAGGCTTCTACGCTCCAACAGCAGGTCAGGAAGCTTCTCAGCTGGGAAGTCAATTTGCATTGGAAAAAGCAGACTTTATCCTACCTGGTTACCGTGATGTACCACAATTGATCTGGCACGGTCTGCCACTTTATCAAGCATTCCTATTCTCCCGTGGTCACTTCAAAGGGAACCAAATGCCTGAAGGTGTTAACGCTGTAAGTCCACAAATCATCATCGGTGCACAAATCACACAAGCTGCTGGTGTTGGTCTTGGTTATAAGAAACGTGGCGAGAACGCCGTAGCGATTACTTATACTGGTGACGGCGGTGCTTCACAAGGTGACTTCTACGAAGGAATTAACTTCGCAGGTGCTTTCGGAGCTCAGTCCATCTTTGTTGTTCAAAACAACCGCTTCGCAATTTCTGTACCAGTTGAGAAGCAATCAGCTGCTCAAACAATTGCTCAAAAAGCAGTTGCTGCTGGTATCGAAGGCATTCAAGTAGACGGTATGGACGTTCTAGCTGTTTATGCAGCAACAAAAGAAGCGCGTCAACGTGCTGTTGATGGTGAAGGTCCGACACTCATCGAGACACTGACTTATCGTTATGGTCCTCACACAATGGCTGGTGATGATCCAACTCGTTACCGTACGGAAGATGAAGATAACGAGTGGGAGAAGAAAGATCCAATCGTTCGTTTCCGTAAATTCCTAGAAGAAAAAGGCCTATGGTCTGAGGAAGAAGAAAACGAATTGATCGAGAAAACAAAAGAAGAAATTAAAGCTGCGATCAAAGAAGCAGATAATACTCCTAAACAAAAAGTTACAGATCTAATCGATATCATGCACGAAGAACTTCCTCCAAACCTAAAAGAACAGAAGGAAGAATTTACAGAAAAGGAGTCGAAGTAGATCATGGCACAAATGACAATGATTCAAGCCATCACAGACGCAATGCGCACTGAGCTAAAAAATGATGAAAACGTGCTAATTTACGGTGAAGACGTTGGTCAAAACGGCGGTGTTTTCCGTGCGACTGAAGGCCTTCAAAAAGAATTCGGCGAAGATCGTGTATTCGATACACCACTAGCTGAATCCGGAATTGGCGGTATGTCAATCGGTCTTGCACTGACTGGTTTCCGTCCAGTACCAGAAATCCAGTTCTTCGGGTTCGTTTACGAAGTAATGGACGCAATCAGCGGTCAAATGGCTCGTTACCGCTACCGTTCTGGTGGTACACGTCCAATGCCGATTACAGTTCGTTCTCCTTTCGGTGGCGGTGTACACACACCTGAACTTCACGCAGACTCTCTTGAAGGCCTTATGGCTCAACAACCGGGACTACGTGTAGTCATTCCATCCAACCCGTATGATGCAAAAGGACTGTTGATCTCTTCAATCCGCAATAACGACCCAGTAATCTTCCTTGAGCACATGAAGCTTTACCGTTCATTCCGTGAAGAAGTACCGGAAGAAGAGTACACAGTAGAGCTTGATAAAGCAGCTATCAAACGTGAAGGTACGGACGTTACGCTTGTTGCTTACGGCGCTATGGTTCACTCCAGCCTTAAAGCAGCAGAAGAGCTTGAAAAAGACGGCATCAGTGCTGAAGTCATCGACCTTCGCACAGTGAGCCCTGTAGACTATGAAACGATCTTAGAGTCTGTTAAGAAGACGAATCGTGCCGTTGTTGTACAGGAAGCTCAGAAATCTGCAGGTATCGCTTCTGCTGTTGCAGCTGAAATTCAAGAACAGGCGATTCTACACCTAGAAGCTCCAGTTCTACGTGTAGCCGCTCCAGATACAGTTTACGCGTTCACTCAGGCGGAAGAAGTATGGTTGCCAAACCACAACTCAATCGTTGAAAAAGTAAACGCAGTAATGAACTTTTAATCATCTCTAAATATAGGAGGTCATAACCATGGCATTTGAATTTAAACTGCCTGATATCGGTGAAGGTATCCACGAAGGTGAAATTGCCAAGTGGTTCGTCAAAGCAGGCGATGAAGTAAAAGAAGATGACGTACTTTGCGAAGTACAAAACGATAAAGCCGTTGTTGAAATTCCTTCTCAAGTAGATGGTACGGTTAAAGAAATCCACGTAGACGAAGGCGAAACAACAACTGTTGGAACAGTAATCATCACAATCGATGATGGTTCTGAAGACTCTGCTGATTCTGGAGCTTCTGAAGAAAAAGAAGAGCCTAAAGAAGAGAAGCAGGAAGAGGCGCCTAAAAAAGAAGAACAGCCTGCAGCACAAGCAGATAGTGCTGACGTTGATGAAGACAAGCGTGTCATTGCAATGCCTTCTGTACGTAAGTTTGCACGTGACAACGATGTTGACATCCGTCAAGTCCAAGGTTCTGGCAAGAATGGTCGTATCCTGAAAGACGACGTAGAAAGCTTCATGAACGGTGGACAGCCACAAGCTGCTGAAGCTCCAGCTGAAGAAGAAGCACAAGAACAAGCTTCTAAGCCTCAGTCTGTACCAGCTACAGGTGAAGAGTATCCTGAAACTCGTGAGAAGATGAGCGGTATCCGTAAAGCAATCGCTAAAGCGATGGTTAATTCCAAGCATACAGCTCCTCACGTAACATTGATGGATGAAGTGGATGTAACAGAACTTGTTTCACACCGTAAGAAGTTCAAAGCTGTTGCAGCTGAACAAGACATCAAACTGACGTATCTTCCATACGTTGTGAAAGCTCTTGTCTCTGCTATCAAGAAGTTCCCAATCCTGAACACTTCTGTAGACGACAGCACGGATGAAATTATTCAGAAACACTATTATAATATTGGTATCGCTGCTGATACAGATAAAGGACTACTTGTACCTGTTGTGAAAGAAGCAGATCGTAAGTCTGTATTCTCTATCTCAAGCGAAATCAATGAACTAGCTGTGAAAGCTCGTGATGGTAAACTTTCTGGTGAAGAAATGAAAGGTGCTTCCACGACAATTACAAACATCGGTTCTGCAGGTGGACAATGGTTCACTCCAGTTATCAACCACCCTGAGGTAGCAATCCTTGGTATTGGTCGTATTGCTGAGAAACCAGTTGTCCGCGACGGAGAAATCGTAGTCGCTCCAGTACTTGCGATTTCCCTAAGCTTCGACCACCGTGTAATCGATGGCGCGACAGCTCAACATGCAATGAACCACATCAAGCGTTTACTGAACGATCCACAACTTATTATGATGGAGGCGTAAAGTATGGTAGTAGGAGATTTCCCAATTGAACTTGATACGTTAGTAGTCGGTGCGGGTCCTGGTGGCTATGTAGCTGCCATCCGCGCTGCTCAAACGGGTCAAAACGTAACAATCGTAGACAAAGGTAACTTAGGTGGAGTCTGCCTGAACGTTGGTTGTGTACCTTCCAAAGCATTGATTCAAGCGGGTCACCGTTATGAGCATGCAAAAGGCGCAGAAGACATGGGAATCCAGTCTGAAAACACAACAGTAGACTTCTCCAAAGTGCAAGAGTGGAAAGGAAGCGTTGTAAACAAACTAACTGGCGGTGTTGAAGGTCTTCTTAAAGGAAACAAAGTAGACATCGTTAAAGGTGAAGTTTACTTCGTAGACAAGAACACTGTTCGTGTAATGGATGATAAGAACTCTCAAACATACACGTTCAACAACTGCATCATCGCGACTGGTTCTCGTCCAATCGAGCTTCCAAGCTTCAAGTATTCTGATCGCGTACTTGATTCAACAGGCGCACTTTCTCTTCAAGAAGTGCCGAAGAAGCTTGTTGTAATCGGTGGCGGTTATATCGGTACAGAGCTTGGTACGGCATATGCGAACTTCGATACAGAAGTTACAATCCTTGAGGGTACAAAAGATATCCTTGGTGGATTTGAAAAGCAAATGTCTTCTGTCGTGAAAAAGCGTCTTAAGAAAAAAGGCGTTTCGATCGAAACAGAAGCAATGGCTCAAGGTGTTGAAGAGCGCGAAGACGGTGTAACGGTTAAGTATGAAGTGAAAGGTGAAGAGAAATCCATCGACGCGGATTACGTTCTTGTAACGGTTGGTCGTCGTCCGAACACGGATGAGATCGGTCTTGAAGAACTTGGACTTGATATGACGGATCGTGGCGTAATCAACATTGATAAACAATGCCGCACAAGCATCGAAAACATCTATGCTATCGGTGATATCGTTGAAGGACCACCACTTGCACACAAAGCTTCTTATGAAGGTAAGATTGCAGCAGAAGCTATTGCAGGTGAAAAATCTGAGATCGATTATCTTGGAATTCCTGCGGTTGTATTCTCTGATCCAGAACTTGCTTCTGTCGGATACTCTGAGCAGGAAGCAAAAGATGCTGGCTACGACGTCAAAGCATCTAAGTTCCCATTCGCAGCGAATGGACGCGCGCTTTCTCTTAACGACAGTGACGGCTTCTTGAAGCTGATTACTCGTAAAGATGACGACCTTGTTATCGGTGCTCAAATTGCTGGTCCTAACGCTAGTGATATGATCGCTGAACTTGGTCTTGCCATCGAAGCTGGTATGACAGCTGAAGATCTTGCCCTTACTATCCACGCTCACCCAACATTAGGTGAGATTACAATGGAAGCGGCTGAGGTTGCGATTGGTCAGCCAATCCACATTAAATAATGCATGTTCTAAGAACCATCCTTCGGGGTGGTTCTTTTTTTTTGTAGGAAGATGATTGGACTCATGAAATACCATGGTTGAGAAAGACTAAGAAGGAGGAGGGATACTTGATGAAAGACAAGAACAAGAAACACAAAAGCAAAAAGGACCTGAATGCGATGCGCCACGAAAAAGGCGAGCAGGAAGGCAAAGCAACGAACAAAGGTACAGAATAACAAGAAAAGAGGATTGCAGCTAAGCAATCCTCTTTTATCAGCGTTTATATTTCTTTAAAGGCGAAGGTCTTTTCAAGTTCATCTAAAATCCGCTGGCTTGTGTTTTCTCCTTGGATATTCATCACAATCTCACCTTGTTTTTTAACGATGAGCGCAGGTAAACGATCACCAGAGACTTCGATTTGGTCTTCTTTTGTTATGGTTTGAGTAAATTCGATGTTTTGTGTATGACTTTGATTCGTTTTCCAATCCAACAGGGCGTTTAAATAGTGATCGGCTTGTTCTTTCTGCCCTTCTTTTGTGTATAGAAATAGTTCATAATCAGACTCTGCAGCGCTTAGTACTTCTACTGAGCTTGATTGAGGGAGGCATCCCGTTAGTATAATGACAGCTGTTATTGGTATAAGTAATCTATGCAACAATTGATTCCACTCCCTTTTGTTCGACTGCACTTTTAGTCTAACAAACGAACCAGGAAATGAGGCTCTTGTTAACAAATTGTTACATAAATGAAAGGCTCATGTTGTATCGTTAATGGCATTGTTAATCGATACATCGTTGTGTAAAGTTATATGGTGAACTTGACTATGTGGTGCACCCCATGGTTTAGGATAAGAATGGGGGGATAACTTGTACAAAGTCAGTGAATTTGCCGCATTAACGGGATTTAGTAAAGAAACACTCCGTTATTACGCACAAGTAGGTCTCCTTGAACCTGCATACACCGACCCGAATAATCATTACCGTTATTATGATGATGGAAGTTACTTCTTGGCCTTGCTTCTGGAGAAGTTACGCAGCTTTGACTTCACCATTCAGGAAATGAAATCGGTCATGGGTGATGAGTCATTCGCCAATTTGGAAGAACTATTGCTGCAAAAGCGTCAAAGGATGAAGAGGCAAATTGAAGAATTACAGGCGCGAATTCAGGAGTTGGACGTTTTTTTAGAATCAGGAAAGGAGGATGAATCATGATTACATGGAAAGAGGAGCGGATGATTGATGCAAGTATTGAAAGAGTCTGGGATCTATTCAAAAGTGATAACCTGCAAACAATCATGCCAAAAGTAGAAGAGCATAGGTTGATCGAGGGGGAAAACGGAAAGAACGGTGCGAAGTATCTTCAGAGATACAGAGAGGGTAAGAGAGTGGAGACTTACACGGTGATAGAGGAGGGCTATGTAAATGAATCTGCTTACAAACGGAAGCAGTGGAAGTTTGAATTAGGGAACGCGTTTGAAATCAAGCTGTCTTATAGCTTTTTCCAAGAAGGTGGGCGAACTAGGTTCCTGTATGAAGGTGAGAATAGGGGAATTAATTTCGTTGGACGTGCTATGCTCAAATTAGGTAGTGACAAAAACCAGATGAAAGTTGTAAACGAATTTCTTGATCGAGTAAGTGAGGAAGCGGTGAAACGCCATTCATGATAGATGCCGCTTCTTGCATTGGGTGACAAAGGGTATCCCTTCTGTTATGATGTGAAGTGTAATTGAATAGTTAACAAAAACTACTAGGGGAGCCTGAATAGGCTGAGAAGAAGGGGAATGAACCTTCTGACTCTTATGAACCTGATCTGGTTAATACCAGCGGAGGGAAGTGGTTAGACGCAAGTCGTCTATTTACTTATGCCTATTCGAAGTCAGGTCCGTACCCCGGACCTGGCTTTTTTTGTTTTTCCCTAAGAAGGGAGGGGAGTTCATGAATCGTACAAGATTACTGGTCGTCATGGCTGTTTTTGTGGCGATTGGAACTTTAGGTTCACAGTTCCTCTGGTTTCCTGCAGGCATTGCCAAAGCATATCCTGTGCAACACGCTGTAAATGTAATGGCTGCTGTCATCGTAGGGCCTATACCAGCGATAGGCATTGCGTGTGTAATCGGGATAATGCGCGTTATGCTCGGTCTCGGGACTCTTCTAGCGTTTCCAGGAGGGATGATTGGTGCGTTGTTAGCGGGTGTCCTCTATCAATGGACGAACAAAACGACTTTTGCAGCCGTTGGAGAAGTGATCGGAACGGGAGTCATCGGCGCTTTGGTCGCCGTCCCTTATGCGCAAGTGCTGATGGGGAGTTCGGCGGGTGCTTTCGCATTTCTTTCCCCTTTTTTCGTAAGCAGTGTATCAGGAGCGTTCATCGGCCTTATTGTTGTATCAAAGTTACCATCACACGTGGGAAACATAGCTTCCGCGCGATCTTAAGGAGGAAACTGAGATGTCATTTACTAAACAATTGAGAAAAGAAAACCATGATGTTTTTCATGCCATATTCCAGCATCCATTTGTAGAAGGGATTGGGGAAGGGGAACTAAACCCCAAGGCCGTGGCCCACTACATTAAAGCGGACTTCGAGTATTTGAATGCCTTCATGCACGTGTACGGGCTAGCCATAAATAAAACGGATAACCGTCAAGATATCCATTTCTTCAATGAGCAAATCAAGTTTATACTGGATGGAGAAATCCATCCTCATCAAAATTTATGTGAATATATCGGAATTCCATACTCTGAACTTCAAGGGTATCCGCTGCCTCCTACTGCCGATCATTACATTAAACATATGTACGCTCACGGTTATCAAGGAAGCTTAGGTGAGACGATTGCCGCTTTACTACCTTGTCCATGGACGTACTTAGAAATAGCCAGAAACTTGCTGGAAAGATATCACCTTGAGGAGAGGCACCCGTTCTATCGCTGGATCATTTTCTATTCCGGAGATGAAATGGACGATATTACAGGCTATTTGAAAAAACGGTTGGACGAGATAGCGGAGTGTGCTACAGACTCAGAGCTTCAAAAAATGCGTGATGCCTTCAGGAAGAGTTGTTTGTTGGAATGGTCGTTCTGGGAGATGGCGCATACTTGTGAAGACTGGCCAATTGGAAAGGTCGGTGTTATACGATGATCCATTGTGCACTTGCGATTGCCGGTACGGACCCGAGTGGGGGAGCCGGCATACAGGCTGACTTAAAAACATTCCAGGAATCAGGTGTCTATGGGATGACCGCCATCACTTCTCTAGTTGCTCAGAACACGACTGGAGTTCAATCTGTTTACCATCCCCCTTCTGATTTCCTAAAGGAGCAGCTCTCATCTGTTCAATCAGACATGCCCATCCATGCGGTGAAAAGTGGAATGATTGCTACCCCCCACATGGTTGAGGTTGTGGCAGAAGCGGTGCAAAGGATGAATGCTCCTTACGTGATTGATCCTGTAATGGTAGCTCAGAGTGGGGACAGCTTAATCGAAGAGAAAACCGTTCAAGCTTTCAAGGAGCAGTTGATGCCTCTTGGAACGCTGATCACTCCAAATCTTCCAGAGGCGGAAACCCTTCTTTCGGTGACCATCCATTCTGAAGACGACATGAAGGAAGCGGCTGTTCAAATGGTGAAGCAATTTGGTCTTCACGCTGCACTCATCAAAGGTGGCCATGCGGAGGGGAAGGCAGTAGATGTGTTGTATGATGGGCATCACTTACGAACGTTCGAAGCCGAGCGGATCGATACTACGAATACACACGGTACGGGATGCACCTATTCTGCTGCCATTACGGCTTACCTCAGCAAAGGGTTCCCTTTACATGAAGCTGTGGCAGAAAGTAAAACATTTGTTACCGAAGCGATCCGTCACTCTTTCGACTTAGGCAGGGGATCGGGTCCTACCAATCATTTCGCTTTGCGAAAGGGGGTCTTCTCATGAATGATGTAGTGATCAAGAAGGTGCGAAACAAGAAGCCTTTAATACATCATATCACCAACCAAGTTGTCATGAATTTCAGTGCAAATGGACTTCTTGCCTTTGGAGGTTCACCGATTATGGCGCATGCCGCTTCAGAAGCGACAGACGTGACCAAGCTGTCGGATGGTTTAGTCATGAATATTGGGACATTGACGGAAGATCAGCTTGAGCCAATGATTCTGTCTGGTCAAGCTGCGAATGACCTTGGTATTCCAGTTGTACTGGACCCAGTAGGCGTTGGCGCAACCGCCTTTCGATCGGAAGCCTTTAAAAAAATCACGGAACGAGTAGAGGCTACGGTGATTAAAGGAAACGCAGGGGAGGTGGCCCATTTGATAGGCGCGGACCTAGAGATGAAAGGGGTGGACTTTGTGGGAGACGCTTATGCGTCCGACATCTCGAGGCGTGTGGCGCTTCACTATAACACCATCGTCTTATGTACGGGAGAAGTGGATGTGGTGACAGATGGAAAACGCGAACTGATGAACAGCCGCGGTCACGAAATTCTTACCTCTATTACGGGAGCAGGGTGCCTGCTCGGTTCGGTTGTCAGCGCCTGCATGAGTGTTGAAGGAGACCGTTTGGACAATGTATTGACAGCTGCATCCTACTACGGTGCTGCAGCGGAACGAGCGGCCGATCATCATACTGTAGGTGGTCCCGGTACGTTTCTGCCACAATTTATAGATCAGTTGGCCGCTGGAGGAGGAGAATGATTACGGAGAAGCTGCGTAAATATTTCGTCATGGGTTCAAAGCAATGTTTAAAAGATCCTGCTGCCGTCCTTGAAGAAGCCGCATCAGCTGGTGTCACAGCTTTTCAATTCAGGGAGAAAGGCAAAGGAGCCCTCGAGGGTGAAAAGCGAAAACATCTTGGATTAGAGCTAAGGGAAATATGCCGTCATCATGGAATTCCGTTTATCGTAAATGACGACATAGACCTTGCCGTTGAACTGGAAGCAGATGGGATCCATGTTGGGCAGTCTGATCAAGATGTTTCCTATATAAAGAGACACTATCCCGAGTGGATTGTCGGTTTATCTGTTTCAAATGCAGAGGAAGTGCTGCATTCTCCTATTAATCAAGTGGATTACTTAGGGGCGGGTCCCTTATTTCAAACGACGACAAAAGAAGATGCAAAGGAAGCCGTAGGGCTGAAGTGGATCAAGCGATTGAGAGGATGGTATCCTCATGTTCCGATTGTTGGAATAGGGGGAATCAACACTCGGAACGCAGCGTCTGTCATTGAAGCTGGAGCAGATGGTGTAGCCGTGATCTCCGCTATCACGAAAGCAGACTCGGTAAATGAAGCCGTTCGCGATCTATAGCTCATCCAAAACGGAGACCGTCGATATAAAGACAGGTCTCCGTTTTAATTGTTACTGGCTATATCGTTGAATCGTAGCACGAAGCTGTTCAGTTAAAGTAGTTGGATTTGCAAGTTCTGCTTTATTGAATGAAAGCTTCACCTTGCTCTCATCCATCTCCAAGGCTTCTGCGAATAGTCCTCCGAGGCCACGCGCGCGTCTATCTACTTCTAAGAAGACTTCAATTCGATCCTCATAAAGGAAGAAGATGGCTTCTAATTCATCTAAGTAGGAACGGAACTCACCCCGAGGCTGGAACTCAAACTCCTGGACATAACCAAGCTTTTTGGAGTATTCCATCTCAACTTTTCGCACGGAAAATCCTAAATGGTTCAGTGCATCTAATATAGACTCCACGTATGGGTGAGGGGCGATTTTTACCGGATCGCGGTCTTGTGGGTCAAGTGCCATCGGAATGTCGAGACCCGTTTCGAACCAAATCGGCAGCCTGGATAGAGAAGCTGGTACATGATAGGGGAGATGTACGGAAAACGGAAATTCCTTTGTCTCTCCAGCAGATATGACGAGATCTTGTGTCACTAAATACTTTTCTAACGATACTTTTTCTTTTACTTTTCGGTCATCCACTTCTCTGACTGCCTCTGTCATCAAGAAGAGGTTGATGGCATCAATCGATTGATCGACGTCTCCGCCTTTGATGACGACTTTCCCTGTAACCTCTTCTCCAGGGATGAACTGATCCTTATCCAGCTGGGTGTCCACTTTGGCGGCGCCGACACCTACGCTTGCTAATAATTTCTTAAACATAGTAATCCTCCTCCTTTATCCCATTATACGATGTTGAAGGCGAAAAAGATTCAAAAAAAACGCTCCCTTAGTTAAAGGGAGCGTTTGGTTTAGGTTTTATTTTTTCTTTTTCAAATCAACTTTCTTTGCATCTTCACTGAACTGTTTATAAAGGGAGAAACAGATCAAAATCATGATGAAGGTGAACGGGAAGGCAGCGATGATGGCTGCTGTCTGTAAGGCACCTAATCCACCCTGCCAGAGTAGGACAGCAGCGGCACCGGCTTGGATAACTCCCCAAGTGAATTTAACTTGGTTCTTCGGATTCAGGCTACCGTTTGTCGTCTGCATACCTAGAACGAATGTTGCGGAGTCTGCTGAAGTAACGAAGAACGTACTGATCAGCAATAGTCCGATAAAGGACATGATTCCGCCTAATGGAATATGCTCAAGCATGGAGAACAAGGCTACTTCTGTACCTAAGTTAGCCATGTCCTGGTTAATATTAATGCCCTGGAAGTACTCGAGATAGATGGTTGTACCACCGAATACGGAGAACCATAGAGCACCAAATACAGTAGGAACTAATAGAACACCAAGAATGAACTCACGGATTGTACGTCCTTTGGATACACGGGCGATAAATGTACCAACGAATGGAGCCCAGGAGATCCACCAAGCCCAATAGAAGATGGTCCATCCTTGAACCCAGTTGTTATCTTCGGCAAATGGTGTAAGTCGGAAACTCATATAAGGTAAGTCACGAAGATAAGAACCGAATGACGTCGTAAAGAAGTCCATGATGAAGTTTGTCGGACCTGCAAACAGCAGGAAGAACATAAGCAAGAGAGCGAGAACTATGTTCGTGTTACTCAAGTACTTAATCCCTTTATTCAATCCTGTCATAGCAGAAATCATGAATAGAACGGTAACGACAACAATGATGATGAATTGCAGTGTGAAGTTATCTTCCAATCCAGGAATGGTGAACGCTAGTCCACTTGAGATCTGCAGAGCACCAAGACCAAGAGAGGTTGCAACACCAAAGATTGTCGCAAAGACAGCAATAAAGTCAACAAGTGTACCGATCGGCCCTTTAACGCGCTCTTCACCTAAAACAGGCGTTAACGCGGCACTGATCACACCAGGTGCGTCTTTTCTAAACTTGAAGTAAGCAAGCGCCAAAGCTAACACAGCGTAAATGGCCCACGGGTGAAGACCCCAGTGGAAGAAGCTGTATTTCATGGCAGATTGAGCGGCTTCTTCTGATGTCGGTTCCATGCCTGGTACAGGCGGAGTATGGAAGTGAGATAGTGGTTCAGCTGCACCCCAGAATACAAGCCCGATTCCCATTCCTGCACTGAACAGCATGGCGAACCATGTAATGTATGGATATTCCGGTTCGTCGTCTGGTTTACCCAGCTTCAACTTTCCGTATTTCGAAAATACTAGATAAATCGCGAAAATCAGGAATCCTGTTGCGGATAATAAGTAGAACCATCCGAATTTATCAGTCAGGAAACCCTGAATAGTTGATGTAACGTTAGATAAGTTCGCAGACCCAATAAGGTCCTCTGAAAGTGATCCCCATATGATGAATAGCACAGCTACGGTTACGGAGATATAAAATACTTTTGTTACTTGATTCATGGACGATCATCCCTTCTGTTATTTATTTTTTCCCATTCCGTTTTCCCTCATGTAGCAATCGCGGACCATCTGTTTTCGTTTTTCAGACATGTTTTGCAGCTCCTCAAGTACGTCATGAAAACATAAGAGCTCATATATAAGGATTGT
Source organism: Halobacillus litoralis (assembly GCF_020171725.1). Taxonomy (GTDB): domain Bacteria; phylum Bacillota; class Bacilli; order Bacillales; family Halobacillaceae; genus Halobacillus; species Halobacillus litoralis_F. The sequence continues at coordinate 429,950 of NZ_JAIVAJ010000001.1, read as the reverse complement.
CTGAGGAGGCAGATGATGCCTGAAGTGGCTTTCTTTCTCAACATGTTGTTCTTTCCACTTCCAAAACATGTGGTCCAGTCGGTCAACTCTTAGAAATTGATCTTCTGATATGGAATGGGTGGGATCTTGCAGCACATTGACATAATCCTTCGTTATTTCGAGAAGGAGCTCTTTCTCATCATCGGAAAAGTCGGACCCTTCAGTTCTGACATACTGCAGGTTACCGAGGTGGTACGCAATCTGCTGCAGCGCTCCGATTTTTTTCTGGGAAAACTGAAACGCCTGCAGCTCATCTTTCGTATGCCTGTGGTATTTCCACTCTTCGCGTTGATAACTGGAAAGCAAATACGTTCTTTCCAAATGAGCCGTCAACTGTCTGTAAGATCTTTGGATACCTCGGTTTTTCTCTTTAGATTCTGCAAAGGTGTTCGAGATTATTCGCTCGAGTAAACGACTTGAATGATTATATAGGTCGTTGATGTTCTTGTAAATCATCGGCGAATAGTTAGGAGGTAAAAGGAAAAAATTCACAAGAGTTGATATGATGATACCAATAGATGTAGTACCCAATCTTGTGAAGAATGAAACAATATGATGGTCTTGAAAATCTGGAATCATTGCTGTTGCGGTAATCGTGGCCACCAAGATCCCGTCATCGAGTTTGAGTTTATGACAAACGGCAATGGTAATCATGGCAGCGAGAGCGAACGTCAAGGCTCCCTTGCCGAACATGGAATAAAAGGTCGTTGCCAGAAGTGCACCGATAGCAGAGGCCGGGAAACGAACAACAGCTTTCTTAATGGAGTCTGCTGCCGTATGTTCAATCGTAACAATGGCAGTGATGACCGCAAAAATAATAGGCAGGTCAAAAAAGCCACAGATGAGAGCTGTGAAAAAGACTGAGATTCCCGTTTTAATCGTTCGACCACCGAATAATTTAAATTGTTTGAGAGATTCCATCATTTCAATCACCTTTGTGAGCTCGAAGTATCTTTCAACCACGATTTGCTATTATATAATAAAATATCTCAAAACGATAGAAAAAAAACAAATAACGTTTTATAATTGAGTTTGGAAATACATAACAGTGGAGGGGACATCTATGTTAAAACGTATGATCAGCGGACTGTTGATTCTATTCTTCTTGGCCGCCTGTGGTGGCGTAGACAGCCAGGAGGCGCCTGAAGAGACACAGCAAAGTGAAGAGACAGAAACCGAACAACCAGAGCCTGAGACTGAAGAAACGTCCAAAGGTGAAGGGGAAGATACATCTCAGGAAGAAGAAAGTGATGAAGAAGCAAAAGATTCTGAATCTGCCGATGAGACGTCTGCACAACCGGAAGAAGAACCGAAGGAGCCTCAATATAAGCTCGGAGCGAATTGGTCGTTTGAGCCGATTGCTGACGCAAATCCACAGGTCGCTTTAATTACGATTGACGACGCTCCAGACAAATACGGGGTCGAAATGGCGAAAACATTGAAAGAAATGAATGCACCAGCCATTTTCTTCGTTAATGGTCATTTTATTGACACAGAAGAAGAAAAAGAAAAGCTTAAGCAGATCCATGAATTAGGATTTGCGATCGGTAATCACACGAACTCACATGCTTCACTACCTGATTTGACTGAGGAACAGCAGAAGCAGGAAATCGTCGGACTGAACGATCAAATTGAAAAAGTAATCGGAGAGCGTCCGAAATTCTTCCGTGCACCTTTCGGACAGAATACAGATTACTCGAAGCAGCTGGCTAAAGAAGAAGGCATGCTAGTCATGAACTGGACGTATGGGTACGACTGGAATGAGGAATACATGAGTGCCGATGCGATTGCGGATATCATGGTGAACACAGAGCTCTTAAACCATGGTGCCAATTTATTGATGCACGACCGTGAATGGACATACAACGGGTTAACCCAAATCGTTGAAGGGCTGCGCAATAAAGACTATGAGCTCTTGGACCCGGCATTGATCCAAACTCCATAAATGTTATGGAATGAATCTTCTCAAACCCCGGAGGGGGCAGCTAAATGGCTGCTCTTTCCGGGGTTTTTTCATTCTTTCATTCTTTCATTCTTTCTTTCTGCGACCTTCGTGTTCTAAAATAGCGGTGCATGCATATATGCATCGAGTTAAATTAATAGTATGACACATTTTTAAAAAAGTTATACTTTTAGGCTTGCTTTTGTGAATGTGACCTATTAAAATGAAGATATATTGAAAGCGATTACACTAAAGGGGAGTGGATGTAATGGGTACAATCGTTTGTCAAGACTGTCAAAAGGTGATTGAGCACTACGAGAACGAGAAGGTTTCTACTCTTTACAGTACATGTCCAACATGCCATACAGTTGAAGCTGAATAACGAAAAAGCCCGCTGCTTATCCGCAGCGGGCTTTTATTATTGGAAAGCTTTTTGTTCACGTATGACATGAATCGTTTCAAGTGTGTCATCTTCAGGTCCTTGGACAGGTAGACCTGCCTCAATATTCTGGTCGATGTAGGTGATATTCTCTTCGGTAATGATTTCGCCTGGAATGAAAATAGGAATGCCTGGCGGATAGACCATAACGAATTCGGCGCTGATCCTGCCTACAGCTTCTTTCAAAGGGATGACCTCTGTCGAAGCATAGAAGGCGTCTCTCGGCGTCAGGGAAAGAACAGGGATCTCAGGCACTTGAACCGTAACCTCTTTGTCTTCATAGGTTGGCGTAGACGCTTCTGAAAGGGCGCGTAACGCCTGGAGGAGAAGTTCGATTTCGTTTTCACTGTCACCTGGCGTCACAATACAGAGTAGATTATATAAGTCGGAAAGCTCGACTTCGATGTTATAGTGCTTCCGCAGCCACACTTCCGCATCATAGCCTGTAATGCCGAGGTTTTTGACAGAAATGATCAATTTCGTCGGATCATATCCGAACGTTGCATCACTTCCCAAGAGTTCTTCTCCAGGGCAGTACAGATGAGGGATCTCATTAATTTTATCGCGCGCCTCATACGCAAGTTTCAGGCAGGTGTCGAGAAGCTCTTTTCCTTTCACAGCAAGGTGGCGGCGGGCTGTGTCTAGAGAAGCGAGCAGGATGTACGACGTAGAGGTTGTCGTCAACATCGATAAGATCGTCTGAACACGTTCGTGAGAGACAAGCCCCTCGCGAAGATTCAGGACGGAACTCTGGGTCATAGAGCCTCCCAATTTATGAACGCTCGTCGCCGCAAGGTCTGCGCCTGCCTGCATCGCAGAAAGGGGCAGTTGATCATGGAAGTGGATGTGCACACCATGTGCTTCGTCCACTAAGACAGGGATATCAAAAGAATGAGCAATTTCAACGATGTGGGCTAGGTCAGCTGTAATTCCGAAATAGGTCGGGTTTATGACGAGCACTCCTTTTGCGTCAGGGTGTGCTTCACAAGCTTTTTGTACAGCGTTCGGTGTAATCCCGTGCGATATGCCAAGACGCTCATCAAGTTCAGGATGAATGAAGACAGGCTTCGCTCCGGAAAAAATAATGGCGGTGGTAATTGATTTATGGACATTTCTTGGAACGATGATTTTGTCACCAGGCTGACAGACGCTCATAATCATCGTCATGATTGCACCTGATGTTCCTTGAACAGAGAAAAAGGTATAGTCAGATCCAAAAGCTTCAGCAGCTAATGCTTGCGCTTCTTTGATCATTCCTCCAGGATGGTGGAGGTCATCTAGTGGTTCTATATTGATCAAGTCTATGGATAGAGCCGATTCACCGATAAATTCACGAAATTCCTGGTCCATTCCTTTCCCTTTTTTGTGGCCGGGAATGTGAAATTGGACTGGGTTTTTGGATGCATGTTTTTTCAACCCCGTGAACAGGGGTGTGTTGTTCTGGTTCATTTTGTTTCAACACCTCAAATCAAGATAGAAAGCAAATGAATTATAGCAGAGTCCTCACCCACTGGCTAGTTATTTTTGTAAACGGGCTAAGTGGCTATAAGTACCGATAATGAATCGTATCGTGATAAACTAATCAGTAAGGGAGGGATTCTATGGATTGGGAGACAAAAGTTACTCGATTACTTGGTATTTCGTATCCTATTATTCAAGGAGGACTCGCTCATCTGGCCTATTCCGACCTGGCTGCAGCCGTGTCGAATGCGGGGGGACTTGGACAGATTACTGCGATGAGCACAAGTGGACCACAGGAGCTGCGATCTGAGATCCAGAAGGTCCGTCAGCTGACCTCAAGACCTTTTGGAGTGAACTATGCCATCGGCCAGCACGGTCGTCCATTCGAAGAAATGGTTCAAGTGGCAATCGATGAACAAGTACCCGTAATCAGTGTGACGGGTGGCAATCCGAAACCAGTCCTTCAGAAGGTAAAGGGCAGGGGGATTAAAACATTGGTCCTTGTAGCGGCAAGGCGGCAGGCTGAAAAGGCGGAAGAGCTCGGAGCGGATGCTGTGATGGTCGTAGGCCACGAAGGCGGTGGTCACCTTGGGCGATATGATATCGGTACGTTTGTCTTAACACCGCAAGTGGTGGATGCTGTCGATATCCCCGTCATTGCTTCTGGAGGCATCGGGGATGGGAAAGGGTTGATGGCGGCTCTTTCTTTAGGAGCAGAAGGCATCGAGATGGGGACAAGGTTCATCGCCACGCAAGAATGCAGGCATGCGCATCAGCTGTATAAGGAAGCATTAATTCAAGCGGACGAATCTTCTACTTCCGTCATCAAAAGGAGTTTGAACTCTCCCGCAAGAGCCTTGACGAATGAATGGACAGAGCGAATCCTGGATCTTGAGAAAGAGGAAGCGGGTTATGATGGGTTGAAAGATTATATCAGCGGTGAGGCGAATAAGGCCTTTATCCACGACGGCAGGCAATCGGAAGGGTTTGGATGGGCTGGGCAGGTCGCATCGAGAATAAAGGATATCCCTACTGTAGAAGACCTTTTTAAGAGAATGCTGATGGAAGCGGAACAGATCCGCACCCGTTGGTCATAATGATACATAAGGAGGCGTTTAAATGAGCTACTCTTACCCGATTGATGAACAATATTGGTCTAAGGAAGAAATAATCGACGTAGTAAACTTTTACAATTTAGTCGAGCAGGCGTATGAGAAAGGGGTCAATCGTGACGATCTCATGATTGCTTACACGAGATTCAAGCAGATTGTTCCTTCTAAAAGTGAGGAGAAAAAGCTGACTAGTCAATTTGAAAAAGAGTCCGGTTATTCAAGCTATCGGACGATAAAGAAGGCTAAAGAAAGCAGTCCCGGAGATAAGGTGAAAATGTCTTAAATAAACGATGAATCAAGAAAAAGGACGGGCATATCGCTCGTCCTTTTTCTTGTTCGATCTAAACGGTTTTCGTCAATCGGTAAAGCGGTTCAAGCGTTTGGAAAGTCTCTTTACATAAATCGAGAAACGCATCCGGGTCCTTCAACCTTGCATCATCTCTTGAGATGGTTTGTCCGCAGAGGATTTCTGCCTTTTGGACCGTTTCCAACCGGTCCATCATGGAGGTGAACTTTCCGTCTTTTACTTCCTTGTGTGGAATGGCATCAGGCTTGGTGTGATCAATCGACCATGAATAATGATCGGGCACTTGTTTCAGAATATCCTCTTTGTTGTTTTTCAACGCCTTTGCGAATTCTTGTTTAATGGGGCTTTCATAAATGACAGCGAACCAAATAAAGACATGGGTTTCCCACAACCCGACTTGAAAATGGGGGAGTTTTTTGTAGCCTCGTTTGTTAGAGGCTAGAGCTGCCCATGTATCGTTTGGTGGGTTGGTTTTGCGCCTTGCGTGTCTGGCTACGTGGACGAACATTTCATCTCCTGTCATAGCTGTCACATCAGGAGCAAGGTCCGTAGCAATGGCTTCAAGCTTAGGTGAAATCTGACCGCGCAGTGATTCCATTCTATTTTCAAGTCCTGGAATGGTGAATACGTCGAAATCCTTCTGTGTGAATCCATCAAATGTTGTCATAACATCAACTCCTTTATTCCGCCTTATTCTACCACATAATAAAAAGCTGTATAAGCAATGTGTTCTCTGCGTTTGAACGTTTACAAATTGGGTTAAATATAAGTAATCTTATAGAAACTTTTGCCGCGTAGAACACATATATATACAGTAAGGATTTGAAAGGGAGGGATTGACCATGAAACATGTCATGGAAGCTTTACGTAAACGAGAAGCAGAAGAGAAGCTCCCGGTGATCCGTATGGAAATCGATTACGAATTAGTGACCTTACACGATGCCATGCTTGCTGGGGACCAGGCTCAGATGATGAAAGCAAAACGAAAGCTCTCGGCATTACGTAAGCAATTAATTGAATGGTCGGTTTAAACACGAGTAACAATAAAGTTGCTCGTGTTTTTTTGTCTTTTTTAAGCAGGTTTTGATACGATGTAAAGTAAGTTGAAAAAAAGGAGAAGTCGTCGATGGATAATCAGTTGAGAAATGAAATCTATGATCAGGCAGCATCTTGGATATTGGAAGCAGGGGAATACATCCGCGAAAACATCGATGCTCCACGTTCAATTGAAACGAAGTCGAACCCGAATGACCTCGTTACGGAAATGGATCAGCGGACCGAGCAGTTTTTTGCTGATAAAATCAAGACAACCTATCCGGAACATTATTTACTAGGCGAAGAAGGGTTCGGGGATGAACTGGAGAATCTGGACGGGACTATCTGGATTGTAGATCCGATTGATGGGACAATGAACTTTGTACACCAGAAACGCAATTTTGCCATATCCATCGGTATCTATGTAGATGGAATCGGTGAAATCGGACTTATTTACAACGTCATGGAAGATACGCTCTATTCGGCTAAGCGGGGCGAAGGAGCTTACAAAAATGACGTGAAACTTCCTTCATTAAACCAACAACGTCCGTTAAACCAATCGATATTGGCGTTGAACACAACATGGATGTTACCTGAGAATCCTCATATTGAACATCAAGGCGTGCATGAATTGGTGAAAACCTTAAGAAGTACAAGAACGTATGGTTCAGCTGCTCTTGAGTTTGCCTTTGTTGCTGAGGGGATTCTGGACGGGTACTTGACGATGACGCTCATGCCATGGGATTTTGCTGGAGGAGCCATTCTGGTTCATGAAGTCGGAGGTCTCGTGACTCAAGCGAACAAGGAACCACTAAACCTGTTGGAGAAGTCAACAGTACTCGCCAGCCGGACCAACATACACAATGAAATAGCTGATGAATATGTAAACTTGAAAGCAAAAAGCGACCGTTCATAAACGGCCGCTTTTTCTCTTACGGAGGTTAGGCTGATTGAGTAGCGGAGCGCTTCAATTTCAGACCATATCCCATAAACACGAATCCTAGTAAAAATAATGCGCCGGCCAGCCAGAACACTTCCTGTCCGAGAGCGAATGCGCAAAGTATGAATGAGAATATAACAAGAAAAGCTAAGAATGCCATACGTACTGGCGTGTACTTCATCATGATCACCTCTATTCTACTTGCATTATATCGAAGTTACAGGAAATATGAAAATCCCTCCATGGGTGGTTTCTTTTCCTATTATCTTGTATGATATGGGGAGAGGTATTTGTAAGGAGGAGCGTCATGCAGGATATGTCCACATTGCCAGTGCCAACCGATTTATGGCCTGTAGCGGACTTCTTCTTCCGTGGTCTCGGGAGTGAAGTGAATTTGAATAACGAAGACGAGGTAGCCATCCTGTTTCGTTCATTCATGTTATTATATTTGACTACTGTCGTATTGACGATTATCACATTCAAACTCGGTTTTGCGCGTAAACTACCTATGTTAAAGGCGGTCGTCGTGTATTCCGTCTTGATTATCGGTACATTTTTGTTAACCTTGATATTAGGGTTGAATTTACCGCTTCCAGAGAGTATTGCTGTTGCGGCAGTGATACTAGGAATATACCGCTTACGCTTACACAGAGAACGGAGCGGACGAGAAAGTCAACAATCATGAGAAAAGAGCTTTGCTGTTTTAGCCAGCAGAGCTTTTTTTGTTTCGGTGAACATTGATGAAAGCTGCTCACAATCTGAGAGTACAGAAAAAGGGCAGCGGTTGCTGCCCTTTCTTTACGGTAAATGTTTTTCTTTTTTTCGTTCACGGTGGAACTTGAATTGTCCTGAATCTAGACGTTTTTTGGTATTTTCTGCAATTCGCTCATGGCATGTCCCGCACATGAACGTATTGATGCGTCTGTTTCGAAGACGCTTAGCCTGTAAGCAATAGCTGTCTATTTTTTCGATAGTATCACAGATGACACATTGAACGCGCATGACTTTCACCTCAATGTTATACAATCATTTATGTAACAGTATAACACATTTTTCAAACTCTTGAAATTAGATGAAGTTTCCACGTTTCATTTCATATCGGAGCGGGAAACATGAGTATAGAAGTTTTTAGGAAAGGGTGATGATTTTGAGAAAACGTTGGTTAGTTACTGCTGTTGGTGCGGTTGCGGGTGGCGCAATTGCCTATTTTATGAAAGATGAAGAGAAGAGAGGAAAAGTCGTCGACAAAGCCAAGAGTCTGCAGGACAGCTTGAACACGAAAGCAGATATGCCTGTAGAAGAGGCTGGAAAACCTGAAGTATCGAATCTGGATAATGCAGACATGGTATCTGAGGGATCTCAATTCGGTGTTCAGTACTATAATGAATTGACGGAGAAGGAAAGAGAAATTCTTGAAAAAAGCAACAGCTAAATCCAATTTGGATTTAGCTGTTTTTTATCATCTGTCTTTGGACTGATTTTCTTCAATCTTGTGAAGTTTTTCTTGGTCTTTCTTAGGAATGGATTGTTCATTCGATTCCGATTGGGAACGTTCGTTGATTGGACCTTCCGGCATATAACGACCGACGATTTGACTTAATTCCTCGGTCACTGCCTGGACAGGGTGTCCTTCAGCAATCTTTCGTCCGAGCCCCCGAATGCGTTCGAATCCATCAGCATCAGCAACGACTACCGCTTGCTTGCCGTAAGGGTCATGCTTCAAGGCCTCCGCAACAGAAAATTTAATGACGCCTACTCTTGAACGGTCCAAGTCCTTGTCCACATCGATACCGACAGCGACATATTTACCTAGGACCACCGCTGTTGCATCGTGTACATCAGGTACTTCTACAGCGGTTTGAGCGAGCCTTTTCGCAACTTGTTGATTGGATAATGTCTCTCGTTTAACAGGGTCAGAATCTGTAACGTATTTCAAGTCGGAGTCGGCCTGCCGTTCCCTAAGCAACGATTCTTCATTATTCTGACAGGCTGCAAGAAGCAATAGCCCTGTCAGGATTACCATTATTCTCATCGGTTGCACCACTTTTCTTATTTGCCTTTTTTGGCGTTTGATTCGTGCTCATAGTGTGTGCATGCGGTGGTCATAATATGTAAAAAGGACAGCCGGATAATGGCTGTCCCTTGCAGGGTTTATTGTAATTCAATGCGTTTGATTCCTTTGATGGGTTCTTTACGATTTGACCCATCGTTGAAGTATACATGTACGGGTCCATCTTCTTTAAGTGGTTTCCCGTCTTCAGCAAATAATAAGTATGAGTCAGCTAGTTGGTCAGCATCAACAATATGTTCTCCTTCATCAGAAACGAGTTTTGCTTTTGTGACGTCGTTCTTTGGCTCGCTCGTATGAAGGAACGGCTTAATTGGCATAAGGAATGTTCCGTTCACGATGCGCTGTTTCTCGTAACGGTTAATGCTTTTATTGACAGGAGGATTGAGCTTCTGTTGATAGACTTCACGATCGAAGCGTAACGATTGGCGCTTCAATTCGTCTTCCTCTTCTGCAGATGTTTCTACACTTTCTGGTTCAAAGACTTCTTTAAATGTAACTTTTCGATCGTCGAATATCCAGACGGTCGGATCTAATGTAATCGGGAAATTTACGTTTCCGGCGATTTGTACAATCATGGTGGAGCCACCTTTCCAATTATGATCAACCCCTTCCATGATAGCAAAAAATGAATTCGATTTCATTACAAGGAGGCGAAGCTTTTGAAAAAGGATATTACACAAAACATATTAGAAGACTGGCTTGAGAATGTACGACCGTATGCTCACGACGGTCAAGTTGCCAACTATATTCCGGCTCTCTCAAGACAAAACCCGGAAGAACTGGCGGTTGCCATTCATTATGTAAATGGAGAATCGGTAGAAGCAGGATACACAGAAGCGACCTTCACGTTGCAGAGTATCTCGAAAGTGATTGCGCTCGCACTTGCTCTGATGGACAATGGCGAGGAGTATGTATTCGAACGTGTCGGCATGGAGCCGACGGGAGATCCGTTTCATTCCATTTACCGGCTTGAGAAAACACCAGGTAAACCGTTGAATCCAATGATTAATGCCGGAGCGCTCGCTGTCACGAACATGATTCATGGTGATACGCCGGATGAGAAGGTCGGGAGGCTCCTCAGCTTTGTCCACGATCTAACGGATGACCATTCCATTCGATACAATGAGGAAGTCGCATCGTCCGAGTTTGAGACTTCATTCCTGAATCGTTCGCTTCTTTTTTATATGAAGCAGCACAGAATTGTGACTGGAAGTGTGGAAGAGGCGTTGGATGCTTATACGAAACAATGTGCCATTGAGCTGAACGTCTGTCAGCTTGCGCGCATCGGTGCATTACTTGCGAATGGAGGCCGTGATTTGGAGTCAGGGCGACGGATTATTCCAAAGCACCTTGCCCGAATTTGCAAAACTTTCATGGTTACGTGTGGGATGTACGATGCCTCTGGATCATTCGCCATAAAAGTTGGAATCCCGGCAAAGAGTGGGGTGTCCGGATCGGTCCTTGCATCCTTGAACGATTTCGGAGGAATTGCGGTCTATGGACCGAGCCTCGATGATAAGGGAAACAGCGTCGTAGGACTCAAATTATTGGAGCTCTTGTCTAACCGGTACGACTTGTCAATTTTTTAATCGAATCCTCTAACGTTTGTTGCATTTTTTCGCTCCAGACGATAATATGAAAAGAGATAGATTGTAAATGGAGGGGATTTTGATGTTATCTGATGTGGCTGTGGATCATCGAGAAAAGGCCTATGCCCTTCTAAAAGCTGACGCTGACAAAATTTTACGATTGATTAAAGTTCAGATGGACAACTTGACCATGCCTCAGTGTCCACTTTATGAAGAAGTTTTAGATACACAGATGTTCGGGTTATCCCGTGAGATTCATTTTGCCGTACGTTTGAATCTCATCAGTGAGGAAGAAGGCAAGGAACTTCTTGATAACTTAGAAAAACAACTAAACGTCTTACATGAGGCTGCTCAGAAATCATGATAGACTTACTCAAATTGCGACGTCTCCTGTTGTAATTTGAGTTTTTTTGTATCTTGAGAGCTATAGGACATTTGTCTATGAAAATATGAAAAAGTAGGGTGAATACCGATGATACGACAATTAAAGACATATGACTTCAGTTTACTATTTGCCCCTATTGCGCTTGCGGCGTTCGGAACAATTATGATTTATAGTGCCAGTATGGTATTCGGGCCGATGGTCTGGGGGCTTGAGAGCGACCATTTTCTTATTAAACAGATTCAGTGGCTGGCAGTAGGATTGATTATGATGTTTGTGTTCTCCGCCATCCCTTACCGGTTCTGGCAGAGGTTAACGAAATCGATTGTGATCTTCATGTTGTTATCTCTCGGATTTTTATTTGTGTTCGGGACGAATGTGAACAACGCGGTTTCCTGGTATAACTTAGGGTTTATGAACTTTCAGCCGGCTGAGTTTGTAAAAGTCGGATTGATTATATACTTATCTTCGGTATATGCGAAGAAGCAGAAATATATTAGTGATTTCGGTAAAGCGGTCATACCGCCGTTGGTTTTAACCATTCTGATACTCGGTTTAATTATAATGCAGCCTGACATCGGTTCCGCTGCCGTTATCGGTTTGATTGCAAGTTTGATTATTATGAGCTCGGGTATTAAATGGAAGCACATCCTGCTGCTTGTCGCAGCGACATTGATTGTGATTGTGCTCGGTGCCTCTCAGATGGCAACGGATGAACGCTTGAATCGATTTTCCGGTGCTTATCAACCTTTCGAGTCTCCTGATGATGATGGGTATCACTTGATCCAATCCTATGTAGCTATTGGAACGGGAGGAATCGTTGGAGAAGGGCTTGGGCAGGGTGTTCAGAAGCTCGGATACCTGCCTCACCCTCATACAGACTTCATTATGGCGGTTATCGCTGAAGAATTAGGCTTTATAGGTGTGGGCATAACGATAGGACTTCTCGCTTTAATCGTCCTTAGAGGGTTCTACATATCATCCAAATGCCGGGATGCGTTCGGGTCTTTAATGGCTATTGGTATATCGTCTATGATCGGTATTCAGGCTTTTATTAACCTGGGGGCTATGAGCGGCATTCTCCCGATTACAGGGGTCACACTTCCTTTCGTTAGTTATGGTGGATCATCGCTCGTTATTTTAATGATAGCGGTCGGGATTTTAAACAATATAGCAAGACATGTAAAACAGAAAGAACAAGAGAAAGATGAAGAAGAAGTGCATGTTGTAAATGAAGACAAGGAAGCGACGACAAATCGAGGAGTGAGATCATGGCAGAATTGAAGAAGATTGACAAGGTGCTTGTTGCAAACCGCGGAGAAATTGCGATCCGTGTGTTCAGAGCGTGTACAGAGTTGAATATTCGTACCGTGGCGGTCTACTCACAAGAAGACACGGGATCCTATCACCGCTACAAGGCAGATGAAGCATATTTAGTAGGTGAAGGGAAGAAGCCGATTGATGCTTACCTGGATATTGAAGGCATTATTGAAATTGCAAAAAGCGTAGGCGTTGATGCGATTCACCCTGGGTACGGGTTTCTTTCAGAGAATATCCACTTTGCTGAGCGATGTGAAGAGGAAGGACTTATCTTTATCGGACCGAACAGTGAACAACTGCATATGTTCGGAGATAAGGTGAAAGCAAGAGAACAGGCCATCGCAGCTGACATTCCGGTCATCCCTGGGAGTGACGGACCGGTTAGTGGTCTTGAAGAGGTGAGACGTTTCGCTCAAAACAATGGCTACCCGCTCATGATAAAAGCAGCAATGGGTGGCGGTGGCCGTGGGATGCGTGTCGTACGTAACAGTGAATCCCTGGAAGAGGCCTATGACCGCGCCCGTTCTGAAGCACGCGCTGCATTTGGTAGTGACGAAGTCTATGTGGAGAAGCTGATTGAGCAGCCGAAGCACATAGAGGTGCAAATCATTGGGGATCGTGACGGGAACCTCGTTCACCTTTATGAGCGCGATTGTTCTGTTCAGAGGAGGCACCAGAAGGTCGTTGAAGTTGCCCCGAGCGTAGCACTGGACGACAGTCTCCGCGAACGCATTTGCGAAGCAGCGGTAAAACTGATGAACAACGTGAACTATATCAATGCGGGTACAGTTGAATTCCTCGTGACAGGTCAAGAGTTTTATTTCATTGAGGTAAACCCACGTGTTCAAGTTGAGCATACCATTACCGAAATGATTACAGGCGTCGATATCGTACAGACACAAATCAAAGTCGCAGAAGGGCATGCGCTTCACTCTAAAGAGATTGCGATTCCTAAGCAGGAAGACATCAGGACACATGGTTATGCCATTCAATCACGGGTAACGACAGAGGATCCGCTCAATAACTTTATGCCAGACACGGGTAAAATTATGGCCTACCGTTCTGGTGGAGGCTTTGGTGTGCGACTGGATGCAGGAAACGGGTTCCAAGGCGCTGTCATTTCACCCTATTACGACTCCTTACTTGTCAAATTGTCTACATGGGCCTTGAGTTTCGATCAAGCGGCTCACAAGATGGTTCGTAACCTTAAAGAATTTCGTATTCGCGGAATTAAGACGAATATTCCCTTCCTTGAAAATGTTGTACAGCATAAGCAGTTCCTGAACGGAGAATATGATACGACGTTTATTGATCGTTCACCGGAATTGTTCGTCTTCCCTAAACGCAAAGACCGTGGCACGAAGATGTTGACCTACATTGCTGATCGTACAATTAACGGGTTTGAAGGCTATGGGAACCGAAATAAACCCACCTTCAATAAACCGAGAGTTCCTTATGTTAAATATTCTGAGCCGATGCCGGACGGGACAAAGCAGATTTTAGATGAGCTCGGTCCAGATGGCCTTGCAGACTGGGTTAAGAAGCGCCCGGAAGTCCTACTGACCGACACAACGTTCCGAGATGCACACCAATCCCTTCTCGCAACAAGGGTTCGTACGAAAGACTTGGAGGCGATTGCGGAGCCTACTGCCCGTCTTCTTCCTGATTTATTCTCATTTGAAATGTGGGGAGGCGCGACATTCGATGTTTCGTACCGCTTCCTAAATGAGGATCCTTGGTCAAGGTTATTGAAGATGCGAGAAAAAGCACCTAATGTTTTGTTCCAAATGCTGCTGAGAGCTTCCAATGCGGTAGGATACAAGAACTACCCGGATAACTTGATTCGAGAATTTGTAGAAAAGAGTGCGAATGCGGGAATTGACGTGTTTCGCATCTTCGACAGTCTGAACTGGGTGGAAGGGATGAAACTTACGATCGAAGCGGTTCGTGAAAATGGCAAAGTAGCGGAGGCGGCGATGTGTTATACAGGAGACATACTGGACCCAACACGTCCTAAGTATGACCTAGAGTATTATAAGAATTTAGCTAAAGAATTGGAAGATGCTGGAGCTCATATTCTTGGTATTAAAGATATGGCAGGTCTCTTGAAACCAGAAGCGGCTTACCAACTCATAACAGCCTTGAAAGAAACCGTGGAGATTCCCATTCACCTGCATACACACGATACAAGTGGAAATGGAATCCTTACTTATGCAAGAGCTGTGGAAGCAGGGGTTGACATCGTTGACGTTGCGACCGGCTCAATGGCTGGCCTCACTTCCCAGCCTAGTGCTAACAGCCTTTACTACGCCCTTGAAGGCAGCGAACGGAAGCCGAACATAGACATTGATGCTTATGAGCAGCTCGGACATTACTGGGAGGATACACGTAACTTTTATCAAGATTTCGAAAGCGGTATGAGGGCGCCTCACACAGAGGTTTACCACCACGAAATGCCTGGAGGTCAGTATAGTAACCTACAGCAGCAAGCTAAAGCAGTAGGTCTCGGCGACCGCTTTAGCGAAGTGAAAACGATGTACCGCCGTGTAAATGATATGTTCGGTGATCTTGTCAAAGTTACGCCTTCTTCGAAAGTGGTAGGGGACATGGCTCTGTTCATGGTACAGAACGATTTGACAGAAGATGATATTTACGAGCAGGGTCAATCCATGGACTTTCCTGATAGTGTCATTCAGTTGTTCCAAGGGTATTTAGGTAAGCCTTACGGCGGATTCCCTTCCGAATTGCAGCAGATCATTCTGAAAGGTCGGGAACCCCTTCAAGTGAGACCTGGTGAACTGCTGGACCCTGTTGATTTCAAAGATTTGAAAGAGACACTTTTCCATAAGTTGAACAGACCTGTTACAAGTTTTGACATGATCAGTTATGCCCTTTATCCAAAAGTGTTCATGGACTATCAGAAGTTCACTGAGCAATACGGTGATATGTCGGTTCTCGACACGCCGACCTTCTTCTATGGCATGAGGCTCGGAGAAGAAATCGAAGTTGAGATCGAGCAGGGGAAAACGCTTATTGTGAAGCTAGTGTCTGTTGGAGAAGCGCAAGTCGACGGAACTAGGACGATTTATTTTGAGTTGAATGGTCAGTCACGTGAAGTCGTGATCCGTGATGAAAACGTGAAGGCGGCCGTGCAGCAGAGACCTAAAGCGGATAAAGCGAATGAGAAGCACATCGGTGCCACGATGCCTGGGACAGTCATTAAAGTGATTTCTTCCAAAGGTGAAAAAGTGAGCAAAGGTGATCATCTCATGATCACCGAAGCGATGAAGATGGAAACGACGGTTCAGGCTCCATTTGATGGCGTGATTAAAGATATTTATGTGGGAAATAATGAAGCCATTCACGTCGGTGATCTACTCATCGAATTCGAATAAGAACTTTATGAAAAAGCCAGGGCAGCCGCCCTGGCTTTTTTATGTTTGGATTTAATCAGGGTTCCCTCTGCTTCTTAACGAAAGAAGGATGAAATAGGAGAGTAAACCGACATAAAGAGAAATGACAAGTGCGTGCAGTAAAGCAAATGTCAGGTGTACGTAGGTAGCAATGACAAGTGCGCCGAGCATGACTTGAGCGGCCATGAGAATGACGGCAATCAGCCAACCCTTTTTCATCAGATTACTTTCTTTATAATCTTGTAAGGCTTTGATGAACATGATGATCGTCCAAATGACCACCCCTGCTGCCAGTAATCGGTGCCCCATTTGAATCCACTGGTATAATCCGTATGACGACACATCTAAAGGGGAGTCGTTGACGCAGAATGGCCAGTCGCTGCATGCCATGCTTGAGTATGTATGACGGACAAGAGCACCTGTGTAGACGACGATAAGTGTGTATGTCGCTAGACCGTAAAGAAGGTGACGGAATGATTTCCTGATAGATAACGAATCCGCCTCGAACTTTCGGTCGATCTCAAATATGATCAATGAGAGTAACAATACAGCAGAAAAAGAGACAAGCGATATTCCGAAATGCATCGCAAGCACGAAATCAGATTGCCCCCACTTCACAGCAGCTGCCCCGATTAGACCCTGTGCCAGTAAAAAGAAAAAGGCGAGGAACGCTAAAAATTTCACTTCACGTATGTCTCCGATTTTCTTCCATGATAGAACAGACAGAGCAAGGACCAACAGCCCGACAGAGCCGGAGATGACCCGGTGACTGAGTTCAATGATCATTTCCATGTCGATATTAGAGGGGACGAGTTCACCGTGGCAGAGCGGCCAACTGTTTCCGCATCCCATTCCTGATTCTGTTTTGGTAACGAGTGCTCCACCCAGCAGTACGAGCAACATACCAACGGTAGAGAGGATGGCCAGTGACTTTAACAACTTCATAGATTGATCTCCTTTATTTTAGTACAACGAACCATATCATACCATTTCACAAGCATTTATTCATTGTATCAACAGAAAAGGTTGCAAAGTCTCCCCCCCTCTGCTAGAACTGTAGAGGTGTGCCTAAATAAGAGGACGATAAAGAAATCACCAAAAAACCTGTTAAAACGACCTGAAATGGTGGATAATAGGCAAGTATAGGCTTCACAAAGTTGTCACAAATAAATAAAATTCTTGAGTTAAAATAGATAGATGTAAGATTCCATGATACAATAATTTTGATGTTTCGAGGAAGCGGTGCGTTGTTGTGCCTGAACTTGAAACGACCCTCGACTGACATTAGATGACCTCCAGCAGGTTTGTCAGAGAGGTAGAAGGAGGAAGATATTACGATGGATAACCCAAGAACAATAGAGTCTGCTTCCGCGGATTTAATGGGTCAATCGACCGTCCGTGAGTCCTCATTGTTAGCTGATATTAAAAGTCTGATCAAAGTGGGGATTATCAATTCCAACTTAATTACAACCTTCGCAGGATTTTGGCTTGCGTTATACTTTACTGGTTCAGCTTTCACGGATCATTGGGGTTCCTTTGTGCTTACAATGCTCGGAACCGCTTTCGTTATCGCAGGAGGCTGTATCATAAATAACTGGTATGACCGTGACATTGATCCGATCATGTCTCGTACGCAAAACAGACCTACGGTAACCGGCACAATGTCCTTGACATTCGTGAAGGCGCTTGGAATCAGCGTATCGATCGCAGGTTTCCTGATTTTGATGCTGACAACCGTTGAAGCCGCTCTCTGGGGAGCGTTCGGATGGTTTGTTTACGTCGTCCTTTACACGATGTGGTCTAAGAGAAGGTACACAATTAATACAGTAGTCGGAAGCTTCTCCGGTGCTGTTCCACCACTGATCGGCTGGTCAGCCGTGGACCCTGGACTTCAACTAGAGGCCTTTATTCTGTTCTTAATGATGTTTATTTGGCAGACACCACACTTTTTAGCCCTGGCTATTAAGAAAAAAGAAGAGTATCAAGCTGCAGGAATCCCAATGCTTCCTGTCGTGCATGGCTTTGCTATGACGAAACGACAGATTGTGATTTATGTTGCCTGCCTTCTTCCATTACCGATTTATTTAGCCTCACTAGGAAATGTTTTTCTCACAATTGCGTTTATTTTATCCTTCGGCTGGCTCATATTAGGGATAGCTGGTTTCTTCATGAAGGATGATTACAAATGGGCGACATGGATGTTCATATTCTCATTGAACTATTTGACCATCATGTTCTTCGCTATGGTAATCGTAACGCTACCCTTACCTTTTTAGAGTACTAGTTCACGGAAACGTGAACTAGTTCCTAATAAATAAAGATATAAGAGAAAGAGAGGTATCACTCATGAGAGGTTGGATGGGAAAATTCCGTTCCTTATTTTTATTTGGTACTCTAGCCTTGATCTTATCAGGCTGTGGTCAAGAGAATTTGAGTGCCTTAAGGCCCAAGGGCTATGGGGCGGACTTAATATTTGATCTAATGATGATCAGTATTGCAATAATGATCTTTGTCTTCATTATTGTTATGGCAATCTATGCCTTTGTCCTGATTCGCTATCGCCAGAAAAAAGGTGATGAGGACGTAGTCCCGAAGCAGGTTGAAGGAAACAAAACATTAGAGATAATTTGGACAGTTATTCCGATTATCCTTCTGTTAGTCCTTGCCGTACCGACTGTACAAGCAACATTCGATTTAGCTGACCAGTCGACGCAAGGTGATGATGGGGTGCTGACCGTTGAAGTAACGGGTAACCAGTATTGGTGGCATTTCAATTATCAAGGTGAAGAGGTATCGACAAGTCAGGAGCTCTATATTCCAGTAGGAGAAAGAGTTTATTTAGACATGAAAGCGACAGATGTGATTCACTCGTTCTGGCTGCCGTCCATCGCAGGTAAGATGGATACGAACCCTGGGGAAAATATCAATACCATGTACTTAGAAGCCTATGAAGAAGGCGTTTACTGGGGGCACTGTACTGAACTTTGTGGTCCTTCTCACTCTTTGATGGATTTCCGTGTGATTGCGGTCAGTCCAGAGAAGTTTGAGCAATTTAAAGAAGATTTACGTAACATAGACCCAGAGGCAGAACCAGAAACAAGCACAGCCCAAGAGGGACAGGATCTATTTAACAATAACTGTATGTCCTGTCACGCAATCGGTAATGCTCCAATGGGCGTAGGACCGAACTTGTCGAACTTCGCAAACCGCGAACGTATCGCTGGGATCCTGGATCCTACACAAGAGAATTTGACAGACTGGATTCTGAATCCTGACGAATACAAGCCGGGTAACAAAATGCCTGCTGTATTTGAAGGGGAGCAATTCGCAGATCTTACAAAAGAAGAAAAAAGAGATCAAGCTGAAAAAATTGCTGAATATCTGTTGCAACTCGACCACAGTGATGTGGGTGTAGACGCACCAACACAGTCTGAAAATTAAGATTTATGAGAAGGTTTGAACAAAGGGAGGTTAAAGCGTGAGTACTGCAGCTGCGCAAAAAAGTGGCTTCTTTGCTACCTTATGGGACTATTTAACAACTGTGGACCACAAAAAGATTGCTCTACTCTATTTGTACACAGGCGGTTTTTTCTTCCTGGTCGGTGGTTTGGAAGCGATGTTGATTCGTATTCAGCTGATGAAACCAGACAATGAGTTTCTGGCAGCTGGACTTTATAACGAAATGATTACGATGCACGGTACAACCATGATATTCTTAGCGGCCATGCCGTTGATCTTTGCTTTAATGAATGCCGTAGTTCCATTACAAATCGGAGCACGAGACGTTGCATTCCCATTCTTGAACTCATTAGGGTTCTGGTTATTCTTCTTCGGGGGAGTTATGCTGAACGTTTCATGGTTTACAGGTGGAGCACCTGATGCTGGTTGGACGAACTATGCTCCATTATCCACTACATCGCCTGGACACGGTGTAGACTATTATGTCATGGGGTTACAAATATCCGGGGCAGGAACCTTGATTGCCGGGATTAACTTCCTTGTAACGATCGTTAACATGAGAGCACCAGGAATGACATACATGCGTATGCCATTATTCACTTGGTCTTCATTCGTAGTGAGTGCGCTTATTCTATTCGCATTCCCAGCTCTTACAGTTGGTCTGTTCCTGATGATGTTTGACCGTATGTTTGGATCCGCTTTCTTTGACGTGGGACTTGGTGGTAACGTTATCATCTGGGAACACTTATTCTGGATCTTCGGTCACCCAGAAGTATACATTCTGATCCTGCCGTTATTCGGTGCGTTCAGTGATATCTTCTCAACATTCTCTAAGAAACGACTATTCGGTTATTCCGCGATGGTTTTCGCTACCGTTCTAATCGGTTTCTTAGGCTTTATGGTATGGGCACACCACATGTTCACAGTGGGTATGGGCCCGATTGCAAACTCAATCTTTGCGGTAGCGACGATGGCGATTGCCGTTCCTACTGGTATTAAAATATTCAACTGGCTGTTTACAATGTGGGGCGGACAAATCCGTATGACTTCAGCCATGCTATGGTCCGTGGCCTTTATTCCTTCATTTACAATTGGTGGTATGACAGGTGTTATGCTTGCAGCAGCGGCTGCCGACTATCAGTACCATGATACGTACTTCGTTGTCGGTCACTTCCACTACGTAATTGTTGGAGGAGTTGTATTTGGTATCTTCGCTGGCCTGCATTACTGGTGGCCGGTTATGTTCGGTAAGATTTTGAATGAAAAGCTTGGTAAACTGGCGTTCTGGCCGTTCTTTGTCGGTTTCCACCTGACGTTCTTCATTCAGCATTTCCTTGGACTTATGGGAATGCCACGTCGTTACTGGGTATTCTTAGACGGTCAAGGACTGAATACAGGTAACTTGATCAGTACTATCGGTGCCTTCCTGATGGCGATTGGTACCATCATCTTCCTGATT
This sequence comes from Halobacillus litoralis, assembly GCF_020171725.1. GTDB lineage: Bacteria > Bacillota > Bacilli > Bacillales > Halobacillaceae > Halobacillus > Halobacillus litoralis_F. Next base: position 408,982 of record NZ_JAIVAJ010000001.1, on the reverse strand, counting down.
AACGTAATCTACACGGCTTACAAAGAACCTAAATGTGGAAGAGACCCTTGGAATGGTCGTACCCTTGAATGGGCAATTCCTTCTCCACCGCCACACTACAACTTTGTTCAGACGCCACTTGTACGTGGTCTGGATCCGTTGTGGGTAGAGAAAATGGATGGTAAGAATGAAATGACTGCAGCCGAACCACTGGGAGACATTCACATGCCGAACGGTTCTATTCTACCGTTTATCATGTCACTTGGCCTGTTCATTGCAGGTTTCGGATTCATTTATCAAGTGGATGACAGTGCGTGGCTGATTGCTGTATTTGTTGGTATGGGCATCACACTCGGCTCAATGCTGACTCGTTCATTGAAAGATGATTTAGGTCATCACATTCATAAAGAAGAGTTAGAAAGAGATATTAAGAAAGGGGTTGGCAAATAATGAGTCATGATGATGTTCTAAATCCGAAACAACTTCCGCATGATCCGGAAAAAGCCACCCTTGAAGGTAAGAATAAATTCCTTGGATTCTGGTTTTTCCTAGGGGGAGAAACTGTACTATTTGCAAGTTTGTTCGGTACGTATCTTGCTTTGAATGGCTCGACGCAAGGTGAGAACACTCCTGAGCACCTGTTCGGTCTTGAGCTTGTCTTTATTATGACGATGCTTCTCCTTACAAGTTCTCTTACAAGTGTGTATGCGATGTACCACATGAAGAACCACGATTTCAGTAAGATGCAGATGTGGCTTGGGATTACGGTGCTGCTTGGTTTTGCATTCCTAGGCTTCGAAATTTATGAATTTTATCACTACATTCATGAATACGGCTTCACATTCCGATCTTCCGCCTTTGGTTCAGCCTTCTATACGTTAGTTGGCTTCCACGGTGGTCACGTGCTCTTCGGTTTATTATGGATTACGTCTCTGATGATCCGTAACCAGAAGCGTGGACTGAACCTTTACAACGCACCGAAGTTCTATATCGCAAGTCTTTACTGGCACTTCATTGACGTTGTATGGGTATTTATCTTTACCGTTGTCTATCTCATGGGAAAGGTGGGTTAACAAATGGCAAACACCAAACCTGTTCATCAACAAGAGTATGAGAGGAAACAACACCGTGAAGAAATGAAGCACCAAGTGATCAGTTTTGTCATGATGATCATCTTCACATTTGTAGCATTCGGAATGGTAATGTTCGAGGTTAACACGTTCTTTATTATTCCGACGTTACTGATGCTTGCCATTGTGCAGGTTGCATTCCAGCTTTACTACTTCATGCACATGAAGAACAAAGGTCACGATCTGCCTGCCCTGATGATGTATGGGGGCGCAGCGGTTGCCTTATTGACGATTATTACGTTCACTACTTTAATTTGGTGGTAACTAGAAAAAGACCGGCGACCCCGGTCTTTTTTTAGAGAAAACAATTAAATGCTGAATGGGATGATCGAACCGTTGCTAGTTATGAACGATTTTTGAACATTCGTGCTGAAGACCTCGTTTTTCAATCCGAAACAAGGTAGAATAGAGAAGAGTCAGCTTTAAAATTTGAGGTGAATAACATGTGGTTAGAGTTGCAGATATTCGGGTTCCGTGCAATGTGGAGTCCCTATTTTGCGATTTTCATTGTTCTGCTAGCCGGACTGTATTTTTATATTACGCATATCAAGAAGCCTGCAGGGGAAGAACCTCCGAGTAAGAAACAGCACGTGTTCTTTTATTCGGCTTTAGTTCTACTTTATATCATAAAGGGATCCCCGATGGATCTGCTGGCCCATATCATGTTTACGGCTCATATGGGACAGATGGCTTTGTATTACTTACTGTTTCCGATTTTAATCATCAAAGGACTGCCAGCATGGATTTGGGAACGACTGTTTTTAATAAAAGGACTCGGTTCAGTGTTACGCTTCATTTCAAAACCGCTTCTTTCCCTCATTCTATTCAACGGTCTATTTTCACTGTATCATATGCCGGTTATCTTTGATTTTGCTAAATCGGACGAATGGGCACACTCGATCATAACCACCGTTATTTTAGTATTGGCATTTGCCATGTGGTTATCTGTCTTCCCTCCACTGGAAAAGTTGGACAGAATCTCACCGATTATGAAAATCGGATTCATTTTTGCAAACGGTGTCTTAATTACACCGGCTTGTGGATTGATCATCTTCGCTGGATCGCCTCTGTACGAGACGTATTCAGAAGCAGGGGCCTGGGTACAGGCATTGAGCTTATGCGTACCTGCGGGTGTGCTGTCTGATTTATCAGCCACTTTAAGTGGACCAGCTTACTTTACCCCGATTCCGTTAATCGAGGATCAGCAGCTCGGTGGAATCATTATGAAAGTAACGCAGGAAATTATCTTCGGGGCCGTGATTGCGTACGTGTTCTTCCGTTGGTTTAAGAGAGAAGGAGACACCGTAGATCCATTGCCGAGTCAAGTACAAACAGAATCATAAACGTTGAAGATTGTTTGAAAGAGGTGTACGTATGCCATTGTTGCCAACATTAAGTACGATATTCATCGTGCTTAGTGCCATCCTGGTCGCCATCGGATGGGTGTTGATTGCCAGGAACAAGAGAAAAGCCCATAAAAGCGTAATGATCGCTGCGGCGGTCAGTGCGCTCATCTTTTTCATCATCTATATGAGTCGGACGATCTTTGTAGGGAATACGAGTTTCGGAGGACCGGATGATATTAAGATTTATTACACAATCTTTTTGATTTTTCATATCATTTTAGCTACAGTAGGGGCTGTTTTCGGTATTGTGACGCTCACGTTCGGCTTTAAGCGAAGAATTGCGAAGCACCGTAAAATTGGTCCGGTTACAAGTATAATCTGGTTTTTCACCGCTGTGACTGGAGTAGCTGTTTATCTACTCTTATACATCATCTACGATGGTGGAACCACAACCAGTATGATCAAGGCTATATTAGGGACATGATAGAACAACGAAAGCATATCTTGCTTTCGTTGTTTTTTTACAATTAAGAGGGAGTTTAGTCCTCTTACAAACGATGCACTCAAACGTGTGGTCAGGAGGGGTGGATGTTTCCTTTTAAGTTGTTATGAGAGGGCCTTTATGGCTCTTTCTGGTATTATTTGTGGAAAGATTGTTTAAGGTGTCTGAATAACAGGTATATAGGCAAATATGAATACATCACCAACTTAGAGGCTAGGCTGCACAAACAGGTTTAATGGGATATTTACATAGAGATTGACGTATTTCCTCTTAAATTTGGGGGTTTAGCAATTCGGGTTATTCATCAAGCTTCCAAACTTGTGCAGGAATATAGGTTTAGGAAAAGGTAGGCTTGGACATGTCACATATCGTGACGGTGTTCGGTGATCAAATTAAACAATAGGAGGGGTCAAGAATGGAAATCAAAACAGGCCGTCTGCAACTTATTCCAGTTACAGTGGATTTGGCCCAGACATTAATGAAAAATTCCTTGGCATTTTATTATAAGTATCAGCTGCCTTGGAATAAGAACTGGCCACATGACGGACTGAAAGCACTTCTTCCGATCTATGCTGAAAAACTGGAACATGATGAAAAACAATTAGGTTTTGGCCCTTGGGTGATGATTGACCTTGACGGGGAATCCGTCATTGGTGATATCGGATTCAAAGGGAAGCCTGATGAAGAGGGGACAATCGAGATCGGGTACCATGTCGTTGCCTCAGAGCGGAACGTTGGGTATGCAACCGAAGCTGTTGCGGGATTATGTAAATGGGCCTTTCAACAACGTGACGTCAAGTCGATTGAAGCACAGTGTGACAAATCGAACATTCCTTCCCAGAAAGTTTTAATCAACAATGGGTTCACACATACGGGTCGCCATCGCGAAATCTTTCTTTTTAAAAAAGACAAGAGTGCTCAGAAAATGGAGGAAGACTCATTCAAAAAAGGTTTGTAAGGTCCGCGTAGTATGAGTGAGGTTTATCACATACTGATTAAAAAAGACAGCCGGAAACGGCTGTCTTTTTATATTTATATCTTGTAGTTCCAGCGAATAATGCCAGCTTCTTTGGCCGAGTTGAAGGCGATCACCAGAAGGGGGCCTAATATAAATCCGGCAATCCCAATCAATTGTAAGCCCAAATACATGGCGATCAGTGTTGCCAGAGGAGAGAGTCCGATGTGGTGACCCATCACCTTTGGTTCAACAGTTCGTCTGATGGCTAACAAAACAATGGCAAGAATCCCTAGCTGGGTTCCCATTGCTAGGTCACCGGCTAGCAGCATGTAAATGGACCAAGGGCCTAATATGACGATAGAACCAATAATAGGGATAAAGTCAATCAGCCAGATGATGATCGACATCACGAGCGCTACCTCGGGTGCAATGAAATAGAGCCCGATTAAGCTGACGACGAAAATGACGATACTCACCAGAAACTGTGCTTTTAAAAAGCCGAATACAACATAGCTTAAACGGGCATTCATGAATTTGACTTTTTCTGAAGTCGCTTCTGTGAAATGATCGTGCATCTTATCCTTCAGTCGAGGCAGTTCGAGCATGAAAAGAAACAGGGCAATCAGGTAGACAAGCAGGCTGACGAGCAAAGCTGGAATTTTAGCGGCAAGAATCGCCACATTCTCAAGCTGGAGCTTCTCGGTCACCGTTCTGCCAAACTGGTTAATACTCGTGTTAATGCCGTCAGAAATATTATCAATCACTTCTTTCGGCATGTTTTGAGTGTAAGAGGTCATATTGCTCTGCCACCCTAATAAAACGTTATTGATTTGATTAATATATTGATCTGCATTGTCAATCAGTTGTGCCACTTGCGATACGGCGCTTGTAACGGCGTATGTACCCAGCAACCCTAGAAAGACAAGGAAGATGATAAACACGATGGAAACGGACAACTTCCGGTTCATACGGAACCTGAATTGAAACCACCTTACTGTAGGGTTAAGAAACAGTGCAGTGACCAGAGCTAACAGAATGGGTACTGATACCGGTAGAATGAAATACCCGGCAACAGCTAGTAATAAGGCGATTAAAATGAGTATCCATTGTTTTTTACTTAGAAGTCGGAACAATTTCTATATGTAGCTCCTTTCCCTGAAGAGTGCTCAATGGTGAGCGAAGTTTACGTTGTTAAAAAGAGCCGCCACCAGTAAGCATGGTGTGCGACTCCAGTTGATCGTGCCGAACCAACCTATGAACGGTTTCCTGGTTTATTCGATAGTTCTTCCATCTTATCGAGAATTTCCTGGTTGTTGTTTTCTTTAGCCCATTTCTTGAGCTTGTCCAACACAACATGTTCGGGTACTTGGTTATGGTATTTCTCAGCAGGTTCAACGACTTTTTGGATCAGTTGTCTTGCTCTTTCAATCGTACCGCTAGAGAAGCCTTCCTGCTCACCGTATTCTACGCCGTGTGGATAATAGTGGCGTCCTAGAAGTGGTGTCATCAACGTGATGACAGCATCCCCTTTATCAACGTCCCCTTCAATAGCAAAGCCTTGAATACGAACATAATACGTGATGTTTTTCTCAGGGGCTTCCATTTTGTAATCGTAAGTAACGCGTTCATAATCCCACGAGCCGCCAAGGATGAACCCGTTGCTTTCCAAGAGTTCTGTCAATGGCCTGAAATCAACGACCAATCCGTCTAAACCAGTGTCTTCTAATCTCATTACATCCACCTCACCTGTAATTATGTACTTCATTCATCTTAGTATGAAAACGATTTAGCTGCAATTCGGGCTTTTCTCTATACTATCCACTTTTGCTACTACATTATACTACAAATAGACGACGCTTGCATGTAATAAATTCATTAAAACGGGGACAATAAGGACTGATCTTATACTGAAGGAGGAAACATCATGAAAACTGTTGGAGAAATCATGACAAAGAATGTATCATGCTGTAATTCTGATTCTCGTTTGAGCGAAGCGGCTTCAATGATGAAAGATAAAAACATCGGGGCACTTCCAGTTCTTGATACGCAAGGGAACGTACTTGGGATGGTAACAGACCGTGACTTAGTACTAAGAGGGTATGCGGCGAACCGCCCAGAGTCATCTGCTGTTCAAGATGTAATGAGTAATGGACCAGTCTGCTGTTCTCCGAATACGTCACTGGAGGAAGCGAGCCAGATCATGGCGGAAAAACAAATCCGTCGTCTCCCTGTCGTTGAAAACGGTCAAATCATGGGCATCATTTCACTTGGTGACCTTTCGCTTGATCAAAAGTCTGACCAGTCAGCCGGGCAGGCCCTTCACGAAATTTCAGAGCGTCCGGAACTTCATTAGTATAAGAAAAGGCTCGCTTCGGCGGGTCTTTTTTTATCTGTCACAAACATTTCGATCACAAAACGTTCATAGGTGGGAATTTCTATCTTATACTTATTATAAAGAAAGATTTGGGAGGGGACGTCTTGAAGTGGTTGGCGATTTTATTCATTGCAGCAGGTGCGGTATACATTTTGTGGACTGAAGTGGAGATGCCGTCGACAGAGCGAACAAGCTTACCTGTAGAACAGGAAGCGGAAGAAACTCTGGCTACGTTGAAAGAAGAAGTTCCTCCCGTTCAGGAAAAGCTGGATACGTACAGAGAACGTTCTGAGGACGACATTGGTCATTTGCTAGGTCCTCCTTCCTATAAAGCTCAAAGTGAATATGGTTACGAGTGGTGGGTGTATGACCAGCCCGCCTCTTCGTTTAAACAAGTTGGTATGAAAGAGGGTCGGGTCGTGACAGCCGTTTTTCTTGAAGAAGGTTTGACGGTTGAGGGGATGACAATCGGGGAGAATTACTCAACCATTGCTTCTAGAGTGGAATGGAAGGATACGTATCCGGTAGATCGTGAAGGAAGCTACCGCTTTGAGCTGACGGAACAGGATCTGTTAGAACGCCCTCTCGTTCAGGTTGATGGGGAGTGGTCGATGCAGTTATACTTTGATACTTTCACCAAAAAATTGGCCGGGGTTCGTCTGATCCGAAACGATATTCTTCTTGCCATGCAGCCTTACAAGGTAGTGTACAGAGGAAGTCTCCCAACCCCGAACCCTCTAAGCAGACAAGGATGGCAGGTGGTTGAAGGAGGAATGGAGAAGCAGATCCTTTCCTTGACCAATCAGTTAAGGACTGTGCATGGGGTGAAGGGACTGAGGTTGCATGATGAGGCTTCCAGAGTCGCCTTCCTTCACAGTCGGGATATGAATGAGAATAATTACTTTTCCCACTACTCTCCTGACGGGAACGGCGTCAAGGAGCGTCTTGAAGGCATTCCATATCGTCAAGCGGGGGAAAATATTGCCGCTCAATACATTGACGCAACAGCAGCGGTCTTCGGATGGTTGAATAGTGAAGGGCACAGGAAGGCACTGCTTCACCCTGATTACACTCACATAGGCATCGGCGTCCATCAACGGTACTACACTCAAAATTTTTTAACGGTTGAGGAATGAAGTGCATAGGCTATCATGTATATGAAAAGTGAGGTGTGAAACAATGAGTAAGCAGGATTTGCACCCAAGTGTTCAACGCTTCAAACAATTCGTCCACGATCATCCAAGGGTGAAGAATCAGCTCCGAAAAAACCATAAGCTGATTCAAAGTTATTACGAAAAGTGGATGATTCTAGGAGAAGAAGACTCATTCTGGAGTTCTCTCCCTCCTGCCAAGGAAGAAGAGCAGGCGAATAAGATGGAGTGGATTAAACAGTTAGGTGTGCTCGTTGAGGATATCAACTGGGAGGAAGTGTCCCGCCAGATGGATGAGCTGGGGGGAGCGATCGGTCAGTTTCAACAGATCATCTCAGATGTGAAGAAAGATAGACCGAAGCCACAGGTAGAATACCCTTATTACTAAAAAATGGGACAGCAGATTGAAGCCACAGCTTTTCAATCTGCTGTTTCATTTGATAAGATGGAAGAGGAGGTGGACAACGAGATGTTAGCTACTATGGAGATTGTCGATCTGCTTGACCGCTCTGAAGTCATTGGAGAAATGGTCATGAATTCAGATACTATGCACGAGTACCAACAAGCGAAACTAGCGCTTGAAAATGATAAAGAAGCCCAGCGGCTCATCCGTCAGTTTAGTGATATGAAGGAACACTATGAAGATGTTCAGCGTTTCGGTCGTTACCACCCGGACTATAACAGTATTATGAAAAAGGTCCGTTCGGTTAAACGGGAAATGGACATGCACGAGAAGGTGGCTACGTTTAAGAAAGCGGAGCGCCAAGTCCAGAAGCTTCTCGATGAAATCAGTGAAACGGTTGCCTTCAGCGTCAGTGAACAAATCAAGGTTCCGAAAAACGGAATGGCCTTAACGGATACAGGTTGTAGCGGTGGTTGTGGAAGCGGCGGAAGCTGTGGTTGTGCTTCCTAAGACGTAAAACGAATACAGTCGTCACATAAGTTGCCGCAGCAGAACATTTTTCTTTGCGGAACTAAAAACCGTACACGATAAACATAGAACGCCTGACTCTTGCGGACGTAACTCATCTCAAGGGTCAGGCGTTTTCCTTTCATCGCCTTCGCTGCACACAACTTCAACATGTCTTCTAACATGCGTCGGTCTACAGATGGGGATGGCCACAAGTAAACGAATGGAAGTCCCGCCACCTTTTTCAACTGGTATTGCTGCAGAAGGGTTGATTGGTGCAGTTCTGTATCGAAGGTTTCAAAAGCCGTCTCATGATCTGTCTTCATCATACTCTCTCCTTTACCCGAGTATTGCTGATTCCGATTACATTTGGTAAGCTATACATAATATTAAGAACAAAATTTTATTCGAAAAGTAGGGAGTCTTTATGCTGAGAACAAAACGTCAAGGGATTATCGTCTACTTTCAACATATGAAGAACGTGCGTCAAATCAAGAAGCACGGTCACCTTATTCATGCGTCTAAGAAGCATAAGTATGCGATTGTATATGTTAATCAGGAAGATGTTGAATTTAAGATGGAGAAATTAGACCGTCTACCGTTTGTTTCCCGTGTTGTTCTTTCTCATAAACCTGATATACGGACAGATTTCGAGAATGCAAAACCGGATAAAGCGAAGCAGTACGATTATAAGATGGGAATCTAAAAAAGCCGCCTGGGCCAGGCGGCTTTTTTAGATTACGTTACATGTAAATCTAGGACTAATGATTTGCATATTTTGTCCGATATTAAGAGAGTGGTGCGATGAATTTGTTCGTTCGCAGGATTCCGATCAGGTGTTGGTAGAACAACTCCGTCTCCGGGAAAACGGTGGAGGGCTTGATGGTGAATTCTGCAATCTCTTTATCTGCTTTTTGTACCATCTCTTGAAACAGGTCGAAGCGTTTGTTCGGTTTTTCATGCGGATTAGGGATCCCTTCTCTGCATATGTAAATCGGCTGAAACTTCTGCTCTTTTCCAGGCTTCATAATAAGGGCCAGGGAAGCGGCCGGAGCACCGTTCTTTTCACTGTAAAAGGCTACGGCATGTTGAATCCGGTCGGGCATACGTTCACCCAGGTCCAGCAATTCGTAAAGGTCCGAATAGCCTTGACCGAGCTCTATGAATTTTTGAATCATGAACATTCTTCCTTTCCACGTTGACAGTCACCTTAACATTAGCACGAATAGAGTGCATTGTGAACTCTCATCAAAAGGATGGGGCGATACCATATATTTCAGAAAGGAGGAGAGGAATGATGAAAAAGGTCTTACTTCCTCTATTCTTATTCTCATCTTTGTCTGTCCTTCTCCTTCTCTATCAGTGGGGGAATTACGATAACGCTGATCAACAGATGGCCGATCAGAATCGGCCGGCGTCTATCGAGGTGGAGGTGACCCTTCAACAAGGGACACTGTCTGTCCAATACCATTTCAAAGAGTGGGAAGCCGGTCCGTATCAAGTCGTACTGCCGGAAAACGGACGGTCGATCACGTGTAGTGACGAGTGTTTGAGTGAAACAGAGACGAATCACTTCATGTGGACAGCTGAGAGTGGTCAGACGTTGTCATATCAAGTGAACACGCAAACTCCAGTGAAATGGACAGGCTGGACGCTGCAATTCATGAAAGACGACCAGCCGATCTATCCGAAGTACGATCTTTCCTTCAGGGACTACGATGAAAGGGATCGGACATGGATTGGTTTGACGACGAAACAATCGGACATTGTGAAGGATTATGTTCGTTATTATCAGTTCGAACCTACGACCAGTCCTCATTTTCCGTTAGTCCTTCTCACGGATCCGTCAAAAAAAGTATGGGATACAGAAGATTGGATGATTACACTTTCAGGCAATGAGTCGTGGACAGTTGACATGAAGCGTCGGGTCGAGCAACTCTCCCATCGCTATCCCGACATGTTAGTTGAGATCGGTGCACCTTCTAGCGGAAGCGAAGGAAGCTATCTCTCAGTCAAGACAGTGGATCAACTGGAGAAAGTTTTATTTGAGCGGCAAGTCGAATCGAATTATCCTCAACCGTCTCCAGAGTGGGCTGTGTCCGCCCTTTCGTCCTTATTTTTTGATGACGGTAGTTTCGAGGCTTCCAAATCAGGAAGGATGGCAAAGCAGATGGGTGCGGCTTTCACAGAGGAGGAGGTTCAGCGACTGAAACAGGAGTTGATCCAATATGAAGGGGAAACCTCTCTCTTGGATGGCGCAGATTTTCTCCTATCTGACTTATACGGAGATGAGACGACTTTCTTTTCAGTAAATGCTGACAGAAAAGGGGTTACGCCTCTGTATTTCACTCACAGTGAACCGTTGGTCTTTGGAGAAAAGACACTTAGTGGACAGATGATAGATTTTCAGTCAGAAGAATATCTTCCTCTTGATCCAGTCGTGAAGGAAGCAGGATATCCGTTGACAGTCTTTGAAGAAGAAGAGCTGTATCGTGTGGAACTGCCGGAACGATCGTATCGATTCTTCCTCGACAGATCGACGTTTATTTTGAATGAGCAGGCGTTCGGCGTTGCCGCAGACCTGTTGCAGAAGATAGATGGTAAACTTTATATGAAGCGGGAATTTGTAGATGATTTACTCGGCATTCGTACGTATGTACAGGAGGATCGAATCCTTTTACAAAAAAAATAGGGCTGTCTACTGGAGACAGCCCTTCTTTTTTATACGTCAATTCGTATAAAAAAGTAAAGGGAGAGGAGAAACCGGAGGAAGAGCTTATGGGGATGTAAGCCTTCTCCGTTTTCAGAAGCAGTATTTCCGCTTCATTCGTATTATGGGCAGGATCATGGTGAAATATTCAAAGCGGACCGATTTTTTCATCATCAGAATCGTATTGTCGCCTAGCCCTGTATTTTGTGGTAGGATTATGGGGAATGTTGTTAGAAAGAGGTGACAGAAGATGAGAGTCATTGCTGGAGAATTCAAAGGCAGACCATTGAAATCTGTGCCGACCCACCAGACAAGACCGACGACGGACAAAGTCAAAGAAGCGGTTTTTCATGGAATCGGTCCTTTTTTTGAAGGGGGAAGTGCGCTCGATTTGTTTGCTGGAAGCGGAGGACTCGGGATTGAAGCACTCAGCAGGGGTGTGGAGAACTGTGTGTTCGTGGATCAGCAACATAAAGCGATTCAGACCATTCATGAGAATATCGAGATCCTGAATCTTAAGGATCGAACGGAAGTTTTCCGTACAGACGCCAAGCGTGCGCTTAAAGCCGCCGGGAAGCGCGGACTGAAATTTGATTATATATTCCTTGATCCTCCATATAAGAAATTTTCATATGCTGATTTAATGGAAGCGCTTTTAAGTCATGAATTACTGGCTGAAGGAGCGATGATCGTTTGTGAGCATGATGCGTCAGAGGAGATTCCTGAAGCGGTAGGTCCGCTTACGAAGCAGAAAACAGACTATTACGGAAGCAATATTGGTGTATCCATTTTCCAATAAAGGAGGGAAAGAAGATGACAGTAGCGATTTGCCCAGGCAGTTTTGATCCGATTACATATGGTCATCTGGATATCATTCAGCGCGGGGCGAAGGTATTCGATCACGTGATTGTAGCTGTCTTCAACAATCAAAGTAAATCTCCACTATTTGATGTGAACGAGCGAGTGAGGCTATTGGAAGAGGTTACCCAGGACCTTGATAATGTAACGGTTGATGCCTGCAATGGTCTTCTCGTGGATTACGCGAAAGAGAAGAATGCCAAAGCGATCATCCGTGGGTTGAGAGCGGTCAGTGATTTCGAATATGAGATGCAGATCACATCGATGAACCGGAAGTTGAATGAGGAAATCGAAACATTCTTTATGATGACGAACAATCAGTATTCATTCCTCAGCTCAAGCATTGTGAAAGAAGTGGCAAAATATCGTGCCAACATTTCAGACCTTGTACCACCGCCTGTCGAAAAGGCTCTCAAGGAGAAATTTTAAAAAGCAAACCACTACGAAATTCGCTCGTAGTGGTTTGCTTTTTCTCGTTTTCGGTGCCATTTCACAATGACCATGATCCCGAGTGTCAGGATGGTGATCGGAGGACCGTTATGTTTGCAGAAGGTTAAGACAGCATTGACATAGCTCTCGTGGAAATTCTCGAGCGGAATGATCGATTCAATGGAAAAACGCTCATATAAATGGAACAACCCGATCATCAGTAAAGCTGCCAATATACCGTGTGCAATTCTTGCAATCGCATAAGGCTTAAAACGGATATCGGTCTCAGCCAGAATACTTGCAATTTGAGCCTGGATCGAAAACCCATGAAAGCCTAAAAGGAAGCTGACGAGCATGAGCTGTGTCAGAAGTGACTCGTTGGTTTCGGTAATGGAGCCGATGCCTGTCGTCATTTCAAGCATGCCTGAGACAATCGGGATGTGAAAGGTCTCAGGAATAAGGAGCATGGACATACCGTGAGATACGATGTGAATCATGCCCGTCTGCTTCAGAAGCTCAGTCAGAACACTGAAAAGCATAATAAAGCCGCCCACCATAAGAAGGGTGTCGACCGATTTCGTAACGGCATCTCCCATCAGTTTTCCGACGGATCGTCCATCTTGAAGTCTGGATGTATGCATCGTCTGAAAAGCCTGTCGCCAAGATAGGGGAGGTGTGTTTCGCTCGAGTGAAGTGTCGCTTCGCTTATAGTATCGCATGGCAATGCCTACAATGAAGTTCCCTCCATAGTGACAGACTGCAATGAGAAGGCCTAACGCCGCATCATGAAAGAATCCTACCGCAATCGCTCCAAAGATGAACAAAGGACTGGAGGCGTTCGTGAAGGCGACGAGTCTCTCAGCCTCAGCTCGCGTAACTTGTCCTTTCTTCCTAAGATCAGCGGTCCATTTCGCTCCGGCGGGGTACCCGCTTGCCATGCCCATCACCCAGACGAAGCCCCCGCTGCCAGGGACGTTGAATAACGGCCTCATCAATCGCTCGCTGAGCGCCCCGAGACCATGGACGACGCCGAACCCGATCATCAGCTCCGCCGTTATGAAAAAAGGCAAGAGAGAAGGGAACACGACCTCCCACCACAAATCAAGTCCCCGAAGACTTGCAGACAGTGCAGGCTGCGGGTAGATGATGAGTGCAGCTGCGATACATATCGTAAGGATCGTCAGGAAAAATGTCTTTAACTTAGAAATGAGCTTCCGCCTCCTCGGTGTTCGGTTTTCTGTACTTCTAATATCATCCATAGTAAAATGAGATTATCTTTCAGTAGATAAGCTTGTCTTCTAATTCATATGTACGCTCATAGTTGGTGGGTTTATTCCATAAAATAGTATGGAGTAGACGAAGGAGGGATGGCAGATGGAGCGTCCGACAGTTGGGCTGGCTCTAGGTTCCGGAGGAGCAAGGGGATTCAGCCATTTAGGGGTCCTGAAAGTCCTCAAGGATCATGGCATTCCAGTCGATATGATCGCAGGCAGTAGTATGGGAGCCCTAGTGGGGGCTTTTTATGCTGCGGGGCAGCAAATTGAAGACCTTTACAAGTTGGCCTTAACATTCAAACGGAAGTATTACCTTGATTTTACCGTACCGAGAATGGGTTTTATCCAGGGGCGTCGGATTAAGGAATACATCCGTTTATTTACATTTGGGAAAAATATCGAAGACTTCGATTTGCCGATGTCGGTGATTGCAACCGACTTGTACGCGGGTCAGAAAAAAGTCTTCACATCTGGACCTGCGAGTGATGCAGTGCGTGCCAGTATCGCCATACCGGGAATATTTGTACCGGAGCGGATCGATGACCGTCTCTACATAGATGGAGGTGTGATGGACCGTGTGCCTGTTTCGGTTGTAAAAGAGATGGGGGCAGACATCATCATCGCTGTCGATTGTGCCCATTTCGATTCGGATCCGAATATTAACACGATTTACGATGTCATTATTCAAAGCATCGACATCATGCAGGATGAGTTGGTGACAGCGATGGGGGGATCGTCGGATGCCGATTTCATGATCAGACCGGATGTCTCCAAATACAGCGCCAGAGCCTTTACGAATATTAAAGAGATTGTAGAGGCTGGGGAAAGAGCGGCCGAAGACCAGGTGAAACACATTCAAGCGAAGTTGGCCGGAGGGAAGGAGTCAGAGGCATGAAATCTAATAAACGTGTACTTATAACAGGAATACTTACGATATTGTTTGTGGCATTCCTCGGATCTTACAGGATGCCCTATTATATTTATAAACCAGGTTCAGCAGATGAACTGGACCCTATCGTCGAAGTGGCCGATGGGTATCCGAGTGAAGGGGAGATGCACCTCGTTACGGTAAGGGGAGGACAGGCAACCCCTGTACAGTGGCTGCTGGCCAGTGTGAGGCCCTTCCATCAAATCTATCCGATTGAACAGATTCGACCGGAAGGTGTAAGTGAGGAGGAGTACTTCCACCAACAGCTCCAGCTGATGGAATCATCTCAGGAAGCCTCGAAAGTCGTCGCTTACGAAGCGGCAGGTAAGCAAATTGACATCACGTACGAAGGGGTTTATGTCGTCAACGTGCTGGAAGGAATGCCTGCGGAAGAAGTGTTGCAGTCCGGCGATGAGATTACAGAGGTGGATGGCCGTGAAGTTCGTCAATCGAGCGACTTGATTGATTATGTGAGTGGCATGAAAGAAGGAGACTCTGTTACACTGACCATCCTGCGCGGTGACGAAACAATTGAACGGGATATCTCGCTAGCGCCTTTCCCAGATACTCCGAGCAAGGTTGGAGTAGGAATCTCTCTCGTCACGGACCGTACGGTTGAAGTAGATCCCGAAGTTACGGTGAAAAGTGGTGAAATCGGTGGGCCGAGTGCCGGACTGATGTTCAGCCTGGAGATTTACGATCAGCTTCTTGAGGAAGACATTACCAAAGGGTATCAAATTGCTGGTACGGGTGAAATCAATTATGAAGGTCAAGTCGGTCGGATTGGTGGAATCGATAAAAAAG
The DNA here is from genome assembly GCF_020171725.1 of Halobacillus litoralis. Taxonomy (GTDB): domain Bacteria; phylum Bacillota; class Bacilli; order Bacillales; family Halobacillaceae; genus Halobacillus; species Halobacillus litoralis_F. Next base: position 393,629 of record NZ_JAIVAJ010000001.1, on the reverse strand, counting down.
TCGTAGCAGCTGCAGATGACGGAGTCGATGTCTTTTTTGCACCGAATGAAGGCGGTCGTGAAGGTTCGAACTACCAGGTAGCCAAACAGGCCGCGGAAGAAATCGGGACAGAGATGGAAATTGTTCCGGTAGATACATTTGACGATGCTTTGAGCTATTTACAAAATTTAGAGCCTGGAAGTCTATAGGATGATAAAAAGCGGGGGCGCTGTAGCCCTCGCTTTTTAGTTTGGTATGTGTCTTCTCAGGTGGGTTACACACCTAACTTCAAGGAAGGATGACAGGTGCTTTGAATTCACGCTCAAGGCGCTCTATCCGAATATCAGGCTCAAGAACGCTGTAATAGGAGGCGGTTGCCCTCTCTTCCAACTCGAGCATCGGGTGGTCGAGTTGTTGCGGTTGAGTGATGAGGGGAATGGACATGGCTTTTTTTCTTTCTCTCAAGTATCTTCTGCCCGTTTCGTTCATTCCGAGTACTCTGGCATAGGGGGGCTGCTTTTCGTGCAACAGTGTCTGCGCCAGAACCTTTTTTGTTCCGATCAAAATGTGGACGAGCGTCCGCTGTAACCTTGTCCACGTATAGCGTTTAGTTTTAAGGGCATTCATAAACTCTGAGAAAGTTCTGGCTTTTTTAATCGTCCGCTTGAGTCTGTGTTCGAGCCCCTCATCCACCCCGTGTATCGCTCTTAGATCCTCACAAGTCATCGTCGAAATCTTATAATGGAGTAAGTCAAAGTAAGCCTCCCATTCATGCCACAAACCATTTTTTTCTTTGTAAAGCATGAGCTGATTGATGGTTTCTTCGGGTAAGGCGTCCTTTACTCCTTGTGTCATTCCACTCTCTTTCATCTCTTTACGAATACTTGTCGCACTTGCGATTGAGCCGTTGATAGTCTCGTCGTGGTAATGGCTGTTCGTACGTTGGATGGTCATCGGCTGTACGCCTCGATCATAAGTAAGCATCTGTTTAACGTAGCTTAGTCCCAAAATATTGTTTGGTTGAGATAGATCGATGCTGTCTTCCGGCAGGTTGACTTTTTCATAGGCGAGTCTGGAAGCTTCCGGGAAAGCCACCCCCTCATTCAAGTAGGATCGCAAATGAGTCTCGTACATCGATTGATGCTCTTGAAGAAAATCGTGGGCCGTGATGAAAGCGTCGATTTCTCCGTGTTCACTGCCGAAGCAAATGGACTGAACGCCCATTTCTGAAAGGATTCTTACCGCCCCCTGACTAAAGTAGTCACTGTGCTCTACGGCATAAACATAGGGCAGTTCCAGCACGAGATCTGCACCACCTTGTATCGCAGCCTCTGCCCTGTGCCATTTATCCATGATCGCGGGCTCTCCTCTCTGGAGAAAAGAACCACTCATGACGGCGATCATACAATCAGATCCGGACTGCCGCCTTGCTTCAGTCAGGTGAAACAAGTGTCCATTATGGAAAGGATTATATTCTACAATTACTCCTGAAGCACGCATTAAATATGAACCTCCGTTCAAAGGTTGAATCATTCTGCTGTCTATTTTATCATGAATGTGGCAATTATTCGCATCAGCCCGTGATTTTGTGTTACTTTAAGGTTATGGCTCATTTGGATTTTATTCATACAGCTTTTCGTAAAGGTGTAAAGAAAAAATATTGACAAATCAGCTGAATCCTTTTACAATAACTCTTGTTGCCATGAGGTGAGAACTATGAAATTTCCTCTACAGAAACTAAAGCAAGCTGGCGATGAGCCTCTTGTCTTTGAAGATGATGTAGACATTCGCGAATTAGAAACAATGAACAATGACATTCGCAGGATTGAGCCTGTTCATGTCGAAGGTCAAGCGACCACACGAGGAAATGATATAACGATAACGTTTTCCATAGAAGGTGAAATGATTTTACCTTGTGCAAGAACGTTAGTCGATGTACCTTATCCATTTCACATTGATGCTGTCGAAGTTTTCAACATGTCTCCGTACCATACGGAGGAAGATGACTCGGAAGTTCATCCTGTGAACGGAGAAGTGCTTGACTTAGCGCCTTATATCAGGGAAAATGTACAGTTGGAGATTCCAACTCGTGTATTTTCAAATGATAATGACGCTCATGAAACAGCCCCCCAGGAAGGGAAAGGCTGGCAGGTGGTTACAGAGGAACCTGAGGAAAAGAAAGTGGATCCTCGAATGGCTAAACTGCAATCATTATTAAATGAAGAAGAGAACGAATAAGAAGACTTCAATAGTTTTCTGATTAGACTTAAAGGAGGTGTAAAACATGGCAGTACCAAAGCGTAAAACGTCTAAAAAGGTGAAAAACCAACGTCGTACTCACAAAAAGCTTCACGCACCAGGAATGGTGATCTGTGAAAACTGTGGTGAGTACTCAAAACCACACCATGTTTGCAAATCTTGTGGACAATATAACGGAAAACAAGTGGTTGAACAGTAAACCATTTGGGAGAAAGCCTGGCGTTTTGACGTCGGGCTTTTTTTGTACATAAAAATCTCCCTCATTGGAAGAGTTGCTTACGGTGTCATTTGCCCGGTTTCTGATATGATGAAAGGGGAGGTGGGGAACGGTGCGTTTAATTCGATTGGATTATAAAGATGAAGGCTATGCTGTGATGACATTGAATCGTCCTGATAAGATGAACGCCATCAATCATGAGATGATAAACGGGCTTAAATCTGCGCTCGAAGAAATACGTGCAAAAGAAGGGGTTACGTTTGTTGTGCTCACAGGTGCGGGTGACCGAGCATTTTGTGCTGGAGGGGATCTGAAGGAGTTCCACGGCGATCTAGAGGCTCAGGAAGCGTATGCGTTATTATCGCCTATGAAGGATGTGTTGTATAAACTAGCAACCCTTCCTATACCAACCATTGCTCTATTGAATGGACAAGCTAGAGGAGGAGGTTGTGAACTGGCGACGGCCTGTGATTTCCGTTATGCGAGACAAGGGACCTCTTTTGGGTTCGTTCAGGGAAACCTCGGCATAGCCCCAGGCTGGGGTGGAGGAGCACTGCTCTATGAAAGGATCAAGCGTGATATGGCGGCTCACTGGCTGTTGACGTCTGAGATGCTTACGGCAGATGAAGTGAAGGAGTTCGGGTGGTTACATAAAGTGTGTACAGAGGAAGAGTGGCAGTCCGGACAGCTTCTCACTCCACTGCTCAATAAGACCCCCGCTCAGACAAAATGGTTCAAACGACAGCTGCTCTCCTCATTGAGACTCGATGAGTTGTCCGTGAGAATGGAGGAGGAAACAGCTCATACGTCTGTGCTTTGGGAATCGGAAGAGCATAAAGAAGCGGTGCAGAAATTTTTGATATCCAGAAAAAACTAATGAATACGATTCTATCAACCCTCGATATTGCATAACTATAAGCAAACGATAGAGGAGGGATGACATGGATGCCCCTAGACAAGATGCCTGGAAGGAAGAGGAGGACCTGCTTCTCGCAAATACGGTCCTTGCCTATATTAAAGACGGAAAGACGCAGTTGGAGGCCTTTCAGGAAGTCGCCAGCCAACTGAAAAGAACTCCGGCGGCGTGCGGATTCAGGTGGAACGCTACGGTACGCAAGGATTACCAGGGCGAAATTCAGGAGGCTAAGCAAAACCGGAAGCAAAGTCGGACGTTTTTTGCTACGACCGCCACCTCGAATGACCCCCCAATGTCACTCGATGCAGCCATTTCATTACTTAAAGAAATGAAAGTGAAGCAATATGATGACCAGGGCAGGCAGAAGCTGGAATCAGAGCTTCAACAGCTGAGTCATGATAATAAGCAGCTGAGGACTCAGTTGAAGGAAATGAAGGACGCTTGGAACGAAATGGATCGTCTCGTTCATTGGGTAAAGGAAAGACAGAAAAGCCCCTCGTGACAGCAAGGAATCTTATTTATGTATTCAAAAAGGCCACTACATATCGTAGCGGCCTCATTTATTGGATGTAAGGTTTTCAGACGTCTCTTTCTTCTACTCCTGATGGAAGCCAGATGAGTGGGTTCTCACCAAGGTCACGCTCTACGTCATAGTTGGCTTTTTTGAAATCCATCTTCTCCCAGAAGTCGTGAGAGTTGATACGTGGGTTCGTCTTGATCGGCAGTTCGAAACTCTTGGCGAAATCGACAAGGTCTTTTCCATACCCCTGCCCGCGATAGTCAGGAAGAACTTCGAGTTTCCACAATTCCAAGTAGTCCTGTGGAGGAGTAAAATATTTATCGTATTTGGATTGAACCCGGTAAAGACTCATTCGCGCAACTAAAGCGCTTCCATAATAGACGCCGTAAAATGGAGATTCGCTGTCATTCTCCACAATGTTTCCTTCTAAATCCTCGAGCATCGCCAATTCTTGGTTTCCGTACTCTTTGAAACGTTTAAACTCTTCAAGGGTTTTATAGTTGACTAATAAAGGTTGAACTTTTGATTTGGTCATCATGACAGATTCCCCTTTCAAATTTCTGTATCTCCTCTTATTATAATATAAAAATATTCAGAATGAAATGAACAATTCGTGGAAGGGTGGAGTTGGACTGCCATTTGAAGTGTGATTTTGCTACAATGGGTAAAAAGACGTTGTACGAAAGAGGGGTATAGATGAAAGTTGCAATTATTGGAGGAGGGGCGATCGGCTTACTTGTTGGTGCCTATTTAGGCAGGTCGCACGAGGTTCATATGTATGTGAGGAGAACGGAGCAGAAGGAAGCGTTAGAAACCGCAGGAATTACCTGCCAGACACTCGAGGAACCGACTCCCGTCCATGCACACTTGATCTCAGAGAAAACGGACGCATGCGACCTTGTGATCGTTGCTGTCAAACAGCATCAAGTTGAGAGGGTCGTGAAAGAGCAGTTGACGACAGGCGCACCTGTCCTATTTCTACAAAATGGGATGGGGCATTTGGAATACCTTTATCAAGAAAAGCTCCACTACATAGGTGTGGTCGATCACGGGGCTTTGAAGGTCAGTGACAATGCCGTAGAGCATTTGGGGCAGGGAATGATCCAGGCAGCTCGATATGGGGAAGAAGGAGATTGTCCGAACTTCCTATCTTCATTGCATGAGCAGGATTTTCCAGTCTATTACCGGAATAGTTATAAAGGGATGATGGTGTCTAAACTGATCGTCAATACCGTCATTAATCCACTCACGGCTCTATTCGAAGTGAAAAACCATGCTCTCGTCGACAACCCGCATATTCAAAAAATCGGACGGAGACTCTGCGTGGAGGCTTGCCGGACGATGGAATTGGCTTTTGAAAAGGAGTGGGAGCGCGTGCTTCACGTGGCAGGGATTACGGGAGAAAACGAGTCTTCCATGTTCAAAGACATGAAGGAGGGGCGCCTCACGGAGATCGATGCCATTTGTGGCTACATCATCCGTCAGAGCAAAGAACCGTTACCCTATCATGAATTTGTGATTGAAGCGGTTCATGCGAAGGAAAGGAGGGAAGTGTAGTGGGTGATTTGATCATTTACGTTTTTGCGGCCATCGTCACGATGCCTATTCCGTTCTTATTTGTTTTATACTTTTTATCAAGAAAATGGCACGGACATAAGAGAAAGGCCGTCCATCAGACGGCCAATCTTTCTGCTCCGGTGTTTATGATTGCGGTGCATGTTCTGTTGCTTGTTTTGTTTAATCAAAGCTTTCTTGCCTATATTGTCATCGGACTGATTCTTTTACTTGGATTGTCGCTGATCATTCAGTACAAACTGCATGAGGAGCTTCAGTTCCGGCGTGCGTTCAAGGGCTTTTGGAGAGCGAGTTTTCTATTGTTCATGTTCATGTACATGGGACTGTCACTGTTCGGTGTCATCGGAAGTTTGATGGCGTAGTGAAACAGATTAGATGAACTCGCTCCAACTTTTTTGTACAATACAGAAGGGTACATAAGGTGATTATGAAAAAGGAGAAGTTCATTTATGCGTATGGAAGCCATTGATATCCAACCGAAACAACGTTTTTTTACTGATTACCAACAACGTTTTGATCAAGTTTCTGATCAATTCCAATATAATCCTCATGAATCAACCATCTATCGCGAGCGTTATGCAACAATACAAAAGCAGTCCTATCAGCGTGACGCTCTCGCCGATGTATTAGTGAAGATGAACGAGAAATGGGAAGCGCCCCAGGTTGTCTTTGACCGGATTAAGGAGCTGCGCGACCCGAATAGTGCTGTCGTCATAGCCGGGCAGCAGGCAGGCTTGATGACGGGGCCTTTATATACGATTCATAAAGCCATTTCCGTCCTGCAGCTGGCTAAACAGCAGGAGGAACAGATCGGTGAGTCTGTCATCCCGGTCTTCTGGATTGCGGGCGAAGACCATGACTTTGATGAAGTGAACCATATCTTCCTCAAGGATCAGGACCGGATGAAGAAGCACACCATTCAGCACCAGTTTAATCAAAAACAGTCTGTGTCAGATATGGAAGTGGATCAAGAGCAAGCTGAGAAATGGTTGACGAAAGTATTCTCTGAACAACCTGAGACGGCTTTCACTCACGATCTGTTGAAGCAGTGCTTGAAAGAGTTGAAAAGCTCAGGAAGCTATACCGACTTTTTCGCAAGATTAATGTATCAGCTTCTGCCGGAATCGGGACTCGTTTTGTTCGATGCTCATGACCCGGAAGTGCGGGAACTTGAAAAGCCGTACTTTAATGCCATGATTGAGCATAATGAATCCATTGCTCAAGGTGTCTATGCGATGCTGCAGCAAAACCGCCAGCGAGGGTATGAGACATTATTGGATAGTGAACTTGAGGATGCTCACCTTTTCTATGATTATGAGGGAGAACGTACTCTTCTTGTTCGAGATGAAGAGGGACGCTACAAAGGCAAGAATGATGAAGTCGTGTTGACGAAGGAAGAGTTGCTGCGTGTTGTTTCGGACCAGCCGCGATGTATGAGTAATAACGTTGTGACGCGTCCGCTGATGCAGGACTTCCTATTCCCGGTTCTTGCTTTCATCGGCGGTCCTGGAGAGATCAATTACTGGTCTGCCCTTAAGCCGGCTTTCGAATCCGTAGGGCTTGAAATGCCGCCAGTGATTCCGCGTTTGTCGTTTACGATGATGGATCGTAAAACCGAACAGATTCTCGATACCTTCAAGCTTACGCCACAGCATGCTGTCGAGAGAGGGGTGGGAGAAGAACGGATTAAGTGGTTGTCCTCTCATTCTGCTGTTCCGATCGATCAGCTTGGAGAACAGGTGAAGCTTGAGATCGATCGAATTCACCGGCCACTCCGTGAAACGTCGGAGCAGTTCGGCCCTGATGTCGAACAGCTTGCTGAGAAGAACTTGACGTATATCCAGCAGCACATCGATTTCCTGACGAAGCGGTTCCACCAGTCCTTGGAAAGTCAATACAAGAAGGAGATGGAACAGTTTACACACGTCGATTTGCTGCTGCACCCGAATGGTGGACTGCAGGAACGCGTGTGGAACATTCTGCCGTGGATCAATCAGTACGGGAAGGACGTTTTCGAACGGTTGAATGAATCCACGTACAGATTTGACACGCCTCATTATATGATTTATGTCTAAAAGTGGGGCAGCTCCCCACTTTTGTTCTGTTTTCAAATCGTGACACATGATGGCGGAGGGAAGCGATTGTTGAAGCCTGACGTCATCCCGTTTCTTTAATTTTGAAAAAAACCGATTGGAATAAAAAATTCTGCCTCTCTGGGCAGGATTTTTTTTGTTTTAGAAGAATTAACAATGTGTAAGTGGAGAAAAGTGGGGCAATGTGGTAAGGTTGATTTAGAAGGTGGGGAACTCTATGTTCATGGGGGAATTTCAACACAACATCGATACGAAAGGGAGAATCATTGTTCCCTCGAAATTCCGTGAAGAGCTTGGAGAGAGCTTTGTTTTGACAAGGGGTTTAGACCAGTGTCTCTTTGCTTATCCTATGAATGAGTGGAAACTGCTTGAAGAAAAACTGAAAAAGCTTCCGCTTACCAAAAAAGATGCCCGAGCTTTCACACGCTTTTTCTTCTCTGGCGCTGTTGAGTGTGAACTGGATAAACAGGGAAGGGTAAACGTCCCTCCACCACTCAGGAAGTATGGTGATCTGGAGAAAGAATGTGTCGTGATCGGCGTGTCCAATCGAATTGAGTTTTGGAGTTTGGAACAGTGGGAAAGTTACTTTGAAGCATCTGAAGAATCCTTCTCTGAGATTGCCGAAAATATGTTAGATTTTGATATTTGATTGAGTAGAAACGAGTGAGAATATGTTTGAACATTATAGTGTATTAAAAAAAGAAACCATCGAGCAATTACATATTATGCCGACGGGGGTATACGTGGATTGCACACTCGGTGGAGGTGGACATTCAGAAGTCATCGCCTCACAACTAAACAAAGAGGGGCACCTTTATGCGTTTGACCAGGACGAACACGCTTTAGCAGCTGCTAAAGAGCGACTGGAGGCTTACGCGGACCGTATTACATTTGTACATGCGAACTTCCGTCAGTTGGAAGAGAAGCTTTCAGAGCTCGGCGTCGATCATGTCGATGGAATTGTATATGACCTCGGCGTATCAAGCCCTCAGCTTGATGTCGAAGAGCGTGGGTTCAGTTATCAGAATGATGCACCGCTCGACATGCGGATGAACCAGAATGAAGAGCTTAGTGCCATGGAAGTCATTAATGAATGGCCATATGAACAACTGGTACGGATTTTCTTCAAATACGGAGAAGAGAAGTTCTCGAAACAAATCGCCCGTAAAATCGAAGCGGCAAGAAAAGAGAAGCCTGTAGAAACGACAGGTGAACTGGTCGAATTGATCAAGGAAGGGATTCCTGCTCCAGCGAGGAGAAAGGGAGGACACCCGGCTAAGCGTGTATTCCAAGCGATTCGAATTGCTGTTAATGATGAACTGGGCGCTTTTCAGGACAGCCTTCATCAGGCGGCGAGGGTCGTATCCATCGAAGGGCGTATAGCCGTCATTACGTTCCACTCTTTAGAGGACCGTCTGTGCAAGCAGGCGTTTAAGAAGTGGAGTTCCAACCCGCCACTTCCGAGAAATATTCCTGTAATTCCTGAAGATAAACAGCCACCTTTTAAACTTGTAACTCGAAAACCTATTGTTGCAGAGGACTTTGAATTAGAAGAAAACCGTCGTTCACGTTCAGCAAAGCTGAGAGTCGTAGAGAAAGTGAAACCTTGGAATGATGATTTTCAATTTGAAGAAGGGTGGAAGCAAACATGAGTGTAGAGCATGCTAGAAAACAACAACAGCCCCTGCACCAGCAAAAGAAACAGAAGCAGGTAAAGGTTAAGATCCAAAAGAAAAAGCAGTGGATCTCAACTGGGGAGAAATTCTTATACTCTATCGCGACAGCTGCTGTCGTAGCCTCTTCGTTAGTATTAGTCCAGTTTTCTTCTTCAACGGATTCTTTGAACCGTGACATCCGTACGATGGAACAAAACATATCCAAGCAGGAATCGGCTAATGAGAACCTGGCTTATCAAGTGAAAGAGTTGAGTAACCCTGATCGAATCTTGAGAATTGCGAAAGAGAACGGACTTAATATCCAAAATGCCCAAGTCAAACAAGCCGGTACAGTTGGAAATTAATCGTGAGCTGGTGATCTAGAAATGAAAAGTGTCAATACACATCGTGGTGCAGCGATCCTTATGTTGACGTTTGCGGTTATGTTTTTAGTGGTGACCGGTCGTTTTCTGTACATACAGACGACGGCTGAAGTGCAAGGTGTCGATCTGAACAAGTGGGCAGAGGAAATCCGGACGAGCTCTTATGCGATTGATGCGACAAGGGGCCGGATTTTAGACAAGAATGGGATGGTGCTCGCTTATGACCGTCCTACATATCGAATGTATGCTGTCGTCGACCCCGATTATACCTCCAATCCGGAGGACCCGAGGCACGTGACAGAACCAGACGTGGCGGCATCTAAATTGGCTCCATTCCTGGAAACCGATGCTTCCTCTATTGAAAGTACAATTCGAAGCGGTCTTGATACGCATGAGAATGAGGATGGCGAGGATGACCGTTTTCAGGTGGAGTTCGGATCAGATGGCCGGAACTTGTCTCAGTCGACGGTCGATGAAATCAATAAGCTTGACATTCCAGGTATCCAGTTCATTGAAGAATCAAAGCGTTATTACCCGAACGGGGTTTTTGCATCGCATGTCATTGGGTTTGCGCGAAACCAAGGGGATAAGATCAATGGTGTAACCGGGATCGAAAAGCAGATGGAAGAATATTTAAAGGAAGAGAAAGGTCACATTACCTATGAACGTGACAAATACGGAACGAAGCTTCTGGACCCGAATGAAGTCATGACCGATCCAGAACCTGGAGACGATGTTTATCTGACGATTGATCAGAAAATCCAGACGTTCCTTGAGGATGCTATGACGCAGGTGGACGAACAGTACAGTCCTAAGAAGATCATGGCGGCTGTCATGGATCCGAAAACAGGAGAAGTTCTTGCGATGAGCAACCGCCCAAGCTATAACCCGAATGCGATCGGCAACGTGGAGAACTGGTATAACGATATCATCTCTTACCCGTTCGAAGTCGGGTCTCCTATGAAAATTTTCACATGGGCAGCGGCGATTGAAGAAGGCGTTTATAAAGGAACAGACCTATATCGCTCGGGAACCTATCGCGTGACTGAGAAATCGAGGAAAATTGGGGATCACAACAACGGGGAAGGCTGGGGACCGATCTCGTACAATGAGGGGTTCCAACGCTCTTCAAACGTAGCAGCATCCAAGCTTGTTTTCGAAGTGCTCGGTCCGACCAAATTCCGTGATTACTTGACGGAATTCCATCTTGATCAGAAAACAGGAATTGATCTGCCGGGTGAAAAGGCAAGTAAGCTTGTTTACAATCGACCGATCGAGTATATTACAACCAGTTTCGGTCAAGGTTCTATTTTCACACCGATTCAAATGATGACGGCCGCAACAGCCATTGCAAACGATGGAAAGATGATGCGTCCTTACATGCTTTCTAAAATCACATCGACTGAAACGGGCGATGTTGTGAAAGAGAGCAGACCGGAAGTCATCGGAGAGCCGGTTTCTAAAGAAACAGCCGAGAAGGTGCGTGAACTGATGGGAACGGTCGTGACGTCAGAGAACGGAACGGGGCAGTCCTTTAAACTGGATGATTTCTCCCTCGCTGGGAAAACTGGTACGGCGGAAATTGTTGGTTCGAACGGCAATTACATGATCGGCCGTGAGAACTATGTGTTTTCCTTTATGGGCATGGCACCGCAGGAAGATCCTGAGCTCTTAATGTACGTTGCGGTACAGCAGCCTGACTTAGAGCCGACGGAGCTTGGTTCTGAGCCTGTTTCCTATATCGTAAGAACCGTCATGGAGAACAGCCTGCATTACCTTGACATTCAGCCTGATAAGGACAAACAGGAGGATGTTTCCCAGTTCCCGCTTCCAGATGTAACAGGGATGAAAGTGGGCGAAGCGAAGGCTCAACTAGGGGAAACGTTTGAAGATGTCGTTGTAATCGGAGACGGGGACAACGTAGTGTCCACCTTGCCAGGTACAGATTCAGAAGTGCTTGCCAGTCAGAAGATTATGCTTGTGACTGACCAGCCGAAGATGCCGGACTTGACCGGATACTCGCTTCGTGACGTTCATCGAATCGTCAATCACTTTAATCTGAAAATAGAAGCCATGGGGAACGGATTTGTGGCGAAGCAGAACATCAGTCCTGGATCAGCCATTCAGGAAGGTGGATATCTCGTAGTCGAACTTACTACAGATTCTTCCTAGACTGCGATGATTCAGCAGGATATATGTTCTGAATCCCTTCAAAAAAACGAACGAAACCATTTTTAAAAATGTTTCGTTCGTTTTTTATGTGCAATCCAGGAATATGAGGGAATCCAAGGGGCTGCTAAACAACTCGCGTTCCTAAAGCCAAGGTGAGAGGCGCGCTGTTCTAATCGTGTGGTACATGCATATAGTGATACAAGCTGACTCTACTGATCTAGCCAAAGGAGTTATCACAATGAGGAGAAGAGTATCACAGGTTGTAGTGAAAAAACGATTAGTGACGGTGTTTCTTGTAGGTATGCTTATTTTTACTGTCATCGCAGGAAGGCTTGGGTATGTGCAATTTGTATTAAGCGACTTTTTAATCGATAAAGCAGAGCAATCGTGGAGTCGTGACATTACGTTCGAACCCGAACGAGGGAAGATTCTTGATACGAACGGTGAAGTTCTTGTAGGAAACCAGTCTGCTCCAACCGTTATGGTGGTACCAAGACAGGTGAAAGACCCAGAGGCAACAGCGAAGCAGCTTGCTAAGATCTTAGATATGAGTGAGGAAAAGGCGCTCGGACATGTCACAAAAGTAACTTCGATTGAGAGGATTCACCCTGAAGGTCGGAAAATAAGCGAAGAGCAGGCCGATGCGATTCAATCCCTCGGAATGCCCGGTGTATTTATCGCTGAAGATTCAGAGCGGTTCTACCCTCATGGCTCTTTCCTATCCCACGTGCTTGGTTTCAGTGGCATCGACAACCAAGGATTGCTCGGGCTCGAAGCGTATTACGATGAAGAATTGAGAGGGGAGAAAGGCGCGCTTTCTTTTTTCTCTGATGCTAAAGGGAAACGGATGCCGGATATTGCGGATGTGTATGAGCCGCCGGTTGACGGTAAGGATTTGAAATTGACCATTGATTATAAGGTGCAATCGATCATAGAGCGTGAATTGGATATTGCGCAGGCGAAATACAATCCAGATGGCGCTGTCGCTTTGGCGGTCGATCCTGACACTGGGAAAGTGGTTGCCATGTCATCCCGGCCGACGTTCAACCCAGCCAGTTACCAGGATGTGGATCCAAAAGTGTACAACCGGAATCTCCCGGTTTGGAGTACGTATGAGCCTGGGTCCACGTTCAAAATTATTACGCTTGCAGCAGCGCTTGAAGAGGATTTGGTGGATCTTGAGGACGAACATTTTCATGATTCGGGTGCGATTAAAGTGGACGGAGCGACGCTGCACTGTTGGAAGCGGGGAGGTCATGGTGACCAGACGTTTCTTGAGGTAGTGCAGAACTCCTGTAACCCAGGGTTTGTAACCCTCGGTCAGCGTTTAGGAAAAGATCGGTTATTCGAATATGTTGACCGTTTCGGTTTCGGTCAGAAGACGGGGATCGACTTGGAAGGGGAAGGTAAAGGGATTCTATTCAAGCCAGAGAATGTCGGTCCTGTAGAGCAGGCGACAACCGCATTCGGACAAGGTGTATCCGTTACACCGATTCAGCAGGTGATGGCGGTGGCCGCGGCTGTCAACGGCGGGTATTACTACGAGCCGTATATTCAGGAGGCGTGGCTTGATCCCATTACAGGAGAAGTTCTCGAGGAAAACGAACCGAAGATGAAGGAGCAGGTCATTTCGGAAGAGACGTCAAAAGAGATCAGAAATGCACTGGAGAGCGTCGTCGCAAAGGGAACAGGAAGAGGAGCATATGTGGAGGGGTACAGAGTCGGAGGTAAGACCGGTACCGCTCAGAAGGTCGGATCGGATGGACGCTACATGGAGAACAACCATATCGTGTCCTTCATTGGATTTGCCCCAGCAGATGATCCCGAGCTCGTTGTCTATCTTGCGATTGATAACCCGAAAAACACCGTTCAGTTCGGAGGCGTCGTTGCTGCACCGATCGTCGGTAACATCATGGGCGACAGCCTGAGGGTGCTTGGTGTGGAACCGAGAATAGATGGGCTCGAGAAAGAATACAACTGGCCGGAAGAGCCTCTTATTGAAGTTCCTGATGTGACCGGAATGAATAAAGAGGACTTAAGTAAGCTGCTGACACCGCTTGAAATTGAAGTGAACGGAGAAGGCGAGGAAGTGGTGACTCAGGCACCTGAAGCAGGTGTGAAAGTTCCTCAGGACTCAAAAGTGCGGGTGTATTTGAAGTGATGACTGCATACGATGTTTGAAAATACAAATTCATGCATACAGAGCCTCTTTACCTTTGCTATAATAAATCTGTATGTGAGTAGGGGTGAACGTTCTTGAAACTTGAAGCGTTACTTGAAAACATCCGATTTTACCGAACGACCCGTTCCATTCAAGGCCTGGATGTATCAGGCATTTCAATGGATTCAAGAAAAACCTCCCCCGGTGATTTATTTGTCTGTATAAGGGGAATAAAAGCAGATGGTCACACATTTGTCAGGGAAGCGGAGGAAAAAGGAGCAACTGCCATAGTGGCAGAAGCTCCGATTGAATCGAGCGTCCCTGTCATCTACGTAAATGATACGACAAAGGCTTTGGCGATGACTGCCTCAGCCTTTTATCGTTTTCCGACTGAACAATTGAGATTGATCGGCATTACGGGCACCAATGGAAAAACGAGCATTTCTTATTTGTTAGACGAATTATTTGCTCACCACCAATGTTCAACAGGTGTCATCGGCACGATTCAAGTGAAGATAGCGGGCCGGACGATGCCGGTTCAACATACTACGCCTGACGCGCTGTCCCTCCAGGGTTATTTTTCGAAGATGGTAGAGCGTAACGTCGATACGGCTGTTATGGAAGTCTCTTCTCATGCTCTCGATCAAGGTCGTGTCTTCGGCTGTGAGTTCGATGTGGCGGTGTTTACGAATCTGACACGGGACCACTTGGATTATCACGACCATTTTGAAGATTATTTCCGGGCTAAATCATTGTTGTTCGCTCAGTTAGGCAATGGGTATAATAGTAAGAGTCCGAAGTATGCGGTCATCAACAAGGATAGCCTGTACGCTTCTAAACTGATTCAGTCCACGGCTCAACCCATTCTGACTTATGCCATACAATCGAAAGCTGATGTTTGGGCATCAGACATTACGTGTAATGAATCAGGGACGCATTATGTTCTGCATACACCACCTGGCGACATTACGATCCGTAGTCCCTTGATGGGGCGTTTCAGTATTTATAACATGTTGGCGGCGGCTTCTGTAGGCGTTGTGTGTGATGTGCCTTTGAATACGATGAAACAGGTCTTTGAACAGACGAAAGGAATCAAAGGGCGGTTCGAGCCGGTACGTGAAGGACAGCCGTTCGGAGTGGTAGTGGACTATGCCCATACTCCTGATTCACTTGAAAATGTTCTGCAGACGATCCAGCAATTTTGCAAGAACAAAGTTTGGGTGGTCGTTGGGTGTGGAGGAGATCGTGACCGGAAGAAGCGCCCGATGATGGCGGATGCTGCTATGAAGCTTGCGGACGAAGTCATTTTTACGACTGACAACCCACGGACAGAAGACCCTGAAGAAATTTTCCGAGATATGGTTGAGGGGAAAACAGAAGGGTATCAGTGGATAGAGGACCGTAAACAGGCAATCCGGGCAGCTCTTACGGGGGCAGGGAGTGGAGATGTCGTCCTCATTGCAGGCAAAGGTCATGAAACGTATCAGGAAGTGAACGGTGTCCGTACCCACTTCGATGATTGTGAAGTCGCAAAAGAGATATTACGCAGTATTAAGGAGAATAAACGATGAAGCTAGAGGTTTCGGAGCTAACCGCTCTATTTCAAGATTACAAAGGGGCAGCAGACGACCCGATCACCATACGGATGATCATGACAGACTCTCGTAAGAAGGCGAGACAGAGTCTATTCGTCCCCATTGTGGGGGAGTCGTTTGATGCCCATGATTTCATAAAAGGAGCCATCGAGAACGGGGCGACCGCAACACTGTGGCAGAAAGATAAGCCGGTGCCGCATCTTGTCCCGACGGATTTCCCTGTTTTCTTCGTCGAGGATACGACGAAAGCACTTCAGGACCTGGCTCATTATTACTTGAAAAAAATTGATCCAGTAATTGTCGGTGTGACCGGCTCAAATGGAAAAACGACGACGAAGGATATGGTGGCTGCCGTACTCCGTACAAAATTCAACACGCACAAAACGCAAGGGAACTTCAACAACCACATCGGGCTGCCTCTTACGGTATTGTCGATGGAAACGAGAACGGAAGCGGTTGTTCTGGAAATGGGAATGGACCGGGCAGGCGAGATTTCTGTACTATCTAAGCTTGCAGAGCCCGATTATGCGATCATTACGAATATAGGCGAATCCCATATTGAAAACCTAGGTTCACGTGAAGGAATCGCGAAGGCAAAGCTTGAGATTCGTGACGGGCTTACAGGTCCATGCATCATGGACGGTGATGAACCGCTCTTATCGGAGGCGCTTCAACAAGAGGGGGCCGTCAGCTGTGGTTTTCACCAAGGACTTGATTATGTAGCGGAAATTCAACAGCTGTCAGACGATCAGACGACCTTTACGGTGAATGGGGACACGTACGAACTTCCGATGGCGGGCAGACATAATGCGAAAAATGCTTCGTATGTGATTGCTCTTGCTCATAAACTCGGGATCAGCCATGAACAGATCCAGCAGGGCTTCGGTCAAATTGAAGCTTCAGGGATGCGCTTTGAGAAGCATGAAGGAAAGAATGGTGCGCTTATTATAAATGATGCATACAATGCTTCACCTACATCCATGAAGGCTGTCATCGAAATTATTCGTAACTTGACATCTAAATCGAAAAAAGTGTTAGTATTAGGGGATATGTATGAGCTCGGGGAGAAATCTGAACAGCTTCATGCTGGGGTTGCGGAAGCCATCGATCCGGAAATCGATGCGGTTTACACAATTGGAGTACACTCCAAGCAGATTACAGACGCTGTCGAGAGAAACAGCAGCGGTATTGAAACGGCACATTTTACAGAGAAAAAAGCGTTAAGTCATCACATTCAATCTAACTTGACAGAAGATACAGTAGTGTTAATCAAGGCTTCCAGAGGAATGAAGCTCGAAGAATTACTGGACGATTTAGTCAACTGATTTTCAGGAGATGACGGAGAAATAAAGGAGGAAGCATACATGAACGACTACATAGTACTCATTACCATGGCTATATCATTCGCAATAACGGTCGCGATATCGCCGATCATCATCCCTTATCTCAGGAGACTGAAATTCGGGCAGGCCATCCGTGAAGAGGGGCCTGAATCCCACCAGAAAAAATCGGGTACGCCGACCATGGGAGGCGTCATGATTATTTTATCAGTCGTGGCGACAACCTTGATTACGGCCTACCTATTGCAAGCAGAAGCACCTTCCATTCAAGTGTTTATCGTACTCTTTGTACTGCTTGGATATGGACTGCTTGGATTTCTGGACGATTACATCAAGGTCGCGTTGAAAAGGAATTTAGGGCTGACTTCTAAACAGAAGATGCTCGGTCAAATTGTCATCGCTGTCGTGGTGTATTTGATTTTAAGACAGAACGAATTCCCGACGACTATTGGAATTCCCGGCACAACGTTCGAATTGGATCTTGGTTTTGGTTATGCCATTTTAATTTTATTCATGCTTGTTGGAGGATCGAATGCCGTCAACTTGACGGATGGGCTCGATGGCCTGCTTGCTGGTACGGCAGCGGTCGCATTCGGTGCGTTCGGGATTCTTGCGTGGACGGTTGAACCGAATACGGAAGTCGCGGTCTTCGCTTTAGCCATCGTCGGTGCTTTGCTTGGTTTCTTAGTATTCAATGCGCACCCGGCGAAAGTATTTATGGGAGACACGGGGTCGCTGGCACTTGGCGGAGCGATTGCGATTATTGCGATTCTCATGAAAATGGAACTATTACTTGTCATCATTGGTGGTGTGTTTGTTCTTGAGACACTGTCTGTCATTATTCAAGTCATTTCATTCAAGACTACAGGGAAGCGTGTCTTCCGAATGAGTCCTCTACATCACCATTATGAGCTGAAGGGCTGGTCAGAATGGAGAGTCGTTACGACATTCTGGGCGGTCGGATTGGTATTTGCCGTAATCGGCGTATATATCGAGGTGATGTTAGGATGAAGAATCTGAAGAATTTCGCTTATCAACATGTACTCGTGCTCGGGCTTGCGAAGAGTGGCACGGCCGCTGCTCACCTGTTGCTGGATAGTCAGGTGAACGTACGAGTCAATGATCTCAAAGCCGATGAAACGAGTGAAGCGGTTCAGGCGCTCACTGAAAAAGGAGCCGATGTCATCGTAGGAGGGCACCCGCTGTCTGCTCTGGACGGAATTGACCTGATGGTGAAAAACCCGGGCATTCCTTATGAGAATCCACTTGTAGCAGAAGCGGACAGCCGTGGGATTCCAATTGTGACGGAAGTTGAACTGGCTTCTTACCTGCACGAAGGTCCGCTGATCGGAGTGACAGGGTCCAATGGAAAAACAACGACCACGACGCTTATTCATCGTATGATCGAAGCGGATGGTCAGCCTGTTTCTGTGGCGGGGAACATCGGGAGTGTCTCTTGTGAAGTCGCTCGCTCAACGACGGATGATGAGACGATGGTCATTGAGTTGTCTTCCTTCCAGCTTCTTGGTACGGAAGCCTTCAGACCAGATGTAGCGGTTTGGCTGAACTTGTATGAAGCGCATCTTGACTATCATCACACCCTCCAGAATTACCACGATGCCAAAGCGAAGCTCGTCGCGAACCAGACGGAAGAAGATGTGTTGGTCTATAACGGAGATGATGAGCGGATCGCCGGTTATCTTCCGTCGATCCCATCCAAAAAGATGCCTTTTTCTTTGAAGTCGAAGCACACAGGTGTATGGGCAGACGAGCAGGCGGTTTACTATGAGGAAGACCGTATCATGGATCGGAAAGAAATCGTTCTCGTCGGTCCACAGAACCTGCAGAACATATTGGCTGCGGTTGGAGCAGTGAAACAGGTCGGGGTCTCGAATGAAGCCATTCGAAAGGTTTTGACGACGTTTGCCGGAGTAGAGCATCGTCTCCAGTATGTCACCTCCAAAAACGGAAGGCGCTTTTATAACGATTCCAAGGCGACGAACATTTTGGCGACTTCGTATGCGTTACGATCCTTCTCTGATCCGGTCATCTTACTTGCAGGCGGACTCGATCGAGGGAACAGCTTTGACGGGCTTCGTGAGTACTTGTCAGGGGTGAAAGGGATGGTCCTGTTCGGAGAGACCGCGGATAAGTTAGCCGAAACGGCGAAGTCAGCAGGCGTCGATCAGCTTGTAAAAGTCGAAACGATGCAGGAAGCAGTGGATGCCGCTTATGATTTATCCCAGGAAGAGGACGTCATCCTCTTATCTCCAGCCTGTGCCAGCTGGGATCAATATTCTACTTTTGAACAAAGAGGCAACATGTTTACAGAGTCTGTGCATAAGCTGAAGTAAGGGCTTATGCGTAAGGCGTAGCCCTAGTTTCCACCTGAGATGGGAGGTAGGGCTTTTTCTTATGGAGGAAAAAATAAAAAAGCCGGATTTATGGTTGATTGTTGCGATATTAGGGATATTGATGATGGGCATCATCATGGTGTACAGTTCTTCGAGCATTTGGTCAGAGTATAAGTTCGACGATCCGTTCTTCTTTGCGAAGCGTCAAATTCTGTTTGCTTCGGTCGGCCTTGTTGCGATGTTCACGTTATCCCGGATTCCTTATTACGTATGGCATGAACATGCTAAAGTGATTATGATCATCTGTCTTATCGCTCTGGCAGCGGTGTTGATCCCAGGCGTCGGAATGGTGCGCGGGGGAGCAAGGAGCTGGATCGGCGTCGGCATGTTCAGTATCCAGCCGTCTGAGTTTATGAAACTTGGATTGATTTTGTTCCTAGCGAGGTTCTTATCATCAAGGCAGAAGCGGATGAACTCGTTTCAGGAAGGCTTCTTACCAGGACTTGCTTTGATCATGTTTCCATTTGCACTGATCATGCTTCAGCCTGACTTGGGGACAGGCGTTGTCATGGTTGGGACATGCCTTGTCATGATGTTTACAGCAGGAGCGAGAATCAGCCACTTCATGTGGATTGCTGGTGCGGGGATGGCCGGTATGATCGGGTTGATTGCCTCAGCCCCTTACCGGATTAAACGGATTACAGCCTTTCTGCATCCTTGGGAGGATCCGCTAGGGAGCGGGTTTCAGATTATCCAGTCTTTGTATGCGATCGGTCCAGGTGGTCTGCTCGGGTTAGGGCTTGGGAACAGTATGCAGAAATTCTTCTACTTGCCGGAGCCTCAGACGGACTTTATTTTTGCTGTACTTGCAGAAGAACTTGGGTTTCTTGGAGGAATTGTTCTCCTTGGGTTATTTTTCATCTTATTATGGCGCGGCGTGAGGACGAGCTTATATGCTCCTGATTTATTCGGGTCCCTTCTTGCGCTGGGTGTCGTCGGTATGATTTCCATTCAGGTGATGATCAATGTCAGCGTCGTGACAGGTCTGATTCCCGTCACAGGGATTACACTTCCTCTTGTAAGCTATGGAGGGTCTTCCTTAACATTGACCCTTGCTTCGTTAGGTCTATTGCTTAGTGTGAGTCGCTTTTCGAATAAATAAGTCCTTAAGAAACCTTAGAGCAGGCGGCTCTAAGGTTTTTTGGTTTCGAAAAAAGTTGTGAAGGGGGGAATGGTAGCCTGCTGATTAAATATAACCAATTTCTCTATATAGATATTAGGTATAAATCCTTATTTGAAAGACAGTTTCTATTACATAAAGGAAGTGAATGGATGGAATATGGGGGTTAAGAAGACAAGAGATATGAGTCTTACGGGATGGGAAATGGGTGTTTAGTATACCGTTTTAAGGGGAAGGGATTGTTTGTGAATGCGGGAATTCCGAAATGTTCTGGAAAGCTGTTATACAAAGGAGAAACGAGTCGAAATTTCTTGTGAAACTAGTACAGTTCTCTCAATAAAAGAGTCCTTTTCTGTGATATAATGGTAGTGCTTTGTAGTAGATGAACATACATCAGAGTATAAGTGATAACAAGAAACACAGGGTGTCATGGAATAAGGAGTTATGCCCGTTATGAATGAGAGAAAAGTAGTCTCCATTGAGGAACGTATACCAAGACTGAAACAAACAAGAAAAAACAAAGCGAACCGAAGATTGATTTTTTACTTATCGATTCTATTTATGCTGATCGGTCTCGTCATCTATTTGCAGTCCTCTTTGAGTCATGTCCGCCACATCGTGGTGACAGGAGCAGGGAATGTAAGTGAAGAAGAGGTTACAGACTTGAGCGGCGTCACGACGGATACAAATTTCTGGCAGGTGGATGCGGATGAGATCATAAAGAACATCGAATCCCACGAAGAAATCATCGGAGCCACCGTTTCACGAGATTTCCCAAGCACCGTTGAGATAGAGGTCGAGGAAGCGGAACGAATCGGGTATATCGTGAAGAATGGGCAATACCGACCCATTCTCGAGGATGGAACACAGCTGAAAGCGACTTCAACTCCACCAGGGGATGCCCCTATATTAGCTGGTTTCACGAAAGCGACTTATTTAAAGGAAATGTCTAAAGAGTTGAAAGAGCTGCCTGAGAGTGTAGCTCAATTGATTTCTGAAATACATTGGGTCCCGAAAGAGGAAAACCCATATCAAATTAGATTGTATATGAATGATGGTTATCAAGTCCTGGCATCCATTCGAAATTTCTCAAGCAAAATGCCGTCTTACCCTTCGATTGTAGCTCAATTGGAACCAGGTTCAGAAGGCATCATACATATTGATGTAGGCGCCTATTTTGAAGAGTTTCCAAATGAGGGTTCGGCTGAACAGGAGAATACGAATGAAGCAGAAGGGTAGAGCGTGGCTTCTCTCGATCGTTTTGCTCGGCTCAGGCTTTCTGATTGCGTACAGTTACCAACAGACAGAGAAAGACCCGCAAATGGTCAAACTGAACGAGTCACAATGGGAGAAGGAATACTATTATCAGCAGCAGCTTCTCAACATGGAGGAGCGGAACAAGCAGCTGAGGCAGGAACTAAAGGAAAAGCGCGAAGCCATTCAATCCTATGAGACCAACTTGGCGACAAGCGAACAGACCCTCTCGGATTTTGTAACGAGGAAAAGTAGGCTCCAACAGCTTGCTGGTGAACTGCCTGTAGAGGGGCATGGGGTCGAAATCGTACTCCGTGATGCCGATTACATTCCTGATGAAGAGCAGGTCAACCAGTATATCGTTCATGAAAGTCACATTCATGCGGTTTTGAATGAGTTGCTGAGCTCAGGTGCAAAGGCTGTTGCAATTAATGGACAACGTTATTTCAGTGACAGTTATATCGCCTGTACAGGCCCCGTAATCACGGTTGATGGTATCCAACACCCCGCTCCCTTTGTGATTACAGCCATCGGGGACCAGGAAGTGATGTACTCCAGTCTGAACTTATCGATGGGAGTCGTCGATCAATTGACAGCAGAGAATATTGAAGTGGATGTCTCAAAAAAGGAAGGGATTGAGATGAGAGCAAGACTGTCCACTGAAGGGTGAGCGTATGAGAAATAAAGCACGGTGGATGGTGTCTCTCATCTGTTTGTTCGCAGGCTTCATGGTTGCCGTACAATTTCAGACAACAGAAGCTGAACCGGAGATAAGAGATACACGTGACGAATGGGAAATTAGAGAAGCTTTACAGCAGGAGCAGCAGAATCAACGAGAGCTCCTGGAGAAGATTGCGGGAGCTGACAAGACACTTGAAAGCTACGAAGTAGACTCTTCTCAAGTCCAGTTGAACACGCTTAAACAGTCGATTGATGTGTTGGAGGAACGGATCGGGCTGACAGAGGTATCAGGCGGCGGTGTAGTCTTGACCATTTCGCCTATCTTTTTTGAAGGTGTCTCTGGAGGTCAGACCTATCCTGAAGTTTCTCCACAGCTGCTCAGTCGCTTGATTAACGATTTGAACACATATGGGGCGACCGAGATCGCTGTTGCGAATGAACGGCTTACCAACCTCTCACCGATCCGCAACGTGAACGGGTCGACGTATGTGAACAACCGCCCTCTGCCCTCGCTGCCGTTCACTATACAGGTGTTAACTGAGCAACCGGCTAAATTGAAGGATTATATGGAAGCGAGCCAGGCAAGGGACTTTTTTAACATGGAGAATCTCGAGCTTGAAGTTGAGATGGAAGAGAGTCTCACCCTGCCGAAATACGATGCTCCATTACATTTGGAAATATTAGAGGGAACTGGTGAATGACATGTGGCTACCGATTCTGTTTTTGTTGATTGGTGTATCCTTGGGACTGTTGACTGATGTTCAAGTCCCTGCCCAATACGCTGATTATTTATCGATCGCGGTGCTAGCCGCATTCGATACACTCTTTGGAGGGATAAGGGCACACCTGGAGAGAACATTCGACGAAAAAGTGTTTATCACTGGATTCTTTTTCAACGTCTCTTTGGCAGCTTTTCTTGCCTTCCTGGGGGTACAGTTGGGGATTGATTTATACCTTGCTGCCGTCTTTGCATTCGGTGTTAGACTGTTTCAAAACTTAGCAATCATTCGGCGGCAGATCATCGACCAAAAATTGTTAACGAAATTTAGAAAAAAATAGCCAAAAGATAAAGGATATTCACGTAATGTTGTGGAAAACATTAATAAAACAAGTATTTATGCCGATTTTAAAGGTTGAATATATCAATTCAATTACGAATACATGACATCAATTGTGTTTTAGCATCATATTCGATATGATTTTTAGTGCTATGGCTCTTGGCTGTCCTCACATGCAGACACTGGAGTCTATGTCAATTCTATTAATTGAAAATACTTGAATATACTTACATGGCTTGTTACAGGAGGTGCGTCACTGGTGAATCAAAACGAAATTCTAGTTAGTCTAGATATAGGGACAAGCCGGATCAAGGTGATTATCGGAGAGATCTTAAATGACAATCTCAACATCATCGGAGTCGGTTCGGCTAAATCCAAAGGAATGAAAAAGGGTGCGATCGTGGATATCGATCAGACGGTCCAATCCATTCGATCCGCTGTTGAACAAGCAGAGCGTATGGTCGATATGAAGATTGACCGGGTGGTTGTAGGGGTGAATGGAAACCACATCCAGTTGCAGCCTTGTCACGGCGTAGTAGCTGTTTCGAGTGAAAGCAGAGAAATCGGAGACGAAGACATTACGCGAGTCATTGATGCGGCTCAAGTGGTCTCGGTTCCTCCAGAGCGTGAAATCATCGATGTCGTTCCAAGACAGTTTATTGTCGATGGACAAGATGAAATTACAGATCCTCGCGGCATGATCGGCGTTAGACTTGAGATGGAAGGCATGATTATCACATGTGCCAAAACCGTTTTACATAACACGCTGAAGTGTGTCGAACGTGCTGGTCTTGAAGTTCTGGATGTTTGTCTGCAGCCTCTTGCTTCCGGCACCGTATCCTTGTCTGAAGATGAGAAAAACCTTGGTGTTGCACTCGTCGATGTCGGTGGTGGCTCGACTACCGTGTCGGTGTTTGAAGAAGGTCATTTGAGAGGGACGAGCCTCATTCCTTTCGGTGGAGACAACCTAACAAAAGATCTGTCGATTGGACTTCGCACTTCAACAGAAGAAGCAGAACAGGTTAAAATCGATCATGGTCATGGATTTTTCGATGATGCAGATGAAGAAGAGAGCTTCACGGTCACAATAATCGGAAGTAATCGCGAACAAGCATTCAATCAATTGCAAATCTCTGATATGATTGAAGCTAGACTAGAAGAAATTCTCATTTTCGCTGCAGAGGAAATCCAGCGAATGGGAGTAAAAGAGCTTCCAGGAGGCTTTGTCTTAACCGGTGGTTCGATGAACATGCCTGGTGTGCTGGAGCTTGCACAGGACGTATTCCACTCGAATGTCAGGCTCGCGATCCCAGACTACATCGGAGTCCGTGAACCACAGTTTACAAGTGGGGTAGGCATCTTGCAATTCGCCTATCGTAATGCGAAAATACAAGGAAAAGAAATTTTCCCTGCTGTGTCAGGTGAAGTAGAACAACCTCAACTTAACAAACAAAAACGCGTGGTCAAACAACCGAAAGAAACTGAAAAAGAGAAGAAGAAAGAGAAGAAAGAAGGCGGGTTCTCAAATCTGCTGAAATACTTCTTTGATTAAACGACAAGCGTGGTATCAGTCAAAGGACGGACGTACCCATAAATCTTGTAATCTCGTGTATTAGGAGGAACGTTAGATGTTAGATTTTGATACGAGCATGGACCAATTGGCAACGATAAAAGTAATCGGTGTCGGTGGAGGCGGAAGCAACGCCGTAAACCGTATGATTGAGCATGGTGTTCAAGGGGTAGAATTTATTGCCGTGAACACGGATGCACAAGCCCTTAACCTTTCTAAAGCAGAAGTGAAAATGCAGATCGGCGGAAAGCTGACGCGCGGTCTTGGTGCAGGTGCAAACCCTGAGGTCGGCCGCAAAGCAGCGGAAGAAAGTAAAGAACAAATCGAAGAGGCCCTTCAAGGCGCTGATATGGTCTTCGTAACAGCCGGAATGGGAGGCGGAACAGGTACTGGTGCCGCACCTGTCATTGCACAAGTCGCTAAAGAGCTTGGCGCACTAACCGTAGGTGTTGTGACGCGTCCATTCACGTTTGAAGGTCGTAAGCGCTCTACGCAGGCAACGGGCGGAATCGAAGGGTTGAAAGGCGCTGTCGATACATTAATCGTCATCCCGAACGACCGCTTACTTGAGATTGTAGATAAGAATACACCGATGCTTGAAGCGTTCCGTGAAGCGGATAACGTATTGCGTCAGGGTGTACAAGGTATTTCCGACTTGATCGCTGTACCTGGACTGATCAACGTGGACTTTGCCGACGTGAAGACAATCATGGTCGACAAAGGCTCGGCTTTGATGGGAATCGGGATTGCAACCGGCGAAAGCAGAGCCGCAGAAGCAGCGAAGAAAGCTATTTCCTCTCCGCTTCTTGAAACGTCCATCGACGGAGCTCATGGCGTACTGATGAATATCAGTGGTGGAGCGAATTTAAGCCTATATGAAGTACAGGAAGCAGCTGACATCGTTACATCTGCAGCTGATCAGGAAGTAAACGTCATCTTCGGTTCTGTAATCAATGAGAATCTGAAGGACGAAATCGTTGTGACAGTTATTGCTACAGGCTTTGATGAATCTCAGTTGGCTCAAGGTCAGCAGAAGAAGCGTCCACAGCCACAGCAGCAACAGCCGAAATCAACGAATGTTGAACGTACGCAGCGTGAAGAGCAGCCTCGTCGTGAAGCTCCTCAGCCGCAGCAGAAGCAAGAAGAGGATACACTTGATATTCCGACGTTCCTGCGCAATAGGAACCGTCGCAGATAAAATGATTGAGAACCCGCTTGGAGTCCAGATGGATTCCAAGCGGGTTTTTTGATGTTTCGGGGATTATTTTTGAACAAACTTCTCGGTTCACTAAGAAGGTGAGTAACGGTGTAAGAGAAACGACTTGAAGGTGGTTTCCAACTCAGTACACCTCTGCCTATCCGATCGGTGAACACACAATTTCGATTGACTTCCTACCCTTGCGAGTTTGGCTGTCTATTCATGGTTTTCCTCTCATTTTCCCTATCAACACGATCTGTCAAAACTTGCTCGCATGACATCCACATTATGACAGACTTTTCAGCGGGACGGGCTTATAATTTGGGGTACAACAACGTTCGAGGAGGAGGTACCCATCTATCTGGACGCCGTCTGGCTTCTCAACTTTTTGATGGACGCCATGATCCTCAACTTGACGCTCGGATTGACGAGGGCGAAGTCATCAAAGTTCCGTTTTATTCTGGCGTCTTTTATCGCATCTGCCATGGTTCCACTCACCGTTTTTATGCCTCATCATTTTTTGACGAGCAGTCTTGGTAAAGGACTCATTTCCTTGGTTATTATTTGGGTAGCTTTTCAGTATTCTTCTCTTCGTGCCTTTATGATGCAGTGGATCAGCTTTTATTTTATTAACTTTGCGATTGGTGGAAGTATGATGGGGATGCACTATTTTTTGACGACGGAGGTCGAACTCAAAGGAGGTGCGATGATCACCTTTTCAGGTGGATATGGCGATCCTGTGAGCTGGTTATTCGTCATCGTCGGATTTCCGTGTTCGTATTTCTTTACAAAATGGCGGTTCAGTCAAATCAGTGTTCATCAGATGAAATTTGATCAAATGTATGAAGTGGAAGTTGGATTTGGAGGAAGGCGTGCGATATGTCAGGGCATGGTCGACAGTGGGAATCAGCTCATAGACCCCATCAGCAGGAAAATGGTGTTCCTGGCTGACCGGCACGTCCTGAGACAGTTGATGGAAGAGAGTGTCTTAGATGAACTCACGATGGATCAAGTCGCGACGTCGATGGAGCATCTGCCGGATGTAGTGCAGAAGGCTGTCCGCCTTGTGCCGTTTCAAGCAGCAGGCCATCAGGGACAGTTGCTCGTGACGATTATGGTGGACGATCTGCAAATCAACACAGAAGAGGGGCCTTTACACATTCGGAAAGCACTTCTAGGTGTACAGCAGTCAGACCTTACTCATGACAATACGTATCAAATGTTGATTCATCCACATGCAATGGTCAAAGGAAAGTCAGCTTAATGAGGGGGAAAATGGTATGAAAAAATGGTATTTCCGTTTTCGGTTATGGGCTTATAAGTGGCTGATCAAGCTCGGCATCAAGCAGGACGAAATCTATTATATTGGAGGAAGTGAGGCTCTGCCGCCGCCGCTTTCGAGAGAAGAAGAGCGAGAGCTGCTGGAGCGACTTCCGACCGGAGATAAAGCCGCACGAGCGATGCTGATCGAACGGAATTTACGGTTGGTTGTCTATATTGCGAGGAAGTTTGAAAACACTGGACTCAACATCGAGGACTTGATCAGTATTGGTACCATCGGGTTGATCAAGGCCGTGAATACGTTCGATCCTGAGAAGAAGATTAAACTTGCGACCTATGCCTCCCGTTGTATCGAGAACGAAATTTTGATGCACTTGCGGAAAAGCAACAAGCTGAAAACAGAGGTTTCATTCGATGAGCCGTTGAATGTAGATTGGGATGGCAATGAACTGCTACTTTCCGATATTCTCGGTACAGATGAAGATCTGATTACGAAGGGAATCGAGAAAAAAATAGACAAAAAGCTTCTCTTATCAGCTTTAGAACAGTTGAATGACCGTGAAAAACAGATCATGGAACTCCGGTTCGGATTAATCGGGAAGAAAGAGAAAACGCAAAAAGATGTAGCTGATATGATGGGCATTTCCCAGTCCTACATATCCAGACTTGAGAAAAAGATAATTCGTCGTCTGCAGCGTGAGTTTGACAAAATGGTTTAATTTTACAAAAAACGACCGTGCATAAATTTTCCTCCCAGGGAGATACTGAGAACTGATTATAGCTTCTTGGGAGGGTCTAACTTTGACACGACATAAAGTAGAAATATGTGGCGTAGATACATCAACACTACCGGTTTTAAAAAATAAAGAGATGAGGGCCCTGTTTGAACGGTTGCAAAGCGGAGAATTGGAAGCGCGAGAGCAATTGGTTAACGGTAACCTCCGACTTGTTTTGTCCGTCATTCAACGTTTTAACAACCGTGGTGAATATGGTGATGATCTATTTCAGGTTGGATGCATCGGTTTGATGAAGTCCATCGACAACTTTGATTTAAGTCATAATGTTAAATTTTCTACTTACGCGGTACCGATGATTATCGGGGAAATCCGTCGATACTTACGGGACAACAACCCGATCCGAGTATCCAGATCGCTGCGGGATACCGCATATAAGGCACTTCAGATGCGTGAGAAATTGATCAGTGAGACGAACAAAGATCCAAAAACGCAGGAAATTGCAGAAAAGATGGGCGTCCCACACGAAGATATCGTATTTGCCATGGACGCGATTCAAGACCCGGTGTCTCTATTTGAACCGATCTATAACGATGGAGGCGATCCGATCTTCGTCGTCGACCAGCTGAAAGATGACAGAGAAAAGGATTCCGTTTGGTTGGATGAGCTCTCTTTAAGAGAGGGAATGAAGCAGTTGAACGATCGTGAGAAGATGATCCTGACGAAGCGGTTCTTCCAAGGTAAGACGCAGATGGAAGTCGCAGAAGAGATCGGCATTTCCCAGGCGCAGGTCTCAAGGCTCGAGAAAGCAGCGATCAAAGAGATGAACTCATCCATGTTTCAATAATACTTACAGGCACTTCTGTTTATTCAGAAGTGTTTTTTTTATTGTATATATAGACTGAATCGATGATTTCGAGTCGGGGGAATCACTAATTTTGTTCGGTTGTGCATATAGTGTAAAAAGGAGGCTGGGCGAATGAAAATCTCTGAGCTGCAGATGAAAGACGTGATTGCGATGGAGTCCGGGGAACGGTTAGGCTATATAAGTGATTTGGATATTGATACACAGCAGGGGAAATTGAAGGGGCTTGTATTGACTCTAAAAGGGAAAGCGATGGGTCTCTTCGGGAAGGACGAAGAGATGTTAATTCCATGGAATCAGATCGTCAATATAGGAGCGGATGTGATCCTAGTCAAAAAGACAGGGTATTCTCCCGTTTCTGCATCACAAAAGTCAGATTCGACCGAATAAAAGGAGAAATCAGTGACGGGATGTGTTAAAATAAAGGGAAATTGAGGTGTTACTATGGGAGAACCATTTAAACATAATACAAAACGTCAACTCACTTGTTTTTCCGAAAATCCCAGCCTCATCTCAGGGTTAACCACTCGTCAAGGCGGCGTGAGCGGGTCACCTTTTGATTCGCTCAACATGGGCCTTCACGTGAACGATCGGGATGAGGACGTCATTGCGAACCGCAGGCTGATAGCGGATGAGGTGGGGATTCCACTTGAACGCTGGGTCATGGGGGAGCAGGTACATGGCATTCAGGTAAAACGTGTAGACAAGGAAGATTTAGGGAAAGGAACCTTATCACTGGATACAGCCGTGAGCGGCGTGGACGGGTTGATCACCAACCAAAAAGACGTACTGCTGACTGCTTTTTATGCAGACTGTGTCCCTCTTTACTTTATGGAGCCGACATCTGGGTGGATTGGAATTGCACATGCTGGTTGGAAAGGTACCGTTCATGGTATGGCGAAGGCGATGATTGACCAGATGGTGGTTGAAGGAGCTTCGCTGGATCGCTTGAAAATGGCTGTCGGACCTTGTATTGGTCGAAATCATTACGAGGTGGACGAGCACGTCATGAACCATATTCCGCCTGAATGGAGAGATGAAGTACTGACACCCGTGGATGACTCACACGCCATGCTCGACTTGAAAGCGTTGAACACTTCCCTTGCTTTACAGGCAGGTTTACGAAAAGAGAACGTTCAAGCGTCTAGGATTTGTACATATGAAGAGGAGCGTTTGCTTTATTCGCACCGGCGTGATCAAGGTAAAACAGGGCGTATGCTTGGATTTATTGGCTGGAAGAGTTGATGTGGAAGGAGAAATAGAATGTCCGTTAAGGAAAACCTCGCTGAGATTGAAGAAACGATTGAAAAGGCGTGCGGCACTTGTGGTCGTTCAAAAGACGATATTACGGTAATTGCTGTGACCAAGTATGTTTCGATCGCTCGTGCTGAAGAAGCGATCGAAGCAGGCATTGAGCATCTCGGCGAAAACCGAAAAGAAGGTCTGTTGGAAAAATACGAGCAGATTGGGGATAAAGCCGAGTGGCACTTTATCGGGTCCCTTCAATCGCGCAAAGTGAAGGACATCATCGAACAGGTTTCGATGATCCATTCGCTCGATCGGAAGTCTTTAGCGAAAGAGATCAACAAGCGTGCAACCGAACCTGTTCCTTGCTTCATTCAAGTGAATGTCAGCGGGGAAGAAACGAAGCACGGCATCGCACCAGATGAAGTAGAGGATTTCGTCGATATGCTTGAATCCTACGAAAAGGTTCAAGTGGTCGGGCTGATGACGATGGCTCCTCACACAGAGAATGAGGAACAGCTTCGCGGGATTTTCAGACAGCTTCGAGCGAAGCGCGATATCATTCGTGACAAGAAGATGCCTCACGCGCCGTGTGAATTTTTATCAATGGGCATGAGCAATGACTTTGCCGTTGCCATTGAAGAAGGAGCTACCCACGTCCGGATCGGTTCGAAACTTGTCGGAGAAGACAATGGATAATAAATAATTGGGGTGACGAAACATGAGCATGAAAAATAAATTTCGTTCTTTCTTTACGCTGGATGATGAATACGAATATGTGGAAGAAGAAGTGGAGCAGGAAGAAGAATATGAACAGACTAGAACACGCAGTGGTAGCAAGCAGGACAATGTTGTGAGTCTGAAGAGCGCCAAGACTTCTTCGAAAATGGTATTGATGGAGCCTGGCAGCTACAGCGAGGCACAGGATATTGCCGATCAGCTGGTGAACCGCCGGGCTGTTGTCATTAATCTTCAGCGTGTTGATCACCACCAAGCCGTAAGAATTGTAGATTTTTTGAGCGGAACCGTTTATGCTATAGGTGGAGACATTCAAAAACTCGGCTCACAAACCTTTTTGTGCACGCCGGATAATGTGGAGATTTCTGGAGAGATCACAGAGATGATTCCACAAGAAACAGATGAAGAATATAGAAGGTGGTAGTTCATGGCTATTTTGTTTGATATCCTCTCCACAGCCTTCCGCATTTACAGCTGGATCTTAATCATTTACATCTTGTTGTCCTGGTTCCCAGGCGCAAGAGAATCCAGCTTTGGTGAAATGATGGGACGCTTGGCAGAGCCATTCCTGGAACCGTTTCGAAAGATCATACCTCCACTGGGGATGATCGATATTTCTCCGATCGTTGCGATTCTTGTATTGAATTTTGCATCTCAAGGACTTTGGGTTCTGGAGTCTATGCTTAGATAAAAAAGATGAGGGGCAGGGAGCGGAGTACATCAAGTGCTCAGATTCCTGTCTTTTTCATTTTCTTCGAAAGTTGAGGTTTGCATATGGAAATTTATCAGCATTTCAGAAAAGAAGAACATCCGTTCATCGACCAGGTGCTTGCCTGGCGTGATGACGTTGAAATGAAATACCAACGGAAGCTGACAGACTTCCTTGACCCTAGAGAACAGCTGATCCTCAAAACGATCATGGGCAACGATCCCGACCTCGTATATGGGTTTTCTGGAGGTCGTGAGACGACAGAAAGAAAGCGGGCGATCATTGCGCCTGAATATGAGGTGATCGAAGAAGAAGACTTCCAGCTGACGCTTCTAGAGGCGTCCTATCCTGTGAAGTTCATTACGCTCGAGCACCGTGATGTACTTGGTGCCTTTATGTCTCTCGGCGTGAAGCGGGAGAAGCTCGGAGACTTGGTTGTGCATGACGGGAGAGCTCAGATCATGGCCGCCTCCGAAATCAGTGATTTTATTAAAATGAACCTGACAGGCATCAAGAAAGCGAACGTCGAGTTCAAGGAGAAGCCATTGACTGAACTGATGGAAAGTCAGGACTCGTGGCAGCTTAAGGAAACGACCGTCTCTTCCCTGCGACTTGATGTGCTGACGAAGGAGATCTACGGCATGTCTCGGAAAAAAGCGGGCATGCACATTGATGCCGGGCATGTGAAGGTCAACCACAGAGTGGTAGAGGATACGGCCTTTCAACTCGAGGAAGGGGACTTAATCTCTTTAAAAGGGAAGGGAAGAAGCCGATTAATAGAAGTGAAGGGTCAAACGAAGAAAGAGAAATTCCGAGTGACGACGGCGAAGCTAAATTAATTGCGCGAAAAGCAGGATTTGGTTAGGTTTTGTCGAAAGAATTAAATAGCCAGTATAACGTTTAGGAGGTGGCTGGTGTGCCTTTAACACCGTTGGATATTCATAATAAGGATTTCACCCGAGGCTTTCGCGGGTACGATGAAGATGAAGTGAACAATTTTCTGGATCAGGTCATCAAAGACTATGAAATCGTGATCCGCCAGAAAAAAGAACTTGAACGCGAAGTGAACCAGCTGAACGAACGTCTCGGTCATTTTAACAACATTGAAACGACCTTGAACAAATCGATTCTTGTCGCTCAGGAAACAGCTGAAGATGTGAAGTCGAATGCGCAGAAAGAATCGAAGTTGATCATAAAGGAAGCGGAAAAGAATGCGGACCGTATCATCAATGAAGCACTTGAGAAGTCCCGCCGCATCAACATCGAGGTTGAAGACATGAAGAAGCAGGCAAAAGTGTTCAAAACGCGTCTTCGTATGCTTGTCGAAGCACAGCTTGATATGATCGACAACGATGACTGGGATCACCTTTTCGATACGGAAATTGAGGATGATATTCCAGTAGAAGAGCCCAAATATTATTCACAGACTCATGAATAGGATGACTTCCTACATAGAGGCAGACTGTACATGGTCTGCGATTGACCCGGACAACGTAGAAACGTTTATGTTGTCCGGGTTTTGTTGTGGGCGGGGCGCTAATCAGCATCGTTTCGATGTTCTCGCTCCATCCTGTTAGAAAGCAGACATGTCGTTCCAAAGGAAAAACTCATTTTCAGCCGTATTCTGTGGTACAATAGCTTGGGAATAAGATAGATGGAGGACGGATGCATGTTTTTGTATTATCTAATAGCACTGGTCATCATTGCGCTCGATCAATTGACGAAATGGATCGTTGTTACGCAGATGGAACTAGGGCAGAGTATTCCGGTCATAGAAGGATTCCTATCCTGGACCTCTCACCGTAATCAGGGAGCGGCCTGGGGGATTCTGCAGGGCCAGATGTGGTTCTTTTATATCATTACGGCCGTCGTGATTGTTTTCGTCATTTATTACATGCAGCAGTACGGAAAAGAGAGCAAACTGGCTGGGATCGCGCTTGCCCTCATTCTGGCTGGAGCAATCGGAAACTTTATCGACCGTTTATTCCGAAAAGAAGTGGTCGATTTTGCTGATACGATCATCTTCGGATATGATTTTCCGATATTCAACGTGGCGGATTCGTCACTGGTAATCGGTGTGGGGCTTGTCATGATCGCGACGATCATCGACGAGCGTAAGAAGAAAGGAAGTATGAAATCGTGAGTGAACAATACATTGTAGAAGAACAAGACCAGTCACAGCGGATTGATAAACTGTTGTCGACGGTGATGGATGACGTATCCCGTTCTCAGATTCAAGGCTGGGTCAAGGATGCTGTCGTCAAAGTGAACGGTGAAGCCGTGAAGAGTAATTACAAAGTGCATGAAGGCGACACCATTACGTGGGAGATCCCTGAACCAGAGCCGATGGAGCTGGTAGCGGAAGATCTTAATTTAGAGATTGTCTATGAAGATTCGGATGTGATTGTCGTCAATAAGCCCGCTGGTATGGTCGTACACCCTGCAGCAGGGCATGGAAGCGGCACGCTTGTGAACGGGCTGTTATACCATTGTAACGATCTATCCGGCATCAATGGTGTGGAGCGCCCGGGCATTGTGCACCGTATCGACATGGATACGAGTGGCCTTTTGATGGTGGCGAAAAATGATGTAGCTCACCGCTCGCTTGTGGAACAGCTGCAGAATAAATCCGTCGAACGTCGCTACGAGGCGATCGTCCACGGTATGATCACCCATGAATACGGAACGATCGATGCTCCGATCGGACGTGATCCTAAAGACCGTCAGCGTATGGCTGTCGTGGAAGGCGGCCGTGATGCCGTCACCCATTTCCAAGTCATCAAGCACTATGATGACTTTACGCACGTCGAGTGTAAGCTTGAAACAGGGCGTACGCACCAAATTCGTGTGCATATGCGTTACATCAACCATCCCCTTGCCGGCGATCCGAAGTATGGTCCACGTAAAACGTTGGATATGCATGGACAGGCTTTACATGCCCGTACACTCGGATTTGAACATCCGAGAACCGGAGAGTGGAAATCGTTCGAGGTCGATCCGCCTGAAGAGTTCAAGAAAATGATCACGTATTTGCAGGAGAGAACAAAATAACCTTTGACAATCCGCTCGATTTTTGTCATACTCATAAACAGAATATAAAGACCTTTAACGACAGTCCCGTGAGGCTGGAAAGGTAACCGGTGAAGCACGCAGGTGACGTGCACCCAAGACCCCTTTTCTGCCCTTATGTGGAAAAGGGGTCTTTTTGTAAGCAGGAGGAGGGAAGAGTCTGGTGGAACCTAAAGCAACTGTACTAGACGATGCAGCAATCCGAAGAGCTTTGACTCGAATCTCACACGAAATCATTGAGAAGAACAAAGGGGTTGAGGACCTCGTACTCGTCGGAGTGAAAACGAGGGGCGTCCCGATCGCCAGACGTTTGAAAGAGAAGATCCAGGAAATCGAGGGTGTGGCATTACCTGAAGGGGAACTGGACATCACCTTGTACCGGGATGACCTGACCGAAACCCAGGCAGGGCCTGAAATCAAAGAAACGAACATCAACACGGATATCGACGGCAAAAAAGTCATCCTTGTTGATGATGTGCTTTACACAGGTCGTACGGTGCGTGCCGCAATGGACGCTCTGATCGACCACGGCAGACCGTCTCAAATCCAGCTCGCTGTTCTCGTAGACCGAGGACACCGCGAACTACCGATTCGAGCAGACTTTGTCGGCAAAAATGTACCTACCTCGTTAGATGAAATCATCACCGTCTCGTTGGCTGAGACCGACGAACGGGATCAAGTCCTCATCTACGAAAAATAATAAGTGGAAACCTTTAATTCAAGTCCCGTGAGGCTGGAAAGGTCGAAAGTGATACACGTGTGCCGAAAACACGTCTACCTCTTTGCGCCTTTGCAGGCGTGAAGAGGTATTTTTTTTGAGAAAAGAAGGAGGAATTTGAAAATGAAACAACATGAAGCAGCATTGGAAGTCAACGAAGTCCCATCCATGCATAAATGGTTAACGCTTAGTTTACAGCACTTATTCGCCATGTTTGGCGCAACAATCCTTGTTCCGTTTCTAACGGGGCTGTCCCCAGCGGTCGCCCTCGTCTCGAGCGGCTTCGGAACCCTGGCTTACTTACTGATTACAAAAGGGAAAATTCCAGCGTACCTCGGCTCAAGCTTTGCGTTTATCGCACCGATCGTAGCCGTCTCCGAAACAAGTGGAGTAGCAGGGGCCATGATCGGCAGCTTCTTCATCGGAATCTTGTACGGACTTGTCGCCTTACTCATCTCGATGTTCGGGACAGGCTGGCTGATGAAGATCCTTCCTCCTGTCGTCGTTGGACCAGTGATCATCGTCATCGGACTCGGGCTTGCCTCTACAGCGATTGACATGGCGATGTATATCCCAGGTAGTGAAACATACTCTGGAACACACTTCACAGTCGCACTCGTCACGTTAGCGATCACGATTGTCGCATCGATTCTCTTCCGCGGATTCTTTTCACTCGTGCCGATCCTGTTCGGAATCATCGGCGGGTACGTGTTCGCCCTGACGCAGGGCATCGTCGACACAAGCGGCATCCAGCAGGAATGGACATCCATCACATCAGCGGAGTCGATTGGCGGCGCCATTGCAGCCATCTTCCAAATGCCGGACTTTGTCATCCCGTTCGTAGACTTCTCACCAGCTCAAGTGTTCAGCTGGGAAATCATCTTCCTGATGGTGCCACTCGCCCTTGTCACGATTACAGAGCACACGGGTGACCAGATGGTCTTATCGAAGGTAGTCGGAAAGAACTTCCTAGAGAAGCCGGGTCTGCACCGCTCGATTCTAGGTGACGGAGCAGCAACGATGATCGCCTCCTTCCTGGGTGGACCACCGAACACGACGTATGGTGAAAACATCGGCGTGCTTGCCATCACACGAGTCTTCAGTGTGTTTGTCATCGGTGGAGCGGCGGTCATCGCCATCTTCTTCGGATTCGTCGGAATGATCACAGCGGTCATCGGCTCGATTCCATCCGCCGTCATGGGCGGGGTTTCCATCCTTCTGTTCGGGATCATCGCTTCAAGCGGACTACGGATGCTGATTGACAACCACATTGACCTTGGGGAGAAACGCAACCTGATCATCTCCTCTGTCATCCTGGTCATCGGAGTCGGTGGAGCATTCATCCAGCTGCCGAACGACATTCAAATCGCCGGCATGGCGTTGTCTGCCATCATCGGCATTCTCCTTAACCTTGTCCTTCCAGGTAAAGAAAAAGGAGAGAGTCAAAAAAATATGTTCGAAGCGGACGCTTCTGAATCTTCCCGAGAGGAAGATAAGAGCGGTGTCGCTTAAACCAACCAACACTCACACACGTTTTAACCGGGTCCCGTGAGGCCCAGAAAGGTGGATGAGGGATTGGCTGGCTTCGCATGCGCGGAGTTCAGCACCCCCACCTTCAGGGGGTGCTTTTTTTGTACCCTATTCCTGACCACATCTCACCCATACTTTAAACGAATAGGAGAGATAAAATGATGACGAGCGTACTATCAAGACCACACCTTTTATCCATGAAGCAGCTGGAGGCTGAGCAGATCTTCCACTTATTCGATCTGGCCGATCAAATGAAAAACAACCTCTACCTTCCAATGAGCAGGCAGACGTTCGCCGCTAACGTCTTCTTAGAGCCGAGCACACGTACGAAAATGAGTTTCCAAGTGGCAGAGCGAAAGTTAGGGCTTGAAACGATGAACTTAGACGGTGAATCATCAAGCTTTACAAAGGGAGAGAGCCTGTATGACACGTTGAAAACACTCGAGGCGATTGGAGTGGAAGTTGCGGTTGTCAGGCAGTCGGAGATCGGCCTTCTGGATGAATGTAAGGACTTGAACCTGTCTTTGATTAATGCAGGAGATGGATGTGGAGAACACCCGACACAATCTTTACTGGACTTGTACACCATATATGAACATTTCCACAGTTTCCACGGCTTGAAAGTCGCCATTGCGGGAGACTTGAAGCACAGCCGTGTGGCCCGGTCCAATGCCCACGCACTGGAAAAACTCGGAGCACACGTTTCCTTCGTCACTCCACCAGACTGGCAGGATCCGAGTCTGACAGACGAATACGTAACGATGGATGAAGCAGTGGAACAATGCGACGTCATCATGCTTCTACGCATCCAGCACGAACGCCATCTTCATTCCACTTCTCAAATGGATTACTTAGAAAACTACGGATTGACGAAAGAGAGAGAAGCAAGAATGCACCCGAATGCGATCATTCTGCACCCAGCGCCGGTTAACCGGGGCGTCGAGATTGACAGTGACTTGGTCGAGTCACCGAAATCAAGGATCTTCAGGCAGATGACAAACGGGGTAACAATCCGAATGGCGATTATCGAGGCACTTTTGAAAGGGGAGCTTTAATTATGAAAAAAATCATCAATGCAAAACGAATCTACCAACAAGAGTACCAGTCCTGTGAAGTGCTGATTGAGGACGGAAACGTGAAGAAGATCGCTCCAACGATAGAAGAAAACCCTGAAACGATCATCGATGCGAAAGGGAATCTGCTGCTTCCGGGGTTGGTTGACGTGCACGTTCATCTTCGTGAGCCTGGTGGAGAAGCAAAAGAGACGATAGCAACTGGTACAAAAGCGGCAGCGAAGGGCGGCTTCACAACTGTTTGTGCGATGCCGAATACGACGCCGGTTCCAGACTCTGAAGAAACGCTGAATTCCATCCTTCAGAAAATCGAACAAGACGCTCATGTCCGCGTACTGCCCTATGCATCGATCACAACCCGTCAGCTTGGACGTGAACTTGTAGACATGGAAACGTTGAGCAGTCTGGGAGCTTTCGCTTTCACGGATGACGGGGTAGGCGTACAGAGCGCCGGAATGATGTTTGAAGCGATGAAAGAAGCGGGCAGGCTTGGTAAGGCTATCGTTGCACACTGTGAAGATAATGCAATCGTTTATAAAGGAGTCTGCCACGACGGAGAAGTGAGTGAGCGACTCGGTCTACCAGGAATACCAAACATAGCGGAATCGGTTCAAATTGCGCGCGACGTTCTGCTTGCTGAGGCAGCCGACTGTCACTACCACGTATGCCACGTGTCGACAAAGGAATCTGTCCGCGTGATCAGAGACGCGAAGAAGGCGGGCATTCGTGTCACGGCTGAAGTGACTCCGCATCACCTAATACTTAACGAATCACACATAGAAGAGGACGACGCACTCTTCAAAATGAATCCTCCACTCCGTTCAAAGGAGGACCAACAAGCATTAATCGAAGGGCTGAAAGACGGTACCATCGATTTCATTGCTACAGATCATGCGCCTCATACCGAAGAAGAGAAATCACATGGTTTCCTTCACTCGCCATTTGGAATCACAGGATTTGAGACAGCTTTTCCCCTGCTCTACACCCACTTGGTGGAGAAAGGGGATGTGACGGTCTTACAGTTGATCGGATGGTTGACGCGTAAACCTGCTGAAACGTTCAATCTGCCATACGGAACCCTTGATGAAGGGGCACCTGCAGATTTGACCTTCGTCGATCTTGCGACAGAGAAGGAAGTGGACCGGCACAGCTTCGTTTCAAAGGGGAAAAACAGTCCCTTCCATGGGTACAAGCTGAAAGGCTGGCCGGTACTGACCATTGTTCATGGAGAAATCGTATTTGAGGAGGCTAACTATGAAACAACTCGTGCTTGAGGATGGAACGGTATTTATCGGAGAAGGATTCGGAAGCGACCGCGAAACGATCGGAGAGGTCGTATTCAATACAGGAATGACAGGGTATCAGGAAGTGATTTCAGACCCTTCTTACTGCGGGCAGATCGTCACCTTCACTTACCCGCTTGTCGGGAACTACGGCATCAACCGTGACGACTTTGAAACGGTAAACCCCGCTGTATTAGGAGTGATTGTAAGAGAGCATTGTGAATTTCCATCCAACTTCCGGAATGAAGAAACGCTTCACTCTTTCCTTGAAGCGAAGAATATCCCCGGAATAAGCGGCATTGATACGAGGAAGCTAACGAAAATCATCCGTGAGCACGGAACGATGAAGGCGATGGTGGCCTCAACAGAGCGTTCCGTAGAAGAGGTGTTGAAGATGATTCAAGAAGCAGAGCTTCCAAGGGATCAGGTGAAGCAGGTATCGACGGTTAAACCTTATGTAGTACCAGGGCGTGGCCATCGAATCGTACTGATGGACTTCGGCATGAAGCACGGAATCTTAAGAGAGTTCACAAAGCGGAACTGTCACGTCACCGTCGTTCCTTACCATACATCAGCTGAAGAAATCGAGCGCCTTCGTCCTGACGGAGTGATGCTGTCAAATGGACCTGGAGATCCGAAAGACGTACCCGAAGCAATTGAAACAATTAAACAACTGATGGGGAAACTTCCGATCTTTGGAATTTGTCTCGGACACCAATTGATTGCGCTGGCATCAGGTGCCGACACAGCGAAGATGAAATTCGGTCACCGTGGTTCGAACCAGCCGGTAAAGGATTTCCACACAGGGCGCACGTATATGACTTCTCAGAACCACGGGTATGCGGTAGACCGAAATTCCTTGAACGAAACGGAGCTTGAA
The DNA here is from genome assembly GCF_020171725.1 of Halobacillus litoralis. Lineage (GTDB taxonomy): Bacteria > Bacillota > Bacilli > Bacillales > Halobacillaceae > Halobacillus > Halobacillus litoralis_F. The sequence goes on along the minus strand of NZ_JAIVAJ010000001.1, from coordinate 353,344 downwards.
CTGACACAAGTTTCCTTGAACGATGAATCGGTAGAAGGGCTGAAGCACGTAAGTCATCCGGTCTTCTCGGTACAGTACCACCCGGAAAGCTCACCTGGTCCGGAGGATACCGCGCACCTATTCGATGAATTTCTGAAGCAGATCGAACAAGACAAAGAGACAACGAAGGAGGAATCTTCATGCCTAAGCGTACAGATTTAACCAAAATTCTAGTTATCGGATCCGGACCGATCGTCATCGGGCAGGCAGCGGAATTCGACTATTCCGGTACACAAGCCTGCCAATCTCTTAAAGAGGAAGGGTACGAGGTCGTCCTCGCGAACTCCAACCCTGCTACCATCATGACGGACCACACGTTCGCGGATCACGTGTACATGGAGCCTCTTACACTTGAATTTATGAAAAAAATCATTCGCAAGGAAAAGCCCGATGCGATTCTTCCGACACTTGGTGGTCAGACAGGACTCAACATGGCAGTCGAACTCAGTGAATCCGGTATTCTAGAACAATATGACGTCGAGCTGCTCGGTACGCCGCTTGATGCTATCCAGCGTGCAGAAGACCGTGAGAAATTCCGCTCGCTTATGCACGAAATGGGAGAACCGGTCCCGGAAAGTGAGATTGTCAGCACGGTGGATGCAGCGCTTGAATTCGCTGATGAAATCGGCTATCCCGTCATCGTCCGCCCTGCCTATACGATGGGAGGAGCAGGTGGAGGCATGTGTGACAACGAAGCCGAGCTTCGCGAGACGGCAAGAAACGGCCTTTCGATGTCGCCTGTCCATCAATGCTTAATTGAGAAAAACATCGCAGGCTTCAAAGAGGTCGAATATGAAGTGATGCGAGACAAATACGATAACAAGATTGTCGTCTGTAATATGGAGAACTTCGATCCAGTCGGCATCCATACCGGAGATTCGATCGTTGTCGCGCCGTCACAGACGTTGAGCGACCGTGAGTACCAGATGCTTCGTAACGCGTCCCTCGAAATCATTTCGGCTTTAGAAATCGAAGGAGGCTGTAACGTCCAGCTGGCCCTCGACCCTGACAGCTTCCAATACTACATCATCGAAGTGAACCCGCGTGTCAGCCGGTCTTCCGCGCTTGCATCCAAAGCGACAGGATATCCGATCGCAAAACTCGCAGCCAAAATTGCGATCGGCATGACGCTTGATGAAATCCGAAATCCGATTACGGGTACGACTTACGCATGCTTTGAACCCGCGCTCGACTATGTCGTAACGAAGATCCCGCGCTGGCCATTCGATAAGTTCGCCAAAGGAAATCGTAAGCTTGGCACGCAGATGAAGGCGACAGGCGAAGTGATGTCAATCGGCCGTACCTTCGAAGAGTCCTTGCTTAAAGGCGTGCGCTCCTTAGAAGGGGAAACAGAAGAGCTGTACCTCGCATCAACAGAGCGTCTCTTGGATGATGAACTCGAAGCTCGGCTCAAGAAGGCAGATGATGAGCGGGTTTTCGTTCTTGCTGAAGCATTGAGAAGAGGATACACGTTGCAGGACCTTCATGAGTTGACAGGCATCGATTTGTTCTTCTTATACAAGGTGAAGGGCATTATCGATCTTGAAACGAAAATCACAAATGATGGCCTTACACCAGAACTGCTGTACAAAGCGAAACGAATCGGATTCTCGGATGCCCAAATTGCTCGAGTGACTGGACAGACGATCGATGAGGTGCTGAACAACCGCCGCAGCCAGAATATCCGACCAGTATATAAGATGGTGGATACGTGCGCTGGAGAATTTGCATCGGAGACGCCGTATTTCTACTCAAGCTATGAAGATGAAAATGAGTCCAGTGCATCTGCTAATAAAAAAGTGCTCGTCATCGGGTCCGGCCCGATCCGGATCGGACAGGGTGTCGAATTCGATTACGCGACGGTTCACTCCGTGCTTGCGTTGAAAGAGATGGGCTATGAAGCGATCATCATGAACAATAACCCGGAAACCGTATCCACAGACTTTAGTGTGTCGGACAAGCTGTACTTCGAGCCGCTCACGCTTGAAGATGTCATGAATGTCATCGACCTTGAACAGCCAGAGGGAGTCATCGTTCAGTTCGGAGGCCAGACGGCCATCAACCTCGTAGACGGGTTGAGCCGACAAGGGGTGAAAATTCTCGGTACGACAATGGAAGCCATCAATGAAACGGAAGACCGCGATTTGTTTGAACAGCTGCTTAATAAGCTGGAGATTGCAAAGCCAGGCGGCGAGAGCGTCATGAACGAACGAGAAGCGCTGACGGCTGCGAATCATATCGGCTACCCAGTCGTCGTACGACCATCCTACGTGCTCGGAGGACGTGCCATGGCGATTGTGTATTCAGAAGAAGAACTGAAGCAGTACTTGGAGGATAACGTAACCGTCTACAATGGTCACCCGATTTTGATCGATAAATATATGACGGGCATGGAAATTGAAGTCGATGCAATTTCGGACGGTGAGGATGTCTTTATTCCAGGCATCATGGAGCATATCGAACGCGCAGGCGTCCACTCTGGAGACTCGATGGCTGTGTACCCGACGCAGCGCTTGTCGAAGGAGCTTGAACAGCAATGCATCGATGCGACCGCCAAAATCGCACGAGAGCTGAATATGAAAGGCTTGATCAATATCCAATTCGTCGCTCATGGAGGCACAGCATATGTGCTCGAGGTCAACCCACGAGCGAGCCGTACCGTGCCTTTCCTTAGTAAAATCACAGGTGTTCCGATGGCGCAGCTTGCGACGAAGGTCATCCTCGGAAACAAACTGAAGGACTACGGCTATCACTCTGGCGTTGCGAAGAAGCCGGAGGGCGTGTACGTGAAGGTGCCGGTCTTCTCCTTCGAAAAACTGAGAAGCGTAGATACGACGCTTGGGCCTGAAATGAAATCGACGGGTGAGGTCATCGGATATGACCAGACGCTTGAAAAGGCGCTGTATAAAGGCATGACGTCAGCCGGACTCAAGATTCCGACGCAAGGGTCAGTCCTCCTTACGGTTGCAGATAAAGATAAAAAAGAGATGCTTGAAATTGCGGAGACCTTCTACGAGCTCGGTTTCCAGCTCTTTGCGACAGAAGGAACAGCTTCTGTTATTCAGGAAGCAGACATTCCAGTCGAAGCGGTCGGAAAGCTCGGGTCAGATCAGCGTGACGTTGTCGACTTGATTCAGAACGGAGACGTCCAAGTTGTCGTGAACACTTTGAACAGCGGCATGCGTGCCCGCTCTGACGGGTTCAGAATCAGACGTGAAGCTGTGGAGCACGGCATCGCCTGCATGACGAGCCTTGATACGGCGAAGTCCATCGTCGATGTCATTCAAGCGATGTCCTTCACCGCCCGCTCGATTACACCAATGGAAGGCGTGATGGCATGAGGCGCGAATGGATGACGATCACCGAACACGAGGAAATCGCCCGCGCCACGTTCCGAATGGTCCTGAAGGGTCAGATCGCAACAGAGGTGAGGGAGCCGGGGCAGTTTGTTCATATTCAAGTAAGTGAGAAGTTCTACCTGCGTCGTCCGGTTTCCATTGCAGAGGTGAAGGAAGATACGGTGACCCTGCTGTACAAGGTAATGGGGGATGGAACCGAAGCGTTGACCAAGAAGCACGTCGGGGATCAGGTCGACGTGCTCGGCCCTGCCGGCAACGGGTTCCCACTTGATGTGAGGGAAGGAGCCCACGCCTTGTTGGTCGGAGGCGGCATTGGGGTGCCTCCACTCTACCAGTTGGCTAAGCAGTTGCGTCGTCAGGGCGTCCGGGTAACGGCTGTACTCGGATTTCAGAGTGGAGCAGAAGCTTTTTTTACAAAAGAATTCACGGAGCTTGGCGATGTGCGGGTGGCAACGAATGACGGGACGCTCGGGCATCAAGGGCTCGTGACGGATGTGCTGGATGGGGAGTTCGATACGTATTTCGCCTGTGGTCCTACGGGAATGCTGCGTGCGGTGAGTGAGAAGATGGAAGGGGTGCCCGGATATCTCTCGATGGAAGAGCGGATGGGCTGCGGGATCGGGGCGTGTCTGGCCTGCGTGGTGCCGTCGAATGACGAGAAGGGGTACCGGAGGATCTGCTGTGACGGACCTGTGTTTAATGCGAAGGAGGTTGTGCTTTCATGAGACTGCCGGGACTTGATTTGAAAAATCCGATTATGCCTGCATCCGGTTGCTTCGGATTCGGGCGGGAGTTCGCGCCGTTCTATGATTTGTCTGAGCTTGGGGCGGTAATTATGAAGGCTGCGACAGGTGAGCAGCGTTACGGCAACGGTACAACTCGTGTCGCGGAAGCAGCGAGCGGCATGCTGAACGCCATCGGGCTTCAGAACCCTGGCGTTGATGCAATTATCGAGAACGAGGTTCCTTTTTTACGAAAATACGATGTGCCGGTCCTTGCAAATGTCGCGGGAAGTACAGTAGAAGAATATGTGGAAGTGGCTGACAAGATTTCAAGGCATGTTGATGCGCTCGAGCTGAACATCTCTTGTCCGAATGTAAAAGAAGGTGGCGTTCAGTTCGGAACGGATCCGGAGCTTGCTGCGCACGTCACGCGTGACGTGGTCCGCGTGAGTGCTGTGCCTGTGTACGTGAAGCTGTCGCCGAATGTGACGGATATCGTGGAGCTTGCGAAGGCGGTTGAAGCGGCAGGTGCCAGCGGTCTATCCATGATCAATACGCTCACGGGGATGAGGATCGATCCGAAGACGAGGCGTCCGATCATTGCGAATAAGGTTGGAGGGCTGTCAGGTGCAGCCATTAAGCCGGTCGCGATCCGGATGATTTACCAAGTGTATGAAGCAGTCGAGATTCCGATCATCGGGATGGGCGGCATTGAAACGGCGGATGATGTCATCGAATTTCTGCTTGCTGGAGCAAGCGCCGTTGCCATCGGAAGCGCGAATTTCAAGAATCCATTGATTTGTAAAGAGCTCATTGACGGTCTGGATGCTGCACTCGAGCGCTACGGGTTTGAGTCGATAGAAGAAGTGATTGGAGGAGCACATCATGAAAAAACTGCAGCCGGTGTACTTCGCCCTTGATTTTCCGACAGGTGAAGAAGCGTTGGATTTCCTGGAAAAACATCATCTGAACGGAATTCCTGTGAAGGTTGGGATGGAGTTGTATTACCGTGAAGGAGCCGTCATTCTGCAGGTATTGAAGAGTCGGGGACACTCGATTTTTCTCGATTTGAAGCTGCATGATATTCCGGCAACGGTCGGTCGCACGATGAAGAACTTGGCGAACCTCGACGTGGACGTTGTCAATGTCCATGCGCAGGGCGGGTCTGAAATGATGCGGCAGGCGGTTCAAGGTCTGGAAGCCTCCGAGAAGGAGCGTCCGGTGCTGCTGGCCGTCACGATGCTGACATCCAGTGACCAAAAAATGGTCGAGAGGGAGCTTCTGCTTGAGCGGGAGATCGGAGAAGTGGTCAGTCACTACACGGAGCTCGCTAAGAACAGCGGGGTCGACGGTGTCGTCTGTTCGGTCCACGAAGCTGAACAAGTAAGGGAATCTGGGATGCTGGCGTTGACTCCGGGAATCCGCCTTGATGCATCAGATTCGCATGATCAGAAGAGGGTTGCCACTCCTCACGTTGCAAAAGTCCAAGGCAGTCACTCGATCGTGGTCGGTCGGGCCATTCGTGACGCAGAGGACCCATATACGACTTATCATCAAATCAAGGAGGCGTTTTCCAATGAAATCTATCATTAGTGATTTAATCTCAATTGAAGCTGTCAAAATTGAAACGGAGGACTTTTTCACATGGACGTCCGGTGTTCGGTCGCCGATCTATTGTGATAATCGTCTGACGATGTCTTATCCAGCCATTCGTAAGCGGATCGCCAGAGCTTTTGCAGAGAAGATTGGTGAAGAGGTGGACGTCATCGCAGGGTGTGCGACAGCAGGGATCCCTCACGCAGCCTGGATTGCAGATGCGTTGGAGCTTCCGATGGTTTATGTGCGCGGTTCTCGAAAGAAGCATGGTAAAGGAAACCAAATCGAAGGAGTCGTACGTCCAGGGCAGAAGGCTGTTGTCATTGAGGACTTGATCTCAACTGGGAAATCATCGATTCAGGCAGCAGAAGCATTACGTGAGGCTGGCGTCGAAGTCGTGGAGGTGCTCTCGATCTTTACATATGGCCTCGATTCTGCGGAAGAAGCCTTTCGCGATGCGGATTTGACGTACCGTTCACTTGCGACCTACAACGAATTGATGGAAGAGCTCAATCAGCGCGGGACATTATCAGATGAAGAGCACGAGCGGATGAGCATGTGGCGCAAAAACCCATATATCTTCACGAGCTGATCACGGTTTTCTGGAGAAATTCAAGTGAGCAGGAGAGGGAAAACTCGACCTTTGGCATTTGCGATTATTCGTCCTTCCTAGTAGGATAGGATTAGTACATCGTAAGGGTGATAACTGTGAGATCAAAGAAACATTCGTTTTTCCTTCTTATGAATGCGTCCCTCGGACTTTTAACATGTTTTATCTATTTATATACATGGGTCGCTTTCGCATTTATGGATTCGATGTGGTCATTGGAACCTCTGCTCAGTCTGGTTGGATCCATCACCCTGTTCATCGTATGGAATGTTTACATGCTGAAGCATGAGGAGAAGAGATACTGGGCGCAGGCTGTGTTTTCTTACGTGGCCTCGATTGCCATCTTTGCGTATTTCTTAAGCTGAGACTTGAGGGTTTCAGACTGTAAAAAAGCAGGGCGGTGCACGCTTATTAGTGCACCGCCCTGCTTTTTTACTTCTAAAGAATGCCGTTGTAGTAAAACCATAACACCTTCTACAGGTTCATTACCGCTCTCGATTCCATTCACGTATAATGAAACACCGAGGCGTAATGAAACGGCACCATCTGAATCGATGATTAAATCTTCGTCTTGATTTTGAAGCAGATCCTTTACTTGGCGAAGAGGAGCGCCGAGAAGCTGGTGTCCGTTAAGATTGGGGGAGGCTGGTTCAAACACTTCAACAGCCTCACAAATTCCACCGTCTTTAAAGTAGATGTGCAGGCCAAGTTCATCATAAGAATCTGTTGTAGGGTGGTCCGGCTCTGCTTTGATAAATTCTGTTACTGATGAGTCTAGAGTGGTTCTGATTTCGCTTCGGGACCATCCAAAAACCTAGAGAGCTCGATCCCCTGCTGCACGACTTCTTCATTCTCAGACGAAAGCTGCCAGGCGAACGTTTTATAAGCATGATACTCACCTGGACCCACAGGAGGTAAGTCAAACTCTTCTGCTGTCGCCTCAATCGCCTCTTCGAAATCCTTTTCGGCCTGCTTAAATGCAGCTTCAACATCTGGTGAAAAAACGCTGGGAGCGGTTAGGCTCTCAGCGTTTTTGTTTTCTCCAGGAAGTCGTCGATGGCGGTCATGACCGGTTCGAGCGCCCTGTTCCAGAAGGCTTGGTCCTTAATGTCCTCACCGAGGAACCGTTCAGCCAGTTCGTCGATGGAAAGGGAGCCTGAATGTTTCAGCAGCTCGTCATATTTTGAAGCGAACCCTTCCTGGTCGGATAGGGCATAGAGTCCGTTGCTGAATAAGTATCCGATGGTATACGGAATGTTGAAGAAGGACTGGTCACTGCTGTAAAAGTGAGGGATCGTCATCCAATGGTACCCGTCATATTCCTCAAGATCGAGCCATTCTTTTTCGGTTTCCACCATTAGTGTTGTCAGCTCTTCTGCGGAAAGTTTGTCCTTTTCCCGTTGCTGATAGAATCGCTTCTCAAAATCAAACTTGGATGGAACAATCGTAACGTATTTGATGGCATTTGAAATCTGCATTTCAAGCAGTCCGAGCTGATCGTCTTCTGTTTCGGCTTCCTTTTTAGCAGCGTCCAGTACAAGGTTCTCGGCAAATGTCGAGGCCGTTTCCGCAAGTCCGGTGCCGGTTTTTTGAGCGAAAGCGGGAAGCGGCTGCAAGACGGAATTGTGATAAGCGTGACCGAGCTCGTGTGCGAGGGTGACAAGATCCTGATAATTCTCTTCAAATGTGACGAGAATACGACTCTCCCTTTCTAGAGGAATAGAAGCACAGAAGCCTCCGAACTGCTTCGTTTTTCTAGGTTCCGCATCGATCCATCCTTCAGAGAATGAGGTGTCGGCAAGCTTCCCAAAGGTTGAACTGAACTGGTGGAACTGCTTCTGGATAATTGAGGCCGCCTCATCGTAGGTGACCTTTGACTTGGAGGTAAAGGCGGGCTGATGCAGGTCGTAATAACTGAGCTTCTCCAAGCCCATGACTTCTGCTTTCCGCTTCAGAAAGGCGCGCACTTTCTCCTGATGCCCTTGGATTGCGTTCATCATGCTTTCGACCGCTTGAGCGCTGATTTTATTTTTCTCAAAAAGCTCTGTCTGCACATTGGACCATTCCCGTAGTCGGTAAATGTCGAGCCTGAACCCTGCGAAGTGGTTGAAGGTAGAGGCGAAAGCGTGTGCGTTTTCCGCACAGGTGCGTTCGACTGCTTTGGCAGTCTCCTTTCGGATTTCTCTGTCCGGGTTGAGCATGGATTTGATGATGGCTTCATTGATGGAGAGGTCCTCTCCGTCTATATGGACGCGTAATTGGTGGAAGAGCTTTTCAAAGTGGTCCTCCCAGCCTTTGATCCCGTTAATCGATAGTTGATTAATGGCGTCTTCTACAGGCTGAAGGAGCTGTCCGTCGATGTTTTGTTTCTGGTTATGTAAGTAGGGCTGAATGGTTGTCAGTTCCTCCCGGTTGAACAGCTCGTTCCAATCTGATTCGTTCAGGCTTTTGAAGAGTTGCTTCAGCTCGATGGACAGCGATTCGACTTTCGCCTGCAGTTGGTGGCTGCGGTCGAGCCATTTGGCGGCTTCCTGGTTGCTCGTGTCCTCAGAAGCGAGACAAATGCAGAATTCATCAATTTGAAAAGCTTGAGTCACAATGTCTTGTACGTCTTCGATGATTTCTACAACGCTTGTCATCGAAGAGCCTTCTTTGATCCGTTGCAGCGTCGGTTCAACCCGATCGCTTACCGCTGCGATGTGTTCGGCTAATGCTTCAGAATGAGCTCCGCCATCGTAAATCGAGGCCAAGTCCCATTGCTGGTTCAGTGCAGTATTCAAAAAATAACCTCCTATAGGAATAGATTCCCTTTTATTATACAGGAAAAGGGAATCTATTCCTATTTAAGTTCGGGAGGAGTTTAGCAGATGATAGAAGAATGCTATATAGAGAGGTTATGGATAAAAAAATAACTCGCTTTTAATGGGACAATCGGGTGCCTTGATTTTCTGATGGCTGTCCCAATAATCTGGTATTAGGACTCTGAGATACCCTGACTTTGAGGTGGTTGTCCCAATAAGTGGTTATCGGGACTCTGAGATACTCTGAGTCTGTTGTGGCTGTCCCAATAAGCCGGAATTGAGACTCTGAGATGCTCTGACACTGATGTGCCTGTCCCAATAAGCGGTTATTGGGACTCTGAGATCCTATGAGCCTGTGATGCTAGTCTCAATAAGAGAGTAGCTGGTTCAATCTACGCAATATTCATCATCTATTTTCTTGATCAATTGTTCAGTTGATAGAACCGTGGCGAATTCCTCGTGCAAGGATGCGAGGGACACCTGGTGGACGGTTTCCGGACTGATGGCATCACCTTGGTGGTCCTTCAGGGCGTGAGCCGCACAGGCGTCTGAAATTACGTATGTTTCATAGCCGAGATTCCCGCTCATCCTTGCAGTCGTGGACACACAGTGCGGCGTGGTCAGGCCGATGATCACGAGCGAAGTGATGTTTTTCTCTGATAAGTAAGAATGCAGCTTGGTCCCGATAAATGCGCTGTTCACTTCCTTGGTGAAGATGACTTCATCCTCGGCAGGGGCAATGATGTCCTTGAAATGGGAACTTTCCTTCTCGGGATAGAAAGCTGAACCTGGGTCCTGTGATAGATGGCGAATGAAAATGGCTTCTTTATCGTGCTTTCTCCACTTATCGAGAAGACGCTTCATATTCTGTTCGGCTTGGGGAGTACTTCGTGGGCCCCATTTTTCATCATCTTCAAAGGTTTTCTGAACATCAACAACGAGTAGGGCTTCGTTCATGAGGCACCTCCGATCGGGCAGGGTTTCGCTTTCCTTGGCCTTCTGACAAGTTCCCCGCTGCAATTCGGGCACACCATCTCCATGAGGTTGGTGCATGGTGCGCAGAACGTACATTCATGTACGCAGATATAGGCGTCTTCTGTTATCGACTGAAAACAGGCTTCACACGTATTTTTCATTTGCAATGACATGATCTCAACTCCTTATGATTACATTTTATTGAAAAAACGTATGAAAACCTATACACTTTTTAAAGAATAAGAGAGAAAATTCGTAAAGTTTTAATGGGAAAAGGGAGTGGACTTAACAAATGAAAAGACATTCCGATTTAGACTCCACAGATTTTGAGATTTTAAAGCATCTGCAGGAGGATGGAAGGCTTTCGATGACGGCGCTTGGCAAACAGGTGTCCCTATCGACGCCGGCCGTCACGGAAAGAGTGAGGAAGCTTGAAGATGCGGGGATCATAGAGGGCTATAGAGCAGTTGTGAATCAAGAGAAAATGGGCAGAACGATTCAGGCTTACATCCTGATGACGACACACAGGTGTAAGGCGTTTCGGGATTTCGCCGGACGAAACCCGCTGGTTACCGAATGCCACAGGTTGACGGGGCAGTACAGTTACCTTGTGAAGGTTGTCACCGATTCTTCAATGAGTCTGGAGGCGTTCATCGATGAAGTAATGGAATTCGGAGAGCCCTATACGATGATGAACCTCTCTTCACCTGTGCCACACCAGGCGTTTTAAATACGCACACTACATATTAGATTTAACAAAAAGACCCATAGGAAGGGGACTGTGCCCATTGCATACCTATACGATCGATCATGTAACATTCCGCTTGCGGGAGCCTCATGACTTCAAGTGGCTGGAAGCACTTGGAACGGTATTCGCTGTATTTGATGAACAGGACTCAGGGAATATCTGTTTCGGAGTAGAGAACGAACAAGGGAGACAGTTTATTAAATATGCGGGTGCCAGTCCGGAAGACTTTGATGGTAAACCTGCGGATGCCGTCACTCGATTGAAAAAAGCAGTTCCGCTTTATAAAGAGCTTGCGCATGAACACTTGATTCAGTACAAGCAGGATTTTTCGACAGAAGAGGGATATGCGACTGTTTTTGACTGGTTTAATGGAGAGTGTATGCATGCTCATTGGTCTTATCCGCCTCCAGCCAAGTACAAAGACCCGAACTCACCTTATTATAAATACCGTCATCTGCCTCTGGATCTTCGTCTTCAGTCCTTTGATGCCTTGTTGGATTTTCATGAATTTATGGAATCTCAAGGGTACGTGGCCGTTGATTTATATGATGGAAGCATCCTCTACGATTTCGATACAGATACGACGAAGCTTTGTGACATCGACTTTTATGAAAAAGGAGCGCTCATCAACGAAGTGGGAGAGGCGTTCTGGGGATCGACTCGATCGAAGGCACCGGAGGAATACGAGAAGGGGGCTGTCATCGACAACGTATCCAATGTATATACATTGGGAGCGCTCGCCTTTTCCATCTTCGGCAGTGATGGCGAATTCTCAAAAACCCGTTGGGATGCTGGAGACGCTCTCTATTCGATTGCCTCACGTGCTGTGGAAAATGAGAGAGCGGAACGTTTTTCGAGTATTCGAGATTTGCATGAAGCTTGGCAGTCTGCCAAAAGGAAGGTGGTTCTATGAATCTATTGATCATTGGTGGAAGCCATTTTCTTGGTCTTCACCTTGTGGAAGCGGCGCATAAGAATGGTCACAACGTCACACTTTTCAACCGTGGAAAGACAACACCTCCCTTTGATCAGGGGGTGGAGTTGATCCGTGGAGATCGTGAAATTCAGGAGGATTTGAACCAGCTGAAGGCACGAAAGTGGGATGCGGTCATCGATACGTGCGGCTACACACCAGAAACGGTTCAGAAGAGTGTCGATACATTGAAAGATCACACCGATCATTATCTATTCGTTTCCACCGTATCGGTTTACCGGGATTTATTGGATCAGGAAGGGTTGACGGAAGAAGCGGTGACCTTGAAGCTATCAGAAGATGAAATGGAGGACGTAGCTTCCGGTACGAACGAACGAGTGACGGGGTATTACGGTCATTTGAAGTTCCATTGCGAAGAGGAAGTAGAATATGTAATGGAAGGACGTCATGCGATTGTTCGACCTGGATTAATCGTCGGTCCCCATGATTCTACCGATCGGTTCACTTACTGGCCCGAACGAATCGCAAAAGGGGGAGAGGTGCTTGCTCCCGAGCCGAAAGATAAGAGCGTTCAGTTTATTGATGTGCGTGATTTGGCCGAATGGATGATCCACCTTGCAGAGAACAATATCGTCGGAACGTTCCACGCCGCTGGTCCAGGAGAGAGTCTGACGATGGAGCGTTTTCTTGATACGTGCCGTGAGACGTTGAACCGTGATGCGGAAATCAAATGGGCAGATACAGAATGGCTTGCAGAACGCGTCCAGCCTTGGGTTGAAATGCCGCTATGGATCGGGAAGGGTAAAGGCTTTGGTGTCGATTTATCAAAAGCGGTCCAGAGCGGCCTATGCTACCGACCAGTCGAAGAGACAATTCTTGATACGTATGAGTGGAGCAGGAAGCGACAGACGTCCGAGCGAAGAGCAGGACTGGAAGCTGTAAAGGAACAGGATCTACTTAAACAATTAAAATCGTAATACAAAAGAAGCTTGAGTTTAAAACGTTTAATAAGCCGGGATGAGGGATAACTGATCTCTCGTCATGGCTTATTTTTGATCTGATGTTCTGAATGTGTGATCTGCTACAGGGTCTAATGTCCTATAAAATGTTTGGGTGAGGGCGAACAAAGGGAAAAGATATACATAGGCTATCCATAAGGAGGAGATATGATGGTCTTATCCAAAAGGTATCTCGTGCCCGTAATAGCTGCCTTCGGTATTCTCACATTCGGAAGCCAGGTTGCCGCTTCGGAGGAGACAGAAGAAACATCCCGTCAAGTCATTTCTCACGAAGAAGCCGTCATTCAACTTGGTGAAAGGGAAAGTGAGCCATCCGTCAGTCATCGAAAGGCCGTTGCGAGTGTTGAAAAAATGTTTGAGAACCTGGACAATGCAGAGGTCGACTTGGAGCGTATGGTGGGTGACGATTATTTGATTCGCGTCTATGAAATGATGAATCAACATACGGCTACATTCGGCTGGTATATCGTAGATTCAGAAACAGGTGAAGTGGAACAGTTCATGTAACGACATCAATCTCTTAGGAGGAGATGGAAGTGAAACGGTATCTCATGCCTCTGTTCGTATTCGTTCTGGCAGTGGGGACAACGTGGAGTGTGTCAGCTGAGACAGTGGAGAAAACCGTGACCATTCAACCTGAAGATACATTATGGAGTCTTTCAAAGATTTATAAAGATACGACCCTTGAAGAAATATACCAATGGAATCCAGAGGTTCAAGCTAATCGACTGCGCGTCGGGGACGAGTTGACGTTTTATATATCCTCACCCCTGTACCATACCGTGCAGGAAGGTGATACTTTTTACAGTCTTGTAAGGGATCATCCTGAAGTGACGTTAAGAGACCTTTTCCATTATAACCAGGACTTGGATCCTTACAGTCTTTCTACAGGGACAGATGTTCAGCTTTACGGGGAAGAAGGTGTAAGGGAACATCACTTAGGAAAAAAGGATGCTGAACAATTCGTGAGGGAGACGTTCTCTTATCAACAGGACGTGTCGATCAGCTATCGAAATGTCGTGGAGTCCGATTATCTGATTCATGCGTATCGCGAGGGAGATGCGGAAACAGGAATCAATCAATGGTATCTCGTGGATCCATTTACAGGAAACATAAAAACATATACATGGTAATCGACTAGACGGCCTGCTGTGGTCGTCTTTTTCTATAGCGTGCTTTCTACACCAATTTATCGCCATATTTTTGAAACGTTACCGTCAGTTATTCCGTATAAAAAACACGTAAACAAAAGAGGAGGATCTCCATGAAGCCGATGACGAAGAAGAGAACGAAAGCGATTATGATCGACCTAGCGATATCCAGCGTTGTTACACTTGCGGTCGAACCGTTACTTAGAAAAAGAGTAAAGCAGGAGTGGGTCCATGCCTTGATTACGCCGACCGTAGCAGCGTGGGGGCTTGAGTATGCGCAAATGAAGTGCAAGCAGAAGACGGTTGGGTATAAGGCGATGGGTCTTGTGCTGGAGGACGAAAACGGTGGTCGGCTGACAGATGGTCAAATTGTCAAGCGGATGGCGTACCGGGATTCGATTGGTTTTATCGATTATATGAAGAACCGAGATACTTATGAAGGAGAGGATGGTGCCGTGCTCTCTCACGACCGGTATGCACGGACCGTTGTAAGGGAAGAGGATCGAATAGAGTAAGCCTTCCAAGAGGACAAGCTGAAATCCGCCCCGCTTTTCAAAAGTGGGGCTTTTTCGTGGGAAGAAAATAATGGTAACATTTTATAGGGAAGGAGGGGATTTGCGGTGAAGCTATTGATCCGTTCCATCATAGGACTCTATGTGATGGTCGGTCTCTTTTTGATCTATCAAAATTACCAGTCCGGTCCTGAGATTGAAGATGTCGAACGTTATTTACGTAACCACGAAGTAGAAGGGGAGGTACACGGTCTTCTGCAGTTCGGCGATCGGTGGGTAACCTATTATGAGGATGAGCCGCATAGCAAAGTAGCGCTGCTGGATCGGAACTGGTTTGGGGATTGGACCTTCAGCAGAGAAATGCAGTTCCTAGGTTATCTAGGCAGCTTGTATCCTAGGTCCGATATCGAAGCAGAAGGGATTTGGACGGGATCTATCGTTATACAGATGAATGAAACGGATTCTTATCTGTTTATGATGGTCGAAAACCCAGACTTGCAGAAGGTAGAAGTGTCCTTGGACCAGGAGGAGTTCGAGACCGTAGACTTAAAGACGTCTAATGGGAAGCGATTCTATTTTCTTAAAAAAGATTCAGAGATCCATGATATAAGGTATCGGTTTACCGTGGATAATGACATTTTTACAGCGGAAGATTAAGAGTACAAACGAAAGGGTGTAGTGTGATGTTTGATTCATTTTATTTTTCTGATTTTATGTTTACATTCGTTCCGGTTTTCATCGGGATTATTTTTGTAATTGTGTTCGGCAGTATTCTAGTAAGCGTCATTAAAGGGATCCGTACATACCGAAAAAATGAAAACGCGCCTAAACTGACGGTACCAGCCGTGATTGTTTCGAAGCGGACAGATTTGTCAAGGAGATCGGGCGGAACAGAGCATCACTCTCATACGAGAACGAACTATTTTGTTACGTTCGAATTTGAAAGTGGCGATCGTTCAGAGTTCAAGGTGAGTGGAGAACAATACGGGTTATTGGTTGAGGAAGACGAGGGAACTCTCACCTTCCAAGGAAGCCGTTATGGAGGCTTTACACGCTCGAGGCAGGAACAACTGGGGGGATGAAAAATGAAAGGAGCGACAGAGAGGCTGAGATGGAGACCTTATACGAATGCCGATAAACCTCTTCTTTTCGGACTCCTGACAGACCCGGATGTCATGCGCTACATCGGAAAGGGAACCGTAAAGTCCGAGGAAGAACAGGAAACATTCCTGCAGTGGGTATATAAGACGTATGAAAAAGGCGAGACGTACGGACTTCATGTTGTTGAAACACATGAAGGGGTATTTGTCGGTCATGCTGGAATCGTGCCACAGACGATAGAAGGTGAGCGGCTGATGGAGATCGGCTATTGGATTGCTCCAGCGCATTGGGGAAAGGGCTATGCGACAGAGGTGGCAGCTTCCTTAACAGAAGTAGCTTTTCAGGAGTTGGAACTGAACGAGGTCATCTCCCTCATCCAGCCGGGCAACAAGGCATCCATACGTGTAGCAGAGAAAAATGGAATGAAACTTTGGCAGACGATCCGATTGGATAACCGCAGGGTTCATTTATACAAGAAAAAAATTTAAAAAGCATGTATAGAAATACTGAAAAAGGGGTATACTCTTGCTATCAGCTCCTTATCATAATGTAGCTCTGTTCGGAATTCGTTCCGGTTAACCTACGGGTGTTATGAATGAGGAGCTGTACATATGTAGAAGAACAGAACTTCCATCGTTGGAGGTTCTTTTTTTATGCCTTTAAATTCTCTCCTTCTTTTCATAATATTGACTGTTCCCGAGCATGCTAAGCAAAAACAGGAAAAGAAAGGAGGGCAGTCATGGATAAAGGCTCAACGGATCAACCTACTTCTTCGCTTCTCTATTCATCGTTAAATGACAATGTCACGATGGTCACCAAAAGATTGGGTGAAAGTTCAGACTTAGTTGTCAGACACATTAGCATCAACAAAACGCCTTGTGCGGTTCTTTATATGGACGGACTGGTGGATAAAAATACGGTCCAGGAATATATCATGGAAGCCTTAATGCTTGATATGCCTTCCAAAAGGGCGTCCGTCAAAGCGCTGTATGAAAAAATCAAAACGGCTTCTCTGCCAATCGGTGAGCTCAGTGAGGTCGAACATATCGATGAACTGCTTCACCGCCTGCTTTCAGGAGAGACGATCCTCCTCATCGATAAAGAGAAAAAAGCGCTGGTGGCAAGCACGAAAGGCTGGAGGGACCGTGGGGTTCAGGAATCGACGGCAGAGAGTGTCATCCGTGGTCCGAAGGAGGCTTTCAACGAAACGCTCCGGACGAATACGGCTCTTCTGAGGAGAAAAATCAGAGACTCGAATCTGCGGATGGATGCTAAGAAAATCGGGAAGATGACCCAGACGGATATTGCTGTGGCTTATCTTGAGGGGACAGCGGAGGACAGTGTAGTAAGAGACGTCCATAAGCGTCTTGAAAACATCGACATTGACGGCGTTTTGGAAAGTGGATATATCGAGGAGTACATTCAGGATGCTCAGTATTCTCCTTTTCCGACGGTCTATTATTCTGAAAAGCCTGACACGATTGCGGCGGGCATCCTGGAAGGAAGGGTTGCCATCATTGTGGATGGTACGCCAGAGGTGCTGCTTGTGCCGGCGCTGTTCGTCAATTTCTTCCAATCGAGTGAGGACTATTACCAAAGGGCGGACATCGGGACGCTCATCCGCATCCTGAGGCTCGTTTGTTTCTGTATTGCGCTCTTCATGCCGGCATTATACATTGCTTTTACAACGTTCCACCAGGAAATGATTCCGGCACCTCTCTTGATCAGCCTGGCAGCTCAGCGGGAAGGTGTACCGTTTCCTGCCTTTGTCGAAGCGCTCATCATGGAGTTGACGTTTGAAATTTTGCGCGAGGCTGGAATACGGTTACCGAAACCGGTCGGTTCTGCTGTATCTATCGTTGGAGCACTTGTGCTCGGGCAGTCAGCGGTGCAGGCTGGTCTCGTATCTCCCGCTATGGTCATCGTCGTGGCGATCACAGCCATTTCAAGTTTTGTGATTCCAGCATACAATATGGCCATTCCGATTCGGATGATCCGCTTTGTTTTCATGGTTTTGGCGGCCACTTTCGGGTTGTATGGCATTATTCTTGGAATGATTGCATTAGTGTTTCACTTATGCAGTTTGAAGTCATTCGGCGTACCGTACATGTCACCCTTTGCGCCATTTGTCGCAAAGGATCAGAAGGACGTATTGATCCGCTTTCCACATTGGGGATTGTTCTCACGTCCGACATCCATAGCGAAAAATAACGAAACGCGCACCAACCCTAATTCAAAGGAGAGCTGACGATGACATCTTCATGGGTTCGAATCAGTTTAATCATAATCTGTCTCTCTCTTCTGTCCGGATGCTGGAACAGTAATGAGTTGGATGAACTCGGGATTGCCGTTTCGGTCGCAATCGATAAGAATGATGAGGGTGATTACTTAGTGGCAGTTCAGGTCATTAACCCTTCGGAAATTGCTACCGATGCTCCGACTAATAGACCACCTGTGTCGACTTACTCGACAACTGGGGAAACGCTATTGGACGCATTTCGGCGATTGTCCGCCAAAAGTCCGAGGCAAATTTATTTCTCTCAAATGAGGCTAGTCATTATCGGAAGCAAGTTGGCTGAAGAAGGCGTCATGCCTTCTCTCGATTTTCTATACCGCGATCACGAGTTCCGAACGTCGTTCTATGTAGCCGTGGCTAAGAATGCTCCTGCTGAGGTGATGTTAAGTATCGTCACCCCTTATGAAAAAATTCCGGCGAACAAGATCATGAACTCGATCGATAACGTGCAGAAGAACTGGGGGGTCAGCAAAGGAGTATCCATCGACAAACTGATCGCAGATGTCCGTGACAAAGGGAAGAGTCCGGTCCTTCCTGGAATCGATCTTCTTGGGGATCCGGAAGTTGGGAATAACATGTCCAATGTCGAGAACGTGGATGCACCGACGAAACTGGAAGTTGATCATCTGGCCGCCTTTAAAGAAGACAGGCTTGTAGGTTGGCTGAGCGAAATGGAGAGTCAGGGACTGAACTACGCCACTGGTGATGTAAGAAGTACCATCGTGACACATCCTTGCGATGATGAAGGGACCATCAGTGTAGAGATTCTCAGAACTCAGTCCAGTATGAAGTCCAAAATGGACGGCTCGACACCTGAGGTCACGATTATGGTGGAAGCAGAGGGGAATGTAGCAGAAGTCGACTGTAAAATTGACCTTGGCTCTCCCGAATCTATTCAAGAGGTCAATAAAGAAGTGGAGAAGCAGATCGAAAAAACGATACAATCAAGTGTCACCGCAGCGCAGGAAGAACTGGAAAGCGACTTTCTTGGACTTGGGAGTGCGGTGCACAGAGATAACCCGACGTATTGGAAAAGTGTGGAGGATGAGTGGGATCAGCAATTCACGGAGTTGGATGTTTCGATTGAGGTTAAAGCGAAAATCAGGCGCAAAGGGAACTCTACGCAGCCGATAAACAAGGAAGGGTGATGAGGATGTGGACGACAATCGCAATTCTCGCCGTTGCAGCCGCCATTTTCTGGCTGGAATTCCCGAGGTTGAAGAAGGCGGGGAAGATCAAAGACATCTGGTTCTTTTCCATCATCCTCTTCCTGACGACAACGGTTAGTGTTTTGGAAAGTCGAGGCGTAAATGTTCCGAATCCTCTCGACTCGATTCAAGCCTTTTATCAAGCCATTGGACTTTAATAGTGAAAGGGGTGGAAGCAGTGGATAACCAAACGATTAGTCCTCGTCAGTTCATGTTTCTCGTTATTTTATTTACAATCGGGAGCTCGATTTTGATCATTCCGACTCCGCTCGCACTTGAAGCGAGACAGGATGCGTGGCTGTCGGTCATCGTGGCTATTCTTGTTGGACTCTTGCTTTCTCTCTTTTACAGCAAAGTGGGAAAGGAAGCAGAGGGGAAAACGTTTGTTCAGGCCGCGCAGTATGCTTTCGGTCCCTGGATCGGACGTGTGTTGAATCTATTTTATCTCATGTTTCTTTACATTCTGTCAGCCCTTGTCCTTCGGAATATAGGCGATTTCATGACGACTCAAATCATACCTGAAACCCCCCTTCAATTCACGCATATCTTATTTCTTTTAGTGATCATTGCGGGCGCGTACTTGGGAATCGAAGCGATGGGCCGTTCAGCAGAGATATTTATTCCTTGGATGGTGCTGCTTCTCATCTTCATGGTGATCTCGGTCGCTCCGCAGATTAATATGGAGCACTTGAAGCCTCATTTTGAAAACGGGATATGGCCACCTATCAAGGCATCTGGGATCGTTATCGGTACACCGTACTTAGAAATGATCACCCTTCTTATGATCTATCCTTACGTGAAGGAAGGGATAAAGAAAACACACGGGTGGATGCTGGGCAGTGTGATAGGGGGGCTTGCTCTATTGCTCATCACTTTAATTTCCCTTTTGGTTCTCGGTGCTGATTTAACCGGGTTGAACGCTTATCCGACCTATAAAGTCGGAGAGAAAATCAACATTGCAGGATTTCTGGAAGGTTTGGAAATCATCATTGCGATCATTTGGATGATTACGATCTTTTTTAAACTAATCATTCTCGTTTACTCTACAACAGTAGGAGTGGCACAATTTCTCAATATGGACGACCACCGTCCGCTTCTTCTTCCGCTCGGCATGGGAACGGTCGTCCTGTCGATCATCGCCTATCCTGATGTTGCCTACTTTGAGACATTTGTCGGCGAGACGTGGAGTGCGTACGCCTTAACTCATGGTCTCTTACTTCCTTTGGTACTCTTAGTTGGATTGTTAGTCAGAAAGAAATTTTCCAAGCGGAAACAAACGTAATTTGGAAAATGAATGAACTATGATAATCTGAGGATATACATAGGAGATCATAGGGAGAGGGTATGTGTGAAGAAGAAAGTCATGTGGAGTGCGTTGTTTTTCGTCGTATTGATGTTAAGTGCTTGTACAGATCAAGAAACTGAAAAAACGGAAACAGCGAAAGCGGACAAACGTAACGTGGTATCCAGTGCTGAATTGACGAAGCGTGAAGAAGCTATTTTGACAACGCTTTCTGGCGGTGCATACGTGTTTGATTACAATGTAGACCCATCCTTTGAGAAAGCCGAAGTGTGGGTCGAGAAATATGAAGAAGGGCGTTTAACGGATGACGCCGTTATGAAGCTCGGTGTGATGCCTGGAGAGAAAGGCTCCATAATCCTTTCAGCAACAGAGGAAGGAAACGGACATAAGATGAGGTTCAACCTATCCATCAGCAGTGGGGGAACAACCGGATCCAGTGAAGGAGAAGATATCATCTTGGAGGAGGAACGATCCTTATCGATGGTGTGGGGGACTTATCCAGGCGATGTGAGAGTCGGAGAAGGAGAGGTCGTTCTTTCTGCTATTGGTTATTCGGACGAAGGTAACGGGATGAGTTCGTTTGCGACGACCTTCTATGAGAATCCGGAAGAAAATAAATCAGATTTAGCCGACTATGATATCGCGTATGTATTTAAAACGAAATTTGAATAACTTGATCTTGAAGAAAAAGACAGGGGAAGTGAGACCCTGTCTTTTTCATTTTATGAAGAGAGATAGTAGGAAGATTATGCTGTTCGTGATTGTTGAAATCGTGATAAGCTGAAGGTGGCATTTGTCAAAATTTGATACATACATATACATCCAATCACAAAAGGAGGGGCCAGTAGATGGAAAAAGAAGTGATATTAGTCGGCACGTTTCACTTTGAACAGCATCCGGATATCATTCAACGAAAAGAGCGGGAAATAAAAGAGCTCGTCGACGTTTTCAGACAATATAAACCGGATAAAGTAGCGTTGGAGTGGGAGAGAACGCAGGAGGACGAGCTGAATGCCCTCTATCAAGAGTCTGACCGGGATCTTTCCATCGACGAATTGCAGCAGATCGGGTTCAGGCTTGCCCGCCAATTGAAGCATAAAAAAGTATTCGCCGTAAACTGGGCTGGAACCATGACAGAACAAGACGTTACGGATTTACATAAAGCGGTTGAGAATGCTGAACGAGACATACAAGACCAGCTGAGTCGAACGACCGAACGCTATCCGGAGATTAACGAAAATCAATCTGTTTATACGTCATACCGCCAGTTGAATGCTCCGTCATTCATTCGTGACGTAGAGGAAATGTACCTCTCCTTTATCGGGCTGCATGATGAATCTGATGAGGCGGTCGGGCTTCGATTTTTGAATAAATGGTCGGAGAGGGAACATAGAATTTTTAAGCACGTTTCAGAAATGACCGACTCCGGAGAACGGGTGTTGCTTTTGATCGGAAGTGATCACTTGTGGACGTTGAGAAGATTGTTTGAAGGCAGCGGATGGAACGTAATTACACCTTTTGAAGATCAGGAGAAGAACGAGTGAGGCGGCTCGCTGTCATTACGGTAGGTAGAACGCATAGTGGGAAGTCGACATTTGCTCGCAGGCTTGAACGTCGATTAAAGGAAGCGGTCGTGGTAGATCAGGATCATCATGCGGCCTTCATCAATCGTTACTATGAGAAGCTGCAGCCTGAAGAAGGGCCGAACACATTGAAGCACGGCCTTTCCCAGTTCATTGTCCGATACGCTACAGAACATACAAAAGCTCACCTCATCATCGCCAGTGCTAACCTTCAAGAGGACGGACGGAAGGAAATGATGGAGACCTTTTTTCCAATAGAGTACTTCTACCGCGTAATTGTCTATTTTGACATTCCTGACAAAGTACTTGAAAAAAGAGTGGGGGAGAGCAAACGTGATACCGGGATTTTTAGAGGGGATTATTCGAACTTCGCGCAGGTGTTGGAACGCCAGCGGATGGAGTCGGTCGGTGGAGGGATGCCGGAAGATGGGGAAGCAGATCAGGTCTTTGTTATCCATGATGAGGAGGACGCCGATGCTACAATCGAACAGATCATTCAGCTCACAGGAGGGGATTCTTGATGACCGCGGCATTCGCTCGAAGACGAAATCCTCAACACCTATGGCAGGTGGTGAGAGTGCCGAATTATCTACCA
Source organism: Halobacillus litoralis (assembly GCF_020171725.1). Taxonomy (GTDB): domain Bacteria; phylum Bacillota; class Bacilli; order Bacillales; family Halobacillaceae; genus Halobacillus; species Halobacillus litoralis_F. The sequence goes on along the minus strand of NZ_JAIVAJ010000001.1, from coordinate 330,792 downwards.
TCTATGATGTATTAGTGAAACTGAAGGATTTTCATAAAGCTATAAAGGCTATGGCTGAAGAAAAATAAAGGAGAGATTTATAAAATGGACAGCATCATTTTTGACCTGGACGGAACGATATGGGACCCGATTGATACCGTGCTTGACTCTTGGAATAAGGCCGTTCAGCGCACACACCCTGGTGAAAAAACAATGACGAGGAAGGACCTTGAGAGCATTATGGGTCTGCAGATTCATGATATCGGTAAGAAGCTGTTCCCTCACTGGAGTGAGGAAGAACAACGGAGCGTTCTGAATGAATGCTTTGATTCCGAAGTGGAATTCTTGAAGAAGCAGGGAGGGCGTCTCTACCCGAACGTCGAACCGGTCCTTCAACAGCTAGCTAAGAAGTACCGCCTCTTTATCGTCAGCAACTGTCAGGAGGGGTATATTGAAACATTCTATGATTCCCACAGACTTGAACGCTACTTTGAAGACTTTGAGAACCCTGGTCGAACCGGGCTTTCAAAAGGGGAAAACATCCGTCTCGTGATCGATCGGAACGACTTGGAAAGCCCTGTCTACGTCGGCGATACAGAAGGCGATTTTCAAGCTGCGCGGTTTGCGGGTGTTCCTTTTGTGTATGCGAAATATGGGTTTGGTGACGTGAGTGGATATGATGAAGTTGTGGAGGAGTTTAAAGAACTTGGGATGAAATTTTAAATTAAGGAGGGATCGTATTGGGAGTGATCATTGTTGCCGTCATGATTCTGTCTCTGTGGTCCATCGTGAACCACTTGACGAAGATGACGAATAAAATCGAAAGCAAAATGGATCGACAAAATGAACTGTTGGAAAAAATTAATGCGAAATTGGAAGATAAATGATTATCCAGGAACCAAATACGCATGTGTTACGTAAGTAAAGGAACGAAGAAGGAGGAGTTCATATGGATACGACTGATACTTGCCCGAAATGTGGGGGGAAGGAATTAGGTAGAGGGAAGCAGAATGGGTACGCCGTAGTGACCCCTACACATAAGGCGATCTCATTTGGTTCAGAAGTGGAGCATGTATTGTGCACGGATTGTGGATTTATCATCGAAAGCTATGTGAAGCAGCCTGAGAAGTTTAAGACTAAATAAATTGGAATGGGTGGAGGGGTACAATGCTGAAAAGTTCTTTATTACATTTTGCTTTAGCAGGTGTATTGATGGTAAGCGGTTTGTCTGACCTCCATAGTTTAGTCTCAGGGGAAGGCGCCTTGTGGCTGAACGCCACCTATTTAGCAAGTGCTTTATGCGCATCATTCGTTTTCTTCTATTCCGGTATTGTCAAATTGAAAGAAAAGTAAGGAGGGAACAGAGATGAAATTCTATTATCCGATCGACGAAGGGGATCCGGAGAACGATGCTTTGCATGACTTGTTACCTGAACCCTTCACTTTTGCAGCGAAAATCTTTTTCCCGTTTTTCAGAATGCCCGAGGGATTTAAATCGAACGAGAGTGCCAGTCCGCACGCGTATTACCCGATCGATCGTCATATCGTTACATACGGAACCCCGGTTTCCTGGCTTGAGCTGAAAGACAGGTGCGGGTTCACCACGATGGCTGAAATGTCCAAAGCGGCAAGTGCTTGGATGAGTATGTGCATGGGGATAGAAATTTACAATCGACCTGATTTACAGAAAAGGCTGGAGAGAAGTCTTGGTCCAGACGAATACACCCCTTTCGAAGATAAAATCCCTCTTTTGATCATGAAAGATATTCTGTATGTCTTAAGCTCAAATGGGTCTGAGTACATAAAATATGGCAATGTTTATGAAGAAAACGGACAATTCAGGATAGAGGAGATTCAGAATGAGATTCCGGAGATTCTCTGTTCAACACCTGTGACCCTAACTGATGAAAAGGAAGAGTTTGTTTTCACCTGCTATTTTGATGAGTGGGAGTTAGTGTTTTTCTCGAAAAAGGATGCCCGGCATGTATTAGCGGAAACGAATTTGGAAGGCGTTATCCTTAGTGAAGGAACGCCATTAGTGTGGGAAAACGGATCGTATGAAGCATTCGGTTCATGAAAGGAGGAAGCCGGTAATGAAGAAAGTGAAGATTCAGCAAAAGCTGGCGGTTCTGCTGCTTGTGTTCTCGTTGGTGATGGGAGGCATTCTTTTGATCTCTCAGTCTTATTTCAATCATAAACAGATTTTGAATGCGAGCTCGCAGTGCTATGACATAGGAGGGCATCCTTCTGTGAGCGTATCGAAGTTCAGACAGGATTATTCATTCGAGTGTGAAGTGCCCAACGAGGGTGAGACATCAAAAGGTAAAACGGAACAAGGAGAGTAATACATGAAACGCACAACTATGATTCTGCTGATTTTTATGGCGAGTCTAATTTCTTACTCGCCCGTCTCAGCGGAATCGTTTCAAGAGGTCGAGTTATCAAACGGACAAACCGTTCTCGTGAACTATGAAGAACGGTCCGGCGGATACCAGTATGAGATTCGTTTTGAAAATGGTCGTCACTATACCTACGAACAGTCAGGGAATATTGGTTCCGGCAGTGGTTCGTCTGAGTTGACGATGAGGGAGATGGACCTCGCTGATGAAGCAATGGAAAAGTACAAGTTGCAATACGGAGCCTCCTCCGGTTCATCTGAAAGTACCATCAACCCGTCAGGTCTACTCGTGAGCATCATCGGACTGATTGCCGCCTTTTTCCCCTATGCGGCTTGGTACGTTGAAATCGGTTGGAAACTTCGTGGAGCAGAACCGAGCGACCTTGCATTAGGGGCTAATCGAGTCGTCGGCGTAGTTCTTGCGATTGTCGGTCTATTTATATTTTTCTAAGACAAGGAGGGAAGAGAAATGGGGACAATCATTACTTTATCGGCCCTGTTATTATCGCTTCTTGTCATCTTCAGTAAGCTTGACAACCTGTCCAACCGACTGGCGGAAAAGCAGGAAGAGCAGAATGAACTCTTAAGGGAAGTGAAAGAGTTATTAGATAAAGAAGAGCGTTGAATGGGAAGAGAAGGAAATGGTTTTAAAATAAACGGGAGGTGCTTTCAATGTGGAGAGCATCTTTTTTTATAAACATTAGGGCATTTTGTCTCGACTTAAAGAGTCATTGGAATGTATGATATGATGGTTTTGTTACATATTGTAAAATGTTGTCGTTATTACATTTATTTGAGAGGAAGTTTGGATGGAGTTTGTAGTAGATCATGAACGATTTCATAGAGTCATCACACAAGTCTCATCGGTTGTGTCATCACGAACCACAATCCCGATTTTATCAGGAATTAAAATCAAAGCAGAAGAAGACCGCCTGATCGTCGTCGGAAGTAACTCGGAAGTCGTCCTCGTAAAGGAAATTCCTTTGCATTCGGAAGGAAAAAAGGTGCTGGAAGTAAAGCAAAGGGGAGAGATTGTACTCGGGACGAGATATTTGAGCCCGCTCGTCAAGAAGCTATCAGAGGATATTTCGTTTTCTGTTCAGCATCATGTGGCCCATATTCGATCTGGTGACGTGAAGACCAGGCTGAGTGGGATGAACCCGGACGATTATCCGAACCTGCCGGAGCTTCGTCAAGAACAGGCGGTTACCGTTGATGGAAAAGCATTCAATGAAATGCTCCAGCAGACCGTTTTCGCAGCGTCCACCAATCAGTCCAGACCGCTGTTGACAGGAGTTCACTTCTCTTATTCAAATGATCACCTAAAGGCAGTAGCAACAAATTCTCATAGACTATCGATGAGACATACCGAAACAAATGCAGGTGGAGAAGGGAATTGCACAGTTCCGGCAAGCTCCCTGGTGACATTGTCGAAGCTTATCAATAAGCAGAGCGGTGAATTGAGCCTTTACATAGACGAACATTTCATATCCTTTTCCCAAGGCTCCACCACATTGTATTCCCGTTTGCTGGAGGGAACCTACCCGAATGTCTCAAGTCTTATTCCGAACGAGTCGAAGCTCACGATTTCACTGGATACGAAAAAGCTTTACGAAGCGGTGGATCGAGCATGCTTATTTGCGAGTGACTGGCGTCATAATAATATCCGGATGCGTCTGAAAGATGACTCTGAACTGAGCATTTCATCCCGTACTGACGAGATGGGCGACATCAGTGAGAAGCAGGTGGTCACGAAAGTGTCAGGAGATGCGGAGCTCGACCTCTATGTAGACGGTCAGTTTCTGAAAGAGGCGTTAGCGTTTATGGATGATGAGGAAACATTGCTCAGTTTCGGAGGAGCGATGCGTCCTATAGTGATCAAGCCGAAAAGTCATTCTTCTTATATTCAGCTGATTTCTCCTGTTCGGTCTTACTGAGAAATCATTGGGAAGTTACTCTTTTCAGTTCGGAAATGACCGAAGATTTGTGAAAGTTAGTTCTTTTGTTAACTTCCTATGTTCTTTTTAAATCTGCATCTTTAAGCGCCATGAATCCCGAACCATTTCATTTCTGGGGGAATTCACATGTCAAAGTATGAAAAAGAAGAAAAGCTGTCTGGAGGCAATATCTCTGACGTTTATCGCATAGGAAATAATGTCGTCCGCAAGGTGAAGCCGGGGAGTGAGAGGGTACACAAGCTACTCGATCACTTGGAAAAGAAAGGGTACCCGCACGCTCCGAGATTTAAAGGGATAGACGAACAAGGAAGAGAAATCCTTTCGTTCATTCAAGGTGAAGCCGGGAATTATCCATTGAAACCGTACATGTGGTCACAATCATCATTGACGGAAATTGCAAAGATGCTTCGTCGTTATCATGATGCGGTCAGCGATTTTCCTTTTTCTGAGGATTGGGAACCGTTGGACCTGACTCCTGATCCAAAAGAGGTAGTCTGCCACAATGATTTTGCGATTTACAATATCATTTTTCAGGAAGAAAAGCCGGTCGGCATCATCGATTTTGATATGACTGCTCCGGGGCCGAGACTATGGGACGTTGCGTATGCACTCTACACTTGTGTGCCGTTAAGCAGACTGTACCATACGGAAGAAGGGGAAGCGGTTTTCTATCAGACAGAGAGAGACCGTGACAGGATCAAACATAGAGTGGAACGATTCTTTGAGGCGTATGGAATAGAGGGACTGGAAACGGGTTATTTGGATATGGTCGAACGCAGGCTTGAGGCGCTTTGCGAAACGATGAAAAGGAAGGCGTGTGAAGGCGACAAAGCCTTTCAAAAAATGATTGATGAGGGGCACATGACGCATTATCAAGAAGACATTCGGTTTATCCGCCGTCACGGTCATGAATGGCAGTTTTCCAAGTAGTTTGTTCCCCACTCCCATATGATTAGTGAGGAGTGGGGGCTTTTCTTAAAAGGAGGGATTAAATTGAACGAACGTTGTTGGTTAGGGGAAGATGCTCCTTTTATTGATCGTGTATTTGTAGAAAGTCCAGCGAACCGAGTGACGATAGGTAGATTCGGCGGTGACTCCAATGAGGGGCAGACGAAAAATGAGGATGGCTGCCTCGTCTGGTGGGATCAAGATAAAGACTGGGAATTCGCTGTCCTCTTGGATGCCCATGATACAGCTCAAAGTGCACAACTCGTTTTAAATTATATAAAAAACGCTGAAGACGATTTGAAGGATTTGTTCAGAATGGACACAGGTCAGGCTTTTAATGAACTAGAGGTCTATGTCTTATCTATGTTCAAAAGTGAGAGATTTAGAAATGCGTGTGAAACGATTCAAGGTGAAACCTCTTGCGTTTTGGTGTTCAGGAAAGATCATTATTTGTGGTGGTTCTCTGTTGGAGATTGTATTCTGCATTTATATCACGACGAATTAGCCGAATGGGGGGAGTTTCAACAAAATCACAGAAGCTTCTATGAATGGATTGGTGAAAACAGTACTTTCAATCGCTCCATCCCTTGCTACAGCACGGGCAGAAAGGAATTAAGGCAAGGACAGAACATCATCTGTCTCACTACAGATGGCCTGCTGGAATCCAAGCAGTTGTCTTATCAAAACCCTGTTCTGATTTTTGATCGTTTAAGAACGAATGGAATCCAAGCAGTTGTCTTATCAAAACCCTGTTCTGATTTTTGATCGTTTAAGAACGAATGGAATCGATCAAGGCGTCACCGACCTTCTTCAAAGAGTGAAAGCAAAGAAAGTCAGAGACAGTACGACAATCGTTTCATGGGAAATCAACCATTCAGGTGAAACCACTATACCGAGTGATGGCTAGTTCGTACATATGATAACGTAAATAAGTGAAGTGGATGATTTTGGATATCAGCCACTTGAAGGAGAGATGAATGATGGGGATTACGCTCTCAAAATTAAGGCATGACGACGCAGAAGCACTGCTCGCATTTGAAAAAGAGAATCGTGGATATTTTGAAAAATCCGTGCCGAGCCGAGGGGACGAATACTTCCAATGGGCAGCCTTCCTATCGAAGCACGAAGAGTTGTTACGTGAACAGGAACAGGGATTATCGAAGTTTTATTTAATAAAAGATGAACAGTCACGGATAGTTGGAAGAATCAATTTAGTAGACATCGATCAATCGAAACGTCTTGCTCATTTAGGTTATCGAGTCGGAGAAAAGCATACGGGTCAAGGGGTGGCAGTCCGAGCCGTACATCAATTAACAGAAATCTATAAAAAGAGTGCCATACATAAGGTTCTGGCTAAAACGACAGACCATAATATCGGTTCTCAAAAAGTGTTAGAGAAAAATGGTTTTAAAAGATCTCAGGTGGACGATGACACATTTGTGATGAACGGGGAACGTGTTCGATTTATAAGTTATGAAAAGTATTTGCGAAGGAATGAGGAAATGATGTACAAACCAAAAGCATTACAGAAAGGGGATCGAGTCGCCGTCATTGCGCCATCCGGGCTTCCGGATGAGGAAGAAGTAAATCAGGGCATACGGCAGCTTGAAGAAATGGGGCTTGAGGTCGTGACAGGACAGCATCTTTTGGCGAACGACGAAGACTATGCTGCACTGGAAGAAAAGAGACGGAGTGACTTACATGAAGCGTTCCTGGACACTTCCATCAAAGCAGTTTTTTGTGCAGAAGGAGGATTCGGGAGCGCGAGGCTTGCTCCGCGTATCGATTATGAGATGCTCTCAAGCAACCCGAAAATATTCTGGGGGTTCAGTGATAGTACATATTTGCATCAAGCGATTCAAAGAAAAAGCGGATTGGTGACCTTTCATGGTCCGATGATTGCCCATTTGAATGATCGTGATCGAAAAGAAGAAACAAGAGACACTTTTCTACCCTTGTTTACAGGAGATTCTTTAACTTATGATTCTACTATTTCGCCTTTACGTGTGCTTTCACAGGGGACTGGCGAGGGGCGGGTCGTTGGAGGGAACCTTGCCGTTCTTACGAGTGGACTCGGTACACCTTATCAAGTTCAGGCTGATGGGGCGCTGCTTTTACTAGAAGAAGTTGCCGAGCCTGCGTTCCGGATTGATTTGATGCTGCACCACTTGAAGCAGGCGGGCGTGTTTGATCACGTTAAAGGAGTGGTGCTTGGAGATTTCCAGGCAGAACCAGCGGAACGCGAAATGATCCATCGGGTCCTTGAAAGCTTCTTTGAAGGAGCTGATTTTCCGGTCGTAGAAGGATTCCGTTATGGGCATTGTCAGCCTCATTACGGTATTCCGCTGGGTGTACCGGCCAAACTGACAACCGACCCACCTCGCTTAGAAGTGGATCCAGGCGTACAGTAGGCCGGTGCAGCGAAAAACAATCACTTACGAATTATTGTTCTGTTTCAGATCAATTAACTGTTGCAGCTGAATAGTAATCGATAAGAGCAGGACGACGATTAGGCCAAGAAATATGCCGGCGGTTCCTGCGAGAAGAAGACCGATTCCACCTGCCACGAGCGACAGAAGGGCAATAAAGAGTAGTGCATCATTCATAATAAAAACCTACTTTCTTCTATGTATAAATAAAGCTCAATGATCATCGTATAACATTCCACGATTGTACGAAAGGAAGGCGTGTCTTATATGGATTTAACATGGAATCGTAACGACCTATACATAAGCCTTGATACCATTCTTTCTTCTCTTGGAGAGCAGATGCATGACCTAAAGAAAAGGATGGAAGCATTTAAGGCAGATGACAGTACATGGATTAAAGAAACCATTCTGGCGTTTCAGGATGTTTTCGGAAAATGCTATGAAGCCGTCGAATGTGCAATTTGCTTAACCTCCATCGACACCAAGGATACTCAGGCAAAAAACTATGACCAAGAGGCGAATTCATGTTTCTCGCAGTACCTTCAGTTGGAAGCGCAGCTCAAAGAGGAGTTGTCGCAGCTGAGTGAACAACAATGGAAATCGGTCATTCGGGATGGTCAGATGCAGGCAATCTTACCGGCAATCCAGAAATGGAGACAGTATGATGTTCGGGAACGTCCGTTTATCGACTTGGAGCAGCACGGCCTGCATGGATGGGGCGAGCTGTATCAGATGGCCTCAGACCGCGTTAAGCTTACGGTTGATGACCGTATTTTCCGAGCAAATCAGGCAACACGAGTCGTCTATTATAATGACAACAGAAATGAACGGCTTGATGCCTTTGAGGACTGGAAGGCGGAATGGGGGAAAGTAAGTGACCTTACATCGACCGCCCTCAATCATTCGGTAGGGTTCCGTTTGATTAGCGATCACACGTCTACCTATGCGAAGTCACTGGAAGCAAACCGAATCGAACAGAAGTCAGTTCAACAAATGTGGAATGTGGTTTCGAAAGCGAAGCAGCCTTTTTTGGACTTTCTGAAGAGAAAAGCGGACTTGCAACATGCAGGAGAGGTTCATTGGACAGACCAGTTCGCTCCGCTTCCGTACCGTTCCTACAACACGAAACTGCCACTAAAAGAAGGACTGGACATGATGGTGACGAGCTTGAACGGGTTTGATCCAAGACTCGGAGACTTTGTTACAAAAGCGGTTCGTGAGGGGTGGATTGATGCTTCTGTGACGTCTGATAAAAGCACAGGGGCTTTCTGTGCCGTGCTTCCATCGAGAAAACAATGCCGGGTGATGCACCATGATTCTGAGGATATCCAAGGCATCGGAGTGCTGGCTCATGAGCTTGGTCACGCCTATCACTATGGCATTCTTCAGAAGCAGCCGATGTACATGCAGGATTGTCCTCAGGCGTTTACAGAAATCGCCTCTACACTCTTTGAAACCATTGTGATGGAAGAGGCGATTACGCATTCGACCAATCCTTTGGAAAAAATGCACCTATTGGATAACCAGATTTCGCGTGATATCGGAACAATTTTGAACAGCCATGTCAGGCACTTGTTTGAAATGAAATTTTACAAGGAAAGAAGCGAGGGGAGCATCTCGGTCAATCGAATGAATGACTTGATGGTGGACGTACAGAAAGAAGTGTTCGATCACACGTTCAGTCAATATGATCCGACTTTCTGGGCTTCCCTCAGGCATTTCTACTTTATGAGAAAACCTTTCGGGCATTACCCTTATACTGTTGCTCACCTGCTCAGTACCGGCATTTATCACCAAATCAAAAATAAGGAAAATAGAGGGGATTTACTTGATGCACTTCTCGCGGATACCTCCTCATTGACAATCGAGGAGCTCGCTTACAAGCACCTGCAGGAAGACCTCAGTACGGGCATGTTGTGGGAAGACGCACTACAATCAATGTTCGAAAATATTGAAAGGTTTACTAACCTAACCAGGAAAGTCGAAAGTGAGTTGTCTTTATAAAGATGAAACGCTGGAAAATGAACCTCATCATATGTGCGGTTGTAGTACTCACTTTTTTCTTCGTCTATCTTTATCAAAAACCGATCATGACTACATCAGATGCAGTGGAAAAGACGGTGGAATGCCTGAACAACCCTCCGGAACGTTTAGGAATCAGTGGAAGAAACTATACATTAAAGGATATTGAATCGGTTCAAACGTATTTGACGGCAAAGGAAGGCTTGCTTGGGAAAAGGATTAATGAAAGAGAGTGGAAGGTCACCATTACGTTCGAAGGGTCTGAAGCGACGGTGGATTTGAATGCTTACAACGGTGAGTGTTTGAAGGTCGGTGGCCCTCTCAGCTGAAGGAAAGGAGAATGAATCCTATGACACAAGTAGAAGTACCGATCAGATGCACAGGCGTTGCAGCTGTTCTTTTAAAGAAATCTGCGTCAGGCTACCAAGTTTTACTGCTCAAACGAAATACAGAAGTATTGCGTGATGTATGGTGTTACGTCGGCGGTAGTATTGAAGAAGGGGAAACAGCTTGGGAAGCAGCCCTTCGCGAAATTGAAGAGGAGACGAAAATCACCCAATTATCTTTATATAGTTCGAATCTCTTTGATCAAATCTATTCACCATTTGAAAATTATATTTACATAGCCCCGGTATTTGTAGGATACGTAGAGGAACTAGAAGAAGTAACGTTAAATGGAGAGCATAGCGATTTCCATTGGTGCAGTTTTGATGAGGCTGAAGATATCGTATCTTTACCTGGAAATGGCGATGTGCTGAGAGCTGTCGAGAAGTATTTCGTACAAAAAGACCCGATGTCGGACCTGCACATTTACACAAGTCCGACTTAAAGAGGCTGAGGAGGTCTAGATATGATCCGTATGGCGGTTGAATCAGATGCTGCATCCATAGCAGGTATACGTAAGGAGATCACGATGTCAGATAAAACAACGAAATTCTTTATTTCCTCTCCGTCTGAAGTGTCTGTTGATTTACATAAAGAAAAGGAAAGCATAAGGAAGTGTAATGGCTTGTACCTGGTCTATGAACAGGAAGGGCGTGTCATTGGCTATATCCTGCTGCGCCGGTATGAGCCGGAACGTCTTCATCATGTTGGTTCGATTGAAATGGGGATCCGTGAAGCCTTCCCAGGTCAAGGGATTGGTAAAACGATGATTCAGCATGTACTAGAGTGGGCTGCGGACCAACAAAGGTTAGAGAAGATTTGTCTCGGCGTCGTTTCCGTTAATTCAAGAGCTTCCCATGTATATAAGCAAATGGGATTTGAAGAGGAAGGAAGACTTAAGAATCAAATCAGGTTTGAAGATGGTACGTATGCAGACGATGTTTTAATGGCATGGTATGTGAAGAAATAGCATTCAAAAGAATCGTAAACTTATTGTTGAATAGATGGATGGAAGGAGAGGTCTAAGAAATGTTTCAACTGACTCCGATCAGCAGAGATCTTCTTCCAATTGAAAAGAAGATTCATAACTCCAACCCTGAGTATAACAAGATCGCATACAACAAAGAAGAACTAAGCAGAGAGGATCTTGTCAGTTAATGGAGAGAAGCAGACGAGCTGGAAGTAGACCGATATATTGTGAAAAACGGAAGTGACTGTCTTGCCATTCTCGAGTACGGCATGTCCTCTTCGAACAGTGGGCAGCCTTGGCTCAGTTTGTTGATGCTGAACAACAGCCACCGAGGCATTGGAATGGGGAGAAAGGTATATCTATTTTATGAAGATATGATGGTTCAAAGAGGTGTGGAAACAATAGAGATCGCGGTCCATGCCGAAAACGAGCGTGCCTTTCGCTTTTGGACAACTTTAGGCTATCAAGTTTTCAACGAACGATTGTACGAAGGAAAGTGGATGTATAGTATGAGGAAGTGCGTAGGATCTTCTGGAGAAGAAGAAACTTAACCATTAGAAAATGCACTTTTTGACCAAAAAGTAGAGGGATTTGTCATTTGGTGGTCATCTATAATTCTTCCTTTTTGAGTAGTTAGGAAGTAAGGAGGTGTTGGATTGCTGGAAGTTGAACAGCTGATTTCAAAACAATTAGGGGAAAACGTCCGTTTCATAGAGCCTGTGGACGGCGGTCTCCTTCACAGGATGTACCAGATCAGAACAGACAATGGACATTACGCCGTGAAGTGGATCAACCCGACAGTCATCGCGCGCCCAGAGGCCATGCAGAACTACATAGACTCAGAAAGGATAGCAGACGTCGCCTCTTCTAAGATTCCAGCCTTGCCTGCCCTGCGGATTCAAGGAAATGCTCTTCTTGAACACGATGGCGATTCCTTTCTAGTTTTTCACTGGGTGGAAGGAAGAACACTGAAGGCAAAGGACGTTACCAATCATCACTGTAGAAAAATGGGGCAGATATTAGCGGATTTACACGGTGTGGATTTTTCAAATCTCACCATTGAGCATCCTTCTGAAGCTGCGCCATCCATGATTGCATGGCAAGATTACAGGAAACAAAGTGTACTTAATAAAATGCCCTGGGCTGAGTTGATGGACCGTTATGCTGACAAGCTTCAAGATTGGAACCTGGCTGCATTGAATGCTCATCCTTTGCTTTCTTCAAATCAAGTGATCAGTCACCGGGATATGGACTTGAAGAACGTGATGTGGAAGGAGGGACAGCCTCTCATCATTGACTGGGAGTCGGCAGGGTTCATCCATCCGGTGCAGGATCTCCTGGAAACAGCGATGTATTGGTCGGAAAATGTCGATGGAATCCCTCAGGAAGATCGTTTTTTATCGTTTCTTGACGGATACGGGACCATTCCTGGGGTGAATCAAGTTCACTTTGAAGTCGTACTGCAAGCGATATTTCTCGGGAAATTATCTTGGTTGGAATACAACCTGAAGCGGGCTATCGGAATGGAAGCAACGGATGCGTCGGACCGGGAGATGGGTGAAACGCAGGTGTTCGAAACGTTTGATGACCTGCAGCGTTTCAATGACAGCATCCCGCGATTGTTAAGTTGGTGTTATCAACACGAAAAATAGAGGGTGGAAAAATGATATATGTGGTCAGGCACGGAGAGACCGATTGGAATAAGGAACGGAGGATGCAGGGAAGAGAGGGCAAACCGTTAAATGAAAGTGGGATCAAACAGGCTGAAGAGGTAAGGGCTGAATTAGCTTCAACGGTTTTTCAAGCTGTATATTCCTCTCCACAACAACGAGCTGTAGAGACGGCAGAAATCGTCACAGGGCATCGCGTAACAATTGATGAAAGGCTTGATGTATTCGACCTTGGCCGGGCAGATGAACTTCCGATCCAAGATGTTCAATATCGAGGAGCGCTTCCTGATCCAGCGATTTACGAAGGTATGGAGGACCCGGATATCTTTGTAAAAAGGGTGTTCGCTTTTATGAACTGGTTGGAAGGGGTCTATGGGGAATCGGACGAGGACATACTTCTTTCGGGTCACAGGTGTACGACAGGAGCGATCGGTGCTTATTTTGAAGGGATACCAGCAGACCGTAACATTCAGAAGTATTCTTCCGATCACGGCAGATATAAGGTGTATGATTTCAAGAAAAACCGACTGCCAGCCGATTGAAAGAGGAAAAGGGTAGAAGGCTCCCGTTATAATAGAGGTAAGAACTGGAATTCAAGATAACGGGAGGAAGGGATCAGGATGAATGCGATTCGTGAGATGATCGATCAATATGGGGAGAACGTCAAGAATGCTGAGCTGTCATCTTTTGAATGTTTAAACATGCTGCAGGATAGGACAGAAATCTTCAAGAGGCGCGATGAACTGACAAAAGTAGAACAGATCCACTTGGCGAAGGTTGATCTGCAGTTTGTTGAGCAGGTTGATGCGTTTCTCGAAAAAATTGAAGAGGTCTATGATTTCACCTTGTCGGATGAACATGAAATTCCTGCAGAACAGTGGTGGTGGCACTTGAACAAATTGTCGATGGGCCATTTAGATTTCGGGATCTTTGTTCAACCGAAACAAGTCATATAGAAGAACCGGGTGGAAGGCTGCTCGGTTCTTTTTCTTTTATCAAAGGGGAACAGAACTTTTGGATTCTCCTTTGCTTCACATTAATATGGTTTATAATGTAAGAAGAAGGGAGGAAGCTTATGTTTTACTTGTTCTTTATCGTCATCGTATTGACGATGTCCCTCTTTTTTTCATCTGTTCTACTCTCGATGTTTGTTACAACCAAGGGGGAGCGGATTAAACTTGGGGCGTGGGTGGCTGGAGTCTCTCCTATTGCGTTCTTTCTATTGTTCTACCTCACAACAGCCTGGGGGCTTCTCTATATCTATCTTCTGATCATCGTCGGCACATCTTGTTTTGTGAGCGGATTGATTGTGCTGTTCGCAGGGTGGCTGTCGAAAGAAAGGCGTGCCCATTTGTAGTGAAACGAACGTTGCTGTTGGAACGTATTCCTTGAGAGGGAGGGGATTTGATGGAAACGTTTATAGGAATTTCAGCAGGTATCTTGATTGTCATTATCGCCATCGTTATAGGTGCTTTGAGCTTGATGCACTTTATGAAAATCATGAAGAAGCTCTAGTGAAGGAGTGAATCGAATGAAAAATCGAGGGGCAAAAGAGAGAATTCAACGGAAGTACCGGGAAGAAAAAAGTAAGCAGCGTCAGGATCAGGATGCCCACCTTTCGCTTTTCGTTCTTTTATTCATTGTGCTTCTTCTTTACTTAGCCGCTCATCTTCTCGGAGTATTCAATGACCCGCTATTGGAGATCAGGTATTTGGGCTATACATAATGAGTACACAATAGGTCAAAAAGAGCGCTGAAATAATCAGCGCTCTACTCATAGATTCCTTGGACCCATTCTGCAGGAGCAGAACGTAATCTTATAAGAAAAATACTACAAACAATTGAAGATACAGCTGGACCATGAAGTAAAAGGCGATGGCGTATTTGAAGTTGAATAACAGTCCGTTTTTAATGATGCTTAGACCATTAACAGAACTCAAGATAATCGACGGCAGAATAAGCGGTGACAGCATGATGGAAATCACACTACCAGACGTAATGCCGAGCACGACGATCTCAGGTGGGTACGGAAGCTCCACGCCCTGTAGAATTCCGGACACGAGTACGATGACTGTCAACGGACCGAGGCCGATCAAACCAAGCAGGATGACGACGAACGGAAGGACCCATAGGAAGTTCAAGAATGGGACAGCATCTGTTACATAGAAGAGTCCGTCAATTAAATACTGTCCGTAACCTGACTGGTTGACGGCATTGATCAGAAATCCTGCAGCGAGCAGGATCGAGAACTGTTGGGCTTTGTTCGGGATGCTTTGAGTGACGTAGACTTTGCCGTTTTCCGTGATTCCACTGCTTCTTTTTCGGATGATGAAGTAGAGGAGCACCCATACTACGATGACGATCGGGATGATCATTAATAGTCGAATGTCCCATAGCGCATTCAATAGAAAAATAGATCCGAACAGGGTCACAAACAGGATGCCGAACTCCAGTGCATCCCGGTTCCCTCTTGTATCCTGCTTCTTCTGTTCTGTGATTTTCGCCAATTGTTCTTGAATCCCTTTTGTCAGGTCGATTCCATAATGGCGTTCCTGGAAATGAGAAAACAGGACAGAGAGCAAAATACCGGCGAAGGAAATAACGAATCCTTGCGCAATGGACAGACTGAGGGAAGCTCCGAGAGCATCGACGGCATATATGAAACTCGGAATGCTGACGACCCACATCGTCGTTAAGGAGAACGCGCGCAGTAAGGCCGTTCCCTTGTAGTTCTCCCATGCTTCGCCTTTCTGGTCACTCAAAAAGTTATTGATCATACTGTACACCATCGGAATCGACCCGAATAGCAGGAAGTACGAGATGATCTGTGTAATGACCATCATGCCGAAATAGAACTTACGGCTGGTGTTGAGCAGATTCTGTGCTACGTTAATGACCGATTCAATATAAGGCTTTTCCTCTAGCACCCAGCTGATCGTGGGAACGATGAGCAAAAGGGCAATCAAACCGCTCATGACGGTAAAACCAGATACAACCCCTTCAATAAGGGAGATGCCGGCCGTCAGATGAACGATCAGCGCGATGATGAGGAGGAGAAGCGAAATACCGGCCTGCTTGATCGGCAGAAAGAAATAGCCCAGCAGGAAGGCGGTCAGCCCCAGTAGGGAAAGCCCTGTAGACAGGTCTTCTCCACCGATAAAATAAACGATAAAATGCATGATGACATATAGGCTGATAAAGAGGGTATAGCCTCTTTTTGCTAGTTTTACCATAGAAGGACTCCGATCTAATATCAAAATATGAACGAACATATCGTATCACATGGAAAAGAAACATTCTTAAATTTTGCTTCGCTATAAGAGGATGAATAGGAAAGGGGAAGGACATGGAATTGATGTTTATGGGTTTATTATACCTCGTGATCATTGTGAGCTTGATCATCGGAGTATACTCGACGATCAAGCAGTTTAAAGTTAAAGAAATGGAAGTGCAGCTCGAATGGGAAAAGGTCGAGCTTGAGAAGAGGAAGCTGCATATGGAAACAGTGAAATAATCAGGAGTGGTGAGGATCATGAAGAAGGAAAACAAGAAGTATTTAAAGGTGAGCATCTTGATTTGTCTGATATCAGCTGTTCTTATTCCAAGCGGCTATTCTGACGAAGGTATCGGCTCCTACTATTACGGTTACCCTTTTACCTTTGTTCAAATTTATCAATATGAACCGACAAATCCATCGTTTATGATCAATTTCTTTTCTGGAAATGACGGGATGAGCGTGAATGTCTTGTCATTTATATTGAACATGCTGCTGGTTAATGTCTGCATCAACTTTGTAATGAAGAGGTTGTCAGCGAGAATGTTGAATTAAGGACAAAGAAAAGGAGGACTTGTTATGGGTTCATTTCAAACAAATACACTAAAGGTTTTTCAAAGTCAGTTATTTAAGACGACTTGTTCTGTCATAAAAACGAAGGAGAGCATCATTGTGGTCGACCCGAATTGGCTGCCGCGTGAAATCGAAACGATTCAAGCTTACGTGGACGAGGTCAGAGGGGAGCGGGATCTATATGTCATCTACACCCATAGTGATTTTGACCACGTCATCGGCTCCGGCGCCTTTCCAGATGCGAAAAGCATTGCATCCAAGCGGCTGCAGAATAATCCTGAAAAAGAAAGCGTGATGCGTGAAATAACAGCATTCGATCAGGAATACTACCTGACACGAAACTACACACCCTCCTATCCGGATGTGGATTTTGTGATTGAGAAGGACGGCGAGCAGCTCACGATCGGGGAAGTCACGCTGACGTTCTATCTGGCCCCCGGCCATACGAACGATGGATTATTTACAGTGATCGAGCCTTACGGAATCTTTCTGGCGGGAGATTATTTGTCAGAAGTGGAGTTTCCCTTCATCTACAGCAGCTATTCAGACTATAAGGAAACGATTCGAAAAGCTGGTACTCTGTTAGAAAAGCATTCGATCTCTGTTCTTGTTCCGGGACATGGATCCGCGACAGAATGTATCGAGGAAATCAGGAATCGGTTGAGATTTTCTGAGTGGTATTTAAATGAGCTTACGAATCCTTCTCCTGATCTCGAACAGAAACTGAACGAGTCTTTCATGTTCTTTGAGGGAATGAAAGAGAGCCATAAAGAGAATAGGAGGATAGTGGAGCGTGAGCTTGGTTTGCCCTGATTGGGGTTACCATCAATGCTTTTTCGAGGGATCTACCCAATCGACCTTAGAAGCTCTAGAAAGCGTAAAAGGATAGGGAGTTGAAGCATCATGAGTGAAGGATTGAATGTGAAGTTTTGGACCATCTGCTTAATCAGAAAACAAGATGAAATTTTGTTGTTGGACCGAAAGGAAAAAGAGTTCCCGGGCTTAATTCCTCCAAGGGGGAAAGTAGAATTCCCTGAAAGCTTTGTACAATCTGCTATCAGAGAAGTCAAAGAGGAGACGGGCCTTGATGTGTGGAATGTCTGTTATAAAGGGTTGTATGAGTACGTGAACCCGGCAGTAAACGATCGATTTATCATTTTTCATTACATAACGAGTGACTTTGAAGGTGATCTGCTGGAGGAATCGGAAGAAGGGAAACCACAGTGGGTCAAGATCAGTGAATTGGAAGATCTACCTATGCAGTCTTCCATCCGAAGAAGGATTCCCTTACTGCTTGAAGAAGGGATATTTGAAGTCCAGGTCGAATGGGATCAACAAAATGATCGAGAGAAGGACATTCGGGTTCGAAAAACGTAATGAAAACGAACCCCTTTGAAGGTGGTGAATGAAGTGGAACGAATGGTTTCAAACGTGATAACGAGAGCGCCTCACGCAAAGCCTGTGAATCAGTGGCGATTCTTTGCGTGAGAAGGTATTGTAAGACATCGCCATGCTGTTATTCATATGGCTTTGTCTCATACCAACTATAAACCAACTCTCTCGTAAAGATCGTCTGTGTTCCCGTCAGCTTAAGGCGTACCGGAAGCTTGGTTTCAAAGAAGAAGGAAGAATTCGGAAAGACTTATTTTACGATGGGACCTACCATGACTCGATTCTTATGGGGGTGCTCAGGGAGGAGTTTATCGCTGTACATGGAAAGTAGGGGGAGGCCATCCCCCTTTTTTCTTTATTCGAAGTTGTCAATCATCTCCATGAGCTGTTCTTTCTTCAACGCGGTTTGACCATCAAAGGACAAGGAGGAAACTTGATAGTGGATCCCTTTCTGTTCAAAACGCAGCGTATGCCCGTCTTCGTTCCCTCGATATTGAACGCTTCTTCCCGCAGGAGTCGTCCCTTCTTCCGTTTCTGCACCTTTGTATGTAACAGGACCCTTTACGATGAATACGTCAATCACGCCATAATCCTCGTTCCGCAGATGAATATTCAACTGCTGGTTGCCGGAATCGATGTCCGCTTCCGTAGAATCCGGCTCAAAAGGCAGTTTGGTCGGAAGCTGGACTTCATAGCCGAGCGTGTTCACGAGCTGATCAACACCCGGATCATCAAGAATATTTGTCGCATTTGCGTCTGTTTGGCTGCAGCCGACGATGCCGAACATAAGAATCAACACGATCCATTTCTTCACTTTCATCACCTCTTCCCATGTATAGACGTCCGCTGAGTGGAAATTGTTTCAAAAATTGCTCGAATTCGGTAAACTGAGCACAAAGGGGGAGTGAAGATGGGCATCGATTTTCATAGTCTGGGTAATCAAGGGAGTTACAGGTCCCGCAAGGCTGATGATTCGTGGAAAGAAATGATGGAAGAGCTTGTCACCTTTCCAGTCGAACGCGCTGCCGATATCGGCTGCGGAGGAGGCATCTATTCGCAAGGGTTGGCAGAATTGGGCGCAAAGGCGATTTACGGAGTCGATCAATCGGAGGTCAGCCTCGAGGATGCAGGACGCACTTGTGCAGGCACTCCGAACGCTTTTTTTCAAAAAGGGAAGGCGGACGATACGGGGCTTGATGGTGATTCGTTTGATGTGGTGCTCGAGCGTGCACTCATCCATCATTTGAGTGACTTGGAGGCTTGTTTTCTTGAGGCGAAACGTGTGCTGAAGCCTGGAGGGGTAGTGGTCATCCAAGATCGAACGCCAGAGGACTGTTTCCTTCCTGGAAGCGAGGTGCATCTCAGAGGATACATGATGGACCGCTTTCCTGAATTGAAAGAAGTGGAGGCTTCGAGAAGACATACAAGTGAACAAGTAACATCTGCTCTAACGCAATGCGGCTTTACGCATGTTCAAGAGATGAAGCTTTGGGAGACGAGGAAGACGTACGTGGGCAAAGACGAACTTCGTCAGGATATCCTGTCGCGTACAGGGAGAAGTATTCTTCATGAACTCAGTGATGACGAGCTTGTCCAATTCGCTGATGAGCTGGACGATAAGCTGAAGGACGGACCGGTCGTTGAAAAAGATCGATGGGCCATTTGGATAGCTCGAAAATAAGGACACTTTCGTTTCAATCCATACGGGGAAGGGTAACTTCATATTCACAGGACTTCTCCGATATATAAATAGAGATTGAATGAAAGGGAACATGTTATGAATATGGAAGAAATGGTGGGTACATATAACCCAGGATTTGTGATCCTTTCCGTGATCATTGCCGTCGTGGCTTCTTTCGCATCTCTGCAAATGGTGGAGAGACTTCGCGGAGCTCGGAAATGGCAACGGTGGAAATGGATCCTATCAGGCGGCATCATGCTTGGAGGCGGAATTTGGTCGATGCACTTCGTCGCGATGCTCGCCTATGAAATGGATATGGGCGTAACGTATGACACGGTATTGCTGACGCTTAGTATTTTGTCTTCCGCCGTGGCAAGTTTGACGGCCTTTTTCCTGATCAGTCAAAAAACATTGCACATCAGACGGTTACTGACAGGAGCTTTTTTTATCGGGACGGGGATTATTTCGATGCACTATGTCGGCATGGAAGCGATGATTATGCCGGCTTCGATCCGTTATTCCACTTGGTTAGTCGGCTTATCCGTCGTGATTGCCTACACCGCATCCTTTGTTGCGCTGATCGTATTCCGTGGCTTCTTGAATCAGCCAGGGAAGTGGTCGCGGTATAGCTGGGGAGCGGCTGTTGTGCTCGGAGCTGCTATTTGCGGAATGCATTATACCGGTATGGAAGCGGCGGTGTTCTTTCCTGACCAAGGGGCGATGGGGGCCGGGAGCAGTACGATAGGAGCTTCCACGCTCGGATATGCTGTGACCATCGGGATATTAGGGTTGATTGGACTATTTATCCTGCTCGTCCGGTTCGATTCGAAATTTGAAAATCAATCGAAGCGTCTTGCTTTTGTCGATCAGATGTATCACTCGATTATCGATACGGCCAACGATGCTGTCATCACCATATCGGGTGATGGCCTCATACTGAACTGGAATCAGGGTGCAGAGTCAATGTTCGGGCATGAGAAAGACACCGTCCTCGGCGAGCCGCTTAGCCTGATCATCCCAGAGAAATACAGACTGTCTCATGAAGATGGCTTAAAGCGGTTTTTAAATACAGGGGTAAGACGTGTCGTCGGAAGCACCGTACAGATGGAAGGGCTGCACAAATCCGGTCAAACGTTTCCGGTTGAGTTATCGATGTCTGTCACCGAATTCAATGAGGAAACGTACTTTACAGGCATCATCAGGGATATTTCTGAGAGAGTGAGGCATCAGGATCGAATTGAGGAGCTGGTGTATAAGGATGAATTGACCAAGCTCCCGAATCGTAGAATGCTGAATGAACATTTAACTTCTCTCATTGAGCGGAGCGGAACCGAAAAATTCGCCGTGTTGTTTTTCGACTTGGACCGTTTCAAGCAGATAAACGATGTCTACGGTCATAGGATCGGAGACCAAGTCCTTGTGAAAATAACAGAGCGCCTGAGAGCTCATTTTGAATCCTACGCCTTTCTAGCAAGGCAGAGTGGGGATGAATTTGTCATGGTCTTAAATGAGGCAAGCTCTTACCAGGCTGGGCGTACGGCGGAAGCGTTATTGAAAACCTTCAAGCCTCCCATCATTCTCGAAGGTGTGGAGTTGTTTATCTCAAGTTCTGTCGGGATCGGACTCTATCCAGAGGATGGCCGGACAGCAGACGGGATGATCAAGAGTGCGGATACGGCAATGTATCAGGCGAAACTCAACGGAGGAGCGCGCTACCAGTTTTTTACCGCTGACATCAACGAATCGATTATGAAAAAGATGATGCTTGAGACAGGGCTCAGAAAAGCGGTGGAGAAGAGGGAACTTGAAATCTACTACCAGCCTCAAGTGGATGTCGGGTCTGGGGAAGTGAACAGCTTTGAAGCCCTTGTCCGGTGGAACCATCCTGAGCTCGGGCTTATTTCGCCTGTTGATTTTATTCCGCTTGCCGAAGAGACGAAGCTGATCGTCCCGATGGGGGAATGGATTCTGAAGGAAGCATGCCTTCAATTCCAGGGGTGGATCAATCAGGGGTTTGCCCTTAAGCACATATCCGTCAATATTTCAGCCGTCCAGTTCAATGAGTCTGATTTTCCACAGATGGTCGAGCGGGTCTTGAAAGAGACGGGATTGGATCCTGGGCATCTCGATCTTGAATTGACAGAGAGTGTCATTCAAAACCCGGAGATGGCGATCCCTTATATGCACCAGCTGAAAACAATGGGCGTCCGGTTGTCACTCGATGACTTCGGCACCGGATACTCATCGCTCAGTTATTTGAAGGACATCCCGCTCGACACATTGAAGATTGATAAGTCCTTCACCCAAACGGTCTTGGAGAACCAAAAGGACAGAGCTGTTGTCGACACGATCATTCAAATGGCTCTGAATTTGGAGCTGAACGTGATTGCGGAAGGCGTCGAAACCGATGACCAGCTTCATTACCTTATGAATCAGAAGTGTCATCAATATCAGGGGTACTTATACAGCGCCCCGCTGCCGAAACATGAACTCGAGAAGTTGTTGTATGGAAGAACAGATCATACAGTCGCTGACCGCTGACTGAAAGGGGAGAATGGTATGACATATCAATTCGAACAGATCGATCACATTCAATTGGCCGCACCGAAAGGGTCTGAAGAGGAGGCTCGCGAGTTTTTTGTTGGTATTCTAGGCCTTGTGGAAGTGGAAAAGCCGGATAACCTGAAGAAAAGGGGAGGCGTGTGGTTCCAGTTCGGGTCGCATCAAATCCATATCGGAATCGAAGAACCTTTTTCTCCTGCTAAGAAAGCACACCCTGCCTTTCATGTCCGCAATGTGGACGGTTTGAAGGCCCATCTGAAAGAGAAGGACTATCCGTTTATCGAGGACGACCAACTGCCTGGGGCGAACCGGATCTATGTGTATGACCCATTCGGGAACCGGATGGAGATGCTGGAGTGGGTGTAGCCTTTTCTTAGAAAAAAGGCTTTACACATCTTAAGAAATCGTGAATAATAGAAGAAATATCCAAACGCGAAGAAGAGAAGAGTAAATGATCGCCGTCTATCACAGAGAGCTCTGGTTGGTGAAAAAGAGCATGGACGTCCTCATTGAAACAAGCCTCAGAGCGATGCACAGGAGCGAAGACGTGATTGTGCGACGGGAGCTCCCGTTACAGAGCTAGGGTATAACCGAAAGGCGTACCCGAAAAGGTTGATATGGTGACATATCAGCAAACTGGGGTGGCACCGCGAGGAATCTCGCCCCCAAGACCAATGAGTCTTGGGGGTGGGATTCTTTTTTTCTTTTTCAAAAAAAGATAAGGGGTGGTGATTGTGAAATTATTATTGTTCAATTTAGGTTTATCGAATATCGGGGACTGGATCTTTCTCATTGCGTTCAATTTGATTGTGCTGGAGATGACGGGATCGCCTTTAGCAGTGGCGGTACTCTATATGCTGAAGCCCGCCGCTGCGCTTTTGACGAATGTGTGGTCAGGGGGCATGATCGACAGGGTTCAGGTGAAGCATCTTCTCATGTGGCTGGATGCGATTCGGGGCGCTCTTCTCATCGTCCTGCCATTCATGTCGTCCTTAATCGTGATGTATGGCATCGTTCTAGTCGTGAATATGGCATCTGCCGTGTTCAATCCGGCATCGATGGTGTACATGACGCGTTTTTTTGAAAAAGGAGAACGACTGAAGTTCAATGCGTGGAGGAGTCTCGTCGACTCAGGTGGGTTTCTGTTTGGACCTGCTGTAGCAGGACTGTTCTTTATGATCGGATCGCCTTGGATCGCGATAGTCGTCAACGCAGTGACATTCTTCATCTCAGCGGCACTGACGGGTCTTCTCCCGAGGGTTTCGACCGAATGGGATGAGGATTCCCTATTTTCTGTAAAAGAGGACTGGAAGCTCGTCATACGCTTCAGCCGTCATCACGTCAAAACGATGATCGTGTACAGCTTGTTCAGCCTGTTCCTCGTCATGACGGCGGCCATCGATTCGCTGGAAGCGGCTTTTTCAAAAGAAGTTCTCGACCTGTCGAATGCGATGTATGGATTTCTCGTCAGTCTCGCCGGGGCAGGAATCATAACGGGAGCAGCCGTTCAAACCTTGCTCATTCGTAAAGTGACAGAGCGTTTTCTCATGGGAGCAGGGAGCTTGTGCGTTGCGTCAGGCTACCTGATCTATGCCTTTTCTTCAGGGGTGATCGGGGCGGCAATCGGATTCTTCACCTTGTCCTTCTCGCTTGCGTTCGCGAATACAGGTTTTCTGACTTTCTATCAGAACGAAATCCCGGCATCTGTCATGGGAAGAGTGGGGAGCCTCTACGACTGGGCCGAGGCGTTCATCGTCATTCTTTCCGTTGCGGTGATTGGGCTGTTGGCGGAGGTGGTATCGATACGAACAGCCGTGATGACAGGGGGATTCTTGATGCTTTTTATCACATTTTCTCTTATTCTGTCGTTCAAGACGGGTCGAAAGGAGCATGTACTGGCTTCTTAACCGTTTTAGATGATATCTCTTTGGGGTAAGCATATAATAGAACGTGACTTGACGACTGTGTTGGAAAAGTTATAGGATTTTCCCCTGAGAAGTTGAAAATAAGTGGAAGCTTTTATACTATAGTGAGTATAGAAGATTCAGAGTTTTCTATTTCCGTAGAGGAGTGAGGATATGCTAAAAGAATCAGACTTTGAAACAGAGGAATTAAAACAACAGTGGATCAAGGTACGGAACAAGAAACTTGAAGAGATGGCTCAATACATCCAGCGCTATTTCCACTTGACGAAAGTAAGAGAGAATTCAAGCAGCTATGAGGTGCAGGGATACTTCTTCCAACCGGGCTTCGGTGAAGTTCGGATGGCGTTTGAATTCACGTATGAAAATGTTGCGAAATTCACCGACTTGTTCGATGATCCAATAGAAGAAGGTAAGTGATGAAGGAGTGACCCCTTGATGGGGTCACTTTTTTATTTTTCTATTGCAGATACGAGATCAAATCGGCTACACTTTAACAATGAGAAGAGTGAAAGGGGGAGGACGAATGTGAAAGCCTTTGAAGCGGGTACGACAGAAGTCATTGAATTATGTTTATTAATCGGTAGAGTGATGCTGCAAAACGGGGCGGAAACGTACAGGGTGGAAGACACCATGACGAGGATTGCCGCTTCCTTTGGGAGTGGGGAGGCGCAAAGCTTCGTGACGCCGACCGGAATTGTCTTCTCCCTTGGTCAATCGGAGCCATCAAAGCTCGTTCGTGTATCGGACAGGACGACGAATCTGCATAAAGTTGCAAAGGCAAACAATATTTCGAGAAGCATCACAAGCGGGAGCTTGTCAATCAGAGAGGCGCATCGAGAGCTGACCGATCTTGACAAGGCGGGTACGTATTACACGATTCCTGCTCAGATTGCGTCCGCTTCCCTAGCAAGTGGCTGTTTCGCGATCATGTTCCAGGGGAGCTGGTTCGACTTCGGACCGGCCTGTGTAGCAGGTGGATTCGGGTTCATCGCATTACTCGCCTTCCACCGCTTTTTTGAAATCAAGTTCTTTGCAGAATTCCTTGCATCGTTGATCATAGGGGTTCTTGCGTTTTCGTTTTTATTGATGGGAATCGGAAATGAGGCGGATAAGATCATCATCGGTTCGGTCATGCCTCTTGTCCCAGGACTATTGATTACGAATGCGGTCCGTGACTTGATGGCGGGACACCTCGTCTCCGGGTTATCGAAAGGGGCAGAAGCGTTCCTGACCGCTTTTGCCATTGGAGGAGGGGTCGCAATTGCGTTTTCGATCTTTTAGGGGTGACGATTCATGTTGATTGCCGAACAAATTTTAATGAGCTTTATCGCATCGGCCTCTTTCGGCATCCTTTTTCAGGCACCGAGAAGCACATTGTTTAAATGTGGACTTGTCGGGTCTCTCGGATGGGTGATTTACATTCTGTTCGTTCAGGCAGAGCTGAATGAAATCACGGGTACATTCGTCGCGTCCTTTGTCATTGCGATGATCGGGCAGTTTTTTGCGAGAATGTACAAGACGCCGGTGATCGTCTTCAGTGTTGCCGGTATCATTCCGCTTGTTCCCGGCGGTCTTGCGTATGATGCGATGCGTCATTTTGTCCAAAATAATTATGAAACGGCTCTGCCGATATCGGCGAAGGCCTTTATGGTATCAGGAGCGATTGCGATCGGCCTGGTGCTGTCTGAAGTGATCAACCAGTCTGTGAAGAAATTGAGGAAGCGTAAGGAAAGCCATCTGAAAACATAATACGGTTGTTTCAAAGGAATGAGGGGAAAGATACTGCACAGGTATCTTTCCCCTAATTTTTTGAAACGGATCCAGTCCTTGCATCGTACACATGAATAGGAGGTTTTTTTATATGGTTTACTGGATTATTGCATTTTGTCTCTTGCTGCTTGCGCTCTTGTTGAGACTGTTCATAAAACGTACGCTCTACATCGGTCTTATTTTGTTTTTCGTTACGGTAGGGGCTTTTCTCATTTTTGAACAGACGAAGAACACGACGTTTGTCGAGGCCTATGATGATCTTTATGAAGAGGATGTTGTCATTGAAGAGATGACAGTCGGAATTTCCGATGGCCCACGTCCTGATTTCGGAACAGAACATGAAGTGACCGTAGAGAATCCTGAACAGATTGAACGCGTGCTGGAGGATTTATCCCGTCTGGAACTGAAGCGTGAGGAAGATTATGATTTTACGGGTGAAATCTATCAAGTCCGCTTTGTTGTCACCGATAACTATAGCGAAGGTTTCTCTGAAACGGACTATTCGCATGTCTTCGTCGGGGAAGATCACGTAAACACGTTTAAAATTACGAATGATCCCGAGCATTTAAATACGCTGCAATCATTGATAGAAAAATAGGAAGGGGGATTGTATGGTCTATTTAGTCATCATTTTTTCAATGCTCATTCTGATTTTGCTGCTGCGCCTTTTTATTAAAAAGCTTGTCCCGTTACTCATTGTGACCGCGGTGATTGTAGGTGGTGTCTATCTCATCTATAACCAGACCCAGACGAAGGAGGTTCAGGATGTGTATGCCGAACTTTATGAGGAAGAAAACACGATTGATGAAGTGACGATCTTTGATAGGAGAGATGACGGAAGCGAGAGGTTTGTAACATTGACCGATCAACAGGTGATCGATTCGATCTTAGCGGATTTGTCTGATGTGGAAGTGAAGCTTCGTCAAGGAGAGAGAAAAGAGGCGTTCCGCGTTTCCTTTGATGTAACGGAGCCGACAAGTAATGGATCTCAAATGGCTTTCAAGAGTCTACGGGTTAGTGAGGAAAGCATCGGCATTCACAAAGTGCTGAGTGATACGTCCCATATGAAAACGTTGAATAGCCTGGCTGAAGATGAAAACGTGAATTGGCAGCAACCTTAAAGAAGGTGGTGTTTTCGTGAGAATTTGGTGGATCATCTGCATCCTTCTTCTTCTCGTAGGATGTGGAAATGAAACGTCCCTAGTCAAGGGGGAAGCCTATGGTATTAATGAAGATCAGTCTGAATTCACGCTTTTTAAAGGCTATGCGTACTCGTTGGAAGAGATGAGTGAAGGGGATTATGATGAGTACGATCCGACTATTGAAGCGGCCAGGATCCGTGTAATGGAGGAAACGGTCTTTGAAGGAGAAGTTAGTTCCTTTGAGGAGCTTCAGTCTGCACATAAAGTCGAGGTGGTCGTAAATGGTGGCTATGAAAAAAAGTTAGTCTCTGCAGAGGAATTGGTCGACGTGTCTGATGACTTGAAGACTTATGAAGCGGAACGGATTACCGTCACGCCTTATACGAAAGAAGAGCTGGTGTCTGAGATGACGGCAGAGGAAGGAAAACTGTCTCTTTACGTCTACAACACTGGTGAAGCAGAAGAGATGGGATCCTACAGGGATGTCATCGGCGATACGCCCATCAGTCAAGTATCCATCGAACCAACCTTTACAAACGGTGTGCAAAACCAGGCTGAACTTCTTGGGATTCATGAAGAGGGTCCGACGTATATCGTAACGGATGAGGAGGGCATTGTGTTCCGGACTCATAAGCTGGAAGAACTGCGGGCATTTTTTGATGAACGAAATCAAGAGGAGGGGGCAGAATGACCGGCTCTCTTTTTTTAGGAAAGGTGTGAAACAATGAGGCATTATTTTGTTCGAAAAGAAGAGATTGTAGGAGATTTATTGATTCCGAGTGATGAGGATAACCTAGGTATTGGATTGGTGTGGCTGCCTGGTCTCCCGAACCAGCCGTTGGTAGAAGATATGACCCACAATCTGGCGGCGAAAGGGTTTACGGTTCTGAATGCCAGATACCCCGGAAGCTGGCAGAGTTATGGACGTTTCGGACCTGCGAGCTCGGTAGAAGGAGCAAACCTTGGATTGGAACTGTTGAACGAAGGGGAAACGACGGACCTTCCTACAATGGAAACGGTTAGGTGGAATGTAAATCGTCTTGTTCTCGTTGGTAACAGCTATGGAGGTGCCATTGCGGTGACGGCACTTGCAAAAAATGACCTTGCGGACGGGGCTGTCGCGTTCTGCCCGA
Organism: Halobacillus litoralis; assembly: GCF_020171725.1. GTDB lineage: Bacteria > Bacillota > Bacilli > Bacillales > Halobacillaceae > Halobacillus > Halobacillus litoralis_F. The sequence continues at coordinate 302,582 of NZ_JAIVAJ010000001.1, read as the reverse complement.
TGCTCGACCCTGGTGCTCAGAACGATCGACCAGATGAACCGGAAGAGGACCTCACGACGATGCTTCCTTTTTTGAAGAGATGTCATGAGAACACTTTTAGAGACATCGACCCTCTAGAGTGGAACGCTTTTATCAAAGGAGAGCACCTGTGCAACCCGGTTGATTACATAACGGAACTGAAAGACAAGAGGATGCTCTTCATACACGGGACAGAGGACGTGAGCATACGGCCACGCCATACCCTCAGTTTCTATGAAAAATTGAAAAAGGCGGGAGCTGATCAGGTTGAACTCAAGGTCGTAGAAAGCATTGGACATGGGAGAAAACTGAGGACGTCAACAGAATCAGAGTGGGTCCGGTGGTTGGTGAAGCATTTTTCATAAGTGGATATCTGGTAGAACATGAACGAAACAAATCATTTTCCTTTCTTTTTCTCATTTGGCATACTCATATTGTATACATGAAAGATGAGGGACAGTATGAGCAATCAACAATCACTACAACCACTTTTTGAATCCTTTCAAACAGATAAACTGACGCTGCCGAACCGGACCGTCATGGCGCCGATGACGAGAAGCTTTTCTCCGAACGGCATTCCAGACGAAAAGGTAGCGGCCTACTACCGCCGCAGGGCTGAGCACAATGTTGGTTTGATCATTACAGAGGGAACCGGCATTAATCATCCAGCCTCTGTTTCAGGTGACTCGATTCCACTATTTCACGGCGAAGCCTCGCTTGGAGGGTGGAAGAACGTCGTCGATCAAGTACACGAGGCAGGTGGTAAAATTGCACCTCAGCTTTGGCACGTCGGAATGACACGAAAGCAAGGCGATCTTCCGAATGAGGAGGCTTCCCCTGTCGGTCCGTCTGGTCTGACGCTGGACGGCGAGAAGGCGACTGAACCCTTAACGATAGAAGAAATCGAACAGCTGGTTGAGGCTTACGCAAAAGCCGCAGCTGACGCGAAACGTTTAGGTTTCGACGCGATCGAAATCCACGGCGCACACGGTTATTTAATTGATCAGTTCTTCTGGGAACAGACGAACAAAAGAACCGATCGTTACGGAGGCGATCTCGTTAAACGTACGCAGTTCGCCGTCGAAATCGTGGAAGCCTGCCGACGTGAAGTGGGCCATGACTTCCCAATTATTTTCCGCTTCTCTCAGTGGAAAATGAATGATTTCGCTGCGAAGCTCGCGGAAACCCCGGATGAGCTGGACCAATTCCTCAAGCCTCTTGTTGACGCAGGAGTCGATCTGTTCCACTGCTCGACTCGTAGGTTCTGGGAGCCGGCATTTGAAGGTTCTGATTTGAATCTCGCAGGCTGGACGAAAAAGCTGACGGGTAAACCGGTTATTTCGGTTGGATCGGTCGGTCTGAGCGGAGAGTTTACCAGCTTTTCTGATGCGGAAACGACGAGTCTTGATGGATTGGTCGAAAAGCTTGATCAAGAGGAGTTCGATCTGATTGCAATCGGCCGTTCGCTGCTCCAGGATCCTGCCTGGGTGGAGAAGGTGGAAAACGGTCAGGCGGATGATCTGCTTCCATTTGACAAAAGCTCCTTATCAAAACTTTATTGATTTTAGGACGGCACGATCGCTAACATTACCTATCGGTTCGCTTGGGTAGAGAGAAACGGTGTTGGAGAAACGACTCGCTTTCCACAGGCGTCCGGTGAGCCTCCTCGCTCCTTCGGTCGCTTGCGGGGTCTCACGCTGTACTTTGATCCTGTAGGAGTCTCCTCGTTTCTCCAACACCTCTACATAGTGGGGTGGAACCTCTTGTGTGACGACCCTTATTTCGATTGGAAAGCCAGACAAGACTTCTGCTCTAAATGGAGAGTGTTGCTGTCATTGCCCAGGTTGAAGGTACTGCCAATCGTTTGATTACAGAATCATCTACAAAACAAAATCCGGACGACTCATTCTTTAAGAATGGGGCGTCCGGGTTTTTAAATGATGAAAAGCCACAACCTATTTTTGTTGGTTCACAGAGTAGGAGCTTTGTGAGTTGTGCTTCTAGTTTGTTCGTAATGGTAGGCGAGGGATAGTAGTTTCCCTTCTTCGTACGCACCGCCTGTTAAGGTTAGTCCGACGGGTTTTCCTTCGGTTTCGGTGTAGCCTGCTGGGACGGTGATGGATGGATATCCTGCGATTGCCGGCATTTGGGAGCCGAGTTCATTCGGGGATAAGAATGCATCCAGCTGATATTCGGCTTTCACGGCGTCGAGTCCATCTGCCTGTGAGGCTCGGAGGTCCTCCAGGCGATCCAACAGGTATGCTGGGTCGGTGAGACGGCCGTTCGTTTTTTCTGCATCCATCAGAACTGACTGACCGTATTTCAGAGCTGTTTCTTCATGTTGATGGTGAAACACGATCAGTTCGTTAAGTGTGTGGACCGGAATGTGCGGTGCGCATGTGGCGAGATAGGCATTCACGCCATGCTTGAATTCATGGAACATGACGCTTGATTCTCTTTCAGTAACCGGCAGAGACACGTCGATCACTTCCGCACCTTGTTTCTTCAAATCTTCGATGGCTTGATCGATTACCTTCGCTTCTTCCTCATTCAAGGCTTGTAAAAAGGTGCGGTCGACCCCGATTCGTGCATGCTGTAGAGCGAATGTGTTTAATTCCATTGTGTAAAGGTTCGATATGTGTCCTGGTTTTGCTGCCGTGGCCGGATCTTTCGGATCGACTCCTACAAGTGCTTCGAGCAGGAGTGCGGCGTCCTTAACCGTTCGTGTGATGGGCCCTGCTGTGTCCTGGCTGTGCGAAATCGGGATGATGCCCAAACGGCTGACGAGCCCGACTGTCGGTTTTACGCCGACAAGTGAATTTCGACTGGCTGGACTCAAAATCGATCCGCTCGTTTCCGTGCCGATTGCTGCGGCGGCGAAGTAAGAAGCGACCGCTGCTGCGGAGCCTGAGCTGGAACCCCCGACATCGAATGTGCCAGGGGCATAGGGGTTCAGGACTTGACCGCCGCGCGAACTGTAGCCGTTTGGCATCGCTTCACTCATGAAATTCGCCCACTCCGTCAGGTTCGCTTTTCCAATGATCACGGCCCCTGCTTTTCTTAATTGAGAAGCGACGAAGGCATCCTTATCCGCATAATGATCCTTCAGCGCGATGGATCCAGCGGTCGTGTGCATTTTATCCCCCGTATCAATATTATCCTTCACGATGACGGGGATCCCATGGAGCGGTCCTCGGATTCCTTTCAGCTTCCGTTCCTGATCGAGCGCTTCCGCTATATGTACGGCATCGGGGTTGATTTCCGCCACCGAGTTGATGGCAGCACCTTGCTGGTCGTATTCGGCAATCCTTTTCAAATAAGTCAGGGTCAGCTCTCTGGAACTTGTCTGTCCATTCGTCAAGGCTGCCTGCATGGAACTTACGTCGTTGTACCAATCTTTCATCTTCACAACCTCCTTTTCTACAGTATAAACGTTCACACCATCAAGTGACAGGAGCACACGCTTGAAATGGTTGAAATTTACATGTATCGTGGATAAAAAGAGGGGAGGCGTTCAAGGTGACAACATTGATCATCACCTTCAACGTTGTAGCGGTCATCTTATCGGTTATGTATATCCGATTGGAGCGACAGGAAGGAAGCAAGGGTTCTTTTCGAAGTCGGTTGACGAAAAAGAGACGATTCGTATTGATTGCAGGAAGTGTGACGGTTCTCGGATTAGTGGTGTTCGCTGGTTATCAATACATAGAAAAACAGAAATACATGAATCACTTATCGAATGAATTCATGTTCTCGTTCCTTTTAACGGGAGATACGTTGGAGAACATTAACCGTTCAATAGACGACTATGCTGAACAGGACCAGTGGACACAGTCGGATCGAAGAGACCTGTTACAGCAATACGAAGCGCTCGGCTTATCGTGGACGAAAATCCTGGCTATTTCTACAACCGAACAGCCGGACATTTTTGAAGGTATGAATCAAAATTTGTATCAGCTCACAAACTCTCCTGAAGCGTTTTTGAATGAAGCGGTGGAAGAGGAAGTGGAGTGGTCGAACGATGTGGAGGACCAGCTGAATCAGTTCAAGGAAATCAATGAAGTTTTGTTGAGCGGCATGGTGGAGAACGTATATGAAATCGACCAGAACTTCAGCGGACATGTTTCGTTGAATCTACAAGAGGAAGACATCCAGCCGTTTATTAAACGTAAGAGCTGGATGCGGTTCTTTGAACGATTGGAAGCGGAGCAACTTTTGGCTAGTTCGGAATCCTGATACGGTGTTAAAAAGGTAGGACACCCACTTAGTAGCAAAGTGGGTGTCCTACCTTTTTCTGATCGGAAAGTCGCGGCTCGGACAGCCGTCTTACTTATTGTTATGCAGGTTGAGAATGGGCAGAAGCTGCTGAAAATCGGTGATCGAGTGATCGGCATGTTCGTTTTGTTCAGGACGGCCAGAAAAATAGATGGCATCCATCCCAGCATGTTTCCCTGCCAATAGGTCGAGATCACGGTCCCCGATCATTACGGCTTCTGACGTAGTGATCTGATGCTTCTCCGATAAATGGAGAAGGGCATTCGGGCTCGGCTTCCGCTCGAATCCATGCTCTGACGTGATGAAATCTGTGAAATAATCATACAGATCGAATTTCTTCAGCATCTCAATAGATGAACGGCCTCTATGGGTATAAAGGTAATTCTTCCTGCCTGATTGATGGATGGCACGGCAGACCTCCGCGATATGGTCAAATGGCTCGGACTGCTCGATTTCAATATCCTTGCGTTTCGCATGGAATCGATTGATGAAGTGGTCGTCGATGGCGTAGTTCTCCTTATAGTGTTTTTCCGTTGCCGACATCGAGACCTTCATGTGACTTAGAATCTGATCCGAAGTTTCCTCGATTCCTTCTTCCTTTAACGTCCGCTCGAAAATCCCCGCCATGACCGGGTATGTATCAAATAACGTCCCGTCAAAGTCCCAAATGATGTGCTTGTACATGACATTCCTCCTTTATCTTCCATATCAGTTTAGCACGTATGGTAAACTATCGATAGAAAGAAGGGAGTCGGTTCGATGAATAAGACAGGAGAGACGTTTGATCAGCTAGCATCTACATACTTAAGAGACACGGATCAAACGAGTTATTATAATGCGCTGTATGAAAGACCGGCAATGCTTGATGAAATTCCAAAAGATCTGCAGGACGTGCGGGTCCTGGATGCAGGGTGTGCTGCTGGGTGGTATAGTGAACAACTTACAGAACGAGGGGCCAGTGTGACGGGCGTTGATGTCAGTGGAAAAATGGTGCAGGCGGCGGAGGAGAGACTGAAAGGAAAAGCCGAATTTCTCCAACATGACCTGGAAGAGCCATTTCCTTTCGAGGATCAAACATTCGATTGGATCATCAGCTCCTTGACGCTTCATTACATCAAGGACTGGAGCGAAGTCTTTCAACAATTTCATCGTCTTCTGAAGCCGGACGGAATACTCTTATTTTCCGTCCATCATCCGTTCATGGATTTTACGAGAATGAACGCAGAGAACTATTTTGAAAATAAGCAGTTGACGGACCGTTGGCACAAGCCATCCGTCACATTGGATGTCCGATTTTACAGACGTTCCATGCAGGATATCGTGAACGTGACCACAAGCTCTTTTCAGTTAGACCACATCATGGAGCCGCGACCGTTAAGCGAATTGAAAGACTTGGATAAGAAAAACTATGATTACTTGATGACCCATCCCCACTTTCTCATTGTAAAGGCAGTAAAAAGAAGCTGACGGGTTACGTCAGCTTCTCTAATCTACTTTATCTTCTGTCGTTATGCGTTCTTCCTCATCTAATGCGAAAAGTCCAGGTGTCCAATTCTCCATCGTTCCATAACCGCCCACAATCTCCCCGTCGATTTCGTAAAGGACAGCGGATAACCTTGAGGCGTCCGAGCGCTTTTCCTTCAATCGATAGGTAGTTACGACTGCTTCTATTCCTTTGTCGTCATAAGGTTCCAAATCAAGACCAGCATGTTTCAGCATTTGAAGTCGTTCAGGAAAATACTCGATGACCTCTAAAGTAGAGCCGCAATCTTTTTGGATGTGCCACCCAAAATCGTCTAAATATTCTTCGTGTGACGCAGGGACATCATTTGTTCTGTGGCATGGGCTTTGTTTGGAATCACCAGTAGACTGACCGTCAATGGTCATCCAGGCAAGAGCTGAAATAGTGACAACGAAGAACGCCGTAATCATCAAACCTCTCAAAGGAAATCACCCTGTTTTTACCCTTATGATAACATCATTTTCCAGATAACTTAAACTGTTGATTCCATCGATCCGCACTATCTAATGCAGCCACGTCCTTAAGGATGTCGCCTGGCTTATGAGCCTGGCCGATGATATACCCCTCCATCGGAAGCTGGACGAAATCAAAGATTTGTTTGAACTGCATGATCATCGGCAGCCCCTTCGTATGAGGCTGATCACCTCCGACAGCTGTGACAAATGCTTTTTTTCCCGACATCCGTTCACGGAAATCTTCATATTCCGGCTGCCTCATCGTCTGGGACCAGCGATCGATGAACAGCTTCATGGATGCCGTCATCGAATACCAGTAAATCGGCGTAGCAAAAATAAGGACGTCGTGCGCCATAACCTCTTTCATCAAGCTGTCATAGTCATCGTTAACAGAATGGAACCCATCCTCATCGTGGCGCTCGTCAACAATCGCATCAATCGTATAATTCTTCAGATCGAACCACGTCGCGTCCGTTCCTTCCACCAGACGCTTTGCGAGCATCTCTGTATTTCCATCATTCCGGCCACCGCCGTTCAGTACAGCTATTTTCATACCCAATCCCTCCGTTGTTCTATGTCACCTACTAGTCTATACTAAGACTAACAATCACAAAAACGGATAATTCCAATCGATACAATCGATAAATCCGATGGAAGGAGCACCTACGATGGATTTAAAACAAGTCCACACCTTTTTGACAGTAGCCGAAACCTTGAACTTCACCAAAGCCGCGAGTCAGCTCAGCTTCGCCCAGTCCAGCGTCACCTCTCACATCCGCGCGCTTGAAGACAGCCTTGGCAAGCCCCTTTTTGACCGTTTAGGAAAAAAGATCCGACTCACCGAAGCAGGCCAGGATTTTCTCGTCTATGCCGAACGTCTGGTTCAGTTGAGTGAGGAAGCGAAGCTGGTGATCAGCGGACAGGACGAACCGGAGGGTACGATCGTGATGGGAGCACAGGAAAGTCTATGTACCTATCGACTGCCCCCTATCCTGAAGGAGTTCAAAGCTACGTATCCGAAGGTGAAGATCGTCTTCAAACCGGCACACTCCGATACGATGGTCCGTCAACAGTTGGAGGAGGGGAAGATGGATATCGCCTTTTTCTTGGATGTACTGAAGCCTGAATCCGCCTTGACTATGGAAGTTCTTGCGGTCGATGACATCAAGCTTGTAGCAAGCCCGGAACATGCGTTATCAGGTGAATCCAATATTCCACTCCAGGAGCTTAAAGAGGAAACGTTCCTGTTAACGGAAGCAGGGTGCTCGTACCGGAATTTATTCGAGAAAGCATGTCGTGAAGAAGGCGTGCATCCCGGAAGTCAGTTTGAATTTGGCAGCGTAGAAGCGATTAAGCAATGCGTGATGGCAGGTCTCGGTGTCGCGTTGCTGCCGAGAATGGTCGTGGAGCGTGAACTGCAGTCAAAGGAGCTTGTCGAACTCGATGTCGAGACGATGGTTCCGCCGGTCTACACAAAGATGGCCTGGCACAAAGACAAATGGAAGACGGCACCGCTTGAAGCATGTATCGAGCTGATGAGGGAGCGACTTGTTGATCCGGCCCGTTCACTTTAGGCTGTACAGGAGAAAGGACTCAAGTTGAGCTTCTCAGCTGTCCACATCCCACATTCTGGTATATAATAGACAAAACAAATTTCAGGGGGATGAGGTCGTGAGCAAAGTCATTGGGAAACTGCTTGAGATTGAAAAAGGGACACAGGCTGCTGTCATTTATTCGACGAAAGACAGGGAAGTCGTTTCTTCCATTCACGAGGATGAGTTATTTCCGCTCGCTTCGGCCGCTAAGCTTGCTGTCGGATACGCGGTGGCACAACAAGTCAAAAGAGGTGAACTCACTTGGGAACACACAGTGGATGACGTCACGTTCAACCCGCTTGAGGATAGTGAAGAGATTTATCCGCATTATCAGGGCAGGACTTCTCTTTCATTGAGGGAAGCCGTTGAAGTGATGATCGCAGCCCATGATACTGCTGTAGCTGAAGCGGTCGTTCAAGTTGGTGGGGGATGGAAGCAGATACATGACTTGGTCCAGAAGGATTTCAGGACGATGGACCTTCAGGAAGACCCGAGAGACGTGCGCAATCAGGCAAGTGCAGCAGATATGTTTTACTTGATTCAGAGAATTTATGACGGATACCAACAGGACCCGCAAACGTTCGGACCGGTCATCAGCGGCCTCGTGAGGCAGCAGGACCACATGCTGCAAGTGCCGTCTCATCATTTGAATCATATGACAGGTGGACTCGAACACGCCATCGTCGATATCGGCATTTTAGGAAGCTTTCACGAGTATCCTTTTCTGTACGTCGTGGCGGTAAAAGATGTACCCGATCGCCGGCATCATAAGCGTGCAGATGAAAAAGTGATTGAAACCATCCAGCGATTGTATAAATGGGTGCAATAAAAACGTTGCATTCCAAATTTGTTCTGGTAATATATAGGGTAATCTTTTTAAGGAGTGTCGACCTATGGCTAACGTAACGACACAACTTCATCATACGATCTAGTCTTGCTATTCGATTGTAAAAAAATCGTACATAGGAAGGCTATTATGCAATCAACCTCATGGTTCTTTAATCCAAAGAATCGTGGGGTTTTTTTATTTTTAAAAGGAGGCTGATGGAATGAAGAAGATGAAGGATCAGAATGTGAAAGGGACGAAGGACTTCCTGCCTGAAGAGGAAAGAAAAAGAAGACACATCAGAAGGACACTTGAAAATGCATTTATCTCTTATGGTTGTCTTCCGCTCGAGACACCGATTCTCAATGAACAGTCGCTTATGGCATCGAAATATGCAGGCGGGGCGGAAATTCTGAAGGAAATGTACACCTTGTCGGACCGTGGGGAACGGGAGCTTGCGCTGCGTTACGATTTGACGATTCCGTTTGCGAAAGTGGCCGCGATGAACCCGCAGTTAAAGAAACCGTTCAAGCGTTATGAAATCGGCAAGGTGTTTCGGGACGGCCCGATTAAAAAAGGGAGGAACCGTGAATTTACGCAGTGTGATGTCGATGTCGTCGGAGCGGAGTTTCCAGTGGCAGAAGCTGAACTGATGGTGATGGCACTCGATGCATTTGATGAGCTCGGGATGAGCGTGGTATTGGAATACAATAACCGTAAGCTTCTCACTGGGATGCTGAAGCGGCTCGGTATTTCCTCAAGCAACGTGAACGAAGCGATTCTCATCTTGGATAAAGTCGAAAAGATCGGGGTTGAAAAGGTTCTTGATCAATTGGGTCAACTGGATATAGAGGGGGACACACGGCAGCGCATCGAGGACTATATAACAGATGAACGAAGCCAATCCCTGTCCTACTATCAAACATTGGAACAGCCGAATGAAGAATTGAAAGAGGGAATAGAGGAGATCGAGCAGCTACAGGAATATATAGAGGCGCTGGACATCCAATCCTCGTGCCTGTTCCAGCCGTTTCTAGCGCGCGGATTGGACATTTACACCGGCACCATTTATGAAGTCTTTCTCAAGGACAATTCGCTGTCTTCCAGCATTGCGAGTGGAGGGCGATACGACAATGCGGTAGGAGGGTTTCTCGGTACGAACGAATCGATCTCGACCGTCGGATTATCCTTCGGCCTTGATGTCATGTTTGAAGCCGTTTCGATTTCGGACGAAGTGGATGTCGATGTGTTCGTCACAACGATCGGCTGTCCGAAACAAGGACTTCAAGTGGCAACAAAGCTGAGACGGCAAGGGAAAGTTGTGGAGCTTGACCTCTCCAACAAAAAATTAAAAAAAGCGCTGGAACGAGCGGATGCCATGGGCGTTTCTGAAGTGATCATCATTGGCGGTCGTGAAGTGGAGGATGGCTGTTACCGGTTGAGAGACATGCAGTCAGGAGAAGAAACAACCGTCCCATTTTCCTATGCTTCCTTTTGAAATCGGGAGTTTGAGGGACGACGAGCTTTTCAAATGTGGGTTAGATCAGAGTAAAGCTATTACATGATATAGAAAAAAATGGAACTTATGGCAAGGTTCATTCGTACGCCTTCAATAAGGAGTCGTTACGGACCATGACATTATTCATTACGTTAGTCGCCCTCGGATTTATGATCGCGGTGCCGATTTTTTATATTAGAAGAGAGCGGGATGTTTTTATCAGCCGAGACCAGTATCTGCATGAGAGAACGGCTGTTGTAAAGTGCCATTACTGTGGTCAATAAATGAAAAGGCACAATGGGGAGCAGCAGTGCCCGAACTGTAGAACATGGCTGTGAGGAAGGGGAGATTTTGTGGAACAGGTAGGTTGTGACGTCCATCAGTGGATTGAAGAAGAGCGAAATCTGAAGTGTGGAGAAGCGACCGTAGAACGTGTCATGCCGATGAGATTTGAGAAGTACGTCAAGGTGATGAACCCGATCCATGTGGACAAGATCGCTCCGAAGGCTTTGACCTTTTGGAGCGATCATGATCCAAATGATGACCCCACCTTTGGACTGGGGGAGCGGCAGACGTATAAGGAAGTCTGTGAGAAGTATGGGGGTCCCTATACAAAAGATATTTCGACAGCATTCATTGATCAGACTCTTGGTGGCATCCCGCGAGAGTTGGTGATGCCTGAGGAAGGGGAAGTAGAAGAGTGGGTCCTACCGAAACTTCTTGGGATTCTCCGTCACCATACGGAGGGGCTGGTTTATTTTCATTATGAATTGAACAGCTTGAACTTCGGGTATGTTGGAGAGGGGCTCTGTTTTTCGGGGGAGTTGGACGAGGTGAATGACTTCAAGAAAAATCAACAGGTTGCCGGTTCGCCGACTTACTGGTGGCCGGAAGACAGGCAGTACTGTGTATTCGTCGATATCGACCTGGATTATACGCTGATTAGCGGAAACTTGAGACTCATCCAGGATCTGTTGGATTCAAAGGATCTTGAGGTGATGGAAGTCGAACGGAATACGAAACTTTAATAGAAATGATAGGAAAGTCTGATAATAAATAGGTTTAACGTGTAAGAATCGTGTAAATCTCAATTATTTCTAGTAAAAAAATCATAGTCTGTTCCGATGTTAACAGTAAGAGTTATTCAAATGGAGGGAACAGACATGAAGTGGAAACCATCACGATTGAAGAACAAAATGTTATGGGCGTTACTGCCGACCATCATTCTATCTATGCTCTTGGTCACCTTTGCTTCTTACCATTTATCGAAACAACAGGTAGAATCAGAGATTGTGCGGAGTACCGAAGAAATAGAAAAAGGAATTATTCATGATATCCATAACCGTTTCAATAAGCACCAGCAAGTGGCTCAATCGATTGCTGCGCTTGTGGAAGCAAGAGGAACTTCGTTCACAAGAGAGGACTATAAAGATATTCTTGGTAATGCAATCCGGACGAACGAAGATACTCTAGGCGCAGGTGTATGGTATGAACCCTATACCTATCGTTCTTCCGAGCGCTATTTCGGACCTTACGTAATGAAGACGGAAAGTGGTGTGGCTTACACAGATCAATACGAAACAGCGGAATATGATTTCCCGTCTACTGCTTGGTATCAGGCTGGGAAGGAAGCGGAGACGGCAGGCTGGACAGATCCATATTATGATGAAGCTTCAAACATCACAATGGTAACGACGGCTGTACCATTTTATGAAAATGGCACGTTTGCTGGTGTCATTTCAAGTGATATTGATATTACAAGTATCCAAAGGCTCGTTTCGGAGCTTGAGACGAGTAATAATGGTCACGCTTTTTTGATGGATGCTCAGGGGCAGTATCTCTCTCACCCAGAGGTTGAAAACGTGATGAATGGCTTCGTCAACAATGAAAGCCATCTAGGTGAAGCGGGTCAGCAGATCATTGAGCAGGAGACGGGCCATTTTACAGATGATGGACAGGAATTGTTCTTTACAACGGTTCCGAAAACAGGGTGGAAGCTCGGGATATCGATTCCAACAGCTGAATTGTACGCTTCCTCAAACGTATTGTTAAGGAATCTACTTGTGATTTGTGCCATCGTGATTGTTGTCATGGGTGCAACCATTTACATCTTCTCAACGAAAATGACCCGGCCGATCGAAGCTTTGTCAGAGCAGACGAAGAAGGTTGCAGAGGGGCGGCTAGATGTTCAACTCACACCACGAAGTAACGATGAGATTGGTGATTTAACGAACCATTTCAATTCGATGGTTCATGAAATGAAAGAGTTCATCATTAAAGCCGGTCAAGCTTCCAATACCGTCACGCATTCGGCAGAGAATTTCAGTTCCGTTTCTGAACAATCAACAGCATCCAGTGAAGAGATCAATCGGACGATGGGGGAAATCGCGGCTGCTTCTTCCCACACCTCCAGTGAAATCGACACAACGAAACAACAGATGGATCGTCTTTCAGGGAGAATTGAGCAAGTGACAAGGAACTCAAAAGCCATGAAAGAACAGTCGGTGCTGGCTATGAAGGCAAGTGATCAAGGATTGGATCAAATGAATGAACTCGAACGTCAATCCACTGATTCCACCAAAACCATCGACCATGTTGAAACGCTTGTTCAAAATCTTGCCGGTCAAATTGGCGAAATCAATCAGGTGATTGCGAGTATCAGTGAATTCTCAGAGCAGACGAACCTGCTTTCACTGAATGCAAGCATCGAAGCGGCTCGTGCAGGTGAACACGGGAAGGGATTTGCAGTCGTAGCTGAAGAAGTGAGGAAACTTGCGGATCAATCTTCAGAATCAACGGCGGAAGTCCAACAAATCATCGAGCAGATCCTGAACAGCTCGAAGCAGGCAGTAGAGGGGATGGCGACTACCAAAACGACATCTGAAAAGCAAAAGCAAGTTGTGACCGATACCATCAACGTTTTTAATCAAATACGTGAGAATGTGGAACATATCAATCATAGTATCCAAGGTAATGTGACAGAAGTGGAAAGCATGAATGAAGAGAAAGATGTCGTAATGGGAGCTATGGAGAAAATTTCAGCAAGCATGCAAGAGACAGCTGCCGCAAATGAAGAGGTGACCGCAACGCTGGATGAACAAGTGACTGGACTTCAATCGGTTGCGTATTCCGCTGAGAGTCTGAGTCAGTCTTCCGAAGATCTTCAACGGATGATTGAGGCTTATGAAGTAGGAGAACAGGAAGAACATCAAGAGGGAACGCATGATGGTGGACATGACGAAGAAAAGAAGGCAAGTTAAGGTGGAGACCAGGGAATCTTCCTTGGTCTTTTCTAGTCACTCTTGACCTCTGTAGGTCATTCTTTTATCCTTGTACATAGAATTACTATGTAAGGAAGAGTGTTGATATGAAAAATCCAGTTATGAAAGCCTTCGTCATCACATTTGTTGGAATCGCAGCAATCCTCCTTTTGGTAAAGGTGGGAGTGGAATCAAAGCTTCAGGGGGTTAAACAAGAAGTCCTCGAGGAAAATCCTGAAATCACTGCTGTAGAGGATGTCCAATCGCTTGGAGGCTTGTTTGAGTGGCAGGAATATGTACTTGAAGTCCATAAAGGAACAGACGTCCTTTATCGAATATGGGCGAAGGAAGATGGCCTGGTGAACGATGAGGAAGTGATTGTCACAAAGTGAAAACCATCGATGCAATAGCTTCTAGAGGCGTACATAGCTGGGAGCCCTTCAGCTGTTACAAAATGAAACCCGTAGGAGGCATCCAATTGAGAAGGCCTTCTACGGGTTTTTTATAAAAGAAAAAAGCTACGACTTTTTCAGCTTTTTCACAAACGAAGCATCGGGCGTGACGAAAAGCGTCTGCTGGTGATCATAGATCACATAGCCGGGCTTTGCACCAGACGGCTTTTTCACATGACGGATCTGTGTGTAGTCGACAGGAACACTTGAGGACTTGCTGAACTTACTGAAGTTCGCGGCAAGCTGGGCGGCCTCGAACAGGGTGTCCTCTGACGGGTTTTCATCTTTAATGACGACGTGTGAACCTGGAATATCTTTGGCGTGCAGCCAAACGTCTGATTTTCCAGCCATACGGTTCGTCAGATACTCATTCTGTTTGTTGTTGCGTCCGACGTAAATGAGCGTACCGTCCGTCGATTCGAAGTGCTCTGGATTCGGTTTTGACGGCTTGTTTTTCTTCTTGCCCTTTGTTTGGGCTTTCTTTTTCAAATAGCCTTCTTCCCGAAGCTCTTCGCGGATCTCATCGATATCCTCTTCACGAGCGGATTCGACTTGCTGCAGGAGCCGTTCGAAGTAAAGGATCTCATCTTCTGCTTTCTCGATTTCCTTTTGCACGACTTCTTTTGACTTCTTCAGCTTCTGATACGTTTGGAAATAGCTCTGAGCGTTCTCGCTCGGCGATTTATTCGGGTTCAGTTCAATCGTCATTTCAGACTGATCAGGGTCATAGTAATCGACAACGGTCACGTGTTCATCACCGGCTTTGACCATGTGCATGTGAGCGGTCAACAGTTCGCCAAGCTTCTGATAGTCTTCCGCTGCCTCTGATCGCTTCATCGTCTGTTCATGCTTTTTGATTTTCCGCTTGTTCTTATCCCGTTCGTTTTTCAGGAAGCGGAATAGATCGCCGGCCTGCTGCTTGACGCGGTCGCGCTCGGCTTTTCCGGAATAATAGTCGTCAAGCATGGCGCTGACAGAATCGAACGTCTCGGTTTCCTCCGAGAATTCGTGTAGCGGCAGCACATAGAACTGCTCCCGATCTGCACGATGAATCGTCGGTTCGTAATCATGCCGAAGAATGCGGTTTCTGACAGCTTCATATGCGCTTTTCAGACCGCCCGTTCCTCCGAGACCTGCTTGGTGCACGATCTCCTTCGATATCATAGGCGAGAAGCCCATGATGGTGGAGAGGATCTGCTTATCCATTTTCCCAGAGTTGAAGTCCAGTTTGCGGATCAACGCATCCGGCTCCAGGTCGACAGGGTTGATTTTTCCCTGCTCAGGCGGCAGTTTATACGGCTGACCCGGCATAATCGTACGGTGGCGGTTCTGAGATGGGGGCAGGTGTTTAATGCTGTCAAGGATATGTCCCTGCTCCTCATCAACGAGCAGAATGTTGGAGTGTTTGCCCATTACTTCAATGATCAGCGTCTTCATCGTCTCGTCACCGATTTCATTGCGCGTTCTGATATGGAGCTTCACAATCCGCTCCATGCTGACTTGTTCAATGCGTTCAATGAAGCTTCCGACCAGGTGCTTCCTTAAAAGCATGCAGAGCATCGGAGGCTCTTTTGGATTGTGATACGTATCATCCGTTAAATGAAAACGAGCATAGCTCGGGTGTGCGGATAATAAAAGTGTGTGTTTCTCACGGTTCGCTCGAACAGTAAAGACCAGCTCGGTCTCTGTTGGTTGATAAATTTTCATAATTCGTCCGGACTGGATCGTCTCATTCAATTCATGAGTGATCGCCCGGGTGACAATTCCGTCAAATGACATCGTACTCACCTCTCTAAAAGAAAATTATAGCACGATTCCGAACGAAAGATTAAACGAAAGATTGTGGAGAAGCTCGAGGTTAGAAAAGATTGTAAGATTCAAGAAATTATGAAAAAATAAAAGAAAACCTGACGGGAAGGAGTCTGGAGTCATGTTACTAGGTGCCAAAATGACGCTTCGAAAGCCTCATGCAAAGCTGGATTCAGCCGGCGGTGCTCTGTATGAGGGATTACATTAAAGAACCGCCCGCTTCATTCGGCTTTGCCCTTATAAATTACAGATCATTATAAGGAGCTGGCTGACATGACATGTAATGCGAAAGAGGTTTTACCGAAAGAATTGATGAAACAGATTCAACAATATATTCAAGGGGACACGATCTATATTCCGAAATTGAAGGAGAGCCATCATAAGTGGGGGACGAAATCAGGCGTGAGAAAAGAGCTTGATGAGCGGAATGAGTCGATCCGCCGTGATTTCCGATCAGGGGTCGTCGTCTTGGAACTGGCTGAGAGGTATTGTCTCTCTGTTGAAACGATTAAGAAAATTGTATATGTGAAGCGATAACACTGCCTTTTGGGTGGTGTTTTTTCATGGGGCAGTGTTAAAACGGTTGAGAAAGCTCTCCTCTTTACCGTTTCAACCGGCTTTACGATTCAAAAACGACGAGAGAAGCGATCTCGAGTCGATTTTCTTGGAAGAATACAAAGGAATTGGTTTAGAGAGTTCTTCTCACAACCTTATTCAACCTGTATGGCAACTTTATTCTTCAATCAATCTATCCATACTTTCAAGGCTTACATCCTCCTACAATAAAGAAAGAGGAGGTAAGACGATGAGTTTAAAACAGAACCGTTCATTTAAAATCATATTTTTAATGGGGGCCTTTACGAATATTGGCGACAGTCTCTTTTTTATCATTTCGATGTGGTACGTGGCGAACAGTACGGATGTCGCCATCTATGCGGGGATGGCCGGTTTTCTATTCACGCTGCCGGAAGCGTTGTTGATCTTCACGGGCCCTTTCATTGATAAGGTTCATCCGAAACGAATCCTTGCAGCCGCCGCTTTTGGTCAGCTGGTGGCGATTGGGGCGATTACGCTGCTATTTCTGACAGGTCAGATGGAGGTTCTGTACCTGCTTCCGCTTCTGTTCCTTTCAGCGTGCTGTTCCGCTATTACATACCCGGTGGAAGAAACCGTACTTCCACAGATTGTGAAAAAAGAAGAGCTGGTGCGGGCGAATTCATGGTTCTCCGTTGCTTATAAGTTGTCGGATTCGTTGTTCGATAGTATCGCAGGGCTGATGCTGGTTGCGGTATCTGTTTCTTTTTTGTATCAACTGAATTTCGTTATCTTTCTGCTGCCGCTTATTCTATTGAAGTTCTTCACATTTCCTAGACAGGCAGACGAGGTGGAGCCGTTTCGTTTAAAGGAGTACCGGAATGAACTGAAGGACGGCTTTAGATTTGTCATGAACTCGAAGCTGAAGTGGATGGTGGCCCCTCTTGCAGTTTTGAACTTCTTTACGGCGCTCACCATCGTGGCACTTCCCTATTTCTCGAACGAACTGTCAGCGTCTCCATCTACCTACGGTTTTTTATTAGGAGCGGCCGGAATCGGAAGCATGACTGGTGCACTGTTGATTGGAAAAATGGAACAGGTGATGAATGCGGGGCGCATTTTGACCCTCGGTGTCGGCCTTCACGGAGTGCTTTGGGGATTGATGACGTTCAGTCAGAACACGTTCACCGCCTGTGTCTTCATCTTCTTTGCGCACGTTTGTATGGGAGGTTATAACGTCATCTACGCGTCCTTTATTCAAAGCATGACACCGAAGCATCTGCTTGGAAGGGTCAACACGACGGTCGATTCCGTCATTACCATAGCGATGCCTGTCGGTGCACTCGCGGGCGGTGTCGTGCTTGGTTTTCTCCCCGTCAGAGGGGTAATGCTGACCTTTACGGCTGCCCTGATCCTTACGAGTTTCTTCTATTTGAAGACATCCATCGATCAGTGGGGACGTGAAGAAGAGCAGAGGGTGTGAGAAAAACAGCCTCACTTGCTATAATAGAGGGAGATTGGATGTGATCAGATGGTGAGAAGTATGACAGGGTATGGGAAGGAAACGGTGCACGTCGGAGACACCCAGATTGATGTAGAGGTTCGGTCCGTGAACCACCGCTTCCTGGATATATCGACGAAAGCACCACGCCACCTCCTGTTCATGGAGGAGAAAATGAAGCGTGCAGTGAAGGATAAGCTCTCCCGTGGAAGAGTCGAGCTATTTGTCACAATAGAAGGTGAAGGGCTGTTCGATAAAAAGGTCGACGTCGATGACCAGCTGGTTTCTCAATATATCGAGAAGCTTCAGGATATCAAAGACCGATACCAGTTGACGGGAGACGTCTCAATTGATATGGTTTCTAAGTTAGACGATATTTTTACCGTTCGTGAAATCGAAGGCAGCACAGACGAGCTTCAGCAATCGCTCATCGAAGCAGTAGAACGAGCGCTCGATCGGCTTCTCTCGATGAGAGTGGAAGAAGGCCTGCGTCTTCGTGATGACTTTGAGAAACGACTGGATACGATCAAGACGATTCTCGCAAAGCTAGAAGAGAAACGTCCTGGAATCGTAGAGGAATATCGGGAAAAGATTCGTGAGAGAATTGAAGAATACGCTGGAGAAACACTCGATCCTGATCAGTCCCGTGTGCTTCAGGAGGTAGGTCTTCTTGCTGAAAAAGGAGATGTCACAGAGGAATTGACGAGGCTTGATGCCCACGTCGAACAGTTCCTTACGACCCTTGACAAGAAAGAAGCGATTGGCAGAAAACTGGACTTCGTCGTTCAGGAAATGCACAGGGAAGTGAACACCATTGGCTCGAAATCGAATGACGCTGAAGTGTCCGAATGGGTCGTCGCGTTGAAGAGCGAAATCGAGAAGGTTAAAGAACAAGTGCAAAATGTAGAATAATAATAATTGTGTTATGCCCTTATTTTTTCATATAATAGAGGTAGTGAAATTGTGGCTTGTTTATTGATAAGGAGGAGTCTGCTTTGAGTTTGCGCTTAATTAATATCGGATTTGGTAACGTGGTATCGGCAAATCGAATTATCTCCATCGTCTCACCCGAATCCGCTCCCATTAAACGTATTATTACCGTTGCCCGTGACAATAATAAATTGGTAGATGCTACATACGGGCGTCGTACACGAGCTGTCATCATCACTGACAGTGACCATGTCGTCTTGTCTGCCGTTCAACCGGAGACAGTCGGACAGCGCGTACTAAGTAACGACGAGATTTCAGACGAAAGCTAGGAGGACTGCAGCTGTGATAGATCAGAAAGGCATTCTATTTATTCTTTCCGGCCCATCAGGAGTCGGAAAAGGAACCGTACGTAAGTCGTTGTTTGAGCAGTCGACCGATTTGCGTTATTCCATCTCTATGACGACCCGCGATCCACGCGAGGGAGAGGTGGACGGTGTCGATTACTTCTTTAAGTCAAGAGAAGACTTCGAATCGTTGATCGAACAAGGGCAGCTCATTGAGCATGCCGAATACGTCGGCAACTATTATGGGACACCAAGACAATACGTAGAGGAGACGCTTGAACAAGGCAAAGACGTCTTCCTTGAAATTGAAGTGCAAGGGGCCATGAAAGTCCGCGAAAACTTCCCTCAGGGTGTCTTCATCTTCTTGATTCCACCATCCCTCGAGGAACTGAAAGACCGCATCGTCAGCCGTGGAACGGAGACAGAAGAGAAAGTGAAGAACCGTCTTCATGCGGCGAAAGAAGAAATTGATATGATGGATGCGTATGATTATGTCGTCGTCAACGACGAAATCGACAACGCCGTGACCAAAGTCCAATCCATCGTATCGAGCGAACACTGCAAGCGTGAACGTGTCGCTCACCAATACAAAAAAGCATTGGAGGAGAATGTCAAATGATGCTTGAACCGTCCATTGACTCACTACAAAAACAAATCAAATCGAAGTACACGCTCGTAACCCTTTCCGCGCGCCGTGCCCGTGAACTGAAACAGGGGAGCGCACCGATGATCGACAATCCGCAATCGTTCCAGCAAGTCGGAGTTGCGCTTGAAGAGATTCGTGACGGAAAGCTTTCTTACGTAGAAGGCGACGAAGTACACACTCGTACAGAAACAACTTAATTCACATGCTAGAAAGCCGCGCTTACAACTTTGTAACAGCGCGGCTTTTTTCGCTATGATTCATGAAGGAGGAAGACTAGGATGCTGACTGGTAAAAAAATTGTCCTTGGCGTATCAGGTGGAATTGCTGCCTACAAAGCCGCTGCTCTGACAAGCAAACTGGTACAGGCCGGCGCTGAAGTGAAAGTGATCATGACACCGAGTGCGAAGAAGTTTGTGGCACCGACAACGTTTCAGGCTCTTTCCCGTCAACCGGTTTATACGGATACGTTTGACGAACAGGACCCTTCACAAATTCAACACATTGACGTCGCAGACTGGGCGGATCTCGTTCTGCTCGCTCCTGCAACGGCTAATTTAATCGGAAAGCTCGCAAACGGACTGGCCGATGACATGCTGACAACGACGCTTCTCGCGACAGAAGCACCGGTCTACATTGCGCCCGCTATGAACGTTCATATGTACAGTCATCCGGCTGTTTTGAAGAATATGCATCAGCTTGATGAGTGGGGCTTCCGTTTTATCGAACCAGGAGAAGGTTACTTAGCATGCGGTTATGTAGGAAAAGGCCGTCTGGAAGAGCCTTTGACCATCGTCGAAGTGCTGGAGAATGAGATGAGGAAGAGCCAGCTCTTAAGCGGAAAGAAAGTGCTGATCAGTGCGGGTCCGACGCAGGAAAAAATTGATCCGGTAAGGTATTTCACAAATCCTTCCACAGGCAAAATGGGGTATGCCCTCGCACGTCAGGCGAAGGCTCTCGGAGCGGATGTAACCCTCGTTTCCGGTCCTGTCCATCTCGACACCCCTCAAGGCGTGAAGCGCGTCGACGTGACGACAGCAGAAGAGATGTACGAAGAGATGCTGCGCCATTTTCATGATCACGATCTCGTCATCAAGTCGGCAGCGGTCGCCGATTACCGCCCTAAGGTGACGTATGATCACAAGATGAAAAAATCACCTGGTGACTATGCCGTTGAAATGGAACGGACGAAAGACATTTTAGCGGAACTCGGTGCAAGAAAAGAACATCAATACTTAGTAGGCTTTGCAGCGGAAACGCAGGATATGGAAGAATACGGCCGTCAGAAGCTTGAGAAGAAGAACTTGAATGCAGTCGTCGTCAACGATGTGTCGGCAGAGGGAGCTGGATTCGGGCACGATACTAATGTTTCTCTATGGATCACGAAATCCGGGAAATCTGAAACCTTCCCGCTCATGTCAAAGGACGAACTGGCGGAACGCATTTTGAAGCGGGCGGCGGAGGAAATGTCAGGTGACGACGTGTGAGATTTGCCAGAGTCATCGTGGATGTCCCGTCCAAAAATACGAACCGACCGTTCGACTACAAAATCCCTGAAAAATTCGAGGGGGTTGTCCAGCCAGGTGTCCGGGTGATCGTTCCGTTCGGTCCTCGTAAGATCATGGGTTACGTGGTCGCTCTCACGGATCACAGCGATTTTGACAAAGTGAAGAATTTGTCCGAGGTTCTCGATGTGACTCCAGTCTTAACAGAGGAGCTGCTGCACCTCGGGAAATGGCTTTCGCAGAATACGCTCAGCTATTATGTCTCCTGTCTTCAAGTAATGCTCCCACAAGTGATGAAAGCGAAGTATCGCAAAGAGCTGTGGAAGTTATCGGAAGAGCCTCTGGACTCAGACTTAGACCGTGTTTTTGATGGCAGAGCCGTCATCGAATATGAAGAATTCGAACAGTCCGGTGTCAGCTACCCTACGCTTCGTAAACATGTCGATGACGGAGAGGTCGATGTGCACTATGAAGTGAAGAGCCGCGAAACGAAGA
The DNA here is from genome assembly GCF_020171725.1 of Halobacillus litoralis. Lineage (GTDB taxonomy): Bacteria > Bacillota > Bacilli > Bacillales > Halobacillaceae > Halobacillus > Halobacillus litoralis_F. The sequence continues at coordinate 280,920 of NZ_JAIVAJ010000001.1, read as the reverse complement.
AAGTGATGCGCATGGTGGAGCCGAAGCTCGACGAGATAGAAATGGATGCGTTTCTGGAAGATTTATCGAATCAGGCGAAGAAGCAGCGGGCGATTGTTGAATTTTTCACGGAACATCGTGAACCGATTTTGAAAAAACAACTGCTTCAAACGTTATCGACGACTCAAGCTTCTTTGAAGCCGCTCCTTCAGGAAGGCGTGCTCCGTGAATTCGATCAGGAAGTCTTCCGTGACCCTTACCAAGACCGTGAATTTGTACGGACGAAGCCATTTGAACTGACCGAGGAGCAGGCTGAGGCGATTGCGCCGATTCTGACTACGATCGAAAATAGAGAACATGATACGTTCCTGCTGCATGGTGTAACAGGTAGCGGTAAGACGGAAGTCTATCTCCAGTCCATCCAGCAGGTCATCGACCGCGGGGAAGAAGCGATCATGCTCGTCCCTGAAATTGCGCTGACACCTCAAATGGTCGACCGCTTCAAAGGGCGGTTCGGCTCCAAAGTCGCGGTCTTACACAGCGCCCTCTCAGCGGGCGAGAAGTATGACGAATGGAGGAAGATCCAGCGTAAGGAAGTCCAAGTCGTCGTCGGAGCCCGTTCGGCGATTTTCGCCCCCTTCTCGAAACTCGGGCTGATCATCATTGATGAAGAGCATGAGACGAGCTATAAGCAGGAGGACAGGACACGCTACCATGCGAGGGACGTGGCGATTGAACGAGCGAAGCGCCATCAATGCCCGGTTGTTCTCGGCAGTGCGACACCTGCTTTAGAAACATACGCTCGTGCCGCAAAGGGGAATTATCAACTACTTACGCTGACTAAACGGATGAATGATGCGAACATGCCGGATGTTGACATCGTCGACATGCGCGATGAGCTTCATGAAGGCAACCGTTCGATGTTTTCACGCATGTTGAAAGAAAAGATCGAGGACCGCCTTGCGAAGGGGGAACAGGTCGTTCTTTTCCTGAACCGCCGTGGTTATTCCACGTTTGTCATGTGCCGGGACTGCGGCCACGTTGCGGAATGTCCGCACTGTGACATCGCCCTTACGTATCACAAACGACAGAATCGATTGAAATGCCACTATTGCTCTCACGAAGAGCCGATGCCGACGGAATGCCCCGAATGTGAGTCGAAGACCATCCGATTTTTCGGAACCGGTACACAGAAGGTCGAAGAGGCACTTGAACAGCTCATTCCGGAAGCGAGAATCATCAGAATGGACGTCGATACGACCCGGAGAAAAGGAGCGCATGAACGTCTTCTGAAGAAATTTGGAGACAAAGAGGCGGATATTCTACTCGGGACGCAGATGATTGCGAAAGGTCTCGACTTCGGAAATGTTACCCTTGTCGGGGTTCTTGCGGCTGATTCTCTATTGAATCTGCCGGACTTCCGTGCGTCTGAAAAAACGTTCCAACTGCTAACCCAGGTCAGCGGGCGCGCGGGTCGTCATAAAAAGCCGGGAGAGGTTGTCGTGCAGACGTACACGCCGGATCACTACAGTGTCGACCTTGCAAGCACGTACGATTTCGATCAATTTTTCCAGGAAGAGATGAGGATCAGAAAAGCCTTTAACTATCCACCTTATTATTTCCTCACGTTGATCACCGTTTCCCACCCGAACCAGCTGAAGGTTCAGGAGGTTACGACGAAAATCGTTCAGTTCATGCGCCAGAAGCTGTCCGATCAGTCGATTGTCCTCGGTCCGACACCGTCCGCTTTGACGAGGATCAATAATAGATATCGCTATCAATGCATGATAAAATACAAGAAGGAACCCGAGCAGCGGAAATTAGTGGAACGCATTTTACACTATTATGAAGATGAAATGAAACAAGACAACGGACTACAAATCATCGTAGATTTTCAACCGTATCAGTTAATGTAGGAAGGGAGCACCAGCTCATGACACGAATTGCGTTTATGGGGACACCAGATTTTGCTGTCCCAGTACTAGAACGATTGATGGACGATTCTTACGAAGTCGTTCTAGTCGTTACACAACCAGACCGTCCCAAAGGAAGAAAAAAGGTGATGACGCCGCCACCTGTCAAAGTGGCCGCTGAAAAGCACGGCATCCCCGTTTTTCAACCTGAGAAAATTAAGGAAGAATACGAGGAAGTACTTAAATATGAGCCCGACTTGATTGTGACAGCAGCTTTCGGACAGATTCTTCCTGAACCACTCTTGGAAGCACCGAAATATGGCTGTATCAACGTTCACGCCTCCTTGCTTCCTGAATTTCGCGGAGGAGCCCCGATTCACTATTCCATTTTGCAAGGGAAAAAAGAAACCGGCGTGACGATTATGTATATGGTGAAGGCATTGGATGCGGGTGACATGCTTTCAAAAGTCGTCGTGCCGATAGCGGATGAAGATCACGTCGGAACCCTTCACGATAAATTGTCGGTTGCCGGAGCGGATCTTCTTGCCGAAACGGTCCCTAAGCTCTTGAGCGGAGACATCACAGCGGAGGAACAGGATCATAGTCAAGCGACCTTCGCGCCGAATATCAAGCGTGAACTGGAGCTCGTCGACTGGACGAATGATCAGCAGACGGTGTACAACCACGTCCGCGGCCTGCGCCCTTGGCCGGTTGCGTTCACCTACTGGAAAGGGAAGCCGATGAAGCTTTGGTGGGTAGAGAAAGTCAACGGTTCGTTTACTAAAGAACCCGGAACGGTTGTCGACATACAGGAAGACGGATTCCTGGTGCAGACCGGTGACGGCAAAGCGGTGAAAGTGACCGAATTGCAGCCGTCAGGCAAGAAGCGCATGGATGGACAGTCTTTCGTCAACGGAGCAGGTCAGTCGCTTTCTGAAGGCGACCTATTGGGGGAAAACCCGAATGGCTAAATACGTATTACGCGAGACGGCTCTCACGCTGCTTACCCGAATCGGTGAGCAGGGGGGATTCAGCCATGTTCTTCTCGATCAGGAAATCAACAAACAGCAGCTTTCGCGTCAAGACGGTGGTTTGCTTACGGAAATCGTTTACGGAACACTTCAACGCCGTGATTTGATTGATTATCAAATTCAGCCGTTCATCGCGAAACAGAAAAAGATCAAGCCTTGGATACGCTGGCTTTTGTATATGTCGGTTTATCAGATGAATTATTTGGAGCGCGTGCCGGATCATGCAGTCCTGCATGAGGCGGTTGAGATTTCGAAGAAGTGGGGTCACAAAGGCATTTCGTCATTCGTCAACGGCGTACTGCGTAACGTCCAGCGGAAAGGGCTTCGTGGAACAGACGAAATCAAAGACCCGGTCGAACGAATCGCCATTGAAACGAGTCATCCTCTATGGCTTGTGAAACGATGGGTCGACCAATATGGCATCGACACCACCCGTGACATGTGCGAGGCGAACAACCATCACCTGCCGATGGCGATCCGCGTCCAGCCTCTTCGAATTTCAAGAGAGGAAGCGATGGATGTTCTAAGCGAAGATGGGTTCAAAGTCGAAGAGAGTGTCTTTTCTTCTCAGGGTCTCATCGTTTCAGAAGGTCACATTTTGAAGCATCCACTGTTTACAGAAGGAAAAGTGACCGTTCAGGATCAAAGCTCGATGCTCGTTGCCGAAATGATGGATTTGACGCCAGGTCAGTCTGTACTCGACGCCTGCAGCGCACCTGGAGGCAAAACGACGCATATCGCCGAAAAACTGGAAGATTCCGGTCGCGTCACGGCGTATGATTTACATGAGAAGAAGGCGAAACTGGTGACGAAGAAGGCGGCACAGCTTCAGCTGTCCTCCATTACAGCATCACAAGCCGATTCCCGAAAGCTTCAGGATCTTCACGAACCTGAAACGTTCGACCGGATTTTGATGGATGCTCCTTGTTCCGGTTTAGGTGTCCTGCGCGGCAAGCCGGATATCAAGTATCATAAGAAGGAAGAAGACATCTTCTCTCTTCGCTCGATCCAGGACGATCTTCTCGACCATGTTGCTCCCTTGCTGAAAACAGGTGGCAAAATGGTGTATAGTACATGTACGGTGGATCGTCATGAAAATGAGGAAGCCGTTCAACACTTTTTACAAACCCATCCGGAATTTGAAGTGGATCCCGCGTTCCATGAAGAACTGCCGGAAACCTTGCAACAATCGATCGGCAAGAGTGAGCTCGGATTGCAGCTCTTCCCGCAGGAGTGGGATACGGATGGATTTTTCTTAGTGAGATTTGTGAAAAAAGGATAAATGAGGTGAGTCCATGATTGGCTATTTTCTTACTGACCAAGGAAGAGTAAGAAACCATAACGAAGATGCAGGTGGTGTCTACAAGAACGATGCCGGCCAGATTCTTGCCGTTGTGGCTGACGGAATGGGCGGACACCGAGCCGGGGATGTGGCCAGTGAAATGGCGACATCTTCCTTACATAAAGAATGGCTGGAAGCAGACGAACTGCAAAAGCCGGAACAAGCAGAAGAATGGCTCGGAAACGCAATCCAGTCTGTGAATGATGAGATCAGAACGTATGCGAGTGAGCATGAGGAATGTTTCGGTATGGGGACGACCATCGTGGCCGCGATCTGTACGGATTCTTTCGCGACCATCGCCCACATTGGAGACAGTCGTATTTATTTCGCGAACGCTTTCGGATTTAAGCAGTTAACAGAGGATCATTCCCTCGTCAACGAACTCGTAAGGTCCGGACAAATCAGTCAGGAAGAGGCGGATCATCACCCGAGAAAGAACGTTCTTCTAAAAGCGCTTGGTACAGAACAGGAAATCCAGGCGGATATACAGACGATCACGTTCGAAGAGGATAATCGTCTGCTTCTTTGCACCGACGGCTTGACAAACAAAGTGAGTGACGAGGAAATTGAGACTCTTGCTTCGTTTGACGGCGACTGGCATTCATTCTGTGAAGACATGGTCGAAACCGCGAATGAACGTGGCGGAGAAGACAATATCACCCTTGCTGTTGTGCATTACCAACAGGATGTCACGACGAAAGAGGGTGCCGATTAATGCTGCAGAACCGTTTGCTTAACGATCGCTACCGAATCAAAGAAATGATCGGTGGCGGCGGGATGGCTAACGTGTACCTTGGCCATGACACGATCCTCGAACGGGACGTGGCTGTGAAAGTACTGAGGCTTGATCATGGGAACGATGAAGAATTCATCGCTCGTTTCCACCGGGAAGCCCAGTCTGCCACGAGCCTTTCCCATCCGAACATCGTCGACATTTATGATGTAGGGGAAGAAGAAGAGTTATATTATATGGTAATGGAGTATGTAGACGGAATGACGCTGAAACAGTACATTCAGCAGTTCAGTCCAATCGACATTACGACGACAATCGATATGATGAAACAGGTGGCCTCTGCGATTCATCACGCCCATGAGAATGGCATCGTCCACCGCGATATTAAGCCTCAGAACATTTTGGTCGACCATTATGGTCATGTGAAAGTAACAGATTTCGGCATTGCGATGGCATTAAGCGGAACGTCTCTGACTCAGACGAATTCGGTGCTCGGATCCGTGCACTATCTATCACCTGAGCAGGCACGCGGAGGGATGGCAACAAAGAAGTCTGATGTGTATGCACTCGGTATCGTATTTTTCGAATTGCTGACGGGAAGGCTTCCTTTTTCGGGGGAGTCAGCGGTTTCGATCGCTTTGAAACATCTTCAGCATGATACGCCTTCCTTAAGAAGGTGGATCAATGACCTTCCTCAAAGCGTTGAAAACATTGTGCTGAAGTCTACAGCCAAAGACCCTTTTCACCGATATGCGTCTGTCTCTGAGATGGAAGAAGATTTAGAAACGTGTTTGGATGTAGAGCGCATGAATGAACCGGCTTTTTCCATACCAGAGGACGATGATGAAGAGAAGACGAAAGCGATCCCGGTCATTCCGAACCATGCATACGACGACCAGACGAGCGAACAGACGATCATACACAACCAGACAAGACCGACTCAGCCGGTCCAAGACCCGGTCAAAACGGAAACGGAACCACCGAAAGAGACCAAAAAGAAGCGCAAGATGCTGCCGTGGGTTCTATCAATTGTGGCATTTCTTGCTATTTCGGGAGTGGCGGCACTGTTCCTGCTACCCGCTCTTACGCAGCCGGCTGATGTCGAAATTGCAGACGTAACGGGCCTTGAGTATGAAGAGGCCTATACCGAGCTTACCGAGCTGAACTTGAATGTCAGCGGAGAAGAGATATTTTCTGAGGATGTGGCAGAAGGTCTCGTCATTCGCACGGATCCTGCTGCAGGGTCGACTGTTAAGGAAGACACTTCTGTGACGATCTATTATAGCCGCGGAAGAGAAACCGTTGAGTTTGAGGACTACACGGGGCAGAATTTTTCTCTTGTTGAGACAGAATTAGCCGAGCAGGGATTTGAGAACATCAGGCAGATTCAGCGTTCGAGCGAAGAGGAGGAAGGCACCATCCTAGAGCATGTTTCTCCTCGTGCTGGTCAGCAGGTCATTCCAGAAGAGACGCCGGTCATTTTTGAAGTGAGCAGTGGGCCACCTACGGTCGATCTGCCTAGACTCTCCAGAATGACGGTAGAAGAGGCGACGGCTGAGCTTGAAGACTTAGGACTTGAAGTGGCGATTTCAGAAGAATACTCTCCTGACGTACCAGAAGGGGAAGTCATTTCGCAAGACCCGAGTCCTGGAACCGCAGTCCGTGAAGGTACAACGGTCGAACTTACGATATCAAGAGGACCTGAGCCTGAACCAGAACCAGAACCAGAAGAGGAAACGCCTCCGCCTGAGGAAGATCCACAGCCACGCAGTATAGAGCGTGAAGTAACGGTACCATTCGATGAAGGCTTGGAACAGGAAGAGCAGCGCGTCATCATTTACGTGGGCGATTCAGAGAACAACATCGAAGAACCGTTCCGGGAAGAAACAATAACAGAAGAGACGTCATTTACCATCCCACTTACCATTACGCCAGGCTCTGAAGCTACGTACCGTATCCAGAGAGAAGGCGAAAATATTATAAACGAAACGATTTCATACGAAGAAGCAGGTGAGAACAATCCATGACAACAGGCAAGATCATTAAGGCACTGGCAGGCTTTTACTACGTCCTTCACGATGGGGACGTGTATCAATGCAGAGGCCGGGGAAACTTCAGAAAGAAGAAAGTCACACCGCTTGTAGGCGACAATGTGGAGTTCAAGGCTGACAATCAGGAAGAGGGCTACATTCTATCGATCGACAATCGAAAGAACGAATTCGTCCGTCCGCCGATCGCTAATGTAGATCAGGCGTTGATCGTAACATCGGCAGTCAAGCCGGACTTCAACGCGCTTCTTCTGGACCGTTTTCTCGTCCTTGTTGAAGCGAAACGCATCGAACCGTTCATTGTCATTTCAAAAATGGACCAGCTGACAGATGGAGAAGTCAAAGAAATGGAGAGTTATAAAGCGATGTACGAAAAGATCGGCTACTCTGTCATTTTATCTTCTGTCAATGACCCGTCATCGATGGATCAAGTTCAGTCTCATTTGTCAGGTCGGACCACGGTGATTGCCGGTCAGTCAGGTGTCGGGAAGTCATCCCTTCTGAATTCCATCGACCCTAGACTTTCCATCGATACCGATGATATTTCGGAAAGCCTAGGTCGTGGTAAACACACGACCAGACACGTGGAGCTCTACGAAATATCAGGCGGATTGGTAGCCGATACGCCGGGCTTCAGTTCACTTGAATTCGGGGATCTCGAGCTTGATCAACTGCCGGAGTGCTTCCCTGAATTTGTAGAGGTGCAGAACGACTGCAAGTTCCGTGGATGCCTGCACAACAAAGAGCCGAAATGTGCCGTCAAGGCAGGCGTGGAGGACGGTACGATCTCACAACAGAGATACGATCATTACGTACACTTTTTAGAAGAAATTCAGAACAGAAAGCCGAGGTACTAACATGACAAAAATTGCACCATCCATTCTCGCATCTGATTTTGCGAAGCTGGGAGAAGAGATACAAGACGTAGACCGTGGCGGAGCCGATTACATTCATGTCGATGTGATGGACGGCCACTATGTGCCGAACATTTCACTTGGACCGATGATTGTGGAAGCGATCCGCCCGGTAACGGATCTGCCGCTCGATGTTCACTTGATGATTGAAAACCCTGATCAATACATTGAAGCCTTCGCGAAGGCGGGGAGTGACATCATTACGGTTCACCAGGAAACGTGTACCCACCTGCACCGCACGCTCCAATTGATCAAAAGCTACGACGTGAAGCCGGGTGTCGTGATCAATCCTGCGACGCCTGCTGAGTTCATCAAACCGGTTCTTGCGGAAGTGGACCTTGTCCTTCTTATGACGGTTAACCCTGGATTCGGTGGACAATCGTTCCTTTCATCCGTCGTTCCGAAGATCCGCCAGATTGCCGAATGGCGCGAGGAAATGGGACTCGATTTTGAAATCGAAATCGACGGAGGCGTAACAGCTGAAACCGCGAAAACGTGTACAGACGCAGGAGCGGATGTGCTCGTAGCAGGCAGCGCCGTTTTCAAAAAGGAAGACCGTAAACAGGCGATGGATGAGATCCGAAACGCCTTGTAATGTAGAAGCCTAAAGGTGTATGACGCCTTTAGGTTTTTTTATAAATCATTTTACATAGATTTCAAGGAGAGATTAGATATGACCAAAACGATTGCGATTGTTGGGGGGAGCCCGAAAGGATACATCCCAGACCTGAAAGAATTTGACGATGATCATGTGATGTGGATCGGGGCCGATCAAGGGGCTGAAGTCCTGCTGCATCAAGGCATTACGCCGGATCTTGCCATCGGGGATTTCGATTCGGTCTCGGCGCCATCCAGAAAGAACATACAAGCTCGTGCACGTATTTTCAAAGATTACCCGGATGAAAAGGATGAAACGGACCTTGAGCTTGCCATTCGAGAGGCACAAAAGAGGAACCCGGAACATATTCTGTTATTCGGGGTGACCGGAGGGCGGGCCGACCATACCCTTGCCAATATTCAAACCTTATTTCCACTGAGAAAGAAAGGAATCAACGCAACCATCATCGATCGGCAGAATAGGGTGTCATTAGTTGAGCCTGGCAAGCATACACTGAAAACAAATCGCTCTTATCCTTATGTTTCTTTTTTACCTGTCACATTGGAGGTTACCGGAATTACTTTGGAAGGGTTTTATTACCCTTTGCATGAGGCGGATCTTCCTTACGGTTCGACCTTGTGTGTTTCGAATCAACTGATTGAAGATACAGGTACTTTTTCGTTCCGGTCAGGCATACTCTTAGTAATAAGGAGCAAAGATTTGACCTAGCTAAGAGAGAATGAACGCTTTAGCTTGTTATAGGAGGAGGGGGCTCTTTGAAATTCTATACGATCAAACTCCCGCGGTTTCTCGGGGGTATAGTGCGCGCAGTCATGAGTACTTTTAAAAAAGATTAAGACCGGTTGATCTCTTACCAGGCGAGCGGATGCCGGATTCATTGTCTATTTCCGGTTAGACAAGCGGCATACGCTTGGACGCCCCGCTGAAAAGAGGCACAGAAAAGCACCCGTATCAGGGTGCTTTTTATTGTTTGTCGAACGGTTCTGTATGAAATGGAGAGTTTAAAGTGGGGTGGAAAATAGCTCGCTTTCCGTGGGGTACCGTGAGCCTCCTCAGGCTTACGCCTTCCGGGGTCTCACGCTGTACCTGTATCCCACAGGAGTCTCGCCATTTTCCACCCCACTTTGCGATAGCAGTGGATACAGAACCCTATGACATCAGGACAGCATCTATTAGCGAAGGTGCGTTTTGAGAGAATTGTTATGATGCGGCTTCTGGGAAATGATTGTGACAGTTCTGCCTCTCACTTAAGCTTTGAGTAGGGGGAGGGGGTGTCTCTTCTCGTGTGGGTGTGGGTGAGGACGGGGTTATGGGAGAGGAAGAATACATACAAAAAAAGCACCCGTTTCGGGGTGCTTTTTTTGACGCTTATTTAAATTATACGCGTTGAACTTTACCAGACTTAAGCTCGCGAGCTGTTACATAAGCTTTTTGAGGCTTACCGTCAACCATGATGCGTACTTTTTGTAGGTTAGCTTTGAATTGACGTTTATTAGCGTTCATTGCGTGTGAACGGTGGTTACCTGAACGGGTACCTTTGCCCGAAATTACACTGCGTGCCATTAAAAATCCCTCCTGTTACATACATAAATCATCAGATACTACGTTACTATATCATATCCCCAATAGCCATGCAATAAGTGAGCTGTAATTATATAAAGAACTTTTTCTTGACAGACAGAGAGATTTGTTACAAAGTATAGAAGGGGAATTATGCATAAGTCGAGCTCCCTCATGTAAGCTCGTATAAGGTAATTTGTGTTATAATGAGTAAAAGTAGTTGGAGTTAAAAAGGAGGATTCCCCATGTCCGTTGATTTGTATAACCAAAATGGTCATATTACCATTACGAACGAAGTGATTTCTACTATTGCAGGTGGAGCAGCCGTTGAGTGCTACGGCATTGTAGGTATGGCGTCCAAGAGCCAGATTCGTGACGGCCTGACAGAAATGCTGAGAAAAGAGAATTTTTCAAAAGGCGTCGTTGTCAGACAGGAAGAAGATCACCTTCATATAGATATGTATATCATCGTAAGCTACGGAACAAAAATTTCAGAAGTTGCACACAACGTACAATCTCAAGTTAAATACACACTTAGTAAAACGGTAGGCTTGTCGGTGGACTCTGTGAATATTTACATTCAAGGGGTTCGCGTGACGAGCGAATAGGTCTTTGTTGTAGTCAAAGGAGGAAGTAAGCGTGACGTTACAAACTATTGACGGCAAACAGTTAGCCGAAATGATCTTACAGGGAGCGCATCACCTGACGAGGAACTCGCAGATGATCGATGCTCTGAACGTATTCCCGGTTCCAGATGGTGATACCGGAACCAATATGAATCTATCGATGACTTCCGGAGCAGAGGAAGTGAAATCGGTAAAGGAGAACCATGCCGGAGTGGTGGCCCAGGCACTATCTAAAGGGCTTCTTATGGGTGCCCGAGGAAACTCCGGTGTCATCTTGTCTCAAATTTTCCGCGGGTTTGGAAAAGCGATTGAAGACAAAGAGACGCTTACCACGAAAGACTTGTCTGATGGTCTTCAAGGCGGTGTGACGACGGCATATAAAGCTGTCATGAAGCCTGTTGAAGGTACGATTCTAACGGTTGCAAAGGACTCTGCTGAAGCATCTGTAGAGCTTGCGGAGCAGCATGAGGACGTCATTGACTTCATGGAAGCGGTCGTCGATGCAGCGAAGAAATCCTTGAAGCGCACACCGGAATTACTACCTGTCCTGAAAGAAGTCGGAGTCGTCGACAGTGGAGGGCAGGGTCTCCTTACGATTTATGAAGGGTTCCTTGCTAATCTGAAGGGAGAAGAGCTTCCTGACGTGGAAGATGCGGTTTCCATGGATGACATGGTCAATGCCGAGCACCACAAGCTTGCTCAGGACTTCATGAACACAGAAGATATCGAGTTCGGTTACTGTACTGAATTCATGGTTAAGTTCGAGGAGGACAAACTAGAGCAGAATCCTTATACAGATGAGGCGTTCCGCGATCAGTTAAGCAAGCTGGGTGACTCCCTATTGGTCGTTTCGGATGAAGAGCTGGTCAAAGTTCACGTTCACGCTGAGAACCCGGGGGAAGCGCTGACACTCGGGCAGCAGTTCGGTAGTCTGATCAACATGAAGATTGAGAATATGCGTGAACAGCATACGTCGATCGTAGGAGACAAGAAAAAGAAGAAAAAGTCTGAGAAGAAGGCTCCTTACGGGATCGTAACGGTTGCTATGGGTGACGGAATCAAGAAGCTCTTTGAAAGCCTCGGAGCGAACGTCGTCATTCAAGGTGGTCAGACGATGAACCCAAGTACGCAGGACCTTTCAGAAGCGATTAAAGAAGCGCATGCTGAGAACGTCATTATTTTACCGAACAACAAGAACATCATCATGGCAGCGGATCAAGCAGCAGAGCTTGCTGAAATTCCGGTATCAGTCGTGAAGACGAAGACGATTCCACAAGGCATGAGCGCAATGCTCGGCTTCAACCCTGAAGCGGATCTCGAAACGAATACGGACGAAATGACAAGTCTTATGTCTGAAGTGAAGACTGGTCAAATTACGTATGCCGTTCGGGATACGCAGATTGAAGGAATGACGATTAAAAAAGGTCACTATATGGGCATCGCAGAAGGCAAGATTTCTGCTACCGATAAAGATAAGTTCACAGCAGCGAAGACGCTTCTGAACCAGCTGATCGACGAAGATGAGGACGAAATCATCACGATTCTCGTCGGTGAGGATGTTGAGGAAAAAGAAGTCGCTGAATTAGAAGAATATATCGAGGAAACGTTCGAAGATTTAGAGGTTGAGATCCACCAGGGTGGACAACCGATTTATTCTTACATTTTCTCCGTTGAATAATATGTATGAGCAAGAGCGCTGGTCTGAACCGACCGGCGCTCTTTTTGTATAGAGAGGTTAAAGTGCCCACTCATTTGTGCTACACTGATAATGGATATTATACAAAATGCTGTAAATGGATGGTGTGGATCTTTTGTATAAAAAGTCGATAGTAGCGGTACTCCTCATCGCAGTTTTAGCAGGGTGCGGTGTATTGGCTCAGCAGAAGGAAGAGCGGAAGGCTGAAGCATTGATTCATGATTACTATCAAGGTCTCGTCGAGGAAGACTACGACAAGGCATTTGAACAACTTCAATTATACGACGTGTCTGACGGTAAACGTGTGGACACTTCACGACCTGATCAAGAGGCGGAAGCATTCTATAAGGAAAAAATAGATGCTCGTAAGGATTTAGATTTTCAGATCAAAGACTATGAGATTACCGAGATTGAATACGAGGATGGACATTCTTTTTGGCATCACGTACTTTTGCACGTTGAAGAAGATGGAGAAACGTACACGGTTCAAGAAAAAGCCTTCCTGCGCGATGAAAAGCTGTTGATCTCCTCAGGACACCCGCTAGCCGAACTGAGGGATGGGAACATGAGTGTTGACATAGATCAGGTATTAGAGTGGTGGTGATCCGGAAATCAGATGGGGTGTGGATATGAAACGTTTGACGACGGATTATGCTTACGAAGACCGTTACTTTATACTTGGAGACCCCCTTTTCTATGGGTGGGTCCTCATTTTTATCGTGATCGCCATTTATCTTTTTTTCTGGTGGAAAAGGAGGTGACAGCATGATCTGGCCGATTATAGGAATCAGCGCGGCAGTCGGTGTCGTTATTTACGCTAAGGTAAAGGAAGCCAACAAGAAGCATGAGCCCCCGATCAGGCAGATGGAAGTGGAAAAGACTAATGAAGAGGGCTATGAACGGGCGAAAGCGAAGGAATATGTACATGGAGGCAGCCATGTCGGTGGAGGCGGAGGAGACGCCTGACATCATATGGTGGGAAAACTTTTTTCAAAAGAGCGACACCAAAATTCGACTCGCTTCGATTATAGATATAAAGAAGATAATCGAGGTGCCTGTCATGGATTTATCTACTATTCAAGCTTATCAGTCTTTTCAGTCCGTTAAGGAGATGGACCTTCACGTCCGCTCTTATTTGAAAAAACATAAAGCAAAACTGTCGGAAGGAAATATTGCCGTTCTTACATCGGTTTGGCGTCATTCTGTCAAATTCCCCGGCGTCTCGTTTGCGAAAGTCGATACGATCATGAAAAACACAGGAGTCAGCAGAAGCACCGTCATCCGCACGATCAACCGACTCGTTGAAACCCGCCTGTTGCAGCGTTTGAAAACGTGCAAGCCGAATGGAAAGCAGGGAGCAAATCTCTTAATCATCCTGCCACAGGATGACCTTCTTTCGCTCGTTGATGACACCCCAGTTGATACCCTTCCTGACACCCCAACAAAGTCCACTCAACCTACCAGCATCAACGCCGGAAGCCTGAATTCGGAACCGGAAACTAAGCATAAACCAAGAGTAAACGAAGACCATAGTAAGACTGTATCTATGGACGCCTCTTACCTCCCGTCTTTCATTCCATCTTCTTTTGCAAACCTCGCGCACTCGTTCTTCCCGTTGCAGGAAGTGGAGCGTGTCTGGAGAACGATTGTAACTGCCTATCGAAAAGTGAATCTGACACAGCCGCTCGAAGCCTATCTCCCGCAAATCCAGGAAACGTTCAAGCAAGCGATCTATGTTTTTAAAAACGGCAAGGTGAAGGCAAGTTTTCCTTCCTACCTGTATGGCGGGATGATTGTGGCCTTTAAAAAATGTGTCCACCAGGAAGTGCTGGAGGATGAGGATACGGTCTATTACGACTGGCTGAATGAAGGATAAAGAGGGTTTTACATGAGAAATAGAGAAGCTAATAAAGAGAAATAAAAAAAGAAGGAGCGTATGTTTTGGGTCAAGATAAATTGTATTGGATGCTTATGCCGCCTTTTCTTATGATGGCATTACTCTGCTATTTTCTACTGCCTCAGGAACACCGCTATTATTCCTTCGCCGTACTTGCCTTATTCTGGGTTGTTTATTATGGACTGAAATACATGTTCGCTAAAAAAACAAGTCGGAAGGGAGGACGGTAACCAGGAGGTGAAATGATGTTGAAACGAAAGATCCTGACGACGATTATCGCCACACCCCTATCACTGTTAATCATCTTTGCGATGTTCTTCGGGGAATGGAGCATGCCGCTTGAAGTACTCGCGATGTCCTTTACATTTGCACTGTGGCTTTCCCCGATTGTCATTCTGTACGGCGTTCCAATGACACTTCTATCTGACCTTGTCAGCGGAAAGTTCTTCAAGCGATACAGAAGAACAGCAGCATTTTTGATTCACATTGCTGCGGGATTTTTGTTCGGCTTCATCGCTCCGATGGATCATCACGTATGGGGGGAAGTCGTCAATGGTACGCTGATTTTTGCAACCCTCGCAGCCATCGCCTTCTGGGCTATTGATGAGTGGCTGCGACCTAAAAAGGTGAATCAGAAGCAATCAATTTCATAAGGAGAGGTGGACCCATGAACAAAGCTGTCATATTCGATATGGATGGAACATTATTTCAAACGGAAAAAATATTAGAACTCGCTCTTGAAGATGCGTTTCAAGATCTCCGTCTCAAAGGGGAGTGGAACAAGGGCACGCCGATAGAGGAATACCGTGACATTATGGGGGTACCCCTTCCGGAGGTGTGGGCCACGTTATTACCGAATCATGATGAGAAGACTAGGGAGGAAGTCGATCGTTATTTTCTCGACCGTCTAACAGCCAACATTTCAGAAGGCAGGGGTTCGTTATATCCTGAAGTCAAGAAGGCGCTCCGAAGCTTGAAGGAGCAAGGGTATTCCATTTACATAGCAAGTAACGGACTGACGAAGTATTTACAAGCCATCGTCAATTTTTACAGGTTGGACGAATGGGTCACGGAAACGTTCAGTATTGAGCAGATCGACTCCTTGGACAAAGCAGATTTGGTAAAAGGAATTGTAGAGAAATATGAGATTCAAGAAGGCTTCGTTGTGGGGGACCGTCTTTCCGATATCAAAGCAGCGAAGCGGAACGAACTGACAGCTGTAGGCTGCCGGTTTGATTTTGCCAAGGAAGAAGAACTCGCACAAGCGGATTACGTCATAAGCGCATTATCCGAACTATTATCGATTACAACGGAACGTGAGAAGGTTCTCGCCCATAAGGAGGGGGAATGATGTCAGAGGTTTATACACCACCGAAGCATAGACTCTCCGCTGCAGCCATTGTTCTGAATGACCGACAGGAACTTCTGTTGATCAAAGGACCTAGACGTGGCTGGGAGATGCCGGGTGGTCAAGTGGAGGAAGGGGAGTCGCTGACGGATGCCGCAATCAGAGAGACGAAGGAAGAGTCCGGCGTCGAAATTGAAATTGTTCAATTTTGCGGGGTATTTCAGAATGTGGAGGCTTCCATATGCAATACGCTCTTTCTGGCTAAGGCAGTCGGGGGAGAAATGACGACGACAGCAGAAAGTCTTGAAGTCGGTTTTTTCCCTTTACGTGAGGCCATGGAAATGGTGACCCTTGGCAATTTCAAGGAAAGGATTGAGCTGTGTTTGAGTGAAGAATCACAACCTTTCTTGAGGGAGTTTTAGCCATGAAATTTGACATTGAGCTCAAGCAGGAGGCGTTGCCCAGCTGCACGTACACTGTGTTAAGGGAAGCGGTAAGGGCTGTCTCCATCAAGGGGGAAAAGGTTCTGCTTATCCAGACTAAGGACGGAGATGTCAAGTTTCCGGGCGGAGGGGTAGAAGCATCGGAGTCTCACACAGATACCCTATTGAGAGAAATAATTGAAGAGACGGGTTACATAAGGAGCGAAGTGCTTCAAAAGGCAGGAGTGGTAGTAGAGGTGAAAGAAGACGAATTTAATCAAAATCAATCCTTTCAAATGACCTCTCACTACTACTGGTGCAATATCCATACGGACGTCCGGACATGTCAGCAGCTGGACCGATACGAAACAGACCTCTCTTTCAAACCGGTTTGGCTTACTATCGAGGAAGCAATCGAGATGAATGAACAGGCTCAAAATCTAGAGATTAGTTGGTTGGAGCGTGAAACGGCTGTATTGAAAGCATTGAGAAAATGACAAAGACCAGGGACCAGTACTGCTTTATCATCAATCGGAGTATTGGTCCTGACAACATAGGTGAGATTGTGAGGATGAGAAGATTATGAAACTGGTATTACTATTCGGTCCGCAGGCCGTGGGGAAAATGACGGTCGGACAGGAGCTTGAGAAGGAAACGGGGCTGAAGCTGTTCCACAACCATATGACGATCGAGATGCTTGAGCCTTTCTTCGGGTTCAGTGAGGACATGTGGAAGATTTCAGATAAGATGCGGGAAGAGGTGTTCCGTGCGTACTCCAAAACTGCTCAGGAAGGGATGATCTTTACCTTCGTCTGGGTCTTCAATAAGCAGGAGGACTGGGACATGGTAGAGAAAATTCGTTCCATCTTTGAATCTGAAGGTGCTGAAGTGTACTACGTCGAGCTTGAGGCTGATCTGGACGCAAGGCTTGAACGGAACCGTACACCGAACAGACTGGAACATAAGCCGACGAAAAGGAATGTGGAAGATTCCGAGAAAAGACTCATCCAGTCTATGGATGATTTGCGCTTGAACTCGGAAGACGGAGAAATCGACGCAGCGAATTATGTGAAAATCAATAATAGCCACTTGAGTCCAAAGGAAGTAGTAGACGTTATTAGGAAAAAGTTCGATTTTGAACAGGTAAGTCTGTCCTCAACATAATCCTGTGTGAGCTACTATCAATATAGGAAATCTATAAATGGAAACAAGCACCCGGTAGCGGGTGCTTGTTTTCGTTATTCATCATCCTGATCGCTGTTCTTCTTGTTCCCCTTGGCATACTTTCCTTGTCTGCCGTATTCCTTATTCGTTTCCTCAGAGCGTTCTTCACCGCTTTTACCCTGGTTTTGGTCAGCCATGTAAGTAACCTCCTTCGAATTGATTTCAAAAGTTATATAACCATTATTTGAACTGGGTAAACCACCCAACCGAAGATAATCATCCCAATCCGCCGATTTGCCTATTGTTAAAAAGGTACACCTCCTGTACTATTTAAGGTAAGAGAATAGTACAGGAGGTGTACTAATGTCAGAACAGCTACGGCAATCGTTTTCTAAATTCAGAGAGGCGATGTGGGTCATCAACGACTATGTTGTAAAAGTATTGGCGGAGCATGAAGCGTTGAACCGCTACTCCCAGCAGCAGCTCGAGACCCTTCGCATCATCAGGGAAAACCCAAACATTTCCCAAAACAAAATTGCGACCACGCAAGGAGTCTTCAAAACGGCCATTTCAAACCGGATTAAGAAACTTCAGGAAGATGGTCTGATTACGATTAATGCGGGAGAAGACATGAGAAAGAAGTCGATCTCGCTTACGGGCAAAGGAACCGAATTGATGGAGACAGCGGAAGAAGTCGTCTATCAAAACCTCGATCAGCTGCTTGAAGGTCATTTCTCACAAGAGGAAGTGATGGAATTCTCCCAGCAGCTCGACAAAATCGTTCAGTTGATTAAGAAAGACTAGAGAAGAGAAAGGGATGACCGAATCATGAGTGAAACAAAGACGATACCACAACCGAAGACGTACGGTCCTCTAGGAAACGTGCCACTTCTCAATAAAGATAAGCCGGTTCTATCATTTATGGACTTAGCGGAAGAGTATGGTGACATTTACAGAATCCAAACCCCGAGCAGCACAGCGGTAATGGTTTCAGGTCACGAATTGGTACAGGAAGTATGCGATGAATCCCGTTTCGATAAAAGCATCGAAGGAGCCCTCGAGAAAGTGCGTGCCTTCGGAGGCGACGGTCTTTTTACAAGTAACACCCAGGAGAAGAATTGGCAGAAGGCACACAACATCTTGATGCCGACCTTCAGTCAGCGTGCAATGAAGGACTACCACGACATGATGGTGGACATTGCCACTCAGCTCGTTCAAAAATGGGAACGTCTCAACCCGAAGGAAGAAGTCGATGTGCCGGAGGATATGACGCGCCTGACGCTCGATACGATCGGCTTATGCGGCTTCAACTACCGTTTCAACAGCTACTACCGCGATGTTCCGCATCCGTTCATTACAAGTATGGTACGAGCGCTTGATGAGTCGATGCATCAGTTGCAGCGTCTTGATGTGCAGGATAAACTGATGGTCCGCACAAAACGCCAGTTCAATCATGACATCCAGTCGATGTTCAGCCTTGTCGACCGGATCATTGCCGAACGGAAAACGGAAGACAACCCGATTGACAATGATCTGCTTGCCCGCATGTTAAATGTAAAGGATCCAGAAACCGGAGAAAAATTGGATGATGAGAACATCCGCTATCAGATCATTACATTCCTCATCGCAGGACATGAGACGACAAGTGGATTGTTGTCCTTTGCCTTATACTTCCTTATGAACCATCCGGAGAAGCTTGAGAAGGCTTACGAGGAAGTGGATCAGGTGTTTGATGGATCGATTCCGTCCTATAAAGACGTGCTGAACTTAAAATATGTCCGGATGATTTTGAATGAAGCACTCCGCCTATGGCCGACTGCTCCTGCTTTCAGCCTTTACCCGAAAGAGGATACGATCATCGGAGGCAAGTATGCCATCCATAAAGGGGAAAAAGTGACGGTCTTGATTCCACAGCTTCATCGTGACAAAGACGCATGGGGTGAAGATGCGGAAGCCTTTCGTCCAGAACGGTTCGAAGACACAGATCAAGTCCCTCATCACGCTTATAAACCTTTCGGCAATGGGCAGAGAGCCTGCATCGGGATGCAGTTCGCGCTTCATGAAGCGACACTCGTCCTCGGGATGCTGCTGAAGCATTTCGAGTTTGTCGACCACAATCAATATGAGCTCGACATCAAGCAGACATTGACCTTCAAACCGGATGACTTCAAGATTCAAGTTAAACCGCGACAGAGCTTCCAGTTCACAACTGTGAAGGAAGCGGATCAAGAAGAAAGCACGAAAGAGGACGTACAGAAAGCCAATATCGAAGGGTTGAACGATCGCCCCCTTCACGTCCTTTACGGTTCGGATATGGGAACGGCAGAAGGCGTTGCACGAGAGCTTGCTGATACGGCATCCATGCACGGGATCCAGACACAGGTCAGAGCCCTGAACGACTCTGTCGGAAACGTTCCGAAAGAGGGAGCGGTTCTCATCGTGACGTCGTCCTACAACGGAAAGCCGCCGAGCAATGCCGGTCAGTTCGTCCAATGGCTGGAAGAAGCGGCGGCGCAGGATTTAGAAGGGGTGCACTATGCTGTATTCGGATGCGGAGACCACAACTGGGCAAGTACGTACCAAAACGTTCCAAGATGGATAGACGAGCAATTGTCCCGAAAAGGTGCAACCCGATTCGCATCTCGAGGCGAAGGGGACGTGAGTGCAGACTTTGAAGAGCAGTTCGATCGATGGAAAAAGACGATGTGGTCGGATGCCATTGAACACTTCGGCCTACAAGTGGAAGAAAACGTCCAACAGGAGAAGAGTACATTAAGCTTGGAGTACGTCCAGGGGAACAGTGGATCTCCACTAGCCAGAACGTACGAAGCCGTCCACGCAACCATTGCAGCGAATAAAGAATTGCAAACTGCGGACAGTGAGCGAAGCACGAGACACGTAGAAGTCGAACTGCCGGAAGGAATCACCTATCAGGAAGGCGATCACCTTGGGGTACTGCCTGCCAACAGCCGTCAAAACGTAGAGCGCATCCTTCGCCGCTTTGATCTAAACGAGAATGATCAAGTCGTCTTGACTGCCAGTGGAAAAAGTACACCTCACCTTCCGATGGATCGACCTGTCAGCCTGCGTGACCTTCTGACGTACAGTGTGGAAGTCCAGAACGCTGCGACCCGCGCCCAAATCCGGGAGCTTGCTGCCTACACCGAGTGCCCGCCTCATAAGATCGAGCTCGAAGGCTTGCTTGAGGAAGGCGTCTATCAGGAAAAGGTATTAAGCACACGGTTGAGTATGCTTGATTTACTGGAAAAATATGAAGCATGTGCCCTTCCGTTCGAGAAGTTTCTAGAGCTATTGCCGGCGTTGAAGCCAAGGTATTATTCCATTTCCAGCTCTCCTAGAGTGAGTCCTGACAAAGCGAGTGTTACGGTTGCAGTCGTTGAAGGACCGGCTTGGAGCGGACTCGGAGAATACCGGGGTGTCGCATCAAACGACTTGGCAGACCGCAGAGTGGGAGAGGAGATTCTCATGTTCATCCGCACGCCGGAGACAAATTTCCAACCTCCTGAAAATCCTGAAACACCGATCATTATGGTCGGACCGGGCACAGGAGTTGCGCCTTTCAGAGGATTTCTGCAGGCTCGTCAGGCAGAGAAAGAAGCAGGAGGAACCGTGGGAGAAGCACATTTATACTTCGGGTGCCGCAACGCCTGCGATTTCATTTACCAAAACGAATTGGAGCAGTATGAAAAAGATGGCATTGTTGATCTGCATACAGCCTTCTCCCGTATAAAGGAAAACGAGAAGACGTATGTGCAGCATCTAATGAAGAACGACAAAGAATCGCTTATTCAACTCCTCGACCAAGGGGCTCATCTCTATATTTGCGGAGACGGAAGCCGTATGGCACCTGAAGTGGAAGAAACGTTGAAAGAAGCTTACTCAAGCATTCACGGAAAAAATGCCGCTGAAGCCGAGGAATGGCTGAATCAGCTTCAGGAACAAGGTCGTTTTGCCAAAGATGTCTGGGCAGGTGTGTAAGAACTAATAGTAATAGGTTCTGGATGATATAGAGTGGGGCGTGGGGTGGAAAATAACTCGCTTTCCGTGGGCGGCGTTGAGCCTCCTCATTCCCTTCGGTCATTCCGGGGTCTCAACTGACCTTCTGCTCCCACAGGAGTCTCGCCATTTTCCACCCCACTTTGCAATAATAGAGAATCCAGAACCTACCAACAATCTGAGTCTACAACGAATATCTGTTCGAATACCCACGATTGAACCTTATATCCGCCGTTCGCCAAAATTCCCTTGCTTTAATGATTAATGATTCAACCGAAGCACATTCTCGCGGATCTAAAAAAGAGAGCAGCTGTTATTGGCTGCTCTCTTTTTCGTTTTCAGGGAGGAGGAGGAACGATTCGTTCATCTTCCATAGATAATATAAATGATGGATTAAATCTGCCTGTCCTTCCACAGGGTGGGCGGCTATGCGCTCGATCCGAATACGAAGTTCTTTCATATCCTGTAAGCCCTTCTCCGTCGTTCCCTGTTCAATCTGTTCTTTCAAGGCTTTGATGTTGTAGGAGAACGTTTGCTGTACGTCCTCGATCAGCTCCTGTATTTCACCGGAGTCAATCACATGCTTTTGATACGATGAAGCGACGAGGTGCTTGGCGTAATAGTTCACCGCTGTGAAAATCGTTACGCGCTCGGGAAGTCCGGAATATTTCTTACCACCCGGCCCTTGCAGGATCGGCTTTGCTGCGGCTTCGATGGTCTGCAGTTTCTCATCCAAAGTGAAACCGTACTCGGCCAGATTCTTCACTTCTTCTTTTTGTTGAAAACTGCTTAAATAGGCTTTCACATACTCATCTAGCTCGTCCAAATAGTCGAGGAGAGCTTCTGAGACTTTGTCCATGGTACGGGTCGGGAAAATATAAGCGGAAACCAAAAGCGCAATGGCGGCTCCGGCAATCGTATCGATGACGCGGGCGCCGAGGAGTTGATAGCTGATACCCCCGAGCATCAAGTCATACATGAACGCAATCAGCAGGGTGATAAACAAGCTCATGATCGTATACGAAACTGTAAATAAGTAAAAAGCAAGAAAGATGAACGTAAAGATCAGGATGACTTCCATCGCCGGCTGTCCGGAAAAGAGCTGGGCGAGCCCGAATCCGATCACCGC
Source organism: Halobacillus litoralis (assembly GCF_020171725.1). Lineage (GTDB taxonomy): Bacteria > Bacillota > Bacilli > Bacillales > Halobacillaceae > Halobacillus > Halobacillus litoralis_F. Next base: position 258,482 of record NZ_JAIVAJ010000001.1, on the reverse strand, counting down.
ACCGATGACTGTTCCAATCGATCGCTCAAGTCCTTTCAAATACGTTTTTCCAACGGATTCTGTGCCGAGCTGAACAATGAAAGTCGTCAGGACGACCCAGTACGGTTGGATAGGGGAGATGAGATAGCCTACGACAATCGCAATCGAACCCGCAATAATCGACTGGATTGCTTTTTTCGTCGTCGGCTTCATGCCTTCCTGTTCTTCAGCTGTTTCTTCTTCCTCTTCTTTTTCCTCCGGTTCAGGGGTTGAAGTGGATTCCTTATATAAGGAAGACTGAATCACAAGGGCGCCTTCCGTGACGTGATCCGCCATTGCTTCAATACGACGAATTAAATAGTGCCATCCTTCCGGCGTGCGTTGATGAGCGAAATAATCGTCCGTCCGTTTTTTCAGGACAGAGATGACCTGTTCAGCCTTTGCCAAGTCTTCTTTTTCATAGTTCGAATGCAGGACTTCAGCCTGCTGCAAAATGGTGATCAGTTTCACGAGAATCGACTGAATTTCCTTCATTTCAAAGGCGTTCACGTCCTTCAGTCTGGTCAAGTTATCAGACAAGGTGGCCACAAGCATCGACGTGTCGAAAACATAGAGCTTTAACTGACGTGGGCTCAAGCCGGGCCAGATTTCACGGATGTCGTTGGCGTTCAAGTCTGTTGACACATGGTTGGCATATTCCCGCAGCTTCTTGACGTTATATAAAAGAGTCCGGTGACGGGAAGCTTTATATTCAGCATCCTCGATGATTTCAATCAACAGTTGAAAAGTCAGGTTCGCCTGCTTGTGAAAGGAATTCATACTTCTTTTCAACGTCTGAGCGGAATCACGGAATAGTATGAAGTTATATAAGTACGCACATCCGATTCCGATGAAAATCGTGACATAAAACCACGGAAACTGTTCGGGGGACAGTTTGAGAAACGATGAAAAGTAAACCGTGAAAAACCCGATCATCCCGAGAGAGAAGTACCGGCTTCCGAACCGGGAGAAATAAAAGCTTGAGAAGATGACGAGCACCATAAGAATCGATACGAGCACAGCTTGAGAGGCGAGAAGAGAACCTGCCGTTACACCACCTACTGCGGACACCCCAAGCAGTCCGGTCGTGACTTTCTTCTTCTCTTTCGTATCATCCATCACAATCATGATCCCCATCATCCCGGCCATCCCTGAAATGATCGACGGGAGGAGAGCGGGCTGGTCCAGGGCGTTCAGAATCAGCTGACTTAAGAATACCGATGTAATCAAGCTTAAGGTCGCCTTTCCTGACTGAAGAAGTCGTTTCCTTCCCGGGTCGCTGGCGAGCAGCCGACGGATCACATAAGGTTGTTTCATTCTGAATGTTGTCACTTTTCATTCCTCCTTTCGTATAAAGATAGACGCTCTCTATCATAAAATAGATCGAGTCACGAAACAATTTTTTTCTCTTTTCAAAGGGATATTCTTATTTTATACGGTACGTGGATTTTTTTCACGAACCATGTCCGATCAACCGGCTTGTAGTCACGATTTGGAAGCTCATGTAAAATAGATGAGGAGGAGCGTAAATAGGAAGGGAGGACTTGTTATGAAAATAGAGAAGATCGAAGGGTTTGAACCACAAATCGGCCTGCTTGTATCTCAAATGGAGTATGTACGGAGAACGACGCTTGAAGCGGTTCAGGGACTCACTGTGTCAGAACTGGACGCGCTTCATAAACCTGACGGCAACACCATAGGAGCTCTACTTTTACATATTGCAGCAGTCGAGAAAGGATTCCAAATCGAATTTTTCGATGGTAGAAAACCGAATGCAGAGGAAACGAAAGAGTGGGGTCCTGCATACAGCCTTGGGGCTTCAGCTAGAGAAGTAATACAGGGTAACCCGCTTGATTATTATGTACATAAGCTGGATGAGGTGAGAAACCGTACGCTGGAAGTTTTCTCACAGAAATCTGACAGGTGGCTGTTTGAAGACTGCCTTTGGGATCAACAGCCATCGAACCACTATTTTATCTGGTTCCACGTCTATGAAGACGAGATCAACCATCGCGGGCAGATCCGAATCATTCGTAAAATGCTGGGAGAGGGTTAAATGAAACGAAACACTTGGGACAAAAGCCAACTGAAGTGGAGAGAATTTAAGGAAGAGGACTGGAAGAGCGTGCACGAGTATGCTTCTCAGCCCATCGTCTGCACCTATCAACCTTGGGGACCGAACACGATCGACGATTCCAAGGCGTTCGTCGATCAAGTGATAAAAGACCGAGAAATCGATCACCGTACTAGATTTGCCTTTGCGATTTTGTACAAGGAGAAGGTGATTGGAACGGGAGAACTGAATATCGATGATGCAGTGAATCTGGCAGGCGTCATTTCCTATATCTTACATCCTGGTTACTGGGGGAAGGGGTTAGGGACAGAAGTAGCCAATCGCTTACTACAGTACGGCTTTAAGGAGATGGGTCTGCATCGCATTTGTGCCACATGTGACCCGGGAAACACGGGTTCCGCGCGAATTTTGACTAAGGTCGGCATGAAGAAGGAAGGCAGAATGAGAGAGAACTTGTACATGAAGGACGGGTGGCGCGATTCTCTTTTATTCAGCGTGCTGGAGCATGAATGGACGGATCCATTTTAAATGAGAGAAAGGAGTTCTCACAGTGAGTAAGCAGATCTATGTAGAAGCTGATATCCAGGCTCCCATCGAAGACGTGTGGGAAGCTTCACAAGAGCCGCACCTTCACGAACAGTGGGACGTACGATTCTCTTCGATCCGTTATCAACCGAAGGAGCATGAAGATGATCCACAGCACTTCACGTACGAAACGAACGTGATGCCCGGAATCAAAGTGAGTGGGTGGGGAAAGAGCGTCGGCACCCATCACGCTGAAGACTCTTCGCGAACCTCCTCTCTCCACTTCGGAACAGACCAGAAGATTTCTCCGATCAAGGAAGGGCGGGGGTATTGGAAATACATCCCCACAGACGAAGGGACAACCTTTCTTACCCAGTATCAGTTCGAATCGAGATGGGGGGAGTCATGGTTCCGCCCGCTGATCGGATGGGGCACAGCGCTCAGCTTCGACGTCTTCAAACGTTGGTTGGAAAAGAAGGAAGCGCCACGCTCTCAGTATGTGCGTTTCTTGACGTATTGGATGCTGACGTTTTTGTTTGCGTTCATCTGGATCTACCACGGACTGGTTCCGAAACTGATTGCGATGCATCCTGAAGAGCAGGCTCTCGCCCAAAACCCATTTCTCGATGCGCAGTCTGTCGTTCTCCTGGCGGGTCTCGTGGAAGTGGCATTCGGGTTCGTCTGGCTCGTGTACCGTAAAAGGAAGCGGCTGTTCAAGCTGCAGCTCGTGGCCATTCCTTTCCTGACCGTGGCGGCTATTGTTGCAGATCCTTCTACGCTTGCTCATCCGTTCAGTCCGCTGACCTATAACCTTTCGCTGATCGTCCTTTCTGTGATGGGAACCTTTGTGGCAGAGGATGTCCCGACAGCAGCTTCATGCAGGCGGTCACCTTAAGGCCTTTTCGATTCCGGCTTCTGCCCATTTCTGGACGTTGTGATCCTTTGTATCGAGCGCAAATTGAAGCAGCATGATCGAAGTGAACAGAGCGCGGAACCGAGCGAGTTTCTCCGTGTAGAGATCCACGTCACCGTATTCTTGAAAGAACCCAGCCCGGTCTTCAGGTTGAAGGGTCATATAAACGAACGCGAGATCGACAGCCGGGTGTCCGAGGTGGGCATCTCCCCAGTCGATGATGCCTGAAATGCGGCCTTGGTCCATGATGATATTTTTGGCATGGAGGTCGCCGTGGACGAACGTCTGGCCTTCCGGGTTCTCCTCATCGGGTACGTGTTCTACATAGGATTTCAGTTCGTCCAGCAGTGACCGTGACAAGACGTGCTCAATGTTATGAATGGCTTCTTTCAGTTTGGGTTTCCGCTTCTTAACCGAAAGGCGATCGAGATGGTCTAGGGCTGCTGCATCGACCTTCAGTTGATGCAACTCGCTTAGGAAGCGGCCAAGACGTGGCGCATCGGGGGCAACAGCGTTCGTGTCGGATTCATCGGTCAGTACGTGTCCCTTCATATAAGTGAAGCCTACGAATGGAAAGTCTCCGTCATCTGCTTTCCCGCGGTACCGTGGTTCCGGTATGGGGATGGAGAGCTTATGGGAAGACAGATCATGCAGGACGGATGCTTCGGTCTCCATGGCTTCGAATCCCATTTTTCTTCTCGGGAAGCGGAAGGCGTATTGGTTGTTGACGGTATAGACAGTGTGGTCGAAGCCTGTTCCAGCTGTCCGGATCGTGATGGGGGCGAGTTCCGGGAACTGTTCGAGCTTCTCTTTGGCTTGTTCGATGGTCGTCGGGTGAGTGGCTTCCCAAGGATTCATAGAAGACCTCCTTTTTTCCCCTATCTTAGCACGAAATCGTTTTACATTTCTTCTTTGATCCCTTTCCTGACGAGGATCCAGTTTGCTGGGTAACTCGTTAGAAAACCGAGGATCATCGCAATCTGCATCATGAACCAATAGGTGGCTTCGGTCGGTTTCGGTGGTTCTGCGAAGAGGACGAAATGCACAATGGCCATCCAGCCGAACATGCCAATTTCAAAGGCGATCAAGGATAGCGAGTCTGCCTTGATGGCCGCTTTCAGTGAATGGGTGACGCCCTGCTCTTGATTCATTGGATAAATCGCGAAAAATTGAAAGATAATACCGAATGCATAAGCAAGAATGAATTCCACAGCGTAATGGGCGAATAGGGTGGATCCCGCAATCGTCAATCCGGTGAGCGCAACGATCGGTACACCGACAGCATCTCCAAATGAGCAGCCTGCAGAACAGTGACTGGTCGAAACGAACACTTTGGCTGGTCTGCCTCGGTGGTCTTCGCGGTCATTGTCTTTCGCTTTCAATTTTCCCCATTTGAAGTATGTCCAGAGTGCAAAAGGACCGAAAAACCATCCGTTGATTGGCCAGACGATGTTCATGATCTTCATCATCTGGGGATGACGAATGATATCGACTGTTATGATAATGGAAGAAAGAATGCCGAGTCCTAGGGCAATCCAAGAAATAATAGCTAACATATCAACACCTCGTTTTTTGGAATTAATATACCCCCACTATGTAAGTGGCTAAACATAACATGGGCAAAGAATTTGACTGTATATACATTACGGGGGTATAGTATGAATTAGAAGAGGTGATTAGAATGTGTGAACATGATCTGCCGGAGAATAGCGGAAAATCTCCTGTTAAACCGAGGAACGACGAGGAGAAGAAAGCCATCAACAATCGTTTGAAACGGATTGAAGGACAAATTAGAGGTATACAAAAAATGGTCGAAGAAGACCGGTACTGTGTCGATACTTTAGTTCAAATATCAGCTGTCACAAAAGCGCTGAACAAGGTAGGGTATTCCTTGATGGAACGCCACACCCATCACTGTGTAGCCGATGCCATTAAAAAGGGTGAAGGTGACGAGGCGATCGATGAGCTGATGAAGGTCATTCAGCAATTCTCCAAATAAGGAGGGGATAAGATGAGCCAGATGAACGTGAAAGTCACGGGGATGACGTGTTCGGCATGCTCTACACGCATTGAAAAAGTTCTGAACAAGATGGATGGTGTCGAGGCGAATGTCAATTTGACGATGGAGTCAGCATCCATTACGTATGACGAACAGCAAATCAGCCCGAAGGACATAGAAGAGCGAATTGAGAAGCTCGGATACGGGGTGCAGAAAGAAAAGGTCGAGCTCGACATCCATGGCATGACGTGTGCCGCGTGTTCGACACGTATTCAAAAGAGCCTGTCACGCCTTGACGGTGTGGCGGAGGCGAATGTCAATTTGACGACCGAGAGCGGCATTATCGAATACAATCCGAATGTCGTTTCTGTTGATGACATGATGGCGAGAGTGAAAAAGCTCGGCTATGAGGCGGTCCTGAAGCAGGACAGGGAAGAACAAAAAGCTCATAAAGAGGAAGAGATTCAACATAAAAAGAGACAGCTATTCCTTTCGATTATTCTTTCCCTGCCACTTCTATATACGATGTTTGGACACCTACCCGGCAACATTCCGGTTCCATCCATTCTGATGAATCCGTGGCTGCAATTTGCGCTCGCCACGCCGGTTCAATTTTATATCGGTGCACCTTTTTATAAAGGAGCGTTCCGTGCGCTGCAAAATAAAAGCGCCAATATGGACGTACTCGTCGCACTCGGGACGTCAGCGGCCTATTTTTACAGCTTGGAAGAAGCCATTCGCTGGCAGGTGAACCCGGGGATGATGCCAGAATTGTACTTCGAAACGAGTGCTGTCCTGATTACGCTCATTCTCGTAGGGAAGCTGTTTGAAACGCTTGCTAAAGGGCGTACGACGGCTGCGCTGACTAAGCTTCTCAGCCTTCAGGCAAAAGAGGCGACCGTGCTAAGGAATGGTGACGAAGTTCGCATTCCAGTCGATCAGGTACAAGTCGGCGACCGGCTGCTTGTGAAGCCAGGCGAAAAAATTCCAGTTGACGGTCGTATCGTGAAAGGACGTTCGGCCGTCGACGAGTCGATGATTACAGGAGAGTCCATCCCTGTCGATAAGACAGAGGAGGATGCTGTGATCGGGGCCACGATCAATCAGAATGGAACGATTCAGATTGAAGCTGAAAAAGTGGGGAGAGACACCGCACTTGCAGGGATTGTTAAAATCGTGGAGGAGGCACAAGGCTCCAAGGCGCCGATTCAACGGACAGCAGACCGTATTTCAGGTGTATTTGTTCCGATTGTCGTCGGTATTGCGCTATTGACGTTTGTGGTCTGGCTGTTCTTCGGCGACTTTACTGGAGCGCTTGAAGCAGCGATCGCCGTGCTCGTCATCGCCTGCCCTTGTGCCCTCGGTCTTGCCACGCCGACATCGATTATGGTTGGTACAGGTAAAGGAGCCGAGCAGGGCATTCTTTTCAAAGGCGGCGAATATTTAGAAGGCACCCAGAGTCTTACAACGATCCTTCTCGATAAGACCGGTACGGTGACGAAAGGGAAGCCTGAAGTGACGGATTTCGAAGCGTTCGGTGATGAAGAACGTCTGCTTGAGCTGGTGGTTGCGGCGGAGACACCATCCGAGCATCCACTTGCAGAAGCGATTGTCCGATACGGACGACAGTCCGCGGCCCGTATTGAAGCTTCTCATTTCGAAGCGAAACCTGGCTTCGGTATTGAAGCAACGGTAAATGATGAGAAGGTACTGATCGGAACGCGCAGGCTCATGGAGGAAAACGATATAGTCGTCGAGGAATATGAAGAACAGTTCAGGAAACTCGAGCAACAAGGAAAGACAGCCATGTTCATAGCCGTGGAAGGAAGTTTGAGAGGGTACATTGCGGTAGCGGATACGGTAAAAGAATCCTCTAAAGCGGCAATCGCTGAAATGAAAAAACTCGGCTTGAAAGTGTATATGGTGACAGGAGACAACGAACGTACGGCGGAAGCAATCGCGCGTGAAGTCGGAATCGACGGGGTCTTTGCAGAGGTTCTGCCTGAACAGAAGGCAGAAAAAGTGAAGGAACTGCAGCTTCAAGGAGAGAAGGTCGCTATGGTCGGAGATGGCATCAACGACGCCCCTTCCCTGGCTGTCGCTGATATCGGAATGGCGATCGGCACGGGTACGGACGTCGCCATTGAAACGGCGGATGTAACCCTGATGAGCGGAGACCTTGTCAATGTAGCGAAAGCGATCCGCCTCAGTGACCAGACGATGAAGAACATCAAACAGAACATGTTCTGGGCGCTTGCCTATAACTCGGCCGGCATACCTGTAGCGGCTCTAGGGCTGTTAGCACCTTGGGTAGCCGGCGCAGCCATGGCCTTCAGCTCTGTTTCTGTTGTGAGTAACAGTCTACGGTTAAAACGAGTCAAGTTATAAGGAGAGATCAACATGCAAACAACGATCAAAGTAGAAGGTATGACATGCGGCCACTGTGAAAAAGCGGTGACGACCGCGTTGAAAGAAGTAGAAGGCGTAAAGGAAGTAGCCGTCGACTTAGCAAGTGGAGATGTAGAGGTCACCTACGAAGACCCAGCAACACTCCCTCAGATGAAAGATGCGATTGAAGAACAGGGATATGACGTCGCCGCTTAATCTAGAGGAAGCAGAAAGATGCTTTTATCGACATTTTGACTGAGCTATCGGGTCAGAGCGTCGATTAGAATGAGATCATCGACGTTTAGTCAGCGGGAAGTAGTTGAAACGTCGATAAAACGGAAATCATCGACGTTTAGTCAGTCCGAAGCAGTCGAAACGTAGATAAAAAGCATATAATCTACGTTTAAGCAGTAAGCAGAGGTCGAAACGTCGATAATAGAGTATCATCGACGTAAAACCATCTTTGTTATAAGAAAAGGTCGATTTGATCATGATGTATGAATGAACAAGGCAAGGAACAAGAGAGGGTGCATGCCACCCTCTTTTCGTTTGCCAGAACATAGTGTCGTCCTGTTAAAATAGGTGTAGTAGAAAAGAATGATGAAAAGAGTTGAAAAAGATGAGAATATTCATTGTTGTTTTAGTGGCAGGCATTCTATTAGTTGGCTGCTCTTCACAGGAAGCAACGCCTGGGGAGAGTCTGGATCAGGATCTGTTGTCAGAGGTCCAGCTGGAATGGAACGGAGAAATGTATGACCCGGCTTATTTCGTCGCGTGTTCATCTCTGAAGGGCTGCGCGGAAATTCAAGAACGACCGAATATGTCACCATCGATCAACCCTGTCAGCATTCCTGCTGAAATCGGCGATAAGATCCAGGTCGTCGTACCAGAAGGGTTGGAGGAGCCCTCTTATTTGTCGTATCGTCAACAGCAGGGAGCAACAGGAATCGATGAAACGTCTGAGGATTTGACGATTGAAGTGGCTGGTGAAGCGAATAAAAGCATATCTTACTTAACCTTCCTGGAGTGGAGAAATGAAGATGACGAACTGTATGGCTTGATGCAGCTGTCCGTCACGGTTCCTGATGCAGAAATGTAATCGAGGAAGTTTTTCTTATTGCTCTAGTGTCAGCACATCATGATAGGCTGAAAGAGGATAGTCGAAAGGTAAGAGAGAGGCAGTAGGTTGAAATACAGTCATAACAAAAGAGGTTCTCCCTTTAATTCAATGGGGGAACCTCTTTTTTGGATTAAGTACGTTCTAATGCGATGAAGTCATAATGGTCAGCCTTAAAAATGCGAAGTATATTCCCTCAATTATCGCCAGTTGGATCATTCATACATCCATAAACCATTATTTGAATAACCAAACGGCCAATCCGAATAATAGATGAAATAACTCTTTTCTTTTTACGGGAAAAGGAATAGAATGATGTGGATATTACATTGCAGAAATCAGGTGTATGAATCATGAAGGTTGGCAGATTGAACCCTCCACAGTGGATCATTATCATTTTCTCCGTACTCATCATGGCCGGGACATTCTTACTTATGCTTCCCGTTTCAACGACAGAGGGCATCTCGTTTATCGATGCGCTCTTTACTGCTACGTCAGCGATGACGGTAACGGGGCTAGTCGTTGTGGATACAGGAAGTGCTTTTACGTTATTTGGACAAATCGTCATACTGGCATTGATCCAATTGGGTGGGATTGGCATCATGACGTTTGCTGTACTTATTTATATCGCGGTCGGGAAAAAAATCGGGCTGAAACAGCGGTTATTGATCAAGCAGGCGTTGAACCAGCCTACCATCGGCGGAGTGGTCCGTCTTGCGAAGAAATTGTTCCTTTTTTCTATCGTAATGGAACTGATCGCAGTGGTTTTCCTTTCGATAAAATGGGTGCCTGAAATGGGATGGTTTAACGGCATTTATGCAAGTGTTTTCCATGCTATATCCGCTTTTAACAATGCTGGATTCTCGATTTGGTCGAACAGTTTATCCGATTACGTGGTGAGCCCTGTTGTCAACATTGTCATCACGTTTCTATTTATCGTCGGCGGAGTAGGGTTCACCGTTGTGTTTGATATGTGGAAAACGAAGGAATTCAAGAAGCTGATGCTTCAAACCAAATTGATGATTGTCGGTACCCTTGGACTGAACATCATCAGTTTCCTTGTCCTTCTCCTGCTTGAATACAACAACGCGGATACAATCGGAGCGTTATCGAACTTCGGAAAGGTACAGGCTGCATATTTTCAAGCGGTAACACCGAGGACGGCAGGATTTAACACGATTGATATCGCGTCAATGGAAGAGTCATCGATTTTCTTTACCATCCTTTTAATGTTCATCGGTGGAGGGAGTACGTCGACAGCAGGTGGGATTAAGTTGACGACTGCTCTTGTGATTTTCCTTGCAGCTTACTTCTTTTTCAGAGAACGTCAGCATGTGACCGTGATGGAGCGCAACATTTCTCAACACATTATTATGAAGGCGCTGGCACTGACGGTCGGAAGTACAATGGTCGTGATGATGACGGTGTTTATTTTGAACCTGACTGAGGACGCTCCGTTTCTGATGATTCTATTCGAAGGGGTCTCCGCTTTTGGCACCGTCGGGCTTTCTTTGGGGCTTACGGGAAATTTGACCTTGATCGGAAAAATAACGATTATATTGACGATGCTGATTGGTAAGCTCGGACCGCTGACATTCGCGTTCGCATTTGCCAAACAGAGGCCAGATCCGATCAAGTATCCGGATGAAGAAATTTTGACTGGTTGAGTGAATTACAAAAAAATAACCTTGATGTATGGTTGTGTGCACATCGATTGTGTAAAATTATCCTTCTAGAAAACGTGACCTTTCTTTTTTCGGAAGGTCACGTTTTTGTGAGGAATTGTGAGAGAAATGGAAATGATCCAGGGTGAGGATATAAAAATCACACTAACGGGTGAAAAAATGACTAGGTCATTAGAAGGGATTCTTCTTTTTTTGTCGAATTATATCAAGTAAGAAGGGGGAATGGTAATGTTTAAGTGGGTAGTTCGGATGGCTTTTCATGACTTGAAAGAACGAAGGTTGAGCCGCCGTCGCAAGATTGATGCGTTCAATGAAGCTGATTTTACCCTTGAAGACGTCCTAGATGATACATTTATTAGAACGAATACCGTTTTTTCTTCCCAAGAAGCATTTTTCAATCGGATGCCGAATATCGATTTGAGCTGTTATAAACATGTGATGGAGATCGATCACTATTTCTTGGACTATTTCATTTATAAACATACGGTACATACGCACTGGAACGACTTCATGACTCATGCCGTTCAAGAGAAAATGTATACTTTGGAAAAGCGATCTGCAGGCGTTATTTAATCATAAAATAGAAAGCCCCTGAGTCGGATTCAGGGGCTTTCTTAGGTATAGTGTATTCTTCATATCATGCGATCTGCTACTGATTCGCTCTATTTTCTTTCGCCTTTCCGGCGTTTTCCTGAATCTGACCTTTTGTCTTGTCTTTTTGTCCTTCATGCTGCATCTTTGGATCGTCCTTAGCGTTGCCTACTTGATCTTTTGCTTCGCCTTTTACTTTGTTTACGGCGCCTTTTACTTTATCGCTTAAACCTTTTTGATCAGCCATGTTGTACCTCCTTCAAAATTGGGTTCACCATTTTCATTCCCGCAGGTCGACTTGGTAAAACACATGGGTGGTCATACGATTAGAAAAAAAGACTCTCCCACATCATGTGGGAGAGTCTTTCGCTTTATTTTTCGATATAAGCGTATTTATACGTGTACTCTGCACCCATTGGGTTAGAGGTTACGTTCTTCAAATACGATTTACGCATCTGTGCGACACCATCTTGATAAAGAGGAGCGAGGACTGCGTCTTCTTCAATAAGAAGGCGTTCAGCTTCTACAAGTGTGTCGAAACGTTCAGCTGGCTTCAGTGCAAGCTCACCAGAAGCTTGGTTGATCAAGCTGTCGTACGTTTCGCTGGAGTAGCCGGTTTTGTTGTTCCCACCATCTGTCATCCACATGTTCAGGAAACTGTAGGCATCAAGATAGTCAGGTCCCCAGCCGAAGTTCTGCAGGTCGTAGTTCATGTTCTTATCACGCTGCAGACGGACTTTGAATGGTACACTTTCAATTTTGACCGTCAGACCTTCCAGTTTTTCAAGCTGGTCTTTCAAGTAAGCATCCATATTCTTAGAAACTTCCGTGTCTCCACCAAGGAAGCGGAGTTCTGTTGATTCAATGCCAAGCTCCTGCTTTGCTTCTGTCCAAAGCTGTTGAGCTTTTTCTGGGTTGTATTCGATCAGGCCATCGTTCAAGTCACGGAAGTCTTCGCCTGATTCAGGGTGTGAAACGAAATCACTTGGTACAATACCGTCTACCGCTTCAGAACCATCGTTCAGGATCACGTCTACCATGCTCTCACGGTCGATGATGTACTGAATCGCCTGACGGGCTTTTTTGTTTTGAAGCACTTCGTTTTCCTGATTCATTTTCAAGAAGAATGTGACGGGTGCTTTTTCAATGTTGAACTCATCAGATGTACGGTACTGATCAACGAATTCGGATGTCAGTCCTACTTGGTCGATCGCATCTGTTTGATAAAGGTTGACACCAGCAGCCGTATCTTTCACGACTTTGACGTTAATTTGTTCAAGTTGTACTTCATCTGCATCCCAGTAATCTTCATTTTTCACAACGGTCCAGCCTTCACCCTGGTTCCACTCTGTCATTTTGAATGGACCGTTAGACAGGATGTTCTCAGCTTCCATTGCGTACTGATCGCCCTGCTCGGTTACGAATGCTTCGTTCATCGGCAGGAATGTAGGGAACGCGACCATGGATTCGAAGTAAGGGACAGGTTTCGCGAGAGTTACGGCGAATGTGTAATCGTCTACAGCTTTCACGCCTAGTGCGTCAACTTCCATTTCACCTTCAGAAACCTCTTTGGCATTTTTGATGACGCCGTTCATCATGTACGGGCCATACTCAGATCCCGTGTCAGGATCGACGGCACGCTGCCAAGCGAACACGAAATCGTGGGCTGTAACAGGTTCACCATTTGACCAAACCGCATCTTCACGGAGTTCAAATGTCCAATTCAGACCATCTTCACTGATCTCATGGCTTTTGGCAATACCAGGTTCAGGTGTGCTGTCTGGTCCAAGGCGGTAAAGTCCGTCTTTTGTAGAACCAAGCCATTGAGAGGCAATTTCGTCAATACCGAGGGAAGAGTCAAGAGACGGGATCTCCGCTCCGGCAACGAGATTCAATTCTTGTTTCATTTCATCACTGGAAGCGCTCTTCGCATCGGATGAATCAGATCCTCCACCATAACACGCGGCTAAGAACGCGGTTGAGAGAAGGACTAAGCTAAGTACTATTTTCTTCATATTTTTTTCCTCCTTTATGTATTTAAAAAGTATGAGAGCAATTATACATAGTACGACAATTTTCGACAAAAGAAAGAGTAATCTGAATCGCCATTCAAATTGAGTAAAATAAACGATGAATCTTCCATCAATGCTGAGTATTTAGGATTATGTTTATACATAAATAGGAGTTAAACACGATTTAATCATTCAACTGACTAAATTGATAAAGGATTAAAAATAGTCTTATCTATCTAGCTGTTGAAGGTCCATCCTTTGTATATTCATACCCTGATGCGACTGTGAGGTGTTATAATTTTACAAGAATAGAAGGGAGTGGTCCGGATTGAAACCTGAAGTGAAGGGTGGAGGTGTCATTCGCAAAGCTTATGCGTATATCACACGGGAAGAAGAACTCTTGGTCTTTCGGCATGTCATGCAAGAGGCGGGCATACAAGTTCCAAAAGGGACGGTCGAGGATTTTGAAACAACCTGGCAGGCTGTTATACGGGAAATAAAGGAGGAAACGGGTTTAACTGAGGAACTCATGCCCCGTTTGATTGCAGATGACCTTTGGGAGGCAGACGATGGACGTGTCCACCATCGATTCTTCTATCATTTGATTTGCAAAGAGGCTCCTGATCATTGGACACATAAGCCTACGGGAGGCGGAGCGGAGAAAAAGCTGACGTTTCACTTTTACTGGATGCCGCTCGAAGAGACACATCAGTTAGTGCCGGGACATGCAGATTTCGTGGACTGGCTGCAGAAAGGAGACCGAAGATGATTAATGGAATCAATCACTTGTTGTTTTCAGTAGAAGACCTTGAGCACTCCATACCATTTTATGAGGAAGTGCTTGAGGCGAAGCTTCTAGTGAAAGGGAGGACCACGGCCTATTTCGATCTTCAGGGAACCTGGCTTGCATTGAATGAAGAAAAGGGCGTGGAACGGAACAGGAACGACTATACGCACACAGCCTTGTTGGTAGATGAAGATCGGTTTGAGGAGGCTGTCCAAAAGCTCGAGGATAAAGGCGTGACAATCTTAAATGGAAGGGATCGAGACGTGAGGGATAAAAAGTCAGTGTACTTCCTTGACCCCGACGGCCATAAGTTCGAGTTCCACACAGGTACACTGGAGGACAGAATCCGCTACTATAAAAAACAGAAGCCTCATATGGAGTTTTTCGAATGAAGTTGACGTCCAGAATGAAGCGAATAAAAGCCTTAGCTGATGGTGATGGTGCTGTTCCGCTGCTTCACGCCTTCTATAAAGAAGGGACAGGTGTCTGTTTCGAGATCAGGCAGCTTCTTGACCACCACCTTTCACCTGGATGGTGGCAGGCGGAGAACCCTCCAGTTTCCAAGGATTATTATAAAGATGCTGCATTCTATCGAAAGCGGTACAACCAAGTGCAGCTGCAAGAAGGGCATCTTATGCAGGCGATCTTGGATAGTGGTGACCTCGATGGTCTGTTGAACACTGATTTGAAAAATGATCTAAAAAGGGTCTCCTGTATGCCGCGGGATCTACACTGTGACCTGACGACTCTCCCAACAGAAATGGCCGGCCCAGTACATAGAGTAGACCGTTCTGAAAAAGAGGCGCTACTGTCATGGATTCGCAATCAGTTTGGAGAGAGATGGGCGTCTCAAGTGGAACAAGCATATGAAAACCGGCAGGACCCACCGGTGTTTATCTATCAAAAGGAAGGACATATTCACGGTTTTGCCTGTTATGATGTGTTTGATCATCGAAACGGATGGTTTGGTCCTATGGGTACCTCGAATGACCACCGCGAAAAGGGGGTCGGGCGAGCTCTTCTCATCCACGCACTACACAAAATGAAACAAGCAGGATACAAAGAAGTGATCATCGGTCAGGCTGGCCCGATCGAATTTTATGAAAAGTGCTGCAGGGCGGAGTTGATCCCACTAGAGCAGGGTATAGAATGACACGAGGAGGATGAAGATGTCGAAAATTGCAATCATCGCAGATACACATGGTAATGCAACAGCACTTGAGGCTGTTCTATCTGATATAGAGACACGTGGGATTACACGCATTTTCTGTTTAGGAGATATCATAGGGAAAGGCCCTCAAGGCTCGAAGTGTATCGATCTTATTCAGAAAACGTGTGAACGGGTCATACGTGGAAACTGGGACGTGTTCATTCAAAGTGAAACAGACAGTGACTTTCTCAAATGGTTTCAGACGAGGATGACGAATGAAGACTTCTCTTATTTGAAATCGCTTGAATTTCACATTGACCTGGAGTTGAATGGTGAGTTGATCCGCATGTTTCACGCTTCACCGAGAAGTGAATTTGAACGGATACTCCCGTGGCATGATATAGAGAAGCGTCTTTCAATGTTCGATGCAAGTGACTATACGAACAGCGGTGACCGCACGCCGGATATGGTGATCTATGCGGATATCCATACGACGTTTTTGCAAACCTATCATTCCGGTATTCTCTGTAATGTCGGAAGTGTGGGGAATTCTCTAGATTTAACCTCGGCGTCATATGGTATTCTCGATGGTTCGAGCGGAACGAACTCCATCCAGTTTGTAAGGGTGGAGTATGATCGTGAGAAAGAATTGAGGATTGCAAAGGAAATGGGGCTTCCCGATTTCGAAAAATACTATAATGAAATCAAGTATGCGAAATATCGTAATGCTTGAGAACATCCATGTTCACCTTTCGATAGAACACGGATATTTCTAGAAGCCACCCTTTAGTAGGGGGCTTTTTTTTGTGAGAAAGACTAAACTAAAGGTCCTAAACTCATATTGACAGCGCATCCGTTATTTGGTTAAATAGACTCAACAACCATTCGTGCAAACGGTTTCATGGAATGGGTGAGGGGGAACAGGGTTGAAAATTATACATAAGCTTATGGTCGTATTATTGGTTCTGACTCTATTTATTGGTGCTGCTGGTGTTTTCATTATTCAAAGCAATGAGAACGTAAGCGCAGCGATTGATGAAATGAATCAACTCAATCATTTGAAGGAAGATTATGAATCGATCAAAGAACAGCTTTATGATATCGAAATCAGTGTGTTTGATATCGTGACGACGGGATATGACGAAGAAAAAATCTCGGAGCTCGAGGTGAAGCTTGAGACGACAGGAGAAAATATAGAGAACGTCATTCCGCAATTTAATGAAGACAGTGAGCTGAAGAAATACACCAGCTACATTTCAGAGGTACACCGTTTATTAAATGAATCTTACATAAATCATTTGGCTCCCATGACAGCAGCATCGAGCCGTGATGTCATCTTGATCAAGACGAATGCCAATTTGACGAACGCTAAAGACTATATCGATACAATCGAAGCGAGTGTAGGTCCATACATCAATGCACTTGTCCAAGAACAGAATGATCACGTCAGTACCATGACGACAAGAACATCACGTGTTTTATGGTTGACGATAGGGGGACTGGTCATTTTCCCGGTTGTGATGGTCATCTTCTTCGGCCGCCATCTGAACAACGGGGTTACGATGGTCTATCACAGAATCAAAGCGTATTCGGAAGGGGACTTCACGTACGAATCAAACGCAAAGAAGCGTAGAGATGAATTTGGAAAAATTGATACTTCCCTGAAGGAAATGGGAGAACATCTGACGATACTCCTTCAATCGAGTAATCAAGCGAGCCGGCTCGTTGCCGCTGTATCAGAAGAGGCCATCCATGAGTCGGACGAAAACCTGACACGTTCAAAGAGTATCCAGAGGGAAACTGAGAAAATAAAAGAGAATATCGCTTCTCAATACGATCATGTGTCCGCGATTTCCGCCGTGACAGAACAGTCATCGGCAAGCTTTGAAGAAATCAAAGCTCACATCAATCAGATTCGTACGAACGCTGAGAATATGAATGGAAAGGCTATAAATGGAGCTACAATCGTGACGGATTTGAAACAGTCTTCCCATTCGACCGTAAACGAGCTGGAAGACTTGAAAACAAAAGTCGATCAGATTGCCGTTACGATTGATGAAGCCAAATCGTTTCTAGGGCAGATCAATGAGATCACCACCAATACCAATCTCCTTTCATTGAATGCATCCATTGAAGCTGCACGAGCAGGGGAGGCAGGGAAAGGATTTGCGGTGGTTGCGGAGGAGATTCGGAAGCTGAGTGCACAGACAGAAGGGTTCTCCAATCAAATCGTGACGCTGATGGAACGGGTGCAGGGATCAACGGACGATGTATTAGATGGAGTTGATACGTTCGCATACACACTCAAGAAAACGGACCACCAGTCGGATGAAACCCAGAAAATTTTCCAGGATATATCAGGATCAAGCTCGTCACTGGTCGGTCAGATTTCAGACATCACACAATCAATTACAGAAATCACTGACGGCATCCACGAAATTGTCAACGCCGTCTCTGAGGTCAATGACTCATCATCAGCATTGAACCAGGAAGTGGACGTCGTAAATGAGCATGTTCAAAGCCAGGTGGACTATTCCAACCAGCTCCGTTCGGCGTTAGGAGGACTTCAGGAAACGTCCGCCAGTTTAGAGACGAGTACGAGTCACTTTAAAGTAAAATAGAGGAAATGAAATCATCCTGTCGAATTCTATCATGAGAAGATCGAATGGAGGGTTCTAATTGAAGGTATTATGTATAGGGCATCCCGGCTATGCTGATTTCGAAGTCGGGCATGCTCTCTTTTTATTGTCAAAAGTAGGTGGAGCTATAGTCGATACAGTGACTGTAAAGGATCAAAAGGTCAGAAGCCTCGGTGGTTTGGTGACCGAACCGACTCATACCTTGAAGGAAATCGATGTTTCCGACTATCAAGCAATCGTAATTCCTGGTGGAGATCATTTCGTGAAAGAAGAGGGAGTGCTGAATGTACTGCAAAAGGCGGATGAGAATAAGGTTTTGATTGCGTCTATCTGTGCATCAGCTGTATGGCTCGGGGAAGCTGGAGTTCTCAATGGGCGATCGTTCACTTGTCTACCGCACACATATGAACATCATATGGATGTCTTTGAAGGAAGCAGGTACACAGGGAATCCGGTGGAGGTCGATCAGCATATCATTACGGCAAACGGCTTCGCTTATGCTCCTTTTGCGATGAAGGTTGCAGACGAACTGGACGTCTTTAGGAACCGATCACAAAGAGAACACTTGGAGGACCTTGTTCATGGTAGGGGTGAATAAAGGAAGTGGTTCGGATCAAGGCGAGTATATTGCGAGGGGAAACACGGCAGATGTTTTTAGAAAGGGCAATAGAATATGGAAGGTTTTCAAAGAGTACCTGCCAGATGGAGAAGCACATAAGGAAGCGGAGAAACAATCGCTCGTGCATTCCATGGGGGTTCCGGTGCCGGAAGTATACGGTATCACCTCCATCAATGGAAGACAGGCCATTGAGATGGAGTTTTTACAAGGAGATACGCTTGGAGATTTGTTTTTAGCATCTCCGGAGAGGCAGCAGGAACTTCTTATCACATCGATTCAAATACAGAAGAAGATTCATTCAATGAAAGTGGAAGGATTGGAAAGCATGAGTGACAAGCTTCACAATCAAATCACGGCTTTGAACGATTTGGACGAAAGCAGGAAAGAAAGACTGCTTGAGAAATTGACTATTCAGGCTGGTGGTCGAATGCTTTGTCATGGAGACTTTCATTTGCATAATATTATTTGTACGAAACCGGAATATACGATTATCGATTGGGTGGATGCCACAGTTGGGTCACCTCTTGCGGACGTCAGCAGAACGTACCTCCTGTATCTTTCTTTTTCCAGAGAGTTAGCAGATCGTTATCTTGATCTATATTGCAAAGGCTCAGAAGTAGATATTCACGATATCCATCAATGGACGCCGATTATGGCAGCAGGAAGGTTGTCTGAAGGAGTCGAAACCGACGACCGTAATAGGTTGATGGATATGATTACAATGTACACCGATTAGAGAGGAGAATGATATGAAAGGATTGATCATTAAATCACCATGGATTGACTACATATTAGATGGAAGGAAGACATGGGAGATCAGAGGCATGAATACGAAGACGAGAGGGACCATCGGCTTGATCAAAAGTGGGACCGGGCATGTGTACGGGGAAGTCGACCTCGTAGGTAGTCGGCCGCTGAGTTTGGATTCATATAAAGAGAGCCATGCATTTCATTGTGTCGAAAGAGAACACTGTGAGGAGCTTCCCTATAAGCATACGCACGCATGGATTTTTGAGAATCCAAGGCTCTATTCAGAACCGATAGCGTATGAACATCCGATGGGGGCTGTCATATGGGTGAAATCCATTTGACTCTTGAACGTCTTTCTTCATTAATATGGCGACACATGAGAAGTTTAAGCAAAACACGATTTGATTTGCCGAAATCGTGTTTTGTTTTTTTTGTAAAAGGAATAAGGAGCATAGTGCCACTGTGCTTGCTGCCTGAGGAGTGATCCCACCATAAATTGTTATAAACCCACTCAAATCCCAGTTAAATACTAACCAAAAACCCTTAATCTTCCTTGAAAGCGTATAATTTGTGACTAAACTTTCATTAAATCTTGAACATTGTATGACAAAATAACGAACAAAGCTTCGCAGGCGACAAATTTTGATATAATCAATCAAGCCCATGTGGGTACTGTAACGTTTCATCGCGTACTTATATAAAAATTGTTTGTTAGGAGGGTTAAACCCAATGAAATCTAAACCACTTCCGAAATGGTTAGGGTTACTTCCACTGAGTTTAATAGTATTTTTAAGCGGATGTGGGCAAATGACTGTTCTCAATCCGAAGGGACCAGTTGCACAAAGTCAATATGATCTAATTATGTATTCCCTTTGGTTCATGTTGGGGATTATCGTGGTCGTCTTCGCGCTCTTCGCCTATATGATTATTAAATATAGGGATCGCCCAGGACGAAAAGACAGCGATTATGATCCGAATCTTCATGGAAACACGATGATCGAGATTGTTTGGACAGTTATACCTATCATTATTGTCACTCTATTATCAATACCTACTGTTACGACGTTGTTTGATCTCGAAAAACCACCGGTTACAGAGAACCAAACAACTGAAGAACCACTTGTGATACACGCTACGACAGCGGATTGGAAATGGTTCTTCAGCTATCCAGAGCAGGATATCGAAACGGTGAACTATCTTCACATACCAACCGATCGTCCGATCGAGTTCAAGCTGACTTCAGCTGATGCGATGACAGCACTGTGGATTCCAGCTCTTGGTGGACAAAAGTATAATATGGCCGGTATGATGACGAAGCTTTACCTTCAAGCCGATGAAGTCGGCGTTTACGATGGTCGTAACTCGAACTTCAACGGAGAAGGATTTGCCTTCCAAACGTTCAAGGTTCATGCGGAGGAGGAAGAAGACTTCAACGCATGGGTAGAAGAGATTCAAACCGAATCACCAGAGCTGACTCAAGAACAATACGATGAGTTATTGAAGCCGGGCTTAACGGAAAAAACGGCATTTTCTTCTACACACTTGGATTATGTGAAGCACCATACGAACGAAGGCATGGGCTACACGATTGAAAACTTCCGTGAGCTTTATGATGCGAAGCTCCACTTATATCCTGAAGACATTGAACGTCAGGAAACATTCGATTAAGAAAGCAGGTGAAGATCAATGGCTTTAGATGAATTCTTTGTCACAGGCGAACCCCTGATTTATGCGGGAATGGTTTCCATCGCGCTCGTTTCGGCCGCAATCATTTTCCTTTTGACATATTTCAAGCGCTGGGGTTGGCTGTGGCGTGAATGGTTGACAACCGTCGACCACAAAAAAATCGGTATTATGTACATCTTAAGTGCGTTAGTGATGTTGTTCCGTGGAGGAGCCGACGCCTTAATGATGAGAATGCAGCTTGCCTTTCCAAGCTTGGAATTCTTAAATGCCCAGCACTATAACGAAATCTTTACAACACACGGAACGGTCATGATCATTTTCATGGCGATGCCGTTCTTGATTGGTCTTATGAACATCATTGTTCCATTGCAAATCGGAGCTCGTGACTTCGCGTTTCCATTTGTGAACGCACTCAGCTTCTGGTCGTTCTTCTTAGGAGCGATGTTGTTCAACATTTCATTCGTAATCGGGGGTTCACCTGATGCCGGATGGACAAGTTATACACCACTTGCCGGAGCGGCGATGAGTCCGGGACCAGGTCAGAACTTCTACCTGATGGGACTTCAGCTTTCTGGTATTGGTACATTGGCTACGGGAATCAACTTGATGGTGACCATACTGAAGATGCGTGCACCTGGAATGAAACTGTTCCACATGCCGATCTTCACATGGTCGACGCTTGTAACATGTTTCATCATCGTATTTGCTTTCCCGATTCTTACGGTAGCTCTTGCACTACTTACAATTGACCGTATTTTCGGTTCTCAATTCTTTACCCTGACAGGGGAAGGACTTCCGATGATGTGGGCCAACCTCTTCTGGATGTGGGGTCACCCGGAAGTTTACATTGTCATACTCCCTGCCTTCGGTATCTTTTCCGAGGTCATTGCAACATTTGCGAAAAAACGCCTGTTCGGATACAGTGCGATGGTTTGGTCAATGATCATCATTGCCCTTCTCAGCTTTATCGTATGGGTACACCACTTCTTCACCATGGGAGCGGGTGCATTCGTTAACTCTGTATTCTCTGTATCCACAATGTTAATTGCGGTTCCAACCGGAGTTAAGATATTCAACTGGCTCGGAACCTTATATAAATCGAAAATTGAATTTACAGTGCCGATGTTATGGTCACTTGCGTTTATCCCTAGCTTTATCTTAGGAGGAGTGACAGGGGTAATGCTTGGAATGGCAGCAGCCGACTATCAGTTCCACAACTCCTACTTCCTGGTTGCGCACTTCCACTACGTATTGATCGCAGGTACAGTATTCGCCTGCTTCGCTGGTCTCGTGTACTGGTATCCGAAAATGTTCGGTCACAAGATGAACGAACGAATCGGAAAATGGGCATTCTGGTTGTTCTTAATCGGCTTCCACGTCTGCTTCTTCCCGCAGTACTTCCTTGGACTGGACGGAATGCCGCGTCGTTTGTTCGTAACAAACATTGCCGAATGGCTGCCGCTTAACGTCATTTCTACAGTCGGTGCATTCGGAATGGGTGCTGGTTTTGCTGTATTCGTCTTCAACATCTACTACAGCTACCGTTACAGCGAGCGTGAGAAAACAGGTGACGCTTGGGGACACGGCCGTACACTTGAATGGTCGACTACGACACCGGTACCGTTCTACAACTTTGCAACCGTACCGTATGTTGATGAAATCGATCCATACGTACGTATGAAAGAAGAAGGAAAGACAACCTTCGATGAGAAGAAATTGAAGCCGATCCACATGCCGAGCTATACTGGACAACCGATCATTATGATGGGCTTCCTGGCCTTCGCCAGCTTCGCCCTCATCTTTGAATGGATTCCGTTAGCCATCGTCGGCTTGCTTCTTGCAGTCGGCAGCATGATCTATCGTTCCTTTGACTATGATGACGGCTATTATGTTCCAGTAGACGAAATCAAACGCACCGAGCGTAAGGCAAGGGGGTTATAAGATGGCTGCAGAAGAATTAAAATCAGGACCATTAGAATACCGTTCACAAGAAGGTAGGATGGGGATCCTAGGATTCTGGATCTTTCTTGGTGCCGAGGTCGTTCTTTTCGCAACACTGTTTGCGACGTATGCCGTGCTGTTCGGACGTACAGCTGATGCGCCTGCTCCTAGTGAACTGTTCCAATCAGGGGTAGGGATGACCCTTGTCATGACCTTCTTATTGCTGACGAGTAGTTTCACTTGTGGGATTGCTGTACATGAAATGAGAAAAGGAAATGCAAAAGGATTGGCTACGTGGCTGATCATTACGCTTGTTCTAGGGCTTGGGTTCCTTGGACTGGAAATCTATGAATTTAACCACTATGTACATGAGGGAGCGACGCTTCCTTCCAGTGCTTATTGGTCAGCGTTCTTTGTCTTAGCTGGGACCCACGGGCTTCACGTTACGCTTGGAATTGGCTGGGCCATCTGTCTGCTGATCCAACTGAAGCAACGTGGCCTGACGAATGTCACAAGCCGTAAGTTCTTTGTTGTCAGCTTATACTGGCACTTCCTTGACGTCATTTGGATCTTTATTTTCACAGGTATCTACCTCACAGGGATGGTGCTTTAATATGGCAGATACAAATAAGAAAGTCCCAACTCAACACGTTATAGGATTTCTACTGTCGCTTGTCATGACACTTATTGCAGCCTGGGCCGTTATCGGTTCAGCGCTGCCTACCATGTGGATAATCATCAGCATTTTTGTTCTTGCCTTCTTGCAGGCGGGAGTTCAATTGTTCATGTTCATGCACATTACAGAAAAATCAAGCGGCGGTGGGCACGTTCCATGGAATATGATGTTCCACGGTTTTGCACTCGCTGCAATCGTTGTCGCAGGCTCACTATTCACGATGTCCTTCGGGTTTGACCACGGTGATATGCATGGTGGCGACCACGGCGGTAACGAACAGCACGAAGAGCATAGTAATCACGGCGAATAAATCACAAAAGAGGAGAATGAACATGGAACAAAAGCAACTTGAGAAAAACAGATCATCTGTAGGGTGGTCTTGGAAGCATCTAGTCGGATTCGTTCTTTGTGTCATATTGACAGCATTCTCCCTGAGTGGTTATTTGTACGCTTCTTATGAGCCGAAGGTGTTGCTCCTGGTTATTACGGCGCTTGCGTTTGTACAAGCGGTTATTCAATTGTTCCGCATTCAGCCTGAAGAGCAGTAAGCAAAACTCGTCATGGAGCCGTTTTTAGCAGCTAACAAGGCTTCATGAACATTTCGAGCCCATAAATAAAAAGCCCTTTCTTCCGAAGAAGAGAGGGCTTTTTTGTATTTGTAAAGTGTTAGGATTTGACCATATCT
Source organism: Halobacillus litoralis (assembly GCF_020171725.1). Taxonomy (GTDB): domain Bacteria; phylum Bacillota; class Bacilli; order Bacillales; family Halobacillaceae; genus Halobacillus; species Halobacillus litoralis_F. Next base: position 234,227 of record NZ_JAIVAJ010000001.1, on the reverse strand, counting down.
TTAATGGTTTCTTTAAAGGCAGGGCTTTCTTCAACCGTCGTGATGATAAACATAACCCAGGCAACCCAAGCACCGACAAGTCCTAAATAAAACATAATCCATGTTGGTGAGAAAGCTACTGGTACAGTGAAGAACAGAACTTGGAAGTAATACACCCACATGCCGACTAAAAGAACCGTTTGTGCAAGGGCCATAGATGGCTTCCTAAGTCTAATGAATAAGAATGGTGTGACCGTAGACAAAAGCATGAACATCAAAATAATACCCATCAACAACAACCCCTTTTTTCTCTATCATGTAATTAATGTAAGCGTTATCTTTTGTTACTTTTATTGTAACAGAAAATTCAACTTTTGGACACAATTTGTTCAAATTTTATTCAAAAATAGGCTTGCATCACGTAAATCCCTTGATGTGACGAGGAGTTTTCATTTCACCGTCCCTATCTATTTTTCCGAGTTTTCGCATTTTGAAACATTTTGTTCACATTTTGATTGCGATCTTGGTAAAAATTGTGGTCCAATGACATCAGAGGACCTTGAAGTCAGAGGGGAGAGAATGCGCATGAGAAAGCTTGTCGACATTGGAGGTCGTTCCTTAGACGTCTGGATGAAGGGAAGTGGGACCCCTGTCGTAATCCAGCCTGGTATGATCAGTTCGATAGCGGAATGGGAACCGCTGTGCGAAGAGTTGTCAAAAACAGCGAAGGTCATTGTGTATCACAGAGCGGGAACTGGAAGAAGTGAAAAGGGAGAAAAATGGAGGGATAGGTTTGAAAGCTCAAAAGATCTAAAAGCACTAATCGATCAGTTAGATCTACACTCCCCCATACTCGTCGGTCATTCATACGGTGGGTTGATCGTTCAGCAGTTTGCAATCGATAATCCAGATGCAGCTGGTGGAATCCTATTGGCCGATGCCACGGCTTTTGATGCGTTCCGACTGGAGGAGGTTGAGGTCGAAGGAGAAGACGAAGCCAGCACCGAAGCATGGTTGAAAAAGTGCAGGCAGTATGCAGTGTACTCCAAGGAACAACTAAAGGAAGAAATGAGAGGCTGGATTCAATCACTGTTGCAGGTAACTTCCTCCGGAAAGAAGCAAGACATAGAGGAATACATGACGAATCCACTGATGTATCAAACTGTTTATGAAGAAATGCTCACGGATTTCGTGAAGTCTGACGTTCAAATTGAAAGTCGCGTGTCGTATTGTCCTGCTGTCGTCATCGGCAGAGATCAGGATGTGTCCATTTCAGAAATGGTCCGTGAAGAAGGGTTACAAAAGAAAGAAGCGGAAATCATCGAAGAAGTGTGGCAGAATTTAATCGAGGAGCAATATGATATGTTTCCACATTCCGAATATGTGAAGGCCGAAGGGGCAGGGCACGATATTCATTTGGATAAGCCGGAGCTCATTACCGCAGCCGTTCATTCATTGCTATAAAAATCCATTACCATGTTGTTTTTGAAACAAAACCGACTTGGAATCCGTAAAAAGAAGAAAGCAGCTGATAGGAGGAACTCAGTGAGCCATTATTTGAAAGTATCTGTCGGCATCGGCCTTGTGGTATTTGTGGCAGCTATGGTTTTTTTATTTACGGTTGATTCTCCTTCTCCTTATATAGGAGCGGGGATTGTAGCGTTTCTCATATTTGAGCTCGCCTTTTACCATTACTTTTCAAAAGGACGCGACCACTCACAAGGACCGAAGCTTTAGAATCGATCAGACAGGAGGTTCAGCTATGCTGATGAGAATCTTTTTCATTATAGCGGCATTGTGCATACCGGTTTCCGTTGTTGTCAGTCAGGAAGCGATAGGCGTCTTAGCCGCACTATTTTTCATGCTTGTGGGGGCGTATTTCAGCAAGCCGAGATTTCATGGTCAGAAAGAGTAAATAGGAAGGGGGAGGATCAAGTGGATCAGGAGTTCGGAAAACCGCTCCCAGACACGGAATATAGAAATCGGGAAGGGGCATATGCTGTCATTCTAAACGAGGATGGAAGTGAAGTGATGACAGTAAAAGTGAATAATCGAGGCTTCTTCCTTCCTGGTGGTGGCCTTGAAGACGGAGAGGATTTGGTTCAATGTCTTCAGAGAGAGCTCGTGGAAGAGACCGGATACGAGATAGCTGTAAAAGCATACATAGGTAGAGCAGGAAGCTATTTTCATTCTTTGACGGGAGAACCATTGTACAGTGATGCGCACTTTTACTCAGCTTCCTTATTGGAAAGAAAACGAAGAGACTTGGAGCCGGATCACTGTATTTCATGGTTACAGGTAAGTGAAGTCGAAGCGCTGTGGCATGAGCATCACGTCTGGGCGGTAAAAATAGCCTTGCAGGGCCGCTGGAATAGATAAGAACAAAAGCCGGTTTACGACCCGGCTTTTATTCGGAGCGCCTTCACTAAACGATAAAAGCTGTTCAATCCAATTTAAGAACCGAGCACAATATAGAATATTTGGAAGTCCTTCAACTGTTCACCTTCCCATTAGTTTCTGTTATATGGAAAAAATGAAAGTGATGATGAAAAAGATAGGCTGTCCTCGTTCAGGACAGCCTTTTATGCGGTTACATGTTAAGCTCTTGATTTCCGTGGTTGTTTCTCTTCTTTTCGGTCATGCTGCTGGGCGTTCTTTTTGGATAATTTTTTGTTTCCCTGTGCCATAGATCAGTCACTCCTTTCTCTAAATAGTATCTCGAATGAGTATGGATTTATAAAAAGAAAGGGGAGAAACATGATGGATTTTAATTTTTGGAAAGAGCACGTCGAAGTTTTTACAGAGACGACGACTTTTGAAAAACTCGAGGGAGGGTTTTCAAATCAGGACAAGTACTTAGCTCGTAATACGGACGGAACGTGGGTCATTCAATTATGTGGGATTGAGAGAGCGGAGGTAGTGAAGGATCAGGTTCGTACGATTCAAAGGGTCGCAGAAACCTCTGCCAAAACGTCGAAAATCGTCGAGCATGGAGTATTGAAGAATCTAGGGATGGTTTATATTGTGTATCCCTATATCGTGGGGGAGGACGGCAGAAAAATCATTCATACCCTTTCGGAAAAAGATCAACGGAAGCTTGGCGAAGAAGCTGGATCACAGCTGGCTTTGATGCATGAAGTATCAGCTCCACCAACAACAGAGAGCTGGTATAAGAGGGCGATGGAAAAGCATGAAAGGTACTTGCGTGCATACAAGAAAGGCTCCATTAAGATTGAGCATGACGAAGAAATCATGCAATTTATCGAGAGGAAAAGACATTTGTTGAAAGGTCGTCCGAATACCTTCCAGCATGATGATTTTCACCTGGGGAACATCATCACACGAAACGGAAAATACGTCTGTGCGATCGACTTCGACAATGCCGATTGGGGCGATCCTTATCACGATTTTGTCAAAGTAGCAATATTTCAACGGGAAGAAAGTGTTCCATTCTCAACCGGGCAGATCAACGGGTATTTCCAAGGCGAAGTGCCTGAAGAGTTTTGGGGATTATATGCGGTTTATGCTGCGATGGTCCTGTTCTCATCTGTCGTCTGGTGTCAGCGTCATGACCCGAATGGACTTGAGGAAATGGTCGACCGGTTGTATGTCATAATGGATGACCATGACGGATTCTCGAGAATGAAGCCGCGCTGGTATGAGTGAACAAAGTAATGAGGACGCTGGGAAGCGTCCTCATTTAGAAATGTAAGGGAAGATCGGCCCTCTCAGCTGGAATTCGTACGATGATCCATCCACGATTCCGACGGTTAGATCACTGTCATACAACGCCATCATAAACTGAGCCATTTCCACTGATGTATGATATTGTTTGAAGTTTTCCTCGTAATTGAACTGGTCGACATCAGCGGCATGTTTCGCAAATTCGGTTTCCGTCGCTGCAGGGGCAAGGATTTTCACTTTCATTGATGATCCGGAGGAGGTGAGCTCCTGTGCCAGTCCTTCCGTGAAGGCGCTGACGTAAAATTTCGTTGCGGCATAGGTGACAGAGCCTTCGATCACATTGTATCCCAGGTTGGAAGAAACGTTGATGAGCTGTGTGCCTTCTACAGATGCGTAATCTTTTGCAAAGAGGGTTGAAAGAATGGTCAATGCTTCGTTGTTGACTCTCAGCATCTTTTCAACTCTTGGTAGCTCCTGGTTGGTGATGGGATTGTAATGTCCGAACCCTGCATTATTGATGAACGTTTCGAGTTCGAAGTCTTCAAGCTTTTGATAAAAGTCGTACACCTGCTCTGTCTCCGATAAATCGGCTGGAAAAACATGAACCTCGATGGAATGCGTTTCTTCGAGCTCTTTTTTCAGCGAAAGCAGCACATTTTCTCTTCTCGCAGTAAGTAGAAGGTTCTTTCCTCTTTCAGCAAATGCGTGTGCCGTTTGATAACCAATTCCTGCGCTTGCTCCTGTAATAACCGTGTATGACAAATAAACTCCTCCTTGTATTCAACGTTCCATTTCAGATATACCCTCAAGCAGTTCGTGATAATCCGCAGGGGGTTCACCATAAATGAAACTTTCTGACAAATCGAACGTACATAATAAGTAACAGGGTTGTAAGGAGAGATGGAAATGAAGCGGAAGTGGTTCGACGTCATCTTTGACGATCATCAATACAAATTTCAAAAGGTTCTCATTTTTATCATCGGTTACCTGCTTGTCCTGGCTTTAGGATGGGCATTTCAAGTTCCGATTGAATATCTGTTCTTCGGGCTAACATTTCTATTAGTATCAGCCCTTGCGTTGAAAGTTTTCTGGTTCAACAGAGTCCGCCGATTGCAAACAAGCACAAGTGATAAAGTTGTCCTTGTTCTGTTGTTTCTTCTTTTTATTGGAGCATCTGCCATGGTCATGCAAGAATCAAGGCTTCAGGGAGCGGTACAAGATGCCGTAGAAGAAACGCTTGGAGAGGAAGCCGTCTCCATTAAGCAGATCGATTCCTATCAAGATCAATACCTCGTCTGGTACACAGTTGACGGGGGAGAGGAAGTTCTTACTTCATGGTACGAATGGGATGACGGTGACATGGTACGAGTTGAAAACAGATCAGCGGATGAAGCAGAAGAGTAGAGGTGCAAAGATTTATTTGAAATGAAGGTGGTGGATGTTTTGACTGAAATAAGAGAAAGTGAATGTACCGACGGCCATATTGATTTTCTGACCGATATGATTTATGAAGCGATTTATATGCCGGATAACAAGCCAGAGAAACAGAAGCTGTTGAGGGAACCCCATTTAATAAAGTACAGCAAGCACTGGGGGAAACCCGGAGACAAAGCCTTCTTTGCCTATGACGGGAACGGACTCCCTGTGGGTGCGGCATGGTACCGTCTGTTTCCTGAGGAAGAGAAGGGGTATGGCTTCATTGATGAGGAGACCCCGGAGCTCGGAATCGCGATTACGGACACTGCCCGTGGCAAGGGGCTTGGGGAAGCCTTGATGAAACGATTGATTCAAGCGGCGCAGGAAGAAGGGCGCCCAGCGTTGTCATTAAGTGTAGACTCCGCAAATGAAAAGGCTCTCGCTTTATACAAGAAATTGGGCTTCATCGTAGTGGACGATTCGGGATCTTCTTGGACGATGAAGATCGATTGTAGACAGAGGTGTAAGAGTGAATGAGTTTGAAACGACATTAATCGTGCTGAGAGGAAACTCAGGAAGCGGCAAGACGACGATTGCCCGAGAGCTTCAAGCCTATTTCGGCAGAGGGACCTTGCTTGTTTCTCAGGACGTCATCAGAAGAGATATGCTCCATGTGAAGGACAGAGAAGGAAACCCTGCGATCGAACTGATTCGGCAGACTGTGGAATATGGAAAAGGCAAATGCCGAGTGGTCATTTTAGAAGGCATCCTGAATCGCTCTCTATATGGTGATATGATCCATCAATTGGTCGAATCCTTTCATAGAAGAGCATGCCTCTATTATTTTGACCTGCCCTTTGAAGAAACGGTACGGCGTCATCAATTGAGGGAGAAAAAGCATGAGTTCGGGGAAGAATCGTTGGAGAGATGGTGGGTCCCATCAGATGTGCTCGGAATCGATGGGGAAAGGCTACTATCTGAGGATATGTCTGAACAATCGATCCTCGATTCGATCAAGAACTCCGCTCAATCACAGGAAAGGAGCGCTGGAATTGATACAAGCAGCATGTAAAACAATCATCTTGATTTGCATGATTTCTATTCTTGTCTCTTGTTCAACCGAACCTGAGCCCAAACAGATTGTCGATCGAGAGACGATTACATATGAAACCCCCTATCCAGATACGGTGACAGAACGGATGACCTATAAAAGTGATGGCTTGAACATAACAGGCTACATCGTGAAGCCTGAGGATCATGAAGGGAAGCTGCCGGTTTTATACTATAACAGGGGTGGAAACAAACAATTCGGGAGCATCAGCGAGCAGACACTACGGTACTTGACCTACTGGGCCGATCAAGGTTACCTGGTGTTAGCCTCCCAATACCGGGGAACAGAAGGTGGAGAGGGAGAAGACGAGTTTGGAGGAGCGGACGTAAAGGATATGTTGAATTTGGCTGAGGTGGCGGGAGAACTACCAGAGGCGGACCTCGATCAAACCTTTATGCTCGGCAGATCCCGCGGGGGTATGATGACCTATCTCGCAGTGAAAGAAGACATGAACCTCGATGCTGTAGCGGTAGTGGCCGGTCCCTCTGACTTGACTGCTCTATATGAGCAAAGAGGAGATATCATGAAACGAGTATTAGTGGAACTTGTCGGTTTTCCTGAAAAAAATGAAGAAGCGTACATCGAGAGGTCTGCGGTCCATTGGGCGGATGAGCTGGACGTGCCGACACTGATTCTGCATGGAACAGCTGATTGGCGGATTGAGGTTTCTCATGCCCGGGAACTTTCCCGAAAGTTGGAGCTGGCCGGTGCGGGTTACAAATATGTCGAGTACCCCGAAGACGACCACATCCTGACTCAACACTTTGAAGAGCATCTACAAGAAATCTCAGAGTGGTTTGATCAACACAAAACGAAGGAAGCATCATAAAAAAGAACCCCCGTATTCTTATGGCGAATACGGGGGTTCTCTGCATGTAGCATTTTATTCTAAAGCAGTTCATTGGCATAGTCGTTCAATTCTTTACTCTTTTGTTCAATTTCTTCAATGAACGCACTAATTTCCTGAGTCGAAGCGGCCTGTTCTTTTCCTACAGATACGACCTTCTCAATGGAGTGGTTGATGGCATCCATCGATTTGTGAATATTCTCAAGCGTCACGCGGATTTTCTCTGTAGATTCGACTGTTTCGTTCGATAGTTTCCTTATTTCATCGGCTACGACTCCAAAACCACGTCCGAATTCTCCTGCACGTGCGGCTTCAATGGAAGCATTCAAGCCGAGCAGATTGGTCTGATCGGCAATCCGTTTGATAAATGTTAGGACTTCACCGGTTTGATCCATCTCTTTAACAGCTTGTCTGGACTGTTTCTGAAGCGTATCTGATGCGTCCGATAACCGTTCTGCACCTGATGCTATATCGGTTACCCCTTTGCTTGCGTCGTTTAATGAATGGACAATTTGATCTGAAATGGATAGCAGTTCTTTTTCGCTTTGTTCCTGGAGCTGGATCGCGACAGCGCCAATCACGTTTCCATCCATAACAATCGGGGATGCGAGTCCTGTGAAGGCAAAGCCGAAGAACTGCGGATCCACTTCTGTACGGATCGACTTATTGTGTGCAATACACTCAGCGAGCGGTTCATCAGGATTGATTCTTTTGCCGACCTCGACATTGAGGTTGATTTTGGAACTTGGGATATAGGCAAGCCATTTCTCGGTATCTGTAAGCCCGATCGCAATATCCGGCATCATCGACTGAATGCCAGGGATGATTTGCTGGTAGGCATTTAGTAGTTGTTCAGGCGTAAGTGACGGGGATGTATGTAACATAGGACTGCTCATAAAGTTTCATTCTCCTTTGATTAAAACTAGTACATTTAGTTTATCAGACTCATGGAATAAAGACGAAGGTTATGTCTTGTCATATGTATAAAGATAAATTTGTAAAAAAATGAAACGTAATCCATTCTGAGTTCGTAGGATAGGGTACAGGAGGTGGTTCTTTGAGAAGAATGGTATACATATTGCTTGCTTTAATTGTCATAACCGCGTGTTCTGAGGAGGGGGAGACAGCACCGAAAGACCCTGATTCTTTCACTGTCGGTGGACAGGAATTTGAGGTTCAGTTTCATTTTGAAAACTATCGCTCGTACATAGAAGATAGAAAGGATAAGGAGAGCGGGTTTGAGAACGCCTTTAAGCGTCACGTTGTGGAGCCATTCCGCATTCAATCGTTCGGAGAAGGAAAGGGCTATGAAGAAACGGACATTTTAGAATTTGAAGCCCCCACCCAAATCGATCGTCTGGAAGAGCATGTGAATGAACTGGTTAGTCAAAAAGGAGAAATCCGTTCTCTTATAGAAGAATCCATTCGAAAATCAGCAGGGGTGCTCCCGAGTGAAGGGAAGAAGGTGTACCATGTATTTCTTTTCAATCCCGATTATCCACTCGCGTTGAGAGCTGGAGGAAACGTGACGGGGTTTACGTACGATGACCAACGAGTAGTCCTGCAGTTGCATCCCGATTTCGAGGAGGGAGCTCTGAAGCTGGCGGTCGCTCATGAATATCATCACACGGTTACGCTGGAGGGTTATTCTTACAAAGACGAGACGTTGATGGATGCAGCCTTAATAGAAGGCAAGGCAGAGATCTTTTCTGAGAAGGTTTACCCTGAGATTGAACCACCACTCTCATTGGCCTTCTACACAGACAACAAAGAACAAGCAGCCTGGGACATCTTCCGTAAGAATCCCGATACAAAAGCACGGCGTATCATCAACGCCTTTCATTTCGGAGACCGTGAAAAGGAGCTGGAGCAGTATTCCCAGTATAAAATCGGGTATGCCATCATGGATGGCTACTTGGAAAAACATCCGGATGTTTCTGTGAGAGATTGGACGGATATGGAGGCTGAAGCGCTTTACGAAGGAAGCGGTCTTTCTCATTGATCAGCTGTCATGCATACAAATAATAAGCCGCCATTCGAATAGAGTGGCGGCTTATTCTATGAAGTCGTTTGGTAAAAAATACGATCTCGCCCTCCGAGTTTTGCGGTGTACATCGCTTTGTCTGCTCTTTCGTAGACTTTTTCGAATGAGTCTTCCGGGCTTGATTCATAAATGCCGACGCTCACCGTCACACTTTCCCTGATATCTTGATCGATGAGTCCGGTACTTTCTTTCAGCTCCGTCATAAACGCTTCAATCTGCGGAACGATTGTATCACAGTCCTTTCGTGAGAGGATGCCGAACTCTTCTCCGCCAAGACGTGTGAGAATGTCTTCAGGGAAGTGATGCTTCATGAGCTGAGAAACAAAGACGAGTACTTTATCTCCAACGACATGACCATAAGAATCGTTAAATAGTTTGAAGTGGTCAATATCGAGGAGGACGAAGCACTTATGCTCTTGACGATGTTCATGGAAGGTTGAGATAAACGCGCGGCGATTCGTCAATCTCGTTAAGCCGTCCATCTCGGCCAGTTCCTGAAGCTTGTGCTCAATTTCTTTTTGATAGGTGACGTCCTTCCATACGACAAGTCTGAGGTGATTCGACTTCTTTCCTAGCGGGGTAATCGACACATTTATATAATAGTCGTTCTTTGAGAATTCGAAAGACGTTTCAATCCCCTGATCGAGTGACTGAAGAAGGGGCGTGAACTCCTCGAATAGAGAGTCTGCCGATTTTTGAATCATTTCCGACTGCTCGTGCGGAAGGTTGAATATTTGCTTTGCTAATTGATAACCGGCGTGATTGATTTCAATTACTTTTCCTTTTTGATCGATAAGAAAAATTCCTTCCGATAGGTTCTCGAGCACCTGCTGGCGGGAGACCGGCCAGACGACGTTGAAGTCCCTTTTTTTGTTCATAAGGATTAAGAAGAGGGCCATAGAACTGTAGGAAAGAGCGAATGGACCCGGGATTTCGAACGGAAGAAAAGGAAGCGATAAGATCGAGACAATCGGCAATGCAATCACAAGAGCTGACAACCAATGTGTCCTACGATACTGTTTTGGCACATCAAGCATATTCCGTAGCAGGATGAAGATGGTGATGATCGACAGCACGAAAGGATACGTGCCAAAGAAGGCATTCAAGTATGTGGAGTCAATCGCTACTTCCGTATAATGCCATACCTCCACTGTTGTGATGCCGTTCCTCATCCAGCCATGGATATGGTCTGTGAAAATCAGACTGATGTCAATGGCAGAGGGAATTAACAATAGGGAAAGTAATCGAATCGTTTTTCGTGGGGTTTCCTGATAAAGCTCCCGCGCGTACCCTAACAAAAATACGGGGGCCGTAATGAGCGAGATCTGCTGGACATTCCGAAGAGCGATCATCACTTCAAGGTCTGTCACAATAAGTTCCATTACAGTAAGAAGGACAAACACTCCTGATAGACCGGCTGTAATGGATAAAAGGGTTCTGGATAGCCTTCTTGGAGGGCTGAGCAGCGCCACGGCAAGAAAAATGCCGCTTATTCCGATTAACGTCAGAAGAAAAGTATAAGGATCAAACCAATTCATTTTTCCCACCGCCTCACGAGCTTCTTTTCATTCATCCTACCACAAAAATATTGTAAGATAGCGATTTGGTGTGAAAAAAAGACTAGGTATAGATGAAAAGAATAATTGAAAACGTTTTCAAATTCGATTAGAATGAGCATAAGGTATGAGGGCTTCTTAGCTTCCGGGTGAATGACTGATTGGACCGACATGAGGACTAAGTAAGTAGTCATACATAATTAGTGAGAGGGGTCGCTTTTTATGAAATTGAACACCATTCTAAAAGTGACAGCCATAATTACAACTCTGTTATTCCTCATCGTAGGCTGGTCCATGTATTCCTTGTTCGAAAATATGCAAGATGAGCAACAGGCACAGCAAGTCAGCCAGAAAGCATTGGGACTTGCAGTCGAGATGCAGGGAGCATCCGATTACCTGACGAATGAAGTCCGCGCCTACACGCAGTTCGGTGAACAGGTCCACTATGATAATTACTGGACAGAAGTCGAAGAAACGAAGACGCGGGAACGTGTGGTGAGCGAGCTGGAAGCGCTGAACGTTCCGGACAGATTGTTGAATCTCGTAGCAGAGGCAGGGGAGAACTCGAACGAACTGATCGCGTTGGAAGAACAGGCGATGGCGGCGGTAGATCAAAATGACCTGACAGAAGCCCGTTCGCTTGTGTTCGGTCAGAGATATCAAGAGGGGAAGGACAAAATAGCGGCTCCAATCGCTTCCTTCAATGATGGGCTCGATCAGTGGACGACTGCCTTGGTGGAGGATGCGGAAGGACAGGTGACAACAGCTTTCCTCGTCACAATCGCTTCGTCCATTTTGGTTCTTCTCGTCATCATGACTACCTTTATACTATTGTACCGTAAACTAAGACCTCTGAAGACGTTAGCCGAATCAACCCGGATGATATCACAAGGAGATCTGGATGTTGAGCTGATTGATGTCACAACTAATGATGAGGTCGGCTTTCTTTCGACCAATTTTAATGAAATGACAAACAATTTACGTCAATTGCTGAAGACGGTGAGGGAAGCGAGTGAGAATGTCGCGGCTTCATCTGAACAGTTGTTGGCAAGTTCGGAGCAGACGAGCACCGCTACACAGCAGGTGACGACTTCTGTTGATGAAATTGCTGCGGGTGCAGATGGGCAGCTGAAGCGAATTGAACAGAGCAACGAAGCTGTCGCCGAGATGTATCGTGGCATTGAAACCGTCGCCTCGTCTAGTCACTCCGTCGCTGATGCTTCACAGCGAACGTCTGAGAAAGCAAAAGAGGGCGAACAATCGGTCACCAAGTCGCTGAATCAAATGAAGTCGATTGAAAAGAATGTTCAAGAGACATCCGTTTCGGTTCAAACTCTTCATAAGCGGTCAGCCGAGATCAGCACGATTGTGACAACCATCACCGAAATTTCAGAGCAGACCAACCTGCTTTCCTTAAATGCATCCATCGAAGCCGCTCGTGCAGGGGAGCACGGCAAGGGATTTGCGGTCGTCGCCAACGAAGTGAAGAAGCTCGCTGAGTTGTCCAACAAATCCGCGGGTCAAATCGCAGAGCTTGTGAAGTCTATCCAGGCGGATACATCTTCTACGGTTGATAAAATTGACCTCGTGACGAGAGGCGTCGGGGAGGGAGTAACAGCGATGGAGGCGACCCGCTCCGTGTTCGAAGATATTTTATCCTCCACCCAGGATGTAGCGGCACAAGTCCAGGAGCTCTCATCGGTATCCGAACAAATGGCTGCTGGAACCGGACACGTCACCGGCGCTTTTCAGGAGGTGCACGCACTATCCGAAGCGGCCACTGGACAGACCCAAGCCGTTGCGGGACTTGCAGAAGAACAATCCGCTTCGATGGAAGAAATCGCATCGTCTGCTCAAACGCTCAGTCATCTCGCGATGGAGTTGACCAACCAGGTAGGACGCTTCAAGTTTTCGTAAAGGAATAAGAAACTGAGACCGGATCAAACAAGGTTCGGTCTTTTTCTGCTGGGTGATTTTCATTGACCTTTGTCTATGGTAGGATGTGGAACAGGAAAGGGGGATGAGGTCGATTTGTTGAAGAAAAGGTTCTACATACCTGCCATTTTGCTTGCCATCATAGTGGCGTCTATTTTTCTACACTTTAAAATGAATTATTTATACCTGCCTAATGCAGGGCCAGATCACAACTTGAAATTCTATGATTATCAGGATTTTCCTGAGCCCCTTTTTCTTCTTATTGAAAAAAGAGTTCATGGCGAAGATACGAAAGCTTATCGGGTCGAGGATAAGGAATTTATTAAACATGTCATTCGGATTGTAGATGAAGCAGAAGAAAAACCTTTTATGGAACGCTATCCCTTCCAGAATATACAGGAAGCTGGAGATCGCTATCAAGTAAGTGTTCTCACACAGGAGCAAGGTCATAAAGTGCAGTTTACTTTTTATGAAAACAGCTCGATTTTTGATTTCAGCGGCGTTTACTTTTATGAATTGAAGAGTGATTTAAAAGACCAGCTGTCGCAATTAGCATCTGAAGAAAACGAAGTGGAGCGAGGCCATTATAACCGCTTATTCTAAAGTTTTTTCGTCATTTCCGATGATTTCATCCTGTACATAACCTGTGTAATGAACAAATATTTGTTCTTAGCGATCAGTTTGCTGTACAGCCTTGTTGGCTTGGAAAGCGATGAATAGGAACAAACAAAGGGTCCGGCAAAATGCCGGACCCTTTCCTCATCAAAAGACGTTTATTCTTCTTCCTGGTCAAACCATAATGGATCTTCTATATCGACGTCGCCGTTGTAGTTAATGAAGATCTGCTCATCTTTTTTGATGTCACGATAAGCATAGAAATCAAACGTATGCTGCTCGAAGTTGATGCGGTATTCCGCGTTCGGTTCGTAGGAATGGTTGAACATCATGCCGTAACCTAGTACGAAAGCGCTGTGGTTTTCACCATATTCGAATGCATAGTCGCTGAGCATCGTTTTCTCGATGTGTTCGTGTTCTTCGTTGGGATATGGAATGACGGGGGCCTGGTGAAGGAGCTCACCTTTTTTGAAGTCTTTTGTCGCAAAGACGCCTCTTGCCATGTCGTCATTGTCCAAGGATGAAAATCGGATTTCTACCACGTTCATCACCTGCGCTTTCCTTTTATAATTCCCTGTCCTAGTGTGACAGGAATAGAGAGAGAAAGCAATGGCAGTGAATCGATAACGAAAATGGGTGCCCAGCATATAGTAGTAAAAACAGGTGATGGGGGACCCGAAATGAAATCAAGGAAAGACCTTCAACTCTTTGATGATTCGTTTTATGACATCGTACGTGCGATGGATACGTACATGAACCAGTCCATGAGTAAAATCCGTGATTTTTTCTCAAGTATCGATATCAATATGTACGAAACGGACCGGGAAGTGGTTGTCGAAGCTCATCTGCCGGGGTACGACCGAAATGAAATCCAAATTGAAGTGCTGGGCTCGCAGTTAAGAATCGCAGCCGAGAAATCGATTCAAAAAGAAGTGTTGGATGATGCGACCGGCTCGTTCAATCAAGAACAGTCTCTGCAGAAAGTCGAGCGTTACGTCAGCCTTCCTTTTACGATTTCAAAAGCGCACACGAAGGCATCGCTTGAAGGGGATATCCTACGCGTCACGACGCCGCGCATGAGTCAGGATACCCGGTATTTGGATATCGAATAAGGAAGAGGTGCGCCTTTTCCTTATACATAATTAGAAAAGAGGTGCCAGCATGTATCCATACTACCGTCCTTATCCCCCGGTGAATCCGGACCGGTTCATTTCTTCCGCTGAGCAGATGGAGAGTGTTCTGGAGGAAGGAAAGCGAATTTCGAACCGTGTCCAGCAGTCAGCTTCTTTTGCCAGGTCTTTAATGACAGCCGCCCAGGCCTCTAAGCACGAAGAAGTGAAGAATATGCTCTTGACCCTCGATCTCCAGTCTGATGTCAGCGTAACGTTTACACCGGACTCGCTCACCGTCACTTTGAAGAGGCAGCATACGAAGTTGAATTTAACGTATCAATGGTGATCTGTTCACAAAATATTGCCAATTTTAGTATGATGGAGAGGTGGACATTTTTTTCGAGAGGAGATGAGGAAGCATGTACGCTTATATTCTCCTGGTGCTTGTCGTCGTCATCTTTTCCGGGAACTTGTTGATCGGAAAAGCATTGAATGACCTGCCTCCGTTTACCATCGCCTTCTTCAGGTTGTGTATCGCTTCAATCGTTCTTCTGCCTTTAGGTATGAGAGGAGCAAGGCGGAGCATGCAGACGTACTGGAATCATAGAAAACCATTTCTGATCATCACACTGACAGGCATCACGTTTTTCAACACGTTCATTTATGGGGCGCTGCAGTTCACGACCGCAACCAACGTCGCCATTCTGGAAACCGTCATTCCCATTGTTACGGTGTTGTTGAGCGCGTTTTATCTAAAGGAACGGCTGAAGCGGATACAATGGGCTGGTGTCCTCGTTTCATTCTGCGGTGCTGTCTGGGTCGTAATCGATGGACAGGCTGTTGGGGTTACGGCCATTCAATGGAATATCGGCGATGGCATCATGCTCGGAGGCGTTATGAGCTGGGCCGTTTATTCCATTGCTGTGAAAAAATATATGCACCTGTTTCCGGGTTACGGTGCGTTGTTCGTCATGTCCAGCGTGTCTGTTTTGATTCTCGCTCCGATTGTTGCTGTCGAGTGGTGGGTGGTCGGAGTCCCGGCATTTTCAGTTGAAGCAGGAATTGGTTTTCTCTATTTAGGTATCTTTCCTTCGGTCATCGCTTTAGTTTTCTACAACCGTGCCGTCGAAGAGACGAGTGCGTCAAAAGCATCGATCTTTCTCAATCTGTTACCGGTTGTCACGATGGTCGGAGCCTATTTTTGGTTAGGAGAGCGTGTTACATATGAGAAAGTTGCTGGAGCATTCGCGGTGATGATCGGCGTGTTCATGACAACGGGTATGAATAAAAGGAGGAAGAAGGATGAGTGAGTTGAGAGTCGACGTGCATCAATACCGTAGCACGTCTTATGAGATGGGAAGAGAGCAGGCGGAACAGCTGAATCCGTCCATTTACGACAAGTTTTCTGTATTATCACGACCTACGTTTCACTATGACGACATGCTCGGCGTCTATCAGGAGCATGCCCCTCATTTACTGGACGAGCTGAAAGGCTTGTCAGATGGAAGCGGGCTTTCTATGAAAGAAACAGCCTCTCTCTTCAGTGGCTATGATTTACCGGAAATTCCTGCGATGGGATGCTCTTCTGTCGTAAACAGCGATTTTGCGGTGCGAAACTATGATTTTTCACCTGTCATGTATGACCAGCGATTCGTTCTATCTCAGCCTGAAGGGAAGTACGCAAGTGTCGGGCACAGCTTACATGTGCTTGGAAGACATGAAGGGGTGAACGAGAAAGGCCTGTTCATGGCGCTTCATTTTGTCAGTATGAATGAAACGGCACAGGGGCTCAGTGCATCAGCGATTGTCAGAGTGGTTCTCGATACATGTGCGACAACCGACGAAGCCATTGAGAAATTGAGGGCATTGCCTCATGCCTGGTGCTATAACTTTTCGATAGGAGATTCGAATGGGAGGAGTGTCGTCGTAGAAGCGTCCCCGAGCAGTGTGGAAGTTCGGGAGGGGACAGAAGGCGTTTCGTGTACGAACCATTTTCATAAGAATGTAGATTTGAATCGAACCGATATGTTTGGGTCCACAGCGCGATACGAGGCAATGACCGAAAGGGATGAATCCTTCGATGCCACGTTCCATTGGTTTATGGATCGTTCCTCCGTGCTTTTCTTTGAACAGTATGATCAGTTTTTCGGAACGCTGCACACATTCGGTTATGACTTCACCCGAAACGTCGTGAAGACGGCTGTCGCTGGTGGTGGAGCATTGACTGTTGACTGGCAAAAGTGGCTGGAAGGTGAAGACTTGCAGGAGACGTGTTTGGTCGGGAAGTTGAATCAACCGATATAAATGAAATGGTATAGGAGCGGTGAATACAACCAATCGCTCAGAACCGTGCGCATAACAAAACCCGTACGACTCATCGTACGGGTTTTGTCCAGGCTGAGAGGATTATGTCTCAGCCTCTTATTCATTAATGTCCGAGCGAACGCATGATAAATTCAACGAGAAAGACCATGGCGATGAGGACGACTGGTGTAGAGAGCTCCCGGTGCTTGCCGATTGCGAATTTCACAATGGGGTAAGCGATAAAACCGAAAGCCATGCCGTCTGCGATCGAATACGTGAATGGGATCATAACGATAATCAGAAAGGCAGGCATCGCCTCTGACAGATCCTGCAGTGGAATCTCTTTAATGTTCTGTACCATCAAGGCTCCAACGATAATAAGAATCGGCGCAATAGCGGTAGATGGGACCATCGAAATCCACGGAATGAACAGCAGCGTTCCGATAAATAGAACACCCATTGTCAAAGCCGCGCGACCTGTTTTACCACCAGATGCAATGACGGCTGCACTCTCGGCGGAGGAAACGGTCGGCGACGTTCCGAAGAACCCGCTTAAAATCGATGCAAAGGCCGTAGCCTGATACGAACGTTTGAATTTGCCTTCTTGATTGAGCATGTTGAGCTGACCGTGGATCAGACCCATATTCTCAAAGATCAAGACAATTGCAAGGGGGAAGACCGCCATCCAGAACGTGAAGGTCGTAGCCGCACTGAAGTCCGGCATAAACATCCATGATTGTTCCTCTAGCTTGATCATACTCCCGGGCTCGTTCAAGACGCCTGTGAACGATGCAATCACCGTTCCGACGATCATCGTGACGAGGAAGTTACCCGGAACATTTCTTGTGAAAAGAAAGATCCCGACAAATAACGTCAACAGGCACGTAATGACGATCGCGGAGGATGGATTGCCGAGCGTGATCAACGAGTACTCACCGCGTACGACGAGTCCGCCTTTTTCAAGACCGATCAACGTCAAGAACAATCCAAGGCCCACCGTGATGGCGTGCTTGAGCGAGTCTGGAATGGCGACTTTCAGCCAGTCCCCGAGTTTCGTAAACGCCGTTACAATGAAAAGTAACCCCGCAACGATGACGACGGCAAGACCCTGCTGGAAGTCCATTCCTGTCCCTTCTACAATCGAATAAGCAAATAGAGCATTCACACCCATTCCTGGAATGAGGACCATCGGCGCATTCGCGTATATGGCCATGATCAAACAGCCTACAGCGCTGGCAAGGATCGTCGCGACCATTCCGCTCTCAAGCGGAAGACCGGCACTTTCAAGGATCTGGCTGTTCACGGCAACGATATAAACCGTTGTGAAATATCCGATCAAGCCAGCCATGAATTCCTTTTTCCAGCTCAGGTTGTTGTTATGCTGATTGAGCATTTGAATCTCCTCTATGAAATTATCCCTCTCCCGCCCGGTTACCGTGTAACCCACAAACAACTATTCTACAGTTTTCATAGAAAATTAGCAAGGTCTAAACGATTGTGTCCACTGACAATGAACAACTCCAGTTCCCGCTTAAATCAATGACCCGAGCAATCAGAGGGACTTTCATTCGATTATCCTATTCAAAAGGATTCCTTTGCAGAAAAACAACACAATAGGGTGGCTTTATGTTAAAATTAATCTGGAACCAACCAGTTGGAAAACGCTTTCTTTTATATTAGAAGTCAGGGAAGGTGAAGGCTATGAAATATCGTTCAGTCTTTGATATTATCGGTCCGGTTATGATCGGGCCGTCCAGTTCACATACAGCAGGTGCTGCCCGTATCGGAAGAGCGGCACGCCATTTATTCGGTAGAGAACCGAAATACGCCCACGTCCACTTATACGGATCGTTTGCGAAAACCTACAAAGGACACGGCACAGATGTCGCGATCATCGGTGGTCTATTGGACTACGAAACAGATGATACGAGAATCAGCCAGGCGCTTGAAACCGCACGTAAAGGTGAAATGAAGATCCGTTTTCATGAAGAAGATGCGGTCACCGACCACCCGAATACGGCACGTCTTAGAATCGGAGACGATGATGGAGAGCTTGAGCTTGTCGGCATTTCCATCGGAGGCGGAAAAGCGGAAATCACAGAGTTGAATGGCTTTGAACTGAACTTGTCCGGTGAGCACCCGGCTATTTTGTTAATCCATAATGACCGGTTCGGAGCGATTGCTTCGTCTACAACGATCTTAGCTAAACACGAAATCAATATCGGGCGCATGGAAGTGTCCCGAAAGGCCCTTGGCGAGCAGGCTCTTATGGTCATCGAAGTCGATCAGAACATCGACGACGCGGTGCTGAGCGAGCTTGAGCGGGCAGATCATATCATACAAGTCGCCAAAATATCGGAATAAGGAGGTCTACGGATGTTTCGAAACGTAGCCGAATTAGTAGAACTAGCAGAGAGTGAAGATATCCAGATTTCTGAAGTGATGATTCGTCAGGAGATGGAAGTGAAACAGCTGAGCCGCGAACAAGTCTTCGGGCAGATGGAGAAGAATCTCGACGTCATGGAAAAAGCGATTGAGGACGGTCTGAAAGGCGTCAAATCGCACAGCGGTTTGACTGGTGGAGACGCTGTTCTCATTCAGGAATACATGAAGAACCACACCCCGTTGTCCGGGAATCTCGTCATGGATGCGGTCAGTAAAGCAGTCGCAACCAACGAAGTGAACGCGGCGATGGGAACCATCTGTGCTACGCCGACAGCAGGGAGTGCAGGATGTGTGCCGGGTACCCTTTTCGCAGTGAAGAATCAGCTGAACCCGACCCGTGAGCAAATGGTCCGCTATTTATTCACGTCAGGCGCATTCGGATTCGTCGTCGCAAACAATGCCTCAATCTCAGGTGCAGCAGGAGGATGTCAGGCTGAAGTCGGCTCAGCAGCCGGTATGGCAGCAGCCGCAATCGTTGAAATGGCAGGCGGCACACCTTCACAGTCCGCTGAAGCGATGGCGATTACGCTGAAAAACATGCTCGGGTTAATCTGTGACCCTGTAGCAGGTCTTGTTGAAGTACCTTGCGTCAAACGTAACGCTATGGGGGCATCCAATGCCATCACAGCAGCAGATATGGCACTGGCAGGCGTTACAAGCCGTATTCCATGTGACGAGGTCATTGATGCCATGTATAAAGTCGGGCAGCGTATGCCATCTGCCTTCCGTGAAACGGCACAAGGTGGTTTAGCAGCGACGCCAACGGGTAGAGAACTAGAAGCGAAAGTGTACGGAATTTCCTTAAAGAAAGAGTGAATCACGTGTTACGTCAGCCCATTAACGAAATCAAAGGTGTAGGAGCTAAATTTGAAGAGCATTTAAATGAGCTCGGTCTTTACACGATTGAAGACCTGCTGTTTTATTTTCCTTTTCGATACGACTCCTACGAAACGAAACCGTTAACCGAGTTGGCCCAAGATGAAAAAGCGACCATTGAAGGACAGGTAGCCTCAGAACCTGTCCTCAGCTTTTTTGGTAGAAAAAAATCTCGGTTAACGTTCACACTGCAAGTCGAACAGTTCGCTGTGAAGGTCGTCATGTTCAACCGGGCATTCGCCAAAAAGCAACTGAATGCCGGTGATACCGTTACCGTGACAGGAAAGTGGGACCAGCGCCGTCTACAAATTACGGCCAGCCAGTTTAAAAAAGGGGAAGCGAAAAGTCAGGAGCCGATTCAGCCTGTATATACGCTGAAAGAAGGCGTCACTTTAAACCGTCTCCGTAAAGTCATCAAAGCGGCTCTTGATGAGCATGCAGACGAAATTCCTGAACTTTTACCAGATGAAATGAAGCTATCCTATAAACTTCCCGAACGTCCTCGCGCACTTGTGCAGATGCATTATCCTGAGAGCAGGGTATTATTGAAGCATGCGAAGCGGCGGTTTATCTATGAAGAATTTCTTCTGTTTCAGTTGAAGATGCAGCTCCTTAGAAAACACCACCGCGAATCGACGACGGGCAATGCCCAGGACTACGACAATGACCGGCTGACGGAATTTGTCCAGTCGATGCCGTTCGAATTGACAGGAGCGCAGAAACGTTCTCTGACAGAAATTTTGAAAGACATGAAGCAGCCCCACCGGATGAACCGGCTCCTTCAAGGGGACGTAGGCTCTGGTAAAACAGCTGTCGCCGCCATTGCTTTGTATGCTTCCATAACAGGAGGCAAGCAAGGTTCATTGATGGTTCCGACAGAAATTCTCGCTGAACAGCACTACCAGTCGCTTTCCACCATGTTTGATGGCCGTGCGACGGTTGCCCTGCTAACGGGTTCGATCAAGGGGAAGAAGCGTAAGGAAATCCTTGCCGCTGTGGAAAATGGAGAAGTCGACATCCTGATCGGGACGCATGCCCTCATTCAAGATGAAGTCCTTTTCCAGGACCTTGGCTTTGTCATTGTCGATGAACAGCACCGCTTCGGTGTCCAGCAGCGACGCGCCTTACGGGACAAAGGGCTCCATCCGGACGTGCTGTTCATGACAGCGACGCCGATTCCAAGAACGCTTGCAATCACAGCTTTCGGGGATATGGATGTATCGGTCATCGATGAAATGCCTGCGGGGCGGAAGCCTGTTGAAACCTACTGGGTGAAAGGCGAGATGACAAATCGGGTTCTCTCCTTCATTCAGAAAGAAGTTCAGGCAGGTCATCAGGCGTACGTCATTTGTCCGCTTATCGAAGAGTCAGACAAACTCGATATTCAAAACGCCGTTGATCTCTATCACCAGCTCGCCTCGGTCTTCGAACCGGACGTACCGGTCGGCTTGATGCACGGCCGCCTTCACAATGATGAAAAAGAAGAAGTCATGCAGCAATTCGCAGAGAACAAAACGAAAGTGCTCGTCTCGACCACCGTCGTAGAAGTTGGTGTAAACGTCCCGAATGCAACCGTGATGGTCATTTACGATGCGGAGCGTTTCGGATTATCCCAGCTTCACCAGCTGAGAGGACGTGTCGGAAGGGGAGACGATCAGGCTTACTGTATTCTGCTCGCTGATCCGAAAGGGGACGTCGGGAAAGAACGAATGCGTATTATGACGGAAACGACAGACGGATTCGAACTGTCCGAACAGGACTTGAAGCTCCGGGGACCAGGAGATTTCTTCGGGAAAAAGCAGAGCGGTATGCCCGAGTTCAAAGTCGGTGACATGGTCCACGACTACCGCGCACTTGAAACAGCAAGGAAAGACGCTGCCGAAATCATCATGGACAATTCCCTCGAGACAGAGCCTTATAAAGCGTTGAAGCAAGAAGTATATAAAGATAAGAGTCTACTCGGGGACGTCCTCGATTAAGAAAGAGTGGTGAGAAAGTGTCTCACCGCTCTTTTTGCATAGAACAAACTTCAAAAGAGTGTTGATTGGTCTTATCAGAACTCCTTTGATGATGAACGTTGCAGTAAAACGTCTGGAGGATGCTTCTCTCAACCCTTTACTCTTAATAAGAAGGGGAAAAGTTACATTTAGCCTCATTTGAAGGAGATGAGCAGTTGAATGGAGAAAAAGACATATGTGAAGTTGACTTAACCTGAATAGAGCAGGAAGCGTTCGACCGTGATCCGATGGATAGCATTTCAATCAGTCTTCGGTACATACGAAGCACCCTTTAGGAGGTTGTGTACATGTCGAAATTGAAAGTAGCCATCATTGGCTGTGGGGGCATTGCCAATGGCAAACAAATGCCGAGCTTAGCTAAGCTTGAAGAGGTCGAAATGACCACCTTTTGTGATATTGTCAAAAGCCGGGCTGAAAAAGCAGCTCAAACGTTCGGGGGAGAAGGAGCGGTCGTCTATGAAGATTACCAAACGCTGCTTAAAAAGGAAAACGTGGACGTTGTTCATGTCTGCACCCCGAACAAAAGTCATGCTGAAATCAGCATAGCTGCGCTGGAAGCGGGCTGTCACGTCATGTGTGAAAAACCGATGGCCAAGACAGCAGAAGAAGCGCGTGAAATGGTAGAGGCAGCAAAACGAACCGGGAAAAAGCTGACGATCGGCTATAACAATCGTTTCCGCGAAGACTCCCTTTATATGAAGGACGTTTGCCGGAGCGGGGAGCTTGGCGAGATTTATTATGCCAAAGCCCATGCCATCAGAAGAAGAGCGGTACCGACATGGGGTGTATTTCTGAATGAAGAGCAGCAGGGAGGCGGACCGCTGATCGATATCGGCACGCATGCCCTCGACCTCACATTATGGATGATGGACAATTACGAAGTGAAGAGCGTGATGGGTAACGTCTATTACAAGCTTTCAGCTCAGGAGAGCGAAGCGAATGCCTTCGGTCCGTGGGAGGCCAGCGAGTTTAATGTAGAAGATTCCGCCTTCGGGATGATTACGATGCAGAACGGGGCGACCATCATTTTAGAATCGAGCTGGGCGCTCAATACGCTCGACGAAGATGAAGCGAAATCCTCCCTCTCCGGCACCATGGGAGGGGCGGATATGCGGGATGGACTGCGTATTAACGGGGAGAAGCACGGGAAGCTCTTTACGACGAAACCTGAGCTTGGTGCAGGAGGCGTTGCGTTCTTTGATGGAGAAAAAGAGAGCGATGCTGACCGGGAAGCGAGGTTATGGATTGAGAGTATCCTAAACGATACAGAACCTGTCGTAAGTCCAGCTCAGGCGCTGGTCGTGAGTGAAGTGCTGGAAGCGATCTATGAATCTGCAAGAACTGGGAAGGCTGTATATTTTGGTGAGTGAGAAAACCCGTCTTTGGATGGGTTTTTTTGTTATCGATGAGAGGGTGTTCTTATAAGGTTGCGTGCATAATATTGAATGGAGTTTCCTTTTTCTTCTATATAATTAGTCCCCTATAATGTCATAAGAAAGGATTGATCGGATGATTTTCCCTCAACGCCTTACAGCAGGTGACACTATTGCCATTGTAGCTCCAGCAGGCCCGCCTGATCCTGCGAAAATGAAGGAAGGACTCGAGCTTTTCAAGCATACGGGGCTCCATGTCAAACTTGGAAAGTACGTGTTTAACCGTAGGGGTTTCCTTGCTGCTTCAGATCAAGAGAGGGTGCGGGATCTCCATGACGCGTTTGTTGATCCTGAAGTGAAAGGAATTGTTTGTGCGCGCGGAGGGTATGGAACAGCAAGGATCGCCCCGTGTCTCGACTATGCTCTGATTCGAGCGCACCCGAAGGTTTTCTGGGGATATAGTGACCTTACGTATTTGAACGGAGCCATCCAATTATTCAGTGGGCTCGTTACGTTTCACGGTCCGATGATTGCGAGTGATCTCAGCTCTATCGGCGGAGAAGAGAGCCTTCGGTCATTTTTTCAGTTATTCGTTCCGACAGAGCTTTGTTTCTCCTCGGAACTGAGTGTCGTGAACCACGGGAGAGCGGAAGGGAAGCTTGTCGGAGGCAATCTGACGCTGCTGGCAGATGCTGTCGGGACACCGTACCAATGGGACTTTCATCGTTCTATATTATTCATAGAAGAAGTGTCTGAGCCTGCCTACCGAATCGATGCCATGCTGCATCATTTGAAATATGCTGGTGTGTTCGACGAAGTGTGTGGGGTAGTGCTGGGGGATTTCAATGTCGAGGAAAAAGAGCTGCCGGTCGTCAAACGTGTTGTTCGGGAGTTCTTTGAAGGATGCTCGTTCCCGGTTGTGTGTGGTCTGCCGGCAGGGCACTGTGAGCCGAACTACGGCATTCCGCTCGGTACGCGTGCAGCCTTGACGACGGCTCCTGCCTGTCTCCGAATAGACCCTGGTGTATGTTAATCCTTGCGAAAATCATTCAGGTATTATATATTACTATTAGTACCTAGTCATAAGGTTTCAACTTGTGACTTTAACGGACGGTGGAAATAGATGAAGAAGTCGAAGAAGCAAAGGCAAGAGGAACTGAAAGCGACAATTGAAGCGTCCCCGTTCACAACGGATGAAGACCTGGCCAAGCAATTCGGTGTCAGTATCCAGACGATCCGTTTAGACAGAATGGAGCTCTCGATTCCGGAATTACGTGAGCGGATCAAGTCTGTTGCGACCCAGGAATGGAACGAAACGGTCAAGGCGCTGCCGATAGAGGAAGTGATCGGAGAAGTTGTAGACCTTGAACTCGATAAGCGGGCCATTTCCATTTTCGACGTCAGACAGGAGCATGTGTTTTCAAGAAACCATATCGCGAGAGGTCACCATTTGTTCGCCCAAGCGAATTCACTTGCGGTTGCTGTCATTGATGACGACCTTGCCTTGACGGCGAAATCATCTATTGAATTTACTCGTCAAGTCAAGCTTGGAGAGCGTGTGGTGGCAAAGGCTGTGGTACAAGGGGAAGATGACAAAGGGCGTACGATTGTCAACGTCCAGAGCCTTGTCGGCCAGGAAGAAGTTTTTGCCGGCACGTTCGAGATGTATCGCTCGAATATATAGAAGGAGATGGATAACATGAAGCTTGCAATAGATGCCATGGGCGGTGACAATGCCCCGGAGGCGATTGTCAAAGGAGCCATGCTCGCAGCGAAAGAAATCAAGGGGCTCGAGCTGACACTCATCGGGGATGAGGAACAGATCAAGCCGCACCTGAACGGACAGTCAAATATTGAAGTTCTACATACAACAGAAATGATTACGAGCGAAGACGAACCTGTTCGAGCCGTTCGAAGAAAGAAAAACGCCTCGATGGTTCTAATGGCGCAGGAAGTCAAGGAAGGACGAGCAGACGGATGCATTTCGGCTGGAAATACAGGTGCGTTGATGAGTGCCGGTCTATTTATTGTCGGCCGCATGAACGGAGTCGATCGTCCTGCGCTCAGTCCAACACTTCCAACACAGGACGGAAAAGGGTTCCTCATGCTCGATGTCGGCGCAAACGTCGATGCGAAGCCTGAACATCTGCTTCAGTATGCGGTCATCGGCTCTATCTACGCCGAGCATGTCCGTCAGATTGACAAGCCCCGCGTCGGATTGTTAAATGTAGGGACTGAAGACGGAAAAGGAAGCGACTTAACGAAAAAAGCGTTCCAACTGATGCAGGATGCACCGATTCATTTTGTCGGAAACGTAGAAGCGCGTGACCTTCTTGATGGCGTGGCTGATGTCGTCGTAACAGACGGCTTCACTGGAAACATTGCGCTTAAAACGCTGGAAGGTACCGCTCTAGCGATGTTCTCGATGATGAAGAAGACATTCATGTCGAGCTTCAAGACGAAGATTGCAGCAGGACTTGTGAAAAATGACCTGCGCGGTTTGCGTGACCAGCTGGATTACTCAGAATATGGCGGAGCCGGCTTGTTCGGACTTGCAGCACCGGTGATCAAAGCGCACGGTTCATCCAATGATCGTGCCATCTATAATGCCATCAAACAAGCGTGCCAGATTGTCGAATTCAATGTGACAGAAACCATTCAAGGGACGCTGGATGAAATGCAGGCAGAGGAGGAGAAATAACATGAAACTCGCATTCGTTTTTCCGGGACAAGGATCTCAGGAAGTCGGGATGGGGAAAGCGATGTACGATGCTTACCCTACCGTTAAACAATTATTTGATGAAGCAGACGAAGCGCTCGGCTACTCATTGACAACGCTCATGTTCGAAGGGCCGGCAGAAGAGCTGACGAAAACCGAAAACGCTCAGCCTGCTCTTTTGTTGAACAGTGTGGCATTAAACGAAGTGTTGAAACAGGAAGGCATCACACCAGAGATGACAGCAGGTCACAGCCTTGGGGAATACAGTGCCCTTGTTGCCAGTGGTGCCCTTGAGCCGCTTGAAGCGGTCGAGCTCGTCCATATGCGCGGGAAGCTTATGGAAGAGGCCTATCCGACAGGAAAAGGCACGATGGCCGCTGTACTTGGACTCGGCCAGGAGGAAATCACATCTGTGCTGGAAGGCTTTGATGGAGAAATGGCAGTTGATCTCGCCAACATCAACTGCCCGGGACAGATTGTCATTTCCGGAACGAAAGAGGGCGTGGAGAAAGCCTCTGAGAAGCTTTCTGAAGCAGGCGCCAAGCGTGTTCTTCCGCTGAATGTAAGCGGACCGTTCCACTCCCGCCTCATGCAGCCGGCGAGTGAGGACTTTGAACAGCATTTGTCAAAAGTGGACGTGAAAAACGCTGACATTCCGGTTTATGCGAACGTAACAGCTGAACCAGTAACTGACGCAAAAGACATCGAAAAGCTTCTCGTCGAACAATTGTATTCACCTGTCCGCTTCCAGGAAATCCTCGAAGCGTTCGTTGAACAGGAAGTCGATGCCATTGTCGAGGTGGGGCATGGTAAAGTGTTGAGCGGCCTTGTGCGTAAAGTGAAGCGCCGCATGAAGACTGTGAATGTATCAGATCCTGAATCTGTAGAAGCATTCATTCAACTGGTTAAGGAGGAATCGTAATGTTGAACGATCAAGTCGCTCTCGTAACGGGGGCCTCCCGTGGCATTGGACGGGCTATTGCCCTTGAGCTTGCCGCAAAAGGCGCGAAGGTTGCCGTAAACTATGCTGGAAGTGAAGACAAAGCAGAAGCCGTCGTTCAGGAGATTCTTGAGCAGGGCGGACAAGCGATTAAGATCCAAGCGAACGTCTCTTCAGAAGATGACGTGAAGCGCATGGTGAAGTCGGTTGTCGACGAGTTCGGGCGTTTGGACATCTTAGTCAATAACGCCGGGATTACAAAAGATAACCTGTTGATGCGCATGAAAGAAGAGGAGTTCGATTCGGTCATCGATACGAATTTGAAAGGCGTCTTCCTGTGCACCAAGGGTGTCACCCGCCAGATGATGAAGCAGAAGTATGGACGTATTGTTAACGTCGCGTCCATTGTCGGCGTGTCCGGAAACCCTGGGCAGGCAAACTATGTTGCAGCAAAAGCGGGCGT
Source organism: Halobacillus litoralis (assembly GCF_020171725.1). Lineage (GTDB taxonomy): Bacteria > Bacillota > Bacilli > Bacillales > Halobacillaceae > Halobacillus > Halobacillus litoralis_F. The sequence goes on along the minus strand of NZ_JAIVAJ010000001.1, from coordinate 206,790 downwards.
CATCGGCATGACTAAATCGAACGCAAAAGAGCTTGCGTCCCGTAATATCCAGGTCAATGCCGTCGCGCCAGGCTACATCGCGACAGATATGACGGATGCGCTGACAGATGAGCAGCGTGAACAGATGATGAGCCTGATTCCGTTAAGCCGTCTCGGCGAAGGAAAAGACGTTGCGAATGTCGTGCGTTTCCTTGCTTCTGAAGACGCTGCATACATGACGGGACAGACGCTGCACGTCGATGGCGGAATGGTGATGTAAGATTCGCTGAAAACTGTCAAAATGCGTGCTTGCGCTCAAGCATAAAGTACTACTATAATTATTGAAGGGAGGTGAAGTTCCAATGGCAGAAACATTTGACAGAGTTAAGCAGATCATTGTTGATCGACTTGACGTAGAAGAATCTAAAGTAACTATGGAAGCTTCCTTCAAGGAAGATTTAGAAGCAGACTCTCTAGACGTAGTAGAGCTTGTAATGGAGCTTGAAGACGAGTTTGATATGGAAATCTCTGATGAAGAAGCTGAAAAGATTAATACAGTAGGCGACGCTGTGAATTACATAAGCAGCCAGTCGTAAGGGACAAGCTGTCTGTGGTTACACAGGCAGCCTTTCCTGTATTTAATCGTCAAATTTTTTAGCAAAGGACAAGGTGATCTATGGATGGATTTTCCAGTTTTCAAAACAAAATAAACATTCAATTCAACGATGTTTCGTTGCTGGAACAAGCATTTACGCATTCATCATATGTGAATGAGCATCGTAAAACGGATCGCCAGGATAATGAGCGTCTGGAATTCTTGGGCGACGCTGTTTTAGAACTTGGCGTATCTCAATACTTATACCGTGAATTTCCGGACATGGCAGAGGGAGAGCTCACGAAGTTCCGTGCCTCCATCGTGTGCGAAATCTCACTCGTTCAATTTGCGAACGAACTGAACTTTCAGGATCTCATACTATTAGGTAAAGGCGAAGAGTTGACCGGCGGCCGTAATCGTCCAGCCCTTCTTGCGGATGTCTTTGAAGCCTTCATTGGTGCGCTTTATTTAGACCAAGGGTTTGACGCTGTAGTCCGTTTCCTTGAAACCTATGTATATCCGAAAGTGAAAAAAGGTGCTTTTTCTCATGCGATGGATTTCAAAAGTCAGCTTCAAGAATTTATACAACGAGATAAGAACAGCAAGATTGAATATGAAATCGTTGAGGAGCGGGGACCCGCACACAGTCGGGAGTTCATCGCCCATGTAAGGATACAGGGTGATACAGGGGGGATCGGTGTCGGTCGAACAAAGAAAGAGGCCGAACAGAAAGCCGCCCAGCAGGCGCTCGAAAACCACGGCGCATTATCGTGATGCAGAAAAGCCGCCCAGCAGGCGCTCGAAAACCACGGCGCATTATCGTGATGCAGAAAAGCCGCCCTTGATCAGGGCGGCTTTTCCTATGCTTCGGTCTGTTGCCCTTGTGCTGTTCGGAGCCCAAGGACACGTGTGCTATTTTTCTAAAAAACTCCAAGACGTTTCCGCCTTGGAGTTCGATTATTGCTTGCGATATTGACCAAGCTCCTGCACAAAGGCTTGAATTTCAGATACGCTCAGCTGCCCTTTCATTTCAACAATATCATAGAGGGACTTGATTTCTTCATAGTGTTCAAGGTTGTAGTCTTCCGGGTCCATGATGGAACGGTTCACGACCTGCAGTTTATCTGCTAAAGTATGGATGATATAGTCCAGGTTCTCCTGGCTTGCTTGTTCTAAACTCAACGAAGCTTCCTCCTAACGATACTAGAACTATTACATATGATAGGATACTTTTTGTTATTTTGAAAGACATATAAGGAAAAAAGGTCGCTGAATTGTGCGTCATTCTATGATAAAATAAATAAGTTAGAGTGAAGTGGAACAGGCATATGGAGCCACTTTCCATCGTAGAGTGGTCCGTGAGAATGGACCAACGATGAAGAACCAGAAGTGACACGATCACAAACAATATTAAATGAATTTTACAACAGGATAGACGTGAAATCGTACAGGAGGATAGATATGTTCCTCAAGCAATTGGACACCGTAGGATTTAAATCATTTGCCGAGCGGGTGACGGTCGACTTTGTCGAAGGCGTCACGTCCGTAGTCGGCCCGAACGGAAGTGGAAAGAGTAACATTACAGATGCGATCCGCTGGGTTTTAGGGGAGCAGTCCGCTAAATCTCTGCGTGGAGCAAAAATGGAGGATATCATTTTTGCGGGAAGTGAATCGCGCAAACCATTGAATATGGCAGAAGTAACCCTTCTGCTCGACAACTCGGATCAGACGCTTCCTTTGGAGTATGAGGAAGTAAGCGTAACGAGACGGGTTTATCGATCAGGCGAGAGTGAATTTTATATGAACAATCAGGCGTGCAGGTTGAAGGACATCGTCGATCTGTTCATGGACTCCGGTCTCGGCCGAGAGGCGTTCTCGATCATCAGTCAAGGGAAAGTAGAAGAGATCCTCAGCTCGAAAGCAGAGGAGCGTCGTTCTATTTTTGAAGAAGCGGCCGGCGTCCTTAAGTACAAGCAGCGAAAGAAAAAAGCGGAATACAAACTGGCCGAAACTCAAGAGAATTTAAACCGTGTAGAAGATATCATCCACGAAATCGATGGTCAGCTGGAACCCTTGAAGGAGCAGGCAGCCATTGCTAAAGACTATCTTCAGAAGAAGGATGAACTTAAACAAGTCGAGATCTCGTTATTAATCACGCAGATTGAAGGGCTGAACGAAGAGTGGCAGCAGCTTCTCGCACAGCTTGAAGAGGTAAGAGAAAAGGAAGCAGCCTTGAAGGAGCAGGTGGAGAGAGAAGAAGCAACGGTCGCTAAAGAGCGTGCTGATATGCAGGCTTTGGACCAATCGATTGAAGACCTTCAAGAAACGCTCCTTACTCTGACGAAAGAGCTTGAGGGCTTAGAGGGTAAAAAAGAGCTGATGAAAGAGCGCCACAAACACTTCGAAGAGAATAAAGAGAAGAGTGAGCAGGAACAACAGGCCCTCAGTGAAAAAGTCGAGCGACTCAAACAAGTAGCAAAAGAAGAATCGGAAAAGCTTAAAACGTTTAAAGCAGACCGTGCTGAAACGAAAAAGGCTTTAAAGCAGACGGAAGATGCACTCCATCAAGATCTGAATGCGCTTGAAGATCAAATTGAAGACTTGAAGAGTGAATACATCGATCTTTTGAACGATCAGGCAGCGAAGCGGAATGAGAAGCAGAACTTAGAGAAGCAGCTGACCCAGATCGGTACGAAGAAAGATGGACAGCAGGATAAGTTCAAAGACCTTCTCGATGAACGATCCCTCCTTGAGGAGAAGCTTCAGGAAGTCGAGAAAGAATTGCAAGGGACGAGTCAGGAGCGCGAAGAGAAGGAACAAGCTTACAGCGAACTCAGCCGGAAATTAACAGAGAACAAGCAGTCTTATGACGAATGGCAGGAGAAGCTGTACAAAGGTTATCAGTACTTAGAAAAACTGAGATCGAAAAAAGAGATGCTTGAAGACATGAAGGAAGATTTCTCAGGTTACTTCCAAGGTGTACGGGAAGTGTTGAAAGCGCGGGAAAGCGGAAAACTCTCAGGGATCCATGGAGCTGTTTTAGAGTTGATTGAGATCCCTGGCCATTTGATGACCGCGATTGAAACGGCACTAGGAGCACAAGCTCAGCATATCGTCGTTGAGGATGAGAAAAACGGAAGACAGGCGATTCACTGGCTGAAGCAGAACAACAAAGGCCGCGCGACCCTTTTACCATTGACCGCCATCCAGCCGAGGCAGATCTACGGACAGGCAGCGAACCAGCTCTCTTCCCAGCAGGGCTTTGTAGGTGTAGCCGTCGACCTTGTTGAATTCGACCCAGCGTTCCAAAAGGCGATTTCTCACCTACTTGGACACATCGTCATTGCAGATAACCTTGAAAATGCCAACGCCATCGCCCGGTTCCTGAATCGTAAATACCGGATCGTCACCCTCGAAGGAGATGTCGTCAACCCTGGTGGTTCCATGTCCGGTGGTGCTCAGAAGAAGTCCAATCAGTCACTGTTCACTCGTGAACGGGAATTACAAGATCTAACGACGAAAATCGATGACTTTCAGGAAAAAACGACCGATGTTGAACAACGTGTTCAGCAATTGAAGGCGACCATTCAAACTCAGCAGGAAGAGTTCTCACGTCTTGAAAAGGCCGTTGCAGACTTGAAGACGAAAGAGTATGAACAGCAGTCAAATGTGCGTGAATGGACGATGCGCATGAAGCACGTCAACGATCAGCTTCAGCTGTTTGATCAGGATCAGAAGCAGTACGATCAGGATCACATTCAAGCCAAGGAGCAGATCGAAACATTGGATCACGCGCTGGATGATCTAGCGACCGAGCTGTCATCGATTCAACAGAAGATCGACCAGCTGACCGAAACGAAGTCCCAGCAAGAAGATGACGAAGAAAAACTGCGTGAGAAAAAGCAGCAGCTTCACATCCGTCTTGCTGAACAAGATTCGTCGGTTCGGAACCAGCAGGAGAAGGCTGATCGGATCAATGAGGAGCTGCTGACGGCTGAACGGCAGTTGAAGGACAGCAGGGAAGCCTTCCAGCAGTTGATGGAAGTGGTCGATTCCAACCTGACCGAAGAGGAAATGGTGGAAGAGATTGAAGAGATGCAGAACCGGAAACAACGGACGGAACAATTGATCCAGGAGCGCCGTGAGAAACGAGCGGATGCCTATAAACAGGTTGAGCAGATTGAAGCTGAATTGAAAGAACAGAACCGGATCCTTCAAAACTTCACGCAGGACATCCAAGTGAAAGAAGTGAAGGCGAACCGTCTTGATGTGGAGCTTGAGAACCTGCTGGATTACCTGCAGAAAGAGTATGTCATGACCTTCGAGAAGGCGAAGCGTGAATATCCGCCTGTAGAGGATATCGAGCGGTCTTCAAGAGACGTGAAGCTCATTAAGCGTGCGATCGAGGAGCTTGGCACGGTCAACCTTGGAGCGATTGATGAATTCGACCGCATTCAGGAGCGTTATACGTTCCTGAAAGGTCAGCAGGATGACTTACTGGAGGCGAAAGAGACGCTGCATCATGTCATCGGAGAGATGGACGGGGAAATGCAGAGAAGGTTTGAAGAAACCTTCAGCAGCATCCGGGAAGAGTTCGGTGTAGTGTTCCGCGAATTGTTTGGTGGAGGTAGTGCCGACCTTAAACTGACGAACCCGGACGACCTTCTTGAGAGTGGTGTCGACATTGTCGCACAACCGCCGGGTAAGAAGCTTCAGAACTTAAGCCTGATGTCCGGAGGAGAACGGGCATTGACCGCGATTGCTCTATTATTCTCGATCTTGCGAGTACGGCCCGTTCCGTTCTGTGTGCTTGACGAAGTGGAAGCGGCCCTCGATGAGGCGAACGTTGACCGGTTCGCTAAGTTCTTGAAAGAATTCAGCGAACAGACCCAATTCATCGTCATCACGCACCGCAAAGGAACGATGGAGCACTCCGATGTGCTTTACGGGGTGACGATGCAGGAATCCGGTGTTTCGAGACTCGTATCCGTGAGACTCGAGGAAACCTCTGAATTATTAGAAGCGTAGGAAGGATGAGTTGATGAGCTTTTTCAAAAAATTAAAGGACAAATTCACGAAAGACTTACACCCGAACCTTGAAGAACAGAAAGACGAACAGCTGGAAAAAGAAGAAGTAGAACCCGACCAGGTCGAGGAATCTGCAGGTGAAACAGAAGAGCCGATCGGTGAGACGGAAGTGCCGGTAGCAGAACCGGAAGAAGTGGAATCTGAAACGGTCAAGGAAGAGCCGGAAGAGGCACCTGTTGAAGAAGTAGAAGAAGTAGAAGAAGTAGAAGAAGTAGAAGAAGTAGAAGAAGTAGAAGAAGTAGAAGAAGTAGAAGAAGACGACGTGGAAGAAGAGCTGGAGGATGAAACGGATCCTGAACCGGCCATCGAGGAAGAAAAAGAAGAATCGATCGCCGACAAGTTCAAGAAGGGGCTGGCTAAGACACGTAACTCGTTCTCGAGCCGCATCAATGATCTGGTTGCCCGCTATCGTACGGTCGACGAAGACTTCTTTGAAGAGCTTGAAGAAGTTCTCATTTCAGCAGACGTCGGTGTCAACACGGTCATGGAAATGATCGACGAGCTTCAAATGGAAGTGAAGCGCCGCAATATTAAAGACACGCGTAAGGTACGCGAAGTGATTTCAGAGAAACTTGTAGAAATCTACTACGGCGATGACGAGGCAGAGGAAATCGAAGGACTGTCTGAAAACCCGGATGGTCTCACGATCTATCTGTTCGTCGGCGTCAATGGAGTCGGCAAGACAACGACTATCGGGAAGCTTGCCCATCAGCTGAAGGCAGAAGGTAAGAATGTCACGCTCGCTGCAGGAGATACGTTCCGTGCCGGTGCGATTGACCAGCTTGAAGAATGGGGAAGAAGAGTCGGTGTGAATACGATCAAGCACAGTGAAGGGGCCGATCCGGCTGCTGTGATTTACGACGGTATCCAGTCTGCGAAGTCCCGTAATGCTGACGTCTTGATTTGTGACACGGCAGGACGTCTTCAAAATAAGGTCAACTTGATGAACGAGCTCTCCAAAGTGAAGCGCGTGATCGAGCGTGAAGTGCCAGGTGCGCCGCATGAGGTACTGCTTACCCTGGATGCGACAACAGGGCAGAATGCGATGAGTCAGGCGAAGACCTTCTCCCAGTCTACCGACGTAACGGGAATCGTTCTTACGAAGCTTGACGGGACAGCCAAAGGGGGAATCGTACTTGCGATCCGTAAAGAACTCGATATCCCTGTGAAGCTCGTCGGACTTGGTGAGAAAGTGACGGATCTTGAACACTTCGATGCGCACGCGTTCGTATACGGCTTATTCGCTGATATGATCGATAACTTCGAAGAAGACGAAGAGGAAGAATAAAAGGGTTCCGTCTTGAGAACTGGAATGGTCAAAAAATAGAGACGGGGCTTGACAGCAGAGCCTCGTCTCCGTTACTATTCCTATGTAAAGGTATTTCACTTAACAAGGGAGTTGTTCAAGCGTGCTGGAAAAAACGACACGGGTCAATTACCTATTTGACTTCTATCAATCGTTACTCACGCCAAAACAGAGAAATTATATGGAATTATATTATCTCGAAGATTATTCGTTAGGTGAAATCTCAGAGACCTTTGATGTATCGCGTCAAGCGGTTTATGATAACATTCGCCGAACCGAAACGATGCTTGAAGAATATGAAAAAAAGCTTCATTTATACGAGAAGTTCCAACAGCGCCAACAGGTGATCAAAGAGATGGAAGATGAGGTCGATAAACAGAACCTCCACACTCCATTCAAGGAATGGCTCGATCAACTACAAGAACTAGAATAGGAGGTCATTCTATGGCATTTGAAGGTTTATCCGACCGGTTGCAGGAAACGATAAAGAAAATCAAAGGCAAAGGGAAGGTAACCGAACAAGACGTAAAAGTCATGACCCGTGAGGTCCGCCTTGCCCTCCTCGAGGCCGACGTTAACTTTAAGGTAGTAAAAGATTTTGTTAAACGAATTAAAGAGCGTGCGGTCGGAGAAGAGGTCATGGAAAGCCTGACTCCAGGCCAGCAAGTCATCAAGGTCGTAAAGGAAGAACTGACGGACTTGATGGGTGGCGATGAAAGTAAAATCGCTGTAGCGAAGCGACCGCCGACAGTCATTATGATGGTCGGTCTCCAAGGTGCCGGTAAGACAACCACAACCGGTAAACTGGCGAACCACCTGCGCAAAAAGCATAATCGCCAGCCGCTTCTTGCAGCAGCGGATATTTACCGTCCTGCTGCGATTCAACAGCTTCAGACACTGGGCAAGCAGCTTGGTATGCCTGTGCATGAAGAAGGTACAGAAGCGGATCCTGTTGACATTGCGAAGAATGCGGTAGCAAAAGCGAAAGAAGATCACCACGATTATGTCATCATTGATACCGCGGGTCGTCTTCACGTGGATGGAGATCTGATGGAAGAGCTTCAGCGTATTAAGGAAGCCGTTCAACCAGATGAAATCTTCTTGACCGTCGATGCGATGACGGGTCAGGATGCCGTGAACGTTGCAGAAAGCTTTGATGAACAACTTGATGTTACGGGTGTTCTTTTAACGAAGCTTGACGGAGATACACGTGGTGGTGCCGCGCTGTCGATCCGTGCTGTAACAGGAAAGCCGATCAAATTCGCGGGTATGGGGGAGAAGCTCGACCAGCTTGAGCCGTTCCACCCCGAACGTATGGCTTCCCGTATTCTCGGTATGGGAGACGTATTGACGCTGATTGAAAAAGCTCAGACGAACGTCGATGAGAAGCAGGCGAAAGAGCTTGAGTCCAAGATGCGTAACGCATCCTTCACGTTTGAGGATTTTCTAGAACAGATGGAGCAAGTGAAAAACATGGGACCGCTTGATGAATTGATCAACATGATTCCAGGTGCGAACAAAATGAAAGGACTTAAGAACGCTTCGTTCGACGATAAACAAATCGTCCACGTCGAAGCGATCATTCAGTCCATGACAAAAGCTGAGCGCCAGGACCCATCTCTGATGAATGCGAGTCGTAAGAAGCGGATCGCAAAAGGTTCCGGCACGAACGTTTCAGAAGTCAACAGACTGCTGAAACAGTTTGATGAAATGAAGAAAATGATGAAACAAATGAGCAATACCAAGGGTAAAAAGGGCAAAGGAATGAATTTTCCGTTTATGTAATGGAAAAATCCTTTACACACAAATAAAGTTCTGCTAAAATCATTATTTGTGTGAAACTATATTAATTTTTTATGAAATATATGGAGGTATGAAACAATGGCAGTAAAAATTCGTCTTAAACGTATGGGTTCAAAACGTAACCCATTCTACCGTGTAGTAGTAGCAGATTCTCGTTCCCCTCGTGATGGTCGCATCATCGAGCAGATCGGAACGTACAACCCAGTAGCAAACCCAGTAGAGGTTAAGCTGGACGCAGAGAAAGCAATCGACTGGATGTCAAACGGCGCGAAGCCATCTGATACAGTTCGTAACCTATTCTCAAACGAAGGCATCATGAAGCAATTCCACGAATCTAAAAATAACTAATTAAAGTAGTGGTGATATCATGCAAGCCTTAATCGAAACCATCGTTACACCGCTCGTCGATCATCCGACTGACATTGAAGTGGATGTGCGCGAGGAAGATGACAAGATCGTCTATCACCTTACCGTACATCCCGATGATGTAGGAAAAGTGATCGGGAAAAACGGGCGGATTGCGAAGGCGATTCGAACTGTCGTCTACGCGGCAGGCTCTGATTCGGAAAAGCGAATCTATCTGGATATCATGTAAGAAAAGGGAGAGGGACAACCTTTCCCTTTTTTTCTAAAAAAAATTAAATTCTTATCCTTCAAAGAGAGGTCGAATGAGTGTCATGCAGATCATTCAAAAAGTGACGGTCAAACAAATTCTGACGACATCAAGCCGTGATAAGCTCAAAGAAACCTTCAGTAGAAAAACGGCACAGCTCGAGAAAGAATGCCGTCAGCTGGAGTTTGAACAGAAGAAGCTTGAACGTAAGCCTGAACTGTCCAAGAAGGAAGTAGAACGACGCTTTTCGAAGGAGATCAGTCGGAGGAAAGACCGAATCCGCTGGATGGAGCATCAACTGGAACAGCTTTCCGTTCTACCGGATGGCAGTGAGCTTGAGATAGATGAAGTGGAAGCATTGGTTGAGGTTCAAGAAGGCGATCATTGGGAAGACATTCGAAATAAAGAAATCGTCATTCAGGATGGAAAAGTGATAAGAGCGAGGTAATAGTAGTGAAAGAAAAATTATTTAATGTAGGAAAAGTAATCAATACACATGGCATTAAAGGCGAAGTGAAAGTGCAGCGCGTCACCGATTTCGACGAGCGCTTCAAGCCGGGTCAGCTTTTGTATTGGGTAAATGATAAGAACGAATCAACACCGCTGACCGTACGTACACACCGCGTACATAAAGGTTTCGATTTAGTCAGCTTTGAAGAACACCCTTCCATTAACGATGTTGAGAAATATAAAAACGGTCAATTGATGGTATCGGGGGAACATCAGGCAGAGCTTGCGGAGCACGAATTTTATTTCCATGAAATCATCGGTTGCACCGTCTACCTGACGACCGGCGAAGAGCTCGGCCAGGTGAAAGAGATTTTAACACCAGGGGCCAATGATGTGTGGGTCGTGAAGCGTCAAGGAGAATCTGATGCCCTCATCCCTTACATTGAACCTGTCGTAAAAGAAGTGAACATTGAAGACCAATCGATTATCATTGATCCAATAGAGGGGCTGCTTTAAATGCATATCGACATTTTAACGTTATTCCCTGAAATGTTTGACGGCGTTTTAAATCATTCCATCCTAAAGCGTGCACAAGACCGAGAAGCCTTCACCTATCAATATGTGAACTTCCGCGAGTACACTACGAACAAGCATAACAAAGTGGATGACTACCCCTATGGTGGAGGAGCAGGGCTTGTCCTGACCCCACAGCCGATCTTTGACGCCGTTCAGGACATCGAACAAAAGGCTGCGAAAAAGCCGCGTGTCGTACTGATGTGCCCTCAAGGAGAGCCGTATACACAGGCGAAAGCAGAAGAGCTTGCGGAGGAAGATCATCTCGTCTTTATCTGCGGGCACTATGAAGGATACGATGAGCGCATCCGTCAGGAACTGGTCACAGATGAGATTTCCATCGGAGATTATGTCCTGACTGGAGGAGAACTGGGGTCGATGGTGGTCATTGATTCCGTCGTACGGCTTCTGCCGAACGTTCTTGGTAATGAACAGTCGGCACCTGAGGATTCGTTCTCAAGCGGACTCCTTGAACACCCGCACTATACGCGGCCTGCTGAATTCCGCGGTCATGAAGTGCCGGACGTACTATTATCAGGCAATCATGCAAAAATTGATGAGTGGCGACACTATCAATCCTTGAAGCGGACGTATGAACGCCGTCCGGACCTGCTTGAAAACAGAGCACTCTCCGATCAAGAGAAAAAATGGTTGGAAGAGTGGAAAAATTGCTAGATAAGGTTGATGCTACAGCCTTTCTATGATATATTAAAACTTGTGCTTAAACGTACGGTTTAAGCGGAAAACGATGTTCCGCTGCCTCTTAGAAGACATGAGCATTAGTTAAAAAGGAGTGAAAATCCATGCAACAATTACTACATGACGTAACAAAAGAACAGCTTCGTACTGATCTACCGGATTTCCGTTCAGGTGACACGGTTAAAGTACACGTTAAGGTTGTCGAAGGTAACCGTGAACGTGTTCAGGTATTCGAAGGTGTTGTCATCAAGCGCCAAAACGGTGGCATCAATGAGACATTCACTGTTCGTAAAGTAAGCTACGGTGTTGGTGTTGAGCGTACATTCCCAGTACACTCTCCACGTATCGCTAAGATCGAGCGCACTCGTAAAGGTCGCGTTCGTCGTGCTAAACTTTACTACCTACGTAACCTACGCGGTAAAGCTGCACGAATCAAAGAAATCCGATAAAGTAGTGAGAAGGAGCTTGCATCGTCAAGCTCCTTTTTTCTTCTTACATAAATTACGGGAAACAGCCTGATTTCATAAAAAGCTTCTTTATGGTGCTACAAATGAAGACAAAATTAGGGTATATTTGTAACAGACATATTAGAAGATAACCATAAGGATAGAGGAGAGCTACATATGAAACAACAGTGGTTGGATTGGATTAAAGCGTTTATTATCGCAGCGGTTTTGGCCGTTGTCGTGCGTGTGTTTTTATTCGCCCCCGTCGTCGTGGAAGGCCCGTCCATGCAGACAAGCCTGCACAGTGGTGACCACCTGATCGTCAGCAAAATAAACTATACGGTCGGTGAACCGGAACGCTTTGATGTGGTCGTGTTCCACGCCACAGAACGGAAAGACTATATTAAGCGTGTCATCGGTGTACCAGGTGATCATGTATCCTATGAAGATGACCAATTATACATTAACGGTGAACCAGTTGAGGAGCCGTTTTTAGATGAACAGAAAGAACAATTCTCAGCCGATACGCTGACAAGAGATTTCTCGATCGAACAGCTTCCAGGTAGTTACGAGGAAGTGCCGGAGGGCTCCGTGCTCGTTCTCGGGGATAACCGACAGAACTCAACGGACAGTCGTATGTTAGGGATGATAGAAGAGAACCAGATCGTTGGAGAAGCGCTCATTTCCTACTGGCCGCTAGAACGCATCCAATGGATAGGTAAGGAGGGGTAATATGACCATTCAATGGTTTCCCGGCCACATGGCCAAAGCAAGACGCGAAGTAAGTGAAAAGCTGAAGCTCGTCGATTTCGTCATCGAATTAGTCGACGCAAGGGCACCGGAATCTTCCGAAAACCCGATGCTCCAGGAGTTATTACAGGATAAGCCGAAGATGGTCGTGCTCATGAAGAAGGACCTGGCTGATCCTTCTATTACGAACGACTGGGTACAGCATTACCAAAACAAAGGGATGGAAGCCATCGCCATCGAGGCCAACCGCAAACCGGATGTACAAAAAGTCGTCCAATTGGCGAAGAAGCTCGGACAGGACAAGCAGGATAAACTGAAAGCGAAAGGGATTCGTCCCCGTGCTTCAAGGGCTATGATCATTGGCATTCCGAACGTCGGAAAGTCGACATTAATCAACCGTCTCGTCAATAAAAAAATGGCACAAGTCGGTGATAAGCCTGGTGTAACGAAGAAACAGCAGTGGATCAAAGTGAAAAAAGAATTTGAACTTCTGGACACACCAGGGATTCTCTGGCCGAAATTCGAGGATGAAGAGGTCGGATACCGTCTCGCCTCTATCGGAACGATTAAAGATCAGATCCTACCGAAAGAAGATGTCGCAGCCTATATCTTGAACTATTTACAGGCTGAATACGCTCATCTTCTTGAGGAGCGATACGGATTCGAAGGCTATGAAGATATCATGGATGCTTTTGACCACATCGGCCGCAAGCGCGGCTGTCTCGAAAGCGGAGGAAAGATCAATTTCGAGAAAGTGTCGGACGTCATCATTCAAGATCTCAGAAGCGCGAAGATCGGTCTTGTCAGTTTTGAAAAACCAGAATAAAATAGAAGAAACGCAGGCGCCGTTTGACGAGTCTGCGTTTTTCTTTTTATCGTAGAAACAAACAGACTACATATATACGGCTTTGGTGCCGATAACAATAGAAACGAAGGGAATTCCTTAAGATGACAACATGGACCATTACAGAGATTAAGAAAAAAATAGAGGCTGGGTCGTTCTCGGCGGCAGAACTGGAACAATTTAGACAGGATACGCGCAAAGGCGTCCAGAAACTAATGAAGCAATATGAGAAGAAACAGGCTAAAAAAGCGCAATTGAAGGCTCAGTTTGAAGAGATGATGGCGTTTGAGTATGCAGCACGTGAGAAAGGGAAACAGATGATTGCAGGAATCGACGAAGCCGGTCGCGGCCCGCTGGCAGGCCCGGTTGTCGCAGGTGCCGTCGTGTTACCCGATCATTTTTACCTGGAAGGGCTGAATGACTCGAAGAAATTGTCTCTATCCAAAAGGGAGCAGTACTTTGATTATATAAAAGAACATGCAGATTATGGCGTTGGGATCGTGAGCAACGAGGAAATTGACCAGTTGAACATCTATCAAGCGACGAAGCTTGCGATGAAGAGAGCGGTGGAGGACCTTAATCACGCCCCCGATCACCTGCTGGTCGATGCGATGGAGCTTGACCAGAACATCTCTCAACAAAGCCTCATTAAAGGGGATGCGAGAAGCGTTTCGATTGCGGCGGCAAGTGTAATCGCCAAAGTGACACGTGACCGCTATATGGGGGATCTTCACGAAAGCTATCCGATGTACCAGTTCGCATCAAACCAAGGGTACGGGACGAGTGAACACTTATCAGCCATGCGTGAGCACGGCATTTCTCCGTATCACCGCCATAGCTTTTCACCTGTGAGAGAGGTAAGGAGTGGACAGTAAGTGAATTCAATCATTTCGAGCTTAGGAAAAATGGCGGCATCCCAGAGTGTGCAGCCGAAATCAGGGCAGGTTTTGAAAGGAAAGGTCGTTGAAATGATGCCGGGAAACCGTGCCGTCATCCAAGTGGGCAAACAACAGGTCCAAGCACAGCTGGAAGCCCCTCTTACTAAAGGGAAGGCGTATGTATTTCAAGTGATGGGAAAGGAAGAGGGCATGATGCGGCTGAAGGTCGTATCGCAGGCTCAAACGGGTGAAAAGCTTGACGTACAGGCCCTCCTGCAAAGACTGGGCATGAAGGCCACAAAGCACAATGTTGACGTTATAAAGGCTTTATTGAAGTCAGACACCCCCTTTCAAACCTCAGATGTGAAAACAGCTCTCTCCCTTCTTCAGAAGTCGGAACAAAAGCCTGTGGCCAAACAGGTCCTGATCGAAATGATTCAGAAGCAGCTGCCGGTTAAGCCTGCCGTGTTCCAAGCGCTTATGTCTCAGAAGATGCACCAGGTGACATCCCTCATGCAGAAGATCGAAACCATCGAGACCCCGCGCACGATGGGAGATCAGAAGGTTCAAGCGTTGATTCAGAACCTTAAAGGTGCACCGCCGGCCCTATCCAAAATTGAATCATCCGTTGCGAAGATCCTGACAGAAGCATCTGCTAAAAACCCGACATCGTTCCAATTGTTCCAAAAGGCAGGGTTGATCAGCCCGAACCAAACCTTTGATCAATTTCAAAAGATATGGTCGCAGTGGTCGGAAGCAGGCGCACGAAGTTCTTCTCCAGCGGCTTCAGGAAATGAGAGCATCACACCTAAGCAGCTGACACAAATGGTGCAGCAAAGTTCGAATCAGCCCCCACTCCCAGCTTCGATCAATCAGATGACAGATGCCCTCAAGCAGCTTTTTGACCGGCAATTGCCTGTGACAAAAGGCGAGCAGCAAGCCCTGTCACGATGGACGGAGCAACTGTCAAGGTATGTTCAGCCTGAATCAAGGGCGAACAGCACCCCGGCACTGACGGATCAAAGCAGGCAGAAGTGGCTGAACGATCATCAATTGCTGCAAAAGAAGAATACGGTCCAAAAGCTGATGCCTCTATTGCCGGAGTCAACGAAAAGTGCTGTGCAACAGGTGACAAGACAGGTGCCGCAAATCATCGAAGGTACCCAGCCTGTCACAAACTCCATCAGGCAGGCAGCGGAAGCCCTGCGTCAGCTTCAATCCAGTCAGCTTACCCAAAACCAAAGAGCTTCACTGACAGAATGGGTGAGCCGGTTGGCATCGGATTTCTCTCCTCAGATAAAAGATTCGATGCTTATGAAGCTGAAAGCTATGGTCGACTTGTCGGGCATCCAGGATGAAGCGGTGATGAGACAGGCGGTTCAGGCGAACGAGACGCTCGTGAAAGAGGCGAGTGTTAAATCCCTTCTGCTTCAAAGCATGCAGGATCCAGAGACGCAAATTCGCCCGGAAACAGCAAGGCAGATGGTGTCATTGCTGAACGGAATCCAGCTCTCTGCCCATTCAGAGACGCAGCAGTCCATCAATCTGTCTCTTCAGTTCCCTGGAGACCTGGTTGGAGCAACTGAGGATATTCAGATGAATATGGACGGGCGTAAGACAAAGGACGGGGAAATCGATCCAGATTACTGCCACATTGTGTTCTTTCTCAACTTGGAAAACTTTGAGGAGACGGTGGTGGACTTGAACATCGTTGACCGCAGGGTCGCGGTGACCGTCTATAATCACTATGATGTGGATCCGAGTGTGAACACCTTTAAACCGAATCTGGAGGAGGGGTTGAAAGAGCTCGGCTACCAGCTCTCCTCCTTGCAGAGCAGACCGTTCCGGTCAGATGCTTCACAAGAACAGAAAGCAACGATGGAAGAGGAAGACGGGGAAGAAGGGGTGGACATCCGCATATGAACGAGAAACGCCGCGAAGCGATTGCGCTCAGCTATCAGGAACAGGAAGCGGCTCCAAAGGTCGTCGCAAAAGGAAAGGGCTTTGTGGCCGACAACATTTTGGAAAAAGCGAAGGAAGGGGATGTTCCCGTTCAAGAGGATGCTTCACTGGTCGAGCTCTTGTCTGAGCTGAACATCAATGAACAAATTCCTGAAGAGCTGTACCATGTCGTAGCAGAGGTCTTCGCCTTTATTTATAAATCAGATCAGGACTTCAAGAAATGATAGACCGCTCACCGAGAAAAGGAGAGCGGTCTATTTTAATGTCGCATCGATGTAAAACTGAATCTGCTCCAAGGATTCGGCGGGATAACCATTCCAGACTTCATATAAAAGATACAACGGCCAGAATAATAGAATGGCTTTCATGAAAAAGAGATTGAAGGTACTATTAATTTCTCTATAAAAACGCGGGGCATCTTTCTTCAATTCAGCCTGCATATCGATAGGAAGCGCAAATGCACTCCTCACGATGCGGTTAGGAAGTAGAAGGAACAAGAAGGCACCGAGCGCAAGACCACCGTACAGGGCAGTCTGCTCATACCACGTTTTCACCTGGGTGAGGTGGTGGAGAAGATAGATGTAGACGATCTCACCATTCTCTGTTTCTACGCCGAACGACTTTCCATTATCTTTCTCGTACGTTTCCACAACCTGCCCAGTCTGATCCATTCTATGGATTTCGAGACCTGTAGCGGTCCTGGTTGAATCAAAGGCATTTGGATAAAAGTCAAAGTATTGGACCAAATAATAAGGGCAAATGGCAAGTAAAAGGATGATCGATACGATCCATTTTTCAGGTTTTCTCAATCGATATCACCTCCACGCCCTAATGTATCAGAATGGAAGAGTTTGGAAAACCAAGAAAAGTTTCGTATGTTTTTATAGTTTACATAATAATAGTTCGGTTAACTTGTCTGAAAACTCTGGCAGAAATCTAGCTTTCTATGGACAATTGATAGCGTTTTTATATACAATGGAAATGCAGTGAAAATTGATGGGAGGATGAAACATGAACATTCACGAGTATCAAGGAAAAGAAATCATGCGTGATTTTGGCGTATCTGTACCAACAGGTTACGTTGCATATACCGTAGATGAAGCGGTCGAGGCTGCTGAGAAACTGGGCAGCGGTGTAACCGTCGTCAAAGCACAAATCCATGCAGGTGGACGCGGAAAAGCCGGTGGAGTAAAAATTGCTAAAAATCTAGATGAAGTGCGTACATACGCTGATGAGATACTGGGTAAGACACTTGTAACCCATCAGACAGGGCCGGAAGGCAAAGAAGTAAAGCGCTTACTGATCGAAGAAGGCTGCGACATTAAGAGTGAATATTATGTCGGCCTTGTCCTGGACCGTGCGACAAGCCGTGTCACAATGATGGCATCTGAAGAAGGCGGTACAGAGATTGAAGAAGTGGCAGAGAAGACGCCTGAGAAGATCTTTAAAGAAGTGATTGATCCGGTAACAGGACTCACTCCGTTCCAGGCACGCCGTCTAGCATTTAACATCAACATTCCTAAAGAATCCGTTGGAAAAGCCGTTAAGTTCATGCTTGGGCTTTACGACGTTTTCGTGAAAAAGGATTGCTCGATTGCAGAAATCAACCCGCTTGTGACAACAGGTGATGGGGATGTTCTGGCACTCGATTCTAAACTGAATTTCGATGACAACGCACTGTTCCGTCAAAAGGACATCGCAGAGCTGCGTGATTTCGATGAAGAAGATCCAAAAGAAGTAGAAGCTTCTAAATATGACCTCAGCTATATTGCACTTGATGGCAACATCGGATGCATGGTTAACGGTGCAGGCCTTGCCATGGCAACGATGGATACGATCAAGCACTACAGCGGAGACCCGGCAAACTTCCTAGATGTAGGGGGCGGAGCAACAGCTGAGAAGGTGACCGAAGCGTTCAAGATCATTTTGTCAGATGATAACGTAAAAGGTATTTTCGTCAACATCTTCGGTGGAATCATGAAGTGTGACGTCATTGCAGAAGGTGTCGTAGAAGCGACGAAACAAATCGGCCTGACACTTCCGTTAGTCGTACGTCTTGAAGGTACGAACGTCGATGCTGGTAAGAAGATTCTGGAGGAATCCGGACTGAACATTACGTCTGCTGACTCGATGGCAGAAGGCGCACAAAAAATCGTAGAATTAGTCAAGTAAGAAAGGCGGGGAATCAGATGAGTGTATATATTAACAAAGATACAAAAGTCATTGTTCAAGGAATTACAGGCTCTACAGCTCTTTTCCATACGAAACAAATGGTCGAATACGGTACGAAGATCGTTGGTGGTGTAACACCTGGTAAAGGCGGAACAGAAGTTGAAGGTATTCCCGTTTTCAATACCGTCTCTGAAGCGGTTGAGCAAACTGGTGCGAACGCTTCTGTCATCTACGTTCCAGCTCCATTCGCAGCGGATGCGATCATGGAAGCAACGGATGCGGAGATGGACCTTGCCATCTGTATCACGGAGCATATTCCGGTACTGGATATGGTGAAAGTGAAGCGCTACATGGAAGGCAAGAAAACACGTCTTGTCGGCCCGAACTGCCCGGGTGTCATCACTCCAGACGAGTGTAAGATCGGAATTATGCCTGGTTACATCCACAAAAAAGGACACGTCGGTGTCGTATCACGCTCCGGTACATTAACGTACGAAGCGGTGCACCAGCTTTCTGAAGCGGGTGTCGGACAATCTACGGCTGTCGGAATCGGTGGAGACCCTGTAAACGGTACAGATTTCATTGATGTGCTGAAAGCCTTCAATGAGGATGACGATACAGAAGCAGTCATCATGATCGGTGAAATCGGTGGTACAGCAGAAGAGGAAGCAGCGGAATGGGTTAAAGCCAACATGAACAAGCCTGTTGTCGGCTTTATCGGTGGTCGTACAGCTCCTCCAGGAAAACGCATGGGCCACGCCGGTGCGATTATTTCTGGTGGTAAAGGAACAGCTGATGAGAAAATCCGTGTCATGAACGAGTGCGGAATCGAAGTCGCTGAAACACCATCCGTCATGGGTGAAACGTTGATCAACGTCCTGAAAAAAGAGAACCTTTTTGAAAAATGTAAAACGCACTAAGCGAAAATCAAGGAAGAACCGTGTCAGCTAATGGCACGGTTTCTTCTCTATGAAAAGAGGAACCTTATGAATCTGACAAAACGGCTCGCCGTCCTGCACCATTCCCCGAACGTGACCCGACCTCTATTGAAGAAATGCTTCAGACTGAATCCAGACCTTATTGAAATCTTTGAAATGTCAAAAGAAGATCTATCCTACCACTTGAAAATCCCTCTTGAACGATCCGCTCTGATCCACCATCACATACATGACCCTTATATAATGAAGAAAGTCGACATTTTTTACTCTGATTATCATATGATCCCCTTCTATGACTCTCTGTTCCCACCGCTTTTAAAGACGATTCCAGATCCGCCTCTCATGCTTTATATTCAAGGGGACCCTCTCCTCATGCACACCCCCTCATCTCTCAGCGTCATCGGCACGAGAACCCCGTCAGGCGACGCTTTTCCAGCTATGAAATACATTTTAAGTCCCATACTGAGTAAAGGCTACACTGTAGTGAGTGGCATGGCAAAGGGCGTTGATCAATACGCTCATCACCTTGCAATCGATCATGGAAGTAAGACCATCGCCGTACTCGGTTCCGGGTTCGAACACATTTATCCAAGAAACGACATCCCATTATACGAAAAACTGGCTCGAGACCATTTAGTCATAAGCGAATATCCGCCCGATCGTAAGCCGAAAAAGTACCATTTTCCAGAGCGCAACCGGCTGATTTCGGGGTTGACTTTGTCGACGTTTGTCGTAGAGGCGAGAGTAAGGAGCGGGTCTCTCATTACCGTCGATCAGGCCCTAGAGCAGGGGAGGAATATTTTTGCTATGCCCGGACGTCCAGGGTCCCCAACAAGTGAAGGGTGCCACCAGATGATTAATGACGGGGCGAAGCTCGTTCACAGGGCAGAGGACATACTTTCAGAGTGGTCAGAAAAATTTGAATAAAAGTGTTGAAAACGGCTTCAGAACAAGGGTTTTGGCAATACTCCCATATCAAAAGTCTTGATTGAATGTTTGACAAACGGTTTCAATCTATTTAATAATAGGGAAGATTTACTTTATGCATCAGTTAGAAAAAATTGAAAACACCTCTATGGGAGGAAGCATTATGGCAGATTATCTAGTCATCGTTGAATCACCAGCGAAAGCGAAGACGATTGAACGATACCTTGGAAAAAAATATAAAGTGAAAGCATCACTCGGACACGTCCGTGATTTACCGAAAAGTCAAATGGGCGTCGACGTTGAAAATGAGTTTGAACCAAAGTACATTACTATTCGGGGTAAAGGCCCTGTATTAAAAGAATTGAAAACCGCTGCAAAGAAAGCAAAGAAAGTCTATCTCGCAGCCGACCCCGACCGTGAAGGGGAAGCGATTGCCTGGCACCTGGCTCACAGTCTTGGTATTGATGAGACATCAGATTGCCGCGTCGTATTCAATGAGATCACCAAAGAAGCGATTAAAGACTCGTTCAAGCAGCCTCGTTCGATCAACTCTGATTTGGTCAACGCACAACAGGCGAGAAGAATCCTGGACCGCCTGGTCGGATACAACATCAGCCCTATACTATGGAAGAAAGTGAAAAAGGGCTTGAGCGCAGGTCGAGTTCAATCGGTCGCGGTGAAAATTATTATCGACCGTGAGAACGAAATTAACAGCTTTGAGCCGGAAGAATATTGGACAATCGAAGGCGACTTCCTTAAGGATAAAGAGCCTTTCGAAGGTTCATTCTACGGTGTCGACGGAAAGAAAGCTGAACTCAAATCCGAAGATGACGTGAAGAAAATCCAAGAGCGCATGAACGGAGACGAGTTCAAGGTCGATAAAGTGAACAAAAGGGAACGCAGACGAAACCCATCCCTACCTTTTACTACGTCATCACTTCAGCAGGAAGCAGCAAGGAAACTCAACTTCCGTGCCAAGAAGACAATGATGATTGCGCAACAGCTTTACGAAGGAATCGACTTAGGTGGAAAACAAGGCACGACGGGTCTTATTACCTACATGCGTACCGACTCTACCCGTCTTTCCAACTCAGCGAAAGAAGATGCGAAAAATTATGTAGAAGAAACATACGGACAAGAATTTTTAGGCAAGGGCAAAGACAAACCTTCTAAGAAAAAAGACGGAGCACAGGATGCTCACGAAGCGGTACGTCCAACGTCCGCCATGCGTGATCCGAAGTCTATGAAGAGCGTCCTATCCCGAGATCAACACCGCCTGTACAAGCTGATCTGGGATCGTTTCATCTCAAGCCAGATGGCTCCTGCCGTACTGGATACGATGACCGTTCACATGTTGAACGAGGGAGTCGAATTCCGTGCAACGGGCTCTGAAGTGAAATTCAAAGGATTTATGAAAGTCTATGTCGAAGGAAACGATGACAATAAAAAGGAGAAAGACAAACTCCTTCCACACATCGAAGAGGGCATGACGGTCAAAGCAGAAGAAATCAAGCCGAACCAGCACTTCACTCAACCGCCTCCGCGTTACACAGAAGCACGTCTTGTGCGGACGCTTGAGGAACTCGGTATCGGAAGACCTTCTACGTATGCCCCAACGCTTGACACCATTCAAAGGCGTGGTTACGTTGCGCTTGATAATAAGCGTTTCGTCCCGACTGAACTTGGCGAAATTGTGCTCGAGCAGTTGAAGGAATACTTCCCTGAGATCATTGATGCAGCCTTCACGAAGGATATGGAGGATGACTTGGACTCCGTTGAAGATGGTGAGCAGGACTGGCATGATATCATCAGCGAATTCTATAAAGAATTTGAACCTCGGTTGACGACAGCCGAGAAAGAAATGGAAGAAATCGAAATCAAAGATGAGCCTGCCGGCATCGACTGCGAGAAGTGCGGTCATGAAATGGTCTATAAGATGGGCCGTTACGGAAAGTTCCTCGCCTGCAGCAACTTCCCGGAGTGTCGGAATACGAAGCCAATCTTGAAGAAGATCGATGTGACGTGTCCGAAGTGTCAAAAAGGCGAAGTCGTAGAGCGTAAGAGTAAAAAGAACCGTAAATTCTTCGGTTGTGAACGTTATCCGGATTGTGACTTTATCTCCTGGGACAAGCCGATTACAAGGCCATGTCCGAAGTGTGAGTCTCTTCTTGTCGAGAAGAAACAGAAGAAAGGGACACAAATCCAGTGTACAAGCTGTGATTACAAGGAAGAACAACAAGTATAAAGTTATAATGAGAAGGGTCTATGACTATGCTGTTAGTTATAGACCCTTTTTAATCGGTTTAAAACGCTCGATACGTCCCTACGTTTGTAGAATAAGATTGTGCATGAGAAGGAAAACACAAGGATTTTTCACCCAAAAACGCGTAACACCGTATTTTTACATTGACACTGAAATAGTGGACCGCTATAATTACGCTTTGTTAGTCTACATACTTGACATATTTCGACACCGTTCAGCACATCGCTGAAGTGATTATAGTTGGAAACAATTCAGAATTTTGTTACATTTTTGTTAAAGGCATTGTGATCGCTGTTTGAAATGTGATAAAATTTAAACGCCTTGCTGAGGGTAAAGGAGAGAGCGGTATGTATACATCCTTATTTCTTGAATATTTACAGATCGAGAAGAACGCATCTCCTTTGACGGTGGAGCACTACAAGCTGGATATTGAAGAATTCTCACACTTCATGGAGGCAGAGCATCTAACTGTGGATCAATGCGAGTATTCGGATATCCGCATCTTTCTATCCCGGATGTATGAGAAAGGTCTCTCAAGAAGGTCCGTATCCAGAAAGGTATCATCCTTGCGAAGCTTCTATCGTTTCCTGGAGCGCGAAGAAATTGTGAAACAAAATCCATTCTTAAACGTATCTTTACCAAAGGCCGAAAAGCCGATTCCTGAATTCTTTTATGAAGAAGAGTTACAGGAGCTTTTTACTGTTAGTGATGTCAACGATCCTCTCGGACAGAGAAACCAGGCGATTCTTGAATTGCTTTATGGTACCGGGATCCGAGTGAGCGAATGTACTCAAGTAGAGCTGTCTGACTTTGATTTCTCCTTATCGACACTACTTGTTCATGGAAAAGGAAACAAAGAGCGCTACGTTCCGTTTGGTGACATGGCTTACCAGGCACTGAAGCGCTATATAGAGGATGGACGCTCTAAACTTCTACAGAAAAGCAATAAAGACACGACACAACTATTTTTGAATGCAAAAGGCGGGCCATTAACAGCCCGCGGTGTGCGACTGATCTTAAACAAGATGGTGGAAAAGACAGCCTTGACATCGGATATCCATCCGCACAAGCTCAGGCACTCTTTCGCTACTCATCTATTGAATGCCGGAGCGGATCTCCGTTCTGTACAGGAGCTGCTGGGGCACGATCAGTTGTCATCGACTCAAATATACACGCACGTATCAAAGGATCGGCTTCGTCATGTTTACATGAACAGCCATCCAAGAGCGAATAAATGAGGTGAAAAGATGGAGCAATTTCATGCAACGACGATTTTCGCTGTACAGCATAATGGTAAGAGTGCCATGAGCGGTGATGGACAGGTGACGCTTGGCAATCAAGTCGTCATGAAGCATACGGCAAAGAAAGTCCGCCGCCTGTTCAATAATCAAGTTCTGGCCGGGTTTGCAGGATCTGTGGCAGATGCCTTCACCCTTTTCGAAAAGTTCGAAGGAAAGCTTGAAGCCTATGACGGAAACCTTGCTAGGGCTTCTGTAGAGCTTGCGAAAGAGTGGCGCAGCGACCGCGTACTTAGAAAACTGGAAGCGATGCTGATCGTCATGGATAAAGAAAACATGTTTCTCGTATCAGGTACTGGGGAAGTTATAGAACCGGATGATGGAATTCTTGCAATCGGATCCGGTGGGAACTTCGCCTTGAGTGCAGGGCGTGCTCTGAAGCGTTATTCACCTGATCAATCTGCGGAACAGATTGCCAAAGCGGCACTGGAAATCGCCGGAGAGATCTGTGTATTTACCAATGACCAAATCGTTCTCGAGGTACTCGAGTAAGGAGGCGTATCATGTCACTGAATTTAACCCCTAAGCAGATCGTAGAAAAGCTCGACCAATATATCATCGGACAGACCAGCGCGAAGAAATCGGTAGCCATTGCGCTCAGAAACCGATATCGCCGCATGCAGCTCAATGATGATATCCGAGATGAGATCGTGCCGAAAAATATATTAATGATGGGTCCGACTGGTGTCGGGAAGACAGAAATCGCTCGCCGACTGGCTAAGCTTGTCGGAGCCCCTTTTGTCAAAGTGGAAGCAACAAAGTTCACGGAAGTCGGGTATGTAGGGCGCGACGTTGAATCCATGGTTCGCGATCTTGTCGAAATGTCTGTTCGAATGGTGAAAGAAGAGAAGATGGAGGCGGTGAAAGACCGCGCCGAGGAGCAGGCGAACAAGCGTCTGGTCAAGTTACTCGTGCCTTCTAAGAAGAAGCAGTCCAACAACTTCAAGAACCCGCTGGAAATGTTCTTCAACCAAACGAACCAGCAGGACACGACAGATTCGTCTCAGGACCAGGAAGAAGCAGAGATTGAGACGAAGAGAAGTCGAATTCGTCAGCAGCTCGATATGGGTGAGCTTGAAGACCGCATGGTTTCCGTTGATGTCGAAGAATCCCAGTCCTCCATGTTTGACATGCTGCAAGGTTCGGGCATGGAACAGATGGGGATGAACATGCAGGATGCCTTCAGTCAGTTCATGCCGAAAAAGAAGAAGAAGCGCAGGCTTCCTGTCTCAGAAGCGCGTAAAGTGCTGACGCAGGAGGAAGCGGGCAAGCTCGTCGATATGGACGAAGTCGGGCAGGAAGCAGTTGAAAAAGTGGAACAGTCCGGAATGATCTTTATTGACGAAATTGATAAAGTCGCGGCAAAAGGAGAGCAGCAGGGAAATGTATCCCGTGAAGGGGTCCAGCGTGATATCCTGCCGATCGTAGAAGGATCTACTGTAGTAACGAAGTATGGACCTGTCTCGACCGATCACATCCTATTCATTGCGGCCGGCGCCTTCCACATGGCGAAGCCGTCTGACTTGATTCCGGAGCTTCAGGGCCGGTTCCCGATCCGCGTAGAGCTGAACAAGCTCACGGTCGAAGATTTCAAGAACATTTTGATCGAACCATCCAACGCCCTGTTGAAACAATATAAAGCACTTTTGGAAGTTGAAGGTATAAAGGTGGAATTTTCTGACGATGCTATCACTAGACTCGCAGAAATCGCACATGAAGTGAATCAGGAGACCGACAACATCGGGGCCCGCAGGCTGCATACCATCCTCGAGAAGCTTCTGGAAGACCTATCGTTCGAAGCAACGGACGTCACAATGGAAACAATCGAAATTACACCACAATATGTTGACAGCAAACTATCATCAATTGTTAAAAACAAAGACTTAAGCCGATTCATTCTTTAATCCAGAGGAGGAGACAAACATGAAATTACTAGACAGAGCAAGAAGCATCAACGCTATGCTACAAAAAACGACCGGGAAGTCCGTGGACTTTAACGATATGTCCGCTACGCTTCGTGACGCCATTGGCGCCAACACATTCATTCTCAGCCGCCGTGGTAAGCTACTAGGCTTTGCCATCCGACAGGAGATTGAGAACGAACGCATGAAGGCTATGCTTTCAGAGCGTCAGTTCCCACAGGAGTACACACAGAATCTATTCAACATTCAGGAAACGACGCCTGACATCGACATTGACAGCGAATATACAGCGTTCCCTGTTGAGAACCGTGAGCTGTTCGAAAACGGACTTACAACGATTGTTCCGATCATCGGAGGCGGTCAGCGTCTTGGTACACTGATTCTCAGCCGTTTAGACGGAAGCTTCCAGGATGACGACCTTCTGCTTGCCGAATACGGTGCTACGGTTGTCGGTATGGAAATCCTTCATGAGAAAACCGAAGAGATCGAACAGGAAGCGCGCAGTAAAGCGGTCGTGCAGATGGCAATCAGCTCACTTTCCTACAGTGAACTTGAAGCCATTGAACACATTTTCGAAGAGCTTGACGGAAACGAAGGGTTGCTGGTCGCGAGTAAAATCGCAGACCGTGTAGGCATTACGCGTTCTGTCATCGTGAACGCACTTCGTAAGCTTGAAAGTGCTGGCGTCATTGAATCGCGTTCTCTAGGCATGAAAGGGACATATATTAAAGTCTTGAACAATAACTTCCTTGTAGAACTTCAGAAACTTCGTACGAACTAAATAAGAAAAAAAGAAGCACGGCTGCGGACTGCAGTCGTGCTTCTTTTTTTGTGGGCTGATTGTGAAGTGTGGAAAGGGGGATTAAACGGATTTTGTATTCACTCTAAAGGGGGGTTTTTAAATACCTTTGGATGTATCCCTATTCATATTCAGAAAAGTATGGCATAATATTCGATAAATACAATGGTTCGACATATGTAAACAAATTCCACAAAGAAGAGAAAAAGTCCCTAATTCGTTTGGACTGTTTGTAACACTCTCGTAAAAATTCTGAAGTTTCCATAGACATAAGTATACAAACCTATTTACAATGATACTTGTAGCTAAGGGGAATTTGTCGAAGATGAGGTGAAAAAGTTGAATCTTTTCGGACAAACGATTCATACATTAGAAAACGCTATGAACCATTCGGCAGCTAAAAACCGGACGATAGCGAACAATATTGCCAATGTAGATACACCAGGGTATAAGGCGAAGGATGTCGTATTTAAAGATGTGTTGAGCTCGGAGTTGTCTTCTATTCCGACTAAACGAACCCATTCCCGTCATATCGACTTTCAAAACCGCGAGGGATCGTCTTCCTTTCAAACGATTACGAGACAGAATACTACATACAATCACAACGGCAATAACGTCGACATAGACAAAGAAATGAACGAACTGGCTCAGAACCAAATCCAATACCAGGCACTTACGAGTCGTATCAGTAGTAAATTCAGTGGTCTGGAATCTGTTCTTAGAGGAGGGAACTAATTTTTGAGTATATTCGGTGCAATGAATACAACAGCAAGCGCTCTTACGGCTCAACGCCTTCGTATGGATGTCGCATCATCCAACATCGCGAATGCCAACTCGACGCGTGCTACCGTCAATGAAAATGGAGATTGGGTTCCATACCGTAGAAAAATGGTCACTTTCCAATCAAAAGACCAAGATTTCCGTTCTTTTTTACAAATGGCCTCTAACCAATCTTCCACACCTGCCCAGGGTGTTAAGGTGACGGAAATTGCAGAAGATGACCAACCATTCAAACAAGTTTTCAATCCCAACCACCCCGACGCTGACGAAAACGGCTATGTCCAAATGCCAAATGTTGACCCGCTTCAGGAAATGGTCGATATGATGGGCGCCACACGTTCCTATGAAGCAAACGTCACTTCACTCAACGCAACCAAAAGTATGCTGATGAAAGCCTTAGAGATTGGAAGATAGATTTAATAAAGACAGGAGTGTTCAATAGATGCCGGTCATTACAAATCAAATCGGGTCTCCATCTGCTCCCCTTAACCAAGAGGTGCAGGTCGGAAAGCCTGGATCGACGCCAGCTGAAGCGCATGCTCAATTTGCCAATCAGTTAAAAAACGCAATTCATAATGTGAATGAATCACAAGCGCAATCCAATGAAATGACTCAGGCTCTCGCACGAGGAGAAGTGGAGAACTTGCACGACGTCATGATCACGGCTCAAAAAGCGAGCATCACGATGCAGACGACGGTCCAGGTTCAAAACAAAGTCGTGGAGGCATATAAAGAAATTATGCGCATGCAAGTATAATCTATATTCAGGACGATAGTTATTATACTATTCCTTTAAGTCGTGATTTTTGTGGGGGCAATTATGAAAGAAAAATTATCTTTATACCAGGAACGAATCAAAACGTTCTGGACAAATCGCAGTAAGATACAAAAAGGATTAATGATTGGTTCTGGAATAGCTGTCATTCTTGCCCTGGTCATGGTGAGCATCTTTGCATCCAGCTCAAAAATGGTACCCCTTTACAATGGCTTGACACTACAGGAAGTAGGTCAAGTGAAAGCAGAGTTGGATACGAGAGGTGTTCCTTACGAATTGACAGAAGGCGGAACGACGATCATGGTTCCGGAGCCGCGAGCAGAAGCGCTGCTCGTTGATATGGCCGCCTCGGGACTGCCGAGCAGCGGTTCGATTGATTACAGCTTCTTCAGTGCCAATACTTCCTGGGGGATGACGGATAATGAGTTCGGCATGATCAGACTTGATGCCATGCAGAGTGAACTCGCCAATCTCATGATGGGGATTACAGGCATACAAGATGCGCAGGTGATGATTAATCTGCCAGAGGAAACCGTTTTTCTTGATCCTGATTCACAGCAGGCCGCCTCAGCTTCGATTGTGTTGGGGGTTCAGCCCGGATATCAGCTTGAGAATCAGCAGATTGAAGCGCTCTACAATTTAGCTTCAAAATCTGTGCCAAATCTTTCTAAAGATAATATCGTCATTATGGACCAGAATTTTCAGTATTATGACACAGAAAATTCAAATTCTCCTGGTTCTGGAGATCTTTATACATATCAGCAACAAGTGAAACAAGATATCGAGCGCGATATCAAGCAGCGAGTTCAACGTATGTTAGGTCAAATGATTGGGCAGCAAAAGGTCATTGCGACGGTCACGGCGGACATTGATTTCACTCAGGAGAATCGAGTGGAGGAACTGGTCGAGCCGGTTGACCCGGAAACGATGTCAGGTTTACCTGTGAGTGTCGAGCGTATTGAAGAAACATATGAAGGCGGGGTTCCTGAGGACGGTGGCGTCCCGGGTGCTGGTGATGAAGACATCGCAAACTACCCAGCCGGCGTCACTGGAGCAAACGGGGATTACGAAATGACTCGTGAGACGATCAACAATGAATTCAACCGGATTCGACGCAACATCGAAGAAGCCCCTTATAAAGTAAGGGACTTGGGCATTCAGGTTGCGATCGATAATACCCGTACAGACGAAAACGGAGAAACCATTACCCTTACGGCACAAGAACAGCAAACGGTGCAGGATGGCGTCCAGTCCATTTTGGATTCCATGATTACGACCTCGATTAATGGTAGCTACGGAGAAGTGAATCCTGATGAGAAGGTATCGATCGTATTTCAGGAGTTTAATGGACAAACCGTACCACAGCAGCCAGGCTTCAGTATCCCTGTATGGGCATACGCGGTAGGTGCCGTTCTGGCAGCCATCATAGGCGTGCTTGTATGGATGCTGGTCAGAAGAAGGAACGAAGAAGAAGAGGAAGAATATGAGGAAGTATTTGAACGTGTTCCTGAAGAAATTCCGGACATTGAAGAGAAGTTCGATGAATCGACACAAAGAAGAAAGCAACTTGAAAAAATGGCACGTGATAAACCTGAAGAATTTGCAAAACTATTGCGATCATGGATTGCAGAAGATTAAGGAGGTCCCTCAATGGCCTTAAAGAAATCGGAATTAACAGGAAGGCAGAAAGCGGCTGTACTGTTAATTTCCCTTGGGCCGGATGTGGCAGCTCAAGTTTATAAACATCTCAATGAAGAAGAAATTGAACAACTTACATTAGAAATCTCTTCTGTTCAAAAGGTTCAAGCGAAGGAAAAAGAGGAGATTTTGGAGCAGTTCCACCAAATCGCCTTAGCGCAGGATTATATCTCCCAAGGGGGAATCGGCTACGCGAAAGAGATTTTGGAGAAAGCCCTAGGGGATGATGAAGCGTCGAATATCATCGGTCGACTGACCTCCTCCCTGCAGGTGAGACCTTTTGATTTCGCCCGGAAGGCGGACCCGAATCAGATTTTGAACTTCATTCAAAATGAGCACCCTCAAACCATCGCACTTGTCCTTTCGTATTTGGACTCTGCGCAGTCAGGACAGATTTTATCAGAACTTCCGCAGGAGCTTCAGGCTGATGTTGCGAGACGTATCGCAACTATGGATTCAACTTCTCCGGAAGTGATCAGTCAGATTGAACAGATTCTAGAGAAGAAGCTTTCAACGACCGTGACACAGGATTACACGGAAACGGGCGGCATTCAGGCCGTAGTCGAAGTGCTGAACGGAGTAGACAGGAGTACCGAACGGACGATTTTGGATTCCCTTGAAATTCAAGACCCTGAACTTGCGGAGGAAATCAAAAAACGTATGTTCGTCTTCGAAGATATCGTCACACTCGACAACCGTGCCATCCAGCGCGTCATCCGTGAAGTGGAGAACGAAGATCTGCGTTTGTCTCTTAAAGTCTCCAGTGATGAGGTCAAAGAACTCGTATTCAGCAATATGTCGAACCGCATGGCGGAGACTTTCAAGGAAGAGATGGAATTTATGGGACCTGTCAGACTGCGTGATGTCGAGGAAGCACAGACGAGAGTCGTTTCCGCCATCCGTCGTCTCGAGGATGTTGGTGAAATTGTCGTAGCACGTGGCGGAGGAGATGACATCATTGTCTAGTCGCGTAATTAAGATCAAACCGCTGTATCAGGCAGAAGCCCCTGAAGAGCAATCGACCGTTACGGAAGAAGAAAAGGCATTACAGAAGCGCGAAGAAGCCGAGAGGAAATTGAGCGAAGTTGAACAATTGAAGAAAAGCGCTCAAGAAGAATCGGATCAGCTTAGAGAGCGTGCACAGCAAGAGATTCAACAAGCTCGTGAAGAATGGTCAAAAGAACGGGAAGCGCTTATCGAAAATGCTAAAGAAGAAGGCTACCAAGCAGGCTTCAACCAAGGATTGCAGGAAGCAGGGGAGCAGTTCGAAGAGAAGCTGGAAAAAGCGAACAGGATCATCGACCAGGCGAATGAATCGTATCATCAAACCGTCCAATCGAGCGAAGAGACCATTGTTGAGCTCGCACTGAGAAGCGCAGAGCAGATTCTCGGGTACGAGCTTGATGAGAAGAACGAGGCATTTGTTGAAGTGGTGAAGCGTGCCATCCAGGAAGTTCAAGAACAACCTGAAATCACGGTCACTGTCCATCCTGACCAATATCATCACGTATTCTCTCAAAAAGAAGAGCTTCAGCGGATCACTCATTCAAGAGCCGATCTTTCCATCTATGTTCGGGACAATGTCGATTTGCACGGCTGTTTAATCGAGTCTCCTTTCGGCTTGATTGATGCAGGCGTGGACCAGCAGTTGAAAGAGCTGCGCCAGAAACTATTCGAGGTTGTCAATGAGGAGCTTGGACATGAATAAAGAAGCTTACCTTCAAGCAATCAAGCGAACGAACACGTTCAAGCGCTACGGGAAGATTCATAGAGTAGTCGGACTGATGGTCGAGTCGAAAGGACCGGATGCGTCCATTGGAGACATGTGTTACATCTACCCTCCGAATTCTATGGATGAACCGATCACAGCAGAAGTCGTAGGGTTTCACAGTGAAAACATATTGTTGATGCCTTACAAGGAAATGCGTGATATCAGCCCTGGAAGTCTCGTTGAAGCGACGGGTCAGCCGATGAAAGTAAAAGTAGGCATCGGCTTAATGGGACAGGTCCTGGATGCTGTCGGTCATCCACTTGATGGAAGTGCTCTTCCTAAAGGGTTAAAGATGTACCCGACCGAACAAGAACCACCTAACCCTCTGTCGAGACCGACCATTCGTGAGCCGATCCAAGTCGGTGTCCGAGCGATTGATTCGCTGCTTACGGTTGGAAAGGGACAGCGTGTCGGAATTTTTGCCGGTAGTGGTGTCGGGAAAAGCACACTAATGGGTATGATTTCGCGAAACAGTTCTGCCGATATTAACGTCATTGCTCTAATTGGAGAACGAGGACGGGAAGTAAGGGAGTTCATTGAGAATGACCTTGGACCAGAGGGGTTGAAACGCTCGATTGTCATCGTCGCAACATCCGATCAACCCGCACTCATGAGGGTTAAAGGGGCCTATACCGCAACAGCGGTAGCCGAATTCTTCCGTGACCTCGGCTACAATGTCAATCTGCTGATGGACTCGGTGACCCGTTTCGCAATGGCGCAGCGTGAGATTGGGCTTGCAACAGGTGAGCCTCCTACAACGAAAGGGTACACGCCCTCTGTATTTGCGATGCTGCCGAAGTTGCTTGAACGCACCGGGACAAGCAGTAAAGGCACGATCACCGCTTTTTATACCGTGCTCGTAGACGGGGATGACATGAATGAACCCGTTTCGGATACGGTGCGAGGAATCCTTGATGGTCACTTTGTACTTGATCGCAGACTCGCCGAACAAGGGCAGTTTCCAGCGATCAATACGCTGAAATCAATCAGCCGGGTCATGAAGCAGATTGCTACGGAAGAGCATATGAAAGCAGCCGAAGAGCTCAGGGCAAACCTCGCAACGTATGAGGAGAACAGTGAACTAATTCAGATTGGTGCCTATAAGAAAGGAAGCAGCCGCGAGATTGATCAGGCTATTAAATATCACCCTTCAATTATCCAGTTTCTTAAGCAGGGGATTCATGAGCCATCAAGCTTTGAGCAGTCTTCTGAATTGATGCGTCAATTATTCGAGTAGGAGGGGTTCTATGGCTCGAATCGAAATCTTTCATAAGATGAGGGATTTAAGAGACAGGGAAAAGCAGGAACATCAGAAAAACTATCAGCGATCTGTTGAAGTTTTTGAAGAGAAGGCAACACTGCTCTATGAAACATTGAAAGAGAAAGAAATGGAAGAATTCCGCTTCGAAAAACAATTGGCCGAACAGTCCGTTCAGGCCATGTCTTTCATCCAGCATCAGCAGTATATCGAAAGGCTCGAGGAGAAGGTCAAATCCCTCCAGCCTAGAGTAAATCAGGCGAGAGAGCAAATGAAGACGAAACAGAAGCAATTAACAACGGCACACGTAGAAGTGAAAAAGTTTGAAAAGATCATTGAACAAAAGGTGGAGAAACAAGAGCAATGGGTGAAAGAAGAGGAAAGTAAATTCATGGACGAATTATCGATGCAACAATACTTAAATTTCCAGAATAGGTGATCGAATGGCAAAAAGTGAACAAGCCAAACAAGAAGGTGGAAGCAAGTTACAATGGTTTATCTTTGTCATTGTCATTCCTGTTGGATTTGCCATCACATTAACCTTAATCATCTTCACGATCCTTGGCATCAATGTGTTTGAAAAGGCTGAAGAATATGCGAATCGTGTTCCGGGTCTTTCTGAGGTTGTGACAACAGAGGATGAACAGGCTGCAGCGGATGAAACGAGTCAATTAGAGGCGACGATCGCCAACAATAACGCTCAAATCGAGCAGCTTGAGCAAGAGGTTGAATCCAAGCAGTCCACTATTGATGAATTGAATATGCAAATTGAAAGCCTGGAAAATGAACTCGTTTCAGCCCAGGAAAGTGAAGAACAAACGAGTGAAAAGGTCGGCGAACTTGCGACTTCATTTCAAGGCATGGATGCAGAAGAAGCCGCACCGATCATCTCAAATATGAGTGAAGCCCTCGCTGTACAGGTTCTCGAGCAGATCTCCAGTGAGGAAAGAGGCGAGATCCTCGGAGCAATGGAGCCGGAGACTGCAGCAAATCTTGCCAGCTCCTTTTTAGGGGCACCATCATCCTAAAACAAGAGACATCCTTTGAAAGGGGGTGAATCAATATGAACAGCGTAATGGCGTTAATGAGCCAGCCGAGCAAAGTAACCTCGCTATTTTCCACCGTTTCAAAAGAAGGTGCAAAAGACTTTCAAAAGCTTTTGTCAGCCGTTCAATCAGACGGTGAGGGTGGTGATATGGCACTGTTGGTGTCAGAAGACAAGGTGAAACAGTTATTAAATGAGATCAAGAAACTTCTAGAAGAAGCAGGTATTGATTTGAAATCACTTTTTCCAGACTTAGAGGAAGGAGTATCATTCGATCAGCTTTTTGCCAAGATTGAAGCAAACCTAACATCAGAGGAACGTCCTGTAAACGAGAAAGGTCTTGAACAATTGAAGGAGCTTGTAAACATTCTTCAGGAATCACCCGTCGACCTTCCGAATCAAACCGTTCAGAAAGCAGAAGAGCTTGCTGCAACGATTGCTGCTCTAGTAACCGCAGCGCCATTTGAGCCCAAACCGGTTTCAAAGCCTATGGATCAACAGCGCATCGAGGTAACAGCGAAACCCGGAAACATAGAAGCCAACCAACATCAAACAGAAAAACATTTACATAATTTATGGCAGAAATTCCAGCAGCTGACGCATCGAGTCACAACGGGAGAAGAAAAGGGAATTCAGATGGATCCCAAAACCGCTATTGAAGTCAAGCAGGTACTGCAAGAGCTGAACAAGCTGTTAAAACAGCAGCCGAACCAAGGGAAAGAGCTTCTGAACCAAATGATGAAGCAAGGCACGGAGACGGAAAAGCAATTGTTTAAAGATTTGTTCCAGTCTTTTCAAAAGAGACAAAATCTCCCGCAGTCGTATCACCAACAGGTCCCTGTAAAAGGGAAGGACATTGTGAAGTGGGTTTCCCAGTCTTTAGAAACGCAACAAGCGAATGATGGGACTCAGAAAGCTCCGATCACCCAGGGAGGCGGGGTTCAACCTCAAATGACCATGTCTAAAGTCGAGCAGTTTGTTGTACATGTGAACCAGAACCAGTCGCAAGGTGCTAAACAACAGGAGTTCATCCAGCAGTTTGAACGCATTTTGCAGTCGAGCAAACTGTTCTCTAATCGAGCAGGCGGAATGGAAATGCAGCTCAAGCTGAAGCCTCACAACTTAGGCGACATGATGGTGAGGATGGTCCAGGTGAACGGCGAAATGGCTGTGAAAATCCTCGTAAGCAGCCAGGCTGCAAAAGAGATGCTGGATGGAAATATGAATCAATTGAGGCATATGTTCTCTCCACAGCAGGTCATCGTTGAGAGGCAGGAGAACCTGCAGGCTCAGCAATCCTTTTTCCAAGATGCTGAATTGAACGAAGACGACCAGCAGCAACAAAACAGGCAGTCAGCAGGTGAGGGAGATTCAGGAGAAGATAACGGCGAAGAAGAAGAACTTTCCTTCCACGACGTACTCATGAACGAGAAAGTGTAGGTGATCGAATATGACGAAAATCGATCCTTCCTTTTATCTGCAGAACCAACAGACAAGAGGTTCAGGCGATAGTTCGTTAGGAAAAGACGATTTTTTGAAGATTTTAATGGCACAGATTCAAAACCAGAACCCTTTAGATCCGATGAAGGATAAAGAGTTCATCTCTCAAATGACACAGTTCTCAAGCTTAGAGCAGATGACGAACATGTCCCAGGCTTTCCAGTCATTCTCACAATCTCAGTCTCTCCCACCTGTCATTCAGTACAGCCATTTAATCGGCAAGGAAGTTTCGTACCCTGTGCTAGATGAAGAGACAGGCTTTGTAGACCGGATTGAGACGGGAGTTGTCCAATCTGTCAACCAGAAGGACGGCAAGACGCAGCTCGAGCTTGAAGGCGGGCAGTTTGTGAACGTTTTTGATATTCAGAAGGTGAGGAATGAAGCGGAGCAGGAGTCGAGTGAAGACGGACAGGTAGAAGACTCGAGCGGAACGGATGAATAAATTTCATCCTCACATTCACCAGCTTCACCCGCCATTACCGGCGAAGGCAAAAGCCACGGAAGCGAAACAGACGGATACGTCCTTTCGTGATGTTCTGGATGAAGCGGCGCAGATCAAAGTGAGTAAGCATGCTAAAGAACGTCTGCAGCAGCGGAATATCAAGATTGATGATCAACAGTGGGACGCGATTTCATCAAAGATGACAGAAGCGAAAAAGAAAGGCATTACCGATTCGCTCGTCATTACGGATGAGGCGACGCTGGTCGTCAGTACGAAAAACCACACTGTTGTCACAGCGATGTCAAGGAACGAAGCAAGCTCTAAGATTTTTACAAATATCAACGGCACAATTCTTATGGACTAGGCTGGACCCAAATCGGGAGGCCTTAACAGACCGTGGATTGATTGAAGCGGCTGATTTTTCATTCACATGAAAGGAATGGTAATATGCTACGTTCGATGTACTCAGGAATCTCCGGAATGAAAGGTTTTCAGACACAACTGGACACGATCGGTAACAACATCGCAAACGTCAACACCTACGGATATAAGAAGGGTCGTGTGACGTTTCAGGATATGATGAGCCAGACGGTTTCAGGAGCACAAGGCCCAACTGCCGCACCGGGTGAAGACCCTGGAGTCGGCATTAACACGCGAGGGGGATTAAACCCATCTCAAGTGGGACTTGGTTCTCAAATCGGGTCGATAGATACGATTCACACGCAGGGGAACAGACAGACCACGAACCGACCGCTTGATATTGCTCTTGAAGGAGACGGTATGTTTGTTCTCGCAGAGGGAACAGAGGAAAACCCGATTGACACCGTTGCGAAGACGTTTAACGATGGATTGGAAGGTCAAACCCTAAGTTTTTCCCGCGCGGGTAACTTCTACTTAGATAATGATGGGGCAATTGTGAACAACAATGGACAGTATCTCGTCGGTGAAGCGTATGAGATTGATCCTGATGCAGAAGTGAATGAGTCGTTAGGCGAGGCAGGGGTCATCACAATCCCTGCAGACGCACAAAGTTTCAGCATTCAGAATAACGGGATTGTGAATTACATCGATGCACAAGGCCGCTCCAAGGCAGCCGGGCAAGTACGTCTGGCTCAGTTCTCGAACATGAGCGGACTACAAAAGATTGGATCGAACACATTCCAGAATACAGATAACGCTGGACTTTCGACGTTTGAAAATGATGGTGTGTTCGATACGTTTGAAGACATGACGGTTCCAGGACAGAATGGTGCAGCTCAAATGGTATCAGGTGCACTCGAGATGTCGAACGTCGACCTTGCTGAATCGTTCACGGAAATGATCACAGCACAGCGTGGTTTCCAAGCGAACACCAGAATCATTACAACGTCTGATGAAATTCTTCAGGAACTGGTCAACCTTAAACGATAAATAAAAGGGGGAAGGAAGGCTCTCACATGAGGGTCTTCCCAACACTATGATTTCGCTCACCAGATTAAATGGCGAACCATTCACCTTCAATGCGATGTACATAGAACAGGTTCAATCGAATCCGGACACAACCATTACGACGACTAAAGGAAAAAAGTTCGTCGTCAAAGAACCGGAGGACGTCGTCATTAAACGTAGTAAGAAGTTTTACCGGGAGATTGGTCTGCTTAGAATTGTCGATTAGGGAGAGGGGGTTAGGCGATTATGTTTAGAACGATGATCATTATATTGAGTACGCTCACCGTAATCGGTGTTGTGGCCCTCATTCTTGTTTTTAATTTGAATAATGAACCCGAGGAAGCAAGCGGAGAGCGATCGATCGATGAAATTCGTGAATCCTCACTGTTAACCGAAGAAATTACAACGGATCTTGAAGATGGGGACTTCATTCGAATACGATTTCGCATCGTAACCGACAGCACAGACGCGCTGGAAGAATTAGAAAAGCGCGATTTCCAAATGCAGAACGTTCTGATCAAAGAACTGGCGACGATGGAAGGGGAAACATTCCAGTCCGGTCTCAGTGGACTGGAAGAGACCGTGAAGCTTAGATTGAACCAGGTCATGCAAGAAGGAGAAGTGACCGATGTTTATACAGTGGATAAGGTGCTTCAATAGCCTGACGAGTGAACAAAGGGGGTGAGGTTTTGGCAGATGAAGTTCTTTCACAAAATGAAATAGACTCCCTCTTATCCGCTTTATCAACCGGTGAGATGAATGCCGAAGAGTTAAAGAACGAGGAAAAAGAGAAAAAAGTACGCGTCTATGATTTCAAACGTGCGCTTCGCTTTTCTAAAGACCAGATTCGCAGCTTATCAAGAATCCATGAGAACTTTTCACGATTATTGACAACGTATTTTTCTGCACAGCTGCGCACCTATGTGAATATCGAAGTCGCATCTGTAGACCAACTGCCATACGATGAATTCATTCGATCGATCCCGACGATGACCATTTTGAACATTTTCAGTGTCCCTCCTTTAGAAGGAAGGATTTTGATGGAATCGAATCCGAATATCGCGTATGCCATGCTTGACCGCGTGTTAGGCGGGCGGGGAAGCAGTGTCAACAAGGTGGACAATCTGACGGAAATCGAAACGACGATCATGTCTCACTTATTCGAACGTTCACTCGAAAACTATCAGGAAGCCTGGGGATCGATTGTAGACATCGACCCGATTCTTGAAGAATTCGAAGTGAACCCGCAGTTTTTACAAATGGTATCTCCAAACGAGACCGTAGTCGTTGTGTCCTTGAATACGACGATCGGGGAGACGAGTGGAATGATCAACATTTGTATTCCTCACGTCGTCCTTGAGCCGATCATTCCGAAGCTTTCGGTCCATTACTGGATGCAGAAGCAGCAGCCGAAGGAGCGGAACGAAGAGGAAGTCAATGCTCTCTCGAAAACCATACGAGGAGCAGAAGTGGATGTGCGTGCGATGCTTGGAGAAGCGAGTATGTCCATAGAACAATTCCTTGATTTAAATAAAGACGACGTCATCCGGCTTGACCAGCCGATCGATCAACCGATGCGGATGAAAGTGGATGATGAAGACAAGTTTTATATTCAACCAGGGAAGAAAAAGAATCATTTAGCTGTTCAAATCATCGAAGAGCTGAGAGGGGAGGCTGAACTAGATGAATGATGATATGTTATCTCAAGATGAAATTGATGCGCTATTAAACGGTAGCGATGACGATGAAGATGTGGAACCACAGCCAGCACCCGATCTGAACGATCAGATTTCCAGTCTTGAAGAAGACGCATTAGGGGAAATTGGCAATATTTCGTTTGGAAGCTCGGCCACGGCCCTTTCGTCCTTACTCAATCAGAAAGTAGACATTACGACACCGAAAATCTCGGTGGTACAGAGGGCTTCACTGCCGAGTGAATTTCCAAAACCTTATGTCGCGATCGGGGTTCAATACACAGATGGTTTCTCAGGAGAGAACGTTCTTGTGATCGGCTCTCAGGATGCAGCGATCATTGCCGATTTAATGCTCGGGGGGGACGGGACTTCGCCTGATGAGAACTTGAGTGAGATCGCGTTAAGCGCTGTGCAGGAAGCAATGAACCAAATGATGGGGTCTGCTGCGACAAGCATGTCGACGATCTTTGATAAGAAGGTGGATATTTCACCTCCGACTGTGGATGTTCTAAATCTGGAAGAGGACAAAGGAACCGAACAGATTCCAGATGATGAAATTTTAGTTAAGGTTTCGTTCCAGCTTAGGGTCGGAAACTTAATTGACTCCAATATCATGCAGCTTCTGCCCGTTGGATTTG
Source organism: Halobacillus litoralis (assembly GCF_020171725.1). GTDB lineage: Bacteria > Bacillota > Bacilli > Bacillales > Halobacillaceae > Halobacillus > Halobacillus litoralis_F. Next base: position 167,456 of record NZ_JAIVAJ010000001.1, on the reverse strand, counting down.
CGAAGGAGTTAGTGGATCAACTATTGAATCCGGAAGCTTCCAGCGAGCAGGAACCAGCGACTGCGGCACCGGATCCTGCTCCGACACCACAACCACAGCACCCTGCCCAGCCAAGTGCGCCGGAACCGCAAGCTGCACCGGATCAACAGTCGAACATGTACCAGCAGCCACCACAGCAGCAGGTACCACAGCAGCAGGTACCTCAACAGCAGGTACCTCAACAGCCACAATTTGTGGGGGGGCCTCATGGACGAGGTGTTCAAGAAGCGGATATTCAGTCAGCTGAGTTCCAAAACTTTGAGTCTGTTCAGCTGAGCAATGAAGAACACCGGAACTTGGATATGCTCATGGACATACCGCTAAAGGTAACGGTTGAGCTCGGTCGTACAAGACGTACCATTAAAGAAATCCTTGAACTATCAGCAGGTTCTGTCATTGAGCTTGATAAGTTGGCGGGGGAACCGGTCGACATTCACGTGAATGAGAAGCTGATGGCCAAAGGTGAAGTTGTCGTCATCGATGAGAACTTTGGTGTTCGAGTCACAGATATATTAAGTCCAAAAGATCGATTAAGCAAACTACGCTAGGGGAGGAATACAAATGGCACAAAGTATTTTGATTGTTGATGATGCAGCATTTATGAGAATGATGGTGAAGGATATCCTGACGAAGAATGGATATGAAATCGCAGGGGAAGCAGAGGACGGGAAGAAAGCCGTCGAAATGTACAAAGAACAACAGCCGGATCTTGTCACGATGGACATTACGATGCCGGAGATGGACGGTATTGCTGCTCTTAAAGAAATTAAATCCGAGAACCCGGAGGCTAAAGTGATTATGTGTTCTGCAATGGGTCAACAGGCGATGGTCGTTGACGCGATTCAAGCAGGCGCAAAAGACTTCATCGTAAAACCGTTCCAAGCTGACCGCGTCATCGAGGCCATCCAAAAAGCACTGAGTTAAGAGGGTTACGTATGAAACAAATGGTTAGAATCATCCTGGTTTTACTAACGATGAACATGTTATTCCCTGTAGTTGGACAGGCATCGCCTTCGAGCTATGAATGTATAGTGAATCCCGACCAAAAGGGTTGTTCCTCTAATGATCCTGCTGAAGATTCAAATGAATCTCCAGCAGGAACGGGAGAGGAAGCAGTAGAGGCTCCAGAACCATCACTGGTTGGCACGATTGTAAGACTGGTCGCTGTTCTTCTCCTTGTCCTCGGTTTGATTTATGGACTGTTGAAATTCTTCAATCAGAAGAACAAGCTGTTCAGCCGAAACCGGACGATGGAAAATCTCGGCGGAATGAATCTTGCTCCCAACCGCTCGATTCAAGCGGTAAGAGTGGGAGAGCAGGTGTTTATCCTAGGTGTCGGCGATACGGTTCAGATGGTGACGGAAGTGACTGATGAGAAGACAAAAACCTCGCTGTTAAACCGTGAAGATAACCAGCAGAAGCCTGCGAGCTTCAACAACCTGTTGAAACCTTTGAAAGCTTCGAAGGAATCGACTGCAGATTCCGCTACATCGACGGCTCAATTTCAAGAGCTGTTTGAAAATCAATTGAATGATATGAAGAAAAAAACGAAAGAAGCGAGACGTCAGAAGCAGGAGGATCAGCACCATGAATGAATTTATTGATATTTTCTCAAGTTCTGATCCTGAAAGCATATCGACTTCTGTGAAGCTGTTACTGCTATTAACGATTTTATCGGTCGCACCAGGGCTTTTGATCTTAATGACGAGCTTCACGAGAATCTTGATTGTACTCTCGTTCGTTCGAACGTCTCTTGCGACGCAGCAGATGCCTCCGAACCAAGTGCTGATTGGTATTGCGTTATTTTTGACCTTTTTCGTGATGGCTCCGACGTTTCAGGAAGTGAATGATGAAGCATTGACACCGCTTTTCAACAATGAAATCACACTGGATGAAGCGTATGAAGAAGCGAGTATTCCGATGAAGGAATTTATGGCAAAGCATACGAGGCAGAAGGATTTAGAGTTGTTTATGGGCTATTCTGAAATGGAGAGGCCGGAGACGATTCAAGATGTTCCGCTCACGACGCTCGTTCCGGCATTTGCGATCAGTGAACTGAAAACGGCGTTTCAAATGGGTTTTATGATTTTCGTACCGTTTCTCGTCATTGATATGGCAGTCGCCAGTGTTCTGATGTCCATGGGTATGATGATGCTTCCGCCCGTCATGATCTCACTTCCATTCAAGATTCTGTTGTTTGTGCTCGTAGACGGATGGTATTTAATCTCGAAATCGCTGCTTGAAGGCTTCTAACATAGGAGGTTACGCACATTGAATACTCAAATGGTCATAGAATTTGCCAAAGAAGGCATTTATACCGTCCTGATGATGACTGGGCCGTTGTTGATCCTCGCTCTATCTGTCGGACTGGTCGTCAGTATCTTTCAGGCAACGACTCAGATTCAGGAGCAGACACTTGCCTTCATTCCTAAGATTGTTGCCGTCATGATCGGCATGATTGTCTTCGGTCCTTGGATGTTGACGAGCATGGTCGACTTCGCAGCAAATGTCTTTAACAATTTAAATATATTGGTAGGATAAAAATGGTTGAAACGATAAACTTTTCCGCACTTCCAGGCTTTTTACTCGTTTTCGTCCGGGTCGTTTCGTTTTTCGTAACGCTCCCTGTTTTTTCTTATCGGAATGTTCCGACTCGACATAAAGTCGCTTTCAGCTTTTTTTTGGCTTTGATTATGTATTTTACGATTCCGATTCCAGATCTTACGGTCGATTCCGAATACATTATGCTGATTTTCAAAGAAGCAGCAGTCGGAATTTCAGTCGGGCTCCTCGCGTATATCATCCTCGGTGCCATTCAAATTGCAGGAGGCTTCATCGATTTCCAGATGGGGTTTGCCATTGCGAACGTAGTGGACCCTCAAACAGGTGCTCAAAGCCCGTTGATTGGTCAGTATTTATATATGATCACCTTACTGTTCATTTTAGCCGTCAATGGACATCATCTGATGATGGACGGGGTTTTCTATAGCTATGAATTGATCCCGATCGATCAGTTCCTTCCGCTTCAAGAGGAAGGATGGATCCTTTTTGTCCTCGACGCGTTCAATCAGATGTTCGTCATTGCGTTTTTAATGGCGATTCCGATTGTCGGTTGTTTGTTTCTCGTTGATGTCGCCTTAGGAATCATTGCCCGAACTGTCCCGCAGTTAAACGTATTTGTCGTCGGACTGCCGTTGAAAATTTTTATTGGACTTTCCGTGCTTGTCATTGGCATGGTCTTCTATGTCATGCTGATCAGAAACTTATTTGAAACCATGCTTACAACGATGCGTGGGTTCATGCAAATCCTTGGAGGCTGAGGCTATGGAGTTATTAAGGTTAGATCTCCAGTATTTTGCTGCAGATGAGAAAACCGAAGAAGCAACACCGAAGAAAAGGGAAGACACGAGGAAGAAGGGACAGGTACCGAAAAGTCAGGATGTCAATACCGGTTTTCTCCTGCTCTTCGTATTCGGAATTCTGTTTCTTCTCGGCCCGGCTATGAAACAGACGATGACAGGAATGTATGAACACGCGTTTCGCGAATACATGCTTTGGGATGTGACAGAGGCTCAGGTACATACAGTCTTTGTGCAAATGACATGGGAAGTGAGCAAAGTGGTGGCCCCGATCATGGGGGTTGCCATCGTAGCTGGTGTCGCATCCAATTTGTTGCAAGTCGGTGTCATGTTCACCGGCGAACCGCTGAAGATGGATTTGAAGAAACTCGACCCTATTCAAGGGGCGAAAAAGATTTTCTCAGCAAGAGCCCTCGTCGAACTTGTGAAATCACTGCTGAAAATTTCGATGGTCGGGGTGATCACCTTCAGCATCATTTGGGTGAATAAAAACGACCTCTTAAATGCATCGCAAAAGTCGGTGGAAGCGGCGCTTTCTTTTTTCGGAAATACAACGATCCTGATGGGGCTTGCCTCAGCCCTTGCGCTGTTGATTCTCTCCGTGATGGATTACACGTATCAACGCTACGATCACGAGAAAAACATTCGAATGTCGAAGAAAGACATCAAAGATGAACATAAAAACATCGAAGGGGATCCTCAGATTAAGGCTAAAATCAAGGAGAAGCAGCGTCAGATGTCCTCGGCCCGCATGATGAGTGAAGTACCGGACGCTGATGTCGTCATCACCAACCCGACCCACTATGCCATTGCGGTCAAATATGATGAAGACAAGTCGGATGCCCCGATAGTGGTTGCTAAGGGTGTCGATTTCGTTGCCCAAAAAATCAAGGAAATTGCCAAGGCGAATGATGTGATGCAGGTGGAGAACCGTCCGCTTGCCCGGGCCCTTTATGCCGACTGTGAAATCGACAAACCGATCGATGAGAAGTTCTTTAAATCGGTAGCTGAGATCCTTGCCTACGTCTACAGGCTGGAGAAGAAAATGTAACGAAAGGAGTGCCCCCTATGTCAGCAAGAGATTTATCTGTATTATTAGGCGTTATTTTAATTATCGTCATGCTCGTCATCCCGTTACCTGGGTGGCTCCTTAGTTTTTTAATATTGGTCAATATCTCACTGGCGCTTATGGTCGTGTTGGTTTCCATGAATATGGACGAAGCGCTGAAATTCGCCGTATTTCCTACCTTACTCTTACTCATGACGTTATTTCGTCTAGGACTGAACGTTTCGACGACGCGGTCGATTTTGTCTGAGGGGCAGGCAGGTCAAGTCATTGAAACATTCGGTACATTCGTAATCGGCGGAAACGCTCTAGTCGGATTCGTGGTCTTCACAATCCTCGTCATCATTCAGTTTCTTGTCATTACAAAAGGGGCTGAACGTGTTTCCGAAGTGGCAGCGCGTTTCACCCTTGATGCGATGCCGGGTAAGCAGATGAGTATCGATGCCGACTTGAATGCCGGAATGATCAACGAACATCAAGCGAAAGAGCGCCGTCAGAAAATCGAGCACGAAGCGGATTTCTACGGAGCGATGGATGGTGCCAGTAAATTCGTAAAAGGAGATGCCATTGCCGGAATTATTATCGTTCTTATCAATATTATATTCGGACTGATCATCGGAATGGTCCAAATGGGGTTGTCCTTTACGGAAGCCATCGATACGTTTATGCGCTTGACCGTCGGCGACGGACTGGTCAGTCAAATCCCGGCCTTGTTGATTTCAACAGCGACAGGGATCGTCGTGACGCGTGTCGCTTCGGAGGGGAACCTCGGAACAGATGTAACAGCACAACTTCTTCGATATCCGAAGCTTTTATACATCGCAGGAGGTACTATCTTCCTGCTTGGTCTGACCCCCATTCCCATATATCTGACGACGCTGATTGCAGGCGTTCTCATATTCGGAGGGTGGTGGCTCTCTAGAAAAGAAGACGAAGAAGAGGAAGAAGAGCCGGAAGAATTGGATGAAGCAGAAGGCGATCAAATGAAATCGCCAGAGAACGTTGTGAATCTGATTTCGATGGATCCGATTGAATTCGAGTTCGGTTATGCTCTCATTCCCATCGCCGATACAAACCAGGGCGGCGATCTGCTGGACCGTATTGTCATGATCCGAAGGCAGCTTGCTATCGAGCTTGGAATCGTGATTCCCGTTGTCCGGATAAGGGATAACATTCAACTCGGTCCGAATGAGTACCGTTTGAAGGTAAAAGGGAACAAAGTTGCGCAGGGGGAACTGCTCCTGGATCATTATCTGGCCATGAGTCCTGGGGATGAAGATGACTTTATCGATGGAATTGATACACAGGAACCTGCGTTCGGGCTTCCAGCGAAATGGATCGCTGAAGACCAGAAGGACGAAGCTGAACTATCGGGCTACACAGTCGTAGACCCACCTTCCGTCGTATCCACTCACATTACAGAAGTCATTAAACAGCACGCCCATGCGCTGCTCGGACGACAGGAAACCCAGCAGCTCATCGATCACTTGAAGGAATCCTATCCGATTCTCGTCGAAGAAGTCACACCCGATCCTTTAACGATCGGCGATGTCCAAAAAGTACTCGCGAAGCTTCTTAGGGAGAATGTCTCGGTCAAAAATATGCCGGTCATTTTCGAGACGCTGGCTGACTTCGGCAAGATGACCAACGATACAGAACTGCTTGCAGAATACGCAAGGCAGGCACTGGCTGCTCAAATTACGTCGCAGTATATGAAAGAAGACGCGAGCATCAAAGTCATTACCGTTTCCGGAAAAGTTGAAAAATTAATTGCTGAGAATATTCAGCAGACCGAACATGGCAGCTACCTTGCACTGGACCCAGAATCACAACAGACCATCATCAGTGCTGTTGCTGAGCAAGTCGAGCAGATGTCGCTGCAGGAAGAAACGGCCATCCTTTTATGCTCGCCAGCTGTCAGAATGTATGTGAAACAACTATTGGACCGATTCTTACCGCAGGTCGTCGTGTTGTCATATAACGAACTAGAACCAAGTGCAGAGGTTCAAAGTGTAGGGGTGGTGAATGTCGCATGAAGGTAAAGAAATTTCAAGCTCCTTCCATGCCGGAAGTCATGAAGAAAGTCAAAAAAGAACTCGGTCCGAACGCCGTGATCTTGAATGAGAAGGTCGTTAAAACCGGTGGATTTATGGGTCTGTTTAAAAAGAATCAAACGGAAGTGATCGCGGCCGTAGATCCTATTGACCGGACGCCGAAGCCGAAAAAAGATACGACACCGAAAGCACCGCCGATGCCGCTCGCTTCCGAAGAACCAAAAGGCAATTCAGAAATCATGAAAGAGCTGCAGTCTCTGAAGTCCCTCGTGAAGAACCAGGAAACAGAACCTATTCCTGAAGGATTCGAAGACGTTTATCATCACCTCCTTGCGCAGGATGTGGAAGAAGCACTTGCCAAAGAGTGGGTGGAGGAAGTGGCAGAGAATACGCTCACAGACGAACCGATCGACAATAGAGTTGTCAAACATATATACGGTCGTATGAAGGACCTGTCGTTTGGGAAGCCCGATGTCTACAAGCCGTTCGTCCACCTCGTCGGTCCGACGGGTGTCGGAAAGACGACGACTGTTGCCAAACTTGCCGCTGATTCAGCGCTGAACAAGAACATGAAGGTCGCTTTGATTACAACAGATACGTATCGTATTGCAGCCATCGAGCAGCTGAAAACGTACGCCGGTATTCTGGACATTCCGATTGAGGTTGCTTATAACATGGAAGACTATGCGGCCGCCAGAGAGAAATTCAAAGAGTATGATGTTGTGTACGTCGACACAGCTGGTCGTAATTTCAGGGACCCTTCCTATGTCAAGGAGCTGGGGGAGCTGCTCGACTTCAATTCCAATACAGAAACCTATTTGGTCCTGTCCTTAACGAGCAAGTACAAGGACATGCAGGACATCTATCATCAGTTTGCGCACCTGCCGATCGAGCAGTTCATCTTCACAAAAATGGATGAGACGTCTACGTATGGAAGCGCCTTGAATATGGTCATGCAAGAAAGAATCGGGGTTGCCTATTTCACAAATGGTCAGGACGTACCGGATGACATTGTAGAAGCGACACCAATGAGGCTGTCCCGTCAAGTTGTGGAGGGTTTCGTTTATGAGTGATCAGGCCGAGCGTCTGCGCAGTCGTTTGAAAGAAAAGCACGGAACAAAGAAAGCGCGGACCGTAGCCGTCTCCAGCGGAAAAGGCGGGGTGGGAAAATCGAATTTCACCATCAACTTCGCCTTGAAGCTCCTGCAGCAAGATAAAAAGGTTCTGATTATCGACATGGATATTGGCATGGGGAATATCGATATACTGCTTGGTGTTTCGCCCAAATACTCCTTTGTGGACCTATTTCACCATGGCCATTCGATCCATGATATTATTGAATCAGGACCAGAGAATTTGTCGTATATTGCAGGAGGCTCAGGTCTTTCCGATGTCTTTCAACTCGATCAGGCGAAATTTAAACATTTTCAGTCTCAATTCGAAAGCATCCTGACTTCCTTTGACTTTATTCTATTTGATATGGGAGCAGGAGCGACGAATGACAGCCTCAACTTCATTTCGGCAGCGGATGAGGCGTTTGTTGTAACGACGCCCGAACCGACGTCTATCACGGATGCCTATGCGATGATCAAACATCTTGTACGGATTGATGAGCAATTACCCATCTCCATTCTCGTCAACCGCTCTCTTAAGGAAAAGTCGGACTCTTCATTCAAGAGGCTAGAAACCGTCGTCGATCGCTTCCTGATGAAACAGGTTACGTCACTCGGCGTCATTCCGGATGACAGGTCCGTACTTAAATCTGTGAACCGCCAACAGCCTTTCGTGCTCGCTCACCCGACGTGTAAAGCGAGTCGCGCCATGACGGATGTCGTTGATCACTATCTTTCCGACTATGAAGTGGAACCTACGTTTGAGGAAGTTCCCTCGTTTTTATCCAAATTAAAACGATTTGTATTCGAGAGGTCATGATATGAAAAAAATAAGAGTGCTTATTGTCGATGATTCGGCATTTATGAGAAAAATCTTATCCGACATGTTGAATAAAGATTACAGAATAGAAGTAGTGGGCACCGCTCGTAACGGGAAAGACGGCTTGAAGAAGATCGGAACGCTGTCGCCGGATGTCGTCACACTGGATGTTGAGATGCCTCAAATGGACGGTTTGGAGGCTTTGGAGAGAATCATGGAAGAGTGTCCGGTTCCGGTTGTGATGGTCTCAAGCCTTACAAAGCAGGGGGCAGAGAGTACGATTAAGGCCATCACACTTGGGGCAATCGACTTTATACAAAAGCCATCCGGGCCGATATCATTAGATATGGAGAAGGTTGAAGATCAGGTTGTGAGGAAAGTACTGATTGCAGGCAAGGCGAAAGTAGGGAATGCTTCTAAAACTCCTGCTTCCTCCGCACCCTATACGAAAGTCGTCAAGAAACCGACACGTTTGAATAAGGCCCCGATCATCGCTATCGGTACATCGACAGGTGGCCCAAGAGCTCTGGATACGGTCATAACGAATCTTCCTACGAACCTTCCTGCACCTGTCCTGATCGTTCAGCATATGCCCAAAGGGTTTACCCATTCTCTAGCCGAACGATTGAACAGGCAGGCTTCCATCACGGTAAAAGAAGCGTCTCATGGCGACATTTTACAAAATGGTCACGCTTATATCGCACCAGGTGGACAGCACATGACGGTCGTTCAGCGAGATGGGCGGTTGGTTGTTGAGCTTGACGAGACCGAACCTCTTTACGGGCATCGCCCTTCCGTCAACCGCATGTTTCAGTCCCTTGCCCATTTGGAGGAAATGCAAGTATTCTCTGTCATCATGACAGGAATGGGCGCCGATGGGACAGAAGGTCTGATGGAGTTGAAAAAGAACAAGCCGGACACGCATTCTATTGCGGAAGCAGAAGAATCGTGTATCGTGTTCGGGATGCCGAAAGCCGTCATCAAATCTGGACTGGCCGATGAAATTGTACCCGTTTCAGAAATCAGCCGTCGCTTACTCAAAGCAATCGGACATTAGAGGGGGAAATAGAATTGGATAACAACCCATATTTAGAAGTCTTTATTGATGAAAGTAAAGAACACTTACAAGCAATCAACGATAACTTATTGAAGCTTGAGCAAAACCCCAATGACCTTCCCATTGTCAACGAAGTTTTCCGCTCAGCGCATACGTTGAAAGGAATGGCAGCAACAATGGGATACCAGGACCTTGCCAACCTGACGCACCAGATGGAAAACGTTCTCGATTTAATCCGAAACGAAAAAATCCAGGTCGACGAGAGTGTACTGGACGTCGTCTTTGATTCTGTCGATGACCTTGAGGCGATGGTCGTGGATATTTCAGAAGGTGGTCAAGGTGAGAGGAACGTCGAAACAGTCGTTGCCAAGCTGTATGCCATTGAACAAGGTGAGGCGGTAGCAGATGCTCTTCAACAGACCGAATCAGCTTCTGAAGACGTACATAATGAAGAGACAAAACTTGAAGTAGACGAATTTACCATGGCGGTTCTTGAACAGTCAGCCGATCAGAACCTCCATAACTTTGAAATCTCCGTTTCGCTGAGGGAAGACTGCATGCTGAAGGCAGCCCGTGTCTACATGGTTTTTGAAGTTTTAGAACAGCTCGGAGAGGTCGTGAAATCAGAACCAGCTGTTGAGCAACTGGAAAATGAAGAGTTCGATACTCGTTTCACGGTTCTTCTCGTTACGGCAGCCGAGCAGGAAGAAGTCGTTTCCAAGATTCATAAAGTATCAGAGATTGATCAGGTGGAAGCCAAGGAATTCTCCGTTCGTGAAGATACGGAAAGCCAACCTGAACCGGTTCAGGAGGAATCTAGTAGCGGGACACAAACGGCAACGGCCGTTGCAACAAAACCAGAGAAGAAACAGGAAGAGAAGCCGAAAGAAGAGCCGAAAGAGACGAAGCAGGTCGCCAATAAGACGATCCGAATCAACATCGATCGGCTTGATGTGCTGATGAACCTATTCGAAGAACTCGTCATCGACCGAGGCCGCCTCGAACAGATCTCGAACGAGTTGAATCATAATGAACTGCAGGAAACGGTGGAACGGATGAGCCGGATCTCAGGAGACCTGCAAAGCATTATTCTAAACATGCGCATGGTGCCGATCGAGCAGGTGTTCAACCGTTTCCCAAGAATGGTGAGGCAGCTGTCACGTGATTTGAATAAGAAAATCGATCTTCAGATTGTCGGAGCGGAGACGGAGCTTGACCGTACCGTTATTGATGAAATCGGTGATCCGCTTGTCCACTTGATCCGAAATGCCCTTGATCACGGAGTGGAAAGTCCGGAAGAGCGTCTTGCAAAAGGGAAGCCCGAGACAGGAACGCTCGAACTGAAGGCTTATCATAGCGGAAATCATGTATTTATTGAAATCAGTGATGACGGTGGAGGAATTAAGCGAGAGAAAGTGATTGAAAAGGCGGTTAACAACGGAGTTGTGACTGAAGAGCAGGCGGCCAACATGAATGATAAACAAGTGTTTGAGCTGATCATGTCCAGTGGCTTTTCAACAGCTGACCAAATTTCTGATGTATCTGGAAGAGGAGTCGGACTTGATGTTGTTAAGAATACGATCGAGTCGCTTGGTGGGAACATCAGCATCGATTCCGCTGTCGATCAGGGAAGTGTCTTTTCCATCCAGCTTCCGCTGACCTTATCCATTATCTCTGTCATGCTCGTGGAAGTCCAAAAAGAGAAATACGCGGTTCCCCTGTCTTCCATTATTGAAACAGCAATCGTGAAAAAAGAAGACATTATGCATGCACATAATAAGAAAGTCATCGACTTCCGAGGTAAAGTTGTTCCGCTGGTCTTCTTGAAGGATATTTTCGAAGTGCCGGAAACGGTAGAGGCGGACGACTATTATTCGCTTGTCATTGTGAGAAAAGGAGATAAGATGGCTGGCCTCGTAGTAGATTCCTTTATTGGTCAACAGGAGGTCGTTCTTAAATCTCTAGGAGACTATCTATCCGGCGTATTCGCCATCTCAGGGGCAACGATACTAGGTGACGGACAGGTTGCGCTTATCCTCGATAGTAATGCCCTGATCAAATAAAAGGAGTGGGAGCAAATGACAGAAGAGAAAACCATGATCAAAGTAATCGTTTTTCAACTGCAGGATGAAGAGTACACGATTCCTGTTGACCGTGTCGGGTCGATTGAACGTATGATGACCTACACGCGTGTTCCGAGAACCGCTTCTTTTGTTAAAGGAGTGATTAACCTAAGAGGGGTCGTGACGCCGATCATCGACCTCAGAGAAAGGTTCGGTCTTGAGTCCGTTGAAGATTCGGAGCAAACCCGGATTATCACTGTTACGATCAACGGGATGAATGTCGGATTGATTGTCGATGCCGCAAACGACGTTCTTGACATCGAAGAAGATTCGATAGAGCCACCACCAGAGGTAGTGGGTACGGTCGAAGCGGAATATATACAAGGTGTCGTGAAATTTGAACAGCGCTTGCTCATTCTCTTGAATATGTCCAAAGTCTTATCAGGAGATGACGTCAAGCAACTACAGGAAATGGACGTTTAAGAAAATGTCATTTAGTCAACGCTTTACCGACATTCATCTAGATGTGCTGAAAGAAGTCGGAAATATCGGCGCTGCCCATGCTGCTACAGCTTTATCCAAGCTGCTCAACAAAAAGGTGGATATGCACGTTCCAGCTGTGCGGCTCGTCGAGTTTGACGAAGTAATGGAGCTTGCAGGCGGTGCGGAAAAAGAAGTCGTCAGTGTTTTTCTCAGAATAGAAGGTGAAGCACCGGGCAGCATGTTTTTCATTCTCTCTCCTGAACAGGGAGAGGAATTTGTAGAACGGATGACCGGCATGAAAACAGATGTATTCAACCCTGATGATGAGATGGCTGTAAGCGCTTTGCAGGAGCTTGGAAACATTTTATCCGGCTCATACTTGACGGCGTTATCTGATTTTACACACCTTGATTTGCATCCATCCGTACCATCACTGACTTTGGACATGGTCGGTGCTATTTTAAGCTTTGGGTTGATTGAGCTGTCTCAAGTGAGCGATCAGGCAATCGTGATTGACACGTCGCTTACAGATACAGAACACAGCGATGCAGAAGCGATTAAAGGACACTTCTTCTTATTCCCTGATCCGAACTCCTACGATCCTCTGTTCAAAGCATTAGGAGTGCAGAGCCATGACTGAAGTTCTTCAAATCGTTAAAGTCGGCATAGCCGATGTAAAGCTTGGGGCAATCCCCGATAAAATCCGCACATCCGGCCTTGGGTCTTGTGTTGGAGCTGTTGTATATGACGAACGGAAGCAGCTGGCCGGAATGGCGCATGTTATGCTTCCTGACTCTACGATGGCCAAGCAGGGGACCATCAACCGTTATAAATATGCGGATACAGCGATGGATGACCTTCTTGAGATGCTTCTAGAAAAAGGCGCATCGAAATACCGATTGAAAGCAAAGCTTGCAGGAGGAGCTCAAATGTTCACGTTCAAGTCCTCAAGCGACATGATGCGGATCGGTCCGAGAAATATAGAAGCGGTCAAAAAGAAGCTCACACAATTCAACATCCCGATTATCTCTGAAGATGTGGGAGGAAAAAGTGGTCGGACCATTGTATTCGATCCGGCGACAGCTCAACTTCACATCCGTAAGGTGAATCATGGAGAGGTGACGATTTAATGGCTGGAACCATTAAGTTCAACCTTCTCATCGCCTTATTCGGATTCTTTTTTACATTTCTGTCAGCCCTCTCCGATAATGTTTGGCAGACCGCTCTGATCAGGGGAGCACTCGGTTTTTTTGGTTTCTTTATCATTGCATTTCTCATACGGATCATTTGGGGACTCATCTCGATAGAAAACGAGGATCGTACACCGAAGGAAGATGAAGGCACAAGTGAACCAGAAACCGGCAGCCGTGAATCAGGATCTGAAAGTGAACAAGGAAGCACAGAAGTGACAGCAGAAGAAACATCTAAAATGATTCGTTCGTTATTAAATGAAGATGAAAACAATCAGAAGACAACTAATGACTAGAAGGAGCGAGGAGGATTTCGATGGCAAGCTGTTTGTCTCCTCAGGAACAACAATTATGGGATTTATGGACCGTCGATCAAGACGACGAAGCTGCGAATCAGCTGGTGTTGAAGTATGATTACCTGGTCAGTTATCACGTTCAACGAATCGCTGCCCATCTACCCAAGAGTGTAAGTAAAGACGATGTAAGAAGCCTGGGGATGCTCGGGTTATATGATGCGCTTAAGAAATTCGATCGTAAGCGTGACCTGAAGTTTGACACCTATGCATCCTTTCGAATTAGAGGGTCGATCATGGATGGTCTCAGAAAAGAAGACTGGCTGCCGCGCTCTGTGCGCGACCGGACGAAAAAAATAGAGCAAGTCGCCGAGAAACTGGAGCAACAGTATCAACGCCCTGCAACGTCTGAAGAAATTGCGAAAGTGTTGGATATGAAATCAGGTGATGTGGAGGAAGCCATCAAAGATTCATTGTTTGCTAACGTCCTTTCAATGGAAGAGAAACCTAGAGACGGCAAGGATGAGCATAAAGAAGGAATCGGCTATTCGATCCCTGACCATCATACGACAACACCGTCCGACTCCGTCATTCAGTCTGAGAATTATGAAGAACTTGAAAGAGAGATTCAGTCGCTTAATGAAAAAGAACAAATGGTCATCACTCTTTTTTATCAAGAAGAGCTGACGTTAACCGAAATTGGTCAAATCATGGAACTTACCACATCACGGATCTCACAAATTCATGCGAAAGCCATCTACAAATTAAAAAATGCGCTGACTGATATTATTCAGTCTTAGTACTCCTGGGAGGAATGAGGCACATGGAATTGGAACAGCATTTCAAAGTGTCCGTATCCCGTGATCAATTGGAAGCTTATATAGATCTCCTTGACCCTGTTGATGAGGTGACCGAAGAACAGATCCAATCGTTTCTCAAAGAGAAAAACGTAACCTTCGGAATCCTGGAGGAAGAGATAGACCGCATGATGAGGAATGACGAATCCCTTGTGTATCCGTTGCTCATAGCGGTTGGAAAGCAGCCAATTCATGGTAAGGACGGTAAAGTCATTTTCGACAAAGAAGTGAATTTCGAAGTAGAAGAGCAGGAAAAGGCCAGTTTTCGTGATATCATTACCATTCCATCCGTTGAAGAAGGCGAACGGATTGCTGCGATTGAACCGCCTACCAATGGAAAAGCGGGGACCAACGTCCATGGAGAGGAAATCCCTCCGAAGCCTGGGAAACCGGCTCAATTAAGAGCGGGGAAGAACACGACCTTTAAGCGTGCAGATGATGCGTTCTATGCGAGCATCAACGGACAGCTCAGTACAGATGAAAGATCGCTCCAAGTTCAGCCTTTATTTGAGGTGAATGGGGACCTGGATCTCCGTACGGGCAACCTCGATTTTGTCGGCTCGATTATCATTAATGGGAATGTCCCGACAGGATTTCGTGTTTTCGCTCAGGGGGATATCACCATCTATGGAATGGTGGAGGGGGCGACGATTGTTGCAGGAGGGTCCGTCCATATATCTGAGGGGATCTCCGGTTTGGGAAAAGCCGTGATTCAGTCAGGTCAGGATGTCCGTGTCGGGTATATCAACCAGGCCACGGTGGAAGCCGGACAAGATTTATTCGTCGAGAACTCGATCCTTCACAGTGACGTCGTCGCCCACCACAGTGTCTATTGCCAACGAGGTCATATCATTGGAGGAACAACCTCAGCAGGATTACATATAGAAGCAAGAGATATTGGGAATCGTATGTACACTCCGACAGGGCTGTCCCTCGGTGTGAACAAAAAAGTCGAAGAGAAACAATCAAAATTCAGCCTTCTGCTTAAGAGGAAAGAAGAGGACAAGCGAAAGTTGATTCTTATAGGTGAGAAACTGGACCAGAAAGAACGCTCTGATGGGGAACTTTCTCCGAAAGAACGGGTTACGAGACTGCGACAGAAAAATTCGCTTCAATCTGTTGATGCTGAAATTGAGGAACTCTCAACCTTGCTCGAAGAAATGAATGCTTCGATCGGTGACTTGGCAGAAGCCAAAGTGATGGTGAATGGGAAGTTGTATGGTCATGTTCACATCGGTTTCGGAAAATACCAGCATCAAGTGCAGGGGGAACATAAAGAGATTTATGCTTTTCTTTCGAACGGAGAGATCTTTCTGAGGTCGATCCATTCCTAGAACATGATTTAGCCATCGTTCATTGATAGAATGATAGATGAATGAATTCATCGTAAAGGAAGTGGAAGGATGAGTTGGAGAGCGGTTGAAATGCAAGTCGCCCTGCCGAGAGTACAGGATGCAGGGAAACTTCAGGAACAAATTGCCGCAAGGAACCCTACCTTACAACACTTCGTCAGTCAGAAACAGGAACAGATCGATCGCAGGAAGCGGACGTCCGTCATTGAGCAGGAAAACGTAGAGGACGCTCTTATCAATGAAAACGAAACGACTGATACAGACAGAGCCTCTCCCGGTAAACGAACGCTTCAACAAGACATAAAGTTGGACCACCCGTATTTGGGAAAACGGATAGATTATAGTGGGTGACATGTAATGACGATTTATTTACTTGTGATCAGTTTCATTATCGATGGGGTTTTATTATTTGGACTGTTCACACTTAGAACGCAAATCAAAAAGACGGAAGAGCTAGAGTTAAGACAACAGGAAATTGCAAGTGACATAGAAGGCATGTTCTCATCCTATTTAATGGAGATTAAAGAAGAGAATCAGAGAATGTCCGAGTTAATCGACCGGCAGCCGTCTTATGGAGAAAAAGTTGAACGGATGGAAGAGGTTCAAAAAAAGGAACCGTCCAAACGGTTCCCTGCTCCAGAGTATTCACCTTTAGAGACAGATTACCAGCCACCTGAGCCGGTGACGGATCCGCCGGAGGAATCGTTCCAACCATCTGTACCCTCACAGATTATGGATTTAAAGGAAAGAGGGTACACCATCGATGAAATTGCAAAAAAACTGGACCGTGGGAAGACAGAAATCGAGTTGCTTCTCAAGTTCAACCAAAAAAAATAGCAAAAAACCTTGATACAACCCCTTCCTTATGATATATTTACTGTCGGTGTCAATACACACGTCTTTGGATTGCTTTGCCGGTTGCTCTTACTCAAGAGTTGGTAAAGGAAGATGATAAAGACGGAGGATACTAAAAAAACCATTCAGGAGGAAACAAATTATGTCTGTAATTTCTATGAAACAGCTACTAGAAGCTGGTGTTCATTTCGGACACCAAACTCGTCGTTGGAACCCGAAGATGAAGAAATACATCTTCACGGAGCGTAACGGCATCTACATCATCGACCTGCAAAAAACAGTTAAGAAAGTGGACGAAGCGTTCAACTACGTACGTGACGTAGCAGCGAACGGCGGTAACGTTCTATTTGTAGGTACGAAGAAACAAGCACAAGATACTGTACGTGACGAAGCAACTCGTTGCGGCATGTTCTACATCAACCAGCGTTGGTTGGGCGGAACTCTTACAAACTTTGACACAATCCGCAAGCGTATCAACCGTCTTAAAGACATTGAGCGCATGGAAGAAGACGGTACTACTGACGTACTTCCTAAAAAAGAAGTCGTTGACATGATGAAAGAAAAAGATCGTCTTGTTAAATTCCTAGGCGGTATTAAAGAAATGAAGAGCCTTCCAGATGCAATGTTCGTAATCGACCCTCGTAAAGAGCGTATTGCGATCGCTGAAGCTCACAAATTGAACATCCCAGTTGTCGGTATCGTTGACACGAACTGTGACCCGGATGAAATCGACTACGTAATCCCTGCAAACGATGACGCAATCCGCGCCGTTAAATTGCTTACTTCTAAGATGGCAGACGCTGTTCTTGAAGCGAAGCAAGGGGAAGAGAACGAAACAACTGAACAAGCTGAAGAAGCAGAAGCTGAAACAGCTGCCGAGTAATGACGTTCCAAAGGTGATAAGGGGGAAGACCTTTTATCACCTTTTTTAAAGAAAATATGCTCACTTAATTAAGGAGGCTTTTATAATGGCTGTAAACGCTAAGATGGTTAAAGAACTTCGTGAAAAAACAGGTGCTGGAATGATGGATTGTAAGAAGGCACTAACTGAAACAGATGGTGATATGGAAAAAGCAATGGAGTGGCTTCGTGAGAAGGGGATCTCCAAAGCACAGAAAAAAGCAGACCGTATCGCAGCTGAAGGTGCTGCAGCAATCGAAATCTCCGGTAACACGGCTGTTCTTTTCGAAGTGAACTGTGAAACAGACTTCGTAACAAAGAACGACAACTTCAAAGGACTTCTTCAAAACCTAGGTCAACACCTAGTTACTGAAAAGCCTGCGACAGTTGAAGAGGCTCTTGAGCAACAGTTGAACGGTGATGGCCAGAAGCTTGGTGACTACATCACGGACATGATCGCGAAAATCGGTGAGAAACTTTCTCTTCGCCGCTTCGTCATCAAAGAAAAAACAGATAACGATGCATTCGGTGCTTACCTTCACATGGGCGGTAACATCGGCGTTCTTACTGTTCTTGAAGGTTCTACTGACGAGCAGGCAGCAAAAGACGTTGCGATGCACGTAGCTGCAGTTAACCCTCGTTACGTTTCCCGTGAACAGATTCCTGAAGAGGAAGTAAACAATGAGCGTGAAATGCTTAAGACTCAAGCCTTGAACGAAGGCAAGCCTGAAAACATCGTTGAGAAGATGGTAGAAGGTCGTCTTGGCAAGTTCTTCGCAGAAATCTGCCTTCTTGAACAGGACTTCGTTAAAGATCCAGACCAGAAAGTTAAGAAGTTCGTTGAATCTAAAGGCGGACAAGTTAACGGCTTCGATCGTTTCGAAGTAGGAGAAGGTATGGAGAAACGTGAAGAAAACTTTGCTGATGAAGTCATGAGCCAAGTTAAAAAATAATGACGTGACAACATAGGGGACACATCTGTGTTCCCTATTTTTCAAAAACAGCTACATACAAAGTAGCCGTTCACAGAATGAGAATCACACGGGAGGTAACTATGACTACTGCTCGCTATCGTCGTATTGTATTAAAATTGAGCGGAGAGGCCTTGAGTGGAAAGGCTGGCTTCGGTTTAGAGCCAAGCATTATACAATCGGTTTCCCGCCAAGTGAAAGAAGTAGCCGAACTCGGTGTTGAAATTGCCGTAGTTGTCGGAGGCGGAAACATCTGGCGCGGTAAGGTCGGAAGCGAAATGGGGATGGACCGGGCAAATGCCGATTACATGGGCATGCTTGCAACGGTCATGAACTCTTTGGCTTTACAAGACAGCTTAGAAAATCAGGGAATTCCAACCCGTGTTCAAACGTCAATCGAAATGAGACAGGTTGCTGAGCCTTACATTCGAAGAAAAGCAATCCGTCATCTTGAGAAGAAACGTGTCGTCATCTTTGCTGCAGGTACGGGGAACCCGTATTTCTCAACAGATACGACAGCAGCGCTTCGTGCGGCTGAGGTTGAAGCGGATGTTATCCTTATGGCGAAGAACAATGTGGATGGCGTTTATACGGATGATCCTAAGATCAACGAAGATGCGAAGAAATATGACGAACTTTCCTATATGGATGTCCTGAACGAAGGACTAGGCGTCATGGATTCGACTGCTTCTTCGTTATGTATGGACAACGACATCGATTTATTGGTATTCTCAATAACAGAAGAAGGTAATATCAAAAAAGCCGTAATGGGCGAAAATATTGGAACCATTGTTAGGGGGAAATAATCATGTCTGAAGCCGTGATTAATGAAACAAAACAACAGATGGAGCAAGCTGTACAAGCTTTCTCTCGTCAACTCGCAACCGTTCGTGCAGGTCGTGCGAACCCATCAATTCTTGATAACGTGTATGTCGATTACTACGGTGCAGCGACGCCACTTAATCAACTTGCACAAGTATCTGCTCCAGAGCCTCGTATGCTTGTCATCACACCATATGATAAGAGTGCGATTGCTGAAGTAGAAAAAGCGATTCAGAAAGCAGACCTTGGTCTGTCACCATCAAGTGACGGAAACATTGTCCGTATCAACATTCCAGCCCTTACAGAGGAACGCCGTAAGCAGCTTGCAAAAGTTGTCGGCAAGTACTCTGAAGAAGCGAAAGTACAGATTCGTAACATTCGTCGTGATTCAAACGACCGTCTGAAAAAGCTTGAAAAAGATGGCGAAATGACAGAAGACGATCTTCGTGCTTTCCAGGACGACGTTCAGAAGGTAACAGACGAGCACGTTCTGAAAATTGATGAGCTGGCTAAGACAAAAGAAGAAGAAATCATGGAAGTGTAATGTTTTCCACCTGCATGCCATAATGTGTATAAAGCCGCGCTGTTAATGTTTGGCAGCGCGGCTTTTCTTTTTATAAAAGAGATTTCCGCCAAATGGTGGCAGAACTTTTCAATCGTTTTGGCATGGTGTAGGATAATAGTATAGAATAGATGGAAGATATGGACTGGAGGATCAAACATGCCAATCAAGTTTCCATTTGTAAAAAAAAGAAAGAACGAAGTGTCCTCACATCACCCCGTTGGCTTGAATCATAAGCAGATTCCAAAGCACGTGGCGATTATTATGGACGGAAACGGTCGTTGGGCGAAGAATCGTGGCATGCCAAGAATCGCCGGTCACAAAGAAGGCATGGAAGTTGTGAAGAAGATCGTCCGTTTCGCTTCAGACCTCGGAGTAGAAGTGCTCACGCTATACGCATTTTCCACAGAGAATTGGAAGCGTCCGAGAAATGAAGTAGAGTTTCTGATGAAGCTGCCGGTAGACTTTTTAAATACATATTTGCCTGAACTCATTGAGAAGAACGTAAGGGTTCAGACCATCGGTGACTTCGACGTACTGCCGCCTCATACGAAGAAAGCAGTCCAGGAGGCGATCGAACGGACAAAGGACAACGACGGTCTCATCTTGAATTTCGCGCTGAACTACGGGAGCCGGTTTGAGATGGTCAATGCAGTCAAGCAAATAGCGGCCAAAGTAGAGCGGGGAGAGCTTGATACAGAGGAGATTGATGAAGCGTTGTTTTCATCTGAACTTTATACGTGTGACCTGGTAGAGCCTGACCTACTCATTCGTACAAGTGGAGAGCAACGATTAAGCAACTTTCTTTTGTGGCAGCTTGCCTACGCAGAATTTTGGTTCACGGAAGTGTATTGGCCGGACTTCACCGAGAACCATTTTGAAAAAGCGCTCTATGATTACCAAAATCGTAAACGTCGGTATGGCGGAGTATAAGGTGTGAAAGGTTTATGAAGCAACGAACGATTACAGCCGTTGTTGCGGCTTTGATATTTATTCCCATCGTATTTTTCGGAGGGATTTTATTTAACATATTCGTCTATTTGATCGCCAGCATCGCTCTTCTGGAGCTTGTTCGGATGAAGCGTATTTCACGCTATTCCGTTGCGGCAGGTCTAGGGCTGATGCTCATGTGGGCATTGATGTTCCCATATGGTGAGATGGAGAAGTACGTGGATATAACGGAGTTCATCACGAAATCTGAGATCACGCTGCTCGCGGTATTGGTGCTGCTAAGTTACACAGTACTGGTGAAGAACCGGTTCACGTTCGACGATGCAGGGTTTCTATTGATATCTGTCATCTATATCGGCATGGGATTCAATTATTTGATTGAAACAAGAAATGGTGGGCTAGAGTATTTATTCTTCGCCTTGTTTATCGTATGGGCAACTGATACAGGTGCTTATCTGTTCGGACGGGCACTTGGGAAGCACAAGCTTTGGCCGCAGATCAGCCCGAAGAAGACCATCGAGGGTTCTGTCGGAGGGATTGTACTTGCTTGTGTGGTTGCCGTCATTTTTCAACTTGTCGCCCCGCTCGATCACTCGATGATTATCGTGATTCTTGTTACGATTTTAATCTCAATTGCCGGACAAATAGGAGATTTGGTGGAATCAGCATTCAAACGGCATTACGCTGTTAAAGATTCAGGAAAGATTCTGCCTGGACACGGCGGTGTACTCGATCGCTTTGACAGTCTGATCTTTATTTTGCCTATTCTCCACCTGATCAATTTCATTTCTTAATGGAGAGGGGTTTTGATTAATGAAAAAGATTGCACTGCTTGGAGCGACCGGTTCCATTGGACTACAGACACTTGATGTCATTCGCCTTCATCCGGAGGAGTTCGAGCTGCATTCCATGGCTTTTGGCCGTAATGTGGAAAAAGCGCTTCCGCTCATTCGAGAGTTTAAGCCGAAGAAGATTGTCGTCCAGGACGAACAGACGAAGGTGACACTCGAGAAGGAGATTGACCAGCCTATTTTGACAGGCACGGGTGGTTTAATTGAAGTCAGTGTTGACGATGCTGTAGATGTAGTGGTTAATGCGGTGATGGGGAGTGTCGGGCTTCCGGCAACTTTGAAAGCAATCCAAGCCAAGAAGACGATTGCCATTGCGAATAAGGAAACACTTGTTACGGCGGGGCATCTCGTCATGTCAGAAGCGAAAAAGCATGGAGTTGAGCTTTTGCCTGTTGATAGTGAGCACTCTGCGATTTATCAGTCTCTGAATGGAGAAAGCAAAAAAGACATCCATAAGCTGATCATAACGGCTTCTGGAGGAAGCTTCCGTGACAAGAAAAGAGAAGATCTTGTCGGGGTAACCGTCGAAGATGCGCTGAATCACCCGAACTGGAGCATGGGGGCTAAGATTACGATCGACTCTGCGTCCATGATGAATAAAGGGCTCGAAGTGATCGAAGCGCATTGGCTTTTTGATGTACCATACGACCAGATTCATGTTATTCTTCATAGAGAGAGTGTCATTCATTCGATGGTGGAATTCGTCGACCGAAGTGTTATGGCGCAACTGGGCACACCGGATATGAAAGTACCGATTCAATACGCTCTTACGTACCCGGAGCGTCTCGATCTTCCTATGACGAAGCAGCTTGAGCTTGAAGAGATCGCGACACTACATTTTGAGAAAATGGATATGGTCCGCTTTCCTTGTCTTCGTATGGCTTATGAAGCAGGACGGGCAGGCGGCTCTATGACGACCGTGTTGAACGCAGCGAATGAAGAAGCCGTTCAACTGTTTCTGGAAGGGAAAATTCCGTTTCTGGATATCGAAAGAAAAATCGAAAAAGCCCTTGAAGGACACGACCGGATTCATAACCCGGACTTATCAACCATACTTTCTATTGATGAGGAAACAAGAAAGCAGGTCCGTTTCCATTTAAACTAAAAGGAAGGTGCTTCATTTGACTACAGTGATTGCTTTTATACTCATGTTCGGCCTTTTGGTGTTTGTCCATGAGTGGGGGCATCTTATTTTTGCCAAGCGTGCCGGCATGCTCGCCCGGGAATTCGCGATTGGCTTTGGGCCGAAAATCTTTGCTTTTACAAGAAATGAAACATTGTACACGATACGTCTTCTCCCAATCGGTGGATATGTCCGCGTCGCTGGTGAAGATCCTGAGATCATCGAGTTGAAAGCGGGTCATCACATTGGACTCGAGTTCAACAACGATGGAAAAGTGAACAAAATCATCGTAAACAACAAATCGAAACACCCACACGCACGTGTCATTGAAGTAGAACGTGCAGACCTCGACCACCGATTAGTCATCGAAGGGTATGAAGTGGACGAGGAAGAGCGCCTCTTCTTCGAGGTCGATCCGAAAGCGATGTTTGTGATGGACGAGAAGGAAACGCAAATTGCGCCTTACGATCGCCAGTTCGCATCGAAAACCGTTCCGCAGCGTGCTATGCAACTGTTTGCTGGTCCGATGATGAACTTTGTACTTGCGATCATTCTCTTCATGATCCTCGGTTTTGTCCAAGGCGTTCCATCCAACGAAGCAAAGCTTGGGGAAATTCAGGACAACTCTCCTGCTGATCAGGCCGGCTTAATGGCTGGTGATGAGATTGTTTCGGTCGACGGTGAATCGGTCAGCACTTGGGAAGAGTTCACGACGATTGTACGTGATCATCCGGAAGAAGCGTTGATGCTGACGGTAAGTCGCAATGGGAGTACACAGGAAATGGAAGTCACGCCCGCCGAAGTGGCGACCGATCGTGATCAGACGATCGGACAAGTCGGAGTCAAACGGGCTTTTGAGGATTCATTCGCTCGGAAGTTGACCTTTGGCTTCACACAGACATATGAGTGGTCCGCGTTGATTTTGACGAACCTCGGTAAGCTTGTTACCGGTCAGTTCTCGCTTGATATGCTTTCAGGTCCCGTAGGCATCTATGATGCAACGGACCAAGTGGTTCAGACCGGACTTACGAACTTTGTGATGTGGATGGCGATCCTGAGTATCAACTTAGGAATCGTAAACCTTCTGCCTCTACCAGCCCTTGACGGAGGACGACTTATTTTCGTCGGACTCGAAGGGGTACGCGGCAAGCCGATCGATCCACAGAAAGAAGGAATTGTACACTTTATCGGATTTGCGCTACTTATGCTATTAATGCTCGTCGTTACGTGGAACGATATCCAGCGTTTATTCCTATAATCAAATGAGCTGGAAGCCGATAAGACAACAGCTCTGTCGAGGCTTCCAGTTTTTTGTGCCTTTAATCAGCCGTCTGACGTAGGTTTATGGACTGATTAGGTAGATGAATCCGTTTAGCAATGCAAAGAAGAGGATGGCTCTCCATCCTCTTTATGCTTTTTTGATAAGGAATTGTTTATCTTACGAAGCGAATTTATTATAATGAGAACTAGATTACCTAAAATGGAATGTTCGTTGAACGATAATAGCCATTAATAAAATGATATGAGGTGCTGACGATGAAACAAAGTCAAATGCTTATTCCAACATTAAAAGAAGATCCTGCAGATGCGGAAATACAAAGTCATAAACTGTTGACCCGTGCCGGGTACATAAGGCAGATTGCTGCAGGGATCTACAGCTTCCTTCCGATTGGACAACGTGTCCTGAAGAAGGTCGAAAATGTTGTAAGGGAAGAGATGGAGAAAATCGGTGCTCACGAAATGATGATGCCGGCTCTTGAACCTTCAGAGCTTTGGAAGGAGACAGGAAGATGGACGACGTTCGGTTCTGAACTGATGCGTCTCAACGACCGCAACAACCGTGAGTTTGCGCTCGGAGCAACACACGAGGAGGTCATCACAAGCCTTGTCAGGCATGAAGTGAAAAGCTATAAGCAGCTGCCTTTATCTGTATTCCAAATCCAGAATAAATTCCGTGACGAAGCCCGTCCCCGCTTTGGACTGCTTCGTGGTCGTGAATTCCTCATGAAGGATGCGTACTCCTTCAATGAATCCTACGAGAGCCTGGATGAGACGTATCAAAAGATGTTTGATGCTTATTCCAACATCTTCAGCCGTCTCGGACTCAACTTCCGTGCTGTCATCGCAGACTCAGGAGCGATGGGCGGAAAGGACACGCACGAATTCATGGTCCTATCTGAAGTAGGAGAAGACGTAATCGCCTACTCCGACACGTCACGCTATGCGGCGAACGTGGAAATGGCTCCGGTTGTCGCAACCTATGAATCTTCAAATGAAGAACCACAGCCAATGGAGAAAGTCGAAACGCCTGGTCAAAAGACGATGCAGGAAGTAGCAGACTTCTTGGGGCACAGCCTCCAACAAGGATTGAAGGCCATCTTGTTCCAGGTCGACGAAGAGTTCGTACTCGTTGTAACCCGAGGCGATCATGAAGTGAATGATGTAAAGCTTAAAAACTTGTTCGATGCTGGCATGGTTGAACTTGCATCTGAAGAAGATACGAAGAGGCTCCTAGGTACCGGATTCGGGTCGATTGGTCCTGTAGGCGTTCCGGAAGAGGTGAAAGTTGTTGCCGACTCAGCAGTCGAAGCTCTTGTGAACGTTTCCTGTGGAGCAAATGAAGAGGGGTATCACTACACGAATGTGACACCTGGTCAAGACTTCGAAGTTCTGAACTATGCTGATCTACGATTCATTCAGGAAGGAGATCCTTCACCGGACGGGGAAGGGGTCATCCAATTCGCTCGAGGCATCGAAGTCGGACACGTCTTCAAGCTCGGAGAATTCTATTCAGAGCGTATGAATGCAAGCTTCCTGAATGACCAAGGGAAAGCGACGACCATGATTATGGGCTCATACGGCATCGGGATCTCCCGTACGCTCGCCGCAGTGGTCGAACAGTACCACGATGACCGAGGCATTACGTGGCCAGCGAACATCGCACCGTATCAAGTTCATCTTTTATCCATGAACCCGAAAAAAGAGGACCAAAAAGATCTTGCTGACCAACTTTATCAGGAGCTGCTTGATGCAGGGATCGAAGTCCTATACGATGACCGCAAAGAGCGCGCAGGCGTGAAGTTCGCAGACAGCGACCTGTTCGGAATCCCTGTAAGAATTACAGTAGGCAAGCTTGCTGGTGAAGGCATTGTAGAAGTCAAAGAGCGTGCAACCGGTGAACAGTCAGAATTGAACCGCAAGGAAATCATTGACTACGTACGCAACTGGTACAACGCATAAAAACAGAAACGAAAACGCCCGGGGCTGAAGCATTCTTGTCCTGTGGCGTTTGTCGTTTGTATAGAGAATGAAAGAAAGAGAGGGGACCCCTATGAGTGTCAACAATCAGGAAAAGATGCATTACTTGCTGGAACAAATCCAATTCCCTCATGAACTGATCGAACCTCATTTCAAAGACAGCGCACTGAAGAAACTGATCGTCCATAAAGAGAAAAAGCTTTGGCATTTTCACTTCGATCTGCCGAAACCGCTGCCGCCATCTGTTTATGACCTTTTTACAACGAAACTGATGTCTTCTTTCCGTCCCATTGCAGAAGTGGACTGGACGATGGAGACGAGGAGTAAAGAACTGACACCAGAAGAAATCACGGAATATTGGCAGAGTTTCATTAAGACGATGACAAACTTGTCACCGGCTTATAAAGATCTGCTGATGGAACAGATTCCTGAAGTAAACGGGAATAAGATTATGTTAACTTGCAGGAATTTGGCCGAAAGTCATGCTGTGAAGAAGAAAGTGGATCCTTCCCTGCAGGCGTACTGTGCAAAAACAGGGCTTCCAGCGCTCATGTTTTCTACTAAAGTGCAGGAAGAAAAAGAACAAATCAAAAAGTTCCAGGAAGAGCGTCAGAAAGAGGACAAGCTTCTCGTCCAGCAAGCTGTGAAGGAACAAGAAGAGCGTGCTAAAGAAAAAGATGATACGAAGCCGAAAGGTCCTCTTGAAATTGGGTATAAAATCCAGGATGACCCTGTACCGATGGAGACGATCGAAGAAGAAGAGCGCCGTATGACGGTCCAAGGATACGTTTTCGATTCTGAGGTGAAGGAATTGCGCTCCGGTCGTCATCTGCTTTTATTGAAAGTGACGGATTATACGGACTCCTTCTCGATTAAAATGTTCTCACGTGGTGATGACCATGCCGAGCTTTTCCAACATATTAAAAAGGGCATTTGGATTAAAGCCCGCGGCGGCATTCAGACGGATAACTTCACAAATGAACTGACGATGATGGCGAATGACATCAACGAAGTGAAGCCGGCGCTTCGTCATGATGATGCACCGGAAGGAGAGAAGCGGATTGAACTTCACGCTCACACGACGATGAGCATGATGGATGCTCCTGTTTCTCCGGATCGATTGATCAGCCAGGCTGCATCATGGGGGCATGAGGCGATTGCAATCACCGACCATGCTGTTGTTCAGGCTTATCCGGATGCGCACGGCGCAGGTGCGAAGAATGGCATCAACATTTTGTATGGAATGGAAGCGAACCTTGTTGATGACGGAGTGCCGATTGCTTATGAAGAGCAGGATCGTGATCTTGAGACGGACACCTACGTCGTTTTTGACGTCGAGACAACAGGACTCTCCGCTGTCTATGACAAAATCATCGAGCTTGCTGCAGTGAAAGTGAAAGGCGGCGAAATCATCGACCGGTTCGAGCGGTTCGCAAACCCTCACCAGCCCCTCTCACAGACGACGATCGACCTGACGGGGATAACAGACGACATGGTAAAAGATGCACCGGAAATCGAAGACGTCTTGAAGGACTTCAACGAGTGGATGGATGATGATATTCTAGTCGCCCATAACGCGAGCTTCGATATGGGATTCTTGAACGCAGGGTTTCAGCGCGTCGGCATTGGAAAATCGACCAATCCGGTCATTGATACATTGGAGCTTGCAAGGCTATTGGTGCCTGAGCTTAAGAACCACCGATTGAACACACTTTGTAAGAAGTTCGACATTGAATTGACCCAGCACCACCGCGCCATTTACGATGCGGAAGCAACGGGCTATCTTCTTTGGAAACTTGTCAAAAAGGCAATGGAGCGAGGCATCACCAATCACAAGAATTTCAATGACTATATGGGAGAAGGAAAAGCCTATCAACGTTCAAGACCTTCTCACTGTATCCTTATTGCCCAGAATAACACCGGTCTTAAGAATATGTACCGATTAGTTTCTGAGTCTCACTTGAACTACTTTTACCGGGTTCCTAGAATCCCAAGGTCCCGTCTGCAGAAATACAGGGAAGGTATTATAGTCGGCTCTGGCTGCGACAAAGGGGAAGTATTCGAGACGATGATGCAGAAGTCAGAGGAAGAAGCTGAGAAAGTGGCGGCGTTTTACGATTACCTTGAAGTGCAGCCGCCTGGAAACTATCAGCACTTGATCGAAAAAGATCTTGTTCAGAACGAGGCACAGATTTTGGACATCTTAAAACGCATCGTCTCGATGGGCGATCGTATAGGCAAAACGGTGGTGGCAACAGGAAACACTCACTATGTTGAACCGCATGAAGGCAAGTACCGTGAGATTCTTATCAAATCTCAAAATGGTAATCCGCTTGCCCGTCAGACGCTACCGCAAGTCCATTTCAAAACAACGAATGAAATGCTGGATCATTTCAGCTTCCTTGGCGAAGAGAAGGCAAAGGAAATCGTCGTCACGAACACGCATAAAATTGCCGGTCAAATAGGGGAAGTCAACCCTGTGAAAGACGACTTGTACACGCCGAACATTGAAGGCGCAGATGACGAAATTCGTCAGATGTCCTATAACAAAGCGGAAAGCATTTACGGCGCACCGATTCCTGAACTCGTTGAAAAGCGTTTGGAAAAAGAATTAAAGAGTATCATTGATAACGGCTTCTCCGTTATCTACCTGATCTCCCAAAAGCTCGTAACGAAATCTCTCGATGATGGGTACCTAGTAGGTTCCCGTGGTTCCGTCGGCTCATCTTTCGTTGCAACAATGACCGACATTACAGAAGTGAACCCGCTGCCTCCGCACTACGTCTGTCCGAACTGTCAATATCATGAGTTCTTCACAGACGGCTCTGTCGGAAGCGGCTTTGACTTAGAAGAGAAGGACTGTCCGGAATGTTCTACAGCGATGAAAAAAGACGGACAGGACATTCCGTTCGAAACGTTCCTTGGATTCAAAGGGGATAAAGTTCCCGATATCGACTTGAACTTCTCAGGCGAGTACCAGCCACAGGCCCACAACTATACGAAAGTATTGTTTGGTGAGGACAATGTGTTCCGTGCCGGAACGATCGGTACCATTGCCGAGAAGACGGCTTATGGTTATGTGAAAGGCTACGCCGGAGACAATCAGCTGCAATACAAAAATGCAGAAGTCGACCGGCTCGTGCAAGGGTGCCAAGGTGTAAAACGGACAACCGGTCAGCACCCTGGTGGAATCATCGTCGTTCCGGACTACATGGATATTTTTGATTTCTCACCTATTCAGTTTCCGGCAGATGATCAGAAGTCGGAATGGAAGACGACACACTTCGATTTCCACTCGATTCACGATAACCTGCTTAAGCTCGATATCCTCGGACACGATGACCCGACGGTCATTCGTATGCTTCAAGATTTAAGTGGTATTGACCAGAAGGAAATCCCTGTCGATGATCCCGAAGTTATGAAGATCTTCAGTGGTCCTGAAGCGCTCGGCGTAACAGCCGATCAAATCATGTGTAAAACTGGAACACTTGGCGTACCGGAATTCGGAACACGATTCGTAAGGCAGATGCTTGAGGACACGAAACCGAAGACGTTTGCAGAGCTCGTCATTATTTCAGGACTGTCACACGGAACCGACGTTTGGCTCGGGAATGCGGAACAGCTGATCAATGACGGCATCTGTACGCTCCCTGAAGTAATCGGTTGTCGTGATGACATTATGGTCTACCTTATGCACAAAGGTCTTGAACCTTCCTTAGCCTTTAAAATCATGGAGTTCGTCCGTAAAGGAAGAGGGCTCCAGGATGAGTGGATTGAAGAAATGAAGAAACATGGTGTACCGGATTGGTACATTGATTCATGTAAGAAGATCAAGTACATGTTCCCGAAAGCACACGCCGCAGCCTACGTTCTGATGGCTGTAAGGATCGCTTACTTCAAGGTTCATTATCCGATCTATTTTTATGCCGCGTACTTCACCGTTCGTGCGGGAGACTTCGATCTCGAAACAATGGTGAAAGGCTCGGACGCCATTCGTGCGAGAATCAAAGAGATTCAGCAGAAAGGGTTCGATGCAACGCCGAAAGAGAAAAACCTGGTTACAGTACTCGAGCTTGCCCTTGAAATGTGTGAACGCGGCTATCACTTCAAGAACGTCGACCTGTACGAATCTAGCGCGACAGACTTCTTAGTTGAAGGGAACGGATTGATTCCACCATTCAACGCGGTTGATGGTCTTGGTACGAACGCTGCAATCAATATTGTCAACGCCCGGAAAGAAGGTGAGTTCCTCTCTAAGCAGGATTTGAGAGAGCGAAGCAAAATCTCGAAGACGGTTCTTGAGTACCTCGACAACTTCGGCTGCCTCGAAGGTATGCCGGATGAAAACCAGTTGTCCCTGTTTTAAGCGCATTCGTGCTTCGGTGTCTGTTCAGCGAATACACCGTTTGCTAGAAGAGGAATAGGCAAGCCCGAAAGGCAGAGGCTTAGCTGATTTGCATAATTCAAGCATGTATGGTATATTTTTTATGGTGTTAAGAGCGATAGTAACGACCGAAAGAGTGGGGCAACCCACTCTTTCGTCATATTTATCGCAGAGCGATGGATTTTGTAAAGGCATCACGCCTACCGTGAGACGAAACCGCTATGATCATTGTCATAGCGGTTTCTCATGCATGGCACAGCAAACCCTCTGGTCAAACATGAAATGAAACGGCCGAAACACAGCCATACTAAAACCAACAAATATATGAAGAATTGGTTTCCTAAAGGAGGGAAGAACATGAGCAATCATGTTGTTACCGTAACAGAAGAACTCGTTCAGCCGATTTTAGACGATATGAACTTGGAACTCGTCGACGTCGTGTATGAACAGGAAGGGTCAAACTGGTACTTGCGTGTCTTCATCGACAAACCGGGCGGTGTAGATATTGAAGAATGTGGACAGGTATCTGAAAAACTCAGCGAAAAGCTGGATGAAAAAGACCCGATTGACATCGCGTACTTCCTAGAGGTTGCCTCTCCAGGAGCGGAACGGCCGCTTAAGTCTGAGAGTGACTTCGAAAAGTATGTAGGCGAATATGTGTATATGAAACTGTATGAACCAATTGATGGGGAAAAGGAATTCGAAGGCACATTAAAATCATTTGAAAATGAAGTGGCCACTGTCGAGATCCGAATTAAAACAAGAACGAAACAACTCGAAGTACCATTTAACAAAATTGCCAAAGCCAACTTGGCCGTAAGCTTTAATTAAGGGGGAGGAAGACCGTTGAGTAGTGAATTATTTGATGCCATGAATTATTTAGAGAAGGAAAAAGGCATCGACAAAGACCTTTTGCTAGAGGCGCTTGAAGCAGCGCTCATATCAGCATATAAGAAGAACTTTAACTCTGCGACGAACGTTCGTGTCGATATTAATGAAGATGAGGGCGTCATGAAAGTGTTTGCCCGTAAAGAAGTAGTTGAAGAAGTGATGGATCCTCAGGAAGAGGTTTCCCTTGAATATGCTAAAGAAGTGGATCCGAACTATGATATTGAAGATGTCATTGAAGTAGAAGTGACGCCGATGGACTTCGGTCGAATCGCCGCACAAGCCGCTAAGCAGGTTGTCACACAGCGTGTGCGCGAAGCCGAACGCGGAATCATTTACGGTGAGTATGTAGACCGTGAAGAAGACGTCATGACTGGAATCATCCAGCGTAAAGACCCACGCTTCGTTTACGTCAACCTAGGTAAAATCGAAGCACGTCTTCCGGAAGGCGAGCAGATGCCGACGGAAACGTATGAAGTTCACGACCGCCTGAAAGTGTTTGTGACAAAGGTTGAGAACTCGAACAAAGGACCGCACATTTATGTATCCCGTACACATCCGGGACTATTGAAGCGACTTTTCGAAATGGAAGTACCAGAAATCTATGACGGAACAGTCGAAGTGATTTCTGTAGCAAGAGAAGCGGGAGACCGCTCCAAGATTTCCGTTTACGCGGAGAACCAAGAAATCGATCCAGTCGGTTCCTGTGTCGGTCAGCGTGGACAGCGTGTTCAAACGATTGTCAACGAGCTGAAAGGCGAGAAGATCGACATCGTGCAGTGGTCTGAAGACCCTGTTGAGTATGTTTCAAACGCGCTTAGTCCTTCTAAAGTCGTTGAAGTACTCGTAAATGAGGAAGAAAAAGCGACGACCGTTATCGTACCAGATTATCAACTGTCTCTTGCAATTGGTAAGCGTGGTCAGAATGCCCGTCTTGCTGCGAAGTTGACAGGTTGGAAGATTGATATCAAGAGTGAGTCTGAAGCCCGTGAAGAAGGACTTCTGTCTGAGGAAGCGGACGTAGAAGAAGATTTCGAAGACGACTGGTCTGAAGAATAAGGAGGGGGAGCCACATGGCCCGTTCCAAGAAAACGCCACTTAGAAAGTGCGTTGTTACCCAGGAAATGTATCCGAAAAGTCAATTGATCCGAGTCGTCAGGAACAAAGAGGGAGAGGTCTTTGTCGACGAATCGGGTAAAAAGAACGGCCGCGGCGCTTACGTATCCAAGGATGTCAGCGTCATTGAGCGCGCGGAGCAACAAGAGGTTCTGAATCGTCATTTAAAGGCGGATGTAGACCCTGAAATCTATCAACAACTTAAAGCGATCATAGAGGGCGGCTCATGAGCGGCAGTTACTTAAATCTCCTTGGCCTGGCTGTACGTGCCGGAAAGTGTACGTTCGGTGAAGGGGCTATTGTAAAGGAGATACAGAAAAAGAATGCCAAAGTCGTCCTGATTGCGAATGATACGGGAAAACAAACGAAAAAAAAGCTCACAGATAAGTGCAGCTTTTATCACATACCTTGCTACACGGTGGATGATCGGGATACGTTATCACAAGCCATCGGAAAGGAAGGGAGAGTCGCGATCGCAGTTCTGGACCAAGGATTTGCGAAAAAGTTGCAATCGCTGCTCGATGAATCTATTCGGGGGTGAAGATTGATATGAGTAAAATGCGTGTATATGAATATGCCAAGAAAAACGAACTATCAAGTAAGCAGGTTATCGATAAACTGCAGAACATGAACGTAGAAGTGAACAATCACATGTCTACGCTTGAGGATGATGTGGCGAAGAAACTGGACCAGGAGTTCGGGGTCGGCCAGAAGAACAACCAAAACACATCCAAACCTAAAAATAAGAAACCACAAAACAAAAAGCAACAAAACAATAAACAAAAGCAGAATCAAAACCAAAACCAGAAGCCTCAACAACCTAAAAAGCAAAAACCTAAAACACCAGAAAAGATTACTTACTCTGGTTCTCTTACAGTAGGAGAGCTTGCCGAGAAGCTTGGAAAAGATTCTTCAGAGATTATTAAAAAGTTGATGTTCCTTGGTGTCATGGCGACTAAAAACCAGGATCTTGATTCCGACTCGATCGAACTCCTTGCCGAGGAATTCGGAGTAGAAGTCGAAGAAGAAGTAATCGTTGATGAAACAGACATCGAAAACATGGTGTTCGACGATGATCCGGAAGACTTAGTAGAGCGTCCTGCTGTCATTACCATTATGGGGCACGTTGACCACGGTAAAACAACGCTACTGGACCGCATTCGTGATACGAAAGTAACGGAAGGCGAAGCAGGTGGAATCACTCAGCACATCGGTGCCTACCAAATCGAGAACAAAGGGAAGAAGATTACGTTCCTTGATACACCAGGTCACGCTGCTTTCACAAGCATGCGTTCACGTGGTGCGCAGGTTACAGACGTTGCCATCCTTGTTGTAGCAGCGGACGATGGTGTTATGCCGCAGACGAAAGAAGCCATCAGCCACGCTAAGGCAGCTGAGGTACCGATTATCGTTGCGGTTAACAAAATGGACAAAGAAGGAGCCAACCCTGATCGTGTCATGCAGGAACTGATGGAGTACGAATTGATTTCAGAAGACTACGGCGGGGAAACCATCTTCGTTAAAATGTCAGCTGTACAAGGGGATGGAATTGAAGAACTTCTTGAAATGATTACTCTTGTTTCTGAAATGGAAGAGCTGAAAGCGAACCCTGAGCGTGCAGCCTACGGAACAGTAATCGAAGCTGAACTTGACAAAGGGCGCGGACCTGTTGCAACACTTCTCGTTCAAAATGGTACGTTGAATGTAGGAGATCCGCTTGTTGTCGGAAATGCCCACGGTCGTGTGCGTGCAATGGTCAATGATCTGGGGCGCCGTGTGAAAACAGCTGCACCATCCACTCCGGTCGAGATCACGGGTCTGAACAATGTACCTCAAGCCGGTGACCGCTTCCTTGCTTTCGATGATGAGAAGAAAGCGAAATCTGTCGGTGAAGCACGTGCTCAGAAAGCACTTGAAGAAAACCGCAGCTCGAATGCAAGAGTCAGCCTTGATGACTTGTTTGAACAAATCAAACAAGGAGAAGTCAAAGACATCAACTTGATCGTCAAAGGAGATGTTCAAGGTTCTGTCGAAGCCTTGACGGGATCTCTTGAGAAGATCGACGTTGAAGGTGTGAAGGTGAAGATCATCCACACGGGTGTCGGAGCCATCACAGAGTCTGATGTTACGCTTGCTTCTGCTTCGAACGCCATCATTATTGGTTTCAACGTTCGCCCAGACGGGAATGCAAGAAAAGCAGCTGAGAGCGAAAATGTAGAAATCCGCCTTCACAACATCATTTACAAAGCGATGGAAGAAATTGAAGCGGCGATGAAAGGGATGCTTGATCCTGAATTTGAAGAACAGATTGTCGGACAAGTCGAGGTCCGTGAAATCTTCAAAGTTTCAAAAGTCGGAACGATCGCTGGTTCTTATGTAACGGATGGGAAAATCACTCGTCACTCAGGTGTTCGTGTGATCCGTGATGGTGTCGTCATCTATGAAGGTGAAATTGATGCACTGAAACGTTACAAAGACGATGCAAAAGAAGTCGCTCAAGGATATGAGTGTGGAATTACGGTTAAGAACTTCAACGACATCAAAGTCGGCGATATCATTGAGCCATACGAAATGAGAGAAATTGAACGCTCATGATTTTAAGCGCTGAAGTAGATTGTCTGATCTATGACGCTCAGTCCTTGAAACAGAAGCGCTCGGTGATCAAACGAATCACCACCAGGATCCAAAATGAATTTAATGTATCCGTAAGCGAACTGGATCATCAGAATCTGTGGCAGCGAACGACGATTGGTCTTGTCACGATTAACAGTGATAAAGTCATTGCTGAAAAAACGATCCAGCAGACCCTTGCGTTTATCGATTCTTTTCCAGAGATCGAACGCACAGAAACATCTTTAGAATGGCTGTGAACGAATTCCTCTCTGGAAAATGGTAAGCCGTAGCCCTCTTATTGGAGGGTCTTCGGCTTCTTTATCAAAAAAGAGGTGAACGAACATGAACGATTTACGTGCAAACCGTGTAGGAGAGCAGATGAAGAAAGAGCTTAGTGATATCTTGAACAAGAAGATCAAAGACCCGCGCGTCGGCTTTGTTACAGTTACGGAAGTAAAAGTAACAGGTGATCTTCAGCAGGCGAAAGTTTACATCTCCGTTCTTGGTGATGATAAACAACGCCATGATACGCTTGTAGGGCTTGCTAAAGCGAAAGGCTTCATCCGCTCTGAAATCGGACAGCGCATCCGTCTTCGCAAGACGCCTGAGATTATGTTCGAATTCGACGAAGCGATCGAGCGTGGAAACCGCATCGAAACGATCCTTCGCGATTTGAACGATACGGACAGCTGATAAGGATCCCTGCTTACTAAGCAGGTTTCTAAAAAGCGTTCAGAAGACGTTGTCAGAAACAAGAGGGTGCGGCCCTCTTGTACATAATCAAGGGACAGTATGCCTTCGCTGATAAGAAGGACAGCATGCTTGAACCTAAAGAAAAATCCGTGCCCCGATGCACGGATTTTATCTGTCTAACCTAGACACAAGAAAGCAAGGGGTGAACAACATGGATGGAATATTACCGCTTTGGAAGCCAAAAGGATACACCTCCCACGACTGCGTCAGTAAAGCAAGAGGGATGTTACGAACAAGGAAAGTCGGTCATACAGGTACACTGGACCCGGATGTTGAAGGAGTCTTGCCGCTTTGTATAGGTAAAGCCACGAAGATCGTCCCCTTTTTGACGGACACGGAAAAAGTGTACGAGGCAACCGTCACGCTTGGAAGCTCCACGGATACTGAAGATGCTTCCGGTGAGACAGTCGAAGAAAAACCCGTCTCAGAAGACTTGGACTTGCAGCGAGTGGAAGAGGTCCTTTCAGACTTCGAAGGGGAAATCACGCAAATTCCTCCGATGTATTCGGCCGTGAAAGTCAATGGGAAGAAGCTGTATGAGTACGCGCGTGAAGGTTTGGAAGTAGAACGACCTGAGAGAATCGTGACAATCAAGTCTATTGAACTAATGTCCGATCATGTGAAAAGGGAAGGGGAGGCCGCTTCTTTCGCCATCAGGGTCGTCTGCTCGAAAGGAACATATATCCGCACGCTTTGTGTGGACATCGGAAAAGCCCTCGGATATCCTGCCCACATGTCTCACCTGATCCGTACAAAAACAGGTGATATTACACGTAAGGACTGCTATACGCTCGAAGAGGTTCAGAAAGCGGCCGACGATAACGAGCAGCCTTCTCTGTTGCTTCCACTTGCCCGCGGACTGAATCATATGGTTACATGGGAAGTAGAAGAGAAATTTGTGGAGTGGATCAAGCACGGAAGGGTTTTGCAGCAGCCAGAAGACATACAGGAAGATGTATTTGTCGTAGAGTATGAAGGCACTGTGCTGGCCATTTACCAGAAACACCCGGCTAAACCTGGGCAAATCAAGCCTGTACGTGTCTTTCAATCCTAGTATTTTTTAGAAGCAGGTGAATAGAGTGGAAACGTATCGCTTATCGCATTCGTCAATGAATCAGTCGCTGGAAGTTGAACCGAGCGCTGTTGCAGTCGGTTTTTTTGACGGTGTTCATAAAGGGCATCAAGCTGTCATTCAAAAAGCAAAAGAGCAGGCGGATTACATGGGCATCCGCTGTGCGGTGATGACATTCGATCCGCATCCATCAGTCGTTTTGAAAAAAGAAAAAGTAAACGCCAAATATATCACTCCGCTCAAAGAGAAAGAAGAAATCTTATCTTCAATGGGCGTGGACTATTTGTACGTCGTTACATTTGACAAAGAACTCGCTCAGCTTTCCCCACAGGCGTTCGTAGATGATTTCTTTGCAGGGCTTCACGTCCGGCATGTGGTGGCTGGCTTCGACTTTTCGTTTGGTCATAAAGGAAAAGGAACGATGGACATGCTGCCTGAATTGTCGAGAGGTCGCTTTTCACAAACGGTCATCCCAAAAGTAGAGAAGGAAGAAGACAAAATCAGCTCTACTAGAATTCGAGGTTTGTTGGATGAAGGCGGGGTACAGGAAGTCGAGTCGCTGCTTGGAAGGCCTTTTACTATGAAGGGAACCGTTGTAGAAGGCGAGAAGAGAGGGAGGACGATCGGTTATCCAACGGCAAATGTCAATGTAGGATCCGATTACTATTTCCCTTCTACAGGGGTTTATGCTGTGAGTGTGAGGGTTGAAGGCTCAACCTATTACGGCATGGCCAACCTCGGTGTCAAACCTACCTTTGAAGGGGAAAGGCAGCCGAGCCTGGAAGTTCATATATTTGATTTGAATCAAGATCTTTACGGCATGACGATCAGCGTACAGTTCAAAGACAAAGTACGCGATGAGAAGAAGTTCTCAGGAATTGAGGCACTGAAGGGGCAGCTAAGCGATGATGAAGCTCAGATTCGACACTTTTTCTCTCTTGATTAATGGATTTCCCTTGCATTTTTTCAGCAAAAAATGTACTGTATAGTATGGAACCTTCGCTTGGCGTTCTGTTACTCCGACGTTCGCTGGGGGAAAGGGAATTTTTAATTTTTATAGGAGGTGTAGTCACACAATGGCTATCACACAAGAACGTAAACAAGAACTGATTAATCAGTACAAAACTCATGACAACGACACAGGTTCTGCTGAAGTACAAATCGCTGTACTTACAGAGCAGATCACAAACCTGAACGAGCACCTGCGCACACACAAGCAGGATCACCACTCTCGTCGTGGACTTCTTAAAATGGTAGGTAAACGTCGTCACCTATTGAACTACCTACGTAATAAAGACATTACACGTTACCGTGAGATTATTAAGAGCCTAGGCTTGCGTCGTTAATGTACAGGGAAAAAAGCGGGATAATTCCCGCTTTTTCTGTATGTTTACATAAATAAGCGTGTAAACTTACGATAAACAAGCATGTAAGCACACATCTGTGCTTTTTGAAATTCAAAGAGGTATTTACTTGAGAGGAGTAAGTTTTATGGCAGAAGAAAAACAAGTGTTTTCTATTGATGTCGCCGGCCGTACCCTGTCGATTGAAGTAGGGGAACTGGCGAAACAAGCGAACGGTGCCGCTCTCATACACTACGGTGATACAACGGTACTTTCAACGGCAACAGGTTCCACTGAACCGAAAGACCTGCCGTTTTTCCCGTTAACCGTCAACTATGAAGAACGTCTGTATGCTGTGGGTAAGATTCCAGGAGGATTCATCAAACGTGAAGGTCGTCCGAGTGACAAAGCGGTTCTCGCTTCCCGTCTGATCGACCGTCCGATCCGCCCGATGTTCCCAGACGGATTCCGTAACGATGTACAAGTGATCAGCTCTGTTATGAGTGTTGATCAGGATTGTTCATCAGAATTCGCAGCGATGATTGGCTCATCCATTTCCCTTGGTGTTTCAAACATTCCATTCGGCGGCCCTATTGCGGGTGTAAACGTTGGACGAGTTGATGGTGAATTTGTCATCAACCCGACGATTGAACAGCAAGGAAAGAGCGATATTACGTTGACAGTTGCTGGAACGAAAGATGCGGTCAACATGGTTGAAGCGGGTGCTGAAGAAGTACCAGAAGCAGACATGTTGGAAGCGATCATGTTTGGTCACGAGGAAATCAAACGTCTCGTAGAATTCCAGGAAGAGATCATCGAAGCAACTGGACGCGAAAAAATGGAAGTTCAGCTGTTTGATCTTGATGAGGAATTGAAAGGTGCCGTTGAATCAGAAGCGACTGAAAAGCTGGCTGCTGCGATCCGCACCGAAGAGAAAAAAGCTCGTGAAACAGCGATTGACGAAGTGAAGAAAGAAATCATCGCTTCTTACGAAGAAGAGGAAGCCGATGAAGAGACGATCGGTAAAGTGAAAGACATCATGGAAAGCATCGTCAAAACGGAAGTGCGTCGCTTGATTACGAAGGAAAAAATTCGTCCTGATGGCCGTGGTGTGGATGAAATCCGCCCGCTGACGTCTCGTATCGGACTTCTTTCCCGCACACACGGTTCTGGATTGTTCACACGTGGACAAACTCAGGCGCTGAGTGTATGTACACTAGGAGCTCTTGGTGACGTTCAAGTATTGGACGGACTGGACCTTGAAGAGTCGAAGCGCTTCATGCACCACTATAACTTCCCGAAATTCTCTGTCGGTGAGACAGGCCCTATCCGTGGACCTGGTCGTCGTGAGATCGGACACGGTGCTCTTGGTGAGCGTGCCCTTGAGCAAGTGATTCCTTCTGAAAATGACTTCCCTTATACGATTCGTCTCGTATCTGAAGTGCTGGAATCAAATGGATCTACTTCTCAAGCGAGTATTTGTGCAAGTACACTTGCGATGATGGATGCGGGTGTGCCGATCAAAGCCCCTGTAGCCGGAATTGCAATGGGACTTGTGAAATCAGGAGACGATTACACGATTCTTACAGATATTCAAGGAATGGAAGATGCACTTGGCGACATGGACTTCAAAGTTGCCGGTACGGCTGAAGGTGTCACTGCATTGCAGATGGACATTAAAGTAGATGGATTATCCCGCGAAATTCTCGAAGAAGCGCTTCAACAGGCGAAGAAGGGTCGTATGGAAATCCTGAATCACATGCTGGAGACGATTCCGGAAACGCGTCAAGAGCTTTCTCCTTACGCACCGAAAATCATGACGATGAAGATCAGTCCTGATAAGATTCGTGATGTTATCGGACCGAGCGGTAAGCAGATCAATCAAATCATTGATGATACTGGCGTTAAGATTGATATCGAACAAGATGGTACGGTATTCATTTCCTCAACAGACGCAGAAATGAATCATACAGCGCGTAAGATCATTGAAGATATCGTACGCGAAGTCGAAGTCGGTGAGATTTATGACGGAGAAGTCAAACGAATCGAGAAATTCGGAGCATTCGTTGGACTGTTCAAAGGTAAAGACGGACTTGTTCACATTTCTGAGCTTGCAGAAGAGCGTATCGGAAAAGTCGAGGATGTTGTATCGATCGGCGATACGATCCGCGTTAAAGTGAAAGAAATTGATAATCAAGGTCGTGTTAATCTTTCCCGCAAAGCCATTCTCATTGAAGAGAAGAAGAAGCAGGAAGAAGCAAATAAAGAATCGTAAGGATTAAGAGGACACATGGATCGTTCCATGTGTTCACATATGATCCTTATCGATTACAGAAAAGAAACTGGTCCGCCAGTCTCTTTTTTTTATGCCCGAAAATCCAGTACGTACATAGAGGAACCGGGTTCTATCAGGAGGGCTTGTACATACACTCTTAATAGGGGTGTATCGAATGACACAGATGAAAATAGCGGGATGGATCATCGTTTTTTTCTTTTTTTTAGGAATGGGACTAGCCTTTGTGGAAAGCTCAGAAGGAGTTTCCGTCTTTAATGAAGAGGACCTACGGGATAAGATTGAAGAAAAGAAACAGGAATTTGAGAAGAAACCTCAGGATGCAGCCATCGATTCTGTATGGAAGAAAACACCGGGTTTGAACGGACGGAAGGTGGACGTAGAGGCATCTTTCCAAAAAATGAAGAAGAAAGGAAGCTTCGACTCAAAACTTCTTGTGTACAAAACGATTCCACCTGAGGTGTCCTTGAGTGATTTACCAGCTTCCCCTATTTACAGAGGTCACCCGGATAAGGAAATGGTCTCCTTTCTGATCAATGTGTCCTGGGGGGAGGAGTACCTGCCGGATATGATTGAGACGTTATCTGAGAAGAAAGTAAAAGCAACCTTTTTCATAGACGGTGCGTTTGCAAGAGATTTCACCAATCTCGTTCAAATGATTGATGAGGAAGGGCATACGATTGGAAGTCATGGGTTCGGTCATAAAGATATGGGAAGCATGTCAAAGCAGCAGGCAAGAACGAACCTGGAGCAGGCAGATGAATTTCTTTTTGCGCTTACGAAGAACAAAGTTGCCTACTTCGCCCCGCCATCTGGAAGCTTTAATACAGCTACTGTAGAAGCCGCGGGTGAAATGGGGATGGAGACGATTATGTGGACGGTGGACACCATCGACTGGAAAAAACCGACTCAGGACGTCCTGATGCAGCGAGTTCAGAGTAAGTTGCATAAAGGAGCTACCATACTCATGCATCCGACTGAGGTAACAGCCAAAAGTCTGCCTGGTCTCATCGATATGATAAAAGGGGAGGGCTATCGAATCGGCTCTCTTCCTCAACTGTTAAGTCCTGAACGATAGGGAGGTTTCGCTCATGAGGTTAACGTCACTCTCGCATAAAGAAGTCGTCGACATTCACAGCGGAGAGAAGCTTGGCGTACTGGGGAAAGCGGATCTAGTGATCGATCCAGAGTCTGGTGCCATTCTGTCTCTTGTCATCATGAACCAGTCGTTATTCGGTCGAGGGAATGCCAAGCAGTCTTTTAGCGTTTCATGGGAGCAGATTGAGACGATTGGAGAAGACATCATTCTGCTGAACCAGAGAAAAGAAGTACACGACCATTGATCATGGAAGAACAAAAGGGAAGCGCTCTGTTACAGACGGTGTGGGCAATGTGAACAGAACTGAGCGGAGGTATGGGAGTCTGCCTTCTATCTATAAAGCTGTTTCTCCAACACCGCTTCTCAAAATTTGAGAGATGTGATAAGACTTTCTCGACAACAAAAAAGCTCCGAACATCTATTTAGATGTTCGGAGCTTTTTTGTTGTCATCACCATTCACAAGCACCCGGTTCAGCTACATAGGCTGAAGTGTGGAAACGAATTCGGCATGATTGACTATAGAAAAAAAGCCCATCGTTGTTTAGTAAACAAAAACCAAATCACTAACTACCGTCTTCGGCATAGGATACAAGGAGATAAGATCACAGAAAAGGAGACATCCGGCATGCTGACAGGATATCACGTAGCGGTCATAGGGGGCGATGCCCGGCAGATCGAGATCATTCGGAAATTAAACGAATGGAATGCCACCGTATATACAGCCGGGTTCGACCAATTGAATGAAAGCTTTACAGAAGCGACTGATCTTGAGTTCGACTCCAATCAGGTCGAGAAACTCGACGCGATCATCTTACCAATCCCAGGAACAGATGACAGCGGTCTGATTGACGGCATTTTCTCAAATCGGGTCATTCAATTATCGGAAGAGTGGCTGAAAAAAACACCAGAACATTGTCAAGTATTCACAGGAATTGCGAATTCCTATTTAAAAGAACTCATGGTTAAGGTGGGGCGTCCTTTACACCTTTTGATGAACCGGGATGATGTTGCGATTTATAACTCGATCCCGACGGTTGAAGGGACAATTATGCTGATCATCCAGCATACGGATTATACGATTCACGGGTCAACAATGATCATTCTCGGCCTCGGTCGAGTGGGGATGAGTCTTGCCCGGATTTTTGACCATATTGGAGCGGATGTATCCGTCGGAGTGCGGTCATCCAAAGCCGCTGCCCGTGTACACGAGATGGGGCTTAAAACGATTGATATGAACAAACTGGATCAAGAGAATATGGAATGTGACATCTTAATTAACACGGTGCCACACCTTGTTGTCGATCATCATGTGATCAAACAGCTTCCGTCGCACGCACTTATCGTGGATTTAGCTTCTAAGCCAGGCGGAACCGATTTTGACTTCGCTGAGAAGCGTGGCATCAAAGCTTTGCTCGCTCCAGGGCTTCCTGGCATCGTTGCACCAAAGACGGCAGGACGCATCATTGCTGACGTAATGTGCCGTATCGTGAAAGAGAAGGTTCGAAAGGAGAATGCAGATGAGTAATCTAAAAGGAAAAACGATCGGATTCGGGCTAACGGGGTCACACTGTACGTATCATGAGGTTTTTCCGATCATGCAGAAGCTTGTTGATATGGGGGCAACGGTCGTACCGATCTTGTCATACACGGTGCAGAAGACTGATACCCGGTTCGGTGAAGCAGAAGAGCATTTGGAAACCATCAAAAAGATTACAGGGGAAGAACTGATCTTGACCATCCCGGATGCCGAGCCGCTTGGACCGAAACGTCCACTGGATTGTATGTTGATTGCACCTCTGACAGGAAACTCGACCAGTAAACTGGCGAATGCCTTAACGGATTCTCCTGTCCTCATGGCTGCGAAGGCAACGTTGAGAAATGAAAGTCCCGTTGTGCTTGCCGTCTCCACAAACGATGCGCTTGGCTTGAACGGGATGAACATCATGAAGCTGATGGCAACGAAAAACATCTATTTCGTTCCGCTTGGCCAGGACCATCCTTACAAAAAGCCGAATTCGCTCGTTGCGGACATGACGTTGATTCCTGAAACGATCGAATCCGCACTAGAAGGCAAGCAGCGTCAGCCTTTGTTAATCGAACGTTATCCAAATTAATTTATTTTTTCTACCAGATGATGCGGTAATTATGATAGAATGACAAAAATAGCGACCTATTGCATTATTCACAACATTATTACATTTAGAAAAGGGGTAGAAATAGATGAGTTCATCCAACACGTATAACGTCGCCATTGTCGGCGCTACAGGCGCCGTCGGTCAAAAAATGCTCGAAACACTGGAAGATCGCAGT
The DNA here is from genome assembly GCF_020171725.1 of Halobacillus litoralis. Lineage (GTDB taxonomy): Bacteria > Bacillota > Bacilli > Bacillales > Halobacillaceae > Halobacillus > Halobacillus litoralis_F. The sequence goes on along the minus strand of NZ_JAIVAJ010000001.1, from coordinate 123,546 downwards.
TTTCCGGTTAATCACTTGAAATTATTATCCTCCAGCCGTTCAGCAGGTACGAAGGTGAAATACAAAGGGGAAACCCTAGTGGTCGAAGAAGCGACTCCTGAGAGCTTTAAAGGAGTCGATATTGCGCTGTTCTCAGCAGGAGGCTCCGTTTCAAAGAAACTGGCACCTGAAGCCGTGAAACACGGTGCTCTTGTCATTGATAACACGAGCGCATACCGAATGGCAGAAGATGTACCACTTGTCGTACCGGAAGTAAACGAGGCGGACATTGAACACCATAAAGGGATTATCGCGAACCCGAATTGTTCGACGATCCAGATGGTGGCAGCCCTGGAGCCGGTCAGAAAAGCCTATGGATTAAGCCGGGTCATCGTCTCTACCTATCAGGCTGTTTCGGGCGCTGGGAACGAAGCCGCTGAAGAGCTGCGTGCACAGTCTCAAGCCTTTCTTGATGGTGAAGAGCTTGAAGCGAATCTTCTTCCAGTCAAAGGTGACGAAAAGCATTATCCCATTGCGTTCAACGCCCTCCCACAAATTGATATGTTCGAAGAGAGCGGCTATACATTCGAAGAAATGAAAATGATCAATGAAACGAAAAAGATCATGCATCAGCCTGATCTTTCTGTTGCTGCCACGTGTGTGAGACTTCCGTTCTTCACTTCTCATGCCGAAAGTGTATATATTGAAGTGGAGAACCAAAACGCTTCCGTTGAAGATGTGAAGCAACTGCTGGCCAACGCCCCTGGAATCGTTCTCGAAGACGATCCATCCACCCAGACTTATCCGACTCCACTCAGCGCTGCTGAGAAGCGGGACGTTTTTGTCGGACGGATTCGGAAAGATCCTGATCATGAAAATGGATTCCATTTATGGGTCGTTTCTGACAACCTGCTCAAAGGAGCAGCTTGGAACAGCGTTCAAATCGCTGAACGTGTGGTGGCGAACGGCTGGCTATAACCTTTTCGTAATTGAGGTGGCCAAATGAAGCTGCTAGTGCAAAAGTTTGGAGGGACCTCCGTCCGGGATACAGAAAGTCGTTCCCGGGCTAGGTCTCACATTGAAAGAGCCCTTGGTGAAGGGTATAAGGTCGTCGTAACCGTATCCGCTATGGGGAGGAAAGGGAGCCCCTATGCAACAGACACACTCCTCAGTTTAATCGACTATCCCAAGACATCCGCTTCACTGAGAGAAGTGGATCTCCTTATGTCTTGCGGAGAAACGATCTCTTCTATTTTATTTGCCCACGAATTGAATCAGGCAGGCATTAAATCGGTGTCCCTTTCTGGAGCCCAAGCCGGATTTTTAACCAATGATGATTTTACAAGAGCCAAGATCATTCAAGTGAACCCGTCTAGAATTCTTAAGGAGCTGGAAACCTTTGACGTCGTCGTTGTCGCAGGCTTCCAAGGGCAAACGCCGAATGGAGAAACGACTACGATTGGGCGCGGAGGCAGTGACACGACAGCTGCTGCATTAGGCGCCGCACTGTCCTCGGACTTTATTGATATTTATACGGACGTAGACGGCATTATGACGGCCGATCCACGAGTTGTAGAAAAGGCACGTGCCTTGGATGAAGTCACCTATAATGAAATTTGCCATCTGGCTCATCAGGGGGCAAAAGTGATTCATCCGCGGGCTGTTGAAATTGCAATGTACGCCAATGTCCCGATACGAGTTCGCTCGACTTACTCTGACCTCCCAGGGACATTAGTATCCGGGACGAAAGAGGACTCGAAGACAAGAGATGTGAAAGAAAGAATGGTCACCGGCATTGCCCACATGACAGGGTTGACTCAAATCAAAGTCCAATCTAAAGATGACCCATCCAAGCTACAGTCTGATGTTTTCAAGTCGATGGCACAGGCCGGGATTTCCGTCGATTTCATCAATATTTCTCCAAGCGGGGTCATCTACACCATCCACCAGATCTTTGAGGAGAAAGCGAAGACGATTCTGGAGTCGATGGGGTATGAGCCTGAGATTCGTAGAGGATGCTCGAAAGTTTCGACAGTAGGTGCGGGTATTGCAGGTATTCCAGGTGTGACCGCTACGATCGTTCACTCGTTGACTGAAGCAGGCGTTCAAATTTTGCAATCGGCCGATTCTCATACAACCATCTGGGTGTTAGTAAGAGAAGAGGATCTGATTCCGGCTGTCAATGCTCTACATGAAACCTTTCAATTGGATGAAGAAACCGTGAGAGGAGAAGTTCGCTCATGAAATTCGGAACCGTATTAACTGCCATGGTCACGCCTTTTCGCAATGATGACACCATTGATTTTGACAAAACAACCCAGTTAATTGAACATTTATTAGCAAATGGTACGGATGGCCTCGTCGTTGCTGGAACAACAGGAGAATCGCCTACACTCTCAAGTGATGAAAAGATTGCCCTCTGGAGGCATGTAGTGAAAGTCGTTAATGGACGCGTGCCCGTTATTGCAGGATCAGGAAGCAACAGTACGCAACATACCATTCAGTTATCCAAACAAGCTGAGAAAACCGGCGTCGATGCATTGATGATCGTAGCTCCGTATTATAATAAACCGAATCAAAAAGGCCTGTATGCGCACTTCAAGGCCGTCGCCTCAGCTGTCGAACTCCCCGTTATGATTTACAATGTCCCGGGACGCTCTGTTGTACGCATCGATCCTGAGACGGTGATTGCCTTATCGAAAATTGATAACATCGTTTCGGTGAAGGAAGCGACAGCGGATCTAGACGGGATGGCTGAAATCATTTCCAACACTTCTGATGACTTCAGCCTCTACAGCGGAGATGATCATCTGACGCTACCTGCCTACGCGGTTGGAGCGGATGGGATCATATCCGTGTCTGCGCACGTAATTGGAACCGAAATGCAAAACATGTTGAAGGAATTCGTTGACGGAAATACAGACGAAGCTGCTGCTCTTCACCGCAAATTGTTGCCCGTGTTCCACGCCATGTTTCAAGCACCGTCCCCTGCGCCAGTCAAAGCAGCACTGAAACACATTGGAATCGATACCGGGAGCATGAGGCTTCCTCTGGTAGCCTTAACTTCAGAAGAAGAAGAAATGCTCCGCCAAACGCTACAATCCGTAAAGACACCAGACGTTCAGAAGTAAATGATCGTTTGCAAAAGACCGGCATTTTCGAATGCCGGTCTTTTGCTATTCCACTTGAGCAGTTGTGGTGACAAAACGATTGCCATTCAATCCGTATGAGAGACGACCGTTCAACTCATACTACGGGAAAAGAGTGAAAAGGGGTCGTATTGATGAACATGAAAGATTCTCCAAACCAAGATGAAAAGCAGCAGGATCCATCCAAGTCGTCGATTGTAGATAAAATCCAGCAGCTCGGTCAGTCCTCCGTCCCTCAGCCATCTGACTCGAACATTCATGTGCTGCCTGTCATCGGACAGGTAGAGGGTCACGTACAGTTACCGGCACAAAATAAGACAACGAAGTATGAACATTTGATTCCTCAATTGATTGCGATTGAACAAAATCCGAAAATTGAAGGACTGGTTGTTTTGTTAAACACAGTTGGAGGAGATGTCGAAGCAGGACTTGCCATTTCAGAAATGATTGCCTCATTGTCGAAACCTACTGTATCCATTGTACTTGGCGGAGGTCACTCTATAGGTGTGCCGATTGCCGTTTCATCTGACTACTCATTCATAGCGGAGACAGCGACGATGACGATCCATCCGATCCGTATGACAGGTCTCGTCATCGGGGTTCCTCAAACGTTCGAATATATGGATAAAATGCAGGAGCGGGTCGTCAATTTTGTCACGCGCCATTCAAACATTGAAGAAGATACATTCAAAGAGTTGATGTTTGCAAAAGGAAACCTTACTCGTGATATCGGGACGAACGTGGTCGGACAGCAGGCCGTGGATCACGGATTGATTGATGCGGTCGGTGGGGTAAAAGAAGCGATGGAGAAGTTGAACGAAATGATCGACAAAAATAAAGATCATGAAAATCAGGTGATCCAATGACACTCTACACCCCGTTAAGCGAGCACGATATTTTTCCGAGAGAAGAAGCAGGGAAGGTCGTCTATCATCAGCATAAGCATTGTCCGGTTAAGTGTGTAGACGGGGGAGATGGACGTAAGCAGATCCTACAAGTCCTATCAACTGACCCGCTCCACTACATGGATCCAGAATTGCAACCGGGCCAATGGTTAGACTCGTAACGAAGGCATTCTAATGGTATAATATAGTCAGCTGTGACATGCGGGTTGACGGTCAGGAGAAGGTGGGAATCAATCCCGCCTTTTCTCTATTTTATTACGAATTGCAGTGTTAAGGTACGATCATTCAGCAGACACTGCATCAGGCTGAGTCGATCTGCATCGTACTTGGAGGTGAAAGCATGGCTAAAAAAAAGCGGAAATCAAAAAAACAGTCAGCATTTAAAGAAAATGTGAAATTCGAACTGATCGGGTTGCTCTTTTTATTCCTTGCCGTGTTTGGAAGCGGGGCCTCTGCGATTAGTGACGGAGCGATTCCCGGCGGTTTAGAGCGCTTCTGGCAGTTTTTATTTGGTGTATGGTATTTTGTCGCCTCAATCTTTTTCTTAGTGGTCGGCGTCTATTTGATGGTAAAACGAAAATGGCCATCTTTTCTACATAAACGACTAATTGGACTTTATATCATCCTTTTTGCCTTGATGTTGTTCACACATTTACAGACTCTTTCAAATGAGCTCACGACGACGAATGGTTCGATTCTGGCCATGACGTGGGATCGAATGACGCTCATGATGAGGGGAGAGGGAGCGTTTTACAGCATCGGCGGCGGATTAATTGGTGCCGTCCTGCTGTCGATTACCTATTACCTGTTCTCAGGCGCAGGGGCAGCCATAGTCTCGATCTTTCTTTTTCTCATCGGCATCGTCTTTATGAGTGAAAAGTCACTCGGAGATGTGCTTGGAAAAGGGTTATTGAAAATGAGAGCTGTAGGAATGGAACAACTGGCCCGGGTCAAAGAGAAACGGGAAGAGAAAAAGCAGCTGGAAGAAACGAAAGAAGAGACATCGGTGATTGATGTTCAGGGTACAGAGCCTGAGGAAGCAGAAACAGCTCCGGATGAAGAACCGATCATTCAGGACTTCACGGATCATACGAGTTATAAAGCAGAGCCCGAACCTGAAACGAAAGAAGAGGCGAAAGCTGAAACGAAAGAAGAAGCTGACGTGAATATTGAAAAGTCGATGCTGACGGCTGAACACGAAAACATGGATTATCAGCTTCCGAAAATCGACATTCTGGACGAACCGACATCCACGCAGCAAAGTCAGGGGCGTTCTCACATCCAGGCGACGGTCCGGAAATTGGAAAAGACGTTCCAAAGCTTCGGGGTGAAAGCGAAAGTGACAAAGGTCCATGTCGGGCCTGCCGTGACGAAATACGAAGTGTACCCGGATGTCGGCGTGAAGGTGAGTAAGATTGTCAATTTGAATGACGACCTTGCATTGGCCCTTGCCGCTAAAGATATCCGTATTGAAGCCCCCATTCCCGGAAAGTCTGCTGTCGGAATCGAAGTACCGAACCAGGAGGTCTCCATGGTGTCTCTTCGAGAAGTGCTCGAAACAGGTAAGTCGAAGCCCGAATCTAAACTGAGCTTTGCACTTGGACGAGACATTTCTGGTGAAGCTGTCATGTCTGAACTCAACAAAATGCCCCACTTGCTTGTAGCGGGAGCTACCGGAAGTGGTAAGAGTGTTTGTATCAACGGGATTATAACAAGTATTTTAATGCGGGCGAAGCCTCATGAAGTCAAAATGATGATGATCGATCCTAAAAAAGTAGAACTCAATGTGTATAACGGGATTCCTCATCTGTTGGCACCTGTTGTTACGGATCCAAAGAAGGCATCGAGGGCATTGAAGAAAGTCGTCTCAGAAATGGAGAGACGCTACGACTTGTTCTCTGATACCGGAACAAGGAACATCGAAAGTTACAACGAGTATGTCAAAAAGTATAATCAAGAGCATGAGGAAGATCAGCCGAAGCTTCCGTACATCGTCGTACTGGTCGACGAGCTTGCGGACTTGATGATGGTTGCTTCTAATGAGGTCGAAGATGCCATTACGCGGTTAGCCCAGATGGCCCGTGCGGCTGGTATTCATCTGATCATTGCGACCCAGCGTCCGTCCGTAGATGTTATAACGGGTGTCATTAAAGCGAATATTCCATCACGAATCGCATTCAGCGTATCTTCTCAAACCGATTCCAGAACGATTCTCGATTCCGGCGGTGCCGAGAAGCTTTTAGGACGGGGGGACATGCTGTTTACACCGGTCGGTTCCAACAAACCGACTCGTGTGCAGGGGGCCTTTTTGTCCGATGATGAAGTAGAGCGTGTCGTGAATTTCTGTGTGGAACAGCAGAAAGCGCAGTACCAGGAAGAAATGATCCCTGAGGAAGAGAGTGAAGTGAAGCAGGAAGTCGATGATGATTTGTACCCGGAAGCCGTGCAGATGGTCATTGAAATGCAAAGTGCCAGTGTATCGATGATTCAGAGACGGTTCCGTGTCGGTTATACACGGGCGGCGCGTTTGATCGATGCTATGGAAGACAACGGTATTGTTGGGCCTTATGAAGGAAGCAAACCGCGAAGTGTTTTAGTCACTCAAACCGAGGAGCAATCCTCTTAATCTAGTAAAAACCCCTGTCGATTTTTCGGCAGGGGTTTTTGTATGTCATTATTGTGGACCGGTAATAAATGAGCAGAATAATAAATGGAACGAAATCCCACAAAATACGTCCATTTATCCCGTATAAGATCAAAAAACGCTTTCAATTTGATGAATCTAGTGACAAAATCTAATAAAATGTCCTGATCCTATTTATTTATTCTTAGAAAAGTGTTATATTAATTTCGAAATATGATGTGTCGAACGTCAGATGTCAGATCTCTTAGAGATGAAAGCCCACAGGACTTGGAGTGAAAAAGTATGTCGATCAGGCAGGATACACGTCACTTGTATCTACAAGTGATAGAGCAAATCAAACGAGACATTGAAAACGGTATCTATTTAGAGAAGCAGAAGCTTCCTTCTGAATTTCAATTGTCAAAATCTTTAGGCGTATCCCGTGCAACATTGAGGGAGGCCTTACGAATATTAGAAGAGGACGGAGTCGTGACACGTCGTCATGGTGTTGGAACCTTCGTCAATCCGAAACCGCTGTTCACTTCAGGCATTGAAGAATTGAATAGTGTGACAGGCATGATTGCCGACTCGGGTATGACCCCTGGATCACAATATTTGTCTGCAGACCTTGTTGAAGCTACAGAAGAGGACAGAAGACGATTCGCTCCCGTAGAACTACATAATTTAGCCAAAGTGGAGCGTGTTCGTACAGCTGATGAGCAGCCAGTCGTTTACTGTGTGGACAAGATCCCGGAGGAACTGATTCCAATCGATCAGGTGCGCGAAGCCGATTCTTTGTTCAGAACATTAGAACAACATACAGGGAAGCGGATTGGTTATGCGGTTACCCACATTGAGCCGATCGGATTTCATGAACGCATTTCACCTGTATTGAACTGCGAACCCGATCAGGCACTACTATTACTGAAACAAATGCACTATTCAGAAGATGATGTACCTATGCTGCTTTCATCCAACTACTTCAGAGCAGATAAGTTCAGCTTCCATGTTTTAAGAAAAAGAGTGTAAGGGCTTTCATAAACGTTAGGGGGGTGAGGCCTGACAGAGAAACGTCGTTTGTTGCAGAACTTTTATGACTTAAACAACTTTAGGGGGTAATGTACTTGTTTAAAAATCGTTGGTTTATCATGTTCGCACTATTATTGTCTCTTGGTTTAGTATTAGCTGCTTGTGGTGGTTCTTCTGATGGTGGAGAAGATGAAGCTACTGGTAATGAAGGAGAAGGTTCATCAGAAGGATCTGGTGAAGAAGCGTCTGGCGAAAACGGCGACTTTTCCGTTGCGATGGTTACAGACATTGGCGGAGTAGACGATAAGTCCTTCAACCAATCCGCTTGGGAAGGTCTACAAGCATTCGGTGAAGAAAATGGTCTTGTTGAAGATGAAGGTTTTGATTATGCACAATCTGAAAGTGATGCAGACTATGTTACGAACTTGAACCGCCTAGTTCGTCAAGACTATAACTTGATCTATGGTATCGGGTACCTTCTGCAGCCGGCGATCGAAGAAGTAGCTGGACAGTATCCTGACACACACTTCGCAATTGTCGACTCCGTAGCTGAAGGTGACAACATTGCAAGCATCACATTTAAAGAGCACCAAGGTTCTTTCCTTGCTGGTGTAGCAGCAGCTAACAAGACTGAGTCTAACCAAGTTGGCTTCGTCGGCGGTGTTGATGGAGACTTGATCAACAAGTTCGAAGCAGGATTCGTTGCGGGTGTTAAATCTGTGAACCCTGAAATCGAAGTAGACGTTCAGTATGCGGAGAGCTTCGCAGCAGCTGACAAAGGTAAATTGATTGCATCCAACATGTATGACAAAGGCATCGATGTGATTTACCACGCTTCTGGAGCAACAGGTAACGGTGTATTCGCACAAGCGAAAGACATCAAGAACAATGACCCTGAAGCGAACGTATGGGTCATCGGTGTTGACCGTGACCAACATGAAGAGGGTGCTGTTAACGACACGAACGTAACCCTTACTTCAATGGTTAAACGAGTAGACATTGCTGTACAAGACGTTTCAACTCAGGCGATGAACGGTGAATTCCCTGGTGGCGAAGTCATTGAATACGGCTTGGAAGATGACGGGGTAAGCATTGCCCGCACAAACGAAGAAGCGATGACTGAAGAGATCATCTCAGCTGTTGAAGAGTGGAAAGAGAAGATCATCAACGGTGAAGTTGAAGTACCAAGCACGATCGAAGACCTTGAAACATATGTAAATTCTCTATAAGAAATGCTTCAGAAAGAAGGCTGGTTTCGGCCGGCCTTCTTTTTTTCATAACGCAAAATCATCAAATGAAGCGGCTCCGGCCCTCTTCATTTGGTGATTTTTTCAAGAGAAGGCACCGCTGGAAAATAAAGAGAGTGAGGGGAAGCGAATGGATTACGTAATTGAGATGCTGAATATACGTAAAGAATTTCCGGGTATTGTCGCCAACGATAATATCAACCTGCAGGTGGAAAAAGGTGAAATCCACGCATTGCTTGGAGAGAATGGCGCAGGGAAATCCACGCTTATGAACGTGCTTTTCGGTCTTTATCAGCCGGAAAAAGGCGAAATCCGCGTTCGTGGAGAAAAAGCGAATATTACAGACCCGAATGTTGCAAACGACCTAGGAATCGGGATGGTTCACCAACACTTTATGCTTGTGGATACGTTTACCGTAACCGAGAACATCGTACTTGGAAGCGAACCGAAGAAGATGGGTCAGGTTAACTTGAAGAAAGCGGAACAGGAAGTACAGGAGTTGTCTGAGCGCTACGGATTGAATGTAGACCCAAGAGCTAAAATCCGTGATATTTCAGTCGGCATGCAGCAGCGAGTGGAAATCTTGAAAACGCTCTATCGTGGCGCGGAGATTCTCATTTTTGACGAGCCGACGGCTGTATTGACACCGCAGGAAATCAAAGAGCTGATCGAGATCATGAAGAGTCTCGTATCAGAAGGCAAGTCGATTATTCTGATTACACATAAGTTGAAAGAAATCATGGAAGTGTGTGACCGCTGTACAGTTATTCGGAAGGGACAGGGAATCGGTACTGTTGACGTAAAAGAAACGAACCCGACTGAGCTTGCCTCCTTAATGGTAGGACGCGAAGTAAGCTTTTCTACTGAAAAAACGCCAGCAACACCAAAAGAAACGTACTTATCCATTCGCGACTTACGTGTTAAGGATGTACGTGGAGTCGAGATGGTGAAAGGTTTGAACCTCGATGTCCGTGCCGGAGAGATTGTCGGGATTGCAGGGGTTGACGGAAACGGTCAATCCGAGCTGATCGAAGCCATTGCAGGTCTTCGCAAAACGGAATCAGGTGACATCAAGCTTCATGATAAAGTCATTACGAACTTGAGTCCTAGAAAAGTCACGCAGTCCGGTATCTCACATATTCCACAGGACCGACATAAATTCGGATTAGTCCTGGACTTTCCGATTGGAGAAAACATGGTTCTTCAGACCTATTATGATAAACCGTTCTCGAAGAATGGGGTCATGAGCTTCAAGAACATTTACCAGAAGGCGAACGAGTTGATTGAAGAGTATGATGTTCGTACACCAGATGCCTACACGAAAGCTCGTGCTTTATCAGGAGGGAACCAGCAGAAGGCGATTATCGGCCGTGAAGTCGACCGTTCTCCGGATTTGATCATTGCAGCACAGCCTACTCGTGGACTAGACGTCGGGGCCATTGAATTTATCCATAAACGCTTGATTGAAGAGCGTGATAAAGGGCGTGCGGTTCTTCTTCTTTCCTTTGAGCTGGAAGAAATCATGAACTTAAGTGACCGTATTGCGGTTATGTTCGATGGTCAAATTGTATCAGAAGTGAAGCCGGAGGAGACGAATGAACAGGACCTTGGTCTTCTCATGGCAGGAAATACGACAGCGAAGGCAGGTGGAGAGTAAATGCTATTTTCCAATCGAGTTATCAATATTTTGATACCGATCATCTCGGTGTTATTAGGCCTGCTTTCAGGTGCTATCATCATGCTTGTTTTTGGATACAACCCCGTCACAGGTTATGCTGCTCTATGGAACGGTGCGTTCGGTGACAGCTACTTCCTGGGAGAGACGATCAGACAGGTCACGCCTTATATCTTGTCTGGACTTGCGGTCGCTTTCGCCCTGCGTACAGGACTATTGAACATCGGGGTAGAAGGTCAGGTCATCGTAGGATGGCTCGCATCTGTGTGGGTCGGGATTTCGTTTGATCTTCCGATGATCCTTCACCTCCCACTTGCTCTTGTTGTAGCAGGGATCGCAGGTGCCATCTGGGGAGGTATTCCCGGATTACTCAAAGCTAAACTAGGGGTTCACGAAGTTATCGTTACGATCATGATGAACTACATCGCCCTCTACATTTCCAATGAGATGGTGAGAAGCGTGCTTACAGATGGAGACGACCGTACGGCCGAAATCGCCCCGACTGCTTCCCTTGCATCGGAGTGGTTGGCTAGTATGACGTATTTCTCCCGCCTTCACTACGGAATTTTAGTTGCTCTGTTTATCGCAGCGGTTATGTGGTTTGTATTGAACAAGACGACGACTGGGTTTGAGCTTCGTTCTGTTGGATTCAACCAAAATGCATCGAAATATGCAGGGATGAACGTAAGTAAAAACATTATTTTAGCCATGGTCATCTCCGGTGCATTCGCCGGTTTGGCAGGAGCAATGGAGGGGCTTGGAACATTCGGCTATATGAATGTGAAATCAGGCTTTACCAACATCGGTTTTGACGGAATCGCCGTCGCCTTACTTGGTGCAAACACGGCGCTTGGTGTCGTACTTGCCGCGTTCCTGTTCGGTACGCTTAAAATCGGTGCACTGAACATGCCGACAGAGGCCGGAGTACCGACAGAGCTCGTTGAGATTGTTATTGCACTTATCATTTTCTTTGTAGCTTCAAGCTACATCATTCGATGGTTATTCTTACGTTTCAAAAAGGAGGGGAAGTAAATGGGGATTATTGACATCATTGCATCAATCATACCAGCGGCCATGGTGTACGCTGCCCCTCTGATTTTTACCGCCTTAGGTGGCGTGTTCAGTGAACGATCGGGGATTATCAATATTGGCCTTGAGGGTCTTATGGTCATGGGAGCTTTTGTAGGCGTCGTTTTCCACTTAACATTTTATGATACGTTTGGAGCGGCAACACCGTGGATTTCGATCATAGCTGCCGCCGTCATCTCCGCTCTCTTTGCTTTGATTCACGCTGTTGCTTCTATTACATTCCGTGCTGATCAGGTGGTCAGTGGTGTTGCCATCAACTTCCTGGCACTTGGAATTGGCTTGTTCCTTACAAAGCAGTGGTACGACAAAGGACAAACCGACATGGTAGAGCGACCGTTTTATGCTGTTGATGTTCCATTCTTAAGTGACATTCCGATCATCGGTGAGTGGTTCTTTTCTGGGTGGTACAACACGTCCTATCTGGCGATCGCGCTTGCTTTAATCGTATTCTTCGTCATCTATAAAACGCCGTTCGGACTTCGTCTTCGTTCAGTCGGTGAACACCCGATGGCTGCAGATACGAACGGAATTAAAGTGTACCGTATGCGTTACATTGCTGTTATGCTTTCCGGTGCCTTCGGTGGCCTTGGAGGATCGGTTTATGCTCTTACCGTTGCCTTGAACTTCTCTCATTCCACGATTGTAGGACAGGGATTCATGGCCCTTGCAGCGGTCATTTTCGGAAAATGGCACCCGCTTGGTGCACTCGGAGCTGCAATCTTCTTCGGTTTTGCACAGTCCTTAAGTATTTTCGGTTCAGGACTTCCACTACTTGAAGATGTACCGCAAATCTTCTTACTCATTGCACCATACGTATTGACGATTCTGGCACTAGCTGGATTCATCGGTCGTGCAGAAGCTCCGAAATCTCTCGGAGAACCGTATGTAAAAGGAAGCCGTTAATTTACGTCTGCTCAAAATAGATGCCGGGTAACAGGGTTGATATTAAATGGTTGGGCGTTATGAATAAACCCGGGAGATGCATGGCAAACGGTGCATCTCCCGGGTTTCGTTTCGTTAAGTGAGAATGGGCTTTCAGGGACTCTGCTTGTTCTTGATACAACTGGGATCTTCATAGCAACGCGTGTTCACACCGCAGTGCTTTCACAAGCCTTCTATCAACGATCAATTCAAATGGGCTTAATTTTTTACATTTCGAATCATATACCTTAGCATAAGATATACGGATGAAGGATTCTTCAAACGTCCATACTATAGAAAAAGAAGTAGAGGAGGATGAGCTATGAAAGTATCAGAAGAGAAATTGTATAATAAACAAGGGTATCGTTTACATATTTTACCTAGTAACAAGTACAAAACGATTACGATTGTAGCCAAATTAAAATCCCCATTAAAACGAGAAGGGATTACAGAGCGGGCGTTGCTGCCGCATGTTTTACAAAAAGCGACAAACAATCATCCCAACATCCGTTCATTGCAATCCGCATTTGAAAACCTATATGGTACAGCGTTATCAAGTGACGGCTCGAAGAAGGGTGAAAACCATGTCATCAGCTTCCGGATGGAAGTGGTCAATGAGGCGTATTTGAACGATTCGGAACCGATTCTGGAAGAAGCGTTCAAGCTTTTCCACGAAGTGTTGTTTGATCCGAAAACAGAAGGTGACGGCTTTGATCCAGAGATTGTAAGCCGTGAAAAACAAACGCTGGAGCAGAAGATTACATCGATCAAAGATGACAAGATGAGTTATGCGAATGTAAGGCTGATGGACAACATGTGCGCGGGAGAGGCTTATTCCCTACATGTTCATGGTTATCAGGATGACCTTTCATCCATTACACCGAAAACGCTGCATGATTACTATCAATCGATGATTCAAAACGATTTACTCGATGTTTACGTCATTGGTGACATTGACGAAGCACAAATCGAGCAGATGACGGATCAGTATTTTTCAAGATCTAATAGTTCCAATGACGATAATGATCAGGTTGCTGAAGTAAAAGAAGTAACCGAATCCAAGGAAATCGTAGAGCGGGAAGAAGTAAACCAAGGTAAACTTCACATCGGATACCGTACGTACACGAAATTCGGAGACGATGATTATTATGCGCTTCAAATATTCAATGGCATCTTCGGCGGCTTCCCAAGTTCGAAGCTGTTTATGAATGTAAGGGAAAAGCATAGCCTTGCCTATTATGCGGCATCCAGGTTCGAAAGTCACAAGGGGCTGCTTCTTGTCTTCAGTGGTGTGGATCCGAAAGACTATGACCAGGCTAAGACGATCATTCTTGAGCAGATGGAAGCGATGAAGAATGGCGATTTCACTGAAGATCAAGTGAATGAAACTAAAGAACAAGTCATCAACCAGCTGCAGGAAACGATGGATAACGCGAACGGGCTGATCGAAGTCCTTTATCATCAGATGATTTCCGGCGCGGAAATGCCTGCCGGTGACTTGATGGAGAACATACGTAAAGTAACGAAAGAAGACGTCGTCAAAATGGCGAATAAAATCAAACTCGATACGATCTACTTCTTAACGAGCCTAGAGGGAGGGGAATAATCGTGGAAGAATTAGTGTATCAACAATTAAATGAAACCGTATATAAGGAAACATTAGATAACGGTCTGCAAGTATTTCTATTAAGCAAGCCGGAAATGGCCAAAACGTTCGGTATATTCACGACGAACTACGGGTCGATCGACCAGACGTTCACTCCAATTGGACAGGACGAGCAAGTCACCGTGCCAGAGGGAATTGCCCACTTTTTGGAGCACAAGCTATTTGAAAAAGAAGACCGTGACGTATTTCAGGATTTCACGAAGCTTGGAGCATCCGCGAATGCATTCACCTCTTTTACAAAAACAGCTTACCTATTCTCGGCTACAAGCCACATAGAAAAAAACGTAGAGACCCTGCTTGATTTCGTGCAGGATCCTTACTTTTCTGAAGAGTCTGTCGAGAAGGAAAAAGGGATTATTGCCCAGGAGATCCGCATGTATGACGATCAGCCTGACTGGCGCTCTTTCTTTGGCACCATTCAAAGTATGTATCATCAACATCCGGTCAAAGTCGATATTGCCGGAACTGTGGATTCGATTCAAGAAATCACGAAAGACGACCTTTATACGTGTTATGAAACGTTTTATCACCCGTCTAATATGACACTGTTCGTTGCCGGTAATATCGACCCTGATGAAATGATGACTTTAATTCGTGATAATCAGACGGCAAAGGAATTTCCTGAAGCGCCTGTCATTAATCGTTCTTATCCAGATGAACCGGTTGAAGTATCGGAGAAGCATCAGTCGATTACCATGCCGGTCACAACGGCCAAAGCCATGGTCGGCGTCAAAGAAAATGTGAAAGAACTTACCGGCAAAGAATTACTTCGTGCAGAACTGCTGTCCGAAATGATACTTGATTTTTACTTCTCAAGAAGCGGTGCGTTCTATGAAGAACTGTATAGAAACGATCTGATCGATGACAGCTTCTCCTTTGAAACCGAACTCGACCGCCAATTCGGTTTTACGATTCTTGGTGGAGATACGAGAAAGCCGGATGAAATGACGAAACGTGTTAAAGAGATGCTTCACGAACTGAAAGACGCAAGCATTTCAGAAGAAGATTTCACTCGTATGAAGCGGAAGAAAATCGGTCAGTTCATGCGTGCTCTTAACTCCTTAGAATTCATTGCAAATCAATTCACTCATTACGATACACTCGGTGGCGATCTTTTCGATGTCCTGCCGGTCATTGAGTCACTGACAACAAAAGATGCGGACGAATACTTGAAGCATTGGATCAAAGAAGAAGCAATCTCTGTATTCCAAGTAAAACCACAAGATGCGTAAACGCAGCTTAATCATTGGAGCAAGTGGGGCGATCGGCAGTGCCGTTACGCGTGAACTCGTCGACAACGGTTGGTCTGTCGCCCTTCATTACCATTCCAACGTGAAGAAAATGGAAGATTTGGAAGGGGTCGTTCCTTCAGATCAATGGATAGGCATGTATCAGGCTGATCTGTCTCATCCCGACGGCATATCTTCCTTTCTGAAAGAGCTTGAATCTGAGTGGGACGCTGTCGTTTTCGCAGGGGGTCATGCATGGAACGGTTTATTTCAGGACATGACGGTCGAGGAAATGGATCGTTTATACTACGCCCATGTTCAATCTGTATGGCGTATAGCCAAACATGTGCTGCCTGCCATGATCGAGAAAAAAAGCGGGAACATGGTTGTGATTTCTTCTATTTTTGGTGAAGAAGGCGCAAGCACAGAAGTCGCTTACAGTTCTGTAAAAGGAGCGCAGTTGAGTTTCGTCAAAGGGCTGGCTAAAGAAGTCGCTCCAAGCGGAATTCGAGTCAATGCTGTGACACCCGGTTGGATTGAGACGAAAATGAATGCCCATTTAACTGATGAAGACACAGGACTCTTAGAGGAAGAGATCCCACTGGG
This sequence comes from Halobacillus litoralis, assembly GCF_020171725.1. Lineage (GTDB taxonomy): Bacteria > Bacillota > Bacilli > Bacillales > Halobacillaceae > Halobacillus > Halobacillus litoralis_F. The sequence goes on along the minus strand of NZ_JAIVAJ010000001.1, from coordinate 107,428 downwards.
GCGGGCTGGTACACCTGAGGAAGTAGCGGGAGCCGTCCATTTCCTGTTGAGTGCACAGGCTGGTTACATTACAGGACAAACCATTAAAGTAAATGGTGGATGGTCATAATTTCATGAATAAAATCGTTACGCTTCTCTCATACTAATGGTGAACATTAATAGAGGAGGTAACAGTCATGTCTGTTCTAGATAACTGGGGTTCATGGAAAGACTTCTTGGGTGACCGTCTGCATCAAGCGGAAGGTCAAGGTATGGAAGATGGCGCCGTGAACGAATTGGCTTATGAAATCGGGAACTATTTAGCAACATCAGTTGATGCTAAAAACGAGCAAGAAGCCGTTCTTCGCGACCTTTGGAACGTAGCCGATAAGAACGAACAAAAGGCGATCGCCGCTATGATGGTGAAGCTTGTTCAGAACGAAGGCAACCAAGCCTAAGGCATGAACCGCACAGAGAATCACTCTGTGCGGTTTTCTTTTCCCATGCAAAGCGATAAAAATATTGAAAATTCCTTAGCTTGTGCTTTCTTATTCCATAAAAATCATTTATGATGATACATAGGTAGTTTCCATCTTGTTAAACAAATTTCGACAATAACTTCCAGAGGAGTTGTGCTATGGAGAAGAAAGAGTGGTACCTTGAATATGAAATCCAATACAACCGCCCTGGACTTCTAGGAGATATTTCGTCTTTACTCGGAATGATGGCGATCAATATTGTCACAATTAATGGAGTAGAGAACTCTCATCGAGGAATGCTTCTCTTGTGTAAGGATGAAGAACAAATCACCCGCTTAAAGTCGATCCTCGATACGATGGATACGATTAAAGTGACCAAATTAAGAAGACCGAAACTGCGTGACCGTTTGGCGGTCAGGCACGGGCGTTACATACATAGTGATGTAGATGATCGTAAGACCTTTAGGTTTAACCGCGAGGACTTAGGGCTTCTTGTCGATTTCATGGCTGAGTTGTTTATGAAAGAGGGGCACAAGCTCGTCGGGATTCGAGGGATGCCTCGTGTCGGCAAAACGGAGTCCGTCGTCGCAGCGAGCGTCTGTGCCAACAAGCGATGGTTGTTCGTTTCAAGTACATTATTAAAACAGACCGTAAGAAATCAGTTGATTGATGAGGAGTACAGTGAAGATAACCTCTACATCATCGATGGGATTGTTTCGGCCAGAAGAGCGAGTGAACAACACTGGCAGCTGGTTCGTGAAATTATGCGACTTCCGGCTACAAAGGTCATTGAGCACCCGGATATTTTTGTTCAGGAAACAGAATATAAAATGGATGACTTTGACTATATTATTGAACTTAGAAATAATGAAGATGAAGAAATTACGTACGAAACGGTAGAAAAGCCAAGCATGTCCATGAATGATGGGCTTTCTATGTTTGATTTTTAAAACGATGGATGGTGTTACACATGGAGATGGATATCGGAGCAAGACTCAAAGAAGCAAGAGAATCGAAAGGGTTGTCGCTCGATGAGGTCCAGCAGACAACTAAAATACAAAAAAGGTATTTGAATGCCATTGAGCAGAATGAATTCGATACGCTGCCGGGCAAGTTTTACACGCGTGCTTTCATCAGAGAGTATGCTTCTGCTGTAGGGTTAAACCCTGAAGAAGTCATGGAAGAGCACAAAGGGGAGCTTCCTTCTTATGAAGAGGAAGAGATCGTTAAATACAGCAGGGCTCAGAGAACGCAGCAACAGACGACGAAGAGCAGCTCAGGTAAAGCGACCAGTCTTTTCCCAAGAATTCTGACGGCTGTAGCCGTTATTGCCGTAGCCATTGCGATTTATGTTTTCATGGTTAACTCCAATGGATCAGCTGACGACAGTGCGCCTGCAGACGATGGACAGAACGATGCTATCGAGCTGCCGCCTGAATCCGAAGACAGCGGTGAAGAAGCGGATGATTCAACGTCTGAAGAAGCAGAGGAAGAGCCAGCTGAAGAAGCTCCTGCTGAGCCCGAAGCAGAAGAGGAGCCGGAAGAACCTGCTCAGCCTGAAGTGGCAATAGAACTTACCCAGGAAGGCACTGGCGACTTCCCGGAGCATGTTTACACGGTAACAGGTGTGACAGAGCAAACGGCGACGATTGAGTTGAGTGGTGCAGCATATCTGGCGGTTCAATCTCCTAAGGGGGAGGACTTGATCACAGAAGGCATGTACGATGCTGAAGATTCACCGATTTCGCTTGATTTTACTGGGAAAAATCAGCTGTATGTGAAGACAGGAAGTGCTCCAACTACGTCCGTCATCATTAACGGTGAACCGGTGCCTTACCCAGACCCGGGTTACTCTACACAAAAACTTTTATTGAACTTTGAGCAATCCAACTAAGTAATGGCTGCCTAAGAACATCAAACGAATTATTTCGTTGTTCTTGGCAGCTTTTACTACTTTTAGGAGTGAGAACGTATGAATTTGCCGAATAAAATTACATTATCAAGAATTTTTCTAATCCCGATTTTCATCGTATTGATGACAGTCCCATTCGATTGGGGCGTCTACGAAATGGGGGAGAGGGACCTTCCTGTCTCTCACATGATAGGGGCTTTATTATTCATCATAGCCTCTACAACGGACTGGATTGACGGTCAAATCGCAAGGAAATATAACATGGTCACGAACCTAGGGAAGTTTTTGGATCCGCTGGCGGATAAACTTCTCGTTAGTTCAGCTTTGATTCTGCTTGTTGAAATAGGACTTGCGCCTGCATGGGTCGTCATTGTAATCATCAGCCGTGAGTTTGCTGTAACAGGTCTACGCCTCGTGGCGGCTGGCGAAGGTAGTGTGCTTGCTGCAAGCCAGATGGGGAAACTGAAGACGACCCTGCAGATCCTTGCCGTATCCCTTCTGTTGCTGCATAATTGGCCATTCGCGTTCGTTTCGTTCCCTGTCGGTACAATTGTGTTATATGCGGCGCTATTTATTACAGTGCTATCCGGTTATGATTACTTCAAGAAAAACTGGCACGTAATGAGAGATTCCAAATGAAGACAGAAATGATTGCTGTCGGAACGGAATTGCTTCTTGGCCAGATTGTCAATACGAACGCACAGTGGCTCTCCAAGCGGTTAGCAGCCATCGGGATGCCGATGTATCACCAAAGTGTCGTGGGAGATAACTTCGATCGTGTCTATAAAACGTTCGAACAGGCTCACGAGCGTTCAGATGTCATCATTGTCACAGGTGGATTAGGACCGACAGAAGATGATATGACACGTGAAGCTGCTGCCCCGTTATTTAAGCAGAAATTGATTGAGCATGGCCCATCTCTGGAGAAGATTTCATCTTATTATGAATTGAACAATCAGAAGATGACACCGAACAATCGCAAACAGGCCCATGTATTTGAACAAGCCGAGGTGCTCTTGAACGAAGAAGGGATGGCTCCCGGTCAGATCGTCACGGTTGACGGCCGGATTTGGGTTTTCCTCCCCGGTGTTCCTGGAGAAATGAAAACCTTAATGAACGAACATGTCCTCCCGTATTTCTCCCGCACATTCCAGTTGAAGTCTGAAATCATGTCTGAGATGATGCGGTTTATCGGAATTGGTGAATCTACGCTTGAAGACGAGCTTCAAGATTTGATTCAGACACAGACGAACCCAACAATTGCTCCGCTGGCATCTGAGGGGGAAGTGGGGCTGCGTATTACAGCGACAGGGGATACAAATGAAGAAGCCAAACAATTGATTGTGAACATGAAAGAAGAAATTTTAAGCCGTGTCGGCTCCTATTATTATGGAAGTGATGATATCACGATAGAAGAGAAGGTGCGTGACATGCTTAAAGAGAAGCAGTGGACCGTTGCCTCAGCCGAGAGTTTGACAGGAGGTTTGTTCGCGGAGCGTATGATTGCCCTCCCAGGCGCGTCCTCTGTATGTCAGGGCAGTCTCGTGGCTTATACACCGTTTATGAAGGAGATCCTTGTTGAAGTACCTAAATTTATTATTAAGGAATTTGGGACGATCAGCTATGAATGTGCGGAAGTCATGGCTTTGAATACTCAAAGCCTTCTACATGCAGACATAGCGGTCAGCTTTACCGGTGTAGCAGGTCCTGATTCAAGCGAAGGCAAAGAACCGGGCACGGTGTTTATCGGTCTTCAAATCGGGGAAAGGAAACCCGTAGTGCGTGAATTCCATTTTAATGGAAGTCGTGAGAAAGTCCGTCAGCGGGCTGTCAAAAAAGGCTATGAATTAATTTTTCACAGCCTGAAAAAGTAGATTTCACTCATCAAACACATGCGAAAAGCTATTTTTGCCTTAGACAAAATGGAATTTTCGCATGTGTTTGTTTATGAAAAAAAGGGAACATTTATTCGCTTTTTTGTTGTGTATTAAACTAAAACAAGTTATGATAGGATTAGAAAATTTGAAAGGCGGTATATAATGAGTGATCGTAAACAAGCACTTGATATGGCTCTACGCCAAATAGAAAAACAGTTCGGTAAAGGTTCTATTATGAAACTTGGTGAGAACGCGGAGCAGAGAGTAAACACGGTTCCGAGTGGCTCGCTTGCCCTTGATGTGGCGCTTGGTGTTGGAGGGTATCCACGCGGAAGAATCGTAGAAATCTACGGCCCTGAATCTTCTGGTAAAACGACAGTAGCACTGCACGCTATTGCAGAAGCACAGCGCCAAGGTGGTCAGGCTGCTTTCATCGATGCTGAGCATGCGTTGGATCCGGTTTATGCACGAGCGTTAGGTGTCAACATTGATGAACTACTACTCTCTCAACCTGATACGGGGGAACAGGCGCTTGAAATCGCAGAAGCGCTTGTACGAAGTGGTGCAGTCGATATGATTGTCATTGATTCGGTGGCAGCGCTTGTACCGAAGGCTGAAATCGAAGGGGAAATGGGGGACTCCCACGTTGGACTTCAAGCTCGTCTGATGTCACAAGCTCTTCGTAAACTTTCCGGTGCAATCAATAAATCCAAAACAACGGCTATTTTCATTAACCAGATCCGTGAAAAAGTCGGCGTCATGTTCGGAAGCCCTGAGACAACACCGGGTGGACGTGCTCTGAAGTTCTACTCTTCTGTACGTCTTGAAGTACGTCGTGCCGAAACACTGAAGCAAGGCAATGAAATGGTCGGGAACAAGACCCGTCTTAAGGTTGTGAAGAACAAGGTCGCTCCTCCATTCAGACAGGCAGAAGTGGACATTATGTACGGAGAAGGAATCTCCGCCGAGGGAGAACTTGTTGATATCGGAACCGATTTGGATATTATTCAAAAGAGTGGTTCCTGGTACTCATACAATGACGAACGTCTCGGACAAGGACGGGAAAATGCGAAGCAGTTCCTGAAAGAAAACCAGGAAGTGTACAACGAAGTGAAGAAAATCATCCGCGAGCACTACGGAATGGACACAGGTGCTGAGGCGGACGAAGCAAAAGAAGAGAGTCAAGAATCACTGGATGTATAATGAACAAAAAGAGCAGTACCTCTGGTGCTGCTCTTTGTTTACATAAAGAATAGAGTTCGGTCTAGTGGACGGAGACGTTTCCATTATTAGATAGAGCGGGGCCGCATGAACAAAGGTAGTCCAATTTTAAGTTCCACTTAAAACTTAGTAGCAACTCCGAATCTCATTTAAAAAACAAAACCATTACTAGGATACTTAATCATTGAAATAGAGGGGGAATAGGGTTGAAAAGGGTCTATAGAATGATCATCGAACGTCTTAATTCCCCGTACCTTTCAAAACTTCTGCTTCAATTCATGAAGTCTAAGAAAAGTAAGAGGATCCTTCCACTCTACCAAAAGTGGTTCAATATAGACGAACGGGATTGGAAGCAGCCGCTTACGTCGTATCAGAACATGCAGGAGTTTTTCACCCGGGAATTAAAACCGGGCGCACGGCCGGTGAATAACAGTCCCAGCACGATTACGAGCCCGGTTGATAGTGTAGTGGAGCAGTTCGGCGACACATCAGGACACCATTTTCAAGTAAAGGGTGTCCGTTACTCCATAACGACCTTGCTTCAGAACAACGAGCTGATTGAGCGATACCGTGATGGGAGGTTTCTCGTTCTATACCTTAGTCCAGGCGATTATCATCGTATTCATGCACCGGTTTCAGCTTCCGTCAAACGTTGCTATCCTCTAGGTGATACGTCATATCCTGTAAACAAAACGGGGTTAAAGTACGGGAAAGACCCAATCACCTCCAACTATAGAGTGGTTACAGAATTGAGTGGACAGGACGGCTTTCAGCTCGCTTTTGTCAAAGTGGGGGCGATGTGGGTGAACACGATTGAATTGACTTATGAAGGTGAATTTGTAGAGAAAGGAAGCGAATACGGTTATTTTTCGTTCGGGTCGACGGTTGTCCTTCTGTTCGAGGCAGGAACAATAGAGTTTGAGAAAGGTATCAAAAAGGGGAACCGTGTAAATATGGGCGAACCGATCGCGGTGAAAAGGTGATCCCGGACTTGGACGGTTGTGAAGAGAGAGACCCCTTGTTATTCCAATGTTGGGAGCCGTTAGAAGAGGCTTGAACTGACAGACATTTTGAAATATTACAATTAAAGGGTTGAAAGATACGGGGATTCCTTGACAATCCCATTTTGCAGGCATAAAATGAATGTGTATCATTTTCATCTTTATACCCTTATATTTAACGAAATGAAACTGAAAATGAAACGTTTGTAATTACCGACAAACGGACCAAGTTCATAGCAAGAGGAGGTGAAACTATGGATAATGCATCCTTCATCATCTTCATTTTGCTTGCCATACTCGTCGGTTCTGTTGTTGGTTATCTTATTCGGAAGAAGATAGCGGAGGCGAAAATTTCCAGCGCTGAAGAGCTTGCGAAACAGATCGTAGAAGAAGGTCACCGCAACGCGGAAGCAGCTAAGAAAGAAGCTCTTCTGGAAGCGAAGGAAGACAACCAGAAATTCCGTCAAGAAGCGGAAGCGGAAATTCGCGAACGCCGTTTGGAACTGCAGAAAACAGAAAATCGTCTGACACAGAAAGAAGAGAATCTTGATCGTAAGAGTGGCACATTGGATCAACGGGATCTATCACTCGAAAAGAAAGAAGAAACTCTTGCCGAGAGACAACAACAAATTGAAGAAGCGGAAAGCAAAGTTGAAGCTATGCTTCAAGAACAACAAACCGAGCTTGAGAGAATCTCTGGCTTAACATCAGACCAGGCGAAACAAATCATCTTGGAACGCGTCGAGCAAGAAGTGTCTCATGAATCAGCCCTTATGGTGAAAGAAGCAGAAAACCGCGCGAAAGAAGAAGCGGATAAGAAAGCGAAGAGCATTCTATCCCTTGCTTTACAGCGATGCGCTGCTGACCATGTCGCTGAAACGACTGTATCCGTTGTCAATCTGCCGAATGACGAAATGAAAGGTCGGATCATTGGACGTGAAGGTCGAAACATCCGTACATTGGAAACCCTTACGGGGATCGACTTGATCATCGATGACACACCTGAAGCGGTCATCTTGTCTGGATTTGACCCAATTCGTCGTGAAACGGCACGTATGGCTCTTGAGAAACTCGTTCAGGACGGTCGAATTCACCCCGCCAGAATTGAAGAAATGGTGGACAAGTCTCGCCGGGAAGTGGATGATTATATACGTGAAGTTGGAGAAGAAACGACATTTGAAGTGGGGGTTCATGGACTGCATCCAGACCTTGTCAAGATACTTGGTCGATTGAAGTATCGTACAAGTTACGGTCAGAATGTACTGAAACACTCTACAGAAGTCGCTTACTTATCTGGTTTACTTGCAGCCGAGCTAGGGGAAGACGAAGTGCTTGCCCGTCGTGCTGGACTCCTTCATGACATCGGTAAAGCGATTGACCACGAAGTCGAAGGAAGCCACGTAGAAATCGGAAAAGAGCTGGCAATGAAGTATAAGGAAAACGAAACGGTGATTAACGCAATCGCCTCCCACCACGGAGACGAAGAGCCTACATCGATCATTTCTGTACTTGTTGCCGCAGCAGATGCTCTATCTGCTGCTCGCCCGGGTGCTCGTAGTGAAACGCTCGAGAACTATATCAAGCGTCTTGAGAAGCTTGAAGAAATCTCAGAATCCTATGATGGGGTTGAAAAGTCCTTCGCGATCCAAGCTGGACGTGAAGTACGCATCATGGTTCGCCCTGATGAAATTGATGATCTTGAAGCAACACGATTAGCCCGTGATATCCGAAACCGGATTGAGGGCGAGCTTGATTATCCAGGTCATATTAAAGTAACCGTTATTCGTGAAACACGCTCTGTGGAGTATGCGAAATAATACAATGAAGCGGCCTCTTGAAGGTCGCTTCATTTGTTTTTCTATCAAAAAGTAGGATTTAAAGGATCGACAGAAAGGATAGGTTTTATGAGAATATTATTTATTGGCGATGTTGTAGGTTCACCAGGCCGTGAGATGGTTGACCATTATGTACCTAAGTTAAAGCAGAAATACCAGCCGGCTGTAACCATCATAAATGGGGAGAATGCGGCTTCTGGTAAAGGGATTAATGAGAAAATTTATCGGAGGTTCTTAGAGAAAGGGGCTCAAGCCGTTACGCTTGGAAACCATGCCTGGGACAAAAAAGAAGTCTTCGATTTTATTGATGATGCCGAATACTTAGTCCGACCGGCCAACTTCCCTGAGGGAACACCCGGTAAAGGCATCACTTTTGTGAAGACACCAAAAGGGGAAGTCGCTGTCATCAACTTGCAGGGACGAACGTTCCTTGCGCCGAATGACGATCCATTTCGTAAGATTGATGAGCTGATCGAACAGGCGAAAAAGCGTACACCGATCATCTTCCTGGACTTTCATGCGGAAGCAACGAGTGAGAAACAGGCGATGGGGTGGTATGTGGATGGCAGAGTCAGCGTGAACGTCGGGACCCATACACACATCCAAACAGCCGATGAGCGTATTCTGCCGAACGGAACGGCTTATATTTCAGACGTAGGGATGACCGGTCCTTATGATGGAATTCTTGGAATGGACCGGGAAGCCGTCTTGAAGCGCTTCCTTACGAATCTTCCTGTACGTTTTGAAGTTCCAAAAAAGGGAAGAACACAATTAAGCGGTTTCCTGGTTGATGTGGATGACCGGACCGGCAAGGCGACTTCTGTGAAGCGGATACAGATCAACGACGACCATCCGTTCTTCGAATGATTATTTGAATTTTTCGAAAAATTGCCTCATAATGGTTATTAGGTAAGGAATAATCTACATCTCCAGGGAATATAGTAGTGATGGAACAACTATAGTGATTGAAGGAGGAGCTAGTAATGGAAGTATTAAAAGTATCAGCAAAATCCGTACCTAATTCAGTAGCAGGCGCTCTGGCAAATGTTGTGAGAGAACGGGGAACCGCTGAAATTCAAGCCATTGGCGCAGGTGCACTCAACCAGGCCGTCAAAGCGGTCGCGATTGCTAGAGGCTTTGTCGCACCGAGCGGAATGGATTTAATATGTATTCCAGCTTTTACAGATATTATGATAGATGAGGAAGAACGGACAGCCATTAAGCTGATCGTCGAACCTCGTTAATCGTGTCTGACCTACCTTCAAGAACAATCCAGCGAATTCCGTAAGTTCCAAAGCCTGATTTTCAGGCTGGAGTGGAATCGCATGATAAGGCTGTATGAGAACCGCTGGTTGTATTTCAGCCTTGAAAACCGTACCCATTAGGGTGCGGTTTTTTTGATGCATAGATAATCATCATGGAATTCTTAAATTCAGAGCGCGGTGCATTTCCGTTCATGGACGTTTGGAAGACTAGGCATTTCAATGGTCGGATGTGTTTTTCCAGTGGACATGCATGGTTGATATTTTTCCATAGCATGATAGAATGGTGATAGAAAGGGAATAAAACCCTATATGACAGAGTGGGAGTGTTCACTGTGAATGGAACAATGAAAGCTATCGTGAAGCATCATCGCGGTCAGGGAGCAGAACTTCAACAAGTTGAAATTCCGACGATTCGTGAGGATGAAGTATTAATCAAAGTGAAGGCCACATCCATTTGTGGTACGGATGTTCATATTTATAACTGGGACGAATGGTCAGAAAGTAGAGTGAAACCGCCGTATGTTTTCGGGCATGAGTTTTCCGGTGAAATCGTAGAAATCGGTGAAAAAGTCCATACTTATGAAGTCGGGGATTATGTAAGCGCTGAAACGCATATTGTGTGCGGACATTGCCCGCAATGCTTAACAGGGAAATTCCATATTTGTGAAAACACCCAAATCATTGGTGTCGATACGCAAGGATGTTTTGCAGAGTATGTGGCCCTACCGGCATCGAACCTTTGGAGAAATCCAGACGACATGCCGACGGATATTGCCTCGATTCAAGAACCAATGGGCAATGCCGTCCATACAGTCCTGAACGGGGATGTGGCGGGTAAGTCCGTTGCGATCATAGGATGCGGTCCGATTGGTTTGATGGCGGTCGGTGTGGCCAAGGCTGCTGGTGCCTCGCAAGTTCTTGCTTTCGACCTGAATGATTACAGACTTAAGCTGGCTGAACAGATGGGAGCAACAACAACGGTCCACTCCGGGCAGGAAGATCCGGTTGAGGTAGCGAAATCTTTAACAGATGGTCACGGAGTAGACGTCGTGTGTGAAATGAGTGGCCACCCTGTAGCCATGGACCAAGGGTTTAAGATGATTACAAACGGAGGGCGCGTTTCCATTTTGAGCCTTCCGACAAAACGTGTGAGTCTTGATGTGACGAACGATATCGTCTTCAAAGGTGTAGAAGTCCAAGGCATAACCGGAAGAAAAATGTATGAAACATGGCAGCAGGTATCACGACTTCTTCAATCGAAACAGGTTGATGTGAAGCCGATGATCACCCACCACTTGAAATTGGAAGAGTTTGAAAAAGGTTTCGAACTAATGAATGAAGGAAAATGCGGTAAAGTCGTACTGCATCCATAATTAAGGAGGAGATTTTTGATGAAAGGTTTTGAATACTTACAAGAGCAGCTTGACGAAATGAAAGATCAAGGAACGTTTAGAGAATTAATTCCTCTTGAGTCCGCACAAGGCTCTAAAGTGACGATTAAAGGGAAGGAAGTTATTCAGCTTTCCTCAAACAATTACCTTGGTCTTACGTCTCATCCAAGAATGGTAAAAGCAGCAGAGGAAGCGAATGAGAAGTATGGAGTAGGGACAGGTTCAGTCCGTACGATTGCCGGAACTCTGCAGATGCACGAAGATTTTGAGGAGAAGCTTGCTAAGTTCAAGCATACAGAAGCGGCCCTTGTTTTTCAGTCAGGGTTTACAACAAATCAGGGTGTCCTTTCTTCTATTCTAGGAAAAGAAGATGTGGTTATCTCGGACGAATTGAATCACGCTTCCATTATTGATGGAATCCGTCTGACGAAAGCAGGACGTAAAATTTACAAGCACGTGGATATGGAGTCATTGGAAGAGGCTTTGAAAGAAAGTGGAGACTTCCGTACACGCTTGATCGTAACCGATGGTGTCTTCTCGATGGACGGAAACATCGCACCACTTCCTGAAATCGTGGAACTGGCTGAGAAGTATGATGCGCTTGTCATGGTGGATGACGCACACGCCAGTGGCGTCCTTGGTGATAATGGTCGAGGAACTGTCAACCACTTTAACCTGGATGGCCGTGTCCACATTCAAGTCGGAACATTGAGTAAAGCCATCGGTGTGTTAGGCGGATATGTAGCAAGTACCCAGACACTGAAAGATTATTTGATCCACAAGGGTCGTCCGTTCCTGTTCAGTACGTCTCACCCACCTGCGGTTACAGCAGCGAACGATGCGGCGATCGACGTTCTGCTTGAAGAGCCTGAACTGATTGAAAAACTGTGGGACAACACGAAATTCTTCAAGAAGGGGCTTGAGGATCTCGGTTTTGATACCGGGATCAGCGAGACGCCTGTCACTCCTGTCATGGTAGGTGACGACGCTCTAACCCATAAACTTTCGGATCAGTTATTCGAGGAAGGCGTTTTTGCTCAAGGGATTGTCTTCCCGACTGTTCAAAGAGGAATGGGACGAGTTCGTACGATTGTGACGGCTGAACATTCGAAGGAAGAGCTTCAGGAAGCGTTAGATGCCTTCGGAAGAGCCGGTAAAAAACTAGGAATCATCAAGTAAAAGTAAGGATGGACGTATGTCCTTTGTTTTACTCCTTTGAGAACCCGGACCGCCATTGTGAAAACAATGCGTCGTCCGGGTTTTTACATATAGACATGATAAAACGCTGAATCGCTTACATGGATGGGGGTTCCATCTGATTTTTTTGTTAAATGGTTAGGAATGACTTAAAATTCAGTATAAAACTTGATATAATTATACAGTTAGAAGGCACGTCCTCAGGAAGGAGATCTCTATGAACGAAGAGCAGCGTAAAGAAATGTCGCAGTTTCGGGAGAAGCGTTCTGATCAAGAAAACTTGGACCGGATCAAACAAAAAACCAGTGAAGATTTCTTGCAGTATTTCCAAACGACGTATCAGCCTCCGAACATGCGTGATGCGCAGCGGAGAAAGAATAAAGACACAGAAGTCCATTATGACTTTTCAATTCCAAACGATATGAATATGGCTGGACATGGAAAAAAGTACATGATTCGAACGTATGGATGTCAAATGAACGAACATGATACAGAAGTGATGGCAGGTATATTTGAAGAAATGGGCTATGCATCCACTTCCAATCAAAAAGAAGCGGATGTTATCCTATTGAATACATGCGCTATACGCGAAAACGCGGAAAACAGGGTGTTCGGTGAGATCGGCCACTTGAAATCATTAAAGGTCGAGAATCCTGACCTTATTCTTGGGATCTGTGGTTGTATGTCACAGGAAGAATCGGTCGTCAATCGCATACTTAAGAAACACCCTTTTATCGACTTGATTTTCGGAACACATAACATTCACCGCCTGCCACAATTGATGAAGGAAGCGATGTTCGGCAAGGAAATGGTCGTTGACGTCTGGTCGAAAGAGGGAGACATCATAGAGAACCTTCCACGGTCCCGAAAAGGAAGCATTAAAGCTTGGGTAAACATCATGTATGGGTGCGACAAGTTCTGTACGTACTGCATCGTCCCCTACACGAGAGGGAAAGAGCGCAGCCGGATGCCGAAAGACATTATCCAGGAAGTACGTCAGCTTGCTGCGCAAGGATATAAAGAGGTCACGCTGCTCGGGCAGAATGTGAACGCTTATGGCAAAGACTTGGATCTTGAATATGGTCTTGGGGATTTAATGGATGAGTTGAGAAGTATCGACATTCCCCGGGTGCGTTTTACGACATCGCACCCGCGTGATTTTGATGACCGCCTGATCGAAGTGCTTGCCAAGGGTGGGAATATGCTCGACCACATTCACCTTCCTGTTCAGTCTGGTAACACGGACATCTTGAAAATCATGGGACGTAAATATTCCCGTGAGGAATACTTAGAGCTTGTCAGGAAAATTCGCAATGCGATGCCTGACGCCACCCTTACGACGGATATCATCGTCGGCTTTCCGAACGAGACAGAAGAACAGTTCAAGGATACGATCTCCCTTGTCGAAGAGGTTGGCTTCGAAGCGGCCTATACGTTCATCTATTCACCAAGAGATAATACGCCTGCCGCTAAGATGAAAGACAACGTGTCACAGAAAGAAAAGAAAGATCGTCTTCATCGTTTAAACAAAATCGTTAATCAGCAGTCTGCTGAAGCGATGAGTCGATACGAAGGGGAAATCGTCGATGTTCTTGTCCACGGGGAAAGTAAAAACAACCCAGATGTTCTGGCGGGTTATACGAAACGAAATAAGCTCGTGAACTTCCGTGCGCCGGATGCGGTAATCGGCAAGGTCGTTCCTGTACGAATTACGAAAGCTAAAACATGGTCTCTTGACGGAGAACTTATAGAAGAAAAAGTAGAGGTGTAATGACAATGGCACAATATTCAAGAAAAGAAGTCGTCGATGAGGCGCACAAACTAGGGAAAATGCTTGCAGACATCGAGGAAATCGATCGTTTCAAACAGCTGGAAGCGAAGCTGAATGATAATATGAAAGTTCAAGGTCACATTAAGAAAATCAAAGCGCTGCAGAAACAAGCCGTAAACTTCCAAGCTTACGGCAAGCAGGAAGCATTGAAAAAAATCGAAGGTGAAATTGATCGACTTCAGGAAGAGTTGGATGAAATCCCAGTTGTTGCGGAATTCAAAGAAACACAAACGGTCATCAATGACATTCTTCAAATGGTCACCAACACGATTTCCCGTGAGGTGACGAATGAAGTGATCCGCTCAACAGGCGGCGACGTCCTTCAAGGAGAGACGGGATCGAAGAGCAAGACCGATAGCTGCAGTCACTAAAAAGACAACATCCTCCAAGGGATTATTCCTTTGGAGGATTTTTTTCGTACAATTTTATAGGCTGCTGCATAGAATGAATTAAACACGTCCTTAGGTCAAGTTTATCAGTCACCTTTCGCCCAACCCCTGCATAGGATGGGTGGTAGAATAAGGAGGAGTGAAACCCTATGTCATTTTTCGAACGTGATTACAGGGAAATTATTACAAAAGCTGTAATCGGAAAAGGTAAAAAGTTTACGGAATCGACGCACACGATCAGCCCTTCGCACCGTCCGACAAGCATCCTTGGGTGTTGGGTCATCAACCACATTTACAATGCCAAGAAAAAAGGGGAGCATGTCGAGGTGTCGGGCAGTTACGACGTCAACGTATGGTACTCTTACAATGACAATACGAAAACAGAAGTTGTCACCGAGCGTGTGAATTACTGTGACCATGTGAAGTTAGCTGTCAAAGATGAAAACTGTGTACACGACGACGTGGAAGTCATTGCCAAGGTCGTCCAGCAGCCGAACTGTCTAGAAGCGAACATCTCAGGAAACGGCCAAAAAATCGTCGTCGAAGTAGAAAGAGAATTTGTTGTTGATGTGATTGGCGAAACAAAACTTTGTGTGAAAGTCGATCCCCATGGCTGCGACCATGACCACGACTATGAATACGACCTTTCTTCTGATGATTTCTCTGCAATCGAAACGGACTTTTTGCCATCATCCAGTCATGACCATGAAAGTCACGAATCTTAACCTCGCTCCCTCGGGCGGGGTTTCTTTTTTTGAAAAGATTGAGAAGATGTCCGATGCGCAAGCGTTGTTTTCCTATTTTATGCTCGGTAGAAAATGGCGGCGTGGACCGTTACCTTATCCATCCGGAAAAGGGTCTTTGACTAGTTTTTCCTTAGTAGCGGAGGAGGGGTGTATGCTATAATAGAACATACTCGAATTATGTACGTTTTGGAGGAAATTTGATGGCACACTATACACCCATGATGCAGCAATATTTAAAGATTAAAGCCGACCAAAAGGATGCGTTTCTCTTCTTTAGGCTCGGCGATTTTTATGAAATGTTCTTTGAGGATGCCCTGGCCGCCTCTAAAGAACTTGAGATTACCCTGACAAGCAGAGATGGTGGCGGACAAGAACGGATTCCGATGTGCGGCGTCCCTTACCACTCAGCTGAAAACTACATAAAACAGCTGGTTGAAAAAGGCTACAAAGTTGCGATTTGTGAACAAGTCGAAGATCCAAAAGCAACGAAAGGCGTCGTGAAGCGTGAAGTCGTTCAGCTGATCACACCGGGTACGGTGATGGAAGGCAGCATGCTTGATGAGAAAGAAAACAACTTTATCGCTTCCTTAAGCGAGTTCACAGATGGAACCTATACCGTAAGCTACAACGACCTCACAACCGGGGAAACGAGTGTAGCCCTGATAACCGGAGGGTTTGAAGCGGCGATGAGTGAACTGTACAGCCGGCCGGTGAGGGAAGTTGTGGTTGCTCAGGACTTTCCTGAAGATCACCAGTCGGTCTTAAGAGACCAACTCGGATTCACGGTGTCATTTGAAGATCGGACATCGGTTGAAGAACCATTCCTTCATCTAATTGAAGGTGTGTATCAGGATAAATGTATTGAAGGGTTCGGCCGCCTGCTTCAATACATTCAGCACACACAAAAGCGATCCCTTGATCACCTTCAGCCAGTGAAAGTCATCGAGTTGAAGGAATTCATGACGCTTGATATGTACTCGAAGCGTAATTTAGAACTTCTCGAGACGATGCTGAAAAAAGGCAAAGCCGGAAGTCTCCTTTCCCACGTCGATGAAACGATCACCGCTATGGGAGCACGACTTCTCAAGCAGTGGATGGAGCGTCCGCTATTATCTGCGCCTGCTATTGAAACGCGCCACAATCAGGTGGAAGGATTCCTTGATCAATTTTTTGAGCGGGAAATGTTAAGAGAACAGCTGCAGTCGGTATATGACCTCGAGCGCCTGGCAGGGCGTGTAGCCTACGGCAACGTCAATGCCCGCGACCTCATTCAGCTGCGGAATTCCCTGCAGAACGTACCGGGTATCTTAGATACGTTAAAGCAGTTCGATCATGATTCGATCAAAGAATTGTACCGTACCATTGATCCGCTAGAATTGTTGAAGGTGCTGCTCGAAGAGAGTATTGCTGATGATCCCCCCGTGACCATTAAAGAAGGTGGCTTAATTCAGGATGGATTTAACCAGCAGCTTGACGATTATCGATACGCGTCCAAGAACGGCAAGCAGTGGATTGCAGAATTGGAACAGAAAGAACGGGCATCCACCGGAATTAAGTCGTTGAAAATTGGTTATAACCGAGTGTTCGGTTACTATATCGAGGTGACGAAAGCCAATCTCCGTCATCTTCCTGAAGGGTTGTACGAAAGAAAGCAGACCCTTACGAATGCTGAACGGTTTATCACACCTGAACTGAAGGAAAAAGAAACGATGATTCTTGAAGCGCAGGAGAAAAGCGTTGAACTTGAATATGAACTGTTCCTGAAGGTTCGTGAACAAGTGAAGGAATACGTTGATAGATTGCAGCACTTAGCTGAACAGATCAGTCGTATTGACTGTCTGCAGGGATTCGCTGAAATCGCAGATAAAAACAACTATGCCCGTCCGACTTACACGAACAACCGTACGGTCGACATTAAAGAAGGCCGCCACCCTGTTGTGGAACAGGTGATGAAAGGCGAAACGTTTGTACCGAACGATATTTATATGGATGAAGAAACGGACATCCTCCTCATCACAGGACCGAACATGTCAGGTAAGAGTACGTACATGCGCCAGCTTGCGCTTACGGCGATTCTCGGTCAAATGGGTTCATTCGTTCCAGCCGCGTCTGCTTCGATGCCGATTTTTGACCAGATCTTCACTCGAATCGGGGCCGCGGATGACCTTGTCTCCGGCCAGAGTACCTTTATGGTCGAAATGCTCGAAGCCAATCATGCGCTGACGAATGCAACCGAAAACAGTATGATTTTACTTGATGAAATAGGCAGGGGAACAAGTACGTACGATGGAATGGCGCTTGCACAAGCTATTGTCGAACATATCCATGAACAAATCGGGGCCAAAACGTTATTTTCAACCCACTATCATGAGCTGACGGCTCTTGAAGAACAGCTCGAAAAGTTGAAGAATGTTCACGTACGTGCTGAGGAATATGAGGGACACGTCGTCTTCCTCCACCAAATCAAAGACGGACCAGCCGATGAAAGCTACGGTATTCACGTCGCAAAGCTCGCCAACTTACCAAAACCTTTGATTGATCGTGCAAATCAATTACTCGAACAGTTGGAGGGTTCGGCTAAAGAACAAGCTGTTACAAAAAGAGACGAGCCGGAAGAACAGCTGAGCCTTTTCGTTGAAGAGCCGAAGCCGGAAACGAAATCAGATCAAACGTCATCCTCGGTTGAACGTTATCTAGGAAACTTGAATCTATTGGAAATGACGCCGATGGATGCAATGAACGAACTTTACCAATTGCAAAAACGGATTAAATCATAAAGGAGGACGGTAGAGATGGCCCGGATTCATTTAATGCCCGACCACCTATCCAACAAAATCGCTGCCGGAGAAGTGGTCGAGCGCCCCGCCTCTGTCGTCAAAGAATTAGTCGAAAATAGTATCGATGCCGGGGCTTCCTGGGTATCTGTCGAACTCATGGAAGCAGGTCTTCAAAGAATACGGATAACAGATGACGGATCCGGTATGGAAGAAGAAGACTGTGAACGTGCTTTCTTTCGCCATGCTACGAGTAAAATTCAGAATGAGAATGACCTGTTTCATGTTCGTACCCTTGGGTTCCGTGGAGAGGCGCTTGCCAGTATCGCTGCCGTAAGCCGGTTGAGCATGCAGACTTCAACAGGAGAAGTAGCGGGTACGAAGATCGAACTTGAAGGCGGCAAGGTCTTGGAAAAGGGGAAAAGTGATGCCCGCCAAGGAACCGACATCATCGTGGACGAGTTGTTTTTTAACACTCCAGCACGTCTCAAATATATGAAAACCATTCATACAGAGCTTGGTCATATTACTGATGTGATGAACCGGATGGCCATGGCACACCCGGAGGTGAAATTCACCTTAACCCATAATGAGAAACAAATTTTTCAAACGAACGGCAGAGGAGATTTGAGACAGGTTGTGGCGAAGATTTACGGAATGAACGTCGCCAGAAAGCTCGTCCCGATCGAAGCGGAAACACGCGACTTCAAGGTGACAGGGTATGTCGCAAAACCTGAAGTGTATCGTGCATCAAGAAACTATATGGCTACGATTATAAACGGTCGATATATCCGGAACATTCCGCTCAACAAAGCAATCCAGGAAGGATACCATACACTTCTGCCAATCGGGAAAAGTCCGATTGTCGTCTTAAATGTGGAGATGGATCCGATTTTAGTGGATGTCAACGTCCACCCATCAAAACTTGAAGTCCGGTTCTCCAAAGAAAAAGAGCTTTACGACCTGGTACAAGGAGCGATTCGGGGTGTATTCCGCACAGAAACGCTTATTCCGAACGTAGAGTCGCCTGTGAAAAAGCAGGAAAAGCCGAAATCGACTCAAGAAACGTTTGCGTTCGACTCCGTTCATCGTGAGGAAGCGCATGAGAAGAGGGAAGAAGCAGTCGATCATTTACTGCGGCATTCAGATCCTGGCTTTCCGCATCAACAGGATGAAGTGCTCCAAGAAATGCAAGCGGACTTTCAAATAGAAGAAACAAAACCATCCGAACCAGAGGCTGCCCCTGAACCGAAACAAGTCCAAACGCCTGCTCCGGAACCGGAGGAAAATAGGGTGCCGACGATGTATCCGATCGGTCAACTTCACGGTACGTACATTCTAGCTCAAAATGAAGAAGGGATGTACATCGTCGATCAGCATGCTGCCCAGGAGCGGATCAAGTATGAATTCTTCAGGGATCAATTGGCTGAAGTCGATCACGAAGTGCAGGAACTGCTCGTTCCGATAACTTTTGATTTTTCAAGGCAGGAAGCGTTGAAGATCGAAGAGCATAAAGAAACGCTTGAAGCTGTCGGGTTATTTTTTGAACCATTCGGAGCGAACAGCTTCATTATCCGCAGCCATCCGCAATGGTTCCCTAAAGGGTTTGAAGAAGAAGTCATTCATGAAATGGTCGAACAGCTTATGAACGAAGAGCGGATTGATGTGTTGAAACTCCGTGAAGAAGCGGCGATCATGATGTCTTGTAAACGGTCGATCAAAGCCAATCATTATTTGAACCAGTCTGACATGTTTCGACTGCTTGAAGATTTGAGGAAATCGACGGATCCATTTACTTGTCCGCACGGCCGTCCGATTATTGTATTCTTTTCGGAATATGAAATGGAAAAGATGTTTAAACGAGTGATGTAAACGAGAAGAAACCCACAGCTCCCAAAGCTGTGGGTTTCTTCTCGTTTTATAAGATACTCGTGCAAATAGAGTGCTCTGAATAAATAATTGTAAAATGAAAAAAGAAAGCAGATGTTAACATAACCAAGTTATCGTTAACAACTACTTTTTTGTTCCCCTTCTGAAGGAGTAGGGGAGTTACGATATATGTTTTTGTTGTAGTAAAAATCGGAAATAGTTGTCGATCTGTTTAATTTCATCGGACTGGATACCGAACCAAGCTTTTTTATCAAAGAAAACAGGTTTGTCATAACCTTTCGTTTCAAGCAGCTGTTTAATTTCGCGCATTTCGTCTTCCTGTTGATCGCTTAGACCGAGTAGATAATCAGCTGTTGTATGCAGGGCGTTCGCAATCTTAGAGAAATCATTCAAGTCTGGTGAAGTGTAGTTTCGTTCCCAGTTCGATACGACTTGGGCGGACACGCCGACTCTTTCGGCCAACATCGTTTGGGTCATACCTCGTTCTTTTCTCAACGAGCGAATCCGTTTATGAATCACAGTAAGGTGCCTCCTTTATAATGACCGCGAACTTACCTTCGACACAACAAACATTCAGACAATTAGCGCTTTTTTAATACTATACCACAAACTAACGAAATACGATAGTATAACTAACGGAATCTTTGAATTGAACTAACGAGATTCGTTAGTATAGATAACGGATTCCGTTAGTTTCGCCGCTGCAGTATGATGGTGGCGGGATTCATGTATAATAGAAATCAGGATAAGGAGGGAAGATCGAATGAAACCTATTGTCATTTCTGTCGTAGGACCGACGGCTGTTGGAAAATCAAAGCTCGGAATTGAGATCGCCAAGAAATTTAACGGCGAAGTCATTAGCGGGGATTCGATGCAGATTTACCGAACGATGGACATTGGAACAGCGAAGGTGACAGAAGAGGAGATGGAAGGTGTCCCTCACCATATGATCGATATCAAAAATCCTGATGAAGCATTTTCTGTCGCTGAATTTCAATCGACCGTTCAGGAATTGATTCATGACGTTCATAATCGAGGGAAACTGCCAATCCTCGTTGGAGGAACAGGTCTTTACATACAAGCTACGCTTTATGATTTTCATTTTTCAGATGAGAAAAAAGACGAGACGGTCATGAAACGGTTAGAAGAAGAAAAAAATGAATTAGGAATTGCAGCGTTGTATGAAAGGTTGAAGCAGGTGGACCCCATTCAAGCGGAAAAAGTTCACCCTAACAATCACAGACGCGTTTTAAGGGCGCTGGAAGTGTATGAAACGACGGGTAGGGCGATGAGTCAGCACCAGGAAACACAACCGGAAGAATCACCGTTTAAGCCCGTATTAATCGGTCTTGAGATGGACCGTGAGGCGTTATACGAGCGAATCAACAATCGTGTCGATCAAATGATGGAAGAAGGACTGCTTGAGGAAGTGAAGCGCCTGTATGAAGAGGGTCTTGAAGAGGCTCAGTCCATGAAAGCAATCGGCTACAAAGAGTTTATCCCTTACTTCAAAGGAGAATATGACCTGGACCGGGCTGTTGAGCTTCTGAAACGCAATTCGAGAAGATATGCAAAGCGTCAGTACACGTATTTCAGAAATAAGATGAAGGTTTCGTGGTATAACGTGTCGCTGGACGATTACGAAGAGAAATTTGAGATGATTTTGTCTGATTTAGCAGGAATGCTGGTACGCAACATCGAAAGATACTAATACAGATAGAATAGAGGAGGAAGATCCATGGCTCAATCCGTGAACATTCAAGACAATTATTTAAACCAATTACGCAAAGAACGCATCCAAATCACTGTCTTTCTACTCAATGGTTTCCAATTACGCGGGGTCATTAAAGCATTTGATAACTTTACCGTATTACTTGAAACCGAAGGCAAACAGCAGTTGATTTTCAAACATGCGATTTCAACGTTCGCACCCTCAAAGAATGTGACGTTGGACAAAGAATAGACGAAAAGAAAACGAGTGCCTTCTTAAATGAGACGGGCGCTCGTTTTTCCTTCTAAAAGAAAGGTTTAAGCTTTTTATAGGCGTTTGTCACAGGTCCCTTCTTTTCTGCGTATGATGAAAGGAATGAGGAGGGATTGGTGTGCATCCACAAGCGAAGCCAGCGACCATCAACATCGTGTTGAACGAAACGAAATCAAAAGCGATGTCCGGTGAAGAAGTGCGTGAACGAACCTCAACTTTTCGTCATATTGATGAATTTTTTCAAACGATTGTTGGCATGAATGACATAAAGGCACGAGTGAAAGAGATTTATGCACAAGTACTCGTCTCAAAAAAACGTAAGGAAATGGGACTGAAGCCCAATCAGCAAGTGCTTCATATGATTTTCAAGGGGAACCCGGGAACAGGTAAGACGACGATTGCAAGACTGATCGCCGAATTGTTCCGTGATATGAACGTCTTGGAGAAAGGGCACTTCATCGAAGCGGACCGCAGTGACCTTGTAGGAGAGTATATCGGGCACACAGCGAAGAAGACGAAAGACTTGATCCATAAAGCGATCGGTGGAGTACTCTTCATCGACGAAGCCTATTCTCTTGCCCGTGGAGGTGAGAAAGACTTCGGAAAAGAAGCCATTGATACGATTGTGAAGTGTATGGAGGATCATCACGATCAGCTGGTGATCATCCTGGCCGGATACCCGGATGAAATGGAAGACTTTCTGACGATGAACCCGGGGTTATCCTCAAGATTCCCTCTTCAGTTGGCATTCTCCGATTACAATGCCCGCGAGCTCCTTCATATCTCCCTCGGGATGTTACGGGACCGCGATTATTATATGACAAAAGAAGCCGAGGCGAAGCTTTATCAACACTTGATGGACGTCTGCCAGGATAAGAATGGTGACTTTTCGAATGCCAGATATGTTCGAAACCTGATTGAAGAAGCGATTCGTAAACATGCATGGCGTGTAGTCTGCAGTCAAAATCCTAAAAAATCGACGCTCATGACACTGCAAGCAGATGATTTCGGTCCATTCAAAATGGAGAGCGTTTCCTATTAGGTGTCGGAAACGCTTCTTTATGGTAGGATAGGAAGGCATATATGAGCTCTTATAGAGAAGGTGTTGTAGATGACAGATAGAGAGTTAGTCGTATTGGTTGCCCGTAGGGATCCAAATGAAAAAGAAGAACGATTTCAGTCATCCCTTGAAGAGTTGCAGTCTCTGACAGAGACCGCAAACGGGGATGTCTGTAAAATATTGACCCAGAAACGAGACCGGGTTCACCCGGCTACATATGTCGGAGAAGGCAAGCTCGAAGAAATACGCCTCGCAGCAGAAGAAACAGAAGCGGATCTTGTCATTTTCAACGATGAGTTATCTCCTGGTCAGTTGAGGAATATTTCAAACGCTGTGGGGCTCCGTGTCATTGACCGCAGTCAGCTGATCCTCGATATTTTCGCAAGCCGTGCCCGGACGAAGGAAGGGAAACTTCAAGTTGAACTTGCACAGCTTCAATACTTGCTTCCTCGTTTAGCCGGTCAAGGTACAGAGTTATCAAGACTAGGAGGCGGAATCGGTACGCGTGGTCCTGGTGAAACGAAACTGGAGAGTGACAGGCGTCACATCCGTCGTCGGATTGACGATATTAAAGGAAGGCTTGAGACTGTCGTTAAACAGCGTGAGCAATACAGGAAGCGTAGAAAAGAAAACCGCGCCTTCCAAATTGCGATTGTCGGCTATACGAACGCTGGTAAATCAACCTTCTTCAACCGTGTGACACAAAGCGATTCCTTCGAAGAGAACCTGCTTTTTGCCACGCTTGATCCATTGACACGTCAGGTCGGACTTCCTTCCGGCTTTCAGGCGCTATTGTCCGATACGGTAGGATTTATTCAGGATTTGCCGACAACGCTGATCGCGGCTTTCCGTTCCACTTTGGAAGAAGTGACAGAGGCAGACTTCATCATCCACATGGTCGATGCTTCCCACCCTGATCACAACCAGCAGGAGCGCACTGTCCTCAAACTGCTGAGTGATTTAAACGCGGATCACCTGCCGATGATTACGGTTTACAATAAGAAAGACTTACTTGAGACAGACTTTATTCCGGATGCACATCCGTCCGTCACGGTCAGTGTGCATGACCCGATCGATCGAACGCGGATTTTGAAAAAAGTTGAAAAAGTTCTTCAGGATGAGTGGCATGAGTACGACGTCTTTCTCCCAGCATCAAACGGGAAAACGATTCAGCAATTCAAACAGTATACGATGATTACATCGATGACATTTCTAGAAGATAGGGAAGGGTACGCCTTGCACGGGTTCATTCACCCTGATCATCCCTTAAGACACGAGATTTTATAAAAGGTAGGAACAACATGAATATAGAACAGATTATAACGCAGACAGAAGAACAGATTGAACAAGAACACAAAAGAATTCACAAAATGGTTGAGCATAACCAGGCCAAAGTGCTCGAAGCGTTTCAAAAACACCGTGTTTCTGACTCGCATTTCAATCCGACGACGGGTTACGGCTATGACGATTTCGGGCGCGACACGCTTGAAGCCGTTTATGCTGACATTTTCAAAGCAGAAGATGCCCTCGTAAGGCCGCAGTTGATCTCCGGAACTCACGCGATCACGACAGCGTTATTCGGCTTGCTAAGGCCGGGAGACGAATTGTTGTACATGACAGGTGACCCTTACGATACGTTAGAGGAGGTCATAGGAAAAGAAGGGACTAAAGATACCGGGTCCCTTATAGACTTCGGCGTAACGTACCAAGCAGTGCCGCTGTCAGATAGCGGAAAAATAGACTTCGATGCTGTATCAGAAGCCGTTCATTCTAAAACGAAAGTAGTAGCGATTCAACGGTCGAAAGGATACGCGGAACGACCGTCTTTCACTGTTGAGGAAGTGGAAGAGATGATTGCGAATGTACGAGGGATGAAGCAGGATGTCATCATATTTGTCGATAATTGTTATGGTGAATTCGTACAGGCTAGAGAACCGATCGAAGCAGGAGCGGACTTAATTGCAGGTTCCCTTATCAAGAACCCGGGAGGCGGCATCGCGCGCATTGGTGGCTATATCGCAGGTCGAGGGGACTTGATTGAACAGTGCAGTTACCGTCTGACAGCTCCAGGTCTTGGAAAAGAAACCGGGGCGAGTCTGAACATGCTGCAGGAAATGTACCAAGGCATCTTCCTCGCCCCTCATGTTGTAGGTGAGGCGTTAAAAGGAGCCGTTTTCACGGCCAAGTTCCTGGACACGCTAGGGTTTGATACGAACCCATCCTTCGATGCGGTACGTACAGACCTGATTCAATCCGTAAACTTCGACACGGCCGATCAGATGGTGAGGTTCTGTCAGGCGATCCAGCAGGGTTCCCCAGTGAACTCCCACGTCCTTCCTCATCCTAGTCCGATGCCAGGGTACGAAGATGACGTCATCATGGCTGCCGGGACATTTATCCAAGGTGCGAGTCTTGAGCTGACCGCTGACGGCCCCATACGCCCACCCTATACAGCGTTCGTTCAAGGTGGATTGACCTATGCCCATGTCAAAATTGCTGTCACAAGAGCTGCTCAAAAATTAATAGAAGAAGGGGTTCTCTCGTAAATTAGAAATGGGGAACACTTTGTTAAGTAATGAAGAGCGGAAAGGTTTACTTTTCGCTCTTTTTTAAGGAGTCTTGAAAAAAGTGTCGTGTTAATATGAGTCTCATACACCTGAAGACTAGATCCTGCTCACTTTTTCGCAATGTCAAGAGCTTTAGATATTTCCCTTCACAGATATGTAATTAATCCTCACACGTATTGACATCTACATTGCATATTCTATAATGAAAGTATCATTCTATTTGGGAGGTGGCTGATCGATGAGTGAAGATTCTGTTCGTCGTTCCATGCCGTTATTCCCGATGGGGATTGTTCAATCGCTGACCGATCTCTCGGCAAGACAAATCCGATACTACGAACAGCATAAGCTTGTTGAGCCTGCACGTTCTGAAGGGAACCGTCGTTTGTTTTCTTTCAATGATGTAGACCGATTACTTGAGATTAAGAGTCTCATAGAAAAAGGGGTCAACATGGCAGGCATCAAGGAAATGCTGAAGGTGGATGAGAGACCAGCGAATGATGCGTATGACGAAGAGCGCGTCGAAGAAGTTCATAATGAACTTACGGAGAAAGAACTTCGTCGCATGTTACAACAAGAACTATTCACCGGGGGAAATCAAGGCAAATTAGGAATACGCCAGGGAGAATTGTCTAGATTCTTCCATTAATTATGTTTCTATAGGAGGAATTGTGTTAATGGGGTTATCCAAACAGGAAATTTATAAAAAAATCGAAGAAGAAAACGTTAAATTTATCCGCCTGCAGTTTACAGATATGCTGGGCACAATCAAAAACGTAGAAATTCCACTCAGCCAGTTAGACAAAGCACTGGATGGCATGATGATGTTTGATGGTTCTTCTATCGAAGGTTTCGTACGAATTGAAGAATCAGATATGTATCTCGTACCGGATCTTGATACATTCGTGGTCTATCCTTGGACATCCGAGAAAGGGAAAGTCGCACGATTCATCTGTGACATCTATAACCCCGATCAAACACCATTCGAAGGCTGCCCGCGTTACAACTTAAAACGTAACCTTAAGAAAATGGAAGAACTCGGTTTCTCTGCCTTCAACATCGGAACAGAACCGGAATTCTTCTTATTTAAACTAGATGAAAAAGGCGAACCCACGATGGAGCTGAACGACCGAGGTGGATATTTCGACCTTGCACCGACAGACTTAGGTGAGAACTGCCGTCGTGACATCGTTCTTGAACTCGAAGAAATGGGCTTTGAAATCGAAGCCTCCCACCACGAAGTCGCACCAGGACAGCACGAAATTGATTTCAAATACGCGAACGCTGTGAAACACTGTGACGACATTCAAACGTTCAAGCTCGTCGTCAAGACGATTGCCCGCCAACACGGTCTGCATGCAACATTCATGCCTAAACCTCTGTTCGGGGTAAACGGATCTGGTATGCACGCTAACATGTCCTTGTTCAACGAGAACGGCAATGCGTTCTTCGATGAAAAAGGTAAAGATCAGCTTTCAGAAGTCGCTTATCAATTTACAGCGGGAATCATTAAGCATGCCGTCAACTTCACGGCTGTGACGAATCCGACGGTAAACTCTTATAAGCGCTTGGTTCCTGGCTACGAAGCCCCTTGTTATGTGGCTTGGTCCGGTCAAAACCGAAGTCCGTTGATCCGTGTCCCGACTTCACGTGGATTAAGTACTCGTATAGAGGCCCGCAGTGTGGACCCTTCAGCAAACCCGTACATGGCGATGGCTGTATTGCTTGCGGCTGGTCTTGATGGAGTGGAGAATAAACTCCAAGCTCCTGCACCGGTTGACCGAAACATCTATGTCATGAACAAAGCTGAACGTGAAGCGCACGGTGTTCAGGATCTTCCTGCAACGCTGTATGATGCATTAGTCGAACTTCAAAAAGATAAAGTCATGGTCGACGCGCTAGGCGAACACCTATTTGAACACTTTATTGAAGCGAAGGAAATTGAATGGGATATGTTCAGAACCCAGGTCCATCCGTGGGAGAGAGAGCAATATCTGCAGACTTACTAAACACTAAAACCCTTGGGGCTCTAAGCTCTGAGGGTTTTTTGTTTTTGGTAAAGAGGATGATATCTTAGTGTTAATATGATGTAGACCAAAATCTGACCACACTATCATTCAATAGTAGAATACCTTTAACATAGAAAGGTGGAATTAAATTGTTAAAGTTGAACACCAAACAAGCTATTTATGTAGCAATTTTCGTAGTTTTCACTTACGGTCCCCTTGGATATATTTGGTTCACTATTAGTCCTCCCGATTATTGCTTTGTTTTTTCTTTCATAGGAGCATTAATAGCGAAAAAAATCATTACATAATCGCCAACAGTTATCACGTTACTTAAGAACAAAAACTTAACTATCTCTAAAATGGGTAGTCAATGTGTAAGATAGATCCCTTCTTATATTTCCAAATAATTTTTCAAGAGAACATTTTACTCTTTGCTCTTTATGCTATTGTGATATATTTTCAATTCGAGAATAAATGGTAGCTGGAGGGAGTACTACGGAAGTGTTAAACAACAAAACGTCCATTGCCGAGTTATTTGGCGCAATGGAGAAGAACCTTGCCATTATTTACTTTGATCGTAATCGGACGGTTTCATATGTCAATGAAGTGTTTGCAGAAGCCATGGGATTCTCCGATCAGAAGCAGCTCATCGTAATCCATCATGCTGAGTTTTGTTTTGAAGAGTTTTCAGATAGTCCAGGTTATGATTCGTTTTGGAGCAGTCTTTTAACAGGTGCAAGTTTTCAAGATAGAATCCTTAGAAAAAATGCAGAAGGTCATGAAGTATGGTTGGAAGCAACGTATATGCCGGTACATAGGGACGGAAAGGTTCAGGGCGTTGTCAAGGTAGCAACCAACATCACAGAAAGACAGCAGAAGTTGAAAGAGGTCATCGATCAGTTTCATAGGATGTCCTTCGATTTGAACAAGCGCGCTGAAGAAGGGCTCGATCTTCAACAGACAGCCAGTAACGAAATCAATGCCATTTTAGAGGTATCAAAAGAAAATACTAAAACGCTGACTGGCCTTAAGAAACAAGCTGAAAGTATTCAAGGTGTTGTGAAAACAATCAAAGATATCTCTTTCCAAACGAACCTGCTTTCTTTAAATGCGGCCATCGAAGCCCCGAGAGCAGGCGAGCATGGAAGAGGCTTTGAAGTCGTGGCAAAAGAAGTGAGGAAGCTTTCCGAGCAAGTAGAACAGTCGATCGGCAAGGTGCGCAGTGAGGTCGAGGATATTACAAAAGAGATTGAAACCATTTCAGATGGGACACTTCTTATCCAAGATGGTGTTTCGAAGAGTGTAAAGGAAATCCAACTTGCTATTAACGGCTATGATGAAGTGGTTCATGCAGCCGATCAATTGAAGAAGCAAGCGGAGAGCTTAAAGCAGATGGTCTAAGTAAGAGGAACAAGTGTTTTCCAGTTAACCTTTTATTGGAAAAGTTTTTCAGTATACGTATTACCCCTCCCATAACGACAAGAACAAATGTTCGTTATGGGAGGGGTTACTATTGGAATTCCTGTTAAAGCGTTCTCTAGAAGATAAGATGAAGCTTGATATCATTTACGTATCTAAGAGTGGGGACGTCACTCAGCGGACCATACGAGTCGTTAGGATACGTGAGGATCATGTTGCTGCCTACTGTTTTGAGCGCAGGGAGGTCCGGACATTCCGCAGGGAAAACATTCTTTCGCTATTTCCACACCATGGGAAAAAGAAACAGCGTGACATCTCTTAATAAAAAATAGGTTTTGTATGAAACTTCAGCTACATTCCCACGTATAACTAGTGAAGGTACGTCTTACGGCCTTTACTAGTTTTTTATTATGTAAACAAAAGGAGCTGTTTTGTTATGAAAAAATGGACAGGGGTAACTGTGTTCATCCTTATTGGAACGCTGCTTTCGGGTTGCTCATTTTTGAATGATGTGAACAATACGCTAAACTATGCTGATGAAGCACAAGAATACGCAAATGAAGCGTCTGCATTCATGAATGAAGCACCAGCCTTAGTGGAACAGGCTGTGAACGACCCTGATAAGCTGTCAGAATTGGAGACTCTTTTAGAAGAGATGAAATCAGACATTGAAGAATTTAACGGCTTGGAAGCTCCAAATGTCGGGGGTGACCTTCACCAGCAGGTCGTAGACTATAACAACCAGGCTCTTCAAGGCATTGATGTGTACTTAGAGAACATGGAGAATGGATCTCTCGACCCGGAAGTAGTAAGAAACACAGACGCTTTTCAATCCTTTGAAGAAGTGCGCAGCATCATTGATCAGGTGCAGCAGTTATCCCAGTAACGAAAAAAGAGGGCCCCGTAATATGAACGGGGCCCTTTTTTTGATCTATTATGAGGTGCAGAGGGCTGAAGTGCTATCTTCACCCTAGTGGTAAGCAGCATTAATGGACGGTACGGTATAACCCTACGACCTTACCGAGGATCGATACATCATTGACGATGATCGGATCCATCGTTGCATTCTCGGGTTGCAGGCGAATGTGATTGCGTTCTTTAAAGAAACGCTTGACCGTCGCTTCTTCCTCTTCTGTCATGGCTACGACAATGTCCCCGTTTAACGCGGTTTGCTGCTGGCGGACTATGACCATATCCCCGTCGAGGATTCCTGCTTCAATCATACTCTCTCCCTGTACGATTAGAACGAATGTGTTCTCTTCTGATCCAGCGATGTTACTTGGAAGGGGAACGTATTCTTCGATATTCTCAACTGCTGTAATCGGTGAACCGGCCGTAACTTTACCGATGACCGGCGCATAGGCAGCTTCTGTGCGGGGGATCGTATTGTCCTCCTCTAATTCGATCACTTCAATGGCTCTTGGTTTGGTAGGGTCTCTTCTAATATAGCCTTTTTTCTCCAGTCGAGACAGATGACCGTGAACAGTCGAGCTGGATGCGAGGCCAACAGATTGACCGATCTCCCTTACAGAGGGTGGATACCCTTTTAACATGACTTGCTCTTTAATATAGTCTAAGATTTCTTGCTGCCGCTTTGAAAGTTTACTCATAGATTTACACCTCGTACATAGATTTATAGTAACCACATTGTACCATGAGAAGAAAGAGAATACAAACAAGCGTTCGAATTTTTGTAGTTGACAAGTACATGTGTTCGTATATACAATGGAATCACAAGAAAGGCGAACAAAAGTTCTTAGGAACGTTCGTTCTTATAAAACGGAGGGATTATAGATGTTTAATAAGCTATCGAAACTTGATGTGACGTATATCATTATGTTTGTGGCAAGCTTAGCTTTTCTTTACTTTTCAATGGTCACGAGTGCTTAATTTATAGTATGTTAGTGATAGATTCTAAGTAGGGAGAGGTACGAAACATCATGAGAGTCATCCTATACTGCCGTGTGAGCACGGAAAAAGAGGCCCAGGTCTCTTCATTGAAAAGGCAGCAGTCAGAACTCAGGCAAATGGCGGATGCCCATAACATGCAGGTCGTGGACTGCATTGCAGAGCAGGCAAGTGGATACAGCATAGAACGGGACGGAATTTTCCGCTTGCTTGACTATTTCACGAATGAAGAAGCGGATGCGCTTTTGATCCAAGATGAAACGAGGCTTGGACGAGGGAACACCAAGATTGCCCTGTTTCATCAATTGAATAAACTGAATATACCCATATATTCGTTGACCCACGATGGCAAACTCGATTTCTCGGAATCCGATTCCATGGTTCTTCAAATCGTTGGAATTGTAGAAGAATACCAACGTAAGTTACATAACATGAAAATACGCCGCGGAATGAAAAAAGCAGTCGAGAACGGATTTGATCCATCCAAAAACCTTTCCAATCAGCACCTCGCGCCAGGGAGAGAACGGATTGATTTTCCTATAGAAGAAGTGGTGCGTCTGAGGAACAATAAACTAACCTTCAACGAAATTGCAGCCACGTTAAGAGGGCTTGGATATGACGTGTCGAAAGCGACCGTTCATAGAAGGTACAAGGAACACGTTTCACTTGAAAATTTGGATACGAAAGGTTAGGATATAGTAGACAAGAGTCATTAGATTCTTGTCTTTTTCCTTTGGACCGCATTTGAATGACAAGAGACTATTTTTCACAAAGGAGCTTTGTCCATGATTTCACAAGATAAATTAAACCGTATAAACGAACTTGCTAATAAATCTAAAGAAGCTGAACTGACTAGCGCTGAAAAGCAGGAGCAGAAAAAGTTACGAGAAGAATATTTGAAAAACGCTCGTAAATCCTTCAAAAGTCAGCTGAAAGGCGTAACAGTCGTTGACCCCGCAGGAAATGACGTAACGCCTGCCAAGCTGAAGAAAATGCAGAAAAACGAGCGCAAGCATTAAGTATAAATCCGCACGCAGTCCCGTGCGGATTTTCTTATTTAGACTATGAGGGCGCTTCCACCTTTTTTGTTTAAAGCCGCCTTTTTTGGTGAAAATAGTCATCATGGAACGTCAAAACGAATGAAAAATAGGTTCTACACTTGTGTCCTGAGTGTTTTCATTATAGGATAATACTTGTTACATACCTGATAAGAAAGGGGATTGTTAAACTATGGCAAACAGCCTTGAACAAACTTCAATTAATACAATTCGCACATTAACTATTGACGCAGTAGAAAAAGCGAGCTCTGGTCACCCGGGGATGCCGATGGGTGCAGCACCTATGGCGTACACGCTTTGGACTGACTTCATGAACCACAACCCTAAAAATTCCAAGTGGTTCGACCGCGACCGCTTCGTCCTATCCGCAGGTCACGGTTCTATGCTACTTTACAGCTTACTTCATCTCTCTGGATACAAGGTATCCATTGATGACTTGAAAGATTTCCGTCAGTGGGACTCTAAAACTCCAGGTCACCCTGAGTT
The DNA here is from genome assembly GCF_020171725.1 of Halobacillus litoralis. Lineage (GTDB taxonomy): Bacteria > Bacillota > Bacilli > Bacillales > Halobacillaceae > Halobacillus > Halobacillus litoralis_F. The sequence goes on along the minus strand of NZ_JAIVAJ010000001.1, from coordinate 75,153 downwards.
CGGACATACAGACGGTGTAGAAGCGACAACTGGTCCACTTGGACAAGGTCTTTCTATGGCAACTGGTATGGCTATGGCAGAAGCGCACTTAGCTGCGAAGTATAACCGTGAGGGTTATAACGTCGTGGACCACTATACGTATTCCATCTGTGGTGATGGAGACTTAATGGAGGGTGTTTCTCAGGAATCTGCATCCCTTGCCGGTCACTTAGGACTTGGTAAGCTGATCGTTCTTTATGATTCCAACGATATCTCTCTAGACGGCGACTTGGACCGCTCCTTCAGCGAAAGCGTTGAAAAGCGCTATGAAGCATACGGTTGGCAGGTTATCCGTGTGGAAGACGGTACAAATACGGAAGAAATCGCAAAAGCGATCGAGCAGGCAAAAGCGAACACAGATCAGCCTACAATGATTGAAGTGAAGACCGTTATCGGTTACGGAGCTCCGACAAAGTCTGGTAAATCAGATTCTCACGGCGCGCCACTAGGTGACGAAGAAGCAACAGCTGCAAAAGAATTCTACAAGTGGGAGCACGAACCATTCCACGTACCTGATGAAGTGTACCAAGACTTCCAGAACAAAGTACAAAAGAATGGGGAAGATCAGGAAAGTGCTTGGAACGAACTGATTTCCAAGTATTCTGAAGCACACCCTGAACTTGCAAAAGAATTCAAAGCGGCAATCAATGATGAATTTCCTGAAGGATGGGAGAATGAGCTTCCAACTTATAAAGCTGGAGAAGACAAGCTTGCTACACGTGCTTCTTCCGGCGAGGCGATCAATGCATTGTCTCAAGCTGTTCCAAACTTCTTCGGAGGAAGTGCTGACCTTGCAGGATCAAACAAAACAGCTGTCAAAGGAGAAGAAGACTTCTCACGCGAAAACTATGCCGGTCGTAACGTATGGTTTGGTGTACGTGAATTCGCAATGGCAGCCGCTCTTAACGGAATGGCGCTTCACGGTGGCCTGAGAGTTTACGGCGGTACGTTCTTCGTATTCAGTGACTACCTTCGTCCTGCCCTTCGTCTATCTGCACTAATGGGTCTTCCTGTTAACTACGTGTTGACACACGACTCTGTTGCAGTTGGAGAAGATGGCCCGACTCACGAACCAGTCGAGCAGTTGGCTTCCCTTCGTGCGATGCCGAATCTATCTGTCGTAAGACCTGCAGATGGGAACGAATCCAGTGCTGCTTGGAGACTAGCTCTTGAATCACAATCTACACCGCATGCTCTTGTCTTAACTCGTCAAGGTCTTCCGACACTTGAGGGAACAGCGGACAAAGCGTACGAAGGTGTGAAACAAGGTGGATACATTCTGTCTGACTCTGATAAGAGCGAGCCGGATGCGATTCTAATGGCTTCAGGTTCTGAAGTTCAGCTTGTCATGCAGGCGAAAGAAGAACTGAAGACGAAAGGATACGACGTTCGTGTCGTAAGTATCCCGTCCTTCGACCGCTTCAACAAACAGAGTGCGGAATACAAAGAAAGTGTCCTTCCGACAAGCGTTCGTAAACGTCTTGCTGTTGAAATGGGAGCAAGCTTCGGTTGGGATCGTTATGTTGGCCTTGATGGCGCGATCATCGGTATCGATACATTTGGTGCTTCAGCTCCAGGAGAGACTGTTATCGAGAATTACGGTTTCACAGTAGATAACGTTGTGAAACATGCTGAAAGCTTGATCAACTAAATTTAAATGTAAAAGTCAGCCACCGGGTTTTCCCGGTGGCTTTTTTATTCTCTAGTAGACAGTCCTCCTATTTTGTTAACAGCGACCCTTTGACAAAATTCGCGATACGTTCCGTACATGAATTGACAAATTTTCATCTCTACGCCCGTTATAATGGGCACAAGGAGTGAACGCTTATGGATATGGTCGTCTTTTCAATACAGAGAGAGATTGCTGAGAACTATTATTATAAAGTAGAGCTGATGAAGCGCTTCTTTTTGGATATGCTGAAAAAACCGGACTCTGCGAACCTAATGAAGCAGTGGGGGTATATTGCCGAATCGTTTCCTTTCAAAGAGTGGGTAGAGAAGCACTCTCCTTTGAAAGAAGCGGCTGTTCTGCGTATAAATGGACAACTTCCTTTCTTCGATTATGGCGAAACCTGTGGTATAATGAACCATAAGAACTATTGTTGTCAATTTCAGTGTGAGGACCTGTGGCAGGCAGAAGCGATGGTACTAGAGCCCCTTCGCAAGTCGGCGCACTCGTTTTTCATCTTAGAAACGAGTGGAAAACACTACGGATGGCTCTCCCCGCTTGCCGGTCAACAAATCCTCTTATAAAAACACCTATTGTATTTGTGAAAGTGTTTTACTATACTGTTATGGGAGACAACACGAAGGAGGAAGACGAAGTTATGACTTTGGGGATTGTATGGGTCATCATCATTGCTGTATTAACCCTTGTCGGTGGAGTAGCGCTTGGCTTTTTCATCGCAAGAAAGTATATGATGAACTACTTGAAAAAGAACCCGCCTATTAACGAACAGATGCTGCGCACATTGATGATGCAAATGGGTCAGAAGCCATCACAGAAGAAAATCAATCAAATGATGCGTTCTATGAACAACCAAATGGACAAGTAAAATCTTGTCATATCAAGGGTTACAGCTATTTATCAGCAATATTTTTTACGATGAAACTACAGGATGACTCATCCTTTTCTTAATCTTTCATTGGAATTTTGCACAATTTAGCTTAATCATTCAAAAAACCACTTCTCCTTTTGAATTCTTTACAGGATTCAATTTCAGGAGAGGTGGTTTTTTCTATACAGAAAAGCGATAAGAAGAATTTTCACATGGCGAACGTCATAAAGAACAGAAAGCCTTATTTTGTTCACAACTTGTATCATCGTATTTCACAAGGGGATTTGATACAATAATCATGAGATTACTATTGGAGGACTATTTATGTCAGAAGTTAATGTGTTTCTCGCCTTCGGTGCGGGGTTCCTTTCCTTTATTTCACCATGTGTACTACCGCTTTTCCCTGCGTTTTTGTCTTACATAACAGGCATGAGTGTCAGTGAGCTTAGGGAAGAGAACGCCATGTTGAAGCGTAAAAGCTTAATTCATACGGTGCTATTCCTGCTGGGATTTACCACGATTTTCGTCATTCTCGGATTATCAGGATCCTATTTTTCACAGTTCTTCATTTCAAACGATACAATCATCCGGAGACTTGGAGCCATCCTGATCATCTTCTTCGGACTCGTCATCATAGGAGTTTTTAATTTTCAATTCCTTATGAAAGACAGAAAGGTTACGTTCAAGAACCGTCCTGTAGGCTATTTCGGCTCGTTTATCATCGGATTGACGTTTTCCCTTGGCTGGACTCCATGTACAGGTCCCATCCTTGGTGCAGTCCTTGCCCTTGGTGTTGAGAATCCCAGTTCATTCTTTGTAATGATGATGGCTTATTCCCTTGGTTTTTCTATTCCGTTCCTTCTTCTTTCCTTCTTTATTGGAAAATTGAACTGGATCAGGAAGAACAGCGCAGCAATCGTCAAAGTAGGTGGGTATTTAATGATCGTAATCGGAATTGCGCTATATTTCGACTGGATGACGATGCTCACTTCTTATTTGGCCGGGCTCTTTAATTTTCAAGGGTTCTAATCATGGATTTTTAGGCTCTTTTGTAATATGATAAGGGTATTGAAAAGAAAAAGGAGTATTTGTATGACCCGAACAAACGACATCATTTTAAGAACAACGACAACACTCATTGCCTTTATACTACTTGGGTTTTCAATTTACTTATTTTTTGCGGGGCACAACAATCCTGGTGGAGGTTTCATCGGTGGATTGATGACGTCGGCAGCATTCGTACTCATGTATATGGCCTACGGCGTAAAAGCGATGCAAAAGATTCTCCCAATTAATTTCAGGTTAATGCTTACTGTTGGGCTGACCATTGCAGTAGCGACAGGTATTGGTTCCTTTATGTTTGGTGAGCCGTTCCTCAGTCAGTCGGACGCTTACTTTCAACTGCCTGTCCTTGGGAAAACACACTTGGCTACGGCACTATTGTTTGATTTAGGTGTTTACCTGACAGTAATCGGAGTGACCATGACGATTATCTTAACGATTGCGAGTGATCGTGGGGAAGTGAAGTAAGGGGGAGCTTTCATGGCAAAAGTACTTGTCGTAGATGACGCGAAATTTATGCGCATGACGTTGACGAACATTTTACAAAAAGGGAATCATGAGGTTGTAGGTGAAGCAGAGAACGGGCAGGAAGCCATTTTGATGAACGAATCGCTTAAGCCTGATTTGATTACGATGGACATCACGATGCCTGAAATGAATGGGATCGAAGCGCTGAAAAAGATTAAAGAAAAAGCGGATGATGTGAACATCGTCATGTGTTCTGCGATGGGCCAGCAGAAGATGGTCGTCGAAGCCATTGAGAACGGAGCTAAAGATTTTATCGTCAAACCGTTCGATGAGGCACGTGTGCTTGATGCTATTGATCGTGTTCTAAACTAAAGGCTGGTATCAGATTAGAAAGTGTGAAATGTTATGTTTTGGTTCATTGCCAGCACGGTAATGGCTGCCATCATGGCGACGGGGATGATTTTCGTCCGCCTGCGTGCAGCCAGAAAGCCGGCAAGTGTAAAAAAAATAATTCTGCCACCACTATTTATGAGCACAGGGGCTCTCATGTTTTTGTTCCCTATGTTCAGAGTGAGCTTTACTCAGGTGTTGGAAGCCATGGCTGTTGGCGCCGTATTCTCCATTTTCCTGATCCGAACATCTAAGTTTGAAGTGCGTGAAGGCTCGATCTATTTGAAGCCTTCTAAAGCATTTATCGGCATTTTGTTCGGATTGCTAGTCTTGAGGATCATATTGAAGCTCGTCATAGGGCAGACGATTTCCTTCGGGGAAACGAGCGGAATGTTCTTTCTACTTGCTCTTGGTATGATTTTAACGTGGCGGATCGCTATGTTGAGACAGTACATACGGTTGGAGAAATCAATTACAAATACCGACACAGCCAAAAGAGTGTAGGCGACATCACCGCCTGCACTCTTTTCTAGTTGAAAGAAGCACCCCGAGCGATTTGCTCGGGGTGCTTCTCATTGTAAGTATGGTTTATTGAACGTTTCGAGCTCTGGAAGGTTTATAATCACGTTCCAACAGCGGTTCATAAGGGGCAAGATCGATTTCCTTTTCGTCGAGCTTTTTAATGAGAAACTTATGGTCGCGTTTCGGTGTGGCCAAAATGTATCCTTCGATAATCAAGTCCTGCGTCATCTTCTTTTTTTTCTTCTCGATGGCCAGCTCCCCGATTCTACCTGCAATTTTCTGCCTTGCGACATCACGGAAGAGCTCCGGTACAGGAGAAATGAGCTCCTCCAGCAGCGCTTTCTGATCGTTTGACCACATATGCTTCGTTTGATCTACGTAATACTCTTCCCAGTCGATGACTGACTTGCCATCTTCTTTAGGCAGACGTTTCAAGAATTTACGGAACATGAAAAATCCTCCGATTCCCATAAGCGTCACCATGATGACAATCCATCCAACGATGAATAGGGCAAATACACCTGACATGCTATCACCTGTTTCGTTATTCTCTGTCGATATTCTCTACTATTATAACCCAAATACCTGAAGTTGAAAATATTCCACAAGATGTTAGGAGAAGTTTATCAAACAAAGCGCTCGACAAATGATAGCGCTTTCAAGTGTCAAATTCCGAAAAATTTGCACATTTATTTTACTTATAAATCGTTTTCATTTACAATTAAGGGTGCAGATTTGTGAACTTCATAGATTGGAAGAGCAAATTAGCGATTTGGGGAATGAATAAGCTTTACGCTTTTTCATTGAAATATTGAAGAGGGGGTAAAAGGAATATGGCTAGCAATGCATACAATGCTCGCAAACAATTTGACTTAAACGGCCAAACGTATAACTACTACGACTTGAAGGCCTTAGAAGATGCGGGACACGGTAAGATCTCCCGTCTACCTTTCTCCATCCGTATCCTTCTGGAATCTCTCCTACGTCAACATGACGGACGTGTCATCAATGATGATCATGTCGAGAGCTTAGCAAACTGGGGTACAGACAAATCAAAAGGGGAAGATGTTCCATTTAAACCTTCCCGCGTAATCCTACAAGACTTTACAGGGGTACCTGCTGTAGTTGACCTTGCTTCTCTACGTAAAGCAATGGTTGATATGGGGGGCAGCCCGGATGAAATTAACCCGGAAGTACCGGTTGATCTTGTAATCGACCACTCCGTACAGGTAGATAAGTACGGAACTCCAGACGCCTTGAATGTGAACATGGAACTTGAATTCGAACGTAACGCTGAGCGTTATGAGTTCCTGCACTGGGCTCAGAAAGCTTTTAATAATTACCGTGCTGTTCCACCTGCAACAGGTATCGTGCACCAGGTAAACCTTGAATACATCGCCAATGTCGTCCATGCAAATGAGAATGGCAACGGTGAAATTGATACTTATCCAGATACACTAGTCGGAACAGACTCACATACCACAATGATCAACGGACTTGGTGTTCTTGGTTGGGGTGTTGGTGGAATTGAAGCCGAAGCAGGCATGCTTGGACAACCATCCTACTTCCCAGCTCCTGAGGTTATCGGTGTTAAACTTGTTGGAAACTTCCCACAAGGAACGACAGCGACAGACCTTGCGCTTAAAGTGACCCAAAAACTTCGTGAACAGAACGTAGTTGGGAAATTTGTCGAGTTCTTCGGACCTGGTCTTCAGGAGATGCCTCTTGCTGATCGTGCGACGATCTCAAACATGGCACCTGAATACGGAGCAACATGTGGTTTCTTCCCAGTTGATGGAGAAACACTTGAATATCTACGTCTAACGGGACGCAGCGAAGAGCAAATCGAACTCGTTGAAGAATATTCTAAACGCAACAACCTATGGTTCGATCCATCTCAAGAAGATCCAGACTTCACTCAGCTTGTTGAAATCGATCTTGGAGAGCTTGAACCGAACCTATCCGGACCTAAGCGTCCTCAGGACTTGATCCCACTTTCTGAAATGAAGGAGTCCTTTGAAAAGGCGATCACAGGACCTGAAGGAAACCACGGATTCGGTTTAGACAAATCTGAGTTCGATAAAGAAACAGAAGTACAATTCGAGAACGGCGATAAATCTGTCATGAAAACAGGTGCGCTTGCGATTGCGGCTATCACGTCTTGTACAAACACATCCAACCCTCACGTAATGCTTGGGGCTGGGCTTGTAGCGAAGAAAGCTGTTGAGCTTGGTCTTGATGTTCCAGACTACGTGAAAACTTCACTAGCACCAGGGTCTAAGGTTGTGACACGCTACCTTGAGGATTCCGGTTTAATGGAGTTCTTGAATCAGCTTGGGTTCAACCTGGTTGGTTACGGATGTACGACATGTATCGGAAACTCTGGACCACTTCTTCCTGAGATCGAGAAAGCGATCGCAGACAGCGATTTGACGGTTTCTTCGGTCCTTTCCGGTAACCGTAACTTTGAAGGACGTATCCACCCGCTTGTCAAAGCAAACTACTTGGCTTCACCACCATTAGTTGTTGCTTATGCCCTTGCAGGAACTGTAGATATCGACCTGAAGAACGAACCAATCGGAAAAGGCAAAGATGGTAAAGACATTTACTTCGATGACATCTGGCCTTCACAGGAAGAAATCAAAGAGCAGATCAGCAACGTGGTGACACCAGAGATCTTCCGTAAAGAATATGAAAGTGTCTTCAACTCCAATGAGAAGTGGAATGAAATCGAAACAACGGATGAGCCATTGTACGACTGGAACGACGATTCTACGTACATTCAAAACCCACCGTTCTTCGAAGGATTATCTACGGACCCTGAAGAAGTGAAGCCACTAGAAGGAATGCGCGTTGTCGGTAAGTTCGGTGATTCCGTAACGACAGACCACATTTCACCAGCAGGTGCGATCCCACGTGATATGCCTGCCGGCGAGTACCTTCAGGAAAAAGGTGTTGGCCCGCGTAACTTCAACTCCTACGGCTCCCGTCGTGGTAACCATGAAGTCATGATGCGTGGTACATTTGCCAACATCCGAATTCGTAACCAGTTAGCTCCAGGTACAGAAGGTGGATTTACGACGTACTGGCCGACTGAAGAAGTCATGCCTATTTATACGGCAGCTATGAAATACCAACAGGACGACACACCTCTCATGGTGATTGCTGGTAATGATTATGGTATGGGAAGCTCCCGTGACTGGGCAGCAAAAGGTACAGACCTTCTAGGCATTAAGACAGTTATCGCCGAAAGTTTCGAGCGTATTCACCGTTCAAACCTTGTCATGATGGGTGTACTGCCTCTTCAATTCAAAGATGAAGACTCCGTTGAAAGTCTTGGTCTTACTGGCCGTGAAACGTTTGATGTAGAAGTCGGAGAAGACGTGAAACCTCGCGATCTTGTCAAAGTGACAGCTACAGACGAGAGCGGTAATAAGAAAGAATTTGATGTAGTCGCTCGTTTCGATAGTGAAGTTGAAGTTGATTACTACCGTCATGGTGGAATCCTTCAAATGGTTCTACGTAACAAGCTTGCGAAATAATAACAGGAAGCCGTCCTCATTCCTTGAGGACGGTTTTTCTATTTGTGAAAAGTTTTCTAAAGCCACGCTGATGTTCTTTACAAGGCTTGGTCATGTCGGCTAAGGTAGTACATAGAATAGTAAAGATACTGTCCGTAAGAGAGGGCGTTACAACATGTGGAAAAAAGTTTCAGCAACAGTTATTCTGCTTTTTCTAATCGGGTTTGCCGTATTCAGCTTCGTTCAGGATAAGAGGGCTGAGCAGGCTGACATGGAGAAGCAGCAGCTGGAGGGACCGACGTTGGTTGCACCAGCAGGGATCAAAAGTTTGCAAATGGGTGATCCTGCCCCGGATTTTGAATTGGAAACGCTTGATGGTAAAACCGTTACCTTGTCGGAACTTAAAGGGCAGAAAGTATTCCTCAATTTTTGGGCGACATGGTGTCCACCCTGCAGGGAAGAAATGCCGGAAATGGAGAAGTTCCATCAGGAGTTCGGGGACGAAGTAAAAATACTCGCCATTAACGGTACAGGAGGGGAACAGGCCATCGGTCGTTCAGAAAAAAAGAAGAAAGTGAGCGACTACGTAGAAAATGGAAACTACACATTTCCCGTCCTTTTAGACATGGAGCTGAATGTCACTTCAGAAAAATACCAAGTCATATCGATCCCGACAACATACTTTATCGGCACGGACGGCGTCATTCAACAGCCGCGTAAAAACGGTCCGATGACGTATGAATTCATGGTTGAAATGAAAGATGCTTTAAAATAGGTATAATTTTCTCGAAAAATGGGAAGTCTTCTACAAAGGAGAGATTCCATGAGAAAATCACAATCTATGACGTTGGAAGAACGAATTAAGGAAAATATTCGTACGATTCAAGAAGATCAGAAGCTTCTTGACCAGATTGACGACCGCATCGATCAACGCCATCATGAAAGGCTGAATCAAATCCCATCTTAAGTGTGGGATCTTTACATAGAAGCACCTCAGGTAGGGCAACGTATGAATGACTCTTCATAGGGTCGACATTCCTACTTGACGGAGGTAATCGTAATGTCTCATAAACAACAGCACATGGCCAATAAGAAGCCGAATCCGGATAATCGCGCAGATAACGTCGAACGGATTCAGGACAACGTCCAAAATACGATTGAAAACATTGAAGCTTCACATGATTCGATGCAGTTTGCAACAGAAGAAGAAAAGCGGAACATCGAGAAGAAAAACAAGCATCGTAATCAGTCTTTGCGTGCAATGCGAGATGAGATCAAAGAAGAGTCACGCCATCAAGATTATTAAACATGATGAACCACCCTCTCATGAGGGTGGTTTTTTAATGAGTAATGAGTAATGAGTAAGACGTCAAGGACTCATCGATCTGAAGTCGATTCGATCACTATGTCGCTTGGAACTCTTCATAGCGGACGACCGCTTTTGACTATGATAAAATGGGATACATGGTCGAAAGGAAGGGATCGATGATGAACGAATTAATGAACTGGAATACAATAGACGAACAGCCTCCGGTTACAGAAGTCGAGGCTTTACGATACTTAGATCAACATCAAATCGATAATAAGGAACAGATGGCATTGCTTTATGCCGCTCTTGCTTATCATAGAATTAAGCGTCATCCTGATCGGGATGCACTAGCTGACCAATTCATCGATGAAGCTAGAATCCTTCATAGCAACCACCGATTAGTGAACGACTTATATGAGTCGCAGCAAATTTTGCAAGCATACAGTCTGCTGAAACAGACGCCCCTCGAGCAGTGGGTGCTTCATGAAACGGACCATGATTCAGCCAAAGCGAAAAAGGCACGTGCCATCTATGACGATGTCATCAAGCTGAAAGAAAAATGGGATGGTGAACTGGCTAAGAAGACCATTATTGATGCTTCGAGCCGACTAAAGCTTTATCAGGACGTTTATGAAAAGCTTGAGGCGCTTGAAGAAATGGTAGAGGATGCCCTTCATTCCATCGAAAACCGAAGAATACGGATTCCTGTAAGAGAAATCAATGAACGGACGAGAGAATTATCGGATGATCAGGATGAACTTTATAAACGCCTGCCTGCCTTTCTGACAGATTCCTCTCAACAAAATCCATTAGAAGCCTTTGATCAAATGGTCGGATTGTACGATGTAAAAGGCTATATCAGAAGGTATTATCACTTCTTGAAATACCAGCAGCGCCGGAAGAGCTTCGGCTTTTCTATGGTTGATGAGCCGGGTCTTCACATGATCATTACGGGGAATCCAGGTACAGGAAAGACGACCATCGCGAGACTTCTTGCGAACATCTATCATGAACTCGGCATTTTGGATACGAAGGAAGTGGTAGAGGTAAATCGTTCCCACCTCGTGGGTTCCTACGTCGGTCAAAGTGAAGAGAATACGATGAGCTACGTAAAACAGGCGATAGGTGGCGTACTGTTCATTGATGAAGCATACAGCCTGAAGCGTGAAGGTCAGACAGGGAACGATTATGGACAAGCAGTCATCGACACTTTGGTCTCCGCTATGACAAGCAAAGAATTCGGTGGCAGATTCGCAGTCATTCTCGCCGGTTATCCGGAAGAAATGCGTCAGTTCCTCTGGTCGAACCCAGGACTTAGAAGCAGGTTCCCAGAACAGAATCAAGTGCAGCTGCCGGATTACCAAATGGACGAGCTGATGACGATTGCTGAGCAGACCGCCCTTGAAAATGACTTCTTTTTCACAGAAGAAGCCTTGAGGGAATTTACATCTTTGATCGACCAGGAGAGGGTGGATGATTCATTCGGAAATGCCAGAACCGTCAAGAACCTCGTATTGAAGACCGTTTTCCAAAAAGGTGCCAATGAAGCGGAAAGGGATAAAGAACACTGGTTGGATCATATGAGAATCAGCCAGGAGGATCTTGCTTTCGATACACCCGATAAGGGTGAAGAGGGTTCACCGATGGAGCGGCTGGACCAATTAATCGGGCTGCAAAATGTAAAAGAGGAAGTGAAAAAGTTATCTTCCTTTGTCCAGGCCCAGCAAAAACGGAAAGAAAAAGGCTATCCTGTTGTTCCGATTCAACTCCACTCTGTATTTTCCGGTAATCCGGGTACCGGGAAAACGACGGTCGCCGACATTTATGCCGGAGTATTGAAACAGTGCGGCCTTCTTAAACGGGGACATATGGTTGTCGTTTCGAGAAGTGACCTCGTCGCCGGATATGTTGGTCAGACCGCTATGAAAACAAAGAAAAAAATCAGGGAAGCGCTTGGAGGAGTCCTGTTCATTGATGAAGCGTACTCCCTTTACAACGGCGGTCGTGATGATTTCGGAAAAGAAGCGATTGAAACGCTTGTAGACGAGATGACCAAACATAACGAGAATCTGGTTGTCGTCCTTGCAGGTTACCAGAGGGAAATGGAACAGCTTGTGGAAAGCAATCCTGGACTATCTTCTCGATTTAAAAAATATTTCCAATTCCCTGATTACGATGAGCGTGAGCTTCTCGACATGACTCATTACCTTGCTTCTGAGTTCGGGTACCATTTTAACGAATGGACGGAAGCGTTCTTGTTAGAGAAGTTTAAGGATTATGCTGTTCGTGGGAATGGTCGGTTCATTCATAACCTCGTAAACGAAGCGATCCAATTCCAAGCGATTCGGATCATTGACGGAGAGGAAACAGATATGAATGAGCTCGAGCTGAACGATTTGGAACAAGCATGGAATACGTTAAGAAGGGAGTCTTCTTCATGAAAGTAAATGAAACGCCGATACAAGTGAGGTACCAGGAAACGGACATGATGGGTGTCGTCTATCACGCGAATTATCTTGTCTGGTTTGAAATTGGACGAACATCCTTCATCGATTCACTGGGATTTAAGTACGCTGAAATCGAAAAAGAAGGCGTAGTCTCACCCGTGATCGATGCATCCATGAGTTTCAAAAACCCTGTTCGATACGGGGAAGAAGCAGCAGTCAAAACGTGGGTGAAAGAATATGACGGGCTGAGAGTCACGTACGGATATGAAGTTGTCCATAACGACGGGGAAACAGCCGTCACGGGTGAGACAAAACATGTCATTGTGAAAAAAGACAACTTCCGTCCGGTTTCCATTAGACGCAGCTTCCCAGATTGGCATGAAGCGTATCTTCAAGCGATGGAGAAGACGTCGTAATGGCATTCGGGCTGAAGCGGGAAGAGTTGATGGCTTGGAAGAGGAAGGTGAAGAATGGGGAAATCGCATTCCTCACGCACTTTTGGATCGACGAACGATTTCCCGGCTGCGATACGGTCACCAAAGTCGGCTCCTCCGACCTTAAAGCTTTAAAAAAATGGGGAAAGCAATATGGCTTACGACCTGAGTGGATTCACCAAGACCCCAGGTTTCCCCACTTTGACTTATTCGGAGAAACGCAGTACCGTATTTTGAAGGCAGAGAATCAACTTAATCAGATCGAACGGTTCAACTTGAAACCTTAAGGAGCGCTTGAAAGAGCGCTCCTTTATTTTAGGGAGGGAGCTCCATGAATCCATATGCACACATTCACCCTTATGTAAGAGGTAATCTCTATATATTGAGGGAGGAGATCTATAAAAAGCTTAAGATGACACTAGGATAGAAAGGAGGTTGTTGTGATGAGAGAAGATGTGTGGAAGACGGCTGATCAACTGATTTCTGAACAATTTCCTGGTTGTGATGCAGCCCTGCTCGCAGGGAGTGTCATCAGAGGAGAAGATACAAGTACATCTGACTTAGATATCATCATTTTTGACGAAAGGATCGAATCCTCTTACAGGGATTCTTTTTATTTCAAAGGCTGGCCGGTTGAAGTATTTGCTCATAACTGGACCAGCTATTTAGATTATGTGACAAAGGATATAGAGGTAGCCATTCCATCATTACCAAGGATGATAGCAGAAGGAAGAATACTAAGAGGGCACAAGAACCTTTTTAATATAAAAAAAGAAGCCGAACACCTGCTGGAGAGAGGACCATCTCTATGGAATACTGAAACGCTGGAAACGAAACGATACTTCATTTCAGACACGCTGGACGACTTTATTGGAAGCAGGGACCGCGCCGAATCGATATGGATTGCGCAAGATCTAAGCATCAAACTGCACGAATTCGTCTTGAGAACGAATGGTCATTGGATCGGAAAGTCTAAATGGGTCATTCGAGCATTGAGAAACTATGATGAGCGATGGGCGGAGCGGTTTATTGAAGCATTTGAAGCATTTTATAAACAGGGAGAAAAGCAGTGGGTAATCAATTTAGTCGACGAAAGTCTACAACCATTTGGAGGGCGGCTTTTTGAAGGCTATTCGAGAGGAAAACAAGAAACGAATGATTCCACTTAAAACTTAGTAGCAACTCCGAACTGAACTTTAAAAACAAAAATCTTTAAACACAAGATAAACGGTAGGTCGATAAAAAGAAAAAATCAACCCGCCAGTCGAACGGGTTGATTTTCAATCGTTACATATGACCGAAATATTTTTCCGCTTTCTCCAAGTAAGGTTCCTGTTCAGGGGTCATCTCGTATTCTTCAACGATGGCATCTACCGGGCAGACAGAAACGCATGCACCGCAGTCAATACATACCTCAGGATCGATATAAAATTGATCGGGTCCTTTTTCGATACAATCTACGGGGCAGACATCGACACATTCGCCTGCTTGTTCCCCTTTGCATGGACTTGTAATTACAAAAGCCATGGACTATAAGCACCTCCTCATATTTTTGGATTACTCAGCTGGTGGACCAAACTTACCATCGTGAAAATCTCGAAAAGCCTGCTTGATTTCATCCATTGAATTCATAACGAACGGACCATAAGGCACGATTTCCTCACGGATCGGCTCACCTGAATAGACTAATAGTTTTGTTCGGCGATGGGAAGAGGAGAGGGTGAGGTCACTAAGAGCTTCCGCATTTCCTCCGTCTTCATATGTCAGCGTAGCCACATCATGTTTCTTCAAGCTTTCACTCGTCGAACCGATTGCAGCTTCACCTCTTAATACATAAAGAAAGGCATTGTGATTTTCCGGGAGAGAGAGCGTGTACTCAGCTCCGTCATGCAGCTCGATCTCAGATAATGTAAACGGAACGATTGATTTCATCGGTCCTTCCATACCAGCTACATTACCGGAGAATACTTTGATCTGTCCACCGTCAAATCGTGCTACAGGAGCATCTTCCTGGTAGACATTTTGATACATCGTTTCTGTATCACGGTGATCCTTCGGTAAATTGAGCCATAGCTGAAGGGTATGTGCTACGTCATTCTCAACGCCGTCTTCAGCATGACGCGCAGCCCAACCAGCGTTCATGTACTGGACATCGCCGGGCTCTAGTATATCACGACCGCCGCCGTTATCGATATGCTCAAGTCGACCATCAATCACATACGTGACGGTTTGGAATCCGCGGTGCGGGTGGTCGGGGAACGTGCCGCGCTTAAACCAATCTTCTGCCATCAGAATGAAAGGATCGAAGTCTTTCCAGCGATCAACCGGAAGTACCCAGCCTTTTTGAATAGCAGGGAAGGGCATTTCTTCATATTCCACTGTCCATCTATCTTTCACGCTACGTTGGAATCGTTCACTCATTACAAATACTCCTCTCTATTTAAAAGAAAACATGACGTTTCTGTTTTTAAGATTCGTACTGGAAATCCGGCTCGTCCCACTTCTCATTTAAGGCTACCTTTAACGAATGGTCCCCGAAATACCACTCATCATCCGCCTCAACAAAGTAGGTAACTTTTCCAACCTCGGATTGTGCAATCGGCTCTTGGGGTTCTTCAAATTTGATGGCAAGTGAGAATCCAGGTTGCAGTCCTCCTACGCCACCGTATCGTACGTAGAAACGCAGATGCGTATTTTCTGTTACATCAAGCTCGTCTTCATACCATTTAGCTGCTTCTTCGGTTACTGTTAAATTCATGGTCTCAACTCCTATTTAGTCTACGAATCTGTTACCGCTCAGAAAGGTGAATAAACCCTTTTTACGAAAAAGCATCCTGAATCGTATCAGGATGCTTTTATTCGTGCTTCTTTTTATCCGGTACAGGATCGAAGCCACCAGGGTGGAAAGGGTGGCATTTCATAATCCTTTTGGCCGTAAGATAAAAACCTTTGAAAAACCCGAATCGCTGAAAAGCTTCAAGTCCATAGGCCGAGCATGTAGGCTGGAACCTGCAGCTTGGCGGAAAAAACGGGCTGATACCTTTTCGATAGAAACGGATCAAAGCGATCATAAGGTGCTTCATTTATTAGGATTGTTCCTGTTTTTTGTCATAGCTCAAAGAGGCTACGGCGTCATGCAGGTGAATGGACTCTTCATTTCGACACGACACCTCGAATGCTTCGACAAAATCGTATTCATAAAGGTCGGCAGACACGAGGCGGACAATATCTTCAACGAAACGAGGGTTCTCGTAAGCCTGCTCAGTCACCATTTTTTCGTCAGGTCGTTTCAGAACAGGGTGGATGCGAGCACTCGCATTACTTTCTGCCGCTTCAAGAAGAGCTGCTTTCCAGTCCGTCTTCTGCTCATCAAAGTCGTCTGTCAGCTTTACCGACATCGTCACCTGTCCGCGCTGGTTGTGTGCGCTGTATTCGCTGATTTCTTTTGAACAAGGGCATAGGGTCGTGATGGTACCCTTAAGTGTACACGTTATATCGTGACCGGTTGCTTCATCGTACTCCACACGAATGGTCGCGTCAGCATGGTTCATGCCGGCAAGATCAGAGTAGGGTCCTTTTCGTTCAAAAAACCAAGGGAAGCTGACTTCCACTTCTGCATCTGTTTCCTTCAGCCGACCTGCGAGCTCCTCTGTGAAGGTTTTTAGTGTCGTCAGGTCAATCGCAAACCCTTCACGATGATATTTGTCGAGTTGTTCTGTGAACCGACTCATATTGGTGCCTTTGCTTCCCTGTGTAATGGATGAACCGAATGAGAAAGTCCCGATGGTTGTCTGGATCTCCGGTGTCATCTTGCTTGGAATTGTGATTGGGTGTTTCACATTTGATATGCCGACCATGTCAATATCGAATAGAAAGTCTTTCTTTGAATTTTGAAGATCTGCCATTTTATCTTTATCGACCGGCTTAGTTCTTGGACCGGGTTCCACAGAGCCGAAAAGCTTGTGGCGTTCTTTTTTGGAAGGTAATTGTTTTTGTTTTTGCAATTCAGTTTTGTTCATAGCAAGGACTCCTTTCAGGCCTTCTTTCCATGTGTAAAGTATATAATATGTATTTCCTTATATACAATTGATTGACTCACGGAGATGTGCATTTCCTCTTATTTTGTTGAATGCTGTTGGTTTCTATCCAAGTAAAAAGGACCTACTGTACGTATGTACACAGGTCCCTTCTTATTACATCCACGTAATTTTCGGTTCCGTTTTGTTCATGATTCGCTTAATGTTTGCGCGATGACGGTATATAACGAATACCGTGAATAATGAAATGATGATCATCAGTCCATACTCTTGGAGCAGCACAGTCGAAATGATTCCTACCACCCCGCTGAGCATAGATGCAAGAGATACATACTTGCTGAGGTAAAGGACGAGGAAGAACGTCCCTAGTAATATGGCGAAAATGAGAGGATTCACTCCAAGCACCACTCCGCCTGACGTTGCGACCGCTTTACCACCCTTGAATCCTGCAAAGACCGGATACATGTGTCCGATCACAGCAAAAATTCCAATGATCAACGTGTTTACCTCGGCTCCAAGCATAAACGGCAAGGCCGCTGCCAGCGTTCCTTTTAGAATGTCTGAGAGCGTTACGACGATTCCTGCCTTGATACCCAGGACACGAAACGTATTCGTTCCTCCTAAGTTACCGCTTCCGTGTTCACGGATGTCGGTGTTATGCCAAGCTTTACCTACAATCAAACCAGATGGAATGGATCCGAGAAGATAGGCTATAAGTCCATATAATAAATACTCCACGTTTAGTCAACTCCTTCACATCTTATATTAAGTTTATCACGAGAATGAATAGGAAAGAACTCCTTTCTGGGACATCCCTAAGGAATCCTATCATTCCAATTATCGACCATTTTCGATATCATAGGACAGGGGGGGAGAGATCTAATGAACAAGAAACGTACGTTTATCCTCCTCATTTCCAGTCTGATTCTTTTGGTAGCCGCCGGTTTCGTATTCATCCTGTACCCTTTTCCTTCTAATGAAAAGATTACATATTACGAAAACGAAACCCTGATTGTCTATCAGAATGAAGTCATGGAAGATGAGCGAGTTCAATCAGTGAATCAACAGCATTATGTACCGTTTTCTTTTATTAAGGAAAACATCGATTCAAATATTGTATATGATAAATCATCTGAATCAGTCATTATTACAATGCCGCAGGACGTCTATCAATTGCCGACAGATGAATTAAAATATTATATGAATCAAAAAGCGTACGATTTGCATTTCCCGGTTACGACACCGAATGATGGTGAGCCATCTATTGCTGCCAAATGGCTGGAACAGGTGTACCCCGTCTACCTACACCAGACTGAGAAGGCGCTATTTGTCTATGAAAATGGCAGTACTCGAGAAACAGCTGAGCTGGTCTCCGGCTTGGATGAACATCAAACCAAAGTACGCGAACAGCCAAAAGCAACATCACCTTATTATATCAATTTAGGACCTGGTGACAAGGTTTATATTAAAGGTGAGGAAGAAAGGTACTATCACATCATCACTTCAGAAGGCATTGCAGGCTATCTGGTAAAAGAAGCCCTAGGGGATCCTGTCACAGAGACCCTTACATCTGAAACGGTGATAAAAAAGAGAAAAAACGTGAGTGAAGTGGAGAAACCCTTTCATCTAACGTGGGATGCGATTTACCATCCTGCTGCGACTCCTAGTGTAGTAGAGGCAAAACCTGGTGTGCAAATTCTCTCGCCGACATGGTTTGAGATGATGGACGCAGAAGGGAGCATCGAGAATTTTGCCAAGAAGGAATATGTAGCTTCTGCACACGAACAGGGAGATCAGGTGTGGGCCTTATTTTCTAACGGATTTGATGCAGATCTGACCAAGCAGGTACTGCCTTCGTTCGAAAAAAGGCAGTATATGATCAGACAGCTGCTGGATTATGCTAGGATCTATGACCTTGATGGGATCAATATCGACTTTGAAAACGTTTATTTAGAAGACGGTCCATACTTGACTCAATTTGTAAGGGAGTTGACTCCTCTAGCTCACCAGGCTGGTCTTGTGGTCAGTGTGGACGTCGCGTTCCCGTATGGAAGTGAGCAGTGGTCCCGCTTCCTGGAACACGAAAAACTTGCAGAAGCTGCCGACTATTTAATGGTCATGGCCTATGATGAGCACTGGGCGAATTCACCCGAAGCAGGAAGTGTAGCAAGTCTTCCGTGGGTGAGGCGTAACCTCGAGAACCTCGTAGAATTGGTTCCTCCAGAAAAGCTCCTACTCGGCATTCCTCTATATACAAGACTTTGGACCGAAACGACACTTGAAAATGGTGAGGTGGACGTCTCTTCCGAATCCTTCTCTATGGAAGAAACGAAAGAATGGATGAGCGAACGGAATATTGCACCGGTCTATGACGAAATGACGAAACAGAATGTCGTCACTTATGAAGAAGGTAACAACCGCTACATCATCTGGATCGAAGATGAAACGTCACTGGTCAATCGCGTGAACTTAATGAAGGAATTTAATTTAGCAGGGATTGCCTCATGGAGCGAATCCTTTGCTGAGCCTTCTGCATGGCAGACGATTCAGGAAGCAATGAATCCATAAAGTAATTTTAAAGAAGCACTCTGACTCGGGGTGCTTCTCTTCTTGTGCCGATTCGACAATTTCATCGCAAAATGTTTCGGAATATGAAAATTTGGGAAAGTACATAATGTTTTAATGGAGTAAAGGAGGCTTTTGGATGATTACATTTACAGATGTAACGAAGACATACGCTGATGGGACAATGGCTCTAGAAGGAATTAACTTCGATGTAAAGGAAGGGGAACTATTCACCTTAATCGGGCCGAGTGGCTGTGGAAAGACGACAACTATGAAAATGATCAACCGCCTGATTGAACCGACGGAAGGCACCATTCTCATACATAATAAACCGATAAACGAGTACAACATACATGAGTTGAGATGGAACATCGGCTACGTTTTGCAGGAGATTGCGTTATTTCCACATATGACAATCGAAGAGAATATTTCTGTTGTCCCTGAAATGAAGAAATGGAAGCGGAAAGACTTATCGAAGCGGATCGACGAACTGATGGACATGGTCGGTTTGGATCCCGAAAAACACCGTAAAAGAAAGCCGAGTGAATTATCAGGCGGCCAGCAGCAACGTGTAGGAGTCATTCGTGCTCTTGCAGCGGACCCTGATATCATTCTAATGGATGAACCGTTCAGCGCGCTCGACCCGATCAGCAGAGAGCAGCTGCAGAAGGACATTCGTGACCTGCAGCAGAAAATCCAGAAGACGATTGTTTTCGTAACCCATGATATGGACGAAGCGATGGCTCTTGGTGATCGAGTCTGTCTGATGAAAGAAGGAAAAATCGTTCAGCTCGATACGCCGCAAAACTTGATTCTGAAACCGGCGAATGATTTCGTTAAGGACTTTATTGGCGAACGCAAGTCCCCGTGGCAGACGGCCGTAGATGTGATCATGGACCAGACAAGAAGTCAGATCTACACTGAAAGCGACTGGAACAGTTCAGCAATTCTCAAAGTGGGGACTTATGCTCTCCAGGATGAGCAGGGGGAATATGCCGGCTTGATTCACGAAGGTGAACGGGTCGATGCCCCAGCAATTGAAAACAGCTCGACTTTGAAAAAAGCGATGGATATCTTCGAAGAACAGCCTTACCCGATTTTACCGGTCATCAAGGAGAATCAATTAATTGGGACCATATCTTATAAAGACATCGCCCTATACCTGAAAAGCCAGGTGAAGGAACAGAACGGGGTGATGAACACATGAGTACATTTATGGATGTTTTTGAGCAGAGGCAGAGCCTCCTTTTAGAAACGCTTTGGGAGCATTTTCAAATTTCGATCATTGCACTCGTGATTGCGACCTTGATTTCCGTGCCGCTGGGTCTTTTACTTACAAGGAACCACACGATAGCTGAACCGATCATTGGCGTGACGGCGGTGCTCCAGACGATTCCGAGTCTAGCTGTGCTTGCCTTTTTGATTCCGTTTGTCGGAATCGGAGAAACACCCGCTATTATCGCTCTTACAGCCTATGGACTCCTTCCGATTTTAAGAAATACGTACACAGGCATCAAAGAAGTCGACCCTGCTTTAAAAGAAGCGGCTACAGGAATGGGAATGAACTCTTTCAGAAGACTGTCAAAAGTTGAACTCCCTCTTGCTATGCCTGTGATCATGGCTGGAATTCGTACATCCATGGTTCTGATAGTGGGAACGACGACGATTGCAGCCTTGATTGGAGCGGGAGGACTGGGGGAAATCATCCTCCTCGGACTTGACCGCGGAGGAGACATCAACTTGATTCTTCTCGGTGCGATTCCTGCTGCCCTTCTTGCGATTCTGCTTGATATCATTCTAAGGTTGTTTGAAAGGACGTCAGCTAAATCCGGGTTCAGATCGCTCGTCAGTCTGTTAGTTGCTGGCGTATTGATTGCTGTCGGTCCTTTAGCATTCGGTGGAAAACAGCAGGATGATCTTGTGCTTGGTGCAAAACTCGGTTCCGAGCCGGCTATTTTGATCAATATGTATGAGATATTGATTGAAGAAGAGACGGACTTGCAGGTAGGCTTAAGACCGAACTTCGGTAAGACGGACTTTGTTTTCACGGCCCTGCAGGAGGGGAGTATCGATATCTACCCTGAATTCACGGGTACAGCCCTTGTCTCTTTATTAGAGCAGCAGGCTGACTCCAACGAGTCTCAGGACGTGTACCAACAGGCTGCAGATGGAATGGTCGAAACGTACAATATGGCTTTTCTTGAACCAATGCAGTTCAACAACACCTATGCAGTGGCTACAACTCAGGAACTGGCCGACCGTTACAGTCTTGAAACGATCGGAGACCTGAGACAGATCCAAGATCAGATTACAGCCGGGTTCACGCTCGAATTCAATGACCGACAAGACGGTTACCAAGGCATGAAAGAAATTTACAACCTGAACCTCGACGTCCGAACGATGGACCCGGGTGTTCGTCAACAAGCAATCACTTCAGGTGAAGTTGATGTCATTGATGCCTACGCTACGGCAGGTTATATGGTTGACTTGAATTTGAAAGTACTGGAAGACCCTGAGAATCTTTTCCCGCCATATCAAGGCGCACCGTTGATGAGACAAGAAACGCTTGACCGCTATCCTGAACTGGAAAGCATCTTGAATCAGCTTGGTGGCAAAATAACAGGGGATCAAATGAGAGAAATGAATTACCAGGTCGATTTTGAAGACCGAAGCCCTGAAGCAGTAGCCAGGGAATACCTCGTCAATGAAGGCTTGATTGACGAATAGGAGGTCGAAAGAATGAGTTTTAAAAACCCATCCAAAGAAACGATAAAACAAGTGTTAGAAGAGTCCAAAACAATTGCTGTCGTAGGGCTTTCTGACAAGCCACATCGTACGTCTTATCAAATCAGTGAGGCGATGAAACAGGCTGGATACCGCATCATTCCTGTCAATCCGACGATCTCAGAGTGGGAAGGTGTAAAAGCTTACCGGTCCCTGAGTGAAGTGAAAGAAAAGGTCGACATCATCAATGTGTTCCGCCGGCCTGAATTTCTACCGGATCTTGCAAAGGAAGCTGCAGAGATGGATGTAAAAGCATTTTGGGGACAGCAGGGTGTCATTCACCCCGAAGCATGGGAAACTTTAAAGGATACCGAGCAAGTCGTCATAATGGATGTTTGTATTAAAGTCGCCCATGCCCTCTATGTATAAAAACGAGTTGTCGACATCTGTCGGCAGCTTTTTTTTGCATGAAAAGGTGTAAGGAGAAGGTTCTGATTATGATATGATAGAAGTTAGACGTCAAAATTCCCGTTCGCAAAACGAAGGATCTATGCATGTTATCATAAATTTTTTGGAAGAATTATGTTTGCGAATCCGCATATAATCGCTACAATATAACAAGCGATCATTTTTACGGACGTTTACATAAACGAACATTTGTTCTATTATGAAAAGTGGAAAGCACGTGAAAGGAGCCGATGGAAAATTGTCGAACCAAAACCAATCTTATTCAGATGATTCCATACAAGTACTTGAAGGCCTGGAGGCTGTCAGAAAACGCCCTGGGATGTATATTGGGTCAACAGACCATAGAGGCCTTCACCATTTGGTTCATGAGATCGTAGATAACGCGGTCGATGAAGCGTTATCCGGCTTCGGTAAGGAAATGACTGTAACCCTGCACAAGGACGGAAGTGTTTCTGTACAGGACGAAGCAAGAGGGATGCCGACAGGAATGCACCGAACAGGTAAACCGACACCAGAAGTCATTTTGACCGTCCTTCACGCTGGAGGAAAATTCGGTCAAGGCGGCTATAAATCAAGTGGTGGACTCCACGGAGTCGGCGCTTCTGTTGTTAATGCCCTGTCCGAATGGCTGGAAGTCAGAATCTGTCGTGACGGAGAGAAGTACTATCAACGATTTGAAAATGGCGGTGTCCCCGTCACTTCTTTAGAACATAAAGGAGCGACGAGAAAATCAGGGACAACCATCCGCTTCAAACCGGACCCTACGATCTTCTCCGTTACCAAATTCAACTACGAAACGTTATCCGAACGTCTGCGCGAGGCAGCGTTCTTATTGAAAGGCTTCCGCATTATCTTAGTGGATGAAAGACAGAAGGACACGGTGAAAGAAGTGTACCAGTATGACGACGGACTTGAATCCTTCGTGTCCTACTTGAACGAGGAGAAAGATACCCTTCATCAAGTCGTTTCGTTTGAAGGCGAACAAAACGGAATTGAAGTGGATTTCGCCTTTCAATTCAATGACGGCTTTGCAGAGAGTATCCTGTCATTCGTCAACAATGTAAGGACCAAGGACGGAGGTACGCATGAATCGGGAGCCAAAACAGCGATCACACGCGTATTCAACGATTATGCAAGACGTGCTCAGCTGTTGAAAGATAAAGATAAAAACCTGGAAGGAAACGATATCCGGGAAGGCTTTACAGCGATTGTGTCCGTCCGAATTCCAGAAGAGCTACTGCAGTTCGAAGGGCAGACCAAGAGTAAGCTCGGTACTTCAGAGGCCAGATCATCCGTTGACAGCGTAGTGGCGGAACAACTGAACTACTTCCTTGAAGAGAACCCAGATGTCTCTTCCATGCTGATCAAAAAAGCCATCAAAGCAAAAGAAGCAAGAGAAGCGGCTCGAAAAGCCCGCGAAGATGCGAGATCCGGCAAAAAGAAAAAGCGTAAAGATACCTTGCTGAGCGGTAAACTGACGCCGGCCCAGTCCAAGAACCCACAGAAAAACGAGCTTTACCTCGTCGAGGGGGACTCTGCGGGTGGTTCAGCAAAACAAGGACGTGACCGTAAGTTCCAAGCGGTTCTTCCGCTTCGCGGTAAAGTAATCAATACGGAAAAAGCGAAAATTGCCGATATCTTCAAAAATGAAGAAATCTCGACAATCATTCATACGATCGGTGCAGGTGTAGGCGGAGACTTCACACTCGAAGACTGCAACTATGACAAAATCGTCATCATGACCGATGCTGATACCGACGGTGCACACATCCAAGTGCTGCTCCTCACTTTCTTTTACCGTTATATGCGTCCGCTCGTCGAAGCAGGACGTGTATTCATCGCCTTACCTCCCCTTTATAAAGTGTCTAAAGGAAAAGGGAAGAAAGAGAAGACGGAATATGCCTGGGATGAACAAGGCATGCAGAAATTACTGAAAGAATTTAAAAATGGCTATTCGATTCAGCGGTATAAAGGTCTCGGTGAAATGAACGCCGACCAATTATGGGAGACGACGATGAACCCTGAGTCACGAACATTGATCCGTGTAACCATTGACGACATTGCGCGCGTCGAGCGCCGTGTCACGACTTTAATGGGCGATAAAGTGGAACCTCGCCGTAAATGGATTGAATCCCATGTCGCTTTTGGTATGGAAGATGAAGCCAATATATTAGAAAACGACAAAATCCAAGCGTAAAAGGAGGATATTCTGTTGGCTGAGGCAGAGAAGTTTTTAGATTTACCATTAGAAGAGGTCCTCGGTGACCGATTCGGAAGATACAGTAAATATATTATCCAGGAGCGTGCGCTTCCGGATGCAAGGGACGGGTTGAAGCCTGTTCAACGCCGGATTCTTTTTGCAATGCACCAAGAGAAGAATACCCATGATAAAGCTTATCGTAAATCGGCTAAGACCGTCGGTACCGTAATCGGGAACTATCACCCCCACGGTGATACGTCTGTATATGATGCGATGGTGCGGTTAAGTCAAACGTGGAAAGTAAGAAAGCCTTTAGTGGAAATGCACGGGAACAACGGGAGTGTCGACGGCGACCCTCCTGCCGCTATGCGTTACACAGAAGCACGTTTATCTGCGATATCCTCTGAATTGCTGCGTGATATCGAAAAGGAAACCGTTGAGTTTATTCCGAATTTTGATGACACCATCTCTGAACCGACTGTTCTTCCTGCAAAATTCCCGAACCTTCTAGTGAACGGTTCCACCGGTATCTCTGCAGGGTACGCAACGGAAATCCCACCACACAACCTTGGTGAGGTCATTGATGCGGTCATTAAGAAGATCGATAAGCCAAGTGCTACCGTCGACGAACTGATGACCCATATTCAAGGACCGGACTTCCCGACAGGAGGCATCATCCAAGGGATTGACGGCATTCGTAAAGCATACGAAACTGGAAAAGGGAAAATCGTGGTCAGAGGACGAGCTGAGATTCAAAAGCAGCGTGGCGGCCGGGAACAAATCGTCATCGATGAAATTCCCTATGAAGTCAACAAAGCAAGCATGGTCAAACGAATGGACGAGCTGCGGATCGATCGTAAAGTTGAAGGGATCGCAGAAGTGCGGGACGAGACCGACCGTACGGGTCTCCGCGTCGTGATTGATTTGAAAAAGGATGCCAACAGTGAAGGGGTATTGAATTACCTTTATAAGCACACAGACTTACAGATTTCATACAACTTCAACATGGTCGCGATCCATGAACGTACACCGAAGCTGTTGAACCTTCATATGATGCTCGACTCTTATATTGAGCACCAAAAAGAAGTCGTAACAAGACAATCCCTTTATGACTTGAATAAGGCAAAGAAACGCGCACACATCGTAGAAGGGTTGATCAAAGCGATCAGCATTCTGGATGAAGTGATCGCAACGATCCGAAGTTCAAGTGATAAACAGGATGCAAAAGCGCGGCTAATCAAAGCCTATGATTTCTCGGAAGAACAAGCAGAAGCGATTGTCACCTTGCAGCTTTATCGTCTGACAAATACGGACATTACGGCACTTCAGGCAGAAGCCGATGAATTGCAGAAGAGGATCACCTACTTAGAGAACCTTCTAGGCAATGAGCGCGAACTGCTGAAAGTCATTAAATCCGATCTTCGTTCTATGAAGAAGCAGTACAACGACAAGCGTCTTACGACTGTCGAGGAGAAAGTCGAGGAGCTTAAGGTCGACCTTGAAGTAACGGTAGCAAGCGAAGACGTCCTCGTCTCCGTTACGAAAGATGGCTACATCAAACGTACAAGTCTGCGTTCCTACGCGGCGTCAAACGGAGAAGACTTTGCGATCAAGGATGGCGACCATCTCCTCCGCCTGATGGAAGTCAATACGACCGATCACGTGCTAGTGTTTACGAACTTAGGTAAATATCTATTCATTCCTGTTCACAAGCTGCCGGATATAAGGTGGAAAGACCTTGGGCAGTACATCGCCAACATCGTCCAGGTAGAAAAGGAAGAGTTTATCATTGATGCCATCCCTGTCCGTGAATTCACGGATGACCGCTTCCTGCTGTTCTTTACGAAAAACGGAATGGTGAAAAAGAGTGAACTGAAGCTGTATAAAGCAGCCCGTCATTCTAAATCACTCGTCGCCATAAACTTAAAAGGCGATGATGAAGTTGTTGATGTTCACTTGACAGATGGAAATTCGAATATATTCATTGCTTCCAACAAAGCTTACGGACTTTGGTATGAAGAAGAAGAAGTGAACGCTGTCGGCCAGCGTGCAGCAGGAGTCAAAGCCATGACACTCAAAGAAGATGAACACGTCGTGGCGGGGCAAGTATTTGACCCATCTGATGATCCATCCATTCTCATCTCCACTCAACGAGGTGCTGTGAAGAGGATGAGACTAAAAGAATTTGAACGAACGACGAGGGCAAAGCGTGGTGTGCTTATGCTTCGGGAACTGAAGAAGAATCCACACCGTCTGATTGATGTTCACCTCATTCAACGTGACGATGAACTCATCCTTCAGACGACGAAGGATGAAACAAAGACCATCAAGCCGATGGACTATAAAGCGAATGACCGCTACAGCAACGGATCCTTTGTCTTGGATACGGATGAACAAGGCATCGTGAAAGAAGCCTGGAGAAAGCCAGGCTATGAAAAGCCGTTCACGGTAGAAGAGAACGAAGAAACGTAATCAATGAGGACTAAATCCATATGGGTTTAGTCCTTTTTTTGATTCTTTCGACTTACAATATTCTCCTTAGGCCCGTTTGTATTTTCAGAAAACTGTGATAAAATGAATGTATATTCAGGGGATTGGGGATGGTGTATGAGGGATTTAAGAGAAGAAATCATAGCAACGTCTCTCGATTTATTCGACCGCTATGGCTTTCATGGAGTGAGCGTCAACCAGATCGTCGAAGCTTCCGAGACATCAAAGGGTGGATTTTACCACCACTTTCAGTCTAAAGATGAACTACTGTTTGTCATCCACGACACCTTTATTACATATGTATTGAAGGAAGCTCAGGCAGCGAACGTTGTACACAGCTCACCTGTCGAAAAGATTCAGGCGGTCATCCGGGCTTTCGTGCATGTATTCGATTTGTATAAACCACACATTTCAGTCTTTTATCAAGAGAGCACCTACTTAAAACCGCCCTATGATCAGCAGATCAAAAAGAAGCGGGACCAGTTCAAGGATCTTGTTTTCTCGGTCATTGAAGAAGGGCAGAAAAGCGGACACTTCCGTAAAGAGCTGCCTCTTGAAATTACAGGAATGGCCATATTAGGGATGGTCAACTGGCTGTATAAGTGGTATAAGCGAGGTGGAAGGTATTCCATAGACCAAATCGCGGATGTCTTTACAGATCTCGTCCTCCATGCTCTACTCCCAGTTCGGGAAGACGTCGTCGTTGAGCAAGAGTGGCTGCACGTTCCTTTTTTTTACGAATATAAGTAAACGCTTACAATTTTATTTTTGTGATCAACAGACCAACCAGTCGGTCTTACTGGTTCTAAGGAGGACATTCATGAATTTTGAATTGACGAAAGAACAAGAGATGACAAGGAAGATGGTTCGTGATTTTGCTGAGAACGTGATTCAACCGAGAGCAATCGACATTGATCGGAATGCAGAATTCCCTGAAGACATCTTCAAGGAGATGGGAAAGCTCGGTCTACTGGGGATCCCGTTCCCTGAGGAGTATGGAGGAGCTGGCGGAGATACGGTTACGTATGCACTTGCTGTAGAAGAAATCGGGCGCGTATGTGGCTCTACCGGATTAAGCTATGCAGCGGCTGTTTCCCTTGGCTCAAGCCCGATCTACTATTTCGGTACAGAAGAACAAAAACAAGAATTCCTGACGCCGCTTGCTAAAGGAGAAGGATTGGCATCATTCGGGCTGACCGAACCGAACGCCGGCTCAGATGCTGGCGGGACACAAACGAAAGCAGAACTTCACGGAGATCACTATGTCATCAACGGAGAAAAATGCTGGATCACGAATGCAGAATACGCCCGTTCCATTACCGTGACAGCCGTTTCCGGAAAGCGTGAAGACGGCAGAAACATTATTTCTGCCTTTATCATTCCGAAGGATACTCCGGGCATGACGATTACGAGCCCTTACGAAAAGATGGGCGTGAGAGGATCGAACACATCAGAAATTATCCTCGAGGATGTTAAAGTCCCGAAAGAAAACATACTCGGAGACCCTGAGAAAGGCTTCAAGCAGTTTCTCTATACATTAGATGGAGGTCGGATTTCGATCGCAGCACTCGCTGTCGGAATTGCTCAAGCCTCCCTAGACCGGGCCCTTGCCTATGCAAAAGAGAGAAAACAGTTCGGCCAATCCATCTCTAATTTCCAAGCCATTCAATTTAAACTCGCCGATATGGCTATGGAAGTGGACCTCGCTAGAAATATGGTCATGAAGGCGGCCTGGCTGAAAGACGAAGGCAAAAACTTCACAAAAGAATCGGCGTACGCCAAGTTGTTCGCTTCTGAAACCGCTTTTCGTTCGTCGAATCAAGCGATTCAAATTCACGGAGGTTACGGGTACATGCGCGAATACGAGGTGGAACGTTACTTGAGAGACGCGAAGCTTTTGGAAATTGGAGAAGGTACGTCTGAGATTCAGCGACTCGTCATTGCACGACAACTTGGATGTTAAAAAGGAGGAACGAGGCATGTCATTATTAGAAAAAACGGTTGGCCAGCTATTGGAGGATCGTGCACACATGCATCCTGATCAAGAGGCGTTTGTCTATCCTGAAAAAGGTATGCGCAAAACGTATCGAGAGTTCAATGAAATGACAGATGCAGTCGCACGAGGCTTTATGGCACTAGGAGCTGAAAAAGGAGATCATCTTGCCATCTGGTCTGATAACAAACCTGAATGGCTCCTGTCTCAATTCGCCTCAGGGAAAATGGGCGGTGTGCTTGTTACGGTCAATACGAACTACCGGGCTCAAGAGCTTGAATATTTACTTCGCCAGTCCGATTCTTCCACATTGATTCTCGCAGAAGAATTCAGAGGTACATCTTACTTAGATATTTTAAAAGAAATATGCCCTGAACTGGAAACGTCTGAAAAAGGAAACTTAGAGAGTGAACGACTACCATTCTTAAAGAATGTCGTTGTACTTAGTGATAAGTCCTATCCAGGCTGTTACTCGTGGCAGGACCTTCTCGATATGGGGCTGACCGTGGATGACGAAGAACTGAAGACCAGAAAAGAATCTCTTTCTCACCAGGAAGTCATTAATATGCAGTATACCTCAGGTACAACTGGTTTTCCGAAAGGTGTGATGCTGAGTCACGACAACATCGTCAACAACGGAAACCAAGTGGCGGATGCCATGAAGTTGACCGAAGACGACCGTCTTTGCATCCCCGTCCCGTTTTTCCACTGCTTTGGATGTGTTCTCGGGACGCTTGCAGCTGTGTCAAAAGGAGCAACGATGGTCATTCTGGAACAGTTCGACCCTCTTCGTGTCCTACAGGCCGTGAAGGAGGAAGCGTGTACGGCCCTTCACGGTGTACCGACCATGTTCATTGCTGAATTGAATCACCCAGAATTTGAAAAATGGAAGCCGACGACTCTCAGGACAGGTATCATGGCGGGTTCCACCTGTCCGATGGAAGTGATGAAGAGTGTAATTGAGGACATGGGTGCCGAAGAAATTACGATTGGGTACGGACAGACTGAATCCTCCCCTGTCATTACGCAGACGAGAGCGGACGATCCGATTGAGCTTCGAGTGAGAAGTGTCGGCAAAGCCCATCCGAACGTGGAAGTCAAAGTCATCGAACCCGCAACGGGTGACGAAGTGGAGCGGGGTATGCCGGGCGAACTCTGTACAAGAGGTTACCTTGTCATGGAGGGCTATTACAAAAATGAAGAAGCCACTCAGGCAGCCATCGATCCCGACGGCTGGCTGCATACCGGGGATATCGCCGTCATGGATGAGAACGGATATGTCGAGATTACCGGCAGGATGAAAGACATGATCATACGAGGCGGTGAGAACGTCTACCCACGAGAAATTGAAGAATTCCTATATAAGCACCCGGATGTACTGGATGTCCAAGTTGTCGGCATACCAGATGAGAAATATGGTGAGGAAATCATGGCGTGGATCATTCCAAAAGAAGGCACGTCGCTTAAGGAAGAGGAGATCCGCGAATTTTGTGAAGGTCAGATTTCCAAACACAAAATTCCACGTTATATCCGCTTCACAGAAGAGTATCCGATGACAGCAAGCGGAAAAATCCAAAAGTTCCGCCTGCGGGAGAATGCGTTGGAGCTTCTCAGGTCGTAACTGCACTTAAACGGGAGGGAATCGTATGTTTAAAAAAGTTCTGATTGCAAACCGAGGGGAAATTGCAGCACGCGTCATCCGCACCTGTAAACAGATGGGGATTGCAACCGTCGCTGTCTATTCTGAAGCTGACCAGCATGCGCCATATGTCGGCTTAGCCGATGAAAGCTATCTAATCGGTAAACCGAGAGTGAATGAATCCTACTTGAATATCGATAAGATTGTGAGCGTTGCGAAGGAATCAGGTGCAGAGGCCATTCACCCTGGATACGGTCTACTTAGCGAGAATACGGAATTTGCTAAGCGCATTGAGAAAGAAGGAATTACGTTTATCGGTCCGAGTGCCGACGTCATCGGGAAGATGGGCGACAAAATTGCCGCTCGTAACGAAATGAAGCGAGCAGGCGTCCCGATTATCCCTGGAACAGAACAAGCCGTAGAATCTGCTGAAAAAGCGAAAGAATGGGCCGCTTCATTCGGATATCCTGTCATGTTGAAAGCCTCAGCAGGTGGAGGCGGAATCGGCATGCAGGCTGTTTCAAATGATGAGGAGCTGGAGAAAGCATTTGAAGGCAACTCCAAGCGTGCCAAGGCGTTTTTCGGAAACGGCAGTATGTTCATAGAAAAACTGATAGAAAACCCAAGGCATATTGAAATCCAGGTTCTTGCCGATCAACACGGAAATGGCGTGTATTTATTCGAAAGAGAATGCTCGATTCAGCGCAGGCATCAGAAGGTGGTGGAAGAAGCCCCGTCCCCTGTCCTTTCAGAAGATACACGCACGCGTATGGGCGAAAGTGCGATGAAAGCTGTTCAGGCACTTCATTACACCAATGCGGGAACAATTGAGTTTCTAGTGGATGATAATGAAAACTATTATTTCCTTGAAATGAATACCCGGCTGCAGGTTGAACACCCAGTGACAGAAGAAATTACGGGGATTGACCTTGTTGAACAGCAGCTTCGTGTCGCAAACGGCGAGAAGCTTACATTCAAACAAAACGATTTAACGATCAATGGTCATGCGATTGAAGTCCGGATTTATGCAGAGGATCCGAATACATTCTATCCGTCCCCAGGGAAGCTTACGAAACTGGACTTACCTGATGGACCCGGCGTCC
This sequence comes from Halobacillus litoralis, assembly GCF_020171725.1. Classification (GTDB taxonomy): domain Bacteria; phylum Bacillota; class Bacilli; order Bacillales; family Halobacillaceae; genus Halobacillus; species Halobacillus litoralis_F. The sequence continues at coordinate 43,184 of NZ_JAIVAJ010000001.1, read as the reverse complement.
GGCATGAACTCGCTGTACACAGTTCATCCGAGATCACCCCGTTTTATGATCCTATGATCGCGAAACTTATCGTCCACGCCGAAACTCGAGACGAAGCGATTGAACGGATGACACAGGCGATCCATCAATATGAAGTCGAAGGCATCAAATCGAACGTGACCATGCTAAAAAGAATCATCACCCACGACAAATTTAAACAAGGCGAAACAAAAACAACATTTATCCAAGATTACTATCTACCAACATTAACGAACCAATGAGGAGGAACAATCATGACAGAAGTAAAAGCATCAATGGCAGGAAGCGTATGGAAACTGGTCGCTGCACAAGGGGATCAGATAAACGAGGGAGACGATGTAGCGATTTTGGAATCGATGAAAATGGAAATTCCAATCCCATCTGAATCTTCAGGCACGGTCAAAGAAATCAAGGTGGAGGAAGGCGATTTTGTCAACGAAGGAGACGTCATCGCGATTATCGAGTAGGAGGTAAGTATGCAGGCATTACCGAAGCACGTCACGATTAAAGAAGTCGGTCCACGCGATGGATTGCAAAATGAAGCGGCAGAAGTTGCGACGCATGACAAGATTGCCTGGATCGACCGTTTATCGGAAACCGGACTACCATACATTGAAATCAGTTCTTTTGTCCACCCGAAGTGGATCCCGCAACTGAAGGACGCGCAGCAAGTCGCAGACGGGATCGACCGGAACAAGGACGTAACGTACGCAGCGCTTGTACCGAACCAAAAGGGATTGGAACGGGCATTAGAAGCGGACCTCGATGAACTATCTGTCTTTATGTCAGCGAGTGAAGCTCATAACAAAAAGAACATCAATAAATCGATTGAAGAAACCTATGACGTCCTGCAGCCTGTTGTGAGAGAAGCAAAGAACGCTGGGAAAACGGTCCGGGGTTATGTATCCACTGTATTTGGCTGCCCCTATGAAGGAGATGTGCCCATCAAACAGGTGCTCGAGGTAAGTAAGCGTCTGTTTGACCTTGGAATTGATGAGCTGTCACTCGGAGATACGATCGGCGTTGCCAACCCTCTTCAAGTCGATCAAACGCTCACCGAAATCAAAAAGCACCTTTCCGTGGATCAGCTTGCGATGCATTTTCATAATACGAGAGGCATGGCCCTATCAAACGTCCTCGTTTCACTGGAGCATGGCATCACGACCTTTGATGCTTCTGTTGGAGGGCTTGGAGGCTGTCCTTATGCAAAAGGGGCATCCGGAAACCTCGCAACGGACGACTTGGTTCATATGCTCCATGCGATGCATATCGAAACCGGTGTCCAACGAGACCGGTTGACAGATGCCGGATTGTTCATTCAGTCGAAGCTTGATAAATGGCTGCCGAGTCATCAAATGCAAATCTGTAATAAAGAAAGGGTGTAGTCGATGTCAGAGCTTATCACGTTAGAAGAAACCGTGCCCCATGTGTATGTTCTAACATTGAATCGGCCTGAAGCAGCCAATGCGTTGTCAACGGCCCTATTGGATGCCCTGCAGGATAAAGTCACAGAAATTCAGCATTCTGAACATGTTCGCGCTGTCATTATTACAGGCAGCGGAAACAAAGCGTTCTGTGCAGGAGCGGATCTAAAGGAACGACGAGGAATGAACGATGAGGACGTCATACAAACTGTTCGGAAAATCGGCGATACCATCCGGCTCGTCGAACAAATTCCGGTACCGACGATTGCCTTGATCAACGGCGTCGCCTTCGGGGGTGGATTAGAACTGGCACTCGCCTGTGATCTAAGAATGATGAGCACATCGGCTAAGGTTGGGTTGACCGAAACCTCTCTTGCCATTATCCCGGGAGCTGGAGGAACCCAGCGTCTCAGCCGACTGATCGGCCTCGGCCGTGCAAAGGAAATGATCTATACAGCAAAACCCGTAGAAGCGAATCGTGCGTACCAGATCGGATTGGTCGAATACATTCATGATCCACAGCTTCTATTCGAAGAAGCACAGGACCTCGCATCGACGATGGCACGAAATGGACCGGTCGCTATGAAGCAGGCTAAAAAAGCGATCAACGAAGGGTACGATACGAGTCTTGCGGACGGATTGGAGATTGAACACCGCTGCTATAAAGAAACGATTCCCACACAGGACCGTTTAGAAGGTCTTGAGGCTTTCAAAGAGAAACGAAAACCGATCTATAAAGGAGAATAGAGGTGAAGTCTACAATGACAACGACTAATCAATCATTTCAGGAACGTGTGGACACCATTAAGTCAGGTGGAGCAGAGAAATATCATGACAAGAATAAAGAGAAAGGCAAACTGTTCGTAAGGGAGCGGCTCGAACTCCTTTTCGACGATGATTTATCGGTCGAGGATGCATTTTTTGCGAATTGTCAGGATGGTACACTTCCAGCTGACGGGGTCGTGACAGGCATCGGTAAAATAAACGGTGAGCAGGTCTGTGTCATGGCCAACGACTCCACTGTTAAAGCAGGCTCATGGGGAGCGCGGACGGTTGAGAAAATCATCCGTATCCAGGAAACCGCCTTGAAACTGAACATTCCGATGCTGTATCTGGTTGATTCAGCAGGAGCAAGGATTACCGATCAAGTCGAAATGTTTCCGAACCGCAGAGGAGCAGGCCGGATTTTCCACAATCAGATAAAGCTTTCTGGACGCGTACCGCAAGTTTGTCTGCTATTTGGCCCTTCAGCAGCAGGAGGCGCTTATATCCCTGCCTTCTGTGACATCGTCGTCATGGTCGACGGTAATGCCTCGATGTACTTAGGTTCACCACGAATGGCAGAGAAAGTCATTGGTGAAAAAGTGACGCTTGAGGAAATGGGTGGAGCCACCATGCACTGTTCGGTCTCTGGCTGTGGAGACGTTCTGGCAAAAGATGAGCAGGAAGCGATCTCGTTCTGCAGACGGTACTTAGGTTACTTCCCGTCCAACTATTCAGAAAGGCCTAAAGCAAAAGAAACGATGGACCCTAGGGCGTTCGAAAAAAGCTTAGAGGAAATCATTCCGGAAAATCAAAATGCACCGTTTGATATGTATCAGCTGATCGACCGGTTGATCGACGAAGGTTCGTTTTGTGAAATCAAGAAGAAATTCGCACCCGAGTTGATTACGGGTCTGTCCCGCATCGACGGGAAGTCAGTCGGCATCATTGCCAATCAGCCGAGAGCAAAGGGCGGAGTGCTGTTCCCTGATTCTGCCGATAAAGCGGCGAAATTCATCCAGCTATGCGACGCGTTCAATATTCCGCTCTTATTCCTTGCTGATATCCCGGGCTTCATGATCGGTACGAAAGTCGAGCGCGCGGGAATCATCAGACACGGAGCGAAGATGTTATCGGCGATGAGTGAAGCGACTGTTCCGAAGATATCCGTTATTGTAAGGAAGGCCTATGGAGCGGGACTTTATGCGATGGCAGGTCCAGCCTTTGAACCTGATGCCTGCCTTGCTCTTCCATCCGCTCAAATCGCTGTAATGGGGCCGGAAGCAGCGGTTAATGCTGTCTACGCCAACAAGATTGCCGCTCTTCCGGAAGAAGAACGACCAGCATTCATCAAACAAAAGCACGAGGAATACAAAGAAAACATCGATATCTACAGACTTGCTTCAGAAATGATTATCGATGATATCGTAGAGCCGAACCGACTCCGCAGTGAGCTTTCTGTCCGATTTGAAGCCTACGAGCGGAAGGACGTTACGTTTACTCATCGTAAACACGGTGTCTATCCAGTATAAGAAGAAAAGGAGAGAGAATCGCAATGGATTCTCTCTCCTTTTCATTGGTCAAAACATCTTGGAATGCTTCGGATCTGCCGCCTTGTTCGCAGCCCCTTTTGTTTTGAAATATTCTCCGACCTCTTCGTTACTTTTGGACTGCTTCTGTCTTTTTTCGAAAAATACGTTAAGAGCGATCAGCCCACCAGGGATCAACATGAGAAGCCAATACATAGTGTCCAACTCCCTTTTCTGTACGAATTTGAAGCCAAAAGTCGTTCAAGTTAAAATCACTATAACACAAAATGGATATTTTCCATAAAAATACTATTCGAAAGAAGGAAATTTATGAAGCGGATTACACAGGAGGACCGGACGCTCATTGAATTGTTGCAGCTCGCTACTTCTTTATCGAAAGCGGAAGCGGCTTTAAAAAGATACATCACCTATCCTGATCAACGGCTGTATGCAGTTAGAGCGTCCAATCAAACAATAGGTTGTGTTGGGATAAAAATAGAGAAGGGAGGAGCGGTTATTATCCAGCATATAGCCGTCCGCTCTTCATATAGACAACAAGGCATTGGGAAAGAAATGATCGATTACCTAAAGCAGGGTTTATTCTCGGCCATACAAGCTGAAACAGACAATGACGCAGTTCACTTTTATCAAAAACAAGGCTTCCAAGTCACCTCACTTGGAGAAAAATATCCAGGTGTGGAGCGCTTCTTATGCGTATGGCAGAAAGACGGATGAAAAAGCACGCACCCAGGGAACAGATGCGTGCTTTGTATTCAAGAGTGCGTCGAATTCTTCAAACCGAGGCTTCTGATTTGATCCACCGCCTCCGGATTTTCGAGCGCACTCAAGTCCCCGGTCGGCTTATTCAAGTAAGCAGATTTAATCGCCCGCCTCATGACCTTCGCATTTCTCGTTTTCGGAAGGTCATCCACCGCAAACACTTTTTTCGGTGCCAAAGCTTTCCCGAGCTTTTGCTCTAAATGCAGCGTAATTTCCTCCATAAGAGCTTCTGTGGGCGCTGTTTTCAGTACAACAAACCCGACAGCTTCTTCTCCTTTGACAGCGTGCGGAACGCCAATGACACCCGCTTCGATCACTTCTTCCTTTTCAACCAAGACAGATTCTACCTCAGCTGGACCCAATCGTTTCCCAGCAACGTTTAATACATCATCCGACCGACCTGTAATCGTAAAATAACCTTGTTCATCCTGTGTCGCCCAATCTCCGTGCACCCATGTATCTTTGAAGCGGCTCCAATAGGTTTCCTCGTAACGCTCAGGCTCTTCATAAAAGCCTTTCGTCATGCCGACCCAAGGCTTCCGCAAAACGAGTTCTCCTACTTCATTCCAAACAGGTCCGCCTGATTCATTAAATACGCTCACGTCCATCCCAGGGAGGGCGGCATTGAACGTGACAGGCTGAATCGGCTTGATGAGCACGTTCCCGAGCATACCTCCTGAAATCTCAGTACCTCCGGAATAATTGAATATCGGAACTTGTGAATGACCAGCATGCTTGAACAACCACTGCCACGGTTCAGGATTCCATGGTTCTCCTGTCGAGCCGATCATCTTAAGTGAACGCAGGTCATGGTTGTGAATCCAATCTTCACCGTGCTTCATCATCGCCCGGACGAGGGTAGGGGAAATGCCGAGGTGGGTCACATGATACCGCTCCACAATTTCCCAGAGACGATCCGGCTTCGGATAATCCGGTGTGCCTTCAAACATGACGATGGATGCTCCGTTCACAAGTCCTCCATAAACGAGAAACGGTCCCATCATCCATCCCATATCTGTATACCAAAATAGCGTATCGTCCTTCTTGACATCCATACAAATCCCGGCATCGAAGGCGGATTTAACAGGAAATCCTGCATGAGTATGAACGGCACCTTTAGGTTTTCCTGTTGTTCCTGACGTATAGATGAGCATGAATGGATCATCCGCCTGTTTCACTACGGTTTTGTAACCGGTTACATTTTTGCGTAGCGAAGACCACGTTACATCCCGGTGTTCATTCCAGTCCACTTCCAAGGAGGCGCGCTCCACCACAATTACATGTTCCAAAGAAGGGCATTGGTCAGCAGCAAGATCTGCTTCATCTTTCATTCGGACTGTTTTACCACGGCGGAAGAATCCGTCTGCTGTGAGGAGTGCCTTTGACTTCGCCGCCTGGATTCTTGTTGCGACAGCTTCTGATTTGTAACCTGAGAATGCAGGGGAAAAGATGGCCCCGACTTTCGAGACGGCAAGCATGGCGATTAACGTTTCCGGTATCATCGGCATATAGAGGGTTACAATATCCTCTTCACCAATCCCCAAGTCCTCAAGTCCTTGTGCATAGGCGTTCACTTCTGCTTGGAGTTCTTCATACGTGTACGTCACACGATCCCCGTTGTCTCCCTCCCAGTAAAGCGCTGTTTGTCCTTTAGTTCCAGGGTGATCTGCCCATTTATCCAGTGCATTATGGACGACGTTTGTCTTTCCGCCGACGAACCAGTTGGGGTGGGCGATACCTTTTGACAAATCTAGTGTTTCGTCATAGTTCTCATGCCATTCATATTCAAGTTCCTTTAGTGCTTTGTCCCAGAACCAATCGATATCTGTCACCGTTTTTTGATGAAACGATTCATAATCGTCAAAACCGAGCCGGTTCATCCATTGGAAAAGGCGTGTCTGTTTCTTTTGTTCTTCTGTCGGAATCCAGGCATTCTGATATGTAGACATAGTGACCACTCCTAATGAAATATTCTGACACTTCCATTATAACTGAATATCTATTCATAATCACGGAAGTCGAAAAAAGGATTTTCTACAAATTTCTTCATAGATATTGAACGATTTATGAAACTTTTATAGGATGGTAATCGATAGAATAAATACCATCCTTTTTACATAACTGGATGGCAATACATACAAAGGAGAGGAACAGCATGCTTGAAGGAGCTTTAATGATCGGTATTTTATCGGTTCTTGGAGTCGTTGTCGTTGTCGGAGGCCTTGCAACGTTCATCGTTTTCAGAATGAGATATAAAACGGCGAGTTCGAACGAAGCATTAATTGTAACAGGTCCAAAACTGGGGGATCCAGAGCAGGAGAAAAATGTATTTGAAGATGATAACGGGAGATCCGTGAAGATCATCCGTGGTGGTGGGTACCGCCTGCGTATGTTCCAAACGGCAACGCCAATTGACTTGACTTCCTTCCAGCTCGGAGTCAATTCAGACAAAGCGTATACGAAAGAAGGGATTCCGGTCCGTGTCGCAAGTACGGCCGTCATCAGTATCGGAAGTGAGCTTGAGATCATGGCGAACTTCGCTGAGAAATTCCTAGGTAAGAAGCAGAATGAACGAGAAGCAGAACTGAAGGACGTGTTGAACGGTCACCTTCGTTCCATTATCGCATCTCTTCCGATTGAAAAGATTTATAATGATTTCAAAGAGGTCAACACGCAGGTGAAAAAGATTGCGGAATCCGACCTCAAAGGAATGGGCTTTGAAATTACATCCTTCGCCCTAAATGATGTGGAGGACGTTGATGAAGAAAATGGTTACATTGACGCGCTCGGTCGTCCACATATCGCTGAGGTTCAGAAGAAAGCGAATATGGCGGAATCAGATGCTACAAAAGAAACGCGTATTTACCAGGCGAAAAACGACCAGGAAGCACAAGACGAAGAAAACCGCCGTCTAACAGCGGTTGCGGAATCGACGAACCAGAAAGAAATTAAGGAAGCGGAATTCCAGAAAGAAGCGAACCGTGCTCGTGCCAACGCCGAACAGGCAGGCGAGATTGAGCGTCAAAAGCTTGCACAACAAGTGAAAGAAGAAGAGCTTAAAGTACAGTATATCGAGAAGCAACGTGCGGTTGAGCTTGAAGAAGAAGAGAACAAGCGTCGTCGTTCGATTGCGGATGCTGAAGCGTATGAAGTGACCAAACGTGCACAAGCGGAAGCGGACAACGAGCGGATCAAAGGTGAATCCGAAGCGGAAGTCATTCGTCAGCGTGGTCTGGCAGAGGCAGAGTCGAAAGAGCGTATGGCTCAAGCGATGAGTGAGTACGGAGAAGCGGCCATTATGGAAATGCTTCTGAACGTTCTCCCTGAATATGCTGAGAAAGTATCAGCACCCCTTTCCCAGATTCAAGATATGAAAGTGATTGATATGGGCGGAAGCGGTTCACAAGGCGGTTCAGCTAAGATCGCCAACAGCGTGACATCTACTATGCTAGGCATTCAGGAATCGCTGAAAGAGACAACGGGCATGGACCTGAAAGCGATGCTTGAGAGCTATGTTTCCCGCGGGGCGGTCAATGCCTTCGATGAGAACGCCTCAAAGCGTTATGAGGAAGTATCGGCGACTCATGAAAATGAAGCGGATCATACGACGGAAGCAGCAGAGCAACAGGAAAATAACGCACACGAAAAGGCAGAGGAAGACGAGAAATAAGATTCCCTGAACGCATGTAAAGCATAAACGCTTTACATGCGTTTTTTTATGCGTTAAGGTGGAAATCGCATAAAGATTAACACAAACTAATGGGTCTTTAACAGTGTATTCATTGTCTCCGTATTGAATTAATGGTAAAGTCTAAAGCGAAGAGAAGTGCTGATAAAACTCGGGGTACTTCCAAGTCATTATGTATCTACTTTAAACAAACTAGTACTTTCATTACTACGAAGTAAGGAGTTTTCACTTTGAAAATCGCCATCATAACTGAAACGTTCCTTCCGTCAACGGATGGGGTCGTGACAAGACTTAAAGAAGCGGTGAAATACCTTAGAAGCCAGGATCACGAAGTAGTCGTGATTGCTCCTGATTTTGGCGTCACAGAATATGAAGGGGCGATTGTAGAAGGCGTTAAGACGACAAAGATGCCGTTTTATCGTTATCGCGAATTTTCTCTGCCACAACGAAAAGTTAAAGATCTACTCATAAAGCATGATCCTGATCTCGTTCACGTCGTAAATCCGGCCCTGGTCGGGGTATCAGGCGTCTATTATGCGAATAAATTAAACTACCCACTTATCGCTTCCTATCACACACATGTGCCGAAGTATATGGACTACTATCGTCTTTATCCTCTAAAACCTGCTGTATGGTGGTACTTCCGTAAGCTTCACAATTACGCAGACGTCAATTTGTGTACCTCAAACGCCGTGAAGAAGGAACTCGTTGCGAAGAACTTTCACAACGTCAGCGTCTGGGACAGAGGGGTGGCTGTCGATCATTATCACCCTCGTCACAAAAACGCAGAGATGAGAGAACGGTTGACGGCTGGTAAGCCTGAAAACAAGCTGCTGGTGTTTGTAGGACGGCTGGCACCGGAAAAAGAGATTCATAAACTGAGACCACTCTTAGATGAACGGGATGATATTTCTCTCGCCATTGTCGGTGATGGTCCGGTCAAAGAAGAGCTCGAAAAAACATTTGAAGGAACAAACACGACCTTCACGGGGTTACTGCACGGAGATGAGCTTGCTCAATCATTCGCTTCTTCCGATGCACTCATTTTCCCGTCTGTAACAGAAACTTTAGGACTTGTGATCCTCGAATCCATGGCTTCCGGTTTACCGGTCATTGCAGCAAAAAGTGGACCGACGATGGAGCAGGTTGAGGATGGACGTACAGGATTGCTGTTTGAAAACGAAAATACAGAAAGCATGATCCAGGCGATCAACCGCCTTGAAGACGAGGAGCTTTACGAGCACATGTGCGAAAATGCTCGAAAAGAAGCTGAGAAATTCAGCTGGCAGAAGCCTTCCGAACAAATATTGGATTATTATTTCGAGACGTTGGAAGTTTTTCAAAAGAGTCAGTCAAAATCCTCAAAAAAGTCTAAAGTGAAAGTCACAGAGTAACGAAACACTCTGTGGCTTTTTTCTTTTGTATAGAGTTCTGAATATTCAGACTTAAAACATAGTAGCAACTCCGAACTCAAATCAAAAAAAAACAAATCCATAACCTCACAAATAACCTTTGACAAACTCCACAAAAACCTCCGATTTTGCTTCGTGTATTGGATGCAGCGCATATAGATCGATCTTCGGCAGCTCCATAAAAGGGGTTTCTACAGTAATCATCCTTCCTTCCTGAATTTCTCGGCTTACAGCAAAGAAGGGGAGGAAGCTGACGCCCATACCTTCTAAAATGAAACGCTTGGCGGCATACGACTGTGAAACTTTTGCAAATCTACTTGCCTTAGCGTGCATTTTGACCTGTCTTTTCAAAGTTGGCCACATTGTAGGATGGTGATCCGTGAAAATAACATGTGTAGAAAGCAGCTCCAACGCTTCAACAACAGGACCGGACTCCGAATCCCAACCATCATGGGCTGTCACCAAAGTAATCGATTCCTCCGAAAGCAGCGTCGTTTGAATATGCTTTGAGTTCGACGGAGTGCACGAAAGGGCGACATCCACCTCGGAGTCTTCGATCAGCTGCTGCATATCACTAGATTCGGCAACGGTTATACTCAATTCCGTGTTACGCTCATCTTCCGTATATTTTCTCAAGATAGATGGGAAGATGCTGTCTACAAGCAGAGGACTCATCGCAATAGACAAAGACGATTGGTAACCTTGCTGCAATCTGCTTGTTCTTTGAAGCATCCCGTCATATTGCTTCATGAGCGTCTCGGCTTCTTTCAAGAAACTTCTCCCAATGTCGTCAACGCAATATGACGTCCTTCTTTACGAAAAAGCGGAGAACCTACGGCTGCTTCCAATTGTTTGATTTGGGAGCTGATCGCCGGCTGAGTCATATGTAGGACCTCAGCAACCTTTCGATAATTCTGCAGTTCGGCAGTCAATATAAAAGTTTTAAGCCACCTGATTTCCATTTATCAGCACCTCCCATAAGAATAATTTATTAAATTGATATATTTCTTAATATTTTATTTATTGATTCTTCATTTTACACTAAACGTAAGAGGAAAGGGAGGGGTTACAGTGGATTATCAACCGGGATTAAAAGGAATCACGGCTGTTGAAACGAAGATCAGCGAGATAGACGGGGAAGAGGGGACGCTTCGATACCGCACTAGAGAATTATCTGACTGTATGAAGGATTCGTTCGAAGAGGTGGCGCATTTTATATGGAATGGAGTTGATCAAACACGCACAACTGGACAAATGGTTCAATCGCGATCTGTTGATCCAACGTATCTAAACCTTTTGAAAGATCTTTCAGAGAAACAATCGATTCCAACTATGATGCGTTCAGCTATGTCTTTTATGGATCAGTCTGTTGATGAATGGCCGGTTTCGATCGACACAGCGATCAAACTGACAGGAGGCATGCCGACGATTGCGGCCAATGCTTACCGGATGACAAAGGGGCGGTCAGTTGTTCAACCTCGCGAGGATTTGAACCATGCTGCGAATTTCCTTTACATGATTCACGGCAAAGAACCCAATCCAGCGCATGTTCGTGCGCTTGAAGCCTATATGGTTGCAACGATGGAGCATGGCTTAAATGCTTCGACGTTTGCGGCTCGTGTCGTCATCTCTACGATGAGTGATGCCCATTCAGCAGCAACAGCCGCCATCGGAGCGTTAAAAGGGCCGTTGCACGGCGGTGCGCCATCCGGTGTAATCGAATACCTGGATGAAGTACAGCAGACATCTGTAAAAGACGTTGTTGATCGTAAAGTGCAGGCTGGAGTAAAATCATGGGATTTGGTCATCGAGTCTACAAAACGGCTGATCCACGTGCCGAAGCTTTAAAAGAGCAGCTGCTGCAAATTACACCATGGCCGGCGTGGGTGGATCAAGCGGTTCAAGTTGAAAAAGAAACGGTCGAATATTTAAACGAAATAAAGCCTGGAAGAAGTCTTTATGCAAATGTAGAATTTTACGCAGCAGCATTAATGAAGGCCATCGATTTGCCATCAGAATTATTTACGCCGATTTTTTGCTGCAGCCGGATGGTTGGATGGACAGCACATATGGTGGAACAATCAAGCGACAACGTAATTTTTAGACCAAACGCAAAGTATGTGTCCAGTTAATTATTTTTGTTTCTGTCTCACTATCAGTAGTATACTTTGGTATTGAGACAGAAACTGAATTTTTGATATAACTACCTATAATAAATATTATGTCTACTAGATAATTTTAAAAAAAGAATAAGGCTATTACCCCTTATTCTTTTTTTCGAACTTTTTAATGACGTTCTCAAACCTAACAAATTTCCTTTCCAGATACAATTCTTTTTCATCATACATCCAGTAAAATAATCGCTCTGCCTCATTACCGCTAATATAAATTCTGTAATAACTATCGAAGGTTTTAATTACTGATTGTATTCCGTGGGTCTGTAGCATTTCAGAAATCGATCGCAGAAAATCCAGTGATCCGCCCACTATATTTACAAATCTTTTATCAGCATAAATGCAGCCATCCCCATCAAAGTATCCTCTGAAAAAGTCTGACTGATATTCCCTCGGGACTTTCGGCATTTTTATCGACCTGGATTTGTTATTGGTGAACCCATGGATTTCTTTGGGATCACTCTTCATGATTTTGCTGAATACTACTAGTGAATGAACGCCGGCATTGTTTTCGATAATCTTGTGATCAGAGCCCAGCTCTTCTTTAATTCTAATAAGAATTCCTTTCTCTTTCTGTGAGAATGAAATGGATTGAAGTTGATTGGATACTGTTCCATCAGCAGCGAAAAAACCTAGAATATACGCCATATTCCGAGACCACGTTTTAAAATAATCTTCATTCACCTCATACTTCCGTCTCCAACTCCCCCTCTTTCGCATCTCTACGTTTTCACTTTGAAGAATGTTCCGTATATACCTTGCCGATACATTCGCCTTTTCAGCAATGACAACGGTTCGCTCTCCTGACTCATACATACGTACAATCTCTTCATTGGTTAATGTCCGTTTCACTGTTCTAGACAGCTTGTCCAACTCCCTCCCTCTTTCTGTTTCTATTATACCGAACGTACGTTCTGTCGTCTATTTTTTAGCAACATAGGTAGTAAAATGAAGAAAATCGAAGAAAATGAAAGAAGGCTCTTTAAGTGAGAGCCTTCTTGCCATTATTTTTTAAGCATTTTTTCGATCGATGACATATCAGATGGGATATTTCCGCTTACGATGGCTTTGACGAGTTTATCTTCCTTCTTCTTAGATACCGGTTTGCCCGCAAGTTTCGACACTTTCTGAATGACTTGGCGGACCGTTTTCTCGTCTTGGAAGTTCGCGTTTTGTAGAGATTGAGCCAATTTCATAACGTCGTCCATTTTGACACCCGTCTTCTTCTCCAGGTTTCCAAACATAAGATCACTCCTTTTCTTTGAAGCTATGAGTATCTTATGGAAAGAAAAGCCCTCCTGTATAAACGTTTGTACTAGTCTTCCGTAAATTTGTTATATTCGTGTAACAAATCCACGACTTGGTCGTCTAATTCATCAAATACGAAAAAAGGAAGGTGTTACCATTGAAAAAATGGCTCACAACATGCGCTGCCCTGATGGTCCTTACGGCTGTCATTCTCACGATCACCCTCAGCCAGCAAGGCGTAGCAGCAGAAAACCTGGAATCAAAACAAGGCGTTCCCGTCGATAAGAGCTGGACGATTACGTTCTCAAAGTTCATGGATTCCTCAACCTTTACGGAAGATTCGGTCACAGTAGTGAATCAAGCGGGTGAACAGATACCTGTTTCCTTTCAATTGTCAGAGGATAAACGAAAGCTCACCATTGAACCTCCAGAGAACTTATACTTATTCAATGAATCGTACACGATCAAATTATCAAACGACATCCGAAGCGTGGATGAGGTCCCACTTAAAGATGAGGTAATTTTTTCTTTTCATACGACGAAAGACGTTCCGACCGTAAAAGATGCCTCTCACCTTCAGGAGCTATTGAAAGAGAGCAGACAGCGGAACTTGGAGTTTGCACGTCCTGAGGCAGCTGAAGACGCGTCTGGCTCAACCGAAGGAAGCAACAGTAGTAATGATGCAGGCTCTGGAAATACGGTCTCTGAGACAAACCAACAAGTCGAAGGTGTAGATGAAGCCGATATCATAAAAGCGACCGAAGATTATACGTTTATGGTACGCGACGGAAATGTCGGCATTACGAGTAACAATGCCCCGGATGCAGCGCTCGTGACGACCATAAAGGAAGACCAATTCCATGCCAGTCAGCTTTACATCAATGGCGATCAGCTTGTTGTACTGGGTCATGGGGAAATGTTTGATGAATCCACCTATAAACAAGATGACATGATGAGATCGATCTACTATGCAGGCACAACGGAAGCACGTGTTTATGACATCAGCAGCCCGGCTAACCCTTCCCTATCCAAGAAGGTCCAGTTGTCCGGTCACTACCAAACATCGCGTCTCATCGATGACACGTTGTACATCGTATCCAATCAATACAGCTACTTTAACCCTAGAGAAGAAAAAACTCCGGATATCCGACCGTTTGTATTTGATTCGACTGTTCACGAAGAACCTGAACGCTTGGATTATTCGGCAATCCGATACTTCCCTGAAAAAGCAGGAGGAAGTTTTATTACGCTCGCTTCCCTTTCACTAGATGATCTTGATCAAAAAATGACAGCAGAAAGCTTTCTCGGCCACTCTGAAGATGTGTACGTGTCAAAAGACCACTTATATCTGACATCAACAGAACGAACGTACAAAGAAGAAGGTCAACGGATTCAGTTGATTGAAGAATTCACAAATGTCCAGCAGTTTGCTCTTGAAGAAGGAACCGTATCATTCGAGAATGAGCAACGTGTACCGGGACGTGTGTTGAATCAATTCTCCATGGATGAGCGGAATGACGTGTTCTCCATTGCTACGACAACAGGCGACAGCTGGAGCGACGAAGTTTCTTCCAAGAACCATCTATTCACGTATGACCTCTCGCTGCAACCTCTTGGTTCTGTAGAAGGATTAGCGGAAGGTGAACGGATCTACAGTGCACGCTTTATTGAGGACCGGGCCTATCTTGTCACCTTCGAACAAGTGGATCCTTTGTTCGTCATCGACCTGAAGGACCCACAGAATCCTACTGTACTCGGGGAATTGAAGATCCCTGGTTTCAGTAACTACCTTCACCCACTCGGGGATCATCAAGTGTTAGGTTTTGGACGACAGACAGAACTGGTCGATCACCCTAATGGTGGTGACCCGATGGTTCGTACTACGGGTCTCAAAGTTTCCTTGTTTAATATTGAAGATGTCGAAAACCCTGTGGAAGAAGATTCAATGGTACTCGGCGATTACGGCCATTCTGAGCTCAATTACAATCACAAAGCCCTTTATATGCATCCTGAGAGGGACCTTTTCGGCCTTCCGATCCAAATGATGAATGAAGAGGACGGCTCATGGTTCAGCGGAGGATACCTATTTGAAGTAAACAATGAGAACGGCCTTCAGGAGAAAGCACAGTTTCAAATGAATGATAACCAGGAACATCCTTGGCGTTACTCTTTGCAAAGAATGATTTCCGTCGGGGATGACCTTTACGCCTTTTCGGATCAAAATATGAAAGCCTTTGATCTTTCAAACATGGAAATGATTCAGGAATTAGAATTCCCTCTTCCTGAACAAATGCGATAATAGATGAAAAAACGCTTGGCCTCCTCAATCCGAAGGCCAAGCGTTTTTTTTATCTATACATTTTTATATTTAGCAGAGTACCTCATTTCGAGCAGGTAATCCCATACCTTGCTTTCAACAGGACTACCATACCCGAGTTTTCGCGCCACTTCTTCTCCTATCAGTGAAAACAAATCACACATGCCGAGCAGCCCGTCCCACGTTTCCTCATACGTGCCGTTACGGTAGGTTCGCTCATATTTTGCCCATAGATCTGCTGGTAAGTAGGATTCCAAATATTTACCGAAGCTTCCGACATTCACTTCAAATTCGTGTTCCGCACCGACGTACCAGGAGAGCATTCTCTTCAGCATGTGGCGGACAGGGCCTTCGTACGTCTCTCGCGCATAAGGCATTTCCTTTCGGCACAGCCCTTTGGCCACGTATGTACTTACCCACCAAAATTCATTGCTGCAGGCCGCAAATTCTTTGGCACTCGGCTTACGAACCCAATAATCCTTCTCTGAGGGGGCAGGAACATTCCCCCAAACCCCGTCTTTATCCAGAAGCACCACCGTCAAACTGTCGATGGATGGATGTTCATTCGGAATGTGAAGTGTAAGGTCGATGCGGTTCCCGTCCGTGAATTGCATCAAATAAGCAAAGGAATCGGTTCTGCCGTCTTCATTCTCATCGGGGAGTTGCATGATCAGCCTTTCACCGAATGTGTCTACCCATGAGTGATCCTTTGTGAACGATTCAAACTCATGAACAATATAAACGATATCGAAATCTTGAAATCGATCCCTTTTCGCTTGGGGATTCGCTCTTGATCCATTGAGCCATACGGCACGAATCCTGTCATCGTTCTTGGCAGTAGTCAGGATTCGTTCTAGCATTTCGTTCTCATCTCTCATGTTTCACACCTCTTTTTTTGCTATTTCACCTTCAAGAATTGTACACTACGAATAAAGGAGGCATCCTCTCTTGAGAAGAATCATCGTTCTATTTATAGCATTCACAGCTGTATTGTTGCGCATAACAACGAAAAAAGCCTATGCACCTACTTCATTCAATTCGACACACAGGCCGGGAGACCTTCTTTTTTCTCCAGTTGGCAGAAGAGAATCCAAATACGTCGGACACGTCGGCATCGTAACGACAGATGAGCACGTCATCCATTCTGTACCAGCAGGTCTTGTAAAGGATCCTCTTGAGCATTACTATGAAAAATTCATGAGAAGGATCGACGTCTATGCTCCTCATGAACTTGAAGTAGGTCACGAAGCTGCCCTTTACGCAGAGTCTTTATATAAACAATTTCCAAGTGCGTTGTACAAAGTGAACACGGGTTTAGGCAGCACTCCTGAAATCCAGTATTGTACAAAGGTGGTCTGGCAGTCCTTTTATTACGGAGCGGGCATCAACCTCGGCGAACTTCCCCTTACGCTGAAAGCCGTTCATCCTATCCTTTTGAAAAGAAAAAACCAGCTGACGAAGAGACATTAACCCTTCTCGTTCAGCTGGTTTTTAAATCCTTTTTCATCGATCAGCTCAATCGAGTGACCTTGAGCAAGTAATTGTTCGGCTTGTTCAATTTTAATCGTCTTATTTCCGTTCAGGTAGTCTTGATAGGTTGTTTCCCCCATCACAACAAAATTCGTCGTCGATTCTACGTTCGTATGGACAATTCCACCCTTTTGCTGGATCCTCTCAATCGCCTGCTCTCTCTTCAAGCCCTTCATCCGACCTGTCAAAACAAAACTTGATCCGTAAAAGGGATGGGATGTGTCAGCTTGGGTCGCAGCCATATACGGGACGGACGATGGCTTCTTGCGGCGGCGTGCCTGCTTTCGAGCTGGTTCGTAGCTATTTTCATACATCATCCCATTAGAGGTCTGCGTCTTCTCAACAAGCTCCTTGGCTGTTGCTGCTTTCATTTCTTTAGCGGCTTCTAAAAAGATTCTCGCGGAAGCCCTGGCATCATCAAGAGCCTGGTGGTGATTCAAGTCGATTCCCAGATGGTCGGAAACGGCTTTCAAGTTGTATTTAGGCAGTCTCCACGTCTTTTTCGAGATGTTTACCGTACAGTTAAAGGCAATCATCGGATAAGGAAGGTTGTACTGGTCGAGTACAGCGCGTAACACGGACATATCGAACTGGGCGTTATGGGCAATCACAAGCTTCCCTTCGATGATCTCTTTTATTTCCTCTTCCCACAGTTCATGAAACTCATAGGAATCTTCTACATCTTCAGGTCTTATTCCGTGAATGCTTATATTGATAGGGGCAAAATAGCTTTGTTTAGGCTTAACGAGACGGTAATATTCGCGTTTCATCTTTCCGTCTTCATATTCGACCAGGCCGATTGAGCAGACGCTGCTTCTTGATGAATTAGCCGTCTCGAAGTCTAGAGCAATAAAGTTCATGGATGGGTCTCCTTTCTCCTCAGTATTTTCATACCCTTGTGATAGCGAAGCGTAACCTTTCATAAATAAACCCACTCCTCGCTAAAGAAGTGGGTTTCATATGTTAATAGGTTGAGAAGATGTCATCAACCGGTTTACGGGTTTTCTGCTTCGGTTCCTGATCAAAGTAACCTAAATGAATGAACCCGACTATTTTCTCACCTGGTTGAACACCCATCATCTCACGGAATTTAGGATCATTGATTTGAGGAGGTGTTTTCCAGCAGACGCCGAGATCTCTTTCCCATGCAAGAAGCTGGAAGTTCTGCAGCATACAGCTTATGGCTGCGAAGTTTTCCTCCCACTGCTTCTGACGAGGATCCTCGTTCATGACCGCAAATAGGAAAGCGGCAGGCCTATTGAAGGTTTCACGCTTCTGTTCCTGCTGGTCCTTAGGGAAAAGACTTACGAAATCCTCTACAAATGATGATTTTCTTTCACTAGAGATGAAGATAAAACGCCAAGGCTCACGCATGCCATGCGTGGGAGCCCAACGAGCATCCTCTAATAATTCTTTTACTAAGGAAGCGGGTACTTCCTTGTCTGTATAGCCATTTTTTACGGAGCGGCGCTCACGAATCACTTTTGCTAAATCTGATTGAACCTTTTCCATACTCTCACCTACTTTTCGTTTCTAAATAAATGATAATAGTTCTCAATTTTTCTGTCAACTTTCCTTTTTAAAGTTGCTTGGACATATTGATATTCGTCACTTGGAACTCAAGCTTTTTATACAAGTTGATGGCACGCTGATTGTGCCCGAATACGTGCAAGGCTAGTTTATCTACCCCTTGACCTTTAAGGTAACTTTCGAGCGCTCTTAATGCAGCTTCTCCGTAGCCTTTTCCCTGCTCTGATTCGAAAATCAGGAAGTTGTAGATAAAAGCCTGCTTCTGTTTATGCTCCGGATCAAAGTTATACCAGAAATACCCGATGAAGACATCATCATGATCAATGCCGAGAAAGTCGTGATGTCTTGTCTTGTGACCGTCTGGTAATAGATTTTGAAAGGTCTCCTTAGATAGCGTCATCGCTTCATCTTCGGTCCACGTACCAGCCTTTACTTTCTCACCTGCGTAGTGTTTCATTTCATCCTTCATCACCGAATCGAACTCGCCTTGTGTTAATCCCCTTAAGGTAACCATATTCAAAAACCTCCTATGTATTTCCTTTATCATATAAGGAAAATATAGATTGCTCAAATTGAATCGATCGTCTCCTTTTGTAATAGCACGAAAAAAGGACAGCCTCAAGGCTATCCTTTAATCAAAAAGTCTTTCGTATTCTCCATATCCACGATCACTAAGCTCATCCTTTGGAATAAACTCAAGAGCAGCTGAATTCATGCAGTATCTGAGACCGGTTGGTTCAGGTCCGTCTTCAAAAACGTGTCCGAGATGGGAATCGCCATGCTTGCTTCGAACTTCGGTACGGACTCCAAAGATTCCAGGGTCGTCTTTCGTAATGATATTGTCGGGTTCCAGCGGTTTCGTAAAGCTTGGCCAGCCTGTTCCGGATTTATACTTATCCGTAGAACTGAAAAGCGGCTCCCCTGAAACGATATCAACGTAAATGCCAGCTTCTTTCGTATCCCAGTATGCATTATCAAACGCTTTTTCTGTTCCATCCTGTTGTGTCACTTTATATTGAATGTCCGTGAGCATTTCTTTTAATTCTTTTTGCGTGTACGTCTTGCTCTCCCCATCATGTGTCTGTACCGTAAGAGAATCCGAAGAAGTCGATCCTGCGCTTTCTCCTGATAATCGGTTCACGGTCCATGGAGCGATGACGACGAGGAGGACGGCAGCTACGACAGTTAACCACAGCATTGATTTTCTCACCTTTTCTCCTCCTTTATGAGGTATCTTTCTTAACCCCATTTTAACACCAATGAGGCTCCTTCAAAAAATGTTGTGCTCCAGCCTTATGAACTTTCCGGTATTCGGGCATCCTGATGGAAAAGCATAGAGAGGAGGAAAAGAATGAGGATATATATCGTGCTCCTGGTTCTCTTCTTGCTGACCGGATGTGGACAGAACCAACAAGCAGTCGAGGACCCTCCCTTGGATACCACTCCCATAAGTTACGATCAAAGTGATCAGACAGAGCCTCTGTTCAATTACATTCGATTTAACCTTTTGGTGGATTATGAAAAAGCATTGAGCTACAAAGTACATTTTGATCAGTATCAAAAAATCGCTGAGATTCAAGAATTAAAAGACCAGCGTATTATGGGTGAAGAAGCGTTTAATCAGCTCTCCCCCCGTTTAAGTGAAATGAGTTTCGATGAGGATACACCTGAACAAGAAGTCGTTCAAGAGGTATTGAACTTGTTAGGTTTGAAGACTTCCTTTGAGAATTTTGCTCTTGATGTGGAATTTGATAGCGGGCTGGTCAAGCATTACGAATACTAAAATAAGCCTCAGGAGATCAACTCCTGGAGGCTTATTGATTTGTTTTTTAAATTTGTGTTCGGAGTTGCTACTAAGTTTGAATCAAGAGTCGTGTTTAATGACGGTTCGTCCATCTTTTTGTTCGATTTTATTTTCTTTCATGAGCTTTCCTAACGCTCGCTTGAAAGCGCCTTTACTAATTTGGAACGTGTCACGTATTTCGTCGGGATCGCTCTTGTCGTGCAGGTGCATGACTCCATCATTTTCCTGAAGATAGTCGAAAATGACTTCCGCATCTTCCTTCTGGCTTTCCTGTTTCAGAGGGCGCAGGGACAAGTTGATCGTTCCATCCTCTTTCACATCGATGACTCTTGCCTGAACGGTCTCGCCAAGTCTTGGCTCGTCTTTCCGTTCTGTTGGATGGATGAAGCCTCTATATCCCTCTCCTGTAAGAACGGCGGACCCTGCTTTCGTAGCGCGGTACACGCGGGCTGTGACTTCTTGATTCATCAGGTTCTCAGGCGCACGCTCTAAGTCATCCATCACTTCTTCTTCAGAGATCGGTTCTGCTAAGAGTCGTCCTTTTTTATCCACTTCGAGGCTGACAAACAGGTGATCTCCTGCTTTTGGCCATACCGATTGAAGAAGCGGGAGATCATCTTTTGATACGAGAATTTCCTTATCCTCGAGTCCGATGTCAACAAAAGCGCCGATCGGCAGAACTTCTACGACTTCAGCCCAGCCATAGGACTCTCTTGTCGCGACCGGCTCCTCCATTGTCGCTGTCATCTTTCCTTTTTTATCAGCATATAAAAATACGTCTATTTCTTGTTCCAGTTCTATTTCGTCTACAACAGCTTCATCAGGTAGAACAATTTCTTCTGTCCCGATTGTCAGTACGAATCCGTTCGTGATTTTCTTCTTGACGACTGCTGTCTCAATTGTACCTAACCGTAATTGAGTCATGATATTCCGCCTTCCTTTACACACAATAATACTCCACCCCTTAGTTTACACAAAACTGGCTGTTAAATCGACAATGTTCACCATTATGTATCAAAAAAGTAAACAGAGGCAGTCATAACAAAACCCGGACGACGCATCGTCCGGGTTCGTGCCGGGCGGAATGAATCAGCCCGCTAAGGATCTTAGTACCACCAGGAAGCCCCGATGATCACAAGTAGAATAAACAGAACAACAAGTAACGCAAATCCTCCACCATAACCTTGACTCATTTCCATTCCCTCCTTTTCTTCTTTATATGAAAAAAGAAGGAAGATGGTCTGGGTGTTCGCGGATTCTTTTTAACGTCACTTCATTCAGTCAGGAGACGGTAGCTCTCCTTTTTCTTCTGAAAATCGAAAATATTGCAGATGATGAGCCATTCATCTACGCCGTACTTATTCGCAAGCTCTGAAAGCTTCTCGTGAACATATTCTTTCGTCCCGATGATACACCGTTTACGATTTTCCTTGATCTTTTCTTTTTCACGCTCGGTAAAGGAATGGGCTTTGACCTCCTCTACGGACGGAACCCGCGTGTCCAGACCTTTTTCAACCTGCAAAAGCCACATGTCCTGACTTAATGCCAGCTCATCGGCCTCCTCTTCCGTTTCCGCACATATGACAAAAATGGCTGCATTCACGTGTGGGGTGGAAAAGGCGCGTGAAGGCTTGAATCTTTCTCGATACGTATTCAAGACGTCTTCAGCAAACGCCGGATTGATAAAATGACCAAAGGTAAAGCCTGTCCCGTTCACAGCTGCATGCTTTGCGCCGCGCTCTGTCAGCCCTAGCACCCACGTCTCCGGCTGGCTCGCCGTATCCGGCCTTGCGTGTACACCGTAATGATCGTGTCCTTTCGGTACATCGTCGTATAAAAAGTGGTGGACCTCTTTAACCTGACGTGAGAACGAACTCAAAGACTTTTCCAGACCATCTGTCAAAGCGTTCCGCGTTTTCTTTCCGCCGCCAGGTGAACGTCCCATTCCGAGGTCTATTCTGCCAGGATAGAAGGCTTCAAGCATACGAAACTGTTCAGCCACTTTGAGCGGACTGTATTGGGGCAGGAGAACGCCACCGGATCCGACACGGATCCGATGGGTACGGGCTGCGATCTGCCCGATTAAAATCTCCGGCGAACTTCCGGCAAGGCCATTCGTATTATGGTGTTCGGCCACCCAGTAGCGATGAAACCCAAGCTCTTCTGTCCACTGGGCAAGCTCAATCGTCTCCTGCAACGCTTCTGTGGCCGTCTGCCCTTTAGATATGGGGGTTTGATCCAAGACGCTCCATTTCATCGGTGATCCTCCTTGATGCATTAGCGATAAACGTCTTTCATAATGCGTTCTAATATATCGATTTGTTCTTCGAAAAGGATTTTATAACGTTTCTTCAGTACGTCGAACTCTTCTTTCCCTTGGTCCGTTAAGTAGTACCAGTACACCTTCTGCCTTTTTTTCTCATGTGACTTATAATCTTCTTTGCGGTATAATAACCCTTCTTCTGTCATCTCATGAAGCGTATCCAGCAAAGTGGATGGTGCCGGAATCCAGTTCTTTGTAAGCTTCTTGAACTCTGCTTTAAAATGTTCGCTGATCTTAGGCTGAGAGACTTGCAGTAGATGCATAATGTAAAACTTTGTGAACTGCGCCGCGCTCATGTTGAGTGCAAAACGTTTCGGGTTGTTTTTGTGTGACAACGTTCTCCCCTCCCTCTATGTATAGTTACATATATTTTACATGAAAGAGAGGGTTTGTTGTCCACTAATACGCACATTCGTTCGGTTGATGATCGGTTTTTTATTGGATCATTCGGAGTTGCTACTAAGTATCAATAAGAATTAATCCCTGACTTTGAAGCCGATTTTTCCGAAGTTTTCACTTTGTTGAATGTACTGAAAAGCATGCTGATAGTCATCGAGATTGAACGTTCGATCCAGTTGAGGCTTAATCTGATGCTCCTCAACAAACGTGAGCATTTCTTTCAACTCTTCCGCACTCCCCATCGTTGAGCCGAGAAGTTGGTATTGACCATAGAAAAACTGGCGGATGTTAAAGGTCACTTCGTCTTCTGTTGTCGCCCCGAATGTGACGATCGTTCCTCCTTTTCGGATGATTCCAAGTGACTTCTCAAATGTTGCTTTCCCAATGCTTTCAAGCAGCAAATCTACGGTTTCACCCTTCAATTCCTCCGCCCAGTCATGCTCTGTCAGGACCGCCACATCCGCTCCGAGTTCCTTCGCCTTACTCAGCTTCTCCTCAGAACGAGAGGTTACGATTACACGTGCTCCGACTGCTTTGGCAAAAAGGAGTGCACAGGTCAGAACGCCGCTCCCGATACCAGGCAGCATAACCGTCTGTCCTTCTTTCAATTTTCCTTTTGTAAACAGCGCGCGATACGCAGTAAGCGCAGCTAGAGGCAGTACAGCCGCTTCCTCAAAAGAAAGATGTCCAGGCTTTTTCTCTACGTGCTCGTCTGTACACGTATAGTACTCCGCAAACGTCCCGTGATCAGGAAGTCCGACGATTTCAAATCCTTCAGGAGGAGCGTCACTGTTATGCTTCCATCCTAAGCCTGGATTGACGATCACTTCATCCCCGACAGCAAAACGTGTGACGTGTTCTCCGGTTTTTACTACAATACCTGAAGCATCAGAGCCTGGAATTAAAGGCTCTGATGCACCCTTGTGCCGCTTCGTTACGACCGCGACATCACGACGATTCATGCCCGCTGCCTTCACCTTTATTTTCACTTCGTTTTCCGATACGGAAGGCTCCTCTACGTTTTGTACAGATAAACCTTCAAATCCGTCTTTTCCTTCATGTACGATTGCTTTCATTACGATCATCCCTCCAGTATGTATAGTTGAGTTTAAGTCTATCAAAAAGCGAAACGAAAACGCTAGCTTTATGAATGCTACGTCGTTCCCTACATAAAAAACCCCCTTACGCGTGTAAGGGGGTTTTACTTAATTACTTAATACTTTGACCGTCACCGATCTTCTTCCGAACTGTAAAGCTTCACTTCGGTTAGGGATGAATACATCGATCCGGTTCCCATCAATGGCTCCTCCTGTGTCTCCGGCAATCGCCGTTCCATAGCCTTCTACATGGACTTTAGATCCTAAAGGAATCACATTCGGGTCAACGGCAATGACTTTTTGGTTCGGATTGGCCCTTAAATCGATGCCCGTCGCTGTTACGCCGCTGCATCCGTTACAAAAAGCCGTATAGGCCGTAGCTTCTGCCGTAAAGGTATGTACAGCATCACTTGCTTGTGACGTTTGTTGAGTCGAACTCGTTGAGGACGATGACTGTGTCTTCGTTTCAGCTGGCTTTGATGACTGTGAGCTTGCTGCATAGGATCCCTGACCGCTTGTAACGAGAACTTCACCTGGATGGATGACGGTAGAGGACAAGTCATTTTTGTTCATGAGGTGCTGAACCGTCGTTCCGCCCGCTTCTGCGATCGACCACAGCGTATCGCCTTTTCGCACTTTATATGTTGAAGCCGCCTGCGTTTTTTGAGAAAGCTCTAAAGTTTGACTCGGATAAATGAGATTCGATGAGAGGTTGTTCCAGCTCTTCAATTGATGGACCGTAACGTTGTACTTTTCGGCAATACCCCAAAGTGTGTCACCTTTCTTGATCGTATAAGAATCGGCATGGACAGCAGTAGCCATAAGAAGAACAAACGCAACAGTCATCAATGTTGAAACAATCATTTTTTTCATTAATCTGCCTCCCCATAAGTAGGTGTTACCCATCGGATAACCTTATGGCTACAACATTATCAGATTCAAACCGGAAGGGAAGAACAGGAGAATAACAGTTTCTTATCAATCATAACAGGAAAATTGCAAGGAGATGACATACCCAAAAACGCATGTCATTTTCAATCAAAACAAGCCCCCAAGCTTGTCCATTCGGTAGAATATGACACGTTGTACACAGGGCTTTGGGTTGGATTCGACTTTTACGGAAACGATTAAAAAAAGAAAAAAGTCTGCCTCATCAGGCAGACTTTCTCTTTACATGGAAGCGAGCTGCTTTTGAACGTCGCTGTCCTCAAGGTATTCATCATACGTCATTTCTTTGTTCATGACCTTACCGCTTGGTGTAATCTCAATGATACGGTTGGCGATCGTCTGAATGAACTCATGGTCGTGTGAAGCGAAGATGACCGAACCTTTGAAGTTGATCAATCCTTTGTTCAAGGACGTAATGGATTCAAGATCAAGGTGGTTTGTTGGTTCATCGAGCAGAAGAACGTTGGAACCAGAGAGCATCATTTTAGACAACATACAGCGAACTTTTTCGCCTCCTGAAAGAACGCTCGCGTTCTTCAGTGCTTCTTCACCTGAGAAGAGCATTCTTCCAAGGAAGCTTCTTAGGAATGTTTCCGTTTCGTCTTCCGGTGAATACTGTCTCAACCATTCTACAAGGTTCAGCTTCGATCCTTCGAAGAACTCGGAGTTGTCTTTCGGGAAGTAGCTCTGAGACGTCGTGACACCCCATTTAAATGTTCCTTCGTCTGCTTCCATGTTCCCCATCAGAATTTCGAATAAAGCCGTCTTAGCCGCTTCATTTGCCCCGACAAGCGCGACTTTATCATTCGGGTTCAATGTGAAGCTTACGTTGTCCAGTACTTTTTCGCCATCGATCGTCTTAGACAAGTTCTCGACTGTCAGCATGTCATTACCGATTTCACGGTCGGCCTTGAAGGCGATATACGGATATTTACGTGAAGAAGGCTGAATATCATCGAGTGAAATCTTCTCAAGCTGCTTCTTACGGGAAGTCGCCTGTTTCGACTTGGAGGCATTCGCGCTGAATCGTGCGATGAACTCTTTCAACTCGTTGATTTTTTCTTCTTTCTTTTTATTCTGCTCTTGAGACATCTTCATAGCAAGCTGACTGGATTCATACCAGAAATCATAGTTTCCGACATAAACTTGAATCTTACCGAAGTCAAGGTCTGCAATGTGGGTACAAACGTTATTCAGGAAGTGACGGTCGTGCGAGACGACGATCACAGTGTTCTCAAAGTCGATCAAGAAATCTTCAAGCCATTGGATCGCTTTAATGTCCAAGTGGTTGGTCGGCTCATCGAGAAGAAGAACATCCGGATTACCGAACAGCGCCTGCGCAAGAAGCACTTTCACTTTTTCAGAACCTTGAAGGTCTGCCATCTGCTTGTCGTGAAGGTCTTCAGTAATGCCGAGTCCCGTTAAGAGACGTGCAGCGTCTGATTCCGCTTCCCAACCGTTCATTTCAGCAAACTCACCTTCAAGTTCAGCAGCACGCATGCCGTCCTCTTCTGTAAATTCACCTTTCATATAGATGGCATCTTTCTCCTGCATGACATCATAAAGGCGTGTGTGACCCATAATGACCGTTTCAAGAACTTTGTACTCGTCATACTCAAAGTGGTTCTGTTTCAATACAGCAAGTCGCTGATCCTTCTTCAACGAGACTTCACCTGTTTGAGGTTCCAATTCACCACTCAAAATTTTAAGGAACGTGGATTTACCCGCACCGTTTGCTCCGATCAACCCGTAACAGTTACCGGGTGTGAATTTTATATTAACGTCTTCAAATAACTTCTGATCACCAAAGCGAAGACTTACGTTGTTTACGTTTAGCATAATAGAAATCCTCCAGTTTATAAAAGTACACCAGATCGATTATATCATTGTACCGGAGGGGATAACAATCAGGATTTGAAGTATTCTTGTTCTACCAGCCATTGTTTGAACAATTCGAAGTCCTGCTCGACGACAGACTGATAATATCTCGACCAGACATTAAGCTGATGACGGAACAGTTTCTTATCTTTTCCGATTGATTCTAATATCGCTTCCTCGCTGTGGTAGCTCATCACACCCTCTTCGATGTCCTGATCGGCACGCGCATGGACTTTCGCACTGATCTTCGCCATCGTCTTCACGGTCCGTTTGACGTCTTTATAGTCCTCCCAATGCTTGTCCTTCAGCTCCTTTGAAAATGGAGACCGCTCCCGTACATAAAAGTCACGCCCATTGAAGGAGAAATATCCGAGATATGGATCCGCTTTGTGGTGCATGGCTCTTTGGGTATGTGCGACCCGCCTGCCCTGGTGTTTGTTATCCTGCCAAAATTGTTCATCATAAGTGAAGAAATAAGCCGGAATCGGTGTACGCGCTTCTTTCGCTTCCAGAATGATATCATCGTGATGTTGATCGGAATCATGGCCGTCAATTAAGATATAATACCGTTCGAGACCTGTCGATCCGATGCCTGAACCCTTCTTCTTCACGACGTCTTTGATCTCATAAAAGGAGTCTTCCTGTCTCGCATCTGGGTCGAGCGAAGCTATGTAGTCGCCCCAGGCATTTCGAAGGTCATTGCGCTCTTGTTTCGAGACAGAGGAAAGTTTCTCTTTGCCAATATCAAATGAACGTATGGAATCATGATCGACGATCGTCTGTTTATCCAATTCATGCGTCTGCTTCCGCTTCTCAAGCTTCTTCAACGTCTTTCGAATCGGACCTTTCGTATTTTCGGCGGTGAAGGAGAGGTCGACAGGGTTCTCTTCCCCGTTATGAAACGACTCCAATTGTTTCACATAGGTCTTTAAGTATTTATGGACAAAATCATCCTGTTCTTCTTCCGTCCAACCATGACTTGAGGTCATCAACCGGATACTTGTCGTCATGCGAAGGACGTCATATAAATAAGAGCCCAGGTAGCCCTCATCGAAATCATCTACATCAAAGACGATTTGGTGGTCTTCATTCTGAAAGCCACTGAAATTATCGGCATGCATGTCCCCCATGATCCACGTCGGCTTGTCATCCGCCGTATGAAAAGCGAACGGCAAGTCCGTGACGTCGAAGAAAAATAAATAGGCACTTCCCCTGAAGAAGCTGTAAGGATCCATACGCATTTTATCGTATTTCTTTTTACGGCTCGATTTCGACAGTTTCATAAGATGACCGTCAAACTGCTCAAGTATCGCATGAATCGTCTTTTTGCGAAGTTCTTCTTTTGTCGTGATGACCTGCTCTAATTGGTGATCCATCTTGTTCCCTCCTTCAACTAATGTATAACTTTTCCCTTCACTCTCTTTCAATAAACGAAAAAGCGACAGCCTCATAAGGCTGCCGCTTTTTACGCATTATTTATTTTTGTAATAAAGGCTGTTATTCTCAACAACTTGCAAAACTTTGTTTTCTTGTACCATTTTGCTTCCACACATCGGACAAGTGTTTTCTTCATTCGTTCTGAAGTTATCTCTCATCCAGCAATTACAATCGTCGGATTCACATACCCAGATTTTTGTGTCTTCTTCTTTAATTTCTGCCTGATTCTTTTTACCGAACGCCATCGGTGAGCCTCCTCTAGACATAAATTATGTAAAAAAGACTGACTCCCAAAAAGCCAGTCTTTTTTTATGTTGTCTTTACAGTTTCTTAACGTTTGCAGCTTGTGGTCCGCGGTTGCCTTCTGTAACTTCGAACTCTACAGCCTGACCTTCTTCAAGGGACTTGAAGCCTTCCTCATTGATTGCGCTGAAGTGAACGAATACGTCGTCTTCTCCCTGCACCTCGATAAAACCGAAACCTTTTTCCGCGTTGAACCACTTCACTGTACCTGTTTTCATAGGAATGGATCCTCCAATATTTCTTAAAATTAATATGCGTTTTGCAAAATAGAAAAAATCACATATTATAAAAAGTACCAATCGCGTTGATCACTCTTTATAATAGGTGACTTTTGGGTTTGGTATTCTTTTTCCTTATAGATAACTATACTATGACTCACCGGTGAAGTCAAGGCAGCGCTCTTAACAGCCTACACAAGTAGTATATACAAACCTCTTCCCATTTATACCAATATTTATCCTTTTTCTACGACGCCACAGGCAATGCGTTTCCCTGAAGCACCACTTGGCTGTGACTGATAGTCGTCCGGACCTTCGTGAATGATGACCGCTTTTCCAATGATATCCTTCACGTTGAATCGATCGGTAAAGAAGATCATACGCGCCCTTCCTTTATGGGAAAACAGAACAGGAAAATCTCCAGCATGATTCCCATGGGGTTCGCCGTCCGGGTTCCAATGGCCTCCAGCACTCGTAAAGGGATCTTTCCCGTCGCCTATTTCACATGCCCCTTTTTCATGAATATGAAAGCCGTGAGGTCCAACCTGCTTGGACTTCGCTTTCTTGAATTCCGGAAGACCCTCCACCTGAACGAAGACTTCCACACCATATGGCATTTGATAAAACTGCATCGTTCCCTTCAGTTTCGGTGCCAGAGGACTTGAAAGAAAAGTGACGTGTGCGGTTTCTGAAGCGTACGTCTGTCTATAATAGGTCATGCTCAATCTACTCCCTCCTTTAAGGAATCATATGAATGGATCCCAATCTTTATGAAAAAAACCCCCAAAGCGAAGAAGGAGGAAGAATCCTTCGCTTTGGAGGAGGTTACCACTAGCTTATGCAGTTCCATTATGAATCAGAACGAACAACCAACGTTTTCACCTTGTCGTAAGCCGCTTCCAAATTCTCTACTGGAACAGAGTGTTCCAGGCGATGCACGAGTCTTTCAAAGGTAGCATCGACCTGGATGAGCCATTGTTTCTGACAATAGTCGTAGCGCTCGTCCCAAACCCTTTGGTAATACGATTCGATTTCTGTCTGCTCTTTGTTCAGTGTACGCTTCAACTTAGGTGAGAGACTCTCAAGCATGGCGTCTTTCAACGCTTCTTTTTCATTCTTCTCGAAGAAGGCACGTGTGTTACGGAACATCTTCACCATTTGTTTGATCTCTTGCTCTGCAAAAAATCGTTGAAGGTGGAACGACGGAACCTGTACCGACTCCCATTCGGGCATTTGCAGAGAAAGATGGTCTTGGATCGCTCTTAATTCTTTCGTAATCCGCTCTTTTTCCTCTTGCATACGTTCTTCAACCATCCGCTCCAAGCGAAGGCTTACCGCACGCAGCTCCTGTTTCCTTTCATAGTCCACCTCTCCATCAAGCTCTCGAATGGCTCGTTTCAACTCTTCTTTTGGTGTATCCTGTTTTCCGCTTACCGTAGCTGGATTGATATGCTGTTTGAACAGGTCGTTTCCATTCAGCATCATTCGTTCGTGCACGTAGTGAACCTGCTTCTCGGTTTTGTTCTGAATCCTATTGTATTCAGAAGACGGATCCATTTTCTTCAAAAGTTCTTCAGCCGATTGACGGCCGCTCCGAAGCCTTGACAGCTGCTCAGCCCGTTCTCCTTCATTCAGACGGGCATAATCGATGAACGACTTCATCGTTTCGACGATATGGTCCATGTCCTCCCACATCGACTCGATGATGACCTGCTGAAGCTCTTCATCTAAAAACGCTTCGAATTGCTGCTCGAATCGTTGGAGGCCCGGCGCAGCCTCGCCCGTTGACCGCTTCCTTTCCAGCGCCTTTTTACTGGATAGCGAGAAGAGGCGGGGATTTCTGATTTGGAAGTTCTGCAGCTGTTCACGTACATACGATTCCACCGACTGAAGTTCTTCGTCAGATGAAGCGAGATCGCTTGCGTTGATCAAGAAGAACATTTTATCCATTTGGAAACTGTCCTTCACGCGCCCAAGTTGAGTCAGGAAGGACTGATCTGCTTTTGAAAACGGATGGTTATAGTACGTCACAAACAAGACCGCATCGGCATCTTTAATGTATTCGAACGACACGTCCGTATGGCGGGCATTCACAGAATCCGCTCCTGGTGTATCAACAAGCGTGATCCCTTTTCTCGTCCAATAGCTGTCATAGAAAAGCTCCATGGATTCGATGAAACAGGAATAGCGTTCATCGGAGACATACGATTCAAAGTGTTCTTCCTCAATCCGAAACGTGGTACCGATCCGCTCTTTCATTTCCGAATACCCTTCCTGAAAAGCACGGATAAAGGATCTGTTTTTCTGGTTCAAGTCGTTCCACGATTCGTCATTCATCCTTTCAATCTCGTGATAAAGGTGATCAAGCGAATCCGTTTCGGCCTTCCTTTTCCCTAATGCGGCATAAAGGTCATCCAGCAGTTCACTCTCCCTCTTCACTTCCACTTTGACCGATTTATGATCGAACCCTTCCTCTGGAGGCGAAATCTTATTGATGGTTGCCGTCGTCGGATTAGGGGACGACGGAAGGAGAGGCTCTCCTAGTAGAGCGTTCGCAAACGAAGACTTCCCAGCACTGAAGGCTCCGAACAAAGCCACCGTATAGCGCCGCTTCTCTAGACGGTTTCGTTTTTCTTCCAAGTGACGAAACAGCTCCTCAAGACCGTCGATGTCTCCTGCTGTCTGAACAAGATGGTCCATGGTCTCAAGCACTTCGCCTTTTGTCGTTGAAACGCGCTCTGGATCTTGTGTCACGTTCTCTTCCTGTTTATATTCTTTCTCCTCTTGGACAACGTCACCTGGATCCATGCTGATGATTTTGTTTCGCCTATCCTGTAAATCAGTCTCAACAAGGGTAAGAATATCTTCCGTAGGTGCCGGATGGTCTAACCAGTCTTGATACCTCTGTTTGAGATGATGAATGTCCTCTTGTACACATTCTTGTTGCTCCTCGAGTGCTTTCATCTTCTGAACGGCGTCATAAGTCTTGGAATGTTCGCTTTCTTTTGATTCTGACTCTTGATTTAACTCTTCAAGCAGTGCTTTCTGCCACGCTTCTATATGTGCTTTCATCTTTGATTTCAAGTCATTTGCTACTTGTTCGGTATAGCGCAGCACATAAGCGCCAGTCACCTGGGCGCCGGGTTCGATCAGCTCATGAAGACGCTTCCGATCATAGCGGAACGGTTTCTGGACGACCTCTTGTACCTTGTGACTTTGGAGATCGAGCGTTTCCATCACAGAAAACATCCGCTCGCGCAGCGGCCAGACAAGGTTTTGTTCCACCACCTTACAGAGCTCATCATAAAACGTTTGTTCTCTCTCATTCTTTTCTACTTCTGTTTTATTTTTAGAGAATAGAAAGCCCACCTTGAATCCAGGTTGAGTCGAATGAAGGAAAGACTCTGCATCGTCACGGAGACGACCCGGCATTAAATAGGCATTTTTAATAAACGAACGCACCTGCTCCTGAAAGAGTGTCTCCGCTTCCTCTTTCACCTCTTCAAAAGAACGGTAATGATGCTTAGCTTGATCTGGAACAGACGATGCGATTTCCTGAATCGATTCATCCAACTCGCTCCATTCTTCCTCCAGGATACTCAGTTTCTGCCGTAAACTCTCAGTCAGAATCTGTCCGGCTTTCTCCTCAGTAGGCTGGTCAGCGTTTTCAGAATGGGTAAATTGACGCCTGAAATCCTCGTTCAATGATTCCCATTCATTACGAGGGAAATTGAAGTCTTTCAATGACACGAAGTAGATGGACTCCGGTATGATTCCCCACTGAGCAAGGGAATCTGATACGCTTTGCTTGAAGGAATCGAAGGGAAGTTCGTCTTCGGAATGTTTATCGATCTGGTTGATGACAATGGAAAATGGTGTATTCCGCTCCTGCATTTCGAGCAGGAACTGCAGGTTCACTTCAGATTGAACATGATTGTAGTCCATCACATAATACAAAAAGTCCATCGTATGGAGGGAAGATTCCGTAATTAACCGGTCTGCGTCGTTCGTTGAATCGACACCAGGTGTATCCAGAAGCGTTACATTCAGAGGCAGACCTGTACCCTCCCTTGTAATATCGACCCTCGTTATCTGTCCTCCATCCTTGCAAAGGGCTTTGACCGTTTCAAACGGAAGATCCCCTTCAAATCTTGAAGGAGGTGATTCCTTGAAATACGCCGTCGTATGGGGCTTCCCTTCAGACAGGTGGACAATATTCGCACTCGTTGGTATGGGGCTTGAAGGAAGCAGCTCACGTTCAAGTAGGGTGTTGATCAACGTCGATTTACCGGCTGAGAAGTGCCCGGCAAATCCGATCCTCTTTTGACCCGCTTCCATTTTTTCTAAGAGATCAAGGATTTTCTCTCCAGCTTTTTCATCTTCTTTTTTTAATCGTTCATATAAATACGACAATGTTGATTTCGTCATAGTCATTGTGACGGTCATAAGCGGTCTCCTTTTTTCTACAAAATGGTTCCACTTATAGTTTACTGTGAGTGTAAAGGGTTTCTCAAGTCCCTGCGTCTTTTTCTGTGTATGGAATTCTAACGGTTGTATCTAATGCACCGAGGATACGCTTCACTGTTACGCGATCCCCTCGGAGCCAGCGGGCGAAATCAAAATAGACCGGTCTTGCATCGCCGCCGAGCCCAAACCACAACTTCAAGGATGGGGTTTGATAAGTGGCGGTATGAATCGTGCCGGACCACTGCTCATACTGTTTTGCGAATATAGGACCATCTGTTTCGTTGAGGAAATGAAAGGCATCAACGGGCGTATCAATCCTCTGTTCATGACCTCTTAGGCTCTCTAACCGCTCGTGTGAGTCACCTAAATGCCGCCTGTTCTCATGAGGAATCTGGCTGAAATGATTCGTACATACAGCGCCGTACCTTGAAACGACACCTCTTGGCGACCCTTCGACAATGGCGGAGGTATGATGGCGGTCGAAGATGACGTAGTTGAAAGAGTGTCGGTGCGGGAGTTCTTTCAAAAGAGAAACCGCCTCCTCTGTCGTTCGACACGTCTCCAATACGAACCGGGTTAACGTACAGCAGATCAACCCGTCCAAAGGCTTGATCCGGTTTACGAAATTGTAACCAATACAAAGGCCTTGCTCATTCATTCCGTCGGTTCTCCCGATAATCCGCTGGCCCGGCCCGATGGTCGCCATCCCTTCATCCGGTTGAAAAAGAAGGAAGCGCCCTTCATAGGTTTTCGGATGGTAATCATAATTCCGCGCTAAGAAATCTTTTGCGGTGAAAATCGAGCATCCACTTTTTTCCCATTCCTGCTGCCATCCGCTGTATTCATGGACCACCTCATCGAGTGACCAGCGGAGCCCGTCGGCTAACCCCTCCAGCTCTTCCCATAGTTTCGGAGCGTAATCGAGAAACAACTCCCTTGCCTTCAGGAAGTCCACTGTGTATTTTCTTCTTGACCGGTCACGGCGGCTTTGATGATAGGAGAGAAGAGGGGAACCTTTCAACCGCTCCGCTTGAGCTTTACCAAACGCATAGTGAGTCCCTCTAAAGCTGATCACTTCACTGAATACAGGCTTCATTACCATTCCTTCTTTCTAATCCGAAAGCCATCCAGCGATTTCCTGGTGCATTTCTTCATCGTGTAAAATGTGGTTGTGATCCGTGTTCTGGATGAGTAGAGCCTTTTGATGAAACGCCTCTTCATACCATTGAAGAAACGCCTCCGGCCGAATCACTTCATCTTGATCTCCAAGGATCGTCATCACCCGTGACTCCATTCCTTCGAATGGATTCTCAGGAAGTTTCTCTAAAAACCTGGATGCGAGCAGCCTGAAACTTAACGACAATTTCCCGTGCCCTTCAAACTCATCCGGTATTTCCGCCACCGTTTTGTGAGAGAACTGAGAGAGATTGAACTTGTGAAGCGTCATCAACAGCATCGCTTTTTTGCTGTACACCGTATAATCGACGTCCGTTTCCGGTTTGAACTGATCCGTCGCATCGTCACGATAGACGGGAAGCGTCGGATGGAAGAAAGGGGACAGGAACAGATAGTAATCGGCAGCCTGCGGTTGATGATGAATCAGCCTTAAGATATTCGCACAGCCCATCGAATGACCTGCGAGAATGACAGTATCATACCCCTGCTTCTGTATATAATGAATAAAATCGAGCAGATCGTCATCATACTGCCCGAAATAGTCGAGATCTCCCCGCTTATTCAATCGATCATACCCTCTAAGGACTGGAAGAAATACATCCGCATCCATTTGAAGAGCCGAGGAGAGTTTCTTATGATGCTCAAGTTCCGCTGTAATTCCGTGGATCATAATGAGCGCAGTCCTCTGTTTTCCTTTTTTATGTTCGTAATAGGCGTACTGAAGTTTAGAGAAATCACGACCTCTATACGTCTTCCACGTTTCTTTCGTCATACGAGCACCTCCAATTAATATCGTTCATGTTTCCTTTTGATATCCTCGTGCGCCGGCAGTCCATAAGAGGAGACAGCTGAACGGACACCGTCTAATACAGCTTTCTCCACAACGGTCGTTACGACAGACGAAAGGCCGTTCAAGTCCACATCAACGCTCCCTGAAGCAAGACAGAATAACGCGTCCCCATCAACAAAAGTGTGGGAAGGCCGGATCGTTCGAGCAAGTCCGTCCTGGGCAATCGAAGCGAGTTTCGTTGCTTCTGATTTCGTAAGACGCGCATTCGTGACAATGCATCCGATTGTCGTATTGCCACTGAAACGGTTCGTCTTTTTGTCTGCTACCTGTTCTAAAAGGAGGTCTTCTGTCCGCAGCCATCTTCCGTCCTTTTGAACACCGGCTATGATTTGACCGTTCTCTGAATCGATCACATCTCCGAATGCATTTACCCCCACCACAGCTCCGACTTTCAACTTACCCAGTTGCACAGCAAACAAGCCCGTTCCGCCTTTCATAGCATAGCTCGGACCAAGAATCTTTCCGACACTCGCCCCCGTACCCGCTCCTACGTTGCCAGACAGAAAGGGCATTTTATCAAAAGCGGACTGGGAAGCTTGATAGCCCATGGCAGCATCCGGACGAACATCCGGCTTTCCAACCGTCAAGTCGAAAAGGATAGCACCCGGTACAATTGGGACCTTTGCTACTTGTACATCAAAACCGATGGACCGCTCCTCAAGTGCCTGCATGACACCAGTAGCCACCTCAAGACCATACGCACTGCCACCAGAGAGAAACACACTATGTACTCGTTCAACCAGGTTTTCCGGTCGCAGCAAATCCGTCTCTCTCGTTCCTGGTGATCCGCCTCTTACATCAACCCCACAGACGGCCCCTTTTTCACAAATGATGACGCTACACCCCGTACCGGCTTCTTCATTTGTTGCATGACCGAACAAAAATTCATCGATTTCGCTGATTGTAATCTGCTTCATTCCTACCTTCTCCTTCTAAAAAGGTTTTCTTCCCCCTCCCAACAGGGAATGCTATTCTACGAGGACAAGGAGGTGTTTTGAATATGGAGAGACGACACTATATTGTACATGGACGCGTTCAAGGCGTCGGGTTCAGAGCCACTATCCAGCAGACGGCCAAACAACTCGATCTTGTCGGCTGGGTTAAAAACAAACCGGATGGTACCGTCGAGCTCGAGGCTCAAGGGGAACAAGAAAAGTTGGACGACCTGCAACACGAGCTTGAAAAAGGACCAACCCCATTTGCGAGCGTTCGACACTTGGACGTATCTACAGTGGCTATCGAAAAGGAAGAAAAGAAATTCCGGGTTATACATTAAGGGGACCGCAGCCAATGCCTGCGGTCCTTTTTCTGTATTACGCTTGATTCACGGGTCTTACGATGATTTCATTGACATTGACGTTTTTCGGCTGCGTGACAGCATATGTGACGGCAGAAGCAATATCCTCTGCGTTCAACGGTGTCATACTTGAATCCTTGAACATTTCCAGTACTTCACCATCTGTGATGTGCTCCGTCAGTTCGGTGTCCACGGCTCCTGGTGAAATGTTCGTCACTCTGACGTTTGTTGAGGCAAGCTCTTTTTCCATCCCCATAGACAGGGCTTTAACCGCATATTTCGTAGCGCTGTATACCGTACTGGACGGAAATACTTCGTGACCGGCTACCGACGATACATTGATCATATGACCGGAACCTTGCTCAAGCATCTTCGGCAGAGCGGCATGAATCCCGTACAGGACACCTTTAATATTGACATCAACCATCTGTTCCCATTCATCAACGTGGTCATTTTTCAAGAAGGATAACAGCATGACACCGGCGTTGTTTACGAAAATATCGACACTGCCGAATGTATCAAAGGATTCCTTCACGAGGTTTTCTACATCTTCTTTGTTCGTTACATCTGTCTCGACGACTTTCGCCTTCGTTCCGTATTTGTTTTCAATTTCGTCACTTAATTCATTCAGGCGCTCAGAGCGACGTGCAGCAAGTACGACATTCGCTCCTTGCTTAGCCAAATGATGGGCGATCGCCATACCAATTCCGCTGCTTGCCCCTGTTATGATTGCTGTTTCGTTCTTTAGTTGAGTCATGAAAGTCCCTCCAATATTGGTTTACTATATGTATCTACCCGGTTGACCATCTGGTTATTCATTCATTATGGTAGGACACGGTCTTCAATAGGCTGACAGGTCATCTTCATTTACTCAACAATAAAAATAATGGAGAGGGTAACGAGAAAGAGCTTATTGAATAAGGAACGGTTTGTTTCCGCAAATTAAAAAACCGCCCGGCAAGGCGGGCGGTTTGGTTATGTGCGTATTATTGCTCTTCGAAGAACTTACGGTTGATCTCGATGTATTTCTCTTCTTCTTCTGGTACTTCATCTTCAATATAGATTGCTTCGACCGGACACACAGCTTCACATGCTCCGCAGTCGATACAGATTGCAGGATCAATATAGAACATATCTTTTCCTTCTTCAATACAATCTACTGGACATACGTCCATGCACTCCGCAGCTTTCTCATCTTTACACGGAGAGGTAATTACGAATGCCATTGATTTCTCCTCCTTCGTCTCTTTCTATTTATGTGCTTATGATTACTATTCACCGGTTAAGGCTTAAATAAACACCACAATATATGATAACGATTCTTGAAAAAAATCGCAATATTTCTATTCTAGGTGTACGGGCTTTACTGATCCCATACTCGCTGCACCGTATATTCCCCGCCCTGCTTCTGCACGACATAAACATCCGGGTTTGACAGCCGCTTCCATTGGTAAAAGCCAATTTCACGGTTGTATTTCTGCAGGAGCAAAGCCAGTAGGTTCCCGTGGGTGACAAGAAGGACATTCCCTTCATTCTTCTCTTCCAATTCATCGACCAACGATGTGATTCTCTCTTTGGCTTCCTTCGAAGATTCTCCACCGTTCAACTTGAGGTCGTGATCTTGAAAAGTGTCGTGAAGGACCTCTTCCCAATCATCGAGCGGTTCATGACTAAGGATGCGTTCCTGAAGCCGTTCATCCGTCTCGATTTGCAGTCCTTTCTTGAGCGCATATGGCTTGATGGTTTCCACCGCACGTAAAAAAGGACTGGAAATAATGCGGTCTACGTCATAACCAGATCGATTGAGAAAGTGTGCAAGCGTTTGTGACTGCCTTACACCCTGCTTTGTTAATGGGGAATCTTCATGCTGACCTTCTGTTTCACTGTGGCGCACTAAAATGAGCTTTGACATTCCTTCTTCCTCCCCTTTCCTTCACCATATCTTTATTATCCCTTATGGAACGAAGGTTGACAAGGAAAGCAAGGGAAAAATGTCACTTTTTATACACTTGTTTTCCTCGGTGCCACGTTTGTAAGACTTGTATATGATGAACATCTTCCTTTTCCACTTCCAGAGGGTGTTTGTCTAATAAAACGAAATCCGCTTGATAACCAGCTTTTATTCTACCCTTTTCTTCTTCCCGATATTCGAGTTCGGCCGGAAATGTTGTGAATCCTTGGTACGAATCTTTCACCGATAACCTTTCCTGAGGCATCCATCCCCCTTCAGGGCGCCCCTCTAAATCCATCCGGGTCGCCGCTGCATAGATGGACTCGAGCGGATTGATGGAACCGATCGGTAAATCTGAGCTCAGTGTGAGCGGGATATTTTCTTTCTTCAAGCTCTCGAAGGCATCGCAGTATGGGAGGATGTCTTTCGGTGTCCAGCGATCTTTCTCGGACCATTCACTTAATAAAAAGGAAGGCTGCGTTTCGATATAGGGCTTGATCTTCGTGAGACGTTGAATCAAGTCCGGAGCAAGCGTCTGCGCATGAATGATCCGATGTCTGAATTGCGCGGTGTGCGCTTCTTCCTGCTCAAGCGCCACAATCGCCTGCTCGACGGCCCGGTCTCCGATGGCGTGCATCGCCACCTGCATCCCGTTTTGACTTGCCGTTTTCACCATTTCATTCAGCTGCTCTTGGTCATAAATGAGACGGCCGTGAGATTCAGGGGCATCCGGGTAAGGGTTTCTCATGGCAGCTGTATGAAGACGCTGTGTTCCGTCGAGGAAAATTTTGACCGCTCCCACTTTGACTTGATCCGTCCCATCATTTGTCCGTTTTGTATTTGCTTCTAAGTATTCATGTAAATCATTCAAGTTGAAAATATAGTGGTGGAGCTGAACGTCGATCGGCAGTTCACCTTCGAGTTCAAGTTCCGTGTACGCCTGCCACAGTTTGTCATAAGATCCGATAAAGTTGATATCATCCGTATGAACGGACGTAATGCCGTTTTCATTCAAATAAGGCATGGCACACTTCAACGCTTCCTTCGCATCTTCCACAGAACGTCCCCAGAAATGATGCTTGATGTAGTGAACGGCAGTATCTTTAAACCTTCCTGTCCAATGTCCATTTTCGTCCTTTTCTTTAAACTCATCAGGCTCAAGTTTAAAATCCTCTTCTTTCTCGAGCAGCTCCATCGCCTGCTTGCTGATGACACATTCGTGACCATCCTGATGCATGAAATAAATGTAGGCGTTCACTTGAATTTCACTCAGATCCTCCGCTGTCAGCAAACGATCCATATCCGTGAACTTCGCGTCATTGAAACCTTTTCCGAAGACCCAGTCATACTCTTCCAATTCATCATAATGGGACTCGACAAGTTCCTTCATTTCTTTCCAGCTCGTCACCTCGGTCAGATCCAACTCTTTCTTCAAGAGTCCGAACCGCAGCAAATGCATATGACTGTCATTGAACGA
Source organism: Halobacillus litoralis (assembly GCF_020171725.1). Classification (GTDB taxonomy): domain Bacteria; phylum Bacillota; class Bacilli; order Bacillales; family Halobacillaceae; genus Halobacillus; species Halobacillus litoralis_F. The sequence continues at coordinate 3,147 of NZ_JAIVAJ010000001.1, read as the reverse complement.
AGGTGCGAGAACCTTCCCTTCCCCTTCGATCATGCCTTCCCCGTTCTCTAATGGTTCCTCGTAAATACGGGTGATCTTATCTCCCTCAAACTCCAAGGCCTTCACTTCATTCGAGCTTTCCGGTTGTGACGGGTCAAATATACGGACATTGTTTACAATCATAAACCTCAACTCCTTAACAATGATCTACTTTGCCTTCCCCGTAAAGCTTGCTATGTAAACGTTGAGAGAGGAATTTTGTAGGATCATGTTGAATCAACACGAAATGAGGCCCCTACTACTGGACGTATCAAATAAAAAAACAGAGAAGCGCTGAGCTCCTCTGTTATACTTCCTTGAAGTAGTCCTTATAGAAACCGCCCATGCGGCCGCTGTTATCAATGACAAAATAAAATTCTTCACTTTCATTTTTCACATCATATACTTTCCCTGGAGTGAGTACAGAATCAACAACGAACTTCTCTGCCTTGTTGTGCACACACTCAATCTGCTTGATTGTAGGGTTGTTTTCCCAGTCTTTGTGGATCATTTCTTCCCCTCCTTCATAGTACGTCTTTCCATCATACAAAAAAGTAGAGGAGGACTCAATCATCCTTTTATAAATTTGTTTTGTACCACTCAGCTCCTGCCATCACTTCAGACTCGGTCAAGCGGTGCCCCATGCGCTCCCAATGATCGGTTACATCAGCCCCCGCTTTCTCGAGAAGCTCCTTCAAGTCGACTGTTTCCTGCGCAGGACAGATTGGATCATTCTCTCCTGCCCCGATAAAGACCGGTACACCTGATTGATCCGGAAGCTCAATTCCACGACGCGGGACCATTGGATGAAACAGCAAGGCACCCTTCAGGCTGTTGGCGTAATGGAACATCAGGCTTCCGGCGATGTTCGCTCCGTTTGAATATCCAACGGCTACGACCTGTTTCCTGTCGAACCCGTACTGTTCAGATGCTTCTGCAAGGAATTCGTTCAGTTCTTCCGTCCGGGCGACGAGATCTTCTTCATCAAAGACCCCCTCACGAAGACGTTTGAAGAACCTGGGCATTCCGCTCTCTGAAACGTTCCCTCTTACGGATAAGACGGAGGCATCAGAATCAATCATTCCAGCCAGTGGTAGTAAATCCTCTTCTGTTCCACCCGTTCCGTGCAATAACAACAGCACGGGCGCATCGTTTGTCTTCCCTTGTTTAAAGATATGCTTCAGCTTCATATGATTCATCCTCTCGTTCTTGATTACTTGGGACCATTTTATCTTTAATTCGAGATATTGTCAAAAGGACTGTTTACTTTAATTTGGGCAGAAGCCACTTGAACAGCAAAGGAAGGAAAAGTACGATCGTGAGCAGTCTGATCGTCTGCAACGAACTGACAATAGAAGGTTCCGCTCCGGTCTCGCCGGCTGTAATCGACATTTCGACAAGTCCACCGGGCGCCAGCGCCAACAGCGCTGTCAGAGTTCCCATACCCGTCCAGGCTGACAAGATCACACCTGCCAAACAGCCGGTTGCAATCATCATCAAAGCGAGCCCGAAATAATAAAAGCTGTAGTTCCCGGCAGCCTTCAAGTCTTCAATGGTAATGGAATGACCTAGATGCACCCCGATGATGACCTGCGCTCCGTAGAAGATGAGCGTCGGCCACTCATACAGCAGAATACCTGCAGACTGAATTCCCCCGACAACGAGCATCGGAATGATCACAAGTGCCGCTGGGATGTAATCCTTCACCTTATAAGAGACGAGGAAAAGCACAACGTAAACGGCAATCGTCCATAAGGGCCCGTTTGCAGCCCGATCCGCCGCTTCACTCGTTCCATCCGCTTCAAACCACCTGCTAGCCAAAAAGGGCACGATGAACAATACAGACAGCAGGCGAATCGTATGGAAGATGGTCACGAGGACCGTATTTCCTTTGAAGGAGTCACTTACGGCCATCATGGCTGATAATCCTCCAGGGGCTGCTCCTATTAAGCTTGTCGTGTAATTAAGCGCTGTTCTTCTGGCTATCCCGTACGCACAAACAAGGCTGACGGCAATCATGATCATACTGAGTAGTGTATAAGGAAAGAAGTAAGGAAGCACGAGGGAGAACGTTTCAGCGGTAAACGTCAGTCCAATCTGAATACCGAGAACGGAAAAGGCAGCGTTTCTCGCCTCAGGGAACTGGGCGGTTTCCTGATGGCTGAGCACTTTATAAAGAAACAACCCTGTCACGGGACCCAGTATCCAGGCAAGCGGTATATGTAAGAACGAAAAGAGCAGACCTGAACCAACAGCCACCCCGTATGTAATGGCGATTCTCATTCCTTGCACCTCCTAAAAAAGCGAAATAAACCGCTCCTATATCAAGAGCGGTCCTCCATGCCGTATTCAATCATCTCAAAGAGCTGATCCGCCATTTGTTCTACGCCTAGTCTTTCACGGTTCGGAAATAGAATGGAATGAAAGATTAAATCGCCGATCAGAGATGAGTCGATAGTGGTTTTCCATATGCCTGTCTGCTTGGCTTCCTCAATCCATTTCTGCATGAGATCATAGGTTTTCATCAGGTCGATATGGAGCTCATCCCTGTAGAACATCGCCGCATGTTTATCACTCGACTGAAGGTCGCGGATCATTCGATCAATTTGATGAAGTTGAGCATGCTCAAGTAACACTAAGAGCAGTCTGTAGAGCTTTCGGTTCGGCGGGAGATCTTCTTCGATGTCATCCACTTTATCGTTCATCTCTTTCATCAGCTGTTTCATATAGGCGAGCAGCAGTTCATCTTTATTGGAGAAATATTCGTATAATGTACTTCTCCCCACATCAAGCCTGTTTGAAATATTTTTAAAATGGACCCCATGAAGTCCCTCTTCCCGCAACACTTCACCCGTTACGGTAAATACATCTTCTTTTGTCAGCACTTTTTTTCTGCCCATGGGTGTCACCTCTCATCTTCTACCATTATAGCATCTTTCAGCCGGTCGTGAGGAGTGTGAACACCTCTAATAAGCAAAACGGGACAAAGAGCAGGTTCTGCTCTTTGTCCCCAGTTTGTTGAGAAACTATGTCTTATAGTGCGCTAATACCATTATTTGTAATTTTTTCTTTATGTAAACCGTTAAATGACCTTGATAAGAGGTCTCCTTACCCTCTTTTGCTCAATAT